>DATLJE010000028.1:0-400267 GCA_035539095.1 Luteimonas sp.
GTTGGTCGCGGTGTCGGTGGTCTCGAAGTTGCGGTAGCCCCACCAGTGGCCGAGGCCGTTGACCACGCCGGCGGCCCAGAACGGGATCCACGCCATCTGGATCGCCCATACCGCCACGCCCATGAAGCCGAACAGCGCGAAGCTGATGAACAGCAGCACGGTCGGGCCGAGAGTCGCGTACGGAGTGTAGAGGTGGCGCTCGATCCAGTCGGCGGGCGCGCCCTTGCCGTATTGCTCGATGTCGGCGCGCATGCCGCGCGCCTCGCGGTACAGCTCGACGCCGCGCCAGAACACCGTGCCGATGCCCTTGACCATCGGGCTGTGCGGGTCGTCCTCGGTCTCGCACTTGGCGTGGTGCTTGCGGTGGATCGCGACCCATTCCCTGGTGATCATCGACGTGGTCAGCCACGTCCAGAAGCGGAAGAAGTGGGCGATCGCCGGGTGGAAGTCGACGCCGCGGTGCGCCTGGCTGCGGTGCAGGTAAAGCGTGACGGAGAAGATCGTCAGCTGGGTGGCGACGAGCAGGTACAGCAGCAGCTCGCCCCAGCCGAACTGGAGCAGGCCGCCGGCGAGGAAATTCAGGATCGAAGCATCGAGAATCGAAGCGGGCATCAGGGTCAATCGCGAGGAAGGAACAACCCGGCCATGATGGGGCGTGCCCCCCGCGAATGCCATCCCTGCGCGGGCGTACGTGGCTGTCGTATTCAGGCTGTTTGCGCGGAATGGGGCGTTGGTCGCATTGCCGGGCGGTTGCGTCGGTGGGTGCGGCGGTTGGAGCGTGGATTCGGTTGCGTGTGCCGTGGTGTGGCAGGGTTCTCCATCGTTGCGTGCGGTCGACGCTGGGCTTCAGGTTGTTGCGGCATGGCGTTTTGCTCCGACGGGGTCGGGCCCGTGCCGCCGCCGGCGGCGACCGCAAGCGGGATGCGGGGACGGCGCGGCTTCGGACGGACCGCCGGGAGGACCGGGGCCCGCTCCTCCCTTCCGCGGTCCGTCCATGGCCCGAGGAAGGGCCGTGCGCCATCCATGGCGCACTTTCCGCGGGCCCCGGCCCTCCCGGCTCTGTGGCGGCTTCGGATTGATCGGCTTCGGTGGAGGACGTTAGGCCGGGGCTACCGCCCGACGATTCCATCCATCCCAATCGTCGGGCGCGTAGGCCCGACCTACGTCGCTGACGCAAAAACCCCACTGCAACCGAAGGGATGCGCATCTGGCAGGAAGGCGGCGGCCGGGGGATCGCGTCAAGCCGGCCGCGGATGGCCGGCGCCCCCGTCAGGACAGGATGAGCACGGGCTGCTTGCGCGGCGCTGCTGCGCGCCCGTGCGAATGCCCGGCGCGCTGCGCCGGGCCGGGGGAGCCGCGCAGCGGCGTACCTGCCGGGGGAAGAACGATTCACCGGACGGTGACTTCCCTCGCGCAAACCACCGAAGCCCGCAAAAAGCCGAACCACGCGGCGAAAGGCCGGACCCTCACCCTCGCGCTTCGCGCTCTCCCTCTCCCGCGAAGCAGGAGAGGGTTGCACGGCGGCGACTTCCCTCGCGCAAATAGCGGAAGCCTGCAGGAACCCGAACCACGCGGCGAAAGGCCGGGCCCTCTCCCGGGCGCTTCGCGCCCCTCCCTCTCCCGCTTCGCAGGAAAGGGCTGCGGGGCGCTTGCGTGGCGGTTGGCGCGGCCACATGGTGAAGGTCATGCCTGAACTGCCCGAAGTCGAGACCACGCGCCGCGGCCTGGCGCCGCACCTGGAGGGGCGGCGGGTGGCGGCCGTGACGTTGCGCCGGCCCGACCTGCGCTGGCCGATTCCGCCAGAGGTCGCCGCGCTGCTGCCCGGCCAGCGCATCCAGGCCGTGCGCCGGCGCGCCAAGTACCTGCTGCTCGACACCGGCGCCGGCAGCGCGCTGCTGCACCTGGGGATGTCCGGCAGCCTGCGCGTGCTGCCGGCCGATGCCCCGGTGCGCGCGCACGACCACGTCGACATCGCGCTCGAGGGACGCGGCCGCGCCGGCGCGCAGCGCGTGCTGCGCTTCAACGACCCGCGCCGGTTCGGCTGCCTGCTGTGGCAGCCGCCGGGGGAGACGCACGAACTGCTGCGCGGACTGGGCCCGGAGCCGCTGCCGGACGTCGACGCTGGCCTCGACGGCGCGAACCTCGGCGGCATGGCTTCGGCTGGCCCGGCCTTCGACGGCGATTACCTGTTCGCCGCCAGCCGCGGCCGCAGGGCGCCGGTGAAGACCTTCCTGATGGACCAGTCGGTGGTGGTCGGCGTGGGCAACATCTACGCCGCCGAAGCGCTGTTCGCCGCCGGCGTCTCGCCGCTGCGCCCCGCCGGCCGCGTGTCGCGCGAACGCTATCGCCTGCTCGCCGACGCCGTGCGCCGCATCCTCGGGCACGCGATCGCGCGCGGCGGCACCACCCTGCGCGACTTCCTCGCGCCCGACGGCGCGCCCGGCTACTTCGAGCAGGAGCTGTCGGCCTATGGCCGCGGCGGCGAGCCCTGCCCGCGCTGCGGGCGCGCGCTCAAGCAGGCCACGATCGGGCAGCGGGCGACGGTGTGGTGCGGCCACTGCCAGCGGTAGGCCCCGGCCCGGGCCATGGCCTTGTCATCCCGAGCGCAGCGAGGGATCTGCTTTCCGATGGTCGCGGCGCTTGCCGCCGGAAGCAGATCCCTCGCTGCGCTCGGGATGACAGGCTTTCTTTTTTTACCGGCTTCCTTTCAGGGCTCGGGATGACAGGTTTCCCTTTTCGGGCTGACATCTCCCGTTCCGGATGACCGGCTCCTTCTTCTGGATGACCGGCTCCTTTCCGGTGCCCGGCTCCGCATCGCCCCGCACCCCCGACCCAGGCCCCCGGCCGCCATGCGCCCGGGTGCGGTGCAAGCGGTATGATCCCCACCACGCCCGGGGACCCCAATGGCCGATACCGCCGACATCACCGAATGGCTCGATGCCGCCCGCGAGGGCGACCGCGGGGCGCTCGACCGCGTGCTGTCCACGCTCTACCAGGAGCTGCACACGATGGCGCGGCGCCAGCTGGCCGGCCAGCACGGCCAGACCCTGGACGCCACCGCGCTGGTGCACGAGGCCTACCTCAAGCTGATCGGCCGCCGCGAGGCGCAGTTCGACGACCGCGCGCACTTCTTCGCCTATGCCGCCTCGGCGATGCGCTCGGTGGTGGTCGATTACGCCCGCCAGCGCCTGGCGCAGAAGCGCGGCGGCGACCTGCACCGCGTCACCGAGCTGCCCGAGGAGATCGAGGGCGGCCTGCGCCTGGACGAGGACATGCTGGGCCTGGACACCGCGCTGACCCAGCTTGCCGCGGTGGACGAGCGCCTGGCGCAGGTGGTGGAGCTGCGCTACTTCGCCGGCCTGTCGGAGCTGGAGATCGCCAACCTGCTCAAGCGCTCCGAGCGCAGCATCCGCCGCGACTGGCAGAAGGCGCGGCTGTACCTGCTGGCCTCGCTCAAGGAAACCTGAGGCGGAGAGGCCGCGGACGGAGGGGGACGTGGAACGCAAGCGCACGAGTCGCGATGCCTCGCGGATCCCCGATGCCATGGCCGCGCCCGGCCGCCCGCCGTGCTTCCGGCTGGCGCGTCCCGCCACGCCCTCCGGCTGAGCCATGGATGCCGAACGCTGGCAGCGGCTGTCCCCGCTCCTCGACGCCCTGCTCGAGCTCGACCCGCAGACGCGCGAGCGCAGCCTGGCCTCGATGCGCGAGGAGGACCCGCAGCTGGCCGAGGACCTCGCCGGCCTGCTCGCGCTGGAGGAGGAAGGCGACGACTTCCTCTCGCAGCCGCTGATCGCGCCGCTGCCGGGCGCGCGCCCGGACGCGGTGATCGGCCCCTACCGCCTCGAGCGCCTGCTCGGCGAGGGCGGCATGGGCCAGGTCTGGCTGGCCAGCCGCGCCGACGGCCTGTACCAGCGCCGCGTGGCGCTCAAGCTGCTGCGCCCCGGACTGGCCGATCCCAACCTGCGCCTGCGCTTCACCCGCGAGCGCCAGATCCTCGCGCGCCTGGGCCATCCGCACATCGCGCGCCTGCTCGACGCCGGCATCAGCGCCGACAACCAGCCCTACCTCGCGCTCGACTACGTCGAGGGCGAGCCGATCACCGACTGGTGCCGCGCGCGCGCGCTCGACGTGGTCTCGTGCGTGCGGCTGTTCCTGCAGGTGTGCGAAGCGGTCAGCCACGCGCACGCCAACCTGATCGTGCACCGCGACCTCAAGCCGTCGAACATCCTGGTCACGCCGCTCGAGGAAGTGCGCCTGCTCGACTTCGGCATCGCCAAGCTGCTCGACACCGCCGAGCAGGCACCGGACAACACCCGCACCGGCCTGCGCGCCTTCACCCTGCACTACGCCGCGCCCGAGCAGATCCGCGGCGAGCCGGTCACTACCATGACCGACGTGTACTCGCTGGGCGTGGTGCTGTACGAGTTGCTCAGCGGCAGCAAGCCCTACCGGCTCAAGCGCCAGACCGACGCCGAATGGGAGGAGGCGATCCTCGGCGTCGACCCGCTGCGTCCCTCGTCGACGCTGATGCGCCGCTCCGACGACGACAAGACCGCCGAGCCTGCGACGCTGCGCCGGCGCGCGCGCCAGCTCACCGGCGACCTCGACAACATCGTGCTCAAGGCGCTGGCCAAGCGCGCCGAGCAGCGCTACCCGTCGGTGGAGGCGCTGGCGCTGGACCTGCAGCGCTACCTCGACGGCAAGCCGGTGCACGCGCGCCCGCAGAGCCTGGCCTACCGGCTGCGCAAGTACGCCGGCCGCCACCGCTGGGCGCTGGGCAGCGCGGCGCTGGTCGCGGCGACGCTGGCCGCGGCGCTGGGCATCGTGGTCTGGCAGTCGCGGCAGTTCGTGCAGGAAGGCGCGCGCGCGCAGGCGCTCAAGGATTTCGTGGTCGGGCTGTTCGAGAACGCCGGCAGCACGCCCGAGGGCGTGCCGCTGGACGTGCGCCAGTTGCTCGATGCCGGCGTCGCGCGCGGCGACCGCGAACTGGCGCGCCAGCCGGAGGCGCGCGCGGAGCTGTTCGGCGTGATCGCGCGCCTGCGCCTGGGGCTGGGCGACTACGACGACGCCTACCGCCTGCTCGGCCGCCAGCAGGCGATCATCGACGCGCTCGGCGACGTGCCGGCCAGCCTGCGCCTGGAATCGACCACCGACATGGGCCATACCCGCCGCATGCTCGGCCGCTACGACGAATGCATCGCCGGCATGCGGCCGTGGCAGACGCTGGCGCGGCGCGAGGAGCACCAGCTGCCGGCGCAGGCCTCGGAGTTCTATTCGCAGCTTGGCCGCTGCCAGCGCTATGCCGGCCGCTACGACGCGGCGCGGGTGATGTTCGAGCGTTCGCTCGAGCTGCGCCGCGACCCGCTCAAGACCGATGCCGGCATCGTCGAGAACCTCGCCGACCTCGCCTCGCTGCGCGCGGCCACCGGCGAGAACGCGCGCGCGCAGCGCGAGCTGCTGGAGGCGCTGGCGCTGCTGCGCGCCAAGGTCGGCGAACGCCAGCCGCTCGCGATCGACATCCTGCGCAGCTTGTGCTCGCTGCGGCGCGCGCAGGGCGACATCCGCGGCGCCGAGCGCGACTGCCGCAGCGCGCTGTCGCTGGCGATGGACCTGCACGGGGCGCGCCACCGCGCCACCGTCGACGCGCGCCGGCAGCTGGCCGCGCTGCACGTCGACCAGGGCCGCTACGCGCAGGCGGCGAGCGAGTTCGCCAGCGCCCAGGCCTGGCTGTTGGCGCGGCTGGGCATCGAGCACGAGGAAGTCGCGCGCAACTACAACAGCCTGGCGATCGTCGACTGGGAGCGCGGCGACGCCACCTCCGCGCTGCGCAACCTCGACCGCGCGATCGCGATCTCGCGCAAGCCCGGCAACGAGGCGATGCTCGCCGGCCACCTGTTCAACCGCGCGATGGTGCTGCACGAGCTCGGCCGCGACGCCGAGGCAAGGCTGCAGCTGCACGAATCGCTGCGCCTGCGCCGCGCGCTGCCCGGCCGCCACGACGGCGAGGTCGGCGACACCCTGCGCCTGCTCGGCGAGGTCGCCGCCGCGCTGGGCGACAGCGCGGCGGCGCATGCGCAGCTGCGCCAGGCGGTCGCGCTGACGCAGGGCGGCTACGGCGCCTCGCATCCGCATGCGCTGCGCAGCGAGCTGTCGCTGGCGCGGTTCGAGGCGGCCGCCGGCGACGCGTCCGCGCTGCAGTCGCTGCGGCGCCTGGGCGCGCTGCCCGCGACCGACATCGAGCGCCGCAGGATCGCCTGGCTCGCGCGCGCCTACCTGGCCGCGCGCGGCTGCGACGGGCCGCAGCGCCAGCAGGCCCTGGACCGCTTCGCCGCGCTCGACGCCGCGCTGCGCCAGGCCCAGCCCGAGGGCGGCAGCGTGGTGCGCGAGATCGACGCCATCCGCGCCGGCTGCGCGTCGCCGGCGGCGCCGGTGGTCAGCCGCGCGGCGGCGCGAGCGGCAGGCTCGCCTGCAGTGGATCGATCCGGCCCTCGCCGCGCGCGATCTTCTTGAACTCGGCGCGGCTGACCGAGACGTAGCGCTCGTTGCCGCCGATCTCCACCTGCGGGCCGTCCTGCACCGCGTAGCCGTTCGCGTCCACGCGCACGGTCATCGTCGCCTTCTTGCCGCTGTGGCAGATCGTCTTGATCTCCTCGATCTCGTCGGCCCAGGCCAGCAGGTACTGGCTGCCCTCGAACAGCTCGCCGCGGAAATCGGTGCGCAGGCCGTAGCACAGCACCGGGATGCGTAGCCGGTCGACCACCTCGCTCAGCTGCCACACCTGCGGCTTGCGCAGGAACTGCGCCTCGTCGACCAGCACGCAGTCCAGGCGCCCGTGCGCGGCGATGTCGGCAGTCGTCCACGCCAGCAGGTCGTCGCCGGTCTCGAACGCGGACGCATCGCTGCTCAGCCCGATGCGCGAGGCCACGCGGCCGCTGCCGGCGCGATCGTCCAGGCGCGGCGTGAGGATCGCCACCCGCATCCCGCGCTCGCGGTAGTTGTGCGCGCTCTGCAGCAGAGTGGTGGTCTTTCCGGCGTTCATCGCCGAGTAGTAGAAGTAGAGCTTGGCCATGGAGGAATTCTAGGGCCCCGGTGGCCATGCCAGGAGCGGACCGGATCCCATCGCGGCGACGCGGGGGGATTCAGCGCATCGACTCCTCCAGCAACTGGTCCTGCCAGGCCCAGTACTGCGCCGGTTCCCACAGGCGTGGAGCGTAATAGGCCTCGGCATCGACCGGATATCCGCAGGCGCCGCCGAGTATGGATCCGCGATCGGTGCCGGAACTCCCCCTGAGTGCGCCCGCGTCGACGCTCGTGCAGATCCTGCCGCCGCCGGGCGCCCCGAGCCGCGAACCGGTGGCCCTGTTTCGCCCCACGCGCATTTCCCGCTCCTGCCGGGGCCTGGCCACCTTGTCACCGTACCGCGCGTAGACCGCCTGCCCCACGTCCTGCGCGCGCGCCTTTTCCGCTTCGTCGAGCTGTGACCAGTAGTACTCGCGCCGCATCAGCAGCGCGCGGCTGCCGCGTTGCGCCGCCAGGTCCATCCAGGCGTAGGCCAGCGGACGATCCTGCCCGCCGCCCTCGCCCTTCCACAGCATTTCCGCGTAGGCAGCCTGGGAAAACTTGTCGGCGTACAGCGCGGCGCGCTGGAAGTACTCGCGCGCCTGCTCGTCGCGCCCCGCCTTGTGGGCGTCGATCGCGAGCTTGCGCCAGCGCATGTCGGGGTGCGCGGCCAGGAAGGTCGTGTCGTCCAGGATGGCCGCGAGGTCCCCTGGATCGCCGGCGTCACTGGCAACGCCCGTCGTCGGGATGATCGATGCAGCCAGGAACAGCGTGGCGACAAGCCATTGGAAAGCACTGGCTTTCATGGATCCATCCTCCTGGTGGTCCGATTCGGCGATCGTACTCCCGGCGGACTTGCCCGCACGGCAGGAAGGCGCGATCACCCACGCCACGTGCGCGCTCAGGGCTGGGTCGCGTCGGATCGCGCGGGGTCGGCGACCGCCTCTACGTCGCCGACGGTCACGTGGCCGATGCGCGGGTCGCGCCACATCGCATCCTGCCACTTCTGATACTTCCGCGGCTCCCAGTAGCGCGCGGCGTAATAGACCTCCGGATCGATCCGCAACATGGTGCCGCCGGGGCCGGGGACGATGATCGACAGGTTGCCGACGAAGCCGGTCCGGCTGCCGGTCACCTGGCCGCGCCCGCGGCGCAGCTGCGCGGCGATGCGCGGCTTCGCGACCTTGTCGCCGTAGCGCGCGTACACGGCGCGGCCGGCCTCCACCGCGCACGTGCGCTCGCCGGCGTCGAGCTCGCGCCAATAGCGCTCGCGCACGGCAATGAAGACCGGGTAGCCCCGCTCTGCCGCGAGGTCCATCCAGGCGTAGGCGAGCGGACGGTCGCGCGCGGCGCCGCGGCCGTTCCACAGCATCTCGGCGACCATGGCCTGCGAGGCTTTGTCGGCGTAGTACGCGGCGCGCTGGAAGTCGTGCAGCGCCTTCGCGTCGTCGTGGTCGTTGTACGCCACCATCCCGCGCGCACGGAAGCGCAGGTCCGGGTGCCAGTCCAGGAAACCGGCGCCTGTCATCACCGGATCCGTCGACGGATCCGGCGGCACGGACGGCTTCTTCCCGTTTCCGGCGACCGCCGTTGCCAGCGGCAGCAGGGCGAGCAGACAGGCGTGGACCACGCGCATCGGCAGATTCCTCCCACCGGGTCGCGCCCATGCTACCGCGTCCGATGCAAGCCGTCCTGCCTGTAGAATGGCGCCCCGCACAGGACGCGCCATGCACGGCCTCAACCCACAACAATCCGCCGCGGTCGCGCATGTCGAGGGCCCGCTGCTGGTGCTTGCCGGCGCCGGCAGCGGCAAGACCCGCGTGATCGTCGAGAAGATCGCGCACCTGGTCCAGTCCGGCCGCTACCCGGCCAGGCGCATCGCCGCGATCACCTTCACCAACAAGGCGGCGAAGGAAATGCGCGAGCGCGTGGGCAAGCGCATCCGCGGCGATGCGGGCGAAGGGCTGACGATCTGCACCTTCCACGCGCTGGGGCTGAAGATGCTGCAGGTCGACCATGCCAAGGCGGGCCTGCGCCGCGGCTTCTCGATCTTCGACGCCGACGACGCCGCGGCGCAGTTCAAGGACCTGATGCCGGGCGCCAAGCCCGACGCCGTGCAGGCCGCGCAGGCGCTGGTCTCGCGCGCTAAGAACGCCAGCCTGTCGCCGGGGCAGGCGCTGGAGGCCGCGCAGTCGACGCGCGAGCGCGAGGCCGCGGCGCTGTATGCGAAGTACCAGGCGCGGCTGGCGGCGTTCAACGCGGTCGACTTCGACGACCTGATCCGCCTGCCGGTGCAGCTGCTGGAAACCGACGCCGACGCCGTGCTCGGCTGGCGCGAGCGCATCGGCTACCTGCTGGTGGACGAGTGCCAGGACACCAACGACGCCCAGTACCGGCTGCTGCGCGCGTTGGCCGGTGACAAGGGCCACTTCACCTGCGTGGGTGACGACGACCAGTCGATCTACGCCTGGCGCGGCGCCAACCCCGAGAACCTCTCGCAGCTCGCGCAGGACTACCCGGCGCTGAAGGTGGTCAAGCTCGAGCAGAACTACCGCTGCAGCAACCGCGTGTTGCGCGCGGCCAACGCGCTGATCGCCAACAATCCGCACGAGCATCCCAAGACGCTGTGGAGCGCGCAAGCCGACGGCGAGCGCATCCGCGTGTGGGAATGCCGCGACGCCGCGCACGAGGCCGAGAAGGTCGCCGCCGAGATCCAGTTCACCGCGCAGAAGCACGGCGCGCCGTGGAGCGACTTCTGCATCCTGTTCCGCGGCAACCACCAGTCGCGCGCGCTGGAGAAGACGCTGCAGCTGCTGGGCGTGCCCTACCACCTCTCCGGCGGCACCGCGTTCCTGGACCGCGGCGAGGTCAAGGACGCGCTGGCGTGGCTGCGGCTGCTGGCCAATCCCGAGGACGACGCGGCCTTCCTGCGCGCGGTGCAGGCGCCCAACCGCGGCGTCGGCGCGACGACGCTGGCGAAGCTGGCCGAGCTCGCGCAGCACGCCGGGCTGCCGCTGTCGCGCGCGGCGGAGTCGATCGGTTTGCTGAAGCAATTGCAGCCGCGCGCGGCGAGCGCGCTGTCGGGCTTCGCCGACCTGGTGCGCGGCCTGCGCGGCGATGCCGCGCGGCTGCCGCCGTCGGAGCTGGTGCGCGCGCTCAACGAGCGCTCCGGCCTGCTCGCCGCGCTGCGCGCGCAGTGCAAGAGCGAGCAGATGTTCGCGATCCGCCGCGGCAACCTCGACGAGCTGGCCGACTGGTTCGACGGCGCGCGCGGCGGCGCCGGCCCGGGCGAGCTGGCCGCCTCGCTCGCCCTGCTCAGCCACGCCGACAAGGGCGAGGCCGGCAACCAGGTGCGGCTGATGAGCCTGCACGCGGCCAAGGGGCTGGAATTCCGCTACGTGTTCATCGTCGGCGTGGAGGACGGCACCCTGCCGCACGAGGCGAGCCTGGACGAGGGCCGCCTGGACGAAGAGCGCCGGCTGCTCTACGTCGGCATTACCCGGGCGAAGGAGCAGCTGTGGCTGTCCCACTCGCGCGAGGCGCAGCGCTGGGGCTCGAAGCTGCGGCTGGCGCCCAGCCGCTTCCTCGACGAGCTGCCGGCCGCCGAGCTGCAGCGCGACGGCGCCGACCCGGTCGCCGACGCGGCGCGCAAGCGCGAGCGCGCGGACGCGGGTTTCGCGGCGATCCGCGCGATGCTCGACGCCTGAAGGACGCCGCTTCGCGGCCTGTGGGAGCGGCTTCAGCCGCGATCCTGCGAACCTCGAGGTAGTGCAGGGCGATCGGCAACGATGCGACGGATGGAATTCGACGCGGCACGGTGCCCAAGCGCTCGCGGCTGAAGCCGCTCCCACGAAGCCGCTCCCGCGAAGCCGCTCCGCGAGGCCGCGCCAACCCCGGGTCACAGGCGTCGGCTAGACTCGGCGCCCTCGCCGACGCCACCGGACCCGCCATGCGCGCTTCGCTCCACGCCCTCTCCCTGCTCGCCGCCGCGCTGTCACTGGCCGCGTGCACGCCCGCGTCGTTCACCGCGCCGCAGGGCGAATCTTCGCGGAACCCGGAAGACATCGCTCGGGACGCGCTCGCTGCGCAGCAGGCTGCGCAGGCAATCTCGGCCAAGGAGGATGCGAAGCAGAAAGCGGTTGCCGACTCGGCCAACGCCGACGACAACCTCAACGCCGTCCTCTGGGTCCAGGCCTCCGCCGAATACAAGGCCGCCACCGAAACCGTCTACCACGCCGCCGCCGACCGGCTCGACGCCGCGCTCGGGGAGCGCAACTGGGACGCGCTCGTCCCGTCCGAGCGCGACAACGCCGGCCGCACCGCCGGGCTCAAGCCGGCGGTGATCATGGACGTCGACGAGACCGTGCTCGACAACTCGCCCTACCAGGCGCGGCTGGTCCGCGACCAGGGCCAGTACAGCGACCCGACCTGGGACCTGTGGGTGGCCGAGAAGAAGGCGAAGGCGGTGCCGGGCGTGGTCGACTTCGCCAGGGCCGCGGCCGCGAAGGGCGTCACCATCCTCTACCTGTCCAACCGCGCCGTGCACCTGAAGGCCGCCACCATCGCCAACCTCGAGGCGGTCGGCATGCCGGTGGCCGGCGACGACGTCTTCCTGGGCCTGGGCACGGTGGTGCCCGGCTGCGAGCAGAACGGCAGCGAGAAGAACTGCCGCCGCCGCCTCGCGGGGCGCGAGTACCGCGTGCTGATGCAGTTCGGCGACCAGCTCGGCGACTTCGTCGAAGTCGCCGCCAACACGCCGCAGGCCCGGGCGGGGCTGCTGGACGAGTACGGCGACTGGTTCGGGGAGCGCTGGTGGATGCTGCCCAACCCGACCTACGGCGGCTGGGAGCCGGCCCTGTTCAACAACGACTGGTCGCTGCCGCGGCCGCAGCGTCGCCAAGCCAAGCGGGCGGCCCTGGATTATGCGGACTGATATTTCAATGGGTTACAGCCGATAATTTCAGGTATTGCATCAGCTTCCGGGCTCGGCTAGCCTGTCCGCGTCCGGCCCTCGTGCCGGAGCCATGCCACAACCGAAAGTCCTCCGGCCCCGGCCGGATATTCCAGGGGAGGCCACCGGCCTCCCTTTTTTTGTGCGCGTGGTCGACCTCCTAGGGTTTACCGCAGGTGATGGGTCGGACGCGATTGGCCTAGGCTCGGACAGGGTGCCCGCGTCGGGCGCCTTTCGGAGGGTTGTGCGATGACGCATTTGAACAACCTCCATAGCGCCGTCGACAACTTCGTCGGCAAGCTCCTCAAGGGTGGTCCCGACGTGCCTGGCCCGCCCGGCCAGGAACACGGCCGCGGCCCCCAGAACGGTGGCGCGGATCCGCCCGGGCACGTCCGCGGCGACGGGCACGACAACGGCCTGCACAACGGACAGGGCAACGGCAACGGCAATGGCGTGCAGGACGGCCCGGGCCAGGGCAACGGCGTGCAGAACGGCGGCAACGGCCACGCCGACGGCCCGGCCATGAACACCGGCGGCCCGATGCCGCCGCAGGGCATGCAGGACGTCCCGCCGGGCATCGCCCAGCAGATCACCACCAGCCTGCTGTCGCTGGTCGACAGCGCCGGCGCGCTGGCGCGCAACACGCTGGAGCAGCGGCCGTCGCACGCGCCGGGCACGGCGGGCGCGCCATCGCAGGCCGCGGCCGCGCAGGCGCAGGCGCCGGGCGGCCAGGGCGCGCTGCATGCGAACCCCCACGCCGAGGCGGCGCGCGCGCAGGCGCCCGGCGGCATGCCGGGCGCGGCCGCCGCGCAGGCCACCGGTGCCACGACGGCCGCCGGCCTCCCGGGCATGGCGGGCGCCGCCGCTCCGATGGCCGCGGGCGCCGCATTCGCCGGACAGGCCGCAGCGCCCGGCGCCGCCAACGCTCCCACCCTGGCCGCGACCCTCGCCGCCCAGCAGCAGGCCGCGGCCGCGCAGTCCCGGCCCGGGGCCGAAGCGGCGGCGCTGCAGCAGAACCGGCCGGCCGACGCCGCCCTGCCGCCGCGCCCCGACGCAGCCTTGCCCGGCCGCCTGGCCCCGGCCCTGCAGGCCGGCCCGAGCCTGTCGACCAACCCGGCGGCGACGCTGCCCGCGCCGCCCCCGGGCACCACCACTCCCGGGGCGGTCGTGGCCGGGCTCACCGTGGCCAACGCCAACACCGCCCCGCCGGTGGACGCACGCGGCATGGTCCTCGGGGCGAACGAGCACGCCGCCACGCGCAACGACAGCCTGCTCGCGCTGGCCGGCCACACCCTCGACGGCCTGCTGCGCCGGCCGATGCGCGGCCGCATGCGGGTGCTGCCGCAGGGCCTCACGCGGCTGCTGTGGGCGATGGGCCTGATGGGCGCGACCGCACGCGATCGCGAGGCCAACGCCGAGCGCGACATCCAGCGCGCGCTGCAGTGGCTGTTCTGGATGCTCGCGCTGATCGCCTACGGCTGCCTGGGCGTCGCCCTGGTCGCGCTGGTCGGCAGCAACGGCGGCATGTTCGACTACCCCGCCGCGCGCGGCTACACCGCCTGGCTGGCGCTGTTCGGGCTGGCCACCGGTACCGTCGCCTGGTGGCTGGCGCGGCGGCTGTCACGGCGGCGCTGAAGCGCCGTCGCCACCGCGATCGGATTCCGTCTTCAGCGCTGGCGCGCGGCTTGCCCGTCGCGCCGGCCCAGCTCGCGCGCAGTCGCGGCCAGCCAGGCATCGGCGCTGGCCTTGCCGTCGGCCTGCACGCGGCGCAGGTACTCGGGCTCCAGCTGCTTCCACATCGCCTGCACCTGCGCGCGCGAGGGATGGCCCGACTGCCCGGCAGGCACCTGCGGGCCGGCCTGGCGGTCCTTGTCGATCGCACGGGTGCCGTCGAGGATCGACTGGCCCAGCGCGATCTGCCCGTAGCCGGTGCCCAGGTCCATCGTCGCGTCGGGCGCGTACTGCGCCAGCGCGGCGCCGGAGAACAGCAGCGCGGCGCACGCGATCGCGGATTGTGTGCGGATGGCGTTCATCGGTCTCCTCCACGGATGCCCTGGCGGGGATGGTGCGTGCGCCGGCATGAGGTCGTCGTCAATCCGCGCACCGGCGTGCGTGGAATGGGCGCCGCGTCACGCCACGCGCTCATGGCTGGCTCACGAAGCCTTCGTCCGACACCTGCATCCGCGCCAGGTCCGGCCCCTGCGGCGCGAGCTTGGCCTGCAGGCCGCGGCGGAAGTCGGCCAGCGTCCGTGCGTCGTGGCGCTGCACCAGCTGCTCGTAACCCTGCAGCGCCAGCGCGGTGTGCAGGGCGAAGGTTTCGCAGATCTCCTGCTTCTGCGCGTCCGGCAGCTGCATCAGCCGCGGCTCGCGCGCCATGAAGCCGCGCATCTGCCGGCGCACGCCGGCGACCTGGCGCGGCGTCAGCTCGCGGCCGTGCACGATCCGCCACAGCGAGATGTAGTACGCCGCGGACACGTCGGCGAGGTTATCGCGCGCGTAGTCGTAGCGGGAAAGGATGTCCTGGAAGTAGTGCTGCAGCTCGCCCGATGCGATGCCCTCGGCGAGCTGCGCGCGCAGCTGCGGGTGCTTCTCGGCCTGCCAGGCCACGAAGCGCTCGTTCACGACGCGGGTGACCGCGGTGCTCGAGTCGAAGCGCAGCGAGCCCTTCACCGGCGCCGGCGCCGCGGGCCTGGGCTGCGCGGTCTTCGCCGCGCGGAAAGCCTTGCCGCTGGTTGTGCCGATCGAGCGCGTGCCGCTGAGCGCCGACTGGCTCAGCGCCATCTGCCCGAAGCCCACGCCCAGGTCCATGGTCGCGTCGGGCGACCACTGCGCTTGCAGCGGCGCGGCCGGCCACGCGGCCAGCACGGCCACGAACAGCGGCAACGCGATGCGGGCGTGACGCGGCATGCGGGACCTCGACAACGAAAAAGAGCGGCCCCGACGGATCGGGGCCGCTCCTGTTGCGGAACGCTTACTGCTTGCGGGCCAGCGAGGTCATGCCTTCGCCGATCGACTTGACGGCGGTGCTGAACGCATTCGACATCATGCTGAACAGCTGGCTCTCGGCCTGGAACTGGGCCATCGTCTTCTGGAATTCCTTCGCGGCCTGCTGGTCGTCGGAGGAGCTGCCGGCGAGGCTGTCGAGCTTCTTGCTCAGCTCGACGAGCTTGGCGGCCTTGGTGCCGAGCGCGTTGCCCATCGCCTGCGCGATCGCGACCAGCCAGCTCTTGCCGCCGCTGCCCGCGACGCCGTCCTTCTCGCGCTGCAGCCCGCTGGAGGCGATGTCGCCGACGTACACGCTGACATTGATTCCGTTGCTCATCTTCGTCTCTCCTCACACAGTCGGTTGGGTGATTGCCGTCACCTCGAACGCATGTGGACGTTGGTGGCGGGTGCGTCTTGGATCGCGATTGGATCTTCGACCCTGGCGACGCGGGAAAACAGCTAGGGCGTTCCCCAGATAGGTCGCGCCCCAGTGCCGGCGGCGCCTCAGCGACGCCTGCGATCGGGCTGCGCGGCCAGCGACGGCGGCAGACCGGGCGCCGCGGCGGCCTGCTGCGCGCCGGCACGGCGGCGCTGCCAAGCCTCGGGGTCGGCGGCGGCCTGGCCGAGCGCGGCGTATTCGGCCGCTAGCTTCAACGTGTCGTCCTGCAGCGCGTGCATCGCGTCGTCGAAGTTGCGCACCAGCGCGTCGCGGTCCTCGCTGGCGATCACGCGCTCGCGCTGCAGCAGCTCGAGCGTCTCGATCCAGGCGTCGCGATCGGGCCCGGGCGCGCCGGCGGCCGCGGCGGACGGGTCCTGCAGCGCGGCCTCGAAGTGGCGCAGCATCGTCTCGCGGTCGGCCGCGTCGAGGTCGGGCCGCTGCAGCAGCGATTGCTCGAGCTCGGCCAGCACCTGCTGGCGATCGAGCTTCGGGGCGTGGTCGTGGCTGGAAGTCGTCATTGGGGATCCCTCTGCGGTTCGATGTGGCGCCGGCCGCGTCGGCGCGTGGTGCCGTTCGTTGTAGCAACTCGCGCGCGGCGCGGGGTTAATCCCGGGTGATGGCGGCATCGCGATCCCAGAAACGACTGGCACCCGCAGGCGCGCCTGCGGGTGCCGATGGACGACGCGAAACCCGTCGCCGATTCACGCCTGCGGTGCGTTTCTCACCACCGACAGCGAATCGACCACGCGGCGCGACTGCGCGCCGTCCTGCTCGCCGAGCGCGCGCGCGACGGAGGCGAGCCATTCGTCGGCGCTCGCCTGTCCGTCCCTGGCCACGCGGCTTTCGTACTCGGGCACGATCCGCGCCAGCGCCTCCGCCATCGACTCGCGGTGCGCGTCGAGGTGGCGGATGAGCGTGTTCTGGTCGTCGGCGTCGATCACGCCTTCGCGCTGCATGTGCTCGAGCCCGTCCATCCAGGCCTCGCGCACCGACCGACGCTCGTCGCCCATGGCTCAGCCCCCGAAGCCGAGGCTGAATCCGCTACTGTAGTTGGCGCTGAACAGGTTCTGCGCGGCCTGCGCGAGGCCCGAGTCGCCGAGCGCGTCGCTGCTCTGGCCGCTGATCGCCTGGTCGACCATGTCGCCGATCATGCTGCCGATCATCGCGCCGGCCGGGCCGCCGATCATGCCGCCGATCACTTGTCCCGCGAGTTTCAGGATGCCGCCGAGGTCAAAAGACATGCTGGTTCTCCCTTTGTCTGGTTGGGGTCGCGCGGCCGGACGGATGCCGGGCAACGCGTGTTCCTTGACGCAGGGCCAGTCTCGGCGGCGGTGGCGGCGCCACCAAGCTAGGACGTGCCCGATCTGGGGTACGCCCTAGGCACGGCGCTCAGCCGTGGAAGTGCGGGTCGACCTCGAGCACACCGAGATTGCGCTCGGCGAAGCGCCGCGCCAGCGCCGGCGCGGCCTGGCGGATCGCATCGAAGCTGCCGCGCGAGCGCACGTCGGCGCGCAGCATCCAGCCCTGCGCGGTGCGGCTGAGCAGCAGGTCTGTGCCGGGCAGGGTGGCGTCGGCCATGCGCAGCAGCACGTGCCCGTCGCTGCCGCCGGCTGCGCCGCGATCGGCGGCGAGCTGCTTGAGGTGGCGCTCGACCATGTCGGCGAAGGCGTTGGGATTGAGCGGCACCGGTGCGGCGGGCGGCGGGAGGCCGTCGCGGATCGCGGCCTGGGCCTGGTAAAGCGCGGCGGGGTCGATCTGCTGGGGCGAGGCCGGAGAGGTCGACGCATCCTCGCGCCGGCGCAGCGGGTCGTCGTCCTGGCCATCCTCGCGCCCGGCCACGCGCGGGCGGCCGGCGATCGCCTCGTCCTCGCGGCGCTGCGCGGCGAGCTCGTCGCCGGGGTGCCGGGATGCCTGCTGCAGCGGCTGCCGGCCGTCGTCGGCCTGCGCCCGCGCGGTCTGCGGCTCGCGCGACGCGCGCTGCTCGCGCCTGCCCTGCAGCAGGCGCTGGAAATCGTCGACCGCCTCGCGCGGCGCCGGCTCGCGCGGGCGCGCGTCGGGCTGGCGGTCGCGGACGCGATCGGGCGAATCGGGCTGCGTGGTCGACTGGCTGCTGCGTTCGATGCTCATGGGAAGTCCTCGTCAATGCGATTGCCGCGCCAGGTGGCCGCGCGCCAGCAGCAGGTCCGCGACGGCGTCCTCCTCGCGGCGATCCTCCAGCGCGCGCTGCTCGCCGCGCCAGGCGTCCTGGCGCTTCTCCAGCGCGTCCTGCCGGGCCTTGGCGCGGAAGAACGCCTCGCGCGCCTGCGCCAGCGCCTGTTCCGCCTCCTGCAGCGCCTGGTGCGCCTGCGCCAGCCGCTGGCGCGCGGCCTCGATCTGCATGCCGAGCCAGTCGATGTGCGCCTCGCGCCGCGCCAGCACGGTCGACCAGTCGGCCCCGGCCGGCGGCGGCTCGAGCAGGCGCGCGCGCTGGCCTTCGCGCAGGTCGCACAGGTCGAGGATCTCGTGCTCGATCCGCTCGATCGCCTCGCGGCAGGCCTGCACCGCGCGCTGCCTTTCCAGCACCAGCTGCCGCGCCATTTCGGTGCGGTGCTCGCGCAGGCGCAGCAGAGTGTGGAGGGGATAGCGCTTCATCCGAACAGCCTCCGCAGCGCCTCCGCCGACTGCGCGAACGGCACCAGCTCGCCGGCGGGCTGCTGCAGCAGCTGCCGCATCGGGCCGATCTTCTCGATCGCGACGTCGGCGTCGGGGTCGGTGCCGCGCTTGTACTCGCCCAGCTGCAGCAGCAGCTCGATGTCCTGGTACTTGGCCAGGACCTTGCGCAGCTGCCCGGCCGCGCGCTGGTGCGGCTCGTCGACCACGCGCGGCATCACCCGGCTGAGGCTGGCGAGCACGTCGATCGCCGGGTAGTGGTAGGCGGCGGCGAGCTTGCGCGAGAGCACGATGTGGCCGTCGAGGATCGAGCGCACTTCCTCCACGATCGGGTCGTTGCCGTCCTCGTCCTCGGCCAGCACCGTGTAGAAGGCGGTGATCGAGCCCTTGTCGTTGTTGCCGGCGCGCTCGAACAGCCGCGGCAGCGCGCTGAACACCGACGGCGGGAAGCCGCGCCGCGCCGGCGGCTCGCCGACCGCGAGGCCGACGTCGCGCAGCGCGCGCGCGAAGCGCGTCACCGAGTCGAGCAGCAGCAGCACGCGCTGACCGCGGTCGCGGAAGTGCTCGGCGATGGCGGTGGCCACCCAGGCCGCGCGGCTGCGCTCCAGCGCCGGCCGGTCGGAGGTGGCGACCACGATCACCGACCGCGCCAGGCCTTCGGCGCCGAGGTTGTCGTGGATGAACTCGTTGACCTCGCGGCCGCGCTCGCCGACCAGCGCGATCACGTTGACGTCGGCGTCGCCGCCGCGCGCGAGCATGCCCAGCAGCGTGCTCTTGCCGCCGCCGGCAACGGCGAAGATGCCCACGCGCTGGCCTTCGCCGGTGGTCATGCTGGCGTCGATCGCGCGCACGCCGGTGGAGAAGGGGCGGTCGATCAGGCTGCGGCTGAGCGGGTTCGGCGAGGCGGCGTAGATCGGCGCCTCGACCGAAGGCCCGACCGGACCCTTGCCGTCGATCGGCTCGCCGTGGGCGTCGAGGATGCGGCCGAGCAGGCCGTCGCCGGCGCGCACCGCGGCCTGGCGGCCGGTGGCGTGGACGACGGTAGTCGCCGACACGCCGTCGAGCGCGCCGAGCGGGGTGAGCAGGGTCATCTGCTTCGACACGCCGACGACTTCGGCCGAGAGCCGGAACGCGGGATCGCCTTCGCCGTCGGGGTTGCGCAGCTCGCACAGCTCGCCGATCGCGGCCTTCAGGCCGGTGGCGCGGATCAGCGTGCCGTGCGCCTCGGCGACGCGGCCGACGCGCTCGATCGACTGCACGCGCGCGAGCGCGCCGAGCAGCGGATCGCCCGTCGCCGGCGCGCCGTCCTGCGGCAGGGCCTGCGACAGGTTCATCCGGCGTGGCTCCCGACGCCGGCCAGCGCGGTGCGGATCGCCTCGATCTGCTGCGCGACGCCGGCGCGCACCTCGCCCGCCTCGGACACCACCACGCAGCTGAGCGGATCGAGGCTGAGGTCGTCCACCAGCTCGATCACGCCGACCGCCGGGTGCGCCTGGCGCACCGCGCCCAGGCCCGCGGAGACCTCCTCGCGCACCGACGGGTGCACGCGGATCATCAGGAACTGCTCGGCCTGCGCGGCCTCCACCGCCTGCATCACCAGCGGCGGCACCACGCTGCGGCCGTCGAAGTCGGGCGCGATACGCGCGACGATCGCGCAGGCCAGCTCGGTGACGCGGCTGCTGGCGTCGGCCAGCACGCGCGCGCGGCGCTCGTTGAGCGCGGCCAGGTGCTCGGTCATCTGCTGCTGCACGCGCGCCAGGCCTTCGGCGAAGCCGTCGGCGTAGCCCTGCTCGCGCGCCTGCGCGATCTCCTTGCCGGCCTCGTCGTAGAGCGCGTTGACCTGCGCGAGCAGCGCGTCGAGCTCGCCGATCCGCCGCCAGGCCTGCGCCGGCACGACGTTGCCGGCCAGCGCGCGGGCGAACTGGCGATGCTCGAAGACCGCGGCGCTGGCGCCTTCGCTCGGCGCTGCGGCGGGGATGCTGGCGGGAATGCCGGCGGAATCAGCGGACATGGCGACTCGCGAAGTCAGGCCGCGCGCGCGCGGGCCAGGTGGTGGTCGTGCAGGAACCGCACCTGCGCTTCGGGCAGGTGGGTGGCGGGCCGCGGCTCGCGCGGGTGCTGCAGCACCAGCCACTGCGCGAGCGCGGGATCGTGCCGCGCCGCCCAGGCCTGCAGCTCGGCGCGGCCGTGGCGGTCGAACAGCGCGTGCAGCGCGACGTCGCCGCGCGGATCGGCCAGCGCCGCGGCCAGCGCGGGGAACAGCGGCTCGCTGAATTGCGGGCCGAGCCTGCCGTTCCAGACCTGCTTGTCCAGCGCCAGCAGGTAGCTGTTGCCGAGCGCGCGGCGCAGCTGGCGCACCGGCTCGCGCTGCACCTCGGCGCGGATCGCGGGCGCGCAGGCCAGCACGCCGACGTCGCGCGCGAGCGCGTCGAGCCGCTCGCGCGGCCAGCGCAGGACGACCGCGGCGATCGCGCCGTCGGGCCGCGGCGCGAACAGCTCGCCGCAATCGGCCTCGCGCATCAGCCAGCGCGCGAGCAGGCGGCGGCCGAGCGCGCTGTCGCGCGCGCGCTGCAGCAGCTCGTCGTCGAACGCGTCATGTGCCGCGTGCGCGGCTTCGCCGTGCGCCGCCGCGTCCGCCCGGGCGTACCAGTCGGGGTGGATCCCGGCGAACACGGCTTGCAGGCCCATGCGTCAGGCCCGGCTCATCCGTTCCAGACCCGCGGCGGCTGCCGCGGCTGCGCCAGGCGCGCGCGGATGCGGCTGCCGAAGGCGACCAGCAGGCCCAGCAGCACCGCCACCGCAAGCGTGATCGCGATCGCCAGCGGGCTGATCGCCGACAGGACCGGCATCGCCGCCGGCGCGCGCGAGGCCTGTTTGGCGGCGGCGGGCGCGGCGACGGTGAAGAACTTGATCGTCACCTTGTTGACGTCGTCCAGCCCCTCGATGCCGTCCTTGACGCCGACCTTGAGGTCGGTCTCGCGGTCGCGCAGGTCCACGCCCGGCGCCTGGTAGATGAACACCGACGCCGAGGATTCGCGCGTCTCGCCGCCGAGCGGGTCGCGGTCGGGCAGGGCGATCGACACGTCGGCGTCGACCACGCCGTCGAGCTTGAGCAGCTTCTGCCGCATCGCCTCCTGCAGGCCGTAGATGTAGCGCGCCTTCTCCTCGAGCGCGGACGAGGCGAAGCCCTCCTTCTTGAACAGCTCGCCCAGCGTCGGCGACTGCCGGCGCGGCAGGCCCTTGGAATGCAGCACCTGCATCGCCAGCGGGAAGTCGCTCTCCGCGATCCGCACCTCCCAGGTCTTCTTGTCGGGCGAGGGCGCCTTGTCGGCGTTGATGCCGGCATCGAGCAGGGCGGCCATCACCTGGTTGGCCTGCTGTTCCTCGAGGTTGCTGTACAGCGCGGAGCCGCCGCAGCCGGCCAGCGCCAGGCAGGCCAGCAGCAGGGACAGGGTGCCGGCGCGCGCGCTCCAGTTCGACGGTTTCATGTCGGCCCCCGTGTCTACGACTGCTGCTTGAACAGCTGCTGCACGCCGTCCGAGGTGCGGTTGGCGACGTTGGACGTCAGCTCCGCCTTGAACAGGAACTGGTGGCATTCCATGGTGGCCTGCAGCATCTCCGATGGCGTCATCTCGCCGCCGCGCGAGTTCAGTGCTTTCGACAGCGTGTTGATGCGCTCGGCGCCGTTGTTGAGGTTCTCGAACGTCGACAGCACCGCGCGCATGCCCTCCGAGGGCGGCGCCGGCGCGTTGACCGTCGCGGGACCGCCGGTGGGCCCGGCGCCGCGCGCGTAGGCCTCGGCGAACTGGCCGACCTCGAGCATGGTCGCCTGCGGCTGCGCCGCCGGCGATGCGGCGGTGCCGGATTGCGCGGCGTCCATCGCCGCGACCTGGATGGCTTCGATCATCTTCTTCTCCTCGACCGGATGGGACGTGGCCGTTGCGGGCGCGCGCGGACGTCAGCCCCGCGCGGCGGCACGCGGCCGCCACGCGCGCGGACGACGCGCGGCGCGCGTCACTGGCGCTTGCCCAGGGTCTCGAGCGCCTGGCCGACGCTGTTCTGCGAGGTCGCGGCGTTGTTGGACATGAACTGCATCTTCAGGCTCTCGGCGGTGAGCTTGACCATGTTCGAAGGCTGGTCGCCGCCGTCGCTGATCACGTCGGACAGGTTGGTGATCTTGGTCGCCTGGCCGTCGAGCGTCTGGCCCCAGGCCTTGGACATCGCCTCGTACCAGCTGCTGCTGTCGCCCGAGGACGCGCCCGGGCGCACGGAGGCGCTGCCGACGCTGCTGCGGCCGACGAAGCTGAGGACCGGCGAGTTGATGGAATCGTTGTTCATGGTTCTCTCCTGGCTGTTCGGTCCATGGACCGGGTGGTGAACGATGAAGCGGGATGCCGCGCGGGCGCGGCGTGCAACTGCGGGATCGCGTGGAGCGGGGTTACTGGCGTTCGGGCGGCGGCGCGGGTCGCGCCCTGGCCACGCGGCGGTCGCCGGCGGGCAGTTCGGTGGATCCGCTGGCGGCGGCGGGCTTTGCGGCTTCCGCGTCCTTGGCGGGCTTGGCATCGGGATCCGCGCCGGCTTCCGCCTGCAGCGGCGCGGCCGCGGCTTCGGCGGCGACCTGCTGCTCGGCGGCGGTGGCCAGCTCGGCCGCGGTCACGGGCCTGGGCACGACCTTGTGCAACATGCCGTCGGCGCTGACCACGTGCGCCGATTCGCCGATCGACACCAGCCGGCCCAGGCCGGGCAGTTCGGCGCCGACCGGGTAGTCGACGCCGTCGATGTCGACCAGGTGCGGTTCGTCGCCGCGCACCACCCTCACGATGCGGACCGGCGGCGCGACGGCGGGCACGCCGGCGGCTGGCGCGGCTTCGGCCCGCGCCACCTGCGGCGGCGCGAAATTGTTGGCCAGCACCTTCTTCACCCCGGGCACGTCGTTCATCGCGCGCGAGCTGGCCGCGGCGCGCAGCTTGTCCATGTCCTCGAAGCGGCCGCTGGCCTCGACGATGCCGCCGCCGAGGTAGCGCGTCTTCGCGCTGATGCCCTGCGAGCGCAGCACCTCGCTGACGTCGGCGGCGATGTCCTCGCCCGAGCGCAGCTCCGGCGGCGGCACCGCGATGTCCTTCTCGCGCAGGTACTGCAGGATGCGCTCGCGCGCGCCGGCATCGCGCACGGTGCCGGTGAGCACCGGCTCGCCGTTGACGTTGTCGTGGATGCCGGCGTCGCTGATGCGGAAGTCGCGGATCACCGCGTTGAGCTGCGCGCGCGCGTCCACCGGCTGCTCGTGCGCCGGCATCACCGCGGCGAAGATCGCCAGCGAGGCCAGCGAGAGCACCGCCAGCGCGGCGATCACCGGCAGCTTGCGCAGGCCCGGGCCGGCCGCGCGCTGCGCACCGGCGAGCTCGGCGGCGTCGGGAAGCAGCGCGTCCCAGCCGGCGTCGTCCCCGTCGCCGTAGGCGATCGCCGCCTCGCCCAGCTGGATCCGCTGCAGGCCGCGCAGCTCGACCGGGTCGCCGGGATGCAGCGGCTGGCCGTCGACCCGCAGCGGCGCGTCGAGCGCGCGCAGCGACGACATCCCGCCGGTGAGGTTGATCAGCGCGTGGTGGCGCGCGACGCCGTGGTCGGCGAGCACGATGTCGCAGTCGTCGCCGCTGCCGACCAGGATCATCTCCTGCTCGGCGAGCTCGCGGCTGGCGCCCGCGTGCAGGCCCGACAGGATGCGCAGCACGCTGGCAGGCTGCGTCGCGTCGCGGGGCTGTTCGGCTTGTGGCGATGGCATGGACGACTCCTGGCGCGGATCCTGCGCCTGCGTTGTTACGGCCTTATGCATTGACCTGGCCGGCCTGCACGATGCGCAGGTCCGGGGCCAGCTCCTGGTAGGACAGCACCGGCAGCTCGAAGAAATCGACTTCCATCAGCTTGCGCAGGTGGCGGCGCACGTCGAGCGAGCACAGCAGCACCGGGCGCACGCCCTCGGGCTGGCGCGCGAGCTGCACGCGCACCTCGTTGCCCAGCCGCGCCGCGAGCTCGGGCGAGATCGCCAGCTGGCTGGCGCCGCCGGCCACGCGCACCGATTGGCGCAGCTTGTCCTCGAGCTCCGGGTGGATCAGCAGCACGTGCAGGGTGCGGTCGGCGTCGGCGTAGCGGTCGGCGATCTCGCGCTTCAATGCCACGCGCACGTATTCGGTCAGCAGCACCACGTCCTTCTCGCGGCCGCCGACGTCGGTGATCGCCTCGAACGCGTCGCGCAGGTTGCGCACCGGCACGCCTTCCTCGGCCAGCCGGCGCAGCACGTCGGCCACGCGCTGCGGGGCGACCACGCGCAGCATCTCCTTGACCAGGTCCGGGTAGTCGCGCTGCATCTTCCCGAACAGGTTGGAGGTCTCCTGGATGCCGATGAAGCCGCCCAGGCGGCGCTGCAGCGCGCCGTGCAGGTGGTCGCTGACCACGTCCAGCGGCGCACGGGTGGAATCGTTGGCGGCGCCGGCCCATTCGCCGTTGAGCGGAGGGAAGAAGCCGGGCAGCTTCGGCGCGGCCTCGGCGCTGGCGCGCGCCGGGCGGAAGTGGGCGTCGCCGCGCATGCGCCCGGAGGCGATGCGCGCGCCGTGCGCGGTCAGCCGGTACTCGCCTTCGCCCAGCGCGGCCGACAGCCGCACCTCGGGCTGCGGCACCGGCACGCCGTATTCCTCGCGCATCCTGCGGGCCAGCCCGCCGAAGCGCGCGCGCACCTCGGCCTCTTCGCCGAGCATGGCGGCCAGCGACGGCGCCAGCTCCAGCTGCAGCGGCGAGGGCGGCGCGAGGTCGTCCGCGTTGGCCGGCTTGCGCGCCTGCGCCAGCTCCTCGTCCGGGACCCGGAACGCGCGCCGCAGCATCTCGAACTGGTGGCGGTAGCGCCACGCGCCCATCACCAGCAACGCGACGCCGAGCACCGCGAACACCGGCTTCGGGAAGCCCGGCACCAGCGTCATCAGCAGCGCCAGCAGGCCGGTGATCAGCATCACCCGCGGCTGGCCCGACACCTGCCGGCTGATCGCCTCGCCCAGGTGCTTGTCGTCCTCCTCGCCGGCGGTGCGGGTGACCACCAGGCCGGCGGCGATCGTCGCCAGGATCGCCGGGATCTGCGACACCAGGCCGTCGCCGATGGTGAGGATGGAGTAGGTGTGGGTCGCCTCGGCCAGTGGCATGTCGTGCTGCAGCACGCCCACCGCCAGGCCGCCGAGCAGGTTGATGATGATGATCACGATGCCGGCGATGGCGTCGCCCTTGACGAACTTCATCGCGCCGTCGAGCGAGCCGTGCAGCTGGCTCTCGACTTCCAGCAGGCGGCGCTTGCGGCGCGCCTCGTCCTTGTCGATCAGGCCGGCGCGCAGGTCCGAGTCGATCGACAGCTGCTTGCCGGGCATCGCGTCGAGGGTGAAGCGCGCGGCGACTTCGGCCACGCGCTCGGCGCCCTTGGCCACGACGATGAACTGCACCACGGTGATGATCAGGAACACCACCAGGCCCACGACCAGGTTGCCGCCGGCCACCATCGAGCCGAAGGTCTGGACGATGTGGCCGCCCTCGGCGTTGAGCAGGATCGAGCGTGTGATCGCGATCGACAGCGCGAGCCGGAACAGCGTGGTCAGCAGCAGCACGCTGGGGAAGCTGGAGAAGGCCACCGGCGTGGGGATGTAGATCGCCAGCAGCAGCAGGCCGAAGCCGATCGAGATGTTGACCGCGACCAGGGTGTCGATCGCCACCACCGGCAGCGGCAGGATCATCACGCTGATGATCGTGACCGCGGCGAAGGCCAGGACGACGTCGCTGTAGCCCGTGCGCAGGCGCGGCCCGCTGCCGGCCGGTGCGGCGAGGATCGAATCGATCAGCGCGCGCACGCGCCGTTCTCGCTCAGGCGCCGGCCAGGCGCTGTCCGATCAAAGCCAGGGCGTGGACAACACACGCGCCCGTACGGCCCGCGGGCGGACATGGGGTGCTCATCGAGGGTGCTTCGGACCTGCCGCATTTGCCCCTGACCTGATGCGTCACTTTGTGGCAAATTACGATACCTTCCGGAAATCCACAAGGCGTGACGGCATCGTCCGTGCGGACGCGTACCGTTCCTCCCGGGTTCATCCAGATGAACGCAAGTCCTTGTAATGAATCGGTAATTCCCGCCTCACGCACCGTTAACGCGAGGGCGCTATACGACGGGGCCGGCCCCCTCCCGCGGGGCTTGGGCGGCAACCGGAGCCACGTCGGATTGTTCCAGATTTGTGATCAAGGTCACGGATTGACCGGCGACACCGACGGCAAACACACGACCGGAGCGTGACCTCACGACGACGATCCTTTCACGGGACCCCACCGGCAGGATCTGCAGGATCGACAGCGGCGCGTCGCCACGGCTCAGGCCGAAGCGCCGCCGGACGAAGAACAGGACGGCAAGCAGGGCAACGATGATCAAGGCCACCGGCAGCACGATCCCCAGCACGTCGCCCGCGATCGAGGGCGCAGCCGGCTGCGCCGGCGCCGCGGCGAACGCGATGGCGGGGGCGGCGAGGGCCGAAATGCCGGCGAGGGCGCGGAGCGTCGGGCGCAGCTTGTCCATGTCGTTGTCGTTCCAGCAGGCCGGACCGGGACGCCGGCGCATCGCCGCCCACCCTAGCAGCGGCGGCGCGGTCGGCGACAGCCGGCGCGCGCTCCCCGCCCGGGCGCGGGCCGCATGAGCCCGGCGCGGGCCAAGGCGGCGGCGCGCGCCGCGCCCACCCGGCCGCGGCGCGCCGCGGCAGCCGCGCCGGCCGACGCGGTGTCGCTGCTGGAAGCCGTGCCCTTCGCCTGCGCCGCCTACGCGCGCGACGACGGCGCGCTGGTCGCCGCCAACCGCCGCTTCCACGACGCCTTCGCCGGCCTGCCCGGGCACGCGCGGCGCGACGCGCTGCTCGCGGCGCTGCGCGAGGGCGCGCTCGACGACGCCGATCCTTCCGAGGTGCACGCGCCGCACAGCGGCCGCTGGTACACGCTGCACTGGGGCGAAGCCGAGCACGCGGGGCAGCCGCTCGCGCTGCTGACCGCGGTCGACGTCAGCGAGCGCATGGAGGCGCTGGACTCGCGCAAGTCGCAGCAGGAAAAGCTGCTGTTCACCTCGCGGATGATGTCGGTCGGCGAGATGGCCGCGACCCTCGCGCACGAGCTCAACCAGCCGCTGGCGGCGATCGTCAACTACCTCAACGGCTCGCTGCGCCTGGTCGACCAGGCCGGCGGCCCGGCGCAGGTGGAGCGCGCGCTGCAGGCCGCGCGCACCCAGGCCGAGCACGCGGCGGCGGTGATCGCGCGGGTGCGCGAGTTCGTGCGCGCGCGCGAGCCGCGGCGCGACGCCCAAGACGTGCACACCATGGCCGCGACCGTGCTCGAGCTGCTGCGGCTGGAAGCCGAGCGCCAGCAGCTGCGCATCGACCTGGCGCTCAACCCGGCGCTGCCGGCGGTGTACGCCGACCGGGTGATGGTCGAGCAGGTGCTGCTCAACCTGGTCAAGAACGCGATCGAGGCGATGCGCGGCATCCCGGTGGCCAAGCGCGAGCTACGCATCGAGGGGCGGATCAACCTGGACGGCGACGTCGAGCTGCGCGTATGCGACCGCGGCACCGGCCTGAGCCCGGCCGAGCAGGACCAGCTGTTCTCGCCCTTCTTCACCACCAAGAACGACGGCCTGGGAATCGGCCTGGCGATCTGCCGCTCGATCATCGAGTACCACAAGGGGCGGCTGTTCTTCGAACCGCGCGAGGGCGGCGGCAGCGTGTTCGGCTTCACCCTGCCGCACTTCGAGGCGAGGGGGTAGGCGATGGGCGAGGCGCGCGTGTACCTGGTCGACGACAACGCGGGGTTCCGCGACTCCACCGCGTGGCTGCTGGAAACCGCGGGCTTCGAGGCGGTGCCTTTCGCGTCCGGGCCGGAGTTCATCGAGGCCTACGGCGGCGACCGCCACGGCGCCGAGCCCGAATGCCTGGTCTCGGACATCCGCATGCCGCAGATGAGCGGGCTGCAGCTGCAGGACGAGCTGCAGCGGCGCGGGATCGTGCTGCCGCTGGTGTTCGTCACCGCGCACGGCGACGTGCCGCTGGCGGTGGAGGCGATGCGCAAGGGCGCGTCGAACTTCCTCGAGAAACCCTTCGGCGAGGATGCGCTGGTGGAGGCGATCCGCGCCGCGCTGGCGCGGGCGCGCAGCGGCGGCGCGGTCGGCGCCTCCGGCGAATGCCTGGGCAAGCTCAGCCCGCGCGAGCGCCAGGTGCTCGACCTGGTCGTCGCCAGCAAGCCGAACAAGATCATCGCCGACATCCTCGGCATCAGCATCAAGACCGTCGAACTGCACCGCGCCAACATGATGACCAAACTCGGGGTGCGCTCGCTGCCCGAACTGATGAAGGTGGCCCTGGGACATGCCTGAGACCGCAGTACGCAAGCCCAAGCCGGCGGCGCGCCGCCGCGCCGCGCCCGAGGCGCAGCCGGTGCGCGGGCGCATTCCCGCGCTCGCGCCCGCGCAGGCCGAGGCGCTGCGCACGCTGTTCGCAGCGCCGCGGCGCTGGGCGTGCGGCGACGCCACGCTGCGCTTCGCGCCGGGCGTCGCGCCGGCCGCGGCCGGCACCTTCGCGCTCGACGCCGAAGGCACGCGGCTGCGGCTGCGGCTGGACACCGACGCGGCCGCGCCGTCGCCTTCCGGCCTGCACTGGAGCGACTACACCGGGCGCGCGCGCCTGCTGGCGTGGAGCCTGGCGCACGAAGCCGCGTTGATGCGGCTGAGCGAGGTGATCGGCGTCGCGCTGCTGCCGGTCGAGGACGACGCGGATGCGCCCGACGACGCGCCCGACGACGCGGTGTGGCTGGCGTTCGCCGGCGAGCACGCGCGCGCCGACGCCGGCGCGCCGCCGAGCGGCGCGCTGCGGCTGCCGGTCGACTGGCTGGCGCGCCTGCAGGCACGCGCCGAGCCGGTATACGAGGACGATCCGCCGCCGCCGCTCGGCGCGCTGGCCGCGCTTCCGGTGCCGGTGGCGATCGGCTTCGACGGCCCGCGGCTGGCATCGGCCGAATGGCGGTCGCTGCGTCCCGGCGACGTCGTGCTGGTCGGCAACGGCCGGATGCCGCCGTTGCAGGCGCGCGCGGCGCGCACTGCCTGGCCGCTGGCCGCCGCGCCCGACGGCTGGCGCATCACCGCGGCGGCGCGGCCGCTTCCTTCCCCCCTGGAGCCTTCGATGAACGACGAATCCCCCGGCGCCGATCCCGCCGCCGCCGATACCGCCGGCGAGGCCGGCGCCTTCCCGCGCGAGATGCCGGTGCAGCTGGCCTTCGACATCGGCCGCATCGAAGTCGGCATCGGCGACCTCGCCTCGCTGCAGCCGGGCTACGTGTTCGCGCTGCCCGCGCACCTGGAGGGTGCCAACGTCACCATCCGCGCCAACGGCCGCGAAGCCGGCCGCGGCGAGGTGGTCGCGGTGGGCGAGACCCTGGGCGTGCGCCTGCTGGCCTGGGACTGAGTTCGCGCCGTTCCGCGCATCGCGGCCCACGCGCGGCCGCGGCACTTCCTCGCATCGCACAGGGGCCTGCATGGATTTCAACAACCTCGACCCGGCACTCGTCCTGCTCACCGTCGTCAGCCTGGCGCTGGCGCCGTTCGTGGCGGTGATGGTGACCTCGTTCACCAAGATCGTGGTGGTGCTGAGCCTGCTGCGCAACGCGCTCGGCCTGCAGCAGGTGCCGCCGAACGTGGTGATCAACGGCTTGGCGATCGTGCTGTCGATCTACGTGATGTACCCGGTGATCCTCGACACCCAGGCGGCGATCGAGGCGCGCAAGAACGGCCAGCCGCCGCCGGTGCCGTCGATCATCGCGCGCCAGGCGGCGCGGGCCGCCCCACCCGCGGCCACGCCGGCGCCGCCGCCGTACACCTCGCCCGCCGCGGCCGATGCCGAGGCGGCGGCGGCCGAGGCCGCAGCGCGCGCGGGCGTGCGCGGTCCGACGTTCGCCAACGTGCGCGACGGCCGCGACGCGCCGGCGCCGAACGCCGCGCAGGCCGCCGGCGCGCCCGCGGCCTCGCAGCCGCCGCTGCCGGAGAAGGGCGTGGCGCGGATGCTGGCGCTGGCGCAGGCCGGCAAGGAGCCGCTGCGCGCGTTCCTGCTGCAGCATTCCCACGACGCCGAGCGCGCCTTCTTCCTCAAGAGCGCGCAGCGGTTGCTGCCGCCGGCGCAGCAGGGCCAGCTCACCGTCAACGATTTCCTGGTGGTGGTGCCGGCGTTCACCGTGAGCGAGCTCACCGCGGCGTTCCAGATCGGCTTCCTGATCTTCCTGCCGTTCCTGGTGATCGACCTGGTGGTGGCGAACATCCTGCTCGCGCTGGGCATGATGATGCTCTCGCCGACCACGGTGTCGCTGCCGTTCAAGCTGCTGCTGTTCGTGCTGATCGACGGCTGGGCCAAGCTGGTGCACGGCCTGGTGCTGACCTACGGGAGCTGACGCGATGGGCGAAGTGCTCGAACTCACCCGGCAGGCGCTGTGGCTGACCCTGATCCTGTCCGGCCCGCCGGTGGGCGCGGCCGCGCTGGTGGGGCTGCTGGTGGCGTTCCTGCAGGCGGCGACCCAGCTGCAGGAGCAGACGTTCGCCTACGCGCTCAAGTTCCTCGCCATCGTCATCACCCTGTTCGTCACCGCGGCGCTGATCGGCGGCACGCTGTACACGTTCGCCGACCGGCTGTTCGTCGACTTCCCCGGCCTGGTGCGCTGAGCGGCCGCGGATGGCGTTCGACGTCCTCACCCATCCGCTGACCGCGCTGGGATTGACCCTGCCGCGCATTGCCGGCGCCTTCATCATGCTGCCGCTGCTGACGCCGCAGAACATGCCGGGGATGGTGCGCAACAGCTTCCTGGTGAGCCTGGCGATCATCGCGCTGCCGATCGCGCTGGCGGGGCTGCCGGACGGCGGCATGCAGGTCGCGGACATGGCGCCGATCGTGCTCAAGGAGCTGTTCCTCGGCATCGCGATCGGATTCTGCTTCGGCATCGTGTTCTGGGCGATCGGCGCGGCCGGCAACATCCTCGACACCCAGATCGGCATGAGCATGGCGTCGATCTTCGACCCGGTGCAGGGCCACCAGACCTCGTTCCACGGTGAGTTCCTGTCGCAGCTGGCGGCGTGGCTGTTCATGGCCAGCGGCGCGTTCCTGGTGTTCCTCGACCTGCTGCTGACCAGCTACGCGGTGTGGCCGGTGATGTCGTTCTTCCCCGACATCCACGTGTCGGGGATGCACCTGTTCGTCGGCCAGTTCGGCTACCTGATGACCGCGGCGCTGCTGCTGGCGGCGCCGGCGATGGTGATCCTGCTGGTCATCGACCTGGCCTTCGGGCTGGTGAACCGCTACGCGCCCTCGCTCAACGTGTTCGCGCTGACCCTGCCGATCAAGGCCTGGCTGGCGACCGCGATCATCCTGCTGATGATCGGCACGCTGGTGGAATTCGTGCTGCAGCGGCTGGGCGACAGCAGCGCGTTCCTGCGGCTGCTGCAGCAGACGTTCGCGCCGTAGGGACGCATCCGGGCGCGATGCGCTTGCCCGGCGGGGCGGTCGCGCCCGGGTGCGCGGCTACGGGGTCTCCGACGGCGCGGCCGGCGCCTCGCCGGCGCCGCCGTCGCCCACTTCGCGACGCATGCCCTCGGCCCAGTGCAGGACCTCGGCCACGGCCTCGAAGAACTCGCTGCCGATGTAGTGGTCGAGCTCGACGCGCTCGTTGAGGCCGCGCGCCAGCGCGATGTTCTGCAGGATCGGCACGCCGGCTTCCTCGGCGGTCTTCTTGATCAGCTCGGCGACGCCGTCCTCGCCCTTGGCGACGACGATGGGCAGGTCGTCGACGCCGTGCTCGTACTGCAGCGCGATCGCGATGTGGGTCGGGTTGGTCACGACGACGTTCGATCCCCTGACGGCGTTGAGCATGTTCTGCTGCGACCACTCCTGATGCAACTGCCGGCGCCGCGACTTGATGTAGGGGTCGCCCTCGTTCTCCTTGACCTCCTGGCGGATGTCGCGCCTGCTCATGCGCAGCTGCTTGATGTAGGAGTACTTCTGGTACCAGGCGTCGAGCACCGAGACGAAGAAGAACACGAAGATCGTCCAGATCCCGATGCGCAGCAGCGCGAACCAGATCGCCGAGCCGATCGCCGCCGGCGGCGAGGTCGGCAGCTTGAGCAACTGCGGCAGCATGCCCCACAGCACGAAGCCGCCGATGAAGATCAGCGCCGCGCTCTTGACCACCGACTTGACCAGCTCGACCAGGTTGTCCATCGAGAACATCTTCTTGATGCCCTCGGCCGGGTTGAGCTTGTCGAGCTTGGGCGTGATCTTCTTCAGCGTCGCGATCGGCCCGACCTGCAGGAACTCCACCAGCACGCCCAGGAACAGCGCCAGCGCCAGCAGCGGCAGCGACATCCATAGCAGCGCGTCGAAGGCGACGTGGCCCAGCTCGCGCAGGCTGTCGTCGAAAGGTTGCGTGATGGCCTGCAGGCTGGCCTCGAACAGCGCGCGCAGCTTGCCCCACATGAACCCCATCATCACCCAGCCGCCGACCAGCCAGCCCAGCACGAGCACGGTGCTGGTCAGCTCGCGGCTCTTGGCGACGTTGCCTTCCTTGCGCGCGTCCTTGATCTTCTTCGGGGTCGGCTGCTCGGTCTTGTCGGCGCCCTTGTCCTTGTCGGCCATGCGGCCTCCCGTGGAGCGGTGTGCCGCGGCAGGCTAGCATGGGGCTTGCGAACGTCCCGACGCGCCGCCGCGCGCTTCCACGACGCTGAATGGCCGGCGTCATGCGCCTGTCATCTAGGGTCGGCCCCAGATGGCTGAACAGGCGGCGCGGGGCTATCTTCCCGCCATCGCCGCCATTGCGGCCCGCGCACGGTTGCATCGAAGTCCATGAGCAGCATCGGCAGTTCCAGCCACGATCCACGCCTGAACCAGGCCGGCCTCGACCGGCTCGGCGGGCAGGCGTCGCTGGACGAGCTGCGCCATCGCGACCAGGGCGCGGGCACGCAGCAGGCCGGGCTCGAGCAGCTGCGCGGCACCGCGCCCGCGGCCGATGCACGCAGCGGCACCGACGCGGGCGAGGACGTGCTCAACGCCGCGGCCTGGGACGGCGTGCCCGCCGGGCAGCGGATGCTCGCCGGCGACCTCGGCTTCGAAGGCCGGCTCGGCAGCCTGGACCTCTCGGCCGCCGCCGACGGCGCCGCCGACGCGATCCTCGCGGCGGTCGGCTGAGCCGGGGCGATCGCGCGCAGGGCGTGCATCGCGCGCGGCGAAACTGCATATCCCGTTCGCCGCCATCCCGAATGAAACGAGGGATCTGGTGCCGTTCGCGTGCAAGGTCCCTCGCGCCGCCCGGGATGACATCGGATGGAGGCGCGCAGCCGTAAACTGCCCGCATTCGACCCGCGAACGCGCACGTCGCGCGATGCCATGAACGCCGACGCTTCCCACCCGATCCCCGATCCAGCGCAGCTGCGCGCCGCCGCCGACCGCTTGGTCTCGGCGCTGGCCGCGCACGCCGATCCGGAGTACCGGCTGACCGTGCTCAAGCGACTGGTGCGGCGGCTGGGCGAGGAGCGCTATCCCTTGTTCCTGCGCCTGCTCGGCGTGGTCGCCGAGAGCGACGACGCGCGCGCGCAGCGGCTGCTGGCCGAGACCTTCGGCACCGCGCTGCGGCGCATGGACATGCCCGGCGGCGCGCTGAGCTCGTGGGGCGCGGCGCGCCTGCCCGACAGCGCGGGGCCGCTCGACGCCAGCGCGTTCTCCGGGCGTTTCTTCGGCGCCACGCCGCAGCGGCTGCTCGGCCCGGTCGAATACCTCACCGTCTGGCACCTGCAGCGCACCCAGCGCACCGCGCTCGGCGCGGCGACCTTCCGCACCAGCCTGGCGCGGCTGGTGGCGCTGTTCAACCGCAGCGACGACGCGCGCACGCTGTATCCGCAGAAGCTGGCGCTCGACGCGCAGAACGAGCTCGAGGGCGCCTACACCCGCGCCACCCGCGAGCGGCTGGCGGCGATCGCGGCGGCGTGGAAGGCGGGGCGCCCGCCCGACGAGGTGGCGCAAGCCGCGCTCGACGCGCAGGCGACCGACACGCCGGCGAACTGGGTGGTGCGCGACCTGTAGCTGGCTTGTCGTGGGAGCGGCTTCAGCCGCGAGCTTTTCCGGCAATCATCGAAGCTCCCGGGCCAGGAGCTCGCGGCTGAAGCCGCTTCCACGAGGACCCTGGCAGTCCCTGGGCCTGCGCTTGCGGCTCCCGGACCGCGCCGCCAAGATGCCCCGGCTGCCCACGGGGGAACCGACCCATGCGCCACCGCTGGATCCCGCTGCTGCTGGCCGGCCTGTGCGGGCTGTCCGCGGCCTGCCGCCCCGCTCCGGAGACCGCGCCGCAGTCGCAGGCAGCCGCCGGCGCCGGCAAGCCGGCCGAGGCGGTGCGGCTGCTGACGCGCCACCTGCACGACAATGCGCTCGACGCCTACGCCCGCGACGCGGTGCCGCCGGCGCTGCATGCGCGACTCGAGCAGGCCTGGCGCGAGGGCCGCACCCGCTGGCCGCTCGACGAGCTGCCGCTGGGCGAGCACCTGCCGGCGATGCTGGCGGCGCTGTCGAAGCCGGGCGCCGAGCGGCACTTCACGCAGGTGTTCGACCGCCAGTTCGCCCACGCCGACCGCGAGATCGAATCGACCGCCGCCACCCTGGGCCTGTTCGGCGTGCAGTACGTGCGCAACGAGGGCGACTTCAGCGAATCCGAGCGCGACCACTACACCCAGATCATCGGCGCGATCAGCCAGTGGGCGCGCTCGGCCCCGCTCTCCGACCCGGCGCGCGCGCACGCGGCGATCCCGAAGCTGGCGGCCGCGGCGCGCCGCACCGGGCTGGCCTCGGAAGCCGACTTCGCCCGCGCGGGATTGGAGGACGGCCTGCGCCGGATGGCACCGTTCGCGGCGGCCACCAAGCAGGCGCTGGCCGGCTACGGGCTGGACCTGGACGCCAGCCTGGCCGGCATGGACGCCAGCCTGCAGTCGCAGACCGGCGACACCGCCAAAGTGCGGATGCGCTACAGGCTGGGCGACGGGGAGATCGACACCGTGGTCCAGGTCGAGCGCCACGACGGCCGCTGGTACCTGAGCGACGTGCTGCGCCACGCCCGCGCCGCGCTCGCGCGTCCCCCCGCCAAACCGGCGCCGGCCGCCGAGAATCCCGGCAAGCCCGCCCCGGCGGCGCGGAGACCCGCTTCGGCATAATGCCGGCGATGCCGACCCAGCCGACCCTGTTCGACTCCGATCCGACGCCTCCCGGGAAGCCGGACGCGCCTTCGCAGCCTCCCCGCGAGGCCGCGGCCGCGGACGACGCCGGCCCGCTGCCGGCCGGCGACGCGGCGCCCGCCCGCGACGTCGCGACGGCGCCGGCCGCCGACGGCGAGCCCGGCCCCGCGATGGCCGAAGCCGCCGCCGACGCGCCGGCCCAGCCCTCGCTGCTGGACCCGCCGCCGCCCGCGGTCGCCCGCCTGCGCGGCCGCCGGCCGTGGTGGGCGCGGCTGCTCGGCCGCCTGCTGCAGCCGTGGATCAACCTGCGGATCGAGCCCAATGCGCCGCACGAACTCGTCGACCCGCGGCCGGTCTGCTACGTGCTCGAGGACTATGGCCTGTCGAACGCGCTGATCCTCGACCGCGCCTGCCGCGAGGCCGGCATGCCGTCGCCGCTGCGCCCGCTGCCGGGCGACCCGCTCGGCCGCAAGCGTGCCTACGTGGCGCTGTCGCGGCGCAGCGCCAACAGCCTGGCCGCGCTGGCGACCGGCAAGCCGGCGCCGAAGAAGACCCATTCCGAATCGCTGGCGCGGCTGCTGGCCGCGCACCGCGAGGACGAGGCGCTGGACGTGCAGCTGGTGCCGGTGTCGATCTTCGTCGGCCAGGCGCCGGACCGCGCCAGCGGCTGGTTCTCGGTGCTGTTCTCGGAGAACTGGGCGCTGGTCGGCCGCTTCCGCCGGCTGCTGGCGATCCTGCTCAACGGCCGCAACACCCTGGTGCGCTTCGCCGCGCCGGTCGACCTGCGCGCCAGCATCGCCGAGGGCCTGTCGCCCGAACGCACGGTGCGCAAGCTCTCGCGGGTGCTGCGCACGCACTTCAATCGCATCCGCGAGGCGGTGATCGGGCCGGACCTGTCGACCCGGCGGCTGCTGATCGACAAGGTGCTGGCGTCCGAATCGGTCAAGGACGCGATCGCCGACCAGGCGCGGCGCGACAAGACCCCGGTCGCCGAGGCCTGGAAGAAGGCGCACGCCTTCGCCTACGAGATCGCCGCCGACTACTCGCATCCGGTGGTGCGCTCGGCCAGCTTCCTGCTCACCACGGTGTGGAACCGCATCTACCGCGGCGTGCTGGTGCACCACCTGGAGCGCTTCAAGGCCGCGGCGCCGGGCAACGAGGTGGTCTACGTGCCCAGCCACCGCAGCCACATGGACTACCTGCTGCTGTCGTACCTGCTCTACGACCGCGGCATCGTGCCGCCGCACATCGTCGCCGGCGTCAACCTCAACCTGCCGGTGATCGGCACCATCCTGCGCAAGGGCGGCGCGTTCTACATCCGCCGCTCGATCCGCGGCAGCATGCTGTACTCGGCGGTGCTCAGCGAATACGTCGCGCAGCTGGTCGCCGGCGGCTACTCGATCGAGTACTTCGTCGAGGGCGGGCGCTCGCGCACCGGCCGCCTGCTGCAGCCCAAGGGCGGCATGATCTCGATGACGGTGCGCGCCTACCTGCGCCAGCCCACGCGCCCGGTGCTGTTCCAGCCGGTCTACATCGGCTACGAGAAGCTGATGGAGGGCAACAGCTACCTCGACGAGCTCTCCGGCAAGCCCAAGGAGAAGGAATCGATCTGGGCGCTGCTGTGGGGCATCCCCAGGGTACTGCGGCAGAACTACGGCCAGGTGGTGGTGAACTACGGCGAGCCGATCGCGCTCACCGACGTGCTGGCCGAGCACGCGCCGGCGTGGGACGGCCGGCCGGTGCCGGAGGACGAGAAGCCGGCCTGGCTGTCGTCCACGGTCGACGCGCTGGCGCAGCGCATCCAGGTCAACGTCAACCGCGCCGCCGACGTCAACCCGATCAACCTGCTGGCGCTGGCGCTGCTGTCCACGCCCAAGCACGCGATGGGCGAAGGCGACCTGCGCGCGCAGATCGTGCTGTCGAAGAAGCTGCTGGAAGAGGTGCCGTACAGCGAGCTGGTCACCGTCACCCCGCACGCGCCGGAGGAGATCATCGCCCACGGCGAGGAGATCGGCGTGCTGCGCCGCACGTCGCACCCGCTGGGCGACGTGCTCAGCGTCGCCGACCCGCAGACCGCGGTGCTGCTGAGCTACTTCCGCAACAACGTGCTGCACCTGTTCACCGCCTCGGCCTGGATCGCCTGCTGCTTCCAGCACAACCGGCGGATGGCGCGCGCCATCCTGCTGGCCACCGGCCGCAGCGTGTACCCGTTCCTGCAGGGCGAGCTGTTCCTGCCGTGGGACCAGGACCGCTTCGCCGCGCGCATCGACGCGACCATCGAGGTGTTCGTCCGCGAAGGCCTGCTCGAGCAGGTCAGCGACGACGACGGCGGCATCCTGGCGCGCAACGCCGGGCAGAGCGACGAGGTGTTCCGCCTGCGCGCGCTCGGCCATCCGCTGCAGCAGGCGTTCGAGCGCTACTACATCGCGATCTCGGTGCTGGCCAAGAACGGCCCCGGCACGCTCGGCGCCGGCGAGCTCGAGAGCCTGTGCCAGCTCGCCGCGCAGCGGTTGAGCCTGCTGTACGCGCCGGCGGCGCCGGAGTTCTTCGACAAGGCGCTGTTCCGCGGCTTCATCCAGAAGCTGCGCGAGCTGGAGCTGGTGTGGCTGGACGGCAACAGCAAGCTGGTGTTCGACCAGCGCCTGGACGCATGGGCGCGCGACGCCAAGGTGATCCTCGGTCGCGAGCTGCGGCACACGATCGAGAAGGTAAGCCCGGGGGCGGCCCAGCCTGCGGTCGAAGCGGGCTAGCAGCCCGGACGGAAGGCGCCGCCCGGCGGAAAGGCCGGGCGGCTCTGCTTCAGTAGTTCCCCAGCGTGGCGTCGCAACCGGACGTCGGCATCGGCGACTTGATGTTGTTGTCGTAGCAATCGGTGCTGGTCGAGTTGGCGACGATGCCGTAATCGTTCGCCAACGGCGACCCGACCACTTGGTTGTCGCGGATGCTGTTGACGCTGCCCAGGATGCGGAATCCGTAGCTGCGGTAGTTCTGCTTGGTGGCAGTGGTCCCGGTCACGTCGTTGTTCCAGAACAGGCCGGCGAGCGAATTCTCGCTGTAGACGCCGTAGGCGTTGCTGTAGGGCGAATTCGTTCCGACCACGGCATTGTCGTGGACGAGGTGGAACTTGAATGACGAGGCGACGCTCGACGCGCCGAGCAAGATTCCGAACGCGGGGGTGTTCAGTTGTCCGCCGACGTCGTAGATGCGGTTGTTGCGCACCTCGAGCGCGCTGCCGTACGCCCTGATGCCATGGTAATAGGCACCGGTGATGTAGTTGTTTTCGATGGTGATGTAGTAGTTCTTGTTGGCGACGGAGTTGGACTGGGTGAAGGTGATGCCGCTGGTGAAGCCGCCCAGGACCCGGCAGTTCCTCACCGTCACCCCGTGTTGGGACGAGGCGTAGATGCCTTGGGAGGTGCCGTTGTTGGATGCCGCGAGGTTGCGGATCGCATGGTCCCTGCAGTCCAGCGTGACGTCGTCGGCCGCGATGGTGATGGCCTTGATCGACGTGCTGTTGACGGTGAAATCCTTGGCCAGGCAGTACTGGCCCGGTTGCGACAGGGTCGCGGGCAACGATGCGACTTCCGTGCAGGAAGCAGACTGCGCGAACGCAACCGGCGCCTGCGTCGAAGCGGCCAGCACGGCCAGGATGCAAAGCTTTTTCATCGGGTTCCCCTTGCTTTGGTCGGCGACGTTGGAGAGTGAAGCCCGGACGCGTCGCCGGCGTCCGCCTCCATGTGCAATCGTTCCGGCCGACGAAACCGGGAAGGTGCGCGCACGCGTCGCGGGCGTGGGGCCGCATCAGGGAGTGGACTCGTGCTGCGGGGGCGCCGCGCCGGCCGCGATGGGGGCGTCCTGGTGGGTCAGGACCGGGCGTAGCGCCGCGGCATACCAGCCGGCGGCACGCCGGGCACCGACGGCGAGCGCGGATTGCGCATAGGCGTCCAGCAGCGCGTCGCGGTCGGATACGTCCACGTCGTCCATGAGCCGCCGTTGCACGTACCGATCGGCCAGCAGGCCGTCCGGAAGACGTGCGATGGCCGCCAGGAGCGGTCGCACCGGCCCCGCCGACAGGTGCGTCTGCAGGAGGGCTCCGCCGAGCACCTCGCCGGCGCGCTGCGACGCCGCCGCCATCGAAATGAAGGCCTGCCATTGCAGCAGCGCCCGCTGTGGCGCAAGAGGGCTGCCCCCCAGCGCATACGCGTCGCCTTCCGCAGCCTGCGCCAGCGCATGCAGCCGCGAACCCCAGGCCTTCGCCGCTTCGCGAAGGCGCACCTGGTGACCGTGCCAGCGCGCGACCGCATCCAGGGACAGCACGCCAAGCCGGCATGCGGCCGACTCCAGGCCCAGCCAACCGAGGTAGGGCCGATGCCCGAAGCCGCCAATGGCGATGGATCGCGCCAACTTCTGTGCAAGCTCGGCTTGGGCCGACTCGAGCACGGCCGTCCAGCGCAGCTCGGATCGCCCGTCGGTCGGGATCGCCACGCCCATCGCTCGCTTCTCGCCGCTGCCCATGAGGTCGCCATCCTCGGCGCCCCCTGTGCGCCGGTCTTTCCCACCTCCTGAATGGTTCTGAAAGGTTCTGAATCGCTTGCCGGCAGTGGCGCGCCCGGGTGATGCTGGGACCCTGTCGCTGCGGAAGGGGACCGTGGTGGATTCATCGACGACGCCGGGCCGGTCGCAAGCGGGCGTCTGGCGATTCGGGGCAGTGGCGCTCGACGAGCGGTCGGCAGCGGTCCACGTTGGCACCGCCGTGGCCCGGCTGGACCGAAGCAGTTACGACGTGCTGCTGGCGTTGCTGCGCCATGCCGGCGAGGTGGTGACCAAGGACGAGTTGCTTGAAGCGGGCTGGCCCGGCCGCGTCGTCTCCGAGAACTCGCTGGCCAAGGCGGTGAGCCGCCTGCGGCAGGCGCTGGGCGACGACGGCGGCGCGATCCGGGCGGTCCATGGCTATGGCTACCGGCTCGCCGTCGCGGTGGCCTTCCAGGCCGGTTCGTCGGACCAGGCGCCTGCCTATCCGCACGAAGCCGCGCACCTGCACGAAGGCGACCGCCTGCCCCATCGAATGGGCTGGTACCTAGGGCGCCGTCTCGGCGAGGGTCGAAGCGGCGTGACCTTCCAGGCGACCTCGCAGGGCAGCGAGCCGCGCGCCGTCAAGCTTGCGACCGGCGAGTTCGGGTTGCGCTGCCTCAAGCGCGAGATCGCGCTGGCCCGGTACATCATGGCGGTCAAGGGGGGCCTTCCCGATGTCGCCCCCGTGCTGGGCTTCAACCTCAGCCACCCGCCCTTCTTCATCGAGCTGCCGCTCTATGCGCAAGGCAATCTCGCGGACTGGGCGGCCTCGCATGGAGGGCTGGCTGCGATCGACCCTGCCACGCGGATGGCCCTTTGCGTGCGGCTGTGCGAGACCGTTGCCGCGCTGCACGAGATCGGCATCCTCCACAAGGACCTGAAGCCGGAAAACCTGTATCCGGTGGCGGATCCCGACGGCGATTGGCGCATCGTGGTGTCGGACCTGGGCGCCGGCGGCACCGCGCAAACGCCGCACCTCGCCGATTTCGGCATCACCATGAGCATCGCGACCGACCTCGCGTCGGCGCCGCACGCCGGCAGCATGCTGTACCTCGCTCCCGAAGTGATCGCCGGAGAGGTCGCCACGCAGCGCAGCGACGTGTTTGCCTTGGGCGTGCTGGTGTACCAGTTGCTGGTGGGCGACCTGCGCAGGTCACTCGCGCCGGGATGGGAAGCCGACGTTCCGGACGGGCTGCTGCGCGAAGACATCGCGCTTGCTGCGGCCTCCAACCCGGAACGGCGCCAGGTCGACGCGCGGGCCCTGGCGACGCGGCTGTCCACGCTTGGCCGGCGGCGGCAGGCGATCGAGGCCGAGCACGAGTCGCGACGGCTCGACCATGCGAGAGTCCAGCAGATCGCGCGCCATCGGCGTCGCTGGCGGCTCGGAGTGGCTGCCTTCGCGCTGCTCGCACTGGGCCTGGCGGGGACGTTCGCGATGTACGCGGCTGCGCAGACCGCGCGTCGCGAGGCGGAAGGCCGGGCCCGCCAGCACCAGGCGGTGCTCGACTTCATCAACCGCGACATCTTCGGGCAGGGGGATGCCTACGACGATGCGGCCACGCCCCCCGGCATCAGCCTGTCGGCGGCGGTCGAACGGGCGGCAGCGAGGGTGGACCGGCGCCTGCACGACGATCCGGCATCCGCCGCGGCGGTGCACGCGATGGTGGGCTCGGTCCTGTTCGCCCGCGACCGCCACGCGGCGGCGGTTGCCGAATTCGAGCGCGCGCGCGCGCTGTACCGCGCACTCCCCGGCGAGCAAGGCGCGGACCTCGCGCGGGTCGAGGCCGGGCTTTGCGACGTGCACCGGATCGCCGGCGACTTGCGGAGCGCGGAGCAGGCGTGCCTGTCCGCGCTGGCGCATGCGCGCCGTGCCAACGCCGACGTGCCGTATGCGACGCTCAAGCTGGGACAGCTGCGCACCGAGCAGGGTCGCTACACCGAGGCGCGGGCGCTGCTGGGTCCGCTGCTGTCCGCGAACGCGTTCACCGGCGACACCAGGTCCCTCGGTGAACTGCGCTGGGCGCTGGGGCTGTGCGCGCGCAACACGGGGCGCTTCGACGATGCACTGCGGCATTTCCAGGCCCTCCTGGCCCTGTACCGACAAGGGGGGCGGGACAGTACGTGGCTCGGCTGGGCCTACAACTCACTGGGCAGCGTGATGGTGGAAAAGGGCGACTACGCTGACGCCGAGGCCATGCTGTTGGAGGCGCGCGACCGTTTCTCGCGCACCCAGGGTGCCGGCCAGGTGGAAGCGCAGATGCCCAACATCTGGCGCGCCGAGATCCGCCTGCGCCAAGGGCGGTGGCAGGAGGCCGCGGCCCTCCAGCAGTCGCTGCTCGATGCCTGGCAGGGCACGCTCAAGCCGATGCACCCGCTGCGGTTGCTGGCGGAAGCAAACCTGGCCTGGGCCGAGGCCCGCGGCGGCAGCCGGGCCAGCGCCCAGGCCCGGCTCGACGCGGCCTGGCGCGATCGCGGAGTCGTCTTCGACCCGCACAGCCGCATTGCCGAACGCACCTCGCGATGGGTGCGGGTCGCGCTTGCGCTTGGCGATGCCGCGGCGACGGACGAATTGCTGGACCTGCTCGATGACGCCCTGTCGCGCGAGTTTCCGGCGCCGCACCCGCTGCGGGCGGAAGCGCAATGTCTGCATGCGCATCGGGCGATGCAGCGCGGCGACCGCCGGGATGCGCGTGTCCGCGCCCTGGCGTGCCGCGCCATGCTCTCGCCGTTCGTGCCCCCGGGCGAGCCGCGCCTGCAGGAGGCGGAGGCGTTGCTCGCCGCCCGTGGACCTATGCCGGCTCGTCGGGAATCAGGTCGGATTCGAGCCGCGCGATCTGGTCCTTGAGCTGCAGCTTGCGTTTCTTCATCCGCTTGACCGCCAGCTCGTCGGCCTGGATGTCGGCCTGCAGGCGCGCGATCGCGAGGTCGAGGTCGCGGTGCTCGAGCTTGAGCTCGGCGAGCTTCTGGCTGATCACGGCGTCGTTGGCGGGTTCCATCGCGGCCGAGCTTACACCGCGCGCCGGCGCCGGCGTCACCGCGCGACGGCGGCCCGTGGACAGCGCGCGGCCGGTAGAATGTGGGGTCCATGAGCATCGTCCTGCCCCTGCAAGAACCCGCCCCGCGCGCAACCGGCCAGCGCGCCGAGCGCGAGCGCGCGGAGCGCGAGCGCCACAAGCTCGCCAAGCGCCTGCGCCACCAGGTCGGCCGCGCGATCGCCGACTTCGGCATGATCGAGGACGGCGACCGGGTGATGGTGTGCCTGTCCGGGGGCAAGGACAGCTACACCATGCTCGACATCCTGCTGCAACTGCAGGCGAAGGCGCCGGTGTCATTCTCGCTCACCGCGGTCAACCTCGACCAGAAGCAGCCGGGCTTCCCGCAACACGTGCTGCCCGATTACCTGCGCTCGCTCGGCGTGGACTTCCAGATCCTCGAGCAGGACACGTATTCGGTCGTCACCCGCGTCGTGCCCGAGGGCAAGACGATGTGCTCGCTGTGCTCGCGGCTGCGGCGCGGTGCGCTGTACACGTTCGCGGAGGAACGGGGCTTCACCAAAATCGCGCTCGGCCACCACCGCGACGACCTGGTGGCGACGTTCTTCCTCAACCTGTTCTTCCACGCCAAGGTCTCCGGCATGCCGCCGAAGCTGCTCAGCGACGACGGCAAGCACGTGGTGATCCGCCCGCTGGCCTACGTGCGCGAGGACGACATCGCGGCGTACGCGGAGGCGAAGGCGTTCCCGATCATCCCCTGCAACCTGTGCGGCTCGCAGGAGAACCTGCAGCGCAAGCAGGTCAAGCGGATGCTGGAGCAGTGGGAGCACGAGTCGCCGGGGCGCGTGGAGCAGATCGCGCGCGCGCTGGGCGACATCCGGCCGTCGCAGCTGAGCGACCCGAGGCTGTTCGACTTCCTGGCGCTGGGCCGCCGCGAGGGCGGCGCGCTGGCGGATGCGCATGCCTGGCTGGCCGGCGAGCAGGCCGGCGCGCGCGGCGATGCGCGTCTCGACGCCGACGCCGGTCGCGGCAAAGGCTGATGTCTCCACCTCCTTGATCGCCGTTCCCGCGCAGGCGGGAATCCGGGGACGTTGTCTGCGCATCGGTCAACGGCGTACGTCCCTGGATTCCCGCCTGCGCGGGAATGACGGGCTGGTTTTTCCCGCTTCCGCTTCGCGCTTCCGTTTTGCGCTTCCCCATTTCCCGATTCCCCATTCCCGGACCCCCGATGTTCTTCCGCAACCTCACCCTGTTCCGCTTCCCCACCTCCCTCGACCTGTCCGCGCTGGAAACGCAGCTGGCCGACTTCCCGCTCAAGCCGGTCGGCGCGCTGGAGCTGTCCTCGCGCGGCTTCGTTTCGCCGTTCGGGCGCGACGCCGAGGCGCTCACCCACCAGGTCGAGGACGCGGTGTGGCTCACCGTCGGCGGCGAGGACAAGCTGCTGCCGGCCGCGGTGGTCAACGACCTGCTGGCCAAGAAGGTCGCCGAGATGGAGGAGCGCGAGGGCCGCAAGCCCGGTGGGCGCGCGCGCAAGCGGCTCAAGGAAGACCTGGTGCACGAGCTGCTGCCACGCGCGTTCGTGCGGCCCTCGCGCACCGACGCGATGCTCGACCTGCAGCATGGCCTGTGCATCGTCGACACCTCCTCGCGCAAGAACGCCGAAGGCGTGGTCTCGGAGATCCGCCACGCGCTGGGCAGCTTCCCGGCGCTGCCGGTCAACGCCGAGGTCGCGCCGCGCTCGGTGCTGACCGGCTGGATCGCCGGCGAGCCGCTGCCGGACGGTTTCTCGCTCGGCGAGGAATGCGAGCTCAAGGACGCCGCCGAGCACGGCGCGGTGGTCAAGTGCCAGCACCAGGAGCTGCAGTCGGACGAGATCGCCAAGCACCTGGAGTCCGGCAAGCAGGTCACGAAGCTGGCGCTGGTGCTCGACGACCACGTCTCGTTCGTGCTCGGCGAGGACCTGGTCATCCGCAAGCTCAAGTTCCTCGACGGCGTGGTCGACCAGCTCGAGGGCGGCGAGCCCGACGACATCCGCGCCGAGCTCGACGCGCGCTTCGCGCTGATGGCCGGCGAGCTCAAGCGCCTGTTCGCGCTGCTGGAGCCGGCGCTGAAGCTCTCGAAGGCCGATGCGTGACTTCCTGTAGGAGCGCCCCTTGGGCGCGATCGCCTTCCTTGCGAAAGCATCGCGCCCACGGGGCGCTCCTACAACGACAGATGCGTTGACAGCGACGCCCCGCCGCCCAAGCATTCGCCCATGCCCCTCTCCCGCCTGCTGACGCCGAAGCCGCGCGCGATCGAGCGCGATACGTTCGCGTTCGAGTTCGACGACGGCAGCCGTGTCGAGATCCAGCGCGTGCGCGATCCGCGCGCGCGGCGGCTGCGGCTGGCGGTGGACGAGCGCGGCGCGCGCCTGACCCTGCCGCGGCGCGCCAGCCTGGTGTCCGGCGAGCGCTTCGTGCGCGAGCACGGCGACTGGCTGCTCGCGCAGCTGGCGTTGCACGCCGACGACGACGGCATCGCGCCGCTGCAGGCGGGCGCCACCGCCCGGCTGCCGCTGCGCGGGCAACTGCTGCCGCTGCGCTGGGAGGCAGGCCGCTACGCGCGGCTGGAGCCTGACGGCGAGGGCCTGTGCATGCAGGCCCCGCCGCGCGCCGGCGCGGCGACGCTGCGGCGCGCGCTGCGCGACTTCTACGAGGCGCAGGGGCGCGCCGACCTCGGCCGCTGGCTGCCGCGCCACCTGCCGACGCTGCCGCGCGCGCCGGCGCGGATCCGCTTCAAGGTGATGTCGTCGCAGTGGGGCTCGCTGGCGCCGGACGAGGCGATGTCGCTGGACCTGTCGCTGGTGCTGGGCCCGCCGGCGGCGTTCGAGTACGTGCTGGTGCACGAGCTCTGCCACCTGGTCCATCGCGACCACTCGCCGGCGTTCTGGCGCGAGGTCGAGGCGCGCTTCCCCGGCTGGCGCGACCAGCGCGACTGGTTCCACGCCGAGGGACGCCGGCTGAAGGCGGGACTGCGGCGCCTGCTGGCCTGCTGAACGCGTTCAGCGCGTTTTCCCGTGTGTCCGCGGCCGTCTCCGGCCGAAGGGAAACCCGTCATCGTGCCCAGCCGCCCGCCCCTGCTGCCCGCGCTCGCCGCGCTCGCCGCGCTCGCCGCGCTCGCCCTGGCCTTGCTCGCCGTGTCGGCCTGCCGCCCTGCGCGCGAGGCGTTGGCGTCCGACATCGGCCATCCCGCCGTCGCGACCAGCACGGGCGGCGGCGCGGCCGCGCCGGAGGACGAGGATGCGCTGGCGCTGCCGGCGGACTTCCCCGACGACGTCTACCTGCCGCCGCAATACCGCATCGACAGCGTGATGGATCGCGGCCGCCTGCGCGTGCTGAGCCTGCACGTGCCGGGGCGCGTGCCCGGCCTGTTCGGCGCCGCCAGCGCGGCGATGCGCGCGCGCGGCTGGACCCAGACCCTGGCGATGCAGGAATCCGGCGACAGCGCGGTGCTCACCTACGAGAAGGACCAGCGCGCGGCGGTGCTGTCGTTCAACGGCGGCGGCGGCCTGCACGGGGTGACGATGAACGTGCAACTGCGCAACGACGCGCCGTAGGCCGCGCATCCTCGACCCGCTCGACACCGCACCGCACCGCTGGCGACTCCCGCAGCCCGGCGAGCGCGCTCAGCGCAGGAAGAAGTCCCCGATCGCCGCCGCCACCGCGTCCGGATCCTCCATGTGCAGGTGGTGGCCGCCGCTGATGACGACCTGCTCGCCGCGCGGCATCAGCGCGGTGCGCTCGCTGCGCAGCGGCTCGGGCAGGTAGGCCTGCGGCGGGTCGGCGTAGAGCACGCGCGCCGGGCATTGGATGCCGGCGACCAGGTTGCGCACCTGCGCCTCGGTCATCCGCACCATCGTCGGCAGGGTCAGGCGCGGGTCGCTGCTCCACTGCCAGCCGCCTTCCGTGGCTTGCACGCCGCGCTCGACCAGCAGCCGCGCCGCGTCCTCGCCCAGCTCGTTGGCCTGCATGCGCGCGCGGATCGCCGGTTCCAGCTCGGGGAAGACCCGCAGCCGCTTGCCCGGCAGCGCGCGCGTCGCCGCGACCGCGTCGCGCAGCCGCCGCACCATGTTGTCCGGCGCCTCGGCCAGCGCGCCCAGCGCCTCGATCGCGAGCAGCCGCCGCACCCGCCGCGGGCTGCCGGCGGCGACCAGGCTGGCGATGCCCGCGCCCATCGAATGCCCGAGCAGGGCGAACTCGTCCCAGCCCAGCGCGTCCGCGATGTCGAGCACCGCGTGCAGGGCGCCGGCGAAGGAATAGTCGGCGCCCGGCGGCAGGTGCGCACTGCGGCCGTGGCCGGGCAGGTCGGGCGCGACCAGGTCGATGCCGGGCAGGCGCGCCGCCAGCGGCACGAAGCTGGCGGCGTTGTCGAGCCAGCCGTGCAGCGCCAGCACGCGCGGCGCGCCGGGCTCGCCCCAGCGCAGGCCCGCGATGCGCCCCGGCGGGACGTCGAGCGCGAACTCGCGCATCAGCGCCACGCGGCGGACTCGCGCAGCGCCAGCGCCGCCAGCGCGTCGGCGTGCGCGGGCGCGTCGTTGAGGCAGGGGATGTAGGACAGCGCCTGCCCGCCGGCGGCGCGGAAGAAGCCGGCATTCTGGATCGCGATTTCCTCCAGCGTCTCCAGGCAGTCGACCGCGAAGCCCGGGCAGATCACGTCGACGCGGTGCACGCCGGAGGCGCCGAGCGCGCGCACCGTGACGTCGGTGGCCGGCTGCAGCCACTGCTCGCGGCCGAAGCGCGACTGGAACGTGGCCAGCCACTCGCCCGGCCCGAGCCCGAGCGCCTGCGCGAGCGCGGCCGCGGTGGCGTGGGACTGCGCGCCGTAGGGATCGCCGGCGTCGGCCAGCCGCTGCGGGATGCCGTGGAAGGACAGCAGCAGCCGTTCGCCGCGGCCGTGCGCCTGCCAGTGCGCGCGTACGCTGTCGGCGAGCGCGGCGACCAGGCCGGCGTCGGTCGCGTACTGCTCGACCATGCGCAGCGCCGGCGCGCCTGGATCCTCCGCCACCGCCGCCAGCGCGTCGGCGACCGACGCCGTGGTGGTGGTCGAATACTGCGGGTACAGCGGCAGCACCAGCACCCGCGCGCAGCCCTGCGCGCGCAGCGCGGCGACCGCGTCGGCGATCGCCGGCCCGCCGTAGCGCATCGCGTGGGCGACGCGCATGCCGGGCAGGCGCGCCTGCACCGCATCGGCCAGGCGACGCGTGTGCACCGCCAGCGGCGAGCCGCCCTCCATCCAGATCTCGGCGTATTTGCGCGCCACCCGCGGCGAGCGAAGCGGCAGGATCACCCCGTGCAGCAGCGGCCACCACAGCAGCCGCGGGATCTGCACGACGCGGCGGTCGGCAAGGAACTCGGCGAGGTAGCGGCGCACCGCCGCGGCCGTGGGCGCGGACGGCGTGCCGAGGTTGACCAGGAGCAGGCCGTGCGGCGTGTCGGTGCCGGGCGCGGCGGTGCCGGCTGCTGGCGTGCGGGCGGGATCGGCTGGCATCGGCATAGGATCGCATGCGCTTCCTCAGAATCGATTCATCCCGCCGCCACTAGCCTGAGCCGACCGCGTCGCGGCGTCGCGACGCTTTTCCTGCCCCGGAGCCCGCCATGCCCCTGTCGAACGCCTTCCGCCCGCGCGCGCAGCGCGCCACCGTTTCGCCGCGCGGCGCGCTGCTCGCCGCGGCGCTGGCCCTGTCGCTGGGCGTGGCCACCTCGGCGCACGCCGGCGCCGACGAGGACGCGCGCGCGCAGAACGCGGTGCGCGTGCTTACCGACATCCAGGCGATCCCGGAATCGGCGATCCCGGACAAGCTGCTCGACGAGGCGCGCGCGATAGTGGTGGTGCCCGATTCGCTCAAGGTCGGGCTGGTGCTCGGCGGCCGCAGCGGCCACGGCCTGATGTCGGTGAAGTCGCCCGACGGCACCTGGTCCAACCCGGTGTTCGTCAAGCTCACCGGCGGCAGCATCGGCTTCCAGGCCGGCGTGCAGTCGTCGGACATCGTGCTGGTGTTCCGCAACGACCGCAGCCTGGAATCGATCGTCAACGGCAAGGTCACCCTCGGCGCCGACGCGGGCGTCGCCGCCGGCCCGGTCGGGCGCAACGCGTCGCTGGCCACCGACGGCCAGCTCAAGGCCGAGATCTGGTCGTGGTCGCGCGCGCGCGGGCTGTTCGCCGGCGTCGCGCTGGACGGCGCGGTGCTGACGATCGACGACGCCGCCGACGAGGCGGTCTACGGCCGCGACACCACGCCGCGGATGGTGTTCGAGGGCCGTGCGCCCGGCGCGCCGTCGTCGGCCGTGGTCGCGTTCCGCGACGAGCTCGAGGAAGCCACCGCGGCGGCGCGCAGCGCGCGCGGCACCGACGCGGCCGCGCGGCCGCCGGTCGCCGCGCAGCCGGCCGTCCCCACGACGCAGCCGCTGCCGGCGGCGACCACCGCCCAGCCGCAGGCGCAGCCGGCCGACCCGCAGCCGCAGCCGTTCCAGCCGGTCGAGGACAACCCGGCGACCACCGAGCCGCTGCCGACGACCCCCTGAACACGCCCCCGGACCCGGCGCCGCGCACGGCCGCGCCGGTCCCGGTACAGGCGCGCTGCGCTATCCTTCGCGTTCCTCCAACGTACATGCGAGACAAGCCATGGGCGGTTTCAGCATCTGGCACTGGCTGATCGTGCTCGCGGTCGTGCTGCTGATCTTCGGCACCAAGCGACTGACCAGCGGGGCGAAGGACCTCGGCAGCGCCGTCAAGGAATTCAAGAAGGGCATGCGCGACGAAGACAAGCCGGCCGCCCAGATCGGCGACCAGTCGCGCCAGGACAGCAGCCAGTCCGAGCAGCAGCGCAACGACGACAACGTCCCGCGCTGACGCCGCGGCGCGCGGCCTGCCATGTTCGACATCGGGTTCACCGAACTCCTCGTCATCGCCGTGGTGGCGCTGCTGGTGCTCGGCCCGGAGCGGCTGCCGAAGGCGGCGCGCTTCGCCGGGCTGTGGGTGCGGCGCGCGCGCGCGCAGTGGTATTCGGTGCGCAGCGAGCTGGAGCGCGAGCTCGCCTCCGACGAGCTCAAGCGCAGCCTGCACGACGCGCAGGGCGCGCTGCGCGACATCGACGCCTCGGTGCGCGAGGCCGACGAGCAGGCGCGGCGCGAGTTCGACGACGTGCGCGAACAGGCGCGGGCCATCGCCGCCGCGCGCGCGCCGGCCGCGGTGACGCCCACCGACCGCCGCGAGACGCCCGGCTACGAGCCGGAACCGGAAACCGACGACGCCACCGTGCAGGCCCGCGATGACGACGACGCCCGACACGCCTGACGAGAGCCAGGACAGCCTGCTCGGGCACCTGGTCGAACTGCGCTCGCGGCTGCTGCGCGGGATCGTCGGGCTGGTGGTGATGGTGGCCGCGTTGTTGCCGTTCACCAGCACGCTCTACACCTGGCTGGCCGCGCCGCTGGTCTCGCGGCTGCCCGCCGGCCAGCAGATGATCGCGATGAACCCGGCCGGCGCGTTCTTCGCGCCGGTCAAGCTGACCTTCTTCGTGGCGATGTTCGCGGCGGCGCCGTGGCTGCTCTACCAGGCGTGGGCATTCATCGCGCCGGGCCTGTACCGGCGCGAGAAGCGGCTGGCGGTGCCGCTGCTGGCCTCGGCGGTGGCGCTGTTCTACGCCGGCTGCGCGTTCGCGTACTTCCTCGTGCTGCCGATGGTGTTCAACTTCCTGCTGCGCTTCAAGCCGGACATCGTCGCGATCACGCCGGACATCAACGCCTATCTCGAGTTCGTGCTGGTGATCTTCCTCGCCTTCGGCGCCAGCTTCGAGCTGCCGGTGGCGCTGGTGATCCTGGTGCTGCTGGGCTGGGTGACGCCGGCGCAGCTGAAGGAATGGCGCGGCTACGCGATCGTGTGCATCTTCATCGTCGCCGCGGTGATCACGCCGCCGGACGTGGTCTCGCAGCTGCTGCTGGCGATCCCGATGATCCTGCTCTACGAGGCCGGCATCATCGCCGCGCGCGCGGTGGCGCCGAAGCCGGAGTCGCCGGACGCCTCGTCCGACCCGCGCGCCGGCTGATGGCGGCCGCGGCCGGGTTCTGGCGGCGCTGCGCGGCCTGGTCGCTGGACGCGGCGCTGCTCGCGCTGCCCGTGCTCCTGTCCGGCTGGCGCCACTTGCGCGAAGGCGCGGCCGCGGTGGCGCGCGACTACCTCGCGCTGCTGGACGCCGCCGGTCGCAGCCTCGGCGAGGCGGTGCAGTCCGGCGTCGATCCCGCCGCGCTGGCGGCGCGCTGGCTCGCCGACCCGGCCCTGCGGGCGGGCATCGCCGCGCTCGAGCACGCGCTGTGGACACTGTGCTGGCCGCCGCTGCTGGGCTTCGCCCTGCTCGGCGCGGCCTGGCATGCGTGGTTCGAGGCTTTGCCGCGGCAGGCGACGCCGGGCCAGCGCGCGCTCGGCCTGCGCGTGGTCGACGCGTCCGGCGCGCGGATCGGGCCGGCGCGCGCGCTGCTGCGCCACGTCGCCGGCACGCTGTCCTGGCTCACCCTCAACCTCGGCCACGCCCTGGCGCTGGTGGCGCCGGAGCACCGCGCGCTGCACGACCGCCTCGCCGGCACGCGCGTCGTGCAGGACGCGGGCGCATCGACGCCGCCCGCCTGGGCGCGCGCATGGTTGTGGCTGCTGGCGCTGGCGCTGCTGTGGGCGACGCTCGCCTTCTGCGGCGCGACGCGCGATGCGCTGCAGGCGGGGATCGACGCGGCGCTGGGGATCTGAGCCGCCGGCTTCCGGTAGAAGCGGCTTCAGCCGCGAGCTTTGCCGGCCCCGGCAGCCATCGAAAAGCTCGCGGCTGAAGCCGCTCCCACGAGAATCCGGGTCAGAGCGCGACGTGGCCCGGCGGCGGCGCCGGCGGCTCGCCGCACACGTCGCGCCACATGAAGTACATGACGCCGAACATCACCACGTACATCACCAGCAGCATGCCCATGTACACCGGCGCGACCAGCAGCGCGGCCAGCAGCGGATGCACCATCCCGCCGACCAGCGCCAGCAGCCCGCCCACCAGCGCCACCACCAGCGCGAGCGCCAGGAACGCGCAGAACGCCACCACCGCCAGCAGCAGGATCGGCAGCACGTTCTTCAGCGTGCCGGCGACGCCGTCGGCGAGCGCGCCGCCGACGCTGCGCCCGCGCAGCGCCACCTGGCCGAAGCCGATCGCGTACACGCCGGCGAAGAACAGCCCGGCCAGCGTGCCCAGCGCCATCATCGTGCCGAGCCCGTCGGGCGGATCCTGCATCAGCTTCGCGACCGTGGCCTGGTCCTCCTGGCTGCCGGCGGTGACCAGCTGCATGTACCAGCCGAAGAAGTCCTGCCCGAACAGCCACACCACCGCCACGAACACCACCAGGTAGGCGGCGAACATCGCCAGCCCGAAGCCGACCAGGCGGCCGCGCCCGCTGCCGGCGCGGAAGGCGTCGAACATCGCGGTGGCATGGGTGGGACGGCCGTTCTCGGCGGCGTCGATCACCCGCAGCACGCCGCCGATCAGCAGCGGGTAGACCACCACCATCACCAGCGTGCAGGCGGCGAGCACGGCCATCGTCGCGGTGGGATCGGTGCCGACCACCGACTGCAGCGCGACCTGCACCAGGCTCGGCAGCAGCGCCACCAGCGCCAGCAGCGCCACCGCGCCGAACACCGCGCGCGGATCGCGGCGCCCGAGGTTGACCGCCTGCATCAGCCAGGACCAGCCGGCGGCGGGACCATTCGCATGGGTGTGCATGTATTGCGTCTCTTGCGTGGGATGAGGCCCGGATCGCCATCGTACGCGGCGGGCGGGGTCGGGTGGCGTTGTGATTCGTGAGCCGTGAGCCGTGAGTCTGATTGGTGATTCAAACCGCCGGATCGCGGATTGCTGTCATCCCGAGCGCAGCGAGGGATCTGCCTCCCACCACCGGATCCCTCGCTGCACTCGGGATGACAGCGACGACGACGCCCGGCTGAGCCCGAACCCGAACCCGACTACCGGATCACCAATCCCGAATCACGACGCACGATTCCTGGCATGCCGCACGAACCGCCGCAGCACCCGCCGCGCGTGCGGCGCGGCGGCGACGTCGGCCGCGAGGCGCTTCGCGCAGCGGCCTTCGCGGCGCAGCGCGTCGGCGCGCGCCTGCACGTAGCCGCGCATGTGCACCGTGCTGAACTCGGGGTGGAACTGCACGCCCCACGCCGCCTCGCCCCAGCGGAACGCGTGGCAGGCGTCGTCGATCGAGCGCGCCAGCACCGTGGCGCCTTCCGGCACGCGCAGCACGCTCTGCAGGTGGGTGGCCTGGGCGGCGAAGCGCGCCGGCAGGCCGGCGAACAGCGGGTCGTCGCCGGCGCCGGCCAGCAGGTCGATCGCGACCGTGCCCATCTCGCGCCCGTTCGGGTTGTCGCCGACCTCGCCGCCGAGCGCGTGCGCCAACAGCTGGTGGCCGTAGCAGATGCCGAACACCGGCACCCCGGCGTGCACCGCCTCGCGCAGCCAGGCGGCGCTGCGCTCGCTCCAGTCGCGGCGGTCGGTGACCATCGCGCCGGAGCCGGTGACGATCACGCCGGCCAGGCCGTCGTGCGCGGGCAGCAGCGCGCCGGATTCGACGTCCAGCACCGTGACCTCGTCGCGGCCGAGCCCGGCGGCGCTGCGGATCCAGTGCGGGAAGCCGCCGTGGCGGCGCATCGAGGCGACCGGCTGGCCGGTCTCGAGGATCAGGAATGGCATGGCGGCGGGCGTGGGCATGGCCGCGATTATCCCCGCCCGGGCGCCGCGCGTCGCGGGTGCCGCGGCGCCCGTGGCTATACTGGCCGGCCTTTCCGCGGCGCCGCTCCGATGCAGGGACCGACCTTCCAGCAGCTCATCCAGCAGCTCAACGCCTACTGGGCGGCCCAGGGCTGCGTGCTGGTGCAGCCGCTCGACCTGGAGGTCGGCGCCGGCACCTTCCACCCGGCCACCTTCCTGCGCTCGATCGGGCCGGAGCCGTGGAACGCGGCCTACGTGCAGCCCTGCCGCCGCCCCACCGACGGCCGCTACGGCGAGAACCCCAACCGCCTGCAGCGCTACTACCAGTACCAGGTGGCGATGAAGCCCAGCCCCGACAACATCGTCGAGCTGTACTTCGACTCGCTCAAGGCGCTGGGCGTGGACCCGCGCGTGCACGACCTGCGCCTGGTCGAGGACAACTGGGAATCGCCGACGCTCGGCGCCTGGGGCCTGGGCTGGGAGGTCTGGCTCAACGGCATGGAAGTCACCCAGTTCACCTGGTTCCAGCAGGCCGGCGGGCTGGAATGCAGGCCGGTGCTGGGCGAGATCACCTACGGCCTCGAGCGGCTGTGCATGTATTTGCAGAACGTCGACAACGTGTTCGACCTGGTGTGGACGCACGGCCCGGACGGCGCGCCGGTGACCTACGGCGCGGTCTACCACCAGAACGAGGTCGAGCACAGCGCCTACAACTTCGAGCACGCCGACGTGGCGGAGCTGTTCCACCGCTTCGACGCCTGCGAGGCCGAGGCACTGCGGCTGGTCGAGCTCGGCCTGCCGCTGCCGGCCTACGAGCAGGCGATCAAGGCCTCGCACAGCTTCAACCTGCTCGACGCGCGCCGCGCGATCAGCGTCACCGAGCGCCAGCGCTACATCCTGCGCGTGCGCCGGCTGTCGCAGGCGGTGGCGCAGGCGTACCTGGCGCAGCGCGAGAAGCTCGGCTTCCCGGGGCTGAAGCAGGCCGCGCGGGCGGCGTGACTTTTTCTCCCTCCCCTCCAAGGGAGGGCCGCGGTTTTCCCCCTCCCCTTCAAGGGGAGGGCCGGGGTGGGGATGGGGTCGGCTGCACGGCGACGCGAACACCATCCCCACCTAAATCCTCCCCTTGAAGGGGAGGACTTCAAGGCTGAGGGAATCCTCCCCCGCGAAGGGGTGGTTTCAAAGGCAAGAGGCTTTCGATGTCGGACACGCAATCGCTCCTGATCGAACTGGGCACGGACGAGCTGCCGGTCGCGGCGCTGCCGGGGCTGGCGCAGGCGTTCCTCGACGGCGTCCGCGACGCGCTGGAAAAGCGCGGCGTCGGCTTCGACCGCGACGGCGCCAGGCCGCTGTACACCCCGCGCCGGCTCGCGGTGCTGCTCGCCGGTGTCGCGGTCGCGCAGCCGGAGCAGGCCTCGGAGGTGTTCGGCCCCTACCTCAACGTCGCGCTCGACGCCGACGGCCAGCCCACGCGCGCGCTGCAGGGCTTCGCCGCCAAGGCCGGCGTCGACTGGACCGCGCTCGCGCGCGCCACCGACAACAAGGGCGAGCGCTTCGTGCACCGCGCGACCGCGCCCGGCGCGCGCACCGTCGAGCTGCTGCCCGAGGTGCTGCGCGAGGCGATCGCCGCGATGCCGATCCCCAGGCCGATGCGCTGGGGCGCGCACGAGTACGCGTTCGCACGCCCGGTGCACTGGCTGGTGGCGCTGCTCGGCGGCGAGGTGGTCGCGTGCGAGGCCTTCGGCGCGAAGTCCGACCGCATGAGCCGCGGCCACCGCTTCATGCACGACAAGCCGGTGTGGGTCGGCCGGCCCGAGGACTACGTCGACGCGCTGCGCGGCGCGAAGGTGCTGGTGGACCCGGCCGAGCGCCGCGCGCGCATCGTCGCCGAGGTCGAGGCCGCGGCGGTGCGCGCCGGCGGCCACGCGCGCATCGACCCCGGCAACCTCGCCCAGGTCGAGTGCCTGGTGGAATGGCCGAAGGCGGTGCTGTGCGCGTTCGAGCCCGAGTTCCTCGGCGTGCCGCACGAGGCGCTGGTGGCGACGATGGAGGCCAACCAGAAGTTCTTCCCGGTGCTCGGCGACGGCGGCCGCCTGGCCGAGCATTTCGTCGGCATCGCCAACATCGAATCGAAGGACGAGGCCGAGGTCCGCAAGGGCTACGAGCGCGTGATCCGCCCGCGCTTCGCCGACGCGCGCTTCTTCTTCGTCGAGGACATGAAGCAGGGACTGGCGTCGATGAACGACGGCCTGGCGACGGTCACCTACCAGGCCAGGCTCGGCACGATCGCCGACAAGGTCGAGCGCGTGGCGGCGCTGGCGGAGGCGATCGCGCCGCGCGTGGGCGTGGACGCCGCGCTCGCGCGCCGCGCCGCGATGCTGTCGAAGGCGGACCTGCAATCGCGCCTGGTCAACGAGTTCCCCGAGCTGCAGGGCATCGCCGGCCGCCACTACGCGATGCAGGACGCCTCGCTCTCCGACCTGTCGCTGGACGCGCGCGCCGCGGTGGCCAACGCCATCGACGAGGCCTGGCAGCCGCGCTTCTCCGCCGACGACATCGCGCTCTCGCCGCTGGGCAAGGTGCTGGCGATCGCCGAGCGCCTCGACACCCTGGCTGGCGGCTTCGCGGCCGGGCTCAAGCCGACCGGGAACAAGGATCCGTTCGCGCTGCGGCGCAGTGCGCTGGGGCTGGCGCGGACGGTGATCGAAAGTGGACTGGACCTCGACCTGCGCATGCTGCTCGCATCCGCGGTCGCGTCGGCGCGCGGCGCGATGCAAGCCGCGGCGGCGCCCGCCGTGGCGCCGTCCGCAACACCGGAGGCGAAATCGCCGGGGAAGGCGTCTGACATCGACCTCGTTCCCAACGAAAGCCTCGCGGCCGACCTCTACGACTTCATCCTCGATCGCCTGCGCGGCTACTACGCCGACAAGGGCGTGCCCACCCAGCACTTCGCCGCCGTCGCCGAGAAGCGGCCCGCCTCGCTGTACGACTTCGACCGCCGCATCGACGCCATCGGCACCTTCGCCGCGCTGCCCGAGGCCGAGGCGCTGGCCGCGGCCAACAAGCGCATCGGCAACATCCTGAAGAAGTCCACCGACGACATCCCGGCGGCGATCGACCCGGCGCTGCTCAAGGAGCCGGCCGAGGCCGCGCTGGCCGAGGCCGTGGAAGCGGTCTACGCCGAGACCGGGCACGCGCTCGCGCACGGCGACTACGTCGACGCGCTCGCCCACCTGGCGCGGCTGCGGCCGCAGGTCGATGCGTTCTTCGACGCCGTGCTGGTCAACGCCGACGACGCGCCGCTGCGCCGCAACCGCCTCGCCCTGCTCAAGCGCCTGTCCGATCGCCTGGGCAGCGTCGCCGCGATCGAGCACCTGTCGGCCTGAGGCAGTGGCTTCTGCCCTGAAGCCCTCCCCTTCAAGGGGAGGATTCAGGTGGGGACGGTGCTGGCACGTCATCGCGGCTCGAACTCTTCCGCACTCCCAAGCCATCCCCACCACTCCTTGAAGAAGTGGGAGACGAGTCGCACGACCGACTCGCAGCGCTTCGAAGCTGCGCCGCGGTTAATCGCATCTTGGCCATCGCCGGGTATCCTCCCGCGATGCCCCGGCCCCTCCCCCGCCTCGCCGCCGCAGCCCTGCTCCTGTCCGCCTGCGGCGCCGCCGCGGCGGTGACCGTGCGCCACGTCGAGATCCGCGGCCTCGACGAGGCGATGACCGCCAACGTGCGCACCTCGCTTTCGCTGGTCGACGCGATCGGCAAGGACGTGACCGGCCGGCGGCTGGGCTACCTGGTGCGCGAAGCCGACGACGAGACGCGCGAGGCGCTGGAGCCGTTCGGCTACTACTCGCCGGAGATCGCCGTCGAGCGCAACCGCACCGACGCCGGCACCGACGTCGTGATCACGGTCAAGCCCGGCGAGCCGGTCCGCGTGCGCGACGCCGACATCGCCATCCTCGGCGAGGGCAGCGGCGACCGCTACCTCAAGCAGGACCTCGCCGCGTTCAGGCCAAGCACCGGCGGCGTGTTCAACCACGCGCTGTACGAGGCCAGCAAGACCCGCATCACCCGCCGCCTGGCCGAGCGCGGCTACTTCGACGCCGACTTCGCCGCGCACCGGGTCGAGGTGACGCGCGCGCAGGGCGCGGCCGACATCGAGCTGGTCTGGAGCAGCGGCGAGCGCTACGACATGGGCCCGACCACCTTCACCCAGTCGCCGAAGAAGGTGGTGCGCAACCGGCTGCTGCGCAAGCTGGTGTACTGGAAGGAAGGCCAGTACTACCACCAGGGCCGGCTCGACCGCCTGCGCCAGTCGCTGGTGGCGCTGGACTACTTCAGCCGCATCGACATCCAGCCGATGCCGGCGCAGGCGGTCGACCACCGCGTGCCGGTGCAGGTGAACCTCACGCCGGCCAAGCGCGACGTCTACACCGCCGGCCTGAGCTACGGCACCGAGAGCGGCGCCGGCGTGCGCTTCGGGCTCGAGCGCCGCTACGTCAACATGCGCGGGCACAAGGCGCTGGCGCAGGTGGACTACGCGCAGAACCGCAAGACGCTGACCCTGCAGTACCGCATCCCGGCGTTCGCCTGGCTCGACGGTTGGTACACCGCCAGCCTGCAGTTCGCCGACGAGCAAACTGACTACATCGATTCGCGGCGGATGGAGTTCGTCGCCAGCCGCAGCGGCCAGTACAGCCGCAAGCTCAACCTGGTGGCGTCGATGCACGTGCTGCGCGAGCGCTGGGCCTACGCCGCGGACGACGACGACGATCCCGAGACGCCGGTCGCCTACCGCTACGCCACCTTCACCTTCCCGTCGTTGAAGGCCGAATACATCGACGTCGACGACAAGCTGTTCCCGCGCCGCGGCATCGGCGGCTCGGTCACGCTGCGCGGCGGCGTGGAAGGCGCCGGATCGGACGCGACGTTCGCGCAGGTGCACGCGCGCGCGAGCTGGTTCAAGGGCCTGGGCGAGCGCAACCGCCTGATCGTGCGCGGCGAGATCGGCCACACCTTCACCAACGCGCTGACCGATATGCCGCCGAGCCTGCGCTTCTACGCCGGCGGCGACCGCAGCATCCGCGGCTATGAGTTCCGCGAGGTCGGGCCGCGCGTCACCACCGAGGACGGCGAGTTCTCGGTCGGCGCCAAGAACGTGCTCACCGCCAGCGGCGAGTTCGAGCACTACTTCAACGACAGCTGGGGCGCGGCAGCGTTCGTCGACAGCGGCAGCGCGTTCGACGGCACGCAGGCGGACTGGCGCACCGGCGTGGGCGTGGGCGTGCGCTGGAAGTCGCCGGTCGGCCCGCTGCGCTTCGACATCGCGCGCGGGCTCGACGACCCCGACTCGCCGTTCACCATCGGCCTGAGCATCGGGGCGGAGTTCTGAGCATGGTGCGATTCCCCCGCCGCCGTCGCGTCGACCCGGGCCTCACGCCCGAGCAGCGCGAGGCGCGCATCGCCGAGCTGCGCGCGCGGCGGCGCGCGCGCGCGAAGGTGCTGGCGCGGCGCAGCGCGTTCACCGCGGTCGGGCTCGCGCTGCTGGCCGGCGTGCTGGCGTGGTGGCTGTTGCAGACGCTGGGCGGGCGCGACTTCCTGCTCGCCCAGGTGAAGGCGCGGCTGCCGGCCGGCGCCAGCCTGTCGTGGGGCAGCGCCGAAGGCCCGGTGAGCGGGCCGATGACGCTGCACGACGTACGCTTCGTGCAGCGCCTGTGCCCGGACAAGGGCGGCGAGCCGGTGCCGTACGGCCAGTGCGCGAAGCCGGGCACGCTGACGTTCACCGCGCGCCGCATCGTCGTCGACCCGGCGATCCGCCCGCTGCTGGGCAGGCTGCTGCGGCTGGACACGCTGATCGTCGAGGGCGCCGCGCTCGACCTGCCCAAGAGCGATTCGCCGTTCGAGCTGCCGACCTGGCCCGAGGTGCTCCCCGACATCACCCCGCCGCTGGGGCTGCAGGCCGATGCGATCCAGGTCGACGGCCTGCGCATTGCGCGCGAAGGCGAGCATGTGATCGACATCCGGCGCGTGCGCGGCGGGCTGGATGCGCGCGACGGGAAGCTGCACCTGGCGCACGTGGTGGTCGACAGCGACCGCGGCCGCTTCGGCGCGCACGGCGACTACGTGCCGCGCGATGATTACCGCACCGACCTCACCGCGACCGCGGTGCTCCCGGTCGCCGGCGGCGCGTCGCCGCTCGGGCGCGCGCCGCTGCGCGTGGGCCTGGTCGCGCGCGGCAACCTGCAGCGCATGGACGTGGGCATCGGCGGCGCGCTGCCCGGCCCGCTGCGCGCGAGCCTGGTGCTGCGCGGCAAGGATGCGCCCGCGTGGCGGCTGCGCGCGCGCGCCGACAGGCTCGACACCGCGCTGCTCGCCGGCGCGACCGAGCCGGGCGCGGATCCGGCGTCGCTGCGGCTGGAAGCCGACGGCGTGGGCGGCAGGGCTTCGCTGCAGGGATCGTTCGAACAGGGCGCGCTGCGCGTGCGGGTGCTGCCGTCGAAGGTGTCGCTGCAGGACAAGGCGCTGGCGTTCGAGCCGCTGGTGGTGCAGGCCTTCGACGGCACGATCATCGCGCGCGGACGCGGCGACTTCGCCGATCCCCGGCACGCGACCTTCCGCTACGCGCTCAACGCGCGCGGTCTGCGCTTCGGCGGCGCGCCGGCCGACCCGGCCGCCGGCGCACCGGCCACGCCGGTGATCACGCTCGACGCCGACGCCGGCCTGGCGGGCACCAGCGCCGCCTGGGCGCTGGTGGGCGACGCCGACGTCGCGCGCAACGGCGACCGCGCCAGCGTGCGGCTCGACGGCCGCGGCCGCGACGGCGGCATGGTGTTGAAAACGCTGCAGGCGAAGACGCCCACCGGCACGCTCGACGCGCACGGCGACATCGGCTGGAAGCCGGCGCTGTCGTGGAAGCTCGACGCCAGCCTCGACGGCTTCGATCCCGGCTACTTCGCCGCCGGCTGGGACGGCGACATCGACGGCACGCTCGCCACCCGCGGGCACGCGCTCGACGCCGGCGGCTACGACGCCACGCTCAGCGTGCCGCGACTGCACGGCAGGCTGCGCGGGCGCGCGCTCGACGGCAAGGCCGAGCTCAGGGCGAGCGGCGAGACCTATGCCGGCAGCGCGCAGCTCGCGCTCGATCGCGGCCGCATCGAACTGGATGGCGAGGTCGAAACCGCGCCGCGGCTGCACTGGGACGCGAGGGCCACGCTCGCCGGCTTCGATCCCGGCTTCTTAGTCGACGGCTGGAGCGGCGCGGTCGACGCCGACGTCGCCAGCCGCGGCGGTGCGCGCGCCGGCGGCGGCTTCGACGCCACCGTCGACGTCCCGCGCATCGGCGGCCAGCTGCGCGGGCGCGCGCTCGGCGGCCACGCGCACGCCGAGCTGCAGGGCGTGGGCAGCAGCAGCGTGCAGCCGGTGTACGCGGGCGAGGTCGCGCTGCGCGCGGGCGGCAGCCGGATCGAGGCCGAGGGTCGGATCGCGCGCTCGATCGCGGTGGACGCGCGGCTCTCGCCGCTGCGGCTCGACGACCTGCTGCCGGACGCGGCCGGCACGCTGCGCGGCACGCTGCGGCTCGCCGGGCCGCGCAACGCGCCCGACGTCGTCGCCGACCTGACCGGCGAGGGGTTGCAGTACGGCGGCTACGCCGCGGCGTCGCTGTCGGCCAAGGGACGCCTGCCCTGGCGCGGCGGCAGCGGCGCGCTGGCGCTGTCTGCCCGCGGCGTGCGGGCAGGCGTCGCGCTCGACAGCGTGCAGGTCGACGCGCGCGGCGCGGTCGAGAACCTGCGGCTCGACGCGCACGCGCGCGGCGAGATCGGCGCGCTCGACCTCGCCGGCAGCGCGCAGAAGCGCGGCGCCAACTGGCAGGGCACGCTGGCCTCGCTGCGGCTGGCGCCGGCCAAAGGCGCGGCCTGGCAGCTGCAGGCGCCGGCGCGCTACGCCCAGCGCGGCGGCGGCTGGACGCTCTCGCGCAGCTGCTTCGCCGCCAGCGACGGCGGCGCGCTGTGCGCCAGCGCAGACTGGCCGCGCCGCGGCCTCGCCGTCGACGGCCACGGCCTGCCGCTGTCGCTGGCCGTGCCCTACCTGCCCGAGCGCGAGGACGGCCGGCCGTGGGTGCTGCGCGGCGAGATCGCGATCGACGGCCAGCTGCGCCCGGCGGGCAACGCCTGGCAGGGCAGCGTGAAGGTCACCTCCGCCGACGGCGGCCTGCGCATGAGCCAGCGCTCGCGCCGCGACGTGATCGGCTACGGCAACCTCGTGCTCGAGGCCGACTTCAACCCGCTGCGCATCGACGCGACGCTGTCCAGCGCGCTCAACGGCGACGGCCACGTCGATGCGCGCGTAACCACCGGCTGGGACGCGTACGCGCCGCTCACCGGCGCGCTGGACGTCGACACCGACGAGCTGACCTGGCTGGAGCTGTTTTCGCAGGACATCGTCGAGCCCACCGGCAGGCTCGCCGGCCACGTCACCCTGTCCGGCACGCGCGCGGAGCCTTCGCTCGGTGGCCAGGCGCAACTCACCGGCTTCAGCACCGAGCTGCCGGCGCTGGGCATCGTGCTCGACAGCGGCGACGTGCGCCTGGACGCGCTGCCCGACGGCACCGCGCGCATCCACGGCAGCGTGCGCTCGGCCCCGCCCGACAGCACCGCGCAGGCCGGCGTGCTGCAGGTCGACGGCAGCCTCGGCTGGCGCGGCGACGGCACGCCGCTGGTGCTCACGCTGCGCGGCGACGATGTGCTGGTGTCCAACACCCGCGACCTGCGCGCGGTCGCCGATCCGGACCTGACCGTGCGCTACGCCGCCGGCCAGCCGCTCGCCGTCACCGGCAAGGTCACGGTGCCGAGCGCGCTGATCGACCTCGAGCGCCTCGACGAGGGCGTGTCCGCCTCGCCCGACGTGGTCGTGCTCGACCCGGTCGACCCCGAGCGCGGCGCCGCCTCGCCGCTCGACCTCGACCTGACCCTGGTGATGGGCGACGACGTCAGGCTGCGCGGCTTCGGCCTCGACGGCACCCTCGGCGGCGACCTCCGCGTGCGCGCGGTGCCGGGCCGCGAGATGGCCGCGACCGGCAACCTCGAGGTCGGCGGCCGCTACGCCGCCTACGGGCAGAAGCTGCAGATCACCCGCGGCCACCTGGTGTGGTCGAACGGCCCGGTCTCCGACCCGATCCTCGACATCCGCGCCGAGCGCCGGATCGAGGCACAGGACATCACCGCCGGCATCGACGTCACCGGCCGCGCCTCGTCGCCGCAGGCCAGCGTGTGGACCGACCCGGCCACCGACGAGTCCGAGGCGCTGTCCTACCTCGCGCTCGGGCGCTCGACCTCGCACCTGTCCGGCGACGAGGCCAGCCAGCTCAACGCCGCCTCGGCCGCGCTCAACGCCGGCGGCAGCCTGCTGGCCTCGCGGATCGGCAGCAGGATCGGGCTGGACGACGCCGGGGTGATGGAATCGCGCGCGCTCGGCGGCAGCGTGCTGGGCATCGGCAAGCAGCTCTCGCCGCGGCTGTACGTCGGCTTCGGCGTGTCGCTGCTGGGCACCGGCCAGGTGCTTACGCTCAAGTACCTGTTGAAGAAGGGCTTCGACATCGAGATCGAGTCGAGCAGCGTGGAGAACCGCGGCTCGGTCAACTGGCGCAAGGAAAAGTAGACTGCTCCCACCACGGGGAATGGGGGAATCCGATGCGCATGCCGGTCGCTTCGCTGCTGCTGTTTCTGCTCGCCACCACCGCCACCGCCGGGACGCCGCTGCCCGACGGACCGCACGTCGTCGCCACGGGGCAGGGCAAGGTCACCGCGAAGCCGGACACCGCGCGCGTGCAGTTCGACTTCCAGTCGCGCGCCGCGCAGCCGCTGCCGGCCAAGCAGGCGGTCGACGCGGCGGTGAACCGGCTGCTCGCCGGCCTGGACGCGTTCGGCGTGGAGGACGCCGACGTCACCGCGTCCGGCCTGGACGCCTCGGAGGACGTCAACTACGCCGAATCCGGCAAGCGCGTGAGCAGCGGCTTCATGGCCAGCCGCAGCGTCACCGTGCTGCTGCGCCGGGTCGACCGCCTCAACGACTTCCTCGACGCCGGCCTGGCGGCGGGCGCCAGCGAGATCGGCGACGTGTCGTTCGAATCCAGCCGCGCCGACGCGCTGCGCGAGCAGGCGCGGCGCAAGGCGGTCGACGACGCCCGCGCCAAGGCGGCCGGGATGGCCGCCGCGTTCGGCGCCCGGCTCGGGGCGGTGTACAGCATCGACAGCGTCGGCTCCAGCTACGCGCCCAGCTACGGCGCGACCACGCTCGATCGCATCCAGGTCAGCGGCACGCGCATCCAGCCCGGGCGCTACCTGCAGGCCGAAGTCGAGTACACCGGCAGCGTCAGCGCGGTGTTCGAACTGCAGCGCTGACGAGCCGCGCGCTCAGCGCGGCCGGATCCGCATCCCGCGCAGCCGCGCCTTGCCGTCGGCCAGGTCGGTCCAGACCAGGAACGCCTCGCCGCCGCGCACCGCCAGCTTCGGGAAGCCGGTGCCGCGGCCGCGGCCCTGCAGCTTCGCGACCTCGGTGCGCGAGAGCTCGCGCGAGAGGTCCGGCGCGTAGCGCGCCAGCCACAGCGACTGGCCCTTCGCGTCCTCGCGCAGCCAGGCCACCCAGGCCTGCTTCGCATCGAGCGCGACGTCGACGCGGCCCTGCACCGCCTCGCCGCGATCGACCACCACCGGCGCCGCGAACGCGTCGCCCGCGTCGGTGCTGCGCGCGAGCTGCACCATCGGCATGTCGCCGGCGGCGCTGTACCAGGCGACGACGGCGTCGTTGCCGACGGCGGCGACCGCCGGGCCGTTCACCGGGCAGGCGTCGATCTTCCAGCCGTCGGCGTGCACCACGCGCGGCGCCTGCCAGGCGTTGCCCTCCAGGCGCGTGGCATGGATGTCGCGGATCTCCTCCGGCGTGCGGTCGCGGTACACCAGCAGCGGGCCGCGCGCGGTGACGGCGACGTCGGTCTGGCAGCAGTCGCAGGCGCTGGCGTCGACCTCGGCCGCGTCGGCGAGCTGCGAGCCGGTGTCGACGACCACCGAGCGCAGCGAGGTCATGCCGGTGGCCTCGTCGCCGGCGCCCTGCGCGGCCTGCGCGCCCGCCATCGCGTGTCCCGCGTGCGCGCCGCCGGCGGTGTTGCGCCCGTCGAGCCAGGCCACGCCGAGGCGGTCGCGCGCCGCCGGCCAGAACGAGACGAAGCCGTGCTCGACCGCCTTGCCGTCGTCGTGCACGCGCACCGGCGCGCTCCAGGTCATGCCGTCGTCGGTCGAGTGCGAGACGATGATGTCGTGCGAGCGTCCCTCGCCGCGCGTCTTCTGCAGCCAGTTCGCCCAGATCGTGCCGTCGGCGGTGGCGGCGATGTGCGGCACGTCGGCCCAGCCGGTCACCATCGACGCGCCCACCGCGATCGTCTTCGGCGCCCACTGCCATTGGCCCCTGCCGTCGAAGGTGGTGTATTGCAGCGCGTGGCGCGCCTGGTCGAAGGGCTTGGTCCAGCTCAACAGCAGGCGGCCGTCGGGCGCCAGCGACAGGTCGGGCCCGGACGCGCCCTCGGGCGCCGGCAGCGGCCAATCGGTCAGGGTGTTGCCGGCGGCGTCGGCATGGCTGGCCGGCGGCGGGACCTGCTGGCAGGCGGCCAGCAGCGCGCAGGCCGCGATCGCGGCGGAAAGGAAGGTTTTCATGGCGCCCAAGCCTACTCCAGGCGGCGGAAGCGGGGCATTCATCGGCGCCGCGCATCCTCGCTGCGTCCGCCGTTGCTTTCGTGGGAGCGGCTTCAGCCGCGAGCCCTTGTCCTGATGCTGGCCGTTCGTGCGCTTCGGGAAGAAGCTCGCGGCTGAAGCCGCTCCCGCGAGGCGAGCCCGCCTCGGCGCTGCCGGCACCGCAAGCCCCGGCGACCCGGCGCGGCCATGGCGCGGCGGAACGCACCGGCGCATGATCGACCTCGATGTTCACCACCATCGCCCACTACACCGATCCGATCGAGGCGCACCTGGCGCGCGGGCGGCTGCTGTCGGAGGGGATCGACGCGCACCTGGGCGACGAGCACCTGGCGCTGGCGAACTGGGAATGGCGGCTGACCATCGGCGGCGTCAAGCTGCGCGTCGCCGACCGCGACGCCGAGCGCGCGCGCGCCGTGCTGCGCGCGATGGAGGCCGGCGAGTACGCGCTCGACGCCGACACCGAGGACGCGCGCGCGCTGCAGCCGCCCGACCGCGAGAGCTGGTCGAGCCGGCTGGCCTGGCTGGCGCTGATGCTGTTCGCGATCCCGCTGCCGTGGCGGCGCCGGGCGCACGACGAGCGCGCGCGGCGCCCGCTGTAATCGCGGCGGGCCCAGGGCGCTAGCGGCGCGCGCGACGCGCTGTCAACGGCTGTCGCCGCCGCGCCCGCATTGCGACAATGCCGGTCCCGCGGGACGACCCGCGCGCACGACATCGCACGATGCAATCCCTTTCCCCCGCGCTCGCGCGCAAGATCGCCGCCACCATCGCCGGGGAGATCGGCGCCCGCCCGCCGCAGGTCGAGGCCGCCGTTGCGCTGCTCGACGAGGGCGCGACCGTGCCGTTCATCGCGCGCTACCGCAAGGAAGCGACCGAGGGGCTCGACGATACCCAGCTGCGCAACCTCGAAACGCGGCTGGCCTACCTGCGCGAGCTGGAGGACCGCCGCGCCGCGATCCTCGCCAGCATCGAGGAGCAGGGCAAGCTCGACGACGCGCTGCGCGGCGAGATCGCCGCCGCCGACAGCAAGTCGCGGCTCGAGGACCTGTACCTGCCGTACAAGCCCAGGCGCCGCACCCGCGCGCAGATCGCGCGCGAGGCCGGGCTGGAACCGCTGGCCGACGGCCTGCTCGCCGACCCGGCGCGCGTGCCCGAAGAATTCGCGCTCGGCTTCGTCGATGCCGGCAACGGCGTGGCCGATGCGAAGGTCGCGCTCGAGGGCGCGCGCGCGATCCTGATCGAGCGCTGGGGCGAGGATCCCGCGCTGGTCGGCGAACTGCGCGACTGGCTGCACGGCATCGGCGTGATCCGCGCGCGCGTGGTCGCCGGCAAGGAGGAGGCGGGCGCGAAGTACCGCGACTACTTCGACCACGCCGAACCGCTGGCGAAGATTCCCTCGCACCGCCTGCTCGCGCTGTTCCGGGGTCGCCGCGAGGAGTTCCTGCAGCTCGAGCTCGATCCCGGCGCCGACGCCGAGGCCGGCAACGCCTATGCCGAGGGCCGCGTCGCGCTGCACGCCGGCATCCGCATCGGCGGCAACGCGGCCGACGCCTGGCTGGCCAGCGCCTGCCGCCTGGCCTGGCGCGCGAAGCTGCAGCTGCACCTGATGCTCGACCTGTTCAACCAGGCGCGCGAGAAGGCCGAGGCCGAGGCGATCGCGGTGTTCGGCGACAACCTCAAGGACCTGCTGCTGGCCGCGCCCGCGGGCCCGAAGGCGGTGCTGGGGCTCGATCCCGGCCTGCGCACCGGGGTGAAGGTCTCGGTGGTCGACGCCACCGGCAAGCTGGTCGCCACCGACACCATCTACCCGCACGAGCCGCGCCGGCAGTGGGACGCCTCGCTCGCCACACTGAGGAAGCTCTGCGTCGCGCACGGTGTGCAGCTGGTCGCGATCGGCAACGGCACCGCCTCGCGCGAGACCGACCGCCTCGCCGGCGAGCTGCTCAGGCTCATGCCGGAGTCGAAGCTGCAGAAGGTGGTGGTGAGCGAGGCCGGCGCCTCGGTGTACTCGGCCTCCGAGCTCGCCGCGCGCGAGTTCCCCGGCCTCGACGTTTCGCTGCGCGGCGCGGTCTCGATCGCGCGCCGGTTGCAGGACCCGCTGGCCGAGCTGGTCAAGATCGAGCCGAAATCGATCGGCGTCGGCCAATACCAGCACGACGTCGACCAGTACCGGCTGGCGCGCGCGCTCGACGCCCGCGTCGAGGACTGCGTGAACGCGGTCGGCGTGCACGTCAACACTGCGTCCGTGGCGCTGCTGTCGCGAGTGTCGGGGCTGTCGTCGTCGGTGGCCGGGAACATCGTCGTGCACCGCGACGCCAACGGTCCCTTCCGCCGCCGCGCCGACCTGCTCAAGGTGCCGCGGCTGGGCGGCAAGACCTTCGAGCAGTGCGCCGGCTTCCTGCGCATCGCCGACGGCGACGAGCCGCTGGATGCATCCGCCGTGCATCCGGAGGCGTATCCGGTGGTCGAGCGGATCGTGCGCGAGAGCGGCCGGCCCGTCGCGCAGATCATCGGCGACGGCGCCTTCGTGCGCGGCCTGGAGCCGGGGCGCTACACCGACGAGCGCTTCGGCCTGCCGACCGTGCGCGACATCCTCGCCGAACTGGAGAAGCCGGGCCGCGACCCGCGCCCGGAGTTCAAGGCCGCGCGCTTCGCCGAGGGCGTGGAGGACATCAAGGACCTCAAGCCCGGCATGGTGCTCGAGGGCGTGGTGAGCAACGTCGCCGCATTCGGCGCCTTCATCGACATCGGCGTGCACCAGGACGGCCTCGTCCACGTCTCCGCGCTCGCCGACCGCTTCGTCAAGGACCCGCGCGAGGTGGTCAAGGCCGGGGACATCGTCAAGGTGAAGGTGCTGGAGGTCGACGTCGCGCGCAAGCGCATCGCGCTGACGCGGCGGCTGGACGACGCGCCGGGCGAGGGCAAGCCGCGCGACGACCGCGCCGCGCGCGGCGAGCGGCGCGACGCGCGCCCGCCGAAGCCCTCGGCGCCGCCGGCGGACAACGCGCTCGCCGCCGCCTTCGCCAAGGCGCGCGGCGGCTGAGGCGCCGGGTCGTGGGAGCGGCTTCAGCCGCGAGTGCTTGCCCTCGATGGCCGAGGGAAAAAGCTCCCGGCTGAAGCCGCTCCCACGAAGCCACGCCCGGGCGTGGCGTCGGCCTACGCCACCTCGCGCCGCACGCGCGACAGGTGCACCAGCAGCAGCGAGATCGCCGCCGGGGTGATGCCGGGAATCCGCTGCGCCTGGCCCACGGTCTGCGGGCGCACGCGCTCGAGCTTCTGCCGCACCTCGGCCGAGAGCCCGCGCACGTTGGCGTAGTCGAACGCGGCCGGGATCGCGGTGCCCTCGTGGCGCTGCGCGCGCGCGATCTCCTCGCGCTGGCGCTCGAGGTAGCCCGAATACTTGGCCTCGATCTCGACCTGCTCGGCCACCGCCGGATCGTCGACCGCGGGCGCGAACGCCGCCACCGAGGCGAGCCTGGCGTAGTCCAGTTCCGGCCGCCGCAGCAGGTCCAGCCCGCTGCTCTCGCGGCTGAGCTCGATGCCCAGCGTGGCCACGGCGTCGCGGCCGGCGGCATTGTGGGGCGAGGCCCACAGGCCGCCGAGGCGCTGCGTCTCCGCGGCCACCGCGTCGCGCTTGCGCGCGAACGCGGACCAGCGCGCATCGTCGACCAGGCCGAGCCCGCGGCCGATTTCGGTAAGCCGCAGGTCGGCGTTGTCCTCGCGCAGCTGCAGGCGGTATTCGGCGCGCGAGGTGAACATGCGATACGGCTCGCTGGTGCCGTGGGTGACCAGGTCGTCGACCAGCACGCCGAGGTAGGCCTGGTCGCGGCGCGGCGACCACGCCTCCTGCCCGCGCACCAAGCGCGCGGCGTTGGCGCCGGCGAGCAGGCCCTGCGCCGCCGCTTCCTCGTAGCCGGTGGTGCCGTTGATCTGGCCGGCGAAGAACAGCCCGGCGACGGACTTGGTTTCCAGCGAGTCCTTCAGCCCGCGCGGGTCGAAGAAGTCGTACTCGATCGCGTAGCCGGCGCGGGTGACGTGCGCGTTCTCGAAGCCGCGGATCGAGCGCACGAGTTCGAGCTGCACGTCGAACGGCAGCGAGGTCGAGATGCCGTTGGGATAGATCTCGGCGACGTCGAGGCCCTCGGGCTCGACGAAGACCTGGTGGCTGTCCTTTTCGGCGAAGCGCACCACCTTGTCCTCGATGCTCGGGCAATAGCGCGGCCCGATGCCCTCGATCTGCCCGGAATACAGCGGCGAGCGATGCAGCGCGGCGCGGATGATCTCGTGCGTGCGTTCGCTGGTCTGGGTGATCCAGCACGGCACCTGGCGCGGATGGTCGTCGCGCGATCCCAGGAACGAGAACACCGGGCGCGGGTCGTCGCCGGGCTGCTCGGCCATCACCGAGTAGTCGAGCGTGCGCCCGTCGATGCGCGGCGGCGTGCCGGTCTTCAGGCGGTCGACCACGAACGGGCGCTCGCGCAGGCGCGCGGCGAGCGTGGTCGCCGGCGGGTCGCCCATGCGGCCGGCGGCGTACTGCGTTTCGCCGACGTGGATCTTGCCGGCGAGGAAGGTGCCGGCGGTCAGCACCACCGCCGGCGCCTCGAAGCGCAGGCCGGTGTTGGTGAGCGCGCCGCGCACGGCGTCGCCTTCAATGATCAGGTCGTCGACCGCGGCCTGGAAGATCGCCAGGTTGGGCTGCGCCTCCACCGCGCGGCGGATGTAGGCGCGATACAGCGCGCGGTCGGCCTGGCAGCGCGTCGCGCGCACCGCCGGGCCCTTCGATGCGTTGAGCCGGCGCCACTGGATGCCGGCGGCGTCGGCCGCCTTCGCCATCACCCCGCCGAGCGCGTCGATCTCGCGCACCAGGTGGCCCTTGCCGATGCCGCCGATGGCGGGATTGCAGCTCATCGCGCCGACCGTCTCGATGTTGTGCGTGAGCAGCAGCGTGCGCGCGCCGGCGCGCGCGGACGCGAGCGCGGCCTCGGTGCCGGCGTGGCCGCCGCCGATGACGATGACGTCGTAGCGATGGAAGGAGGCGCTCATAGGGTCGCGATGGCGGGTGCGGGCTGCGCGCCGGATCGGGCGTCATCGCGCCGGGACGAAGCGTGCGCGGCGCCGCAAAAGCGGGCGCGCCATTCTACGGCCTGCCGGCCGCCGGGAAGTTGGCACGCTTCCTGCGACATGTCCCGTGCACCCGACGTGGCAAGCGCGAGGGGGCGCAGGCTGGGATTCGGAACAGGGCCGGCCAGGCGCACGACGGGGTAGCAACGGGGCCGAATGTCGGGGGACATTCGGCCCCTTTTTTTGTCCGGTCGTTGCGGGATTCGCGCCTGAGGCGGCGCCAGGTCAGGACTGGCGCCGACGCCCGACGGGGAGCGGAACAGGGGGGATCCGGATTACCCCGTCGGGTGTCGACATTGGTCAGTCCGTGTTACGTCCAAAAACGACGCAACCGGTCAGTGCTGGCTAGCTTGCGGCCACCGCAGCCCGAAACGCAAGCGTAATCACTGCTCTCGTTCACGAACCCGTTCACGTTCCGGGAAATTGGATCGCGGCGCCGGTCGCGAGGGCGGCGCCATCCGCGGCGGCGCCGAACGGCGCGGCGCTACCATCGGGACGCCGCCCTGCGGTTCGCGCACCACCCGGGGCGCCGGACGCGACAGGCGCGGCGCGGCGCCGGCGCCGTCGTTGCCGCGCCACGCGCCGCCGGCCACCGGCGGACGCATCGGCCGCGCGCCTTCCTGCGGGCGGGCCTGCGCCGGGATCGGCGGATGGGGGCCGCCGTAGCGGACCGGCGGCAGCCGGCCGCCGGTCACCGGCCCGGGCTTGTCGTCCTGCGGCGGGCGGTGGTTGTGGTGGTGGCGATGCCAGTAGTACGGGTAATAGCCGCCGTAGTAGCCGTAGGGATACCCGTAGCCGTAATAGCCGTAGGGATAGCCGCGCCCGTAGTACAGGCTGCCCGACCAGCCGCCCGGATAACCGTAGGCGCTGCCGTAGGGCGCGCCGTAGCCGTAGTCGTAGTACTCGACCGAGGGCCGCCCGTAGTAGTAGTCGCCGGGGCCGTCGCGGTAGGCGTAGTCGGTGACGCAACCCGACAGCGCGGCGGCTGCGAGCGTGGCGATGGCGAGGTGGCGGATCATGGGTGGTCCCCCTGTATCGATGAAGGCCAGCATCGGCCCGGCGCTTTGAATCCGTGCTTAATTCGGCCGGCCGCGCGTTGGGTTAGCTGAACCTGCCGGGCCATCGTACGCTGTGCCCATGCCCGACGCCCGCCTGCCCGTTTTCGACGACATCCTCGCCGCCGCCGCGCGCATCGCGCCGCACGCCCACGCCACCCCGGTGTTGCGGTCGCGCGGCATCGACGCGCTCGCCGGCTGCACGCTGCACTTCAAGGCCGAGCCGCTGCAGCGCGCGGGCGCGTTCAAGTTCCGCGGCGCCTGCAACGCGGTGTGGTCGCTGGACGAGGCGACCGCGGCGCGCGGCGTGGTCACGCACTCCTCCGGCAACCACGGCGGCGCGCTGGCGCTGGCGGCGCGCACCCGCGGCATTCCCTGCCACGTGGTGGTGCCGGAGAACGCGGTCGCCGCCAAGCTCGCGGCGATCGAGGCCTATGGCGCGATCCTGCACCGCTGCGCGCCGACGATCGCCGCGCGCGAGGCCGCGTGCGCGCGCGTGCAGGCCGACACCGGCGCGGAGCTGGTGCATCCCTACACCGACCCGCGCGTCATCGCCGGACAGGGCACGGCGACGCTCGAGCTGCTCGGCCAGGCCGGCCCGCTGGACGCGATCGTGGTGCCGGTCGGCGGCGGCGGGCTCGCCTCGGGCACCGCGATCGCCGCGCGCGCGCTGTCGCCGGAGTGCCGGGTCTTCGGCGCCGAGCCCAGCGGCGCGGCGGACACCTTCGAATCGCTGCGGCGCGGCGAGCGCGTCACCGACTTCGTGCCCGACACGATCTGCGACGGCCTGCGCGGCACCCTGGGCGAACCCGACTTCGCGCTGCTGCGCGCGCACGCGGTGGACGTGGCGACCGTCGACGACGCCGACACGGTCGCGGCGATGCGGCTGCTGTGGCAACGCCTGAAGCTGCTGGTGGAGCCGTCGTCGGCGATCGCGCTGGCGATGGTGCTCGGCAACCGCGACCGCTTCGCCGGCAAGCGCGTGGGCGTGGTGCTGTCCGGCGGCAACGTCGACCTCGAGGCCTTGCCTTGGTGAGGCCTTGCCTCGCGATTCGCCCAGCGGATATCGCCAGCCTGTCATCGTGGGCACGGCGAGGGATCTACTTCCCCGATGGACCGGATCCCTCGCTGCGCTCGGGATGACAGGATCCAACAGGCGTCCTGTCGAATCGCCAACCCCCGATCACGGCGTCAGCGCGGCCCCAGCTGCCCCAATCCCTCGCTGAGCATCAGCCGGGTCGCCGCGGCGCGCTGCGTCATCGGCACGTCGGCGAGCGCGTCGAGCATCCAGCCGAAAGAACGACAGCGCGCATCGCGGCTCGCCGCGTCGCTCCCGTCGGCGGCCATGCCGACGAGGAAGTCCTCGTGCAGCAGCATCGCGGTGACGCCCGCGGACTTGAGGGTCTGCTTCGCCGCGGCGGCGTCGTAGGGCTGGGGCGTGCCCTGCAGGCCGGCGGCGGCGATGCCGGCCAGCGCAAGGCCGAATCGCTCGCGGCTGTCGGCGCCGAGGCGGTTGGCGGCATCGGCCAGCGCCTCGAAGCTGCGATCGGCGCGTGGATCGAACAGCGCGCACAGCAGCTTCGCGTCGCGCGGCGAGCGCGCGGCGGCGTGGGTGGCCTGGAACAGCTCGTCGATCGCCGCGTCCGGCGCGCGCATGAGCACGTCGCCGGCGCTGGCGAGGATGGCATTCGGGTCGAGCTGCGAGAGGTCGACGACGTAGTCGTCCTGCGCCGGTGCGGGCGAGGCCGCCAGCGTGCCGACGAGCAGGAGCGGGGCCAGGCGGAAGCGAACGGACATGGCGGGTGTTCGATGGCGACGATCGCGGCGAGTGTAGGCGGCCGTGCCTGAATCGAAGCGGCCATCTCAAGGGCTTGGTGGGAGCGGCTTCAGCCGCGAGCTTCTGGGCGCCCGGCATTGCCGTCGCGTGCGGGATACCAGGATTGTCGTTCCGAGCGCAACGAGGGATCCAACCGACGGAAGAAGATCCCTCGCTGCGCTCGGGATGACAGCTCGACACACACCGGATCCTGCAAGAAGGCAGCAACGCCGACACTCGGGAAGCTCGCGGCTGAAGCCGCTCCCACGAGAGCCGCGCCGCCGGCGATCAGCGACGGCGGATCGGAATCCTCGACACCGGCACCGAGGCCACGTCATAGCCGCCTTCGCGGATTGGCGCGCCCGGCTGCGGCGCCCAGGCGTGGGCGTAGATCACTTCCCAGGTCGCGGGCAGGCGTCCGTTCCGGCGCTCGGCTTCGTACGCGGCCGCGGCCGCGGCGAAGCGCGACTTGCCGGTCAGCGTGTGCCGGCGCGTGGCCAGCGCGTTGGTGGCGCCGATCGCGCGCAGCTCGCGCATCAGCGCCGGCAGGTCGTCGTAGCCGTGCACGAACACGTCGCGGTCGAGCACCGGGTCGCGGAAGCCGGCGTGCACCAGCGCGTCCCCGAACTGCGCGATCGAGGCGAACGGGCTCACATGCGGCGCGCTGTCGGCAACGGCGAACGCCGTGCGCAGCTCCTGCAGCGTGTCCGGGCCGAAGGTCGAGCACAGCAGCAGGCCATCGGGCCTGAGCACGCGGCGGAAGCCGGCGAACGTCGCCGCCAGGTCCTCCACCCATTGCAGGCACAGGTTGCAGAACAGCACGTCGACGCTGCCGTCAGCCAGCGGCAGCGCGCGCGCGTCGGCGTTGATGCGGTCGACCGGTTTTTGCAAAGGGTTCCAGCCGCTGCGCGTCCGCGCCTGCCGCAGCATCGGCATCGCAAGGTCGAGCGCGAGCACCCGCGCGCGCGGCCAGCGCCTTCGCATCGCCGCCGCGGCGTGGCCGGGACCGCAGCCGACGTCGAGCACGGTGTCCGGCGCGCGGTCCTCGAGGTAGTCGAGCGATTCGAGCAGGCGCGACTCGACCTCGTGCTGCAGCGCCGCCGCCGCGTCGTAGCCGGCCGAGGCGCGCGCGAACGCGCGCCGCACCTGGCGCCGGTCGAACACCGCGCTCACGTGGGCTCCCCCACGCCGCCGCCCCGCTGGCCTTCGTCATCCTCGCGAAGGCTGGGAGCCCCCGGCGTTTCCGTTTCCGCTTCCGCCGTCGACCGCGCAGCCGCGGCACCGGCCTCGCCCACGCGATCCACGAAGCCCGCGAGCAGCGCCGCCACTTCGTCGGCATGGGTCAGGAACGGCGCATGGCCGCCGTGCTCGACGACGGCATGTTCCGATTCCCGCGCGAGCTCCGCCGCAGCGCGCATCGCGCGCGGGTCGACCAGGCGGTCGCGGCGTCCGGCGATCCACAGGCTCGGCACCGCCAGCGCCGGCAGTTCGCCGCGCAGGTCGGCCGTTTCCAGCAACTCCAGCCCGTCGGCGAGCACGCGTGCCGCCGGCTCGCCGCGCGCGAACACCTCGGCGCGCAGCGTGCGCAGCTCGCCGCGCGCGTCGTCGGAGCCGAACGCCTCCAGCGCGATGAAGCGGTCGAGCGTGCCGCGATAGTCCTCGCGCAGGCCGCGCGCGAAGTCCTGGAACACCTCCGGCGACATGCCGAACCTCCAGCCGTCGCCGCGCACGAAGCGCGGGCTGGCGCACAGCATCGCCAGCGCCGGCACGGCATCGGGCCGCGTGGCCGCCGCGTGCAGCGCGACCAGGCCGCCCAACGACCAGCCGCACCACGGCGCGCGCGGCACCCGCGCGGCGATCGCGGCGGCGCAGGCTTCCGGCTGCAGCGGCACCGCGCTGTCGCGGCTGCGGCCGTGGCCGGGCAGGTCGACGATGTAGAGCCGGTGGCGCGCGCGCAGGCGTTCGGCCAGCAGCGCGAACACGCCGCCGTGCATCGCCCAGCCGTGCAGCAGCACCAGCGGCGCGCCTTCGCCGGTTTCCTCGATGTACAGGCCGTCGCTCATGCGCCGCGGTCCGTGCGCAGCACGCGCGGCCTCGGCGCGTTGCCGCGCGCGACCATCGCCGCGAACGCGACGATCCCCAGCACCACCAGCGCCGCGCCCCACAGCGCGGTGCCGCGCGGCCAGGCTTCGTGCAGGAAGGACACGCCGATGACGGTGGTGATCAGCAGCTCGGCTGCCTGCATCGCCTCGGCGGCGCCGAGCGCGGCCGGGTTGTCGCGCACCATGCCGGTGGCCTGGAAGAACAGGATGGTGGCGATCACGCCCGCGCTCAGCGCTACGCCCGCGGCCAGCCAGGCCTGCGACGCCGGCGGCGCGCCCGCTTCGTGCCAGGCGAACGCCGCGATCGCGATCCACAGCGGCTGGCTCGCCAGCGTCATGCCGAACACGCGCTGGGTCGCGTTGAGGTCCTCGCCGCTGCGTTCCAGGTGCAGCAGCAGCAGGCGGTTGCCGAGCGGGTACAGCACCGCGGAGCCGAGCACGCAGGCCAGGGCGATCCAGCCGGCGCGGTCGAGCGCGCCGTGCGCATGGCCGAACTGCAGCATCAGCACGCCGGCGAAGATCGCCACGCCGATCGCCAGCGCCGCGCGCGGGATGCGGCGCCTGGCATCGCGGTAGATCAGCGGCGCGCACAGCATCCCGGCGATCACGGTGAACTGGAAGCTGCCGGCCACCAGCCACGACGGCCCGCTGTCGGCGGCGTACGAGAGCAGCACGTAGAAGCCGACGAAGCCAATTGCGCTGCAGCGCAGCCACGCTCCCGGATGCGCGCGGATCGCGCGCCACGCCGGCGCCATCCCGCCCTGCCAGCGCATCAGCGGCAGCAGCAGCGGCAGCGTGATCAGGTAACGCAGCGACGCGGTCCAGGCCCAGTGCCCGCCGTCGTTGGCGCTGGCGCGGTTGAGCACGTAGGTCATGGTGAAGAACAGCGCCGAGGCCAGCGCGAGCGCGACCGCCGCGAGCGCGCGGCGGGTGTCGGCCACGCCACCGCTCATGGCTGCGCCAGCGGCTTCGGCGCGGCGTCGTCGTCCGTCGCCCCGGGCGCGAGGCCGACCTGGTCGGCGGCGCGCACGAGCGCCTCGGCCAGCGCGTCGATGTCCTCCGGCGCGTGCAGCGCCGACAGCGTGACGCGCAGGCGCGCGCGGCCTTCGGGCACCGTCGGCGGGCGGATCGCGGCGACCCAGAAACCCTGTGCCTCCAGCGCGCGCGCCATCGCCACCGCCTGCGCGTCGCTGCCGCACGACAGCGGCTGGATCGGGGTGTCGGAAGGCATCAGCTCGAGCCCGCGCTGCGCCACGCGGCGGCGGAACTGCGCCACCTGCGCGTGCAGCTTGTCGCGGCGCCAGCCCTCGCGGCGCGCCAGCTTCACCGCCGCCAGCGAGGCCGCGGCCTGCGCCGGCGGCAGCGCGGTGGTGTAGACGTAGGGCCGCGCGGTCTCGGCGAGGTGGTCGATGACGTCGGCCTCGCCCAGCACCGCGGCACCGTAGCCGCCCAGCGCCTTGCCCAGCGTGGCGAGCTGCAGCGGCGGAGTTCCGGCCAGGCGCGCGGCGGCCACGCTGCCGCGGCCCTCGGGGCCGAGCACGCCGACGCCGTGCGCGTCGTCGACGTACAGCAGTGCGCGCTGCGCGTGCGCGGCCAGCGCCAGCTCGCGCAGCGGCGCGACGTCGCCGTCCATGCTGAACACGCCGTCGGTGGCCAGCAGCGCGGCGCCGTCGGGATTGCCGCGCAGCTGGCGCAGCGCGCCGTCGGCGTCGGCGTGCGGATAGCGGCGCAGGCGGCAGCCGGCCAGGCGCGCGGCGTCGACCAGGCTGGCGTGGTTGAGGCGGTCCTGCACGCACAGGTCGTCGTCGCCCAGCAGCGCCTGCACCACCGCGAGGTTGGCGAGGAAGCCGCTGCCGAACAGCAGCGCGCGCGGCGCGCCGATCCATTCGGCCAGCTCGCGCTCGAGCGCCTCGTGCGCGGCGTGGTGTCCGCAGACCAGGTGCGAGGCGGTGCTGCCGACGCCCTCGCGCGCGGCCGCGTCCTGCAGCGCGTTGACCACCGCGAACTGCTGCGACAGGCCGAGGTAGTCGTTGCTGCAGAAGTTGAGCAGCCAGTGCCCGTCGACCTCGCAGCGCATGCCGTCGCGGCGCGTGACCGTGCGCCGCGCGCGCGTGCGCCCGAGCGCCTCGCGCTGCGCGCGCAGCGTCGCGATGCGGGTGCGCGGGTCGGGACGCTCAGCCACCGCGCTGGATCCAGAACGCGAGCGCGCCGAGCGCGGCCGCGGGCAGCAGCGCGAGCTGGCCCAGCGCGATGCCCAGGCGCCCGGCCGGCGCGACCTGCTCGCGTTCGGCGACCCGCGCATCGGCGAACGCCTTCTGCGCCAGCACCGCGGCCGCGCACAGCAGCGCCAGCGCGAACGCGACGCCGGCGCCCTGGCCGCGGAAGTACAGCGCGATCCCCCAGCCCAGCACGGTCACCGCCGCCAGCCGGAGGAAGGCCAGGCGCGCGCGCCCGCCGCGCAGGTCGGCGACGAAGCCGCCGGCGCCGATCAGGCATAGCAGCACGAGATAGGCCCAGCCGTACCAGGGCATGTCAGGCGTCCGTCGCGATCAGGCCGCGCACGATCGCACGTCGACGATGTCGGCGTGCACGGTGCCGGCGTGGTCGTGGCCGTCGGCGTCGACCTCCACCGCCATCGGCCGCAGGCCCAGGCGGGCGAACAGCGCCAGGTCGCGCTCGGTGTCGGGGTTGCCGGTGGTCAGCAGCTTCTCGCCGTAGAAGATCGAGTTGGCGCCGGCGGCGAAGCACAGCGCCTGCAGCTCGTCGCTCATCGACTCGCGCCCGGCAGACAGCCGCACCATCGACTTCGGCATCAGGATGCGCGCCACCGCGATCGTGCGCACGAACTCGAACGGATCGAGCTCGGCGGTGCCGTGCAGCGGCGTGCCCTCGACCTGCACCAGGCGGTTGATCGGCACCGAGTCCGGGTGCGCGGGCAGCGTGGCCAGCGTCTGCAGCAGCCCGGCGCGCTGGCGCCGCGACTCGCCCATGCCGATGATGCCGCCGCAGCAGGTCTTGAGTCCGGCGTCGCGCACGTGCGCGAGCGTGTCGAGGCGGTCCTGCATCTCGCGGGTGTGGATGATGTCGCCGTAGTACTCGGGATCGGTGTCGATGTTGTGGTTGTAGTAGTCCAGGCCCGCGGCCCTGAGCGCGCCGGCCTGCTCGCCGCTGAGCATGCCCAGCGTGGCGCAGGTCTCCAGGCCCAAGGCCTTCACCCCGGCGATCATCTCCGCGACCTTCGGAATGTCGCGGTCCTTTGGCGAGCGCCAGGCCGCGCCCATGCAGAAGCGCGAGGCGCCGGCGGCCTTGGCCTGCTGCGCCTTCTCCAGCACCGCGTCGAGCGCCATCAGCTTCTGCGCCTCGACCCCGGTGTGGTAGCGCTGCGCCTGCGGGCAGTAGGCGCAGTCCTCGGGGCAGCCGCCGGTCTTCACCGACAGCAGCGTGCTGACCTGCACCTCGGCCGGATCGAAGTGCTGGCGGTGGACGCTGGCGGCGCGGTGCAGCAGCTCGGTGAACGGCAGCGCGAACAGCGCCTCGACCTCGCTGCGGCTCCAGTCGTGGCGGAGCGCGGCGGCGCGGTCGCGGGTTTCACTGACGGCGGGCATGGGGATTCCCCGAAGGACATGGCGGGACAAGCCCGGCAGTCTGGAAAGCATGCCGGAGCCTGTCAACCGATTCGCCCTGCCGGATGTTGACGGCGCCTGGCGCCGCCGGCTCGGGGCGCTGTGGCCGGCGCGCTGCCTGGCCTGCGGCGAGGCCGGCGCGCCCGGCCGCGACCTGTGCGCGGCCTGCCTGGCCGCGCTGCCGTGGAATCGCCACGCCTGCGCCAGCTGTGCGATCCCGCTGCCGGGGGCCTGCGCGGAAGCCGGGCCGCCGCAGGCCTGCGGCGAATGCCTGCTCGCGCCGCCGCCGCTACGGGCCGCGCACGCGGCCTTCGTGTATGCCGCCCCGCTCGACCGCCTGCTGCCGCGCTTCAAGTTCCACCACGACCTCGCCGCCGGGCGGCTGCTGGCGCAGCTGATGGCCGGGGGCCTGGCCGATGCGCAGCGCCCGCAGGCGCTGCTGCCGGTGCCGCTGCACCGCGCCCGGCTGCGCGCGCGCGGCTACGACCAGGCGCTGGAGCTGGCCAGGCCGCTCGCGCGTGCATTGCGCCTGCCGCTGCTGCCCGGCGCGCTGCGGCGCGTGCGCCCCACCGCTCCGCAGTCCGAGCTCGACGCCGTGCATCGCGCGCGCAACCTGCGCGGCGCGTTCGCGGTGGCTCCGGGCGCCGCGCTGCCCGCGCACGTCGCGCTGGTCGACGACGTCATGACCACCGGCGCCACCCTGCACGCCGCCGCGCGCGCGCTGCGCCGCGCCGGCGTGGCACGGGTCGACGCCTGGGTCTGCGCGCGGGTGCCGTAGCCCTGGCCCGCCGCACGCTCCGCGCCTGGAAGCGTTCTTCGCCACGGATGACACGGATGAACACGGATCATGCTCTTTGCACCGGTATCGCCTTATCCGCGCCGATGCGTGTTCATCCGTGGCAAAAACAAGAAACCTGCGGCAGCAGGTTGCGGCTCACTCGTCACGGCATCACCGGCGGCACGTACGCCAGCGTCAGTCCCAGCACCCACAGCAGCCCCAGCACCAGCGGGATGTGCACCAGCAGCTGCAGGAAGGTGAAGCCGACGATGTCGCGCGCCTTCAGGCCCAGCACCCCGAGCAGCGGCAGCATCCAGAACGGGTTGATCAGGTTGGGCAGCGCCTCGGCGGCGTTGTAGACCTGCACCGCCCAGCCCAGGTGGAACTGCAGGTCGTTGGCCGCCTGCATCACGTACGGCGCCTCGACGATCCACTTGCCGCCGCCGGAGGGCACGAAGAAGCCCAGCACCGCCGAGTACGCGCCCATCACCACCGCGAAGGTGTCGGTGGAGGCGACCTGCACGAACAGCTGTGACAGCCGGTGCGCCAGCGTCTCGCCGCCGTGGCCGGCGGCGTGGGTCAGGATCAGCGCGATGCCGCCGTACAGCGGGAACTGGATCAGCACCCCGGTGGTCGCCGGCACCGCGCGCGCGACCGCGTCGAGGAAGCTGCGCGGCCGCCAGTGCAGCAGCAGGCCCAGCGACAGGAACAGCAGGTTGTAGGTGTTGAGGTTGGCGATCGCGGTCACCGCCGGCTTGGCCGCGAACTCGCCGAACAGCCAGCCGAACGCCAGCAGCGACAGCAGCACCGTCAGCAGCGGGCTGTACTCGAGCCATTCGCCCGGGCGCGTGCGCGGCGGCAGCGCGTGCGCCCGCGCGTCGGAAGCGTCGGCGAACTCGCGCGCGGTGCGCGCCGCGGCGCCGGTCGGCGCGGTGAGCCACGCCACCAGCAGCGACACGCCGATCAGGATCGCGGTCAGCACGATCGACTGCCACAGGAAGATCGTCTCCGAGAACGGCAGCACGCCGGTGATCTCCACCAGCCCCGGCGGCATGCTCGCCGGGTTGGCCTGCAGTTGCGCGGCCGAGGACGACAGCCCCATCGCCCACACCGCGCCCAGCCCCAGGTACGCGGACGCGCCGGCGGCGCGGTAGTCCATGCGCAGGTCTTCGCGCCGCGCCAGCGCGCGCACCAGCAGCCCGGCGAACACCAGCGAGAAGCCCCAGCTCAGCAGCGAGGCCAGCATGCTCACCAGGCCGACGTAGGCCACCGCGCCGCGGCCGGTCCTGGGCACCCGCGCCAGCAGGTCGATCAAGCGCGCCACCACCGGCGCGGTCGCCACCACGTAGCCGCCGATGACCACGAACGCCATCTGCATGGTGAACGGGATCAGGCTCCAGAAGCCCTCGCCGAAGGCGCCCGCGGTCTCGCCCGGCGATGCGCCGAAGCCGATCGCACAGGCCGCCACCACCACCACGCCCAGCACCGCGAACACGTAGGCGTCGGGGAACCAGCGCTCGGCGAAGGCGGCGCTGCGCAGGGCGAAGCGGACGGGCCAGCCGGGACGGCTCTGTGGATCGGCCATGGTGGGTGCTCCAGCGGTCGGTGATTCGCGATTGGTGATTTGCGATTGGTGATTCGTGATTGGTGGTTGGTGATTTGAAAGAGCAGGATGCGGTTCGTATGTCATCCCGAGCGTAGCGAGGGATCTTGTCCCCGACAGGCCGGATCCCTCGCTACGCTCGGGATGACAGTAGGCCTAGACCGTCGGGGGCGTAGCCCCGACCTACGCTGCATTTGCCGTCATCCAGTAGTCCAGCGCGATGCCGGCGAAGATCGCCATCCCCACCCAGTGGTTGTGCAGGAACGCGCGGAAGCAGGCGTCGCGGTCGCGGTGGCGGGCGATGGAGAACTCCCACGCCACCAGCAGCGCCGCCACGCCCAGCCCGCCGAAGTACCAGCGCCCCAACCCCGCCTGCTGCCCGGCCAGCGCCAGCGCCGCGAACACCAGGGCGTACAGCACGCCCTGGATCGCCAGGTCCGCGTCGCCGAACAGGATCGCGGTGGACTTGGCACCGGCGCGGATGTCGTCGTCGCGGTCGACCATCGCGTACCAGGTGTCGTAGGCGGTCGACCACAGGATGTTGGCGCCGTACAGCAGCCACGCCACCGGCGGCACCGTGCCCTGCACCGCCGCGAACGCCATCGGGATGCCCCAGCCGAACGCCATGCCCAGGTAGACCTGCGGCAGGTAGGTATGGCGCTTGAGGTACGGATAGCTCGCCGCCAGCGCCACGCCGACGAAGCTCATCAGCACCGTCAGCCGGTTCATCGTCAGCACCAGCGCGAACGCCGCCAGCATCAGCACCGCGAACAGCGCCAGCGCCTCGCGCCCGCGCACCGCGCCGGTCGCCAGCGGGCGGCCCTTGGTCCGTTCCACCTGCGGGTCCAGCCAGCGGTCGGCGTAGTCGTTGACCACGCAGCCGGCCGAGCGGGTCAGCCAGACCCCGAGCGAGAACACCACCAGCGTCCACCACGGCGGCACGCCCTTCGCGGCCACCCACAGCCCCCACCAGGTCGGCCACAGCAGCAGCAGCCAGCCGATCGGGCGGTCGCCGCGGACCAGCGCCCAGTACAGGCGCAGCCTGCGCTTCCAGGGCGGCACGAAGGCGGGGGCGAAGCGCTCGTAGGGCATGGGCGGAAGCGTACGCGACTCGCGCCGCCGGGCGCGATCATGGACAATAGACGGCCGCGCGCCTGTAGCTCAGCCGGATAGAGTAGTGGCTTCCGAAGCCATTGGTCGGGGGTTCGAATCCCTCCAGGCGCGCCATTCCCTATACTTCCGGTGCGACAAAGCACGGCCTCCGAGCGGCCGCCAAGGGTGAAACGTGCGCAACTACGATCTCGACTTCCTCAAGCATTTCTCGATGGTGATCGGCTTCCTGGTCGTGGTCAGCATCGCCCTGCTGCTGTTCGCCAACCACCTCAACGGCGTGATCCCGCCGGAAGTCTCGCCCGCGGCGCAGCGCGCCACCGACGCGCGCATCGCGCCGGCCGGCGAGGTCTACGCGGGCGCCACCGGCGCCGCCGCGCAGGCGGCCGCCTCGGCAGCCGCGGCCGCGGCCGCGGCGTCGCAGGTCGCCTACGGCGGCACCACCGACGGCTCGGTGATCTTCAACAACCTGTGCACCGGCTGCCACACCTCCGGCGCCGGCAATGCGCCGACGCTCGACAAGGCGCACTGGGCCGCGCGCATCGCCGAGGGCACCGAGACGCTCTACAAGCACGCCATCGAGGGCTACACCGGCCCGGACGGCGGCGTCATGCCGCCCAAGGGCGGCAATCCGGCGCTGACCGACGAGCAGGTCAAGGCCACCGTCGACTGGATGCTGGGCAACCTCAAGTAGGCCGGTCCCGGCTTCGCGCAAACGCCGCCCCTCGGGCGGCGTTCTTGTTTCCGGCGCTCGGCTCCCGGCTTCTTGCGGTAGCAAGGTGGGTCGCACGCGCAGGCAGGTCGCGCGGGTCGCGCGGCTTTTGGCGTGCTGCGGGACCCGCGAACGCCCAGCGGAATCTTCGCCAAGATTGGCGAACCCGCCGCTTCCTGCGCCGATTTCCACCGAACGAGCCATTCCGGCCGCCTTGCCCGGACGTGCCGCCGCGCAGCCGTCGTCCGCACCGCCTATCATCCGCGCATGGCCAGCCCCGCCTTTCCCGACGCTTCCGGCCCCGCCACCCTCCCGGGCCCGGCGGGCGCACTGGAGCTGCACGTCGACCTGCCCGAGGAGGGCGTGGCGCCGCTGCCGCTGGTGGCGATCGTCTGCCACCCGCTGCCCACCGAGGGCGGGACCATGCACAACAAGGTGGTCACGATGGCCGCGCGCGCGCTGCGCGAGCTGGGCGCGGCCACGGTGCGCTTCAACTTCCGCGGCACCGGGCAGTCCGGAGGCAGCTACGACGAGGGCCGCGGCGAGGTCGAGGACCTGCGCGCCGTCGCGGACTGGGTGCGCGAGCGGCGCCCGGGCGATGCGCTGTGGCTGGCCGGCTTCAGCTTCGGCGCCTACGTCGCGCTGCGGGCGGCGGCGGAGATCAAGCCGGCGATGCTGGTCACGATCGCCCCGCCGGCCGGGCGCTGGGACTTCGACGCGATCGAGCCGCCGACGATGCCGTGGCTGGTGGTGCAGGGCGAGAACGACGAGGTGGTCGACCCGCAGGCGGTCTACGACTGGCTGGCGGCATCGAAGGCGCAGGCCGAGCTGGTGCGCATGCCCGGTACCGGGCACTTCTTCCACCGCAAGCTGATCGACCTGCGCGGCGCGATCAAGAACGGCGTCAAGCCCTACCTGCCCGCGGCGACATGAGGCGCGACGACGCCCTGTCCCGCGGGCGCGCGCCGGCCGCGACGCCGGTGGCGGCCCGGTGAGCGGCCCCATCGCGGCGGATGCCGACGGCTCGCCTTCGGCGCGCTACGCCGCCGGCGTCGCGCGCGGCGAGTGGAACGACGATCCCGCCCAGCGCGCGGTGCTGGGCGAGCTCGACCGCATCCACGCCGCGCTGTCGCAGGCGCCGCGCGCGGGCCTGCTCGGCAGGCTGCTGCGCCGCGGCGACGCCGGCCCCGTCCGCGGCCTGTACCTGTGGGGCGGGGTCGGGCGCGGCAAGACCTTCCTGATCGACCTGTTCCACGCCGGCCTGCCGCTGCCCGAGAGCAAGCCCGGCGGCGAGGTCCGCGACGGCAAGCGCCGCACCCACTTCCACCGTTTCATGCGCAGCGTGCACGAGCGCCTGCGCGCGCACGCCGGCGAGCGCGACCCGCTGGCGGCGATCGCGCGCGAGTGGCGGGAGCAACTGCGGGTGCTGGTGCTCGACGAGTTCTTCGTCAGCGACATCGGCGACGCGATGCTGCTCGGGCGCCTGCTCGAGCGGCTGTTCGCCGAGGGCGTGGTGCTGGTGACCAGTTCCAACACCGCGCCGGCCAACCTCTACAAGGACGGGTTGCAGCGGGCGCGCTTCCTGCCGGCGATCGCGCTGCTCGAGCGCCATTGCCAGGTGGTGCACATGGAGAGCGACGTCGACTACCGGCTGCGCGAGCTGACCCGCTCGCCGGTGTACCGGGCGCCGCTCGATGGCGAATCCGATGCGTGGCTGGAGTCGCGCTGGCATGCGCTGGGCGGCGACAGCATCGTCCACGGCAGCCGGCACCGCGACGGCAGCATCGAGCTCGACGGGCGCAAGATCGCCACGCGGGCGCGCTGCAAGGGCATGGCGTGGTTCGACTTCGCGGCGCTGTGCGAGGGGCCGCGGGCGGCGTCGGACTACATCGAGATCGCGCGCGAGTTCCACACAGTGCTGCTGGGCGGGGTGCCGGTGATGGGCGCGACCATGGACGACGCGGCGCGCCGCTTCGTCACCCTGGTCGACGAGCTCTACGACCGCCATGTCAACCTCGTGTGCGCCGCCGACGCGCCGCCGCCGCGGCTGTACGCCGGCGAGCGCCTTGCCGCCGCGTTCGAGCGCACCGCCTCGCGCCTGATCGAGATGCGCAGCGCGGAGTACCTGGCGCTGGAGCATCGCGACTGAGGGTGTTGCCGGCAGCGCGGAATGCCTGGCGCTGGCACATCGCGATGAGGTCGGCGCACGGGTCGGGACTTGGACGCCGGCGCCGGACGTCACGTGGCATCGAGAAGGTCCTTCACGTAGCGTCGGGAAGGTCCAGGTCGAAGGCGCGGAAGGATTGCGCTTGCTTGGGAAGCCTGGGTCCCGCTGCCATGGGTAGCGTGGCTTCGGGCAGTCCGCCGGGACGGGCGGGCGATTCAGCGCGCCAGCGCGAAGCGGATCCGACGGGTTTGCGGATCGGCTTCCGCCAGCCGCAGCGACACCCGTTCGCCGAGCGGCAGCGGGGCGCCGTCGTCGCCGTCGACGCGGGCGAGGATCGCGGGGTCGCGGAGCATCGCCTCGCCGCGGCGCGGGTCCTTGGCGTCGACCTCGACGATCGCGCCTTCGAACGCCTCGCCCACGCGCGGCGCCAGCACCGTGGCCTCGGCCAGGTCGAGCACCGCCGCCTCGAAGCGGCCCGAGCGGCGCGCGGCGTCCTGCATCGTCGACGGCAGCTTCGGCAGCGCCTCGCGCACCCAGTCGGGCACCGGCGTGCGCGCGCACAGCGCCAGGCAGGTCTCGCCGGTGTAGCGGTCGACCAGGCGCCGCAGCGGCGCGGTGGCGTGGGTGTACTGCGCGGCGAGCGCGGAATGGTCCGCGTGCGCCGGCACCGCGCCGTCGAAGGCGACGTAGCCGGCGCCGCGCAGCACCGTGGTGCAGGCGGTCATCATCGCGACGTCGCGCGGGTTGGCCGGGTCGAGCGTGCGGATGAAGTCGGCGTAGCCGCGCGAGGCCGGCCAGTCGATCCCGAGCGCGCGCGCGGTGCGGTGCAGCTTGGCGATCGCGCGCGGGTCGGCATCGGGCAGCGTGCGCAGCAAGCCGACGCGGCCTTCCACCATCAGGTGCGCGGCGGCCATGCCGGTGAGCAGCGAGACCTGCTCGTTCCAGTCCTCGACCGGGTGGCGGGCCCGGAACTCGAGCGCCCAGCGCCCGCCCTGGACGTGCACTTCCTGCTCCGGCAGCGGCAGGCTGACGCCGCCGCGGCGCAGCTCGCGGGCCGCGCGCAGCTCGCCGACGGCGCGCAGCAGCGCCCACAGCGGGTCGGCGCCGCCGGCGTCGATGTCGGCCTGCACGCCGGCGTAGTCGAAGCGCGCGCGGCTGCGCACGCGGGCGCGGCGCACGTCGACGGCGATGCCTTCGCCGGAGGCGTCGAGGTCGATCGTCCAAAGCAGCGCCGGCCGCGGCTGGCCGGGCAGCAGCGAGGCCGCGCCCTCCGACAGCGCCTTCGGGTGCAGCGGGACTTTGTCGTCGCCGCCGTACAGCGTCTCGCCGCGGCGCCAGGCCTCGAGGTCCACCGGATCGCCCGGGGAGACGAACGCAGCGACGTCGGCGATCGCGTAGTGCACGCGGTAGCCGTCGCCGCGGCGTTCCACGTGCAGGGCCTGGTCGAGGTCCATCGCGCCGGGCGGGTCGATGGTGACGAGGGGAATGTCGCTGCGGTCCTCGCCGGGCAGGCGCGGGCTGGCGGCGGCGCGGCGCGCGGCTTCTTCCACCTCCGGCGGGAAGGCGTCGGGCAATTGCAGCTCGCGGCGGATCGCCGCCATCCCGCGCTCCAGCGTGGCATCGCGCGGCGTGCGCAGGCACAGGCGCCGGGTCGTGCTCATGCGTCGTCTCCGTTCGATGCCGGCTCGCGCAGGAAATCCACGAACGCGCGCAGCTTCGGCGGCAGCTGCTCGCGCGCCGGATAGTAGATGTAGAAGCCGGGGAACGACGCCTGCCAATCGTCGAGCACGCGCAGCAGCCGGCCCGCGGCGACGTCGGCGGCGGCCACCGCCTCGAACTGCTGGGTCAGGCCGAGCCCGGCGAGCGCGGCCTGCAGCGACAGGCCGCTGTGGTTGAACGCCAGCCGCCCTTCCACCGCGACCTCGAAGTCGTGGCCGTCGCGGGTGAACTCCCACGCCATCAGCCGGCCACTGGAGAGGCGGTGGCGGATGCAGTCGTGCGTCGCGAGATCCCGTGGCACGCGCGGCGGCGGGCAGCGTTCGAAGTACGCGGGCGCGGCCACCACCACCTGCCGCTGCGGCGGGCCGACCGGCAGCGCGACCATGTCGCGCGCCAGGCATTCGCCCAGGCGGATGCCGGCGTCGAAGCCGCCGGCGACCAGGTCGGCCAGGGCCGGATCGACGAACAGCTCGACCTCCACGTCCGGGTAGCGCGCCAGGAACGCCGGCAGGCGCGGCAGCACCAGCCGCTCGGCCACCACCTGCGGCAGGTTGATGCGCAGCCGCCCGGCCGGGCGGTCGCGCACCAGGTCGAGGTCGTCGAAGGCGGCCTCGATCAGCTCCAGCCCGGGCGCCACCTGGGCCAGGAAGCGCGCGCCGTGCTCGGTCAGCCCGACCCGGCGGGTGGTGCGGTTGAGCAGGCGCACGCCCAGTTGCGATTCGAGGTTGCGCACGGTCTGCGACAGCGCCGAGGGCGAAACCGCGAGCTCGGCCGCGGCGCGGGTGAAGCTGGCGCGCTCGGCGACCCGGGCGAAGGCGACCACGGCGGGCAGCGGATTGGTGGACATTGTGAAGTCCTGCTTCAAGGCAGGTTTGGATCTTGCCGGTTTTTCCGCGGGATGCACAAGCCTAGAGTGGCCGCACTGCCGCGAAACCTTCCATGCGCCGCGATCGCCGGACCACGCTGTTCCGCGGAGCGTGATTCGCGACGGGACCGTGTCCGGCGGCGTGCTGACGCTGTCATCCCGAGCGCAGCGAGGGATCTCCTGCCCGGCGCACGCAAGACCCTCGCTGCGCTCGGGATGACAGGAACGTCCTCCTCCGTGACAGGAATGCACTTCTCCCTTTCCCCGCCACCCCACTGGAGATCCCCATGCAAACCCGCACCCTCGGCCGCAACGGCCCCACCGTCTCCGCCATCGGCCTTGGCTGCATGGGCATGAGCTTCGCCTACGGCGGCACCGACGAGGCCGAGTCGCGCGCCACGCTGGCGCGCGCGCTCGAGCTGGGCGTCGACTTCCTCGACACCGCCGACATCTACGGCCCGCACACCAACGAGCAGCTGCTCGGCGACTTCCTGCAGGGCCGCCGCGGCGAGGTCTTCCTCGCGACCAAGTTCGGCATCACCCCCGGCTCCGACCTGAACGCGCGCGGCACCGACGGCCGCCCCCACTACGTGCGCAGCGCCTGCGAGGCCAGCCTGCAGCGCCTGCGCACCGACCACATCGACCTGTACTACCAGCACCGCGTCGACGCGGCGACGCCGATCGAGGACACCGTCGGCGCGATGGCCGGGCTCGTGCAAGCCGGCAAGGTGCGTTACCTGGGCCTGTCCGAGCCTTCGGCGCAGACCCTGCGCCGCGCCCACGCCGTGCACCCCATCACCGCGGTGCAGAGCGAGTACTCGCTGTGGACGCGCGACCCGGAGCACAACGAGGTGCTCGCCACCTGCCGCGAGCTGGGCATCGGCTTCGTGCCGTATTCGCCGCTCGGGCGCGGCTTCCTCACCGGCGCGATCCGCTCGCCCGACGACTTCGACGCCGACGACTGGCGCCGCACCAACCCGCGTTTCCAGGGCGAGAATTTCGCCCGCAATCTTGCCCTGGTCGAGCAGGTCCGCGGGATCGCCGCCGGCAAGGGCGTGACGGCGGGCCAGCTCGCGCTGGCGTGGGTGCTGGCGCAAGGCGACGACATCGTCCCCATCCCCGGCACCAAGCGCCGCAAATACCTGGAGGAGAACGTGGGCGCGCTCGACGTGGCGCTGGACGAAGCCGACCTCGCCGCGCTCGACGCGGCCTTCCCGGCCGGCGCCGCCGCCGGCGCGCGCTACACCGAAGCGATGATGGGGCTGCTCGCCCGCTGATCGCCGGGCGCCGCGGCGGGCAGCCGCGGCGCCAGCCGGTCCACCAGCGCGTCCACGGCCTGCTCGGCGGCGGCGATCGACGCCTGCAGGCGCGCGTCGGCGAACTCGTCGCCCTCGACCGCGATCGAATTCACCTGTTCGATGCCGATGTAGCGCATCGCGGCGGCAACGCCGCCTTCGACGTGGTTGATCGCGGCCAGGCGCGCGCCGGGCTCGTAGCCGAAGTCGCCGCGCGCGCCCAGCAGCACCAGGCGCTTGCCCTGCCCGGCCAGCAGCGGCCAGTAGGGTTCGCCGGCGCGCGCACGGTCGAAGCCGAAGGTGCGGCCGACGCGCACGACGTTGTCGATCCAGGCCTTGAACTGCGCCGGCATGCCGAAGTTGTACATCGGCACGCCGGCGACGATCAGGTCGGCCTCGAGCAGTTCGTCGACCAGGGCGTCGCTGAGCGCCAGTGCCTCGCGCATCCACGGCGCGCGCTGCGCCGGTGGCGTGAAGGCCGCATGCACCCAGCGCGCGTCCACCGGCGGTGGCGGCTGCTGGCCGACGTCACGATGGCGCACCGCATCGTGCGGACGGCGCTCGCGCCAGCGCTGCAGGAAGCGGTGGCCGAGCCGGCGGGTGTGCGAGCCGTGCGGATCGCGGTCCGAACGGCCGGGGCGGGCGCTGCTTTCCAGATGCAGGATGTTCATGCGTCAATCCTCGGGCGGGCGGTCAGGATCCGTCCGTCGGCCGGGGCTGACAAAGGATCATTCCGCACCGGAAAGGTGAATACAATTCACCCATGCGCAAGCTCCCGCCGCTGACCGCGCTGCGCGCCTTCGAGGCCGCCGCGCGCCACGCCAGCTTCAAGCGTGCCGCCGACGAGCTGTCGCTCGGCGCGACCGCGATCAGCCACCAGGTGCGCCAGCTCGAGGACCGCCTCGGGCTGGCGCTGTTCGAGCGCCGCGCGCGCCAGGTCGTGCTCACCGAGGCCGGGCGGCGCCTGTATCCGGTGCTGCGCGACGGCCTCGACGCGGTGGCGGCGACGATCGCGGCGCTGCAGGCGACGCCGTCGCGGCCGCTGCTGACGATCTCCACCACGCGCGCGTTCGCGGCCCGGTGGCTGGTGCCGCGGCTTGGCGCGTTCGCGGCGGCCGAACCCGGCATCGGCCTGCGCGTGCACGCGAGCGACGAGCCCGTCGACTTCGCGTGCGATCGCGTCGACCTCGTCGTGCGCTACGGCGGCGGCCGGTGGCCGGGGCTGCGCGCCGAGCGCCTGCTGCCGGGACGCTTCGCGCCGGTGTGCAGCCCGTCGCTCGGGCTGCGCGACCCGGCCGACCTGTACCGGCACCCGCTGATCCGGTTCGACTGGCAGGCGCGCGAGCCGGACACGCCGGACTGGGCGCGCTGGCTGCGCGAGGCCGGCCAGCCGGCGGGCCTGCTGTCGGACGCCGGGCCGGTGTTCTCCGAGGAATCGCACGCCATCCAGGCGGCGATCGCCGGCCATGGCGTGGTGCTGGCGAGCCTGCCGCTGGTGGCCGACGAGCTCGCGCACGGCCTGCTCGTGGTGCCGTTCGGCCCGGTGCTCGAAGGCCACGACTTCCATCTGGCGTGGGCGCCGGCCTCGGAGTCCGCGCCCGCCTTCGCGCCCGTGCGCGACTGGCTGCGGCGCGAGGCGGCGGCCGCGTTGATGGCGCCCGGCAACGAGATGTGGCGTTGACGATCCGCATCGACCCCACTATGTTGTGGCGGTCGGTTCCGGCGGCTCGCGCCTCCGGATGAAAAGGGAAGCCGGTGCGGTGAGGCGTCAGCGACGCCAGCCCATTCCGGCGCTGCCCCGCAGCGGTAATTGGAAACGAACGCCGTCATTGGCACTGGGAGGCATCCGCTCCCGGGAAGCGACGGCCACTAGGTGGGACCGGTCCCCGTGGGAGCGGCTTCAGCCGCGAGCTTCTGGGTTCATCCACGAAGCTCGCGTCCGAACCGCCCCGCCACCGTCCCGCGTCCACGAGCCCGAAGACCTGCCGACAGCCGCGCGATGCACGCCGCGCGGTGCCGGCCGCGGAATCTCCGGGGGGAGATGGCCGGTGACGCACGCCACGCCCTCGCCCCGCGCGACGGTCGCGGCCGCTGCGACACCGACTTCCCACCCTGCAGATGCCGCCCGCCCGAGGGGGCGAGGCCGCGCGGTGGATTCACGCCTCCCATGGCGTTCCGTTCCCTCCGCGCGTCCGCGCTCCCACCGTCGCCTTCGCGGGAAAGGCGACCCGGTGCGCCATCCACGGGAGCCACGCCATGAGCCAGTCCGACACCCTCGTCGCCGACGCCGACGCCACGCGCGACGACGGATTCCTCCTCACCCCGCCGCCCACCGCCACCGCGATGCGCGTGCACAAGCGCAACGGCGCCAGCGAGCCGGTCGACCTCAACAAGATCGTGCGCGCGGTGCAGCGCTGCAGCGAAGGCCTGCACGCGGTCGACCCGATGCGGGTCGCCACGCGCACCATCTCCGGCCTGTACGACGGCGCCACCACGCGCGAGCTCGACGAGCTGTCGATCCGCACCGCCGCGCTGCTCACCGCCGAGGAGCCCGAGTACAGCCGCCTGGCCGCGCGCCTGCTCGCCGGCGTGATCGCCAAGGAGGTCGCCGGGCAGGAGATCCATGCGTTCTCGCAGTCGGTCGCGCGCGGGCACGAGCTGGGTCTGGTCAACGACCGCCTGCTCGGCTTCGTGCAGGCCAACGCGCGCAAGCTCAACGACGCCATCGACACCGCCCACGACCTGCGCTTCGACTACTTCGGCCTGCGCACGCTGTACGACCGCTACCTGCTGCGCCACCCGCACACGCGCCGGGTGATCGAGGCGCCGCAGCAGTTCTTCCTGCGCATCGCCTGCGCGCTGAGCGAGGACGTGCCCGAGGCGCTGGCGCTGTACCGGCGCATGGCCGGGCTGGACTACCTGCCCAGCTCGCCGACGCTGTTCAACGCCGGCACCACCCACGAGCAGCTCTCGAGCTGCTTCCTGCTCGACTCGCCGCGCGACTCGCTGGAGTCGATCTACCAGCGCTACGGCGACATCGCGCAGCTGTCGAAGTTCAGCGGCGGCATCGGCGTGAGCTACACCCGGGTGCGCTCGCGCGGCTCGCTGATCCGCTCCACCAACGGCCATTCCAACGGCATCGTGCCGTGGCTCAAGACGCTCGACGCCTCGGTGGCCGCAGTCAACCAGGGCGGCAAGCGCAAGGGCGCGGCCTGCGTGTACCTGGAGCCGTGGCACGCGGACGTGGAGGAGTTCCTGGAGCTGCGCGACAACACCGGCGACGAGGCGCGCAGGACGCACAACCTCAACCTCGCCAACTGGGTCCCCGACCTGTTCATGCGGCGCGTCGAGGCGGACGCCGGATGGTCGCTGTTCGACCCGCGCGTGGTGCCGGAATTCGCCGACCTGTACGGCGAGGCCTTCGACCGCGCCTACGAGCAGGCCGAGGCGCAGGGCAAGGCGGCGAGGACGGTCCAGGCGCGCGAGCTGTACGCGCGGATGATGCGCACGCTGGCGCAGACCGGCAACGGCTGGATGACGTTCAAGGACGCCTGCAACCGCGCCGGCAACCAGACCGCGAAGCCCGGCAACGTGATCCACCTGTCGAACCTGTGCACCGAGATCCTCGAGGTGACCTCCGCCGAGGAGACCGCGGTGTGCAACCTGGGCTCGATCAACCTCGCCCACCATCTCGACCAGGACGGCGCCTTCGATTTCGACCGGCTCGGCGACACCGTGCGGCTGGCGGTGCGCCAGCTCGACCGCGTGATCGACCTCAACTTCTACCCGATCGAGTCCGCGCGCCGCGGCAACCTGCGCTGGCGCCCGGTCGGGCTGGGCGTGATGGGGCTGCAGGACGTGTTCTTCCGGCTGCGGCTGCCGTTCGACGGCGAGCGGGCGCGCGCGCTGTCGGCGCGGATCGCCGAGGCGATCTACTTCCACGCGCTGGACGCGTCCTGCGAGCTGGCGATCGAGCGCGGCCGGCATCCGGCCTTCGCCGACACCCGCGCCGCCGGCGGCGCGCTGCAGTTCGACGCCTGGGGCGTGGCGCCGGCGGATACCGCGCGCTGGGACGCGCTGCGCGCGCGCATCCGCGAGCACGGCCTGCGCAACTCGCTGCTGGTCGCGATCGCGCCGACCGCAACCATCGCCTCGATCGCCGGCTGCCACGAATGCGTCGAGCCGCAGGTCTCCAACCTGTTCAAGCGCGAAACGCTGTCGGGCGACTTCCTGCAGGTCAACCGCTACCTGGTGGAGGAGCTCAAGGCGCTGGGACTGTGGACGCCGGAGATGCGCGACGCGATCAAGCTCGCCGAAGGCTCGATCCAGGGCATCGCGCGGATCCCGGAGCCGCTGCGCGCGGTCTACCGCACCGCGTGGGAGATCCCGATGCGCTCGCTGATCGACATGGCCGCCGACCGCGGTGCCTACATCGACCAGTCGGCCTCGCTCAACCTGTTCATGGAAAGCCCGTCGATCGGCGCGCTGTCGTCGATGTACATGCACGCGTGGAAGCGCGGCATCAAGACCACCTACTACCTGCGCTCGCGGCCGGCGACGCGGATCGCCAAGGCCACCGTGGCCGGCGACGCGACGGCGGCTGCACCGGCGCCGGCGTATACCGGGCCCGAGGCCGTCGCCTGCTCGCTGGAGAACCCGGAAAGCTGCGAGGCCTGCCAGTGACGGCCCCGAGGATCCGCGATGAAGCGCTATGCCAACCGTTCCGGCGACTCGGGCGTCCAAGCCTACCGCATCACCGCGGACGCGATCTTCGTCAGGTTCGCCAATCGCGACGAGCCCTATGAATACAGCAGCAAGGGCCTGGCCGGCCCGCAGCGGGTCGCGCGCATGAAGGCGCTGGCCGAAGCGGGCAAGGGCCTGTCCACCTTCATCAGCCGCCACGCGCACGATCTCTACGAGCGCTGACGCGCGCCCCCTTCCCGGCCTTCCCCCGCGAGCGGGGGAAGGTGCGAATACCAAGGCAAATACCAAGGAATCCCATGTCCAGCCATTCCCGGCAGCTGCTGCTCGACCCCGGCTTCGAGCTCACCCTGCGCCCGATGCGCTACCCGAAGTTCTACGAGATGTACCGCAACGCCATCCGCAACACCTGGACGGTGGAGGAGGTCGACTTCTCGCTCGACACCCGCGACCTGGCGCACAAGCTCGGCCCGGCCGAGCGCCACCTGGTCGAGCGGCTGGTGGCGTTCTTCGCCACCGGCGACTCGATCGTGGCCAACAACCTGGTGCTCAACCTCTACCGCCACGTCAACGCGCCCGAGGCGCGGATGTACCTCTCGCGCCAGCTGTACGAGGAAGCGCTGCACGTGCAGTTCTACCTGACCCTGCTCGACACCTACCTGCCCGACCCGGGCGAGCGCGCGAAGGCGTTCGCCGCGGTGGAGAACATCCCCTCGATCCGGCGCAAGGCGGCGTTCTGCTTCAAGTGGATCGATTCGATCCAGGACCTGCAGCGGATCGACAACCGCGACCAGCGGCGGCAGTTCCTGCTCAACCTGGCCTGCTTCGCCGGCTGCATCGAGGGCCTGTTCTTCTTCGGCGCCTTCGCCTACGTCTACTACCTGCGCTCGCGCGGGCTGCTGCACGGGCTGGCGGCCGGCACCAACTGGGTGTTCCGCGACGAGAGCTGCCACATGGCGTTCGCGTTCGAGGTCATCCGCACCGCGCGCGAGGAGGAGCCGGGCCTGGTCGACGACGGTTTCCACGCGCAGGTGGTGGAGATGATGGCCGAGGCGGTGGAGTGCGAGCTGGCGTTCGCGCAGGACACGCTGTCGGGCGGCGTCGCGGGGTTGTCGATCCGCGACATGCGCGAGTACCTGCGGTATTGCGCCGACCAGCGGCTGGCGCAGCTCGGCTTCCCGGCGCACTTCGGCGCGCGCAACCCGTTCCCGTTCATGGAGCTGCAGGACGTGCAGGAGCTGGCCAACTTCTTCGAGCGGCGCGTGTCGGCCTACCAGGTCGGCGTGCAGGGCGCGGTGGGCTTCGACCACGCCTTCTGAGCCTTGCACGACGTCGGATTTTGGCCACGGATCTGCACGGATGGACACGGATCAGAACAAGCCACTAGCAGTTGCCCTATCCGTGCTCATCCGTGTTCATCCGTGGCAAATGCCGTTTCCCTCCGTGGCGAACCGCGACCCGCGCGGGGGCCCGATTAGGTGGCGGCCTGAAGGCGCCGTTCGCGGCGGCGTGCGCGGCGCGCGTGCCAGCGCTGGCGCAGGCAGGAGAAGATCACGTACAGCGCCGGGGTGCTGAGCAGGGTCAGGCTCTGCGAGACCAGCAGGCCGCCGATCATCGCGATGCCCAGCGGACGCCGCAGCTCCGAGCCCTCGCCCAGGCCGATCGCGATCGGCAGCGCGGCCAGGATCGCCACCATCGTGGTCATCATGATCGGGCGGAAGCGGATGATGCAGGCCTCGCGCGCGGCGTCCGCCGGCGCCTTGCCGTGTTCGCGCTCGGCGACCAGGGCGAAGTCGATCATCATGATCGCGTTCTTCTTGACGATGCCGATCAGCAGCACCAGCGCGATCATCGAGATCACCGACAGCTCGGTGCGCGTCGCCCAGAGCGCGAGCAGCGCGCCCATGCCCGCGGCCGGCAGCGTCGAGAGGATGGTGACCGGGTGCACCAGGCTCTCGTAGAGCATGCCGAGCACGATGTAGACGGTGGCGATCGCCGCGACCAGCAACAGCAGCATCCCGGCCGGCTTGAGCGCCTGGCGGAAGCCGCCTTCCTCGGCCAGGCGGATGTCGCCGGGCATGCGCAGGCCCTCGACCGCGGCCTTGACGATGGCGTCGCCCTCGCCCTCGCTCACGCCGGGCGCGAGGTTGTAGCTCAGGTCCATCACCGTGTACTGGTCCTGGTGCTGGATCTGCGACGGCGCCAGGCCCGGCTCCTGGTGGGCGAGCGCCGACAGCAGCACCATCGTGCCGCCGGACGCGGGCACATGGATGTCCTCGAGCGCGGCGGGCGTCGCGGTCTGCGAGGGCAACGCGTTGACCACCACGCCGTACTGGTTGAGGTCGGCGTAGATGGTCGAGACCTGGCGCTGGCCGAAGGCGCCGTACAGCGCGCCGTCGATCGCGCCGATCGACACGCCCAGGCGCGCGGCGGTGGCGCGGTCGATGACGATGTTCTGGCGCAGGCCGCCCTCGTCGACGTCGGTGCCGACGTCGCGCAGCTTCGGATTCTGCTTGAGCACCGCGGCGAGCCTGGGCAGCCACTGCGCGAGCTGCACGCTGTCGTTGCCCTGCAGCGTCGCGCGGTACTGCGCACCCTGGCTGGTGCCGCCGCCGCCGCCGCTGGGCAGGTCCTGGATCGCGCGCAGCCGCACCTGCAGGTCCGGGAAGCGGTCGGCCTTGGCGCTCAGCCGCGCCAGCACGTCGCTGGTGCTCTCGCGCCGGCCCTCGTCGCGCGACTTGAGCTGGATGTTGAACGAGGCGCTCGAGCCCTGCCGGCTGCTGCCCAGGCGCACGCCGACCACCTTCACCGCCGGGTCGGCCAGGAGCATGTCGCTGATCCGCCGCTGGCGCTCGACCATGTCGGCGAACGACACCGTCGCGCTGGAGCTCGCGCGGCCCCAGATCAGCCCGGTGTCCTGCGGCGGGAACGAGCCCTTCTGCACCGCGCCGGCGAGGTAGAACGTCGCCACGATCATCAGCAGCGGCGTCACCGCCAGCGCCAGCGCGTGGCGCAGCGCGAAGTCCAGCGCGCGCACGTACACGCGCAGCATCCCGGCGTGGACGGCGTCGAGCCAGCGGCCCAGCCGCGACTCGCCCGCGTGCGCCGCGTGCGGCTCGAGGAAGCGCCCGCACAGCGCCGGCGTCAGCGTCAGCGACACCACCATCGAGACCACGATCGCCGCGACCAGGGTCACGGTGAATTCGCGGAAGAACGCACCCAGCATGCCGCCGGCGAACAGGATCGGCGCGAACACCGCCACCAGCGAGGCGGTGATCGAGACGATGGTGAAGCCGATCTCGCGCGCGCCGGTGCGCGCCGCCTCCAGCCGCGACATGCCGGCGTCGAGGTGGCGCGAAACGTTCTCGATCACCACGATCGCATCGTCGACCACGAAGCCGATCGCGATCACCAGCGCCAGCAGGGTAAGGTTGTTGAGCGTGTAGCCGAGCACGTACATCGCCACCGCCGCGCCGGCCAGCGACAGCGGCACCGCGACCGCAGCGATCAGGGTCGGCGCCAGCCGGCGCAGGAACAGCGCCATCGTCAGCACCACCATCGCCAGCGAGATCAGCAGCGTGATCTGCACCTCGGCGAGCGAGGCGCGGATGGTCGGGGTGCGGTCGAAGTACGGCGTGAGCGTGGTGCCCGCGCGCAGGTAGGCGCGCAGCACCGGCAGCTGCGCCTGGACGCGGTCGACGGTGGCGACCACGTTGGCGCCGCTGCGCATGTAGACGTACATCAGCACGCCCTTGCGGCCGTTGAACCAGGCCGCCTGGTAGGCGTCCTGCTGGCCGTCGTAGACCTCGGCGACGTCCTTGAGCCGCACCGTGCGGCCACCGGTGCTGGCGATCGCGACGTCGGCGAAGTCGGCGGCCCTGCGCACCGAGTCGTTGGCCAGGATCGCCATCCGGGTGTCGCCGTCGGACAGGAAGCCCAGCGGCGAGACCACGTTGGCGGCGCGGATCGCGTTGCGCAGGTCGTCGGGCGTCAGCCCCAGCGCGTTGAGCGCGCGCAGGTTGACGTCCACCCGCACCGCCGGCGTCGACGCGCCGGCGATGTCGACCGAGGACACGCCGGCGATCTGGCGCAGGCGCTGCGCGAGCAGGGTGTCGGCGACGTTGTACAGGTCGGTGACCGACTGCGTGCCGGAAGTGAGCGCGAGCGCGATGACCGGGTCGTCGTTGGGATTGGCCTTCTGGTAGGTCGGCGTGCCCATCCCCGACGGCAGGTCGGCGACGGCGGCGTTGATCGCCGCCTGCACGTCCTGCGCGGCCGAATCGATGTCGCGGTCGCCCTGGAACATCATGAACACCGTGCTGCGGCCTTCCGAGCTGTTCGAGCGCATCGAGTCGATGCCCGGCACCTGGCCCAGGTGTCGCTCCAGCGGCGCGGTGACGGTGGCGGCCATGGTGTCGGCGCTGGCGCCGGACTGGCTGGCCGAGACGAACACCACCGGGATGTCCAGGCTCGGCAGCGCCGCCACGCCCAGCCGCAGGTAGCAGATCAGCCCGGCGAAGAACAGGCCCAGCGCCAGCAGCGTGGTGCCGACCGGGCGGGTGATGAAGGGGGCGGAGATGTTCATGCCGCGCCGCATTCCCGGCTGTCATCCCGAGCGTAGCGAGGGATCTCGCATCGCAAGCGAAGATCCCTCCCCCGGATCAAGTCCGGGGTCGGGATGACAATGGAACGCGTCCCGCTCACGGCCGCGCCGCCTGCATCCGCGCCGCGGCGCGCCGCTCGCGACGCAGCCGCGACCACTCGGAGAAGCGCTCCATGTAAAGGTAGATCACCGGCGTGGTGTACAACGTCACCAGCTGCGACAGCAGCAGGCCGCCGACGATCGCCACGCCCAGCGGGCGCCGCAGCTCCGAGCCGATGCCGGTGCCCAGCGCCAGCGGCAGCGCGCCGAGCATCGCCGCCGCGGTGGTCATCATGATCGGGCGGAAGCGCAGCAGGCAGGCGCGCCGGATCGCGTCGAACGGCGCCATCCCCTCGCGCTGCGCGTCGATCGCGAAGTCGATCATCATGATCGCGTTCTTCTTGACGATGCCGATCAGCAGGATGATCGCGACGATCCCGTCCACCGACAGGCTCATGCCGAACAGCAGCAGCGCCAGCAGCGCGCCCACGCCCGCCGGCGGCAGCGTGGAGATGATGGTCAACGGGTGGATGTAGCTCTCGTAGAGCACGCCCAGCACGATGTAGATCACCGCCAGCGCGGCCAGCAGCAGCCACACCACGTCGGTCTGGCTGGCCGAGAACTCGGCGGCCTTGCCGACGAACTGCGCGTGCACCTGCGGCGGCAGGTCGGCCTCGTCCCGGGTTTCCTCGATCGCCTTGACCGCCTGCGACAGCGAGTACCCGGGCGCGACGTTGAACGAGATCGTCACCGCCGGCAGCTGCTGCTGGTGGCTGACCACCAGCGGCGCGCTGGTCACCTTCGCGTCGGCCAGCGCGGACAGCGGGATGTTGCCGCCGCTGCCCAGGTCGATGCCGGTGTTGGCCTGGCCGATGCCGGTGGCGGTGGACGAGTTGCTCGAGGCGACCTGGCCGAACGTGGTGGCGTTGCTGCCGGTCAGCGCGCCGCCGCCGCGGCTGGCCACCGCCACCTGGTCGAGCAGCGCGGTCGGCGTGCGGAACTCCGGCGCCACCTCCAGCACCACGCGGTACTGGTTGAGCTGGGTGAAGATGGTCGAGATCTGGCGCTGGCCGTAGGCGTCGTACAGGGTGTCGTCGATGGTCTGCATCGGCACGCCGAGCACGCTGGCCTTGTCGCGGTCGACGGTGAGCTGCAGCGCGCGGCCGGCGTCGGCGAGGTTGTTGCCGACGTCGGCCAGCTCCGGGCGCCTGCGCAGCGCATCGGTCATGCGCGCGACGTGCCTGGCCAGCTCCGCGCCATCGACGTCGGCCAGCGAGTACTGGTACTCGGTGGCGGCCACGCGCGTGTCCAGGGTGACGTCCTGCACCGGCTTGAGGTACAGCGCCACGCCGGGCACGTCGTCCACCGCGCGCTGCAGCCGCGGCAGGATCGCGCCCAGGGCGTCGCGGTCGCCGCGGTCCTTGAGCACGATGCTCAGCTGGCCCTGGTTGAGGGTGGGGTTCATGCTGCCGGCGCCGATGAAGGCGGCGACGCCGGTCACCGCCGGGTCGGCGCGCAGCGCCGCGGCCACCGCCTGGGTGCGCTGCTGCATCTGCTCGAAGGCGACGTTCTGGTCGGCCACCACCACGCCCGTGATCAGCCCCGTGTCCTGCTCCGGCAGCAGGCCCTTGGGGATCAGCACGTACAGCACGATGGTCAGCACCACGGTCGCCGAGGCCACCCACAGCATCAGGCGCTGGTGGCCCAGCACCCAGTCCAGCGTGCGCTCGTACAGGCCCAGGGTGCGCGTCCACAGGTTCCGGTGGCCGCCGGCCAGCGCGCGCTCGTGCGCGTCTTCGCCCTCGGGCAGCGCGTCGGGCTTGAGCAGGTAGGCGCACATCATCGGCGTGAGCGTGAGCGAGACCAGCATCGAGATCGCGACCGCGATCGACAGCACCCAGGCGAACTCGTGGAACAGCCGTCCGGTCACCCCCGGCATCAGCAGCAGCGGCAGGAACACCGCGATCAGCGACACCGTCAGCGACAGCACGGTGAAGCCGATTTCCTTCGCGCCGGTCTCGGCGGCCTCGCGGCTGTCCATGCCCTTCTCGATGTAGCGCACGATGTTCTCGATCATCACGATCGCGTCGTCCACCACGAAGCCGGTCGCCACCGTCAGCGCCATCAGCGACAGGTTGTCGAGCGACATCCCGGCGAAGGCCATCACCCCGAACGTGCCCAGCAGCGACAGCGGCACCGCCACCGACGGGATGACCGTCGCCCACAGCCGGCGCAGGAACACGAAGATCACCGCCACCACCAGGCAGATGGTGAGCACGAGGGTGAACTGCACATCGTGCACCGAGGCGCGGATGGTGACGGTGCGGTCGGAGAACACGTCCAGCTTGACGTCCGCCGGCAGCAGCGCCTGCAGCTGCGGCAGGATCGCGCGGATGTTCTCGACGGTCTTGACGATGTTGGCGCCGGGCTGGCGCCGCACCTCGAGCAGCACCGCGGGCGCGCCGTCCGCCCAGGCCGCGATCTGGTCGTTCTCGACGCCGTCGACCACGCGCGCCACGTCGCGCAGCCGCACCGGCGCGCCGTCCTTGTAGCTGACGATGACGTCGTTGTACTGCGCCGCGTCGGTGAGCTGGTCGTTGGTGCCGATGCTGTAGCTCTGGGTCTTGCCGTTGAGCGAGCCCTTGGGCGCGCTGACGTTGGCCTGGGTCAGCGCGCTGCGCAGGCTTTCGAGCGTCAGTCCCATGTTCGCCAGCTGCGCCGGATTGGCCTGGATGCGCACCGCCGGGCGCACGTTGCCGGCGATCGACACCAGCCCCACGCCCTGCACCTGCGACAGGCGCTGGGCGAGGATCGAGTCGGCGTAGTCGTTGACCTCGCGCAGCGCGCGGGTGTCGGAGGACAGCTTGAGGGTGAGGATCGGCGCGTCGGCCGGGTTCACCCGGTTGTAGACCGGCTGGTAGGGCAGCGAGGACGGCAGCGTCGCCTGCCGGATCGCCGCCTGCACGTCCTGCGCGGCGATGTCGATGTCGCGGTCCATCGCGAACTGCAGGATGATCGTCGACAGCCCGGCCGACGAATCCGAGGTCATCAGCTCCAGGCCGGAGATCTGCCCGAGCTGGCGCTCCAGCGGCGTGGTCACCAGCGAGGCCATCGTCTGCGCGCTGGCGCCGGGGTACTGGGTGGTGACGACCAGGCTGGGCGCGTCGATCTCCGGCAGCGCCGACACCGGCAGTTTCTGGTAGCCGACCACGCCCAGCAGCATCACGCCCACCATCAGCAGGGTGGTGGCGATCGGGCGGCGGATGAACAACGTCGAGAAACCCACGGAAGCTCCCTGGCCTGGTGACGGGGTCGGCGGCGCGCTCAGCGCGGCGGGCCGCCGCGGCGGCCGCGGCCGCCCTTGCCCTGCTGCGCGGCCTTGAGCTCGGCCTCGGTCGGCGCCGGCGGCGCCTGCCCGGGCGCGAGCGCGTTGACCTTCGTGCCCGCCTTGAGCCGGAACTGGCCCTCGGTCACCACGCGCTCGCCCGCGGCCAGCCCCTTGGCGACCACCACGTGGCTGTCGTCGACCTCGCCGCCCTGCACCACCGGCTTCTGCGCGACTGTGCTGTCGGCCCGCACCACGTAGACGTAGTCGCCGTCGGCGCCGCGCTGCACCGCCTGCGCCGGCACCACGATCGCGCCCGGCAGCGTGCGCAGGCGCAGCCGCACGTTGACGAACTGGCCGGGCCACAGCGCGCCGTCGGCGTTGGGGAACAGCGCGCGCAGGCGGAAGGTGGCGGTGGAGGCGTTGATCTGGTTGTCGATCACGTCCAGCCTGCCGTCGCCGACCAGGACGTGCTGGTCCGTGCGGTCGAGCGCGGCCACCTGCAGCGGCGCCTTTGCCTGCGCTGCGCGCACCGCGTCGAGCTGCTTCTCCGGCAGGTCGAACAACACGTGGATCGGCCGCACCTGGGTGATGGTGACGATCTGGGTCGATGTGCCGACGATGTTGCCCGGGTCGACGCCGCGGATGCCGGTGATGCCGGAGATCGGCGCGACGATGCGCGCGTACTGCAGCTGCACCTGCGCCTCGCGCATCGTCGCCTCGGCCGAGGCGACCGCCGCGGTGTACTGCCCGACCTGGTTGCGCAGGGTGTCGAGGTCGAGCTTGGACACGTACTGGCGGTACGCCGGGTCGCTCGAGCGCGCGTAGTTGGACTGCGCGGTCGCCAGCTGCGCCTGCGCCTGGCGGCGCGCGGCCGCGGCCTGGTCGTAGCTGGCCTGCAGGCTGCGCGGGTCGATCCGCGCCAGCAGGTCGCCCTTCTCCACCGCCTGGCCCTCGCGGAAATCCACGCTCAGCAGCTGGCCGCCGACCTGGGGGTTGACGGTGACCGTATTGAGCGCCGATACCGTGCCCTGCGCGGTCAGGTACACCGGCACGTCCTGCTTCAGCGCCGGCTGCACGGTGACCGCCACCGGTGCATCGTCGCCACCGTCGCGGCCGCCGCGCGCGCCGTCATCGTCGCTGCGCTGGCCCGCGCAGCGGACGACCACCACCAGCACCAGCAGCGCCGCGAGGACGGACAGCGCGATCTTCCAGGGACGTGGCATGCGGGAAACTCCGGGGGAATGCGGGATGGCGGGCGCGGGGCGCCGCGGCGGCCGCACAGGATATCGGGCGCGGGCGACGCGTGGCGCGCGCACCGCTGCTCAGACTGCGGTGGGACGGTTTGGTTCAGCGTGACGGCGCGGGATCCGCGCGCGCGACTAACGACCGGGAACGGGAACGCGCGATGGCCGCGCGCGTTGACGCGACCGCGGCGGGGCGCGACTGCCCGCCACGCGGCCCGCGGACCGTCGGTTACATTGGCGCGACTTCACGCCCCGGGGAGAGCGCCATGATCCGTACCGTCCCGCTGCTGGCCGCGCTGCTGCTGGCCGCGCCGTCGCTGCACGCCGCCGAGGCCGTGCAGCGCGCCGAGGTCGCCGCCGCCGCGCAGAAGCTGCGCCAGCCGGTGGTCGAGTGGCGGCGCGACTTCCATGCCCACCCGGAGCTCTCGAACCGCGAGGAGCGCACCGCGGCGAAGGTCGCCGAGCACCTGCGCGCGCTCGGCCTGGCGCCGCGCACCGGGATCGCCCGCCACGGCGTGGTCGCGATCATCAAGGGCGGCCGGCCCGGGCCCAGGCTCGCGCTGCGCGCCGACATGGACGCGCTGCCGGTCGCCGAGCAGACCGGCCTGCCGTTCGCCTCGAAGGTCACCACCACCTTCAACGGCGAGCAGACCGGGGTGATGCACGCCTGCGGCCACGACGCCCACACCGCGATCCTGCTCGGCGTGGCCGACGCGCTGGTGGCGATGCGCGACACGCTGCCCGGCGAGGTGATGCTGGTGTTCCAGCCCGCCGAGGAGGGCGCACCGGGCGACGAGAAGGGCGGCGCGTCGCTGATGCTCGCCGAGGGCCTGTTCAAGGACTTCAAGCCGGACGCGATGTTCGGGCTGCACGTGTTCTCGAGCGTGCAGGCCGGGAAGATCGCGGTGCGCAGCGGGCCGGCGATGGCGGCCTCCGACCGCTTCAGCATCCACGTCCAGGGCCGCCAGACCCACGGCTCGGCGCCGTGGAACGGCATCGACCCGATCGTCGCCAGCGCCGACCTGATTTCCAGCGCGCAGACCATCGTCAGCCGCCGCACCGACATCTCGAAGCTGCCGGCGGTGGTCACCTTCGGCGCGATCAAGGGCGGCATCCGCTACAACATCATCCCCGACGGCGTCGACATGGTCGGCACCATCCGCACCTTCGACGAAGGCGTGCGCCAGCAGGTCTTCGCCGACCTCAGGAACGTCGCCGAGCACGTGGCCGCCGCCCACGGCGCCACCGCGCAGGCGCGCGTGCCCGACCGCGACGGCAACCCGGTGACCGTCAACGACCCCGCGCTGACCGCGCGCATGCTGCCGAGCCTGCAGGCGGTGGTCGGCGCCGGCAACGTCTACGAGCCGCCGCTGCAGATGGGCGCGGAGGACTTCGCGTTCTATGCCAAGGAAGTGCCGTCGATGTTCTTCTTCGTCGGCGCGACGGCGAAGGGCATCGACCCCGCCACCGCGCCGAGCAACCACTCGCCGAAGTTCCTGCTCGACGAATCGGCGCTCGACGTCGGGCTGCGCGCGATGCTGCAGGCGACGCTGGATTTCCTGGAGGGCGGCGCGCAGGCCAGCGGCGCGTAGACCCGGTGCGTCGTGGGAGCGGCTTCAGCCGCGAGCCCCTCCTGCGATGCCGATGGGACGAAAAGCTCGCGGCTGAAGCCGCTCCCACGGGGTCGGCGGCCTACGGCAACTCGCCCGCGGCATGCGGGTCGATCGAGTACGGGAACGCCTCGTCGAGGAAGCCCGGCTGCGCGCGCACGCGCCCGATCCAGTCGCGCAGGCGCGGATACGGCTGCAGCGACAACCCGTCGGCCTCGTCGGCGCGGCTGGCGTAGGCGAACACCGCGATGTCGGCGACCGTGTACGCGTCGCCGGCGATGAAGTCGCGCGTCGCCAGCCCGGCGTCGAGCAGCGCCAGCGCGCGCGTGGCGGCCTTGCGCTTGATCGCCACCAGCGCCTCGGGGCGCCGCGACAGCTTGCCGGTCATCGTCCAGTAGCGCAGCGCGCCGAGCTGGCTTTCGATGCGTTCCTGCTCGAAGCTCATCCACTGCCAGACCTTCGCGCGGCCGAACGCGTCGCCGGGCAGGTACGGCGTGCCGTCGGCGAGGAAGCACAGGATCGCGTTCGATTCGGCGAGCACGCGACCGTCGTCGAGCGCGATCGCCGGCACCGTGCCGGTCGGGTTGACGCGCAGGAAGGCCTCGCGCCGCCCCTCGCCTTCGAAGATCGAGACCGGCTCGATGCGGTGCGGCAGCTGCAGGTGGTGCAGCAGCTGGCGCACCTTCCAGGCGTTGCGCGAGGGCAGGTAGTCGTACAGGGTCAGCATGGCGGGCTCCGCGGTGGACAGGCGCGCAGGTTGCCGTGCGTGGGCGGGGCGCGCGCTCCGCCGCTTGCGGTCGAATCCCGCGGTCGAATCCCGCGCCGCGCCGGCGCGGCGCGCAAGGGCCCCGCGCTAGAATCGCGCCATGGCGCCCCACGACCTCCCGCTCGGCCGCACGGTCGAATATCCGCGCGGCTACGACCCGTCGCTGCTGTTCCCGATCGCGCGTGCGCACGGCCGCGCCGCGCTCGGCCTGCACGACGATGCCGCGCTGCCGTTCACCGGCCACGACCGCTGGCACGCCTACGAGCTGGGCTGGCTGGACGCGCGCGGCAAGCCGGTGGTCGCCACCGCCACGTTCACGGTGCCGGCCGATTCGCCCAGCCTGGTCGAGTCGAAGTCGCTCAAGCTCTACCTCAACTCGCTCAACGGCGCGCGCTTCGACGATGCGCAGGCGGTGCGCGCGCGCATCGCCGGCGACCTCTCGCGCGCCGCGGGCGCGCCGGTCGCGGTCGCGTTCGGCCTGCCGCCCATGGCCGGCGCGGGCGCGGATGAGGCGGCGTCGATCGACGCGCTGGACGTCGACTGCGACGCCTACGACCATCCGAGGCCGGACTACCTGCAGGCCGACGACGGCGCCATCGTGGAGGAAACCCTGCGCTCGGACCTGCTCAAGTCCAACTGCCCGGTCACCGGCCAGCCCGACTGGGCCGGCGTGCGCATCGCCTACCGCGGCCCGCGCATCGAGCGCGCCGGGCTGCTGCGCTACCTGGTCTCGTTCCGCGAGCACGCCGAATTCCACGAGCAGTGCGTGGAGCGGATCTTCGTCGACGTGATGGCGCGCTGCCGGCCGCGGCAACTGTCGGTAGAGGCGCGCTACACGCGCCGCGGCGGCCTCGACATCAATCCATGGCGTGCATCGCCCGGCCTGCCGACGCCGCCGATCGGACGCGACGAACGGCAATGAACGCCGCTTCGGGCCCCGCGCCGGGCGCGATGTTTTCTTAACAGGCACCGTGGGAGGCTGCCGTCCGCATACGCGGCACAGGAGGCCCCGATGAGCAATCCCAACAACCCCAACGATCCGTCTTCGCTGTCGCTCGCGCCGGGCAGCGGCGAGAAGAAGGCCGATTTCTCCAACGTCAAGGGCGGTTCGTCCAGCACCGAGGCGGCCGCGCCCAAGGCCGACTTCTCCAACGTGCAGGGCGGCTCCTCGAGCACCGAGGAAAGCGCCGCCGGCGCCGAACAGACCTACACCGTGCAGAAGGGCGACACGCTGTCCCACATCGCCAGGCAGTTCTACGGCAAGGCCAACGCCTGGAACCGCATCTTCGAGGCCAACCGCGACCAGCTCGACGACCCCGACCTGATCAAGCCGGGCCAGGTGCTGAAGATCCCCGCGGCCGACTGAAGCGCGACGCGCATACCGGTCCATCGCACCCTTTCCATCCGTACGGAGACATTCCATGACCCGCAAGACGCTCAATATCGCGATCGCCGCCGCCCTGTTCGGCACGCTGGCCCTGGTCGGCTGCAAGAAGAAGGAAGAAGCCGCGGTGACGCCGCCGGCCGCCAGCGAGCCCGCTGCCCCCGCCCCGACGACGCCGGCCCCGGCGCCCGCCGCCACCGCGTCGGTGTCCTCGGTCGACCTCGGCAACGCCGTCGGCGCCGACATGAAGGTCGCCACGCCGTCGACCACGTTCGCGCCCAAGGACACGATCTACGCCTCGGTCGCCACCAGCACCAGCGACGCGGCCGCGACCGTGCCCGGCAAGCTGACCGCGAAGTGGTCGTTCCAGGACGGCCAGGTCGTCAACGAGGAGAGCAAGGACCTCAACCTGATGGGCCCGGGCACGACCGAGTTCCACATCTCCAAGCCCGACGGCTTCCCGGCCGGCAAGTACAAGGTGGAGATCTCGCTCGACGGCAACGTGGTGCAGAGCAAGGACTTCGAGGTGAAGTGACGCCTTTGGGCGGGCGCGCCTCGCGTGCCCGCCCTTGTCGCCAGTCATCCCCGCAAGAGGTTCGCAGCGCCACCCGAACGCCCGCGTCCAACGCGGGCGTTCTTCATTTCTTCTGCTCTACCGGTCAAGGAAAAGCGCTGCGTCCGCTGGATGACCGGTGCGCCGGGTGCGGATGCCCTTGGGTGCGAAATAAAGGAGGGGCGTCGGGCGCGTAGGCCCGACGTACGTCGCTGTTTTCGGCAAGCCTGCGATCAGAGCCCCGGCGCGGCCGGGAGGCCTTTGGGGCGAAATAAAGGAGGAGGCGTCGGCCAAAGGCCGGCGCCGGGGGACATTCGCCCCAAAGGCCTCCCGGTCGCGCCGGGGCCCGTCAGGTCGCTGTGCAGCGTGTGATCAAGCAGAAAAAGTCCGCGGCAACGCGAAGAGCCACACAACCCTCACGGCAGCGCGCGATACCTCGCATCGAAATGCGTCTTCCACGTGACGCCGTCGTCGGACTGCTCCCACAGCTGCCGCCGCACCTTGCCGTCGTCGCCGATGAACCAGGTCGCGCGCTGCCGCTGCGGCTTGCCGGTCTCGCGGCTGGGCATCACGCCGGTCATCACGAAGCGATCGCCTTCGCGACGCCCGTCCTCGAGCAGCAACGTCCAGCCGCCGTTGCTGGCCCAGTACTGCCGCCAGGACTTCGTCGCCGGATCCCACGCGCTGGTGCTCACGCCGCGGCTGCCGTTGGGTTCGTCGACGTACTCCTCGGCGATCGCGCAGCCACCGAGGATCGCGGTGTTGCGGATCACGCCCGCTGGCTGTCCGTCGGCGTCGGTGAGCTGCCACTGGCCGAGCTGGAAATCGAAGGCGCGGTATTCCGGCCCCGCGCACGCCGGCGACGGCGGATCGGCGGGTGCGCCGGCATGCGCGACGCCGGAAGCGGACATCGCGGCCAGGCAGGCCGCGGCCATCGCGGGTAGGATGGAACGGGGCATCGGCATGGCTCCGGTGGCGGAGCGCCCGATGATCGTCCACGCGACGGCCGACGGCCAGTTCCGATCTTGCGATTCGGGCGACCCGCGAGCACGCGGCGCCGCGCACCGGCGGATCAAGGCCACCCCGCTTCTTCGTGGGAGCGGCTTCGCCGCGAGCTTTTCGGGGCAAGCAGCTCGCGGCTGAAGCCGCTCCCACAACATCCCTGGCCGACGGTCAGCGCGACGCCGCCTTCCGGTACAGGCCGTCGAACGCGACCGTCCAGCTGCGGCCGCCATCGCTGGAGGATTCCCATAGCTGGCGCACGCTGCCGTCGGCATTCGGCGTCCAGGTGATGCGCTCGCGCTGCACGACGCCGGTCTTCGGGTCCGGCTTGTCCTGCTCGCCGGACAGCACCATGCGGCCGCCGGCGAAACCACCGGCCAGGTGCAGCCGCGCGCCCGCGTTGTCGACCCAGAACTGCTCCCAGCGCCCGGTGGCGCGGTTGAAGACGTTCAGGCTCTTGCCTGCGTACGGCGGCGTCGCGCTGGTCCAGTGCTCGAACACCACGCAGCCGTCGAGGATCGCCTCCACGTGGCTGCGGCCGGCGGGCGCGCCGTCCGGGCGCGTCACGTCCCAGTCGCCGAGCCAGAAGTCGAACGCGTGCGCCGGTGGCGACGCGCAGGGCGGCGCATCCGTTGTCGTCGGCGCCGCTTGCTGCGCCGCCGACGGCAACGCCGCCGCGCACAGGCACGCGGCCAGGAAGAGTCGTGTTCGCTGCATGGCGCGGCCTCCGTCGACGTGCCGACACGCTAGCCTCGCCGGCACCGGCATGTCATGGCGCGTGGCTGTGCCGGACGTGGCCCCGGCAGGGCCGCGCCGCACCGGCGCGGTTTTGCCCGGCGCTGGGCAAACCGCGACAATGGCCGCTTCCACGCGCCCTTCCCGGCGCCGGCGCGGCCGGCGCCGAGGCCCTCCTCCGCACCGAGCCGAACCCATGCCCCAGACCCCGACGATCCTCTACACCCTCACCGACGAAGCGCCCTGGCTGGCCACGCAGTCGCTGCTGCCGATCGTGCAGGCCTACGCGGCCACCGCCGGCGTCGACGTCCAGACCCGCGACATCTCGCTGGCCGCGCGGATCCTGTCGCAGTTCCCGGAGGCGCTGCGCGAAGGGCAGCGCGTGGCCGACGACCTCGCCGAGCTCGGCAAGCTGGCGACCACGCCGGAGGCCAACATCATCAAGCTGCCCAACATCAGCGCCTCGGTGCCGCAGCTCAAGGCCGCGATCGCCGAGCTGCAGGAACAGGGCTTCGCGCTGCCGGCCTATCCCGACGAGCCGCGCGACGAGGCCGAGCGCGAGGCCAAGGCGCGCTACGACCGCGTCAGGGGCAGCGCGGTCAACCCGGTGCTGCGCGAGGGCAACTCCGACCGCCGCGCGCCGGCCTCGGTGAAGGCCTACGCGCGCAAGCACCCGCACCGCATGGGCAAGTGGACGCAGGACTCGAAGTCGCACGTCGCGCACATGGACGGCGGCGACTTCTACGGCAGCGAGCAGTCGGTGGAGATCGCCAGCGCCGGCAACCTGCGCATCGAGCTGGAAGGCCGCGACGGCCGCCGCCACATGCTCAAGACCGGCATCGCGGTGCAGGCCGGCGAGCTGGTCGACGCGGCGACGATGGACGCCGCCGCGCTGTCGCGCTTCGTCGACGAACAGATCAGCGATGCGCGCGCGCAGGGCGTGCTGTTCTCGTTGCACCTGAAGGCGACGATGATGAAGGTCTCCGACCCGATCATGTTCGGCATCGCGGTCGAGGCGTTCTACAGACCGGTGCTCGACAAGCACCGCGCCGCGCTCGACGAAGCCGGCTTCGACCCGAACAACGGCATCGGCGACCTGTACGCGCGCCTGCCGTCGCTGCCCACCGACGTCGCGGCGCAAATCACCGCGGAGATCGACGCGCTGTACGGCGAGCGCCCGGGCGTGGCGATGGTGAACTCCGACAAGGGCATCACCAACCTGCACGTGCCGTCGGACGTGATCGTCGACGCCTCGATGCCGGCGATGATCCGCGACTCGGGCCGGATGTGGAACGCGAAGGGCGAGCTGCAGGACACCAAGGCGGTGATCCCGGACCGCTGCTACGCCGGCATCTACCAGGCGGTGCTCGCCGACTGCAGGGCCAACGGCGCGTTCGACCCGGCGACGATGGGCAGCGTGCCCAACGTCGGCCTGATGGCGCAGAAGGCCGAGGAGTACGGCAGCCACGACAAGACCTTCCGCATCCCCGCCGACGGTACCGTGCGCGTGCTCGACGAGGCCGGCAACGCGCTGATGACGCACGAGGTCCACGCCGGAGACATCTGGCGCATGTGCCAGACCAAGGACGCGCCGGTCCGCGACTGGGTGAAGCTCGCGGTCAACCGCGCGCGGCTGAGCGGCACGCCGGCCGTGTTCTGGCTCGACCCGCAGCGCGCGCACGACGCCAACGTCGCGCGCAAGGTCGAGGCGTATCTCGAGGACCACGACACCGCGGGGCTGGACATCCGCATCCTGTCGCCGGTCGAGGCGATGCGGCTGTCGCTCGAACGCATCCGCCGCGGCGAGGACACCATCTCCGTCACCGGCAACGTGCTGCGCGACTACCTCACCGACCTGTTCCCGATCATGGAGCTGGGCACCAGCGCGAAGATGCTGTCGATCGTGCCGCTGATGGCCGGCGGCGGCCTGTTCGAGACCGGCGCCGGCGGCTCGGCGCCCAAGCACGTGCAGCAGTTCGTGGCGGAGGACTACCTGCGCTGGGATTCGCTGGGCGAGTTCCTGGCGCTGGCCGCCTCGCTCGAGCACCTGTCCGAGACCACCGGCAACGCGCGCGCGAAAGTGCTGGCCGACGCGCTCGACGCCGCCAATGCCCGGTTCCTCGATAACGACAAGTCGCCCTCGCGCAAGCTCGGCGGCATCGACAACCGCGGCAGCCACTTCTACCTCGCGCTGTACTGGGCGCAGGCGCTGGCGTCGCAGGACGCCGACGCCGCGCTCAAGGCCGCGTTCGCGCCGCTGGCGAAGGCGCTGGCCGACAACGAGGCCACGATCGTCGCCGAGCTGGCCGCGGTGCAGGGCAAGCCGGTCGACATCGGCGGCTACTACCGCCCCGACCCCGCGGAGGCGGCCGCCGCGATGCGGCCGAGCGCAACGCTCAACGCGGCGCTGGAGACGCTGGGGCGCGGCTGAGCAGGCGGGTTTGCGGGGAGGGCGCCGTCATCGGACCTCCCCGCCGCCGCCCATCTCCTTCGTTTTCCATTCTTCCGCCGTCGTCTCTCTCTTCCGCGGATCGCCCCCTCTTCCGCCATCACGCCTGCTTTTGCCGTCATCCCCGCGAAGGCGGGGATCCATGGACGTTCGTCCGACCGAGAGCAACGTCTCCGACGCCGGCTACTGCAAGGCAACGTCGCTGGATCCCCGCCTTCACGGGGATGGCGGCAAGGGGAATGGTTGCGGGGTCGCCCGCGTGACACGCGCGCGCCCTCGTGATGGCAACGGCATCGCCCTTCGCCCGGAGAGCCCAGCGCGGCGATCGAGCCCCGGCCTTTTCATGCCGCCCACACCGCCCCCTGCCTACGATCCGGGCTCCGCCATCCGGAGCTGCCGCATGTCGTCGTTCGCCCTTTACCTGATCGGGATGCTGGTGATCATCGGCGGGCTGGCCTATGGCGCTTCGCTCGCCGGGGTGCCCACGCAGTGGATCGCCGTCGGCGTGGTGGTGCTGCTGGGGATCGGCATCGTCGCCGGCGTCTCGAAGACGCGGCGTCGCGACCCGTCGACCTGACGCGCGACGGGCGCGTCAGCCCGCCGGCTCGACGAGGTAGTGCCGCACGGTGGGCTCGAAGGCGAGCAGGAAGCCCGCGTCTTCCGGGTAGTAGCGCGCGCGCTCGACGTCCTCGCCGGCGAAGGCCTCGATCGCCTGCCACGACGCCCAGTGGCTCACCGTGAGGAAATGCGCCAGCCGCCCTTCCCGGCGGTGCATCACGAACGCGGCGAGGTTGCCCGGGGTCGCACGGTAGTCGCCGATCGCGCGCACGCGCAGGAACGCCAGATAGTCGTCGGCCACCGCCGCCAGGGTGACGCCGTGCCAGACGCGCGCGATGGCGCCGCCTTCGCGTGGCGACGCCCGGCCGGCGGCGTCGCTCAGCATGCCCGGCGGGGCATCGGCCCGGCGGGCGCCGCAAAGCGCCCGCGTGCGCGTCCGGCGCCACGGCGCATGCCGCGCGATCCATCGCGCCGGCACGGCACGGGCGGGAACAGCGGCTCGCCGACGTCGTCGTTGTGGCCGGCGGTCATCGGCCGGCCGCCCAGCATCAGCAGGGTCTGCAGCAATCGCATGTCGAGGCTCCCCTGGTTGGCACGGAGGCCGGATCCCGGGTGGACCGGCGCCTCAGCGGAACGGCGACAGCGCCACCGAACACACCGAGGCGATCGCGCCGCGGCGGAAGACCCTGGGCGGGCAGCCGCGCCCGGCCGCGACGCGGCGCCTGGCTTCGGGCCGGGCGGGCGCGGCCGACTGGCCGTCGCCGTCGCCGGAGGCGGCCAGCGACCGCGCCAGCGCGGCGTCGAGGAGATGGCCGTGGTTGAACAGCAGGCCGGTGTAGATGTTCATGGTCCACTCCTGCATTTCTTGAGTGGAATGAAAGATAGGCGCACACTCTTTTCCGGAAAAGCGACGCTTTTGCAAGTTTGAATTGAATAGATTTCAAATCACTGGCACCGGAACCCGGCCATGAACCGCCCCCCGCTGCACGCCCTGCAAGGCTTCGTCGCCGCCGCCCGGCTGGGCAACCTGTCGCGCGCGGCCGAGTCGCTCAACCTCACCGTCAGCGCGCTCAGCCACCAGATGCGCGGGCTGGAGGCGCGGCTGGGCCAGCAGCTGCTGGTGCGGCGCGCCCGCGGGGTCGGCCTCACGCCCGACGGCCAGCAGCTGCTCGAGCGCATCGCCCCGCACCTGGACGCGATCGCGCGCGCGCTGCAGCCCTTCGCCGCGCGCCACGACGACCGCCTGGTCGTCAGCGCGACGCCGTCGATGGCCTCGGCCTGGCTGGTGCCGCGGCTGGGCGGCTTCCTCGCCGCGCAGCCGCAGGTGGAGATCAGCCTGCAGTCGACCGAGGCCGTGGTCGACTTCACCCGCGAGACCCAGGTGGTCGCCGCGCTGCGCATCGGCCTGGGCCAGTGGCCGGGCGTGGTGGCCGAGTACCTGTTCGACGAATGGCTGGTGCCGATGGCCAGCCCCAGGCTGGTCGCGCGCATGGGCGAGCGGCCGCTGGCCGAATGGCCGCTGCTGGGCGATCCCGACGGGCAGTGGGAGCGCTGGTTCGCCGAATTCGGCGGGCAGCCGCCGGCGCGCTACGCGGCGGTGTTCGACGATTCCGAATCGCACCACCGCGCCGCGCTCGACGGCGTCGGCGTCGCGCTCGGGCGGCTCACGCGCGCGCGTCTGCTGCTCGATTCCGGGCAGCTGGTGGCGCTCACCGAGCGGCGGCTGAAGACGCGCTACGCGCACTGGCTGGTGTATCCGCCGGAAGCGGCCGCGCACCGCGGGCTGCAGGCCTTCCGCGCATGGCTGCACGCACAGGCGGCCGAGCACCTGCGGCGCACGGAGCAGGAGCCGGCGGACGGGGCAGCGGACTGACGACGCCCGCATGCGCTTCGTGGGAGCGGCTTCAGCCGCGAGCTTTTGCCACCGGGGCCAACGATCGAAAAGCTCGCGGCTGAAGCCGCTCCCACATGCAGCCCCGGGGACCCGCAACGAACCCCGGCGCGGCGGTTGTGGCACGCTTGCGGACCCCGTCCACGGAGCACTGCCATGCGACACCTCCTGACCGCCTGCGCGCTCGCCGCGGCGCTCGCCGCCTGCGCATCGACGAGTTCTGCCGAAGACGACAACGCCGCCGCGACCGCGGACAGCGCGGCCGCCGCGCCGGCCGCTGACGCCGACGCGCTCCGCCAGGCCGTGGCCGGCAGCTGGCGCGACCCGGCCAACGTGGCGCGCGACCGCTACCGCCATCCCGCGCAGACGCTCGAGTTCTTCGGCGTGCGGCCGGGGCAGACGGTGGTCGAGATCACCCCCGGCGGCGGCTGGTACGCCGAGATCCTGGCGCCGCTGCTGCGCGAGGACGGGCAGTACGTGGCCGCGGTGGTCGACCCGATGGCGGTCGAAGGCGGCGGGCGCGACTACCAGCAGAAGGCGAAGTCGCGGCTGGAGGCGAAGTTCGCCGCCGCGCCGGCGCAGTTCGACCGTGCGCGGCTGGTGGGCTACGACCCCAACGCGCCGGTGTTCGGCGCGCCGGGCTCGGCGGACGTGGTACTGACCTTCCGCAACGTGCACAACTGGCGCAGCGCCGGCCAGGCCGAAGGCATGTTCCGCGGCTTCTTCGCCGTGCTCAAGCCGGGTGGCGTGCTCGGCGTCGCCGAGCACCGCGCCAAGGGCGACGTCGGCGCCGACGACAAGTCCGGCTACGTCGGCCAGCAGGAGGTGATCGCGATGGCGCAGGCCGCCGGCTTCCGCCTCGACGCGAGCAGCGAGGTCAACGCCAACCCGAAGGACACCAGGGACCATCCCAACGGCGTGTGGACGCTGCCGCCGACCAACCGCCACGACGACGCGGACGACGCGAAGTACCAGGCGATCGGCGAGAGCGACCGGATGACGCTGCGGTTCGTCAAACCCTGAGGAACCGGGGACCGGGAAGCACGCGAAACCGGCGTCATTTTGTCATCCCGAGCGTAGCGAGGGATCTGCCTTCAACGTACGGAAGCAGATCCCTCGCTACGCTCGGGATGACAACCCGGGAATACGCGCTGCGCGCCGCCCGGGGTTCCATCATGTTCCTCGCCCTCAACAAGCCCTTCCACGTCCTGTGCCAGTTCACCGACCGCGGCGTGCCGCCGCGGCGCACGCTGGCGGAGTTCGGGTTGCCGGCGGGCGCGTATCCGGCCGGGCGGCTGGACCACGACAGCGAAGGGCTGCTGCTGCTGACCGATGACGGCGCGCTCGCGCACCGCATCACCGACCCGCGCCACAAGCTGGCCAAGACCTACCTGGTGCAGGTCGAAGGCGTGCCGTCGGCCGCGCAGCTGCAGGCGCTGCGCGATGGCGTCACGCTCAACGACGGGCCGACGCGCCCGGCGGCGGCGCGCCTGCTCGACGCGCCGCCGCCGCTATGGCCGCGCGATCCGCCGGTGCGTTTCCGCAAGACCGTGCCCGATGCCTGGCTGGAGCTGGCGATCCGCGAAGGCCGCAACCGCCAGGTGCGGCGCATGACCGCCGCGGTCGGGCTGCCGACGCTGCGCCTGGTGCGCACGGCGATCGGACCGTGGACGCTGCGCGACCTGCCGCCGGGCGGCTGGCGCGAGGTCGAGGCTTCATTTTCCTGAACCCGTTCAGCGGCGCGCACGGCGCGGTCCGGCGCGCGCAAGATATCGCGCTGGATGGAGCGTTCGAGTCTGCTAACGTGTCCTGCGCGATCCGACGCATTCAGTTTCGGGTCGCGCCAGGGCGAGTGCATGGGACCGATGACGACGACGACCGCAACCACGTCCGGCAGCATCCTGGTGGTCGACGACCAGCCGGCCAACCTGCGGGTGGTCAGCGCGCTGCTGTCGCGCCACGGCTACGAGGTGCTCACCGCCGACAGCGGCGAGGAAGCGCTGGCGATCGCCTCCGAGCAGGCGCCCGACCTGATGCTGCTCGACATGATCATGCCCGGCATGGACGGCTTCGCGCTGCTCGAGCAGATCAAGCAGCGGCCGGAGCTGCTGCGGCTGCCGGTGGTGTTCCTCACCGCGGCGCACGACCGCGAGCTGCTGCTGCGCGCGTTCGACACCGGCGCGGTGGACTACGTCACCAAGCCGTTCATGCCCGAGGAGCTGCTGGCGCGCGTCAACGCGCACGTCGGCCTCAAGCAGACCCGCGACCGCCTGGAGCGTGTCGCGCGCGAGCGTCAGGAACTGGTCAACCTGGTCGCGCACGACCTCAAGAACCCGCTGACCAGCGTGCTGTTCGCCAGCGACATCCTGGTCAACAACGGCGCGCGCCCGGAGCGCATCCCGCGTTACCTGGAAATGATCCACGAGAGCGCGCGCGACGCGCTCGGCTACATCAAGCGCTACCTCGAGGCGCAGGCCACGCATGTGCTCGCGCGCCAGGGCCCCGCCGAGGCGGCGGCGCCGCTGCCGGACGTGCTGGTGTGGCTGTCGCAGCGCTACGGCCTGCAGCTGGAGGGGCGCGGCGTGCAACTGCGCGTGCAGGCGCCGGCGCAGTGCAGCCCGGTGGCGATCGACGCGCTGGTGTTGCGCCAGGTGACCGAGAACCTGGTCAGCAACGCGATGAAGTACGCGCCGGAAAGCGACATCGAGGTGTCGGTGCGCGGCAGCGCGCCGGGGTTCTGGCAGGTGGTGGTCGAGGATCGCGGCCCCGGCATCCCGTCGATGAGGCAGCGCGACCTGTTCAAGCCGTTCTCGCGGCTGAGCGAGGCCGATCCGGCGCAGGGGATGTCGAGCGGGCTCGGGCTGTCGCTGGCGCGCCAGATCGTCGCCAATGCCGGCGGCCAGCTGTGGTACGAGGACCGCGAGGGCGGCGGCGCGCGGTTCGTGATCGAACTGCCGGAGGCGGCCGCGGCGCAGGCCTGAGCGGCGCGGCGTCGCCCGCTCCTGGGAGCGATGGAGTCGCGACGCTTCATCTCGCGCTAGCGACGGAAGCCGCGACGCTGCCACCCCGGTGCCGACGACGGAACGTCGCGACGCACCTCGCGCCGGCGGTGGAAGCCGCGACGCTTCCAGGCCCGGCGCCATCATCGGAAGCCGCGATGGATTCCAGCCTCGGTGCGGCGCCTGGTCGCGCCTTGCGCTTGCCTGCGCGGACTGCCGCAGGCCATGCGGCTGCGGCTATTCCGCGTCCGCCGACTTGCGCGTGCGCGTGCCGGCTCCGCGGCCGCGCGCGCCGGCCTTGCGTGCCTCGATGCGCCTGGACTTGCCCTCGATCGGCGCCTCGCGTTCGCGCTTCTTCTGCTGGCGGCGCACTGCGTACAGCAGCAGCCCGGCACCGACCGCGCCGGCGATCGCGACCGCCGGGTTGCGGCGCACGAACTTCGTCGCCACGCGCCCGCCGGTCTTGAGCGCGCCTAGCGCGGCGCCGGTCTCGACCCACTTGATGGCGCGGTCGGGGACGCGGTCGCGGAGGGTGTCGCCGACGCTGCCCGCGATCTCGAGCGCGCGGCCGGTGAGGGATTCGAGTTTGCCCATGGGAGTGCCGGATGTGGAGGCCGGCGGCCAGTGTCGCGGCCGCGGCGTTGAATCGGCGTGAGCGCAGCCCGCGTCGGCAGCCGCGGTCCATCGCGGCGCCTTGTGGGAGCGGCTTCAGCCGCGAGCTTTTCGCTTCGCGCCATCGTTCTCCTGGCGGCCGCGGCGAAAGGGAAAGCACCTGCGGCTGGAGCCGCTCCCACGCGCTTCCGGCACGCCACCGGCGATCAACTCCCGCGCGGCTTGGCGCGATGGGTCGCGACGGCGTTCCACGGATCCTCGGGCCAGGGATGCTTCGGGTAGCGTCCCTTCATTTCGCGCCGCACCTCGGGATAGGTGTTCTCCCAGAAGCTGCGCAGGTCGCGCGTGACCTGCAGCGGGCGGCCCGCGGGCGAGAGCAGGTGCACGGTCAGCGGCACGCGGCCGTCGGCGATGCGCGGGGTGTCGGCCAGGCCGAACAGCTCCTGCAGCTTGACCGCCAGCACCGGCGGCGCAGGCTCGCCGTCGTCGCCGACCGCGTAGTCGATGCGCCGCTGCAGCCCGGACGGCACGTCGACGTGGGTCGGCGCGAGGCGGTCGATGCGCTGGCGCAGCGCCCAGTCGAACGGCGACTTCAGCGCTTCGGCCAGCTCGTCGGGTTGCAGCGCGTCGAGCCGGGTCTTGCCGGCGAACGCCGGGCGCAGCCAGCCGTCGAGCGTGGCCAGCAGGGCGGCGTCGCCGAGGTCGGGCAGGCCGAGTTCCGGCATCCACGCGCGCAGGCTGCGCACGCGTGCGCGCCACTGCCGCAGGCCGTCGCTCCACGGCAGGGCGTCGAGGCCGAGCTCGCGCACGGCGTCGGCGAGCGCCTGCGCCGCCTGCGCGGGATCGACGCGGCCGGCCGCGCGCGCCTCGAGCACGATGCCGTCGAAGCGCTGCACGCGCTCGGCGACCAGGGCGCGGCGCGCGGGATCCCAGCGCGTCTCGTCGCGGTCGGAAAACCGCGCGCCGAACCCCGCACGCAGCAGGCCTTCGTCCACCGGCGCGGCGCGCAGCAGCAGCGCGTCGCGCGCCTCGAAGCGCAGCTCGGTGGCGACCAGCCAGGGCTCGCCGACCAGCGCGCTGTCGTCGAACAGCCGCGCCATGCGGCCGTTGGCGAGCTGATAGCGGCGCAGGTCGGTGGCGTGGCGATGCGCGATGCGGTCGGGGAAGGCGTGCGCGAGCAGGTCGCCGAGCGCATGCGTCTCGACCGCGCCCGGCGGCGGCGCCTCGACGCGCAGGCGCCGGCGCCACTGCTTCGCGGCGGCGTCGATCGCGGCCAGCGCGGCGCGGCTGGCATCGGGCGCCACGCGGCCGTCGCGGAACGCGGCCAGCGCGCGCCAGCGTTCGGCCAGCGCGTCCGAGCGCGCGCGCAGCGGATCGCGCGCCTCGACCAGCGCGGCGAGGTCGCAGGCCAGCGCGCGCGCGGCGCCCTCGCGCGCCGACAGCAGCATCGCCGCCAGCCGCGGATGGGTGCCGAGCGCGAGCATGCGGCGGCCGAGCGGAGTGATCGCATCGCCATCGTCGATCGCGCCGAGCCGGCGCAGCAGGTCGCGCGCCGCGGCGAGCGCGCCCGGCGGCGGCGGATCGACGAAGCGCAGCGCGTCGCTGCCCCAGCCCGCCAGTTCCAGCGCCAGTCCGGCGAGTTCGACCTGCATGATCTCCGCGCGCCGTTGCGGTTCGAGCCGCTGCGACTGCGGCCACAGCCGGTAGGCCCAGCCCTCGGCGACGCGGCCGGCGCGGCCGGCGCGCTGGTCGGCGGAGGCCTGCGGGATCGCCACCACGTCCAGGCGCGAGAAGCCGCTGTTGGGGTCGTAGCGCGGCTCGCGCGCGAGGCCGGCGTCGACCACCACGCGCACGCCGGGCAGGGTGACGCTGGATTCGGCGACGTTGGTGGCGAGCACGACGCGGCGGCGGCCATGCGGATCGGGTTGCAGCACCTGCGATTGCTGTTCGAAGGGCAGGTCGCCGTGCAGCGGGAGGATCGCCGGCGGTTGGGCGGCGGCCGTGCTTCCTGCGCTGTCGATGCTCCCTGCGCCGTCATTCCCGCTTTCGCGAGGACCGCCAAGCGATGCCGCATCCAGCGCCGCCTGCACCCGCGCGATCTCGCGCCGTCCCGGCAGGAACACCAGCACGTCGCCCGGGTGCGTCGCCAGCGCGTGGCCGACCGCGCGCCGCGCCTGCGCCTCCATCGGCTCGTCGCGGCGCGCGGGGAAGTGCGCGACCTCGACCGGGAAGCCGCGGCCGGCGCTCGACAGCCGCGGCGCGTCGAGGAAGCGCGCGAGGCGCTCGCCGTCGAGCGTGGCCGACATCACCACGATGCGCAGGTCCTCGCGCAGGCCCGCCTGCACGTCGAGCGCCAGCGCCAGGCCGAGGTCACCGGCCAGGTGGCGCTCGTGGAATTCGTCGAACAGCAGCGCGCCGACGCCTTCCGGCCCGCTTCCTCCGATTTCGGGATCGTCCTGCAACATCCGGGTGAGGATGCCTTCGGTGACGACCTCGATGCGGCTGCGCGCGGACACCCTGTTCTCGAAACGGATGCGGTAGCCGACGGTGTCGCCGACCGCCTCGCCGAGCTGCTTCGCCATGAACCCGGCAGCCGCGCGCGCGGCGACGCGGCGCGGCTCGAGCATGACGATTTTCCGGCCCGCCAGCCACGGCGCGTCGAGCAGCGCCAGCGGCACCTGGGTGGTCTTGCCGGCGCCGGGCGGCGCTTCCAGCACCAGCCGCGGATGCGCGGCGAGCGAAGCGCGGATGTCCGGCAGCAGCGGGGCGATGGGGAAACGGGTCGGGTCCACGCACGCAAGGATACGGGGCGCGCGCCTTCCTGCTCTTCGTGGGAGCGGCTTCAGCCGCGAGCTTTTCGCAACGCGTGCCGGCTTGGGGCAAGAGCTCGCGGCTGAAGCCGCTCCCACAAGGGGCCGCGACGGGCACGTCGGCGGGCGCCAGTCGATGAAGCCCGTATCCTTGCCGCGTCATCCACAGGCCAGCCTTCCTCCCGTGCAACTGATCGACATCGGCGCCAACCTCACCCACGATAGCTTCGACCACGACCGCGACGCGGTGCTGCAGCGCGCGCGCGAGGCCGGGGTGGCGCGCCTGGTGGTGACCGGCGCCAGCCGCGAGCATTCGCCGAAGGCGCTGGCGCTCGCCCAGGCGCATCCGGGCGTGCTGTTCGCCACCGCCGGCGTGCATCCGCACCACGCCACCGAGTACACCGACGAGTGCGACGCGGAAATGCGCGCGCTGCTCGCGCACGACGAGGTGGTCGCGGTGGGCGAATGCGGGCTGGACTACTTCCGCGACTTCTCACCGCGCCCGGCGCAGCGCAAGGCGTTCGAACGCCAGCTGCAGCTCGCGGCGGAGACCGGCAAGCCGCTGTTCCTCCACCAGCGCGACGCGCATGTCGATTTCATGGCGATGATGAAGGACTTCGGCGGCCGCATCGGGCCCGCGGTGGTGCACTGCTTCACCGGCACCCGCGAGGAGCTGTTCGACTACCTCGACAACGACTGGCATGTCGGCATCACCGGCTGGTTGTGCGACGAGCGCCGCGGGACCCACCTGCGCGAGCTGGTGAAGTCGATCCCCGCCGACCGCCTGATGGTCGAGACCGACGCGCCGTACCTGCTGCCGCGTACCGCCAGGCCGCAGCCCTCGCACCGGCGCAACGAGCCGATGTACCTGGCGCACATCGTCGAGGAACTCGCGCGCGACCGCGGCGAGGCGGTCGCCGACGCCGCGGCGGCGACCACCGCCGCGGCGCAGGCGTTCTTCCGGCTGCCGCCCCTCACGGCTTCCGGCGGCGGGTGCTGACGAAGACGTCGCCGGGGTCGGCCGCGCTCAGCTTGCGGCCGAAGTACAGCCGCGTGCCGTCGCCCGACAGCGACGCGCGCGTCTCCGAGCCGGGCGTGTTGATGTAGGGGTTGGGGATGCGCACCGGCCTGGACCACTTCGCGCGCACGTTGCGGCGGGTGGCGACGTAGATGTCCTGGTCGAAGGGGTCGTCGCCGGCGCGGTTGGAGCTGAAGACGATCTCGAGGCCGTCGCTGCGCACGTTCGGCATGCGGTCGTCGAAGCCGGTGCTGAGCTCGGCCACGCGCCGGCCCTTGAGCACGGTGCCGTCGCGCAGCACGCGGCTTTCGTAGATGTCCTGGCCCTGGCTGTCCGGGTAGCCGTTGCTGGAAAAGTACAGGAAGGTGCCGGCGCTGGTATGGACCAGCGAGGGGCTGAACTCGGCGGCGGCGGTGCTCGGGCCGTGCGGGTAGCAGCCCAGATGCAGCGGCGCCAGCCAGCGGCCGGGACGCAGTTCCTTCGTCAGGTAGATGTCGCCGGGCGCTGGACCGCCGGTTGGCGCGGGCGGCGGCGCGTCGCCGGGGAAGCAGTCGTCGTCGTGCGCGCGCGAGCTGACGAACATCAGCCAGCGGCCGGCCAGCGGCGTCGGGCAGTAGTCGAACTCGGGCGAGCTCGCCGGCGCGCCGAGGTTGCGCGGCGTGGTCCAGGTCCAGTGCGAATGCACTTTGACATGGCGCGAGCGGTACAGGTCGAGCTTGCCCTGCGCGCCGGCCGCGCTGCGGTTGGACGCGATGTACAGCTCGCGCCCGTCCGGCGATTCGATCGGACAGCCCTCGGCGGCGGCGACGGTGTTGACCGGCGCGACGTTCTGCGGATCGCCCCAGGGGCCGTAGTGGCGGGACGGGCCGCCGGCGAGCGCCGCGGGCGCGGCGCAGGCGAGCGTGACGGCGACGGCGAGGCAGGTGGCGCGGCGGCGCGGCGTGGCGATGGACATGGCGATCTCCTGGGTCTGGCGCTCCGGTGGATTCCGGTGCCGCCAGCGTCCGGCGCGGGTCGCCGCAGGTCTTGAGGCCGCCGCTGGGGCGCGACTGGGCTTGGCTTGGAAAGCTTGGGGAAACCTTGGGGCCGGTCGCCGCGGCTTTGCGCGTATGCTCCGGTGCGCCGGTTTGCCGTCGCGAAGACCCCATGCCGCAGCCCGCACCCGCCAGCCTCGCCTTCGACGACGTGCGGATCGACTTCGCCGGGCGGCGGCTGGTCCGCGCCGGCATCGAGCAGCCGCTCGAGCCCAAGGCTTTCGCGGTACTCGCGCTGCTGGCGGGCGAGCCGGGCCGTGCGTTCACCCGCGACGAGATCCTCGACGCGGTCTGGGGCCATCGCCACGTCACCCCCGGCGTGCTCAACCGGGTGATGACCCTGCTGCGGCATGCGCTGGGCGAGGGCGCCCGCGACGCGCGCTGCCTGCGCACCGTGCACGGCGTGGGCTACCGCTTCGACCTGCCCGCGAGCGCGGTCGCGCCGGCGCCCGGATCTTCTGCAGGCAATTCCATGGCAGGACCTGTCGCCGAGCCCCCCGCGCCCGCGACGCCGGCCACCGCGCAGGCGCCGCGTCGCCGCGCCGGCGACCAGCCGCCACGCCGCCTGGCGTGGTGGTGGCTGCCGCCGCTGCTGCTGGCCGGGCTCGCCTTCGCCGGCTGGCGGTGGTGGCCGGCCGCCGCGCACAAGCCGGCGATCGCCGCGCCGGTCGCGCCAACCGCGGCGGTCGCCGAGCGCAGCATCGCCGTGTTGCCGCTGGCCAATGCCAGCGCGGACGCCGACCAGCAGTTCTTCTCCGACGGCCTGTCCGACAACCTGATCGACGCGCTGTCCAGGTTCGAAGGCCTCAAGGTGATCGGCCGCATGTCCTCGTTCCGGTTCCGCGACGGCCACTACGACAGCCAGGCCATCGGCGCGAAGCTGGGCGCTGCCTACCTGCTCGGCGGCAGCGTGCAGCGCGCCGGCGGCATCGTGCGCATCAGCGCCACGCTGACCCGGGCCGCCGACGGCAGCACGCTGTGGGCCGAGCACTACGACCGCCCGTACAAGGACCTGTTCGCGCTGGAGGACGAGATCGCGCAGGCGATCGCCACCGCGCTGCACGCCAGGCTGCTGTCCAGCGAAGCCGCCCCGCGGCAGAGCGATCGCCCGCCCAGCGGCGACATGGCGGCCTACGACGCCTACCTGCGCGGCATGCAGGGCCTGTATCGCGGCGACTGGCCGAAGGTGATCGAGTACCAGGGCGAGGCGACGCGGCTCGATCCCGGCTACGCGGCCGCGTGGGCGCAGCTCGCGGTGGCCTGGACGGTGCGCGGCGAGTCGGAGGACTGGGGCAGCGCGGCGGCGAAGCAGGCCTTCGCCAAGGCCCACGCGTCGGTGGACACCGCGCTGCGGCTGGCGCCGGACCTCGGCCTGGCGCACGGCGCGCTGGGCAACCTGAAGTTCACCGACGCCCTCGACTGGCAGGGCGCGCTGGCCGAACTGGGTCGCGGCGTCGAGCTGGCGCCGAACGATGGCCAGATCCACGGCGGCTACAGCCGCGTGCTCGCCGCGACCGGGCGATTGCACGACGCCATCGAGCACCGGAAACGCTTCATCGCGACCGAACCGCTGGCCGCAGGGAACTACTACACGCTTGCGCCCCTGCTGATCGGCGCCGGCCGGCTGGAGGAGGCCGAGAAGAACCTGAGCATCGCCCGCGAACTGGCGGGAATCCGGACGCCTTCGTACCTGCACATGTACATCGCCGTCCTGCGCGGGGACGCGCAGGCCGCGCTGCAGGTCGCCGGGCAGCAGCAACCGCCGTGGCGCGAGATGAACCTGGCGCTCGCAGCGCAGCTCGCCCCGGATCGCGCGGTCGGCGACGCGATGCTGGCGAAGGTGATCGACGACGGCAGCTGGAAGAAGACCAGCCCGTATCTGGTCGCGCAGGCCTACGCCCTGCGTGGCGACGCCGACAGGACCCTCGAATGGCTGGAGCGCGCGTGGGTGGTCCGCGACACCAACCTCCACCAGCTGCTCTACGACCCCTTGGTCCTGCGTTTCCGCGACGACCCTCGGCTGGTCGCGTTCTGCACGAAGATCGGCCTGCCGCCCCCGTCGGCGAGCGAAGGGTTAAGCATCGACCAGATCCGCGCGGCGGAAGCGGAGGCGGCGAAGCGCTGAGCCGGCGCCCGGATGTCGGGCTTCCACCGCCGCCGGAACGTAATCGCGATTTCCCGCAATTACTGAACTTGCCAGTACACTACTGACCGTGCCGCCGCCCGGTGGTGCACCCTCCCCCCGGGAACCCCGCATGCCCGCAACCCGCCGCGCCGTTGCCGTCGCCGCCTGCCTGGCCGCCCTCGCCCTGTCCGCCTGCGGCAAGTCCGACCCCGCCGAGGGGCAGGACGCCCCCGCCTCGACCCTCGCCGTGACCCTGGTCCGCGCCCAGCCGCGACCGATCGAGCGCACGGTGGTCGTCTCCGGCCCGGTCGCGGCCTGGGAGGAAATGCAGCTGGGGGTGGAGATCAGCGGCGCGCGGGTGACCGCGCTGAACGTCGACGTCGGCCAGGCCGTGCGCAAGGGCCAGGTGCTGCTCGAGCTCGACCACCGCAGCCTCGACAGCGAACTGCAGCAGGCCAAGGCCGCGCTCGCCGAAGCCGAGGCCGGCGTCGCGCTGGCGCGCGCCAACCTGTCCCGCGGCGAGGGGCTGGCGAAGGACAAGTACATCAGCGCCTCGCAACTCGACGAGCTGCGCGCGACCCGCACCCAGGCGCAGGCGCAGCGCAACACCGCGCGCGCCGCGCGCGACGCGGCGCAGCTGCGGCGCGATTTCGCCCAGCTGCGCGCGCCCGCCGACGGCATCATCTCCAAGCGGCTGGTGCAGCCGGGCCAGGTGGTCGCCGCCGGCAGCGAACTGCTGCGGCTGATCCGCGACGGCCGGCTGGAATGGCGCGCCGAGCTGCCCGAGGGCGAGCTGGCGCTGGTCGGGCCCGGTGCGACGGTGCGCCTGCCCGCGCGCGGCGGCACCATCACCGGCCGCATCCGCGCGGTCAGCCCGGGCGTCGACAGCCAGACCCGCACCGGCACGATCTACGCCGACCTGCCCGTGCCCGGGCCGCTGCAGCCGGGCACCTACGTCGAGGGCCGCATCGTCACCGGCAAGGCCACGGCGCTGACCGTGCCGGCCGCCAGCGTGGTGCAGCGCGACGGCCACGCCTACGTGTTCACGCTCGACGGCAAGCGCGTCGCCCACCGCGTGCGCGTGCGCACCGGCGCGCGCGTCGACGGCCGGGTCGAGATCGTCGAGGGCCTGGAGACCGGCGACGCGGTGGTCGCGCAGGGCGCCGGCTTCCTCGGCGACGGCGACAGCGTGCGCGTGGTCGACGCCGCGCCCGGCAGCGCCGCGGCGGCCGCGCCATGAACTTCTCCGCCTGGGCGATCCGCCGGCCGCTGCCGGCGCTGATGCTGTTCTTCGCGCTGTGCGTGGCGGGGCTGTGGGGCTTCCACGAATTGCCGGTGGCGCGCTTCCCCGACATCGCGTTCCCGATGACCACGGTCACGATCACCCAGCCCGGCGCCTCGCCGACCCAGCTGGAGGCCGAGGTCACGCGCCGGGTCGAGGACTCGGTGGCGACGATCCCCAACATCAAGCGGGTGATGTCGACAGTCAGCGAGGGCGTGAGCGCCACCTCGATCGAGTTCTACCTCGACACCGACCTGGCCACCGCGCTCGACGACACCCGCGACGCGGTCACGCGCATCCGCACCGACCTGCCGCAGGACATCCAGGAGCCGGTGGTGTCGAAGGTCGACATCGGCGGCTCGCTGATGACCTACGCGGTGGTGGCGCCGCGGATGGCGCCCGACGAGCTGAGCTGGTTCGTCGACCGCGAGGTCAGCAAGGCGATGTACGGCGTGCCGGGCGTGGCCCAGGTCAAGCGCGTGGGCGGCGTCGACCGCCAGGTGCGGGTGGACCTCGACCCCGACGCGCTGCAGGCCTTCGGCGTCACAGCGGGCGACGTCTCGCAGCAGCTCGCGCGCATCCAGGTCGAGCGCGCCGGCGGCAAGGCCGAGCTCGCCGGCGAGCAGCAGGTGATCCGCACCGTCGGCACGATCGCCAACGCCAACGCGCTGCGCGACTACTCGATCAGCCTGCCCGACGGCCGCGCGGTGCGGCTGTCGGCGATCGCGCGCATCACCGATGCCGCAGCCGATCCCAGCGAGGCCGCGCTGCTCGACGGCAAGCCGGTGGTGGCATTCTCGATGTCGCGCACGCGCGGCTCGAGCGAGGTCGCGGTGGCCGAAGGCGTGGAGAAGGCGCTCGACCAGCTCAAGGCCGAGCATCCGGGGATGGACTTCCGGCTGGTCACCACCGTGATCGACGAGACCCTGCGCTCGTACGAATCGTCGATGACGATGCTCTACGAGGGCGCGCTGCTGGCGCTGCTGGTGGTGTGGCTGTTCCTGCGCGACTGGCGCGCGACCTGGGTGTCGGCGGTGGCGCTGCCGCTGTCGATCATCCCGACCTTCGCGGTGATGCACTGGTTCGGCTTCAGCCTGAACCTCATCACGCTGCTGGCGCTGAGCGTGGTGGTCGGCATCCTGGTGGACGATGCGATCGTGGAGATCGAGAACATCGTGCGCCACCTGCGCATGGGCAAGAAGCCGATCGACGCCGCGCGCGACGCCGCGGCCGAGATCGGCACCGCGGTGATCGCGACCTCGCTGACGCTGGCGGCGGTGTTCGTGCCGGTGGCGTTCATGCCCGGCATCGCCGGCAAGTTCTTCCGCGAGTTCGGCTGGACCGCGGCGACCGCGGTGATGTTCTCGCTGCTGGTCGCGCGCCTGCTCACGCCGATGATGGCGGCCTACCTGCTCAAGCCGCACGGCGAGGAGAAGCGCGAGTCGCGGCTGATGGCGTGGTACCTGGGCTGGGTGGACGCGGCGCTGCGCCATCGCGCGCGCACGCTGTGGATCGCGACCGGGCTGTTCTTCGCCTCGCTGGCGATCGTGCCGTTCATCCCCACCACCTTCATCCCGACCTCGGACCTGGGCCGCAGCAACCTGAGCCTGGAACTGCCGCCGGGCGCCACGCTGCACGAATCGGTCGCGATGGCCGAGCGCGCGCGCCGGCAGCTCGCGTCCATCCCCGAGCTCGCGCAGGTCTACACCGCGGTCGGCAGCGTGCTCGACCTCGGCGATCCCTCGCGCACCGGCGTGGCCGAGCCGCGCAAGGCCACGCTGATCCTGGACTGGGGCAAGGCCGACGACCGCGAGCGCGACCAGAAGACGCTCGAGCGCGTCGCGCGCGCGAAGGTCGCCGACCTGCCGGGCGTGCGCGTGAGCTACGTCAGCTCCGAGCCGGGCGAGCTGATGCAGCTGGTGCTGGCCGGCGACGACCCGCAGCGGCTGCAGGACGCGGCCACCGCGCTCGAGCGCGACCTGCGCCACATCCAGGGCCTGGGCAGCGTGACCTCGTCGGCCTCGCTGCTTCGCCCGGAGATCGTGATCACGCCCGACCCGGCACGCGCCGCCGACCTGGGCGTGGCCACCGCCGACATCGCCGAGGCCGCGCGCATCGCCACCGCCGGCGACTACGAGCAGCGCCTGGCCAAGCTCAACCTGCCCGAGCGCCAGGTGCCGATCCGCGTCGGCTTCGCCGAGTCCACGCTCGCCAACCAGGCGCTGATCGGCCAGCTGCGGGTGCGCGGCAAGGACGGCCCGGTGCCGCTGGCGGCAGTGGCCGACATCCGCCGGGCCAGCGGACCGTCGCAGATCTCGCGCTACAAGCGCCAGCGCAACGTCACCCTCACCGCCGAGCTCAACGGCCGCCCGCTGGGCGAGGTGATGGAGGAAGTGCAGCAGCTGCCGAGCGTGCAGCACCTGCCGGACGGGGTGAGCTTCCTCAACACGGGCGACGCGGAGGTCTTCGTCGAGCTGTTCGTCGGCTTCGCGATCGCGATGGTCGCGGGCCTGGCGTGCATCTACATGGTGCTGCTGCTGCTGTTCAACCATGCGCTGATGCCGCTGACCATCCTCACCGCGGTGCCGCTGTGCGCGGGCGGCGCGTTCGGCGCGCTGCTGCTGACCCAGAACATGCTGTCGCTGCCGGCGCTGATCGGGCTGCTGATGCTGATCGGCATCGCCAGCAAGAACTCGATCCTGCTGGTGGACTACGCGGTGATGGCCGAGGACGAGCACGGCCTGTCGCAGCACGACGCGCTGGTCGACGCCTGCCGCAAGCGCGCGCAGCCGGTGGTCATGACCACGCTGGCGATGGGTGCGGGCATGATGCCGATCGCGCTGGGCTTCTCCGGCGACTCGAGCTTCCGCGCGCCGATGGCGATCGCGGTGATCGGCGGCCTGATCACCTCGACGCTGCTGAGCCTGATCGTGATCCCGGCGGCGTTCACCGTGCTCGACGACGTCGGCGAGTGGATGGCGAGGAAGTTCCGCCACCGCTCCTCGCATCCGGCGGCGGCGGCTTCCGAAGGCTGAGCCCAGCCGTTCGATGGTCGCCGCCGAGCGACGGCAGCCACGGCGTCGACTTGCGGCGCCGCCGTCCAAACCCTCTCCTGCGAAGCGGGAGAGGGAGAGCGCGAAGCGCGAGGGTGAGGGCCCGGCCTTTCGTCGCGCGCTTCGGCTGCTTGCCGCTTCGGCTGCTTGCCGCTTCGGCTGCTGCGGCTTCGGCTGCTTGCGCGAAGGAAGTCGCCGTCCGGTGAATCGCTCTCCCCCCGGCAGGGCATCCTGCCCTGACGGGGGCGCCGGCCATCCATGGCCGGCTTGGCGCGATCCCCCGGCCGCCGCCCTCCTACCCGACATGCGCCACTTCGTTGAAGAAGGATTTCTATTGGAGCGGCTTGAGCGACGTGCTTTCGGCAGAGCTCGCGACTGAAGCAGCTCACGAACTCAAGCGAGTGGAGCGCACGTCCGCTCACGCGAGGCTGGGAAGGCCACGCTCCGTCCGAAGCATCGTGTGAACGCCGTAGGTCGGGGCTACCGCCCCGACGGTTCATCCCTCCGGAGCGTCAGGCGTGCAGAGGCAGCCTGCGTCAGGGGTCGAGATGCAACGACTTCGGATGAGATCGACGCACGATGTCGAGGATGATCTCGATGCAACGTCCATGGTTCCCCGCCTTCGCGGGGATGACGATTGGAGCTTTTCATCGAATTCCGCGAAGCGGCACGCCGCCTTCCTGCGCAGAGCGAAGACGGAAGGCGACAGGTTCCGCTTCGCAGGAGAGGGCTCAACTGCCGAAGTGGTGGAAGTGGGCAGGAAGGCGCCGGCCGGGGGATCGCGCCAAGCCGGCCATGGATGGCCGGCGCCCCCGTCAGGACAGGATGTCCTGCCGGGGGAAGAGCGATTCACCGGACGGCGACTTCCCTCGCGTAACCAGCCGAAGCCTCAAGAAACAGAACGGCGCGGCGAAAAGCCGGGCCCTCACCCGGGCGCTTCGCGCCCTCCCTCTCCCACTTCGCAGGAGAGGGTTGCAAGGGACGGCTTCCTCGCGCCAGCAATCGATGCCCGCACCGGAACCGAACCAGGCGGCGAGATGACGGATCCTCATCCGGCGCTGCACGCCGCTTCTGCCGGACGCGGAAAAGTTGCAGCGGCGGGGCCGGGAGGTTCAGGAGGCGGATCGGGCGGAAGCAGCGCGTTCGCGACGCGACTCGTAGGCCTGCAGGTGGACCCAGGCCGTCGCCAGCAGCGGCGCGTCGAGGCCGGCGGCGCGGGCGCGGTGGAGCATGTCGCCGACGATGTGCTCGCCCTCCACGGCGCGGCCGGCGTGCAGGTCGCGCAGCATCGAGGCGGTGAGCGGCGAGCCTGGCTGGGTGAGCGTGGCGAGCGCCTCCGCGGCGTCCTCCCCGGGCACCGGCTCGCCGGCGGCGGCGGCGACCGCCAGGCACTCGCGGTACAGCGCCTGCATGAAGTCCGCGCCGCCCTCGCCGGCGACGATGCGACCCACGCTCGCGCGCATCAGGCAGGTGCCGGCGGCGAGCGCGGCGAGGAAGCAGAACTTGGTCCACAGCGCCTGCGCGATGCGCGGCGTGCGCAGGTGGTCGATGCCGGCCTTCGCGCACAGCGCCGCGAACGCCCGCGTGCGCGCGCTGTCGGGCTCGCCGCCGCGCTCGCCGAAGGTGATCGACGCCGGCCGCCCCAGGTGCGCGATGCTGCCGTCGTCGGCCTTGGCCACGCTGATGAAGCACAGCCCGCCGAGCACGCGCGCGGCGCCGAAGCGCGCGTCCAGCGCGGCGTAATGGCGCAGGCCGTTGAGGATCGGGAGGATCGCCGTCCCCGGCCCGACCGCGGGCGCGATCGCGTCCATCGCGCTGTCCAGGTCGTAGGCCTTGCAGCTGAGCAGCACGAGGTCGAACGGCACGCGCGAGGCGAGTACGTCGGCCGTCACGGACGCCACCGGCAGGTCGGCGTCGCCCAGCGGGCTGCGGATGCGCAGGCCGTCGTCCGCGAGCTGCGTCGCGCGCGCCGGCCGCACCAGGAAGGTGACGTCGGCGCCGGACTGCGCCAGGCGGCCGCCGAAGTAGCCGCCGGTGCCGCCCGCGCCGAGCACCAGCACGCGCATCAGCTGCGCAGGCCCACGCCGCGCTCGAGCAGCCACAGCGCCAGCGCCGCCAGCGCGACCACGAAGCCGAGCATCAGCGCGTACGCCACCCACAGCGGCACGTCGGTGATGCCGAGCAGGCCGTAGCGGAACGCGTTGACCATGTAGAAGATCGGGTTGGCGTGGGTCAGCGCCTCGGCCCAGCCGGGCAGCAGCTTGACCGAATAGAACACGCCGCCCAGGTACGTGAGCGGGGTGAGGATGAAGATCGGCACGATCGCCACGTCGTCGAACTTCTTCGCGTACACCGCGTTGACGAAGCCGGCCAGCGAGAAGATCGTCGCGCCCAGCAGCACCGTCGACAGGGTCACGAACGGATGCGGCAGCCGCACCCTGGTGAAGAACATCGCGATGCACAGCACGATGACCCCGACCATCAGCCCGCGCAGCACGGCGCCGGCGACGTAGCCGCCGAGGATCACCCAGTTCGGCATCGGGCTGACCAGCAGCTCCTCGACGTGGCGGCCGAACTTGGCGCCGAAGAAGCTCGACGAGATGTTGCCGTAGCTGTTCTGGATCACGCTCATCATCACCAGCCCGGGGACGATGAAGTCCATGTAGCGGATCCCGTCCATCTCCCCCACGCGCGAGCCGATCAGGCCGCCGAAGATCAGGAAGTACAGGGTCATGGTGATCGCCGGCGGCACCAGGGTCTGGCCCCAGATGCGCAGGATGCGCGCGATTTCGCGCCGGGCGATGGTGCCGATCGCGATCCAGTTGCGGCGGGCGTCGCTGGCGTCGGCGGCGGTGGGGATGGCGATGGTGGGATCGTTCATGGGCCTGGTCCGTTGGTTCACGCCGCCCTGCCCTGCGTCGCCGCCGCGTTGCTGCCGGTCATGCGCACGAACAGTTCTTCCAGCCGGTTGGACTTGGTGCGCATCGAGCGCACCCGGATGCCGGCCTCGCCGAGCGCGGCGAACACGCGATTGAGGTCCATCGCGCGCGGCATGTCGAGGTCGAGCGTGTGGCCGTCGACCGCCACCAGCGTCGCGCCCTCGATCGCCGGCAGCGTCGCCGGCAGCTCGCCGTCGACGTCGAACAGGAAGCCCTCGACGTCGAGCTTGGCCAGCAGCGCGCGCATCGGCCCCTGCTCGACGATCACGCCGCGGTCGATGATCGCCAGGTGCCGGCACAGGCTCTCGGCTTCCTCCAGGTAATGCGTGGTGAGGATGATGGTGGTGCCGGCGGCGTTGATCTCGCGCAGCGACTGCCACATGCCGCGGCGGATCTCGATGTCCACGCCCGCGGTGGGTTCGTCGAGGATCAGCAGGCGCGGGCGCGTCATCATCGCGCGCGCGATCATCAAGCGCCGCTTCATGCCGCCCGAGAGCGTGCGCGCCATCATCTGCGCCTTGTCCCACAGCTGCGCGCGGCGCAGCTCCTCCTCCGCGCGCACCAGCGCCTGCGCGCGCGGGATGCCGTAGAAGCCCGCGTAGTTGACCAGGATGTCGCGCGGCTTCTCGAACATGTTGAAGTTCAGCTCCTGCGGCACCAGCCCGATCAGGCGCATCGCCTCGCTGCGGTGGGCGTGCAGGTCGACGCCGAACACCCGCACCTCGCCCGCGGTCTTGTTGACCAGCGAGGAAACGATCCCGATCAGGGTCGACTTGCCGGCGCCGTTGGGGCCGAGCAGGGCGAAGAAGTCGCCGGGGCGGACCTCGAGCGAGATGCCCTTGAGGGCCTCGACGCCGTTGTCGTAGGTCTTGCGCAGATCCCGGACGGACAGCGCCGGAGGCGTCGCCGCGGGCACGCCCGCGGCGGGCTGCATGGGTGCGGTCATGGGGCTTCCTGGAGCCGCGGTGGCCGCGGCGAGCCGGTATTATAGGCGCCCTGCGGAGCACGCTCCGGCAACGCAACGTCCGACCCTTGTCCGCCATCAAGCGCTTTCCCCTGCGGCTCACCGGCCGGCGCATGCTCGCGCCCACCGTCGCCCACCTGTCGTTCGTGCGCGGGGACGGCGAGCCGCTGGACTTCATCCCCGGCCAGTTCGTGCAGGTGCACTTCGCCTACGCCGACGGCACCGCGACCAAGCGCAGCTACTCGCTGGCCACCCTCCACGACCACGCGCTGGGGCCGGGCGAAGGCGTCGAGATCGCGGTGAGCTACGTCGCCGGCGGCGCCGCGACGGCGCTGTTCGAGGGCCTGCCCCACGGCGGCGAGGTGGAGGCCAGCGGGCCTTACGGGCGCTTCTGCCTGATGCCCGGCGACGCCAACCGCCGCTACCTGCTGATCGGCACCGGCACCGGCATCACCCCGTACCGCGCGATGCTGCCGCTGCTGCACCGGCAGATGGCCGAGCGCGGCGTCGAGGTGGTGCTGCTGCAGGGCGCGCGCTCCACCGCCGAGCTGCTGTACGGCGAGGAGTTCCGCGCGTTCGCGCAGGCGCACCCGGGCTTCCGCTACGTGCCCTGCCTGTCGCGCGAGCTGCCGGCGCCGGATTCGCCGCACGCGCACGCCGACGTGCGCCACGGCTACGTGCAGCAGTTCCTGGCCGGGTTCGCGCCCGACGCCGGGCGCGACATCGCCTACCTGTGCGGCAACCCCAACATGGTCGACGCCTGCTTCGAGGCGCTGAAGGAGCACGGCCTGCCGGTGCCGCAGATCCGGCGCGAGAAGTACGTCTCGTCCAAGTAGGGCCTCTTCCGGGCCGCGTATCCGCTAAGGTCTTGTGCGAGCGGCCAAGACCTTGTTGGAGCCGCTTCAGCCGCGAGCTCTTGCCGTTGTGGAAGCGACGGAAGTCGCGATGCTTTCCCTGCGCTCGCCGGCTGCACGTCGCGACTTGTGTCGCTTCCACGGGAAGGGGCGGCGCGAGCGCTCCCACGGAGGGCTCGCGGCTGAAGCCGCTCCCACGCCTCTTCTTCCCGCGGCCGATACCACGATCCCCGGCGATCCACCGGCACTTTGGTCACATCCGCCGCGCCGCCGCGTCGTGTCATCCTGAATCCCTGCTCCTTCCACCAGGTCCGCAGCCGCCATGTCCCGCAAAACCCGCTTCCTCGTCGTCGCGCTGCTGGCGCTCGCCTTCCTCGGCTATCGCCACTTCCGCGAGCGCGCCGCCGCCGATGCGCCCGCGGCCGATGCCGCCGTGGCGGCCGCGAAGGATGCGCCGCCGGCGAAGCCGCGCCGGCTCGGCCGCATCGCCTTCGCGCCGTGCACCCTGCCCGCGCAGATGGGCCTGCCCGGCGTCGAGGCGCAGTGCGGCAAGCTGGCGGTGGCGGAGAACCCGGCCTTGCCGCGCGGCCGCAAGATCGCGCTCAACATCGCCTGGATCCCGGCCGACGAGGACGGCGACAAAGCGCCCGACCCGGTGTTCCTGCTCGCGGGCGGCCCCGGCCAGTCGGCGACCGCGTCCTATCCGTCGGTGGCGGCGGCGTTCCGCGACGTGCGCAAGCAGCGCGGCGTGCTGCTGGTCGACCAGCGCGGCACCGGCGGCTCCAATCCCCTGCAGTGCGACGCGGCCGACGAGGCGGCGCTGTCCGGCGACGACGCCGCGGCGGCGCAGGCGATGCGCGCGGCGGTGGCGCGCTGCCGCGACCAGCTCTCGCAGCGGGCCGACCTGCGCTTCTACACCACCACCGACGCCGTGCGCGACCTCGAGTCGGTGCGCGCGGCCATCGGCGCGGACCGGATCAACCTGCTCGGCGTCTCCTACGGCACGCGCGTGGCGCAGCAGTACGCGCGCGCGCATCCCGGCCACGTGCGCACGCTGGTGCTCGACTCGGTCGCGCCCAACGACATCTACCTGGGCAACGACTTCGCCCGCAACCTGGAGTCGGCGCTGACGCTGCAGTTCGGCCGCTGCGCGAAGTCCGCCGATTGCGCGCGCGCGCTCGGCGACCCGCGCAAGCAGCTCGACGCGCTGATGGCGCGCCTGCAGGCCGATCCGCCGCTGGTCACGTATCGCGACGCCGAGACCGGACTGTCGCGGCAGGAGCGCCTGCTGCCCGCGCACATCGCCGGCCTCGCGCGCATGTACGCCTACTCGCCGATGGCGGCCTCGATCCTGCCGCTGCTGATCCACGAAGGCGTCGAGGGCCGATACGACGGCCTGATGGCGCTGTCGAAGATGCTCGAAGGCACGCTGTCGGAACAGATGGCCTACGGCATGCAGCTGTCGGTGATCTGCAGCGAGGACGCCGACGGGCTCAAGGACGATCCGGCGATGACGTCGTCGCTGCTGGGCAACGCGCTGGTGGCCGGCCTGATCGCGCAATGCGAAACCTGGCCGAAGGGCGCGCGCCCCGCCGGTTTCCACGCGCCGCTGCGCAGCGACGTACCGACGCTGCTGCTGGCCGGCGAGCTCGACCCGGTGACGCCGCCGGCCTATGCCAAACGCGTGGCCAAGTCCCTGCCCAACGGCCGCGTGCTGGTGCTGCGCGGCCAGGGCCACAACGTGATCGGCGCCGGCTGCATGCCGAAGCTGTTCGCACGCTTCCTCGACACCGCCGACGCCAGGGCGCTGGACGCGACCTGCCTGGACAAGCTGGCGTACACGCCCCCGTTCACGGGGTTCAACGGGTGGGGGCCGTGAAGCCGGGGAATGCGGGTTTGGGCATCGCCGGGCGCACCTTCCCGCATCGCCCGCTTCGTTCCCCTGGTGCCGCCCGCTTCCCGCGGTTGCCCGCGATGCCGCGCTCGATTCCCCATTCCCGATTCCCGGCCTCCCGACATGATCATCGCCGAACACCTCCGCAAGACCTTCCCCGGCAAGGGCAAGGACAAGACGCCCGTGGTCGCCGTCGACGACGTCGGCTTCGAGGCCCATGACGGCCAGGTCACCGGCCTGCTCGGGCCCAACGGCGCCGGCAAGACAACGACGCTGCGCATGCTGTACTCGCTGATGGCGCCCGAGCGCGGGCGGGTGCTGGTGGACGGCCGCGACGTCGCCGCCGACCCGCTCGCCGCGCGCCGCGCGCTGGGCGTGCTGCCCGACGCGCGCGGGGTCTACAAGCGGCTGACCGCGCGCGAGAACATCCGCTACTTCGGCGAGTTGCACGGCATGCCGCGCGCGCAGGTTGACGCGCGCATCGCGGTGCTGGCCGCGGCGCTGCAGATGGAGGACTTCCTCGACCGCCAGACCGAGGGCTTCTCCCAGGGCCAACGCACCAAGACCGCGATCGCGCGCGCTCTGGTGCACGACCCGCGCAACGTGATCCTCGACGAGCCCACCAACGGCCTGGACGTGATGACCACGCGCGGGCTGCGCGGCTTCCTCAGGGACCTGCGCGCCGAAGGGCGCTGCGTGATCTTCTCCAGCCACATCATGCAGGAGGTCGCCGCGCTGTGCGATCGCATCGTGGTGATCGCGCACGGGCGCGTCGCCGCGCAGGGCACGGCCGACGAGCTGCGCGCGCAGACCGGCGAGGACAACCTCGAGGACGCCTTCGTGAAACTGATCGGTTCGGACGAGGGGCTGCACGCATGAAGGCGCTGTGGACGGTTTGCCTGAAGGAACTGCGCGAGCTCTCGCGCGACCGCCGCACGCTGTTCCTGGCGCTGGTGATGGGCCCGCTGCTGGTGCCGGTGCTGCTGCTGGGGATGCTGACGCTGGCGCAGAGCCGGGCCAAGAGCCAGATCGAGAAGCCGCTGCGCGTGGCCATCGTCGGCGCCGAGCGCGCGCCCAACCTGGTGAGGTGGCTGGCCGGCGAGGGCATCGAGCGCAAGCAGCTGGCCGGCGACCCGGACGCGGCGATCCGCGCGCAGGACGAGGACGCCTACCTGCGCATCGGCGAAGGCTTCGGCGAGCACTGGCGCGACGGCACGCCGGCGCTGGTGGAGATCGTGCACGACAGCACGCGGCAGGATTCGGCGATCCCGGTGCGGCGCCTGGAGGCCGCGCTGCAGCGTTACGGGCAGCAGGTCGGCGCGCTGCGCCTGCTCGCGCGCGGCATCGACCCGGGCGTGGCCGCGCCGCTGTCGGTCGCGCACAAGGACCTGTCGACGCCGGAGGCGCGGCGCGGCATGGCGATGTCGTTCCTGCCCTACCTGCTGATCCTCAGCGCCTTCCTCGGCGGCGTCGCGCTGATCATCGATGCCACCGCCGGCGAGCGCGAGCGGCAGTCGCTGGAGCCGCTGCTGGCCACGCCGGCGCCGCGCGCGGCGATCGTCAGCGGCAAGATCCTCGCCGCCTGCGGCATCGGCCTGCTGACCCTGCTGCTGACCCTGCTCGCGCTCAAGCTCGGCGCGCAGGTCGCGCCCGGCATCGGCGCAATGATGGACGTGAGCCTGGCCGCGATCGCCAAGATGCTGGTGGTGCTGCTGCCGATGCTGTTCATCGGCACCTCGCTGCTGACCTTCATCGCCGCCGGCGCCAAGTCGGTGAAGGAGGCGCAGAGCTACATGTCGATGCTGATGCTGCTGCCGATGGTGCCGACGATCATGCTGATGGTCAGCCCGGTGAAGACGCAGCTGTGGCAGTACGCGGTGCCGTTCCTGGCGCAGAACCAGCTGCTGCTGAAGGTGATCCGCGGCGAGCCGGTCGCGCCGGTGGAGTGGATGGTGTACTTCGGCGCGGGGTTCGGGCTCGCGGCGCTGCTGTGGTTCGCGGCGACGCGGCGGTACCACCAGGAGCGGCTGGCGGTTTCGACCTGAGGCGACGCAGCAGTCGGGTGCTTCCCGACCCAAGGAAAGGCGCTGCGGCCGTTGAATATCCGGGGCGCAGGAGCGGATGGCCTTGGGTGCGAAATCAAGGAGGAGGCGTCGGCCAAAGGCCGACGCCGGGGGACATTCGCACCCGAGGCCATCCGCTCCTGCGTTGCAACTTGCGCAGCGGCTTTACAAGCACAAGCGGAGCCTCGCTCTTCGCAAGCTTGCAATCTGACGCCCCGGCGCGGGCGGGAAGCCTTCGGGGCGAAATCAAGGAGGAGGCAGCCGCCGCAGGCGGCTGCCGGGGGACATTCGGCCCGAAGGCTTCCCGCTCGCGCCGGGGCCCATCAGGTCGCGACGTGGCGTGCGATCGAGCGGAAGCAAGCACGCCACGTGCGGCCATCCATGGCCGGGCGTTCGCGTTCGCGTTCGCGGCCGCAGCCGATGCCGATAGGGCTTCGGCTAAGCGCTCGTGCTTGTTCGGTGAGTTGCTCGCTGCCCTCCATGGCGAGGCGCCCGGGCTCCGGATCGCCCGGCCCGGCCATCCATGGCCGGGCGTTCGCAAACGCAGCCGGTGCCGATAGGGCACCGGCTAAGCGCGTTTGCTCACCCCCCCGGGTTGAAGCCGATGGTGCGGCGGGTGGTGACCGGCGAGGCGACCGGCTCGAAGCGCCAGCGCTTGACCGCGGCGACCGCCTCGCGGTCGAACACGCGCGGTGGGTTGGAGCGCACCACGCGGGCGTTGCTCACCGAACCGTCGCTGGACACGGTGAACTCGACCTGCACCTCGCCCGACTGCCCGGCGCGCAGCGCCTCGGCCGGATAGCGGGGCGCCGGGGTGCTGACCGGGCGCAGGTCGCCTTCCGACGCGGTGGCCTTCGCGGCCGGCTTTTCCGCCGCGGCGCGCTGCTGCGCGGCGCGCTGGTCGGCCTCGCGCTGCGCGGCCGCCTTCTGCTCGGCCTCGCGGCGCGCCGCTTCGTCGCGCGCGGTCTGCTCGGCGGCGGCCTGCTGCGCGGCGAGCTGCTGCGCGGCCTGCTGCTGCTGCAGTTGCTGCTGCGCGAGGCGGTCCTTCTCCAGCTGCGCCTTCTTCTCCGCCTCTTCTTCCGCGGTGAGCTTCTGCTGCTCGGCGCGCTTGGCCTCGTTCTCCTGCGCGGCGGCGATCGTCGACTTCAACCGCGACAGGGCCGGGTGGTCCTTGTCGGCCTTCTCGATCAGGCCGTACAGGCGCTGCGCCTCGACGAAGTCGCCGCGGTCGCGGCTCTGCTCGGTGGCGATCACGGTCATCGGCAACAGGTCGGTCAGCGCGCTGGACACGCCGGGGTCGCCGGGCGCCTTGTCGCGCAGCGCGAGGTAGTACTCCATCGCGTTGTCGCCGGCCGGCGCGTAGAGCTTGCTTTCCTGGTAGGCCTGCGTGGCCTTCTTGCGCAGGTCGTCGGCGCTGAGCGCGGCGACCTGCGACGACACCGCCTGCGCGGGCGGCGCCACCGGCTGCGCCGACGCGGCCGGCTGCGTGCCGGCGGCGGGCGCGGCTTCCTCCTGCTTGCCGCAGGCGGCGACAGCCGCAACCAGCAGCACCCCGAGCGCGAGGCGCAGGGGCACGGGCCGCGCGGCCGGCGCGAGCGGTGACGACGTTGGTGACGAGAACATCTGGACTTCCCCCTGGATGTGCGATGGCTGCACCCCTCTAGGACGCGATAGTACAGCCGGTTTGTCAACTCCCCTCGCGGCTGAACGCGCGCGCGGCTACTTGCCGATGCAGAAGGTCGAGAAAATGTGACCCAGTAGGTCGTCCGGCGCCACCCGCCCGGTGATCTCGCCCAGGCGGTCGTGGCCGCCGCGCAGCGCTTCGGCGGCGAGGTCGAGGGCTTCGCCGGCCAGGGCCTGACGCGCCGCGTCCAGTTCGGTCGCGGCGCGTCGCAGCGCGTCGACGTGGCGCGCACGCGCGGTGAACGCGCCCTCGGCGGCCTCCGCGTCGCCCGTTTCCCACAACGCGCGCAGCCGCGCATGCAGGCGGTCGAGCCCGGCGCCGGTGCGGGCGGACACCGCCAACGCTTCGGCGGGCCCGTCCGTTGCGGGCGCGCCCTCGAGCAGGTCGCTCTTGTTGAGCAGCCACAGCCGCGTCGGCACGCCGGCCACCGCGTCGCGCAGTTCCGCGAGCCCGGCCTGCGGTGCGCGCGCGTCGAGCACGACCAGCGCGATGTCGGCGCGCGCGAGCTCGCCGCGCGCGCGGCGGATGCCTTCGCGCTCGATCGCGTCGCCGGTCTCGCGCAGGCCGGCGGTGTCGACCAGCGTGAGCTCGACGCCGTCGATGCGCACCGTCTCGTGCAGCAGATCGCGGGTGGTGCCGGCGATCTCGGTGACGATCGCGCGGTCGCTGCCGGCCAGCGCGTTGAGCAGCGAGCTCTTGCCGGCGTTGGGCGGGCCGACGATCACCGCGTGCAGGCCGTCGCGCAGCTTGCGCCCGCGCTCGGCGTCGGCGAGCAGCGCGGCCAGCAGCGCGATCGCGGCGTCGAGGCGTTCGCGCAGGCGCGCGCCGCCGAGGGTGTCGAGCGGCTCGTCGGCGAAGTCGATGCTGGCCTCGACCTGCACGCGCAGCGCCAGCAGCTCCACGGCGATCGCCTCGACGCGGCGCGAGAACTCGCCGTCGAGCGCGCGGCGGGCGGCGCGCGCGGCGCGCTCGTCGCTGGCGGCGACCAGGTCGGCGACCGCCTCGGCCTGGGCGAGGTCGAGCTTGCCGTTGAGGAAGGCGCGCTCGCTGAACTCCCCCGGCCGCGCCCCGCGCGCGCCCAGCGCCTGACAGCGCTCGACCAGCCCGCGCAGCACCGCGCGACTGCCGTGCGCCTGCAGCTCGACCACGTCTTCGCCGGTGAAGCTGGCCGGCGCGCGGAAGCGCAGCGCGATGCCGTCGTCGATGACGCCGCCGTCGGCGTCGAGGAAGCGCACGTGGCGCGCGATGCGCGGGCGCAGCGGCGAGCCGCAGATCGCGCGCGCGATCGCCGCGGCGCGCGGCCCGGACAGGCGGACGATGCCCACGCCGCCGGCGCCCGCAGCGGTGGCGATGGCGACGATGGTGTCGGTGGCCTCGGTGGTGTCGGTGCTTGTCACGAGCGCGGGTCGTTGGAACTGCGGCCGACGGGATCACAAGGGTAAGCCGTTCCGGGCAGGCAAGCCCGGGACGCATGGCCACCACCTCGACGAGGCGGGAGGCCCGGGCGCGCGGGCATCGGCGCGACGCCCGATGCGCAAGGCCCGCCTTGCGGCGGGCCTGCACGATCAGCTCTTGCCGGTCGCCGCGGCGTGCGGCGGATCGGCGTACTTCCGGGTGATGATCCACTGCTGCAGCAAGCCGAGGCCGCCGTTGGCGACCTGGTACAGCACCAGGCCCGCGGGCAGGAAGGCCAGGATCACGCCGAACACCAGCGGCATGCTCTGCATCATCTTCTGCTGCATCGGGTCCATGCCGACCGCGGGCGTGAGCTTCTGCGTCGCCCACATGATCGCGATGTTGAGCACCGGCAGGATGAAGTACGGGTCGCGCGCGGTGAGGTCCTGGATCCACCCCATCCACGGCGCCTGGCGCAGCTCCACCGACTCGGCCAGCATCCAGTACAGGGCCATGAAGATGATCATCTGCGGCAGCACCGGCAGGCAGCCGCCGACCGGATTGATCTTCTCCTTCTTGTACAGCTCCATCATTGCCATCTGGAACTTCTGCTTGTCGTCGCCGTAGCGCTCCTTGAGCTGGGCGATGCGCGGCTGGAAGCGGCGCATCTTGGCGGCGGACTTGTACTGCGCGGCCGACAGCGGGAACAGCGCGAGCTTGAGCAGGCAGACCATCGCGATGATCGCCCAGCCCCAGTTGCCGAACAGGCCGTGCAGCTTGCTCAGCAGCCAGAACAGGCCCTGCGCCAGCACCGCGAACGGCGCGAAGCGGCTGTAGTCGACCGCGCGCTCGAAGCCGGGCACGCCCTGCGCCTGGATCTGCGAGACCAGCTTCGGCCCGACCCACAGGCGCGCGTCGCTGACCGCCTTCTGCCCCGGCGCGAGCGTGAACGCAGGGCCGGTGGCGTGGATGTCGTCGACGCTGCCGGTCTGGCCGAGGCCGAAGCGCGAGGCCTGGTCCTTCTGCGGGATCCAGGCGGTGAAGAAGTGGTGCTGCAGCAGCGCGATCCAGCCGCCGGTGACGGTCTTGTCGAGCGGGCCGTCCTCGACGAAGTCCTTGTACTTGCGGCCCTCGTAGCCGTCGGCGGCGCTGAACCACTTGGCGCCGGCGAAGCTGTAGGACTCGGGGTTGGTCATGCCCGCCTTGACCACCGGCGGCACCCGCGCGAGCTGGCGATACAGGTAGCCCTGCCACTGGCCGCGCGAGCCGTTGACCACCTCGTCGTGCACCGCGACGACGTAGCTGCCGCGCGCCAGGGTGTAGGTGCGGCGGATCGTGACGCCATCGCCGCCGGTGGCCTCGAAGGCGACCTGGACCTGCGGCTGGCCGTCGGCCAGGGTGAAGTCGCGCTGCGCGGTGGCGGGAACCAGCGCCGGCACCGCCGCGCCGCCCTGCCCCACCCAGCCGCTGCGGGCGACGTAGTAGTGCGCCGGATCCTCGGTGAACAGCTTCACCGGCGCGCTGCCGGGGTCGCGGGTCTGCGGGTATTGCAGCAGCTGCGCCTCGTAGACGTTGCCGCCGTCGAGTACCAGCCGCAGCACGTCGGTGGTGACGGTCACGCGCGGCGCGGACGGCGTGGCCGCCGGCGCCGGCGCCGCGGGGGACGCGGTCGCCGTGCCCGCGGGCGCGGCGCTCGGGATGCCCGCTTCCGGCGCGGCCGGGGGGACCCCGGGCGGGGCGCCGGGCACGGGCGCCTGCGCCTGCTCGGTCGCGGTCGCGGCGGGCGCCGGATTCTTCTCCTTGCCCCATTCCATCCACAGCAGCACCGCCACCATCAGCCAGGCGAAGATCAGGAAGGTACGGGTCTGGTTCATCAGGCAGGCAGGCTCGGGCCGTCGGGCGGGTCATCCGACGCGGGATGGGAAGGGGAGGCAGCGGCGGGCGCCGCGGGAAGGACGGGGATTGTGCCGTCCGCACCGCCGGGCGGCAATGCGCCGGCGCGCTGCAGCAGCGCCAGGAAGCCTTCGCGCAGCGCCCGGTTGTCGCTGTCGGCGGCGGCCTTGCGCGCGACCACCACGTAGTCGCCGGCGCGCAACTGCGGGCGCAGCCGGCGGAAGGCGTCGCGCAGCACGCGCTTGATGCGGTTGCGCCCGACCGCGTGCGGATCGACCTTGCGCGACACCGCCAGGCCCAGCCGCGCGGGCGGCTCGCCGGCGACGAAATGCAGCGAGAACAGGGGGGATGCGGTGCGCCGGCCCTGCTGGAAGGCGCGGTCGAATTCGGCGCGCGCGCGCACCCGCACCTGGCGCGGGAATCGGGCCGTCATCGCGGGACGCGGGAGATCGAGGCCGGAGCCCGGCCGGGCGAACGGCCTCAGGCCGTCAGGCGCTTGCGGCCCTTGGCGCGGCGACGGGCCAGGATTTTGCGGCCGTCGGCGGTCTTCATGCGGGCACGGAAGCCGTGGTCGCGCTTGCGCTTGAGGTTGCTGGGTTGGAAGGTGCGCTTGGTGGCCATGGCGGACTCGAGCGGAAAACGCGTCGGAAAGAACCGGCAATTCTAGGGTGCGCGGCCACGGCCGGTCAACCCGCGCGTGGCGCGGGTCGCGCGCGGGCCGACGCGGCGACCACCGCCGCGCTGGCGGCCGGCGCGCGGCCGGCGCGGTGGTGCGCCTGCCGGGGTGCGGTGGTAGTCTGCCCTCCCCCATGCCGCCGCGAACCGTTGCGCGACCGACAGGACGCACGACGCGGCCCCGTCATTGCGCAGAACCCGAAACATGGATGCCTGGCCCCGATGCCTCGAACGCCTTGAAGCCGAATTCCCGGCCGAGGACGTCCATGCCTGGCTGAAGCCGCTGCAGGCGACCTGGCGCGACGACGCCACCGTGCTGTACGCACCCAACGCCTTCGTCCGCGACGAGGTCCGCGCGCGCTACCTGGTGCGCATCCGCGAGCTGCTCGGCCATTTCGCCGGCAGTCCCGAGGTCACCCTGGAGATCGGCTCGCTGCCGCGCGTGGCGGCGCCACGTCCGGCGCCGGTCGCCGCCGCCGCGGCGCGCCCGGGCATCGACGGCGAGGCGTTCGCCGGCAACCTCGACAACCACTACACCTTCGACAACTTCGTCGAGGGCCGCAGCAACCAGCTCGGCCGCGCCGCGGCCTGGCACGCGGCGCAGAACCCGGGCGACCGCGCCCACAACCCGCTGCTGCTCTACGGCGGCACCGGCCTGGGCAAGACCCACCTGATGTTCGCCGCCGGCAACGAGATGCGCCGCCACAACCCCGGCATGCGGGTGCTGTACGTGCGCAGCGAGCAGTTCTTCAGCGCGATGATGAAGGCGCTGCAGGAGAAGCTGATGGACGGCTTCAAGCGCCAGTTCCAGCAGGTCGACGCGCTGCTGATCGACGACATCCAGTTCTTCGCCGGCAAGGACCGCACGCAGGAGGAGTTCTTCCACACCTTCAACGCGCTGTTCGACGGCAAGCAGCAGATCATCATGACCTGCGACCGCTTCCCGCGCGAAGTCGAGGGCCTGGAGCCGCGGCTCAAGTCGCGGCTGGCCTCGGGCCTGTCGGTGCCGATCGACCCGCCCGACTTCGAGACCCGCGCCCAGATCGTGCTGTCGAAGGCGCGCGAGCGCGGCGCCAGCATCCCCGAGGACGTGGCGTTCCTGATCGCCAAGAAGATGCGCAGCAACGTGCGCGACCTCGAGGGCGCTCTCAACACGCTCGCCGCGCGCGCCAACTTCACCGGCCGCGCGATCACCAGCGAGTTCGCCCAGGAAACCCTGCGCGACCTGCTGCGCGCGCAGCAGCAGGCGATCAGCATCGCCAACATCCAGAAGACCGTGGCAGACTACTACGGGTTGCAGATCAAGGATTTGCTGTCCAAGCGCCGGACCCGTTCGCTGGCCCGCCCCCGACAGGTGGCGATGGCCCTGGCGAAGGAGCTGACCGAGCACAGCCTGCCCGAGATCGGCGACGCCTTCGCGGGGCGCGACCACACCACGGTGCTGCACGCATGCCGCCAGATCCGCGGCCTGCTCGACACCGACGGCAAGCTCCACGAAGACTGGGACAAGCTGATCCGCAAGCTCAGCGAATGACCCTGGTCGTTCGCGCAGGGACGCGGGCCGTGGACCAGGGCGTCGTGCGGGAGAACTGCGTGGATCCGCGGCCCGGTGGGCGAATCGTGGACAGGTTGTGGATAAGCCCGGGCCCGGGACGCGGCCGGAAAGTTGTCCACAGCTTGCCCAGCCCGCCCCGGCGCGGTTATCAACGAGATGTGATGGCGATAAAAACTAGAGAAATCAAACGGTTGCTGCGGTTGCAACCAGATTTTCCGGACTCCAGCACCACCAGCTTTTGTATTTATCCCATTCTTAGAGCTAGGGCATAGGGGACAAGACCGGCATGCGTTTCAGTCTGCAGCGCGAAGTTTTCCTCAAGCCGCTGGGCCAGGTGGTCAACGTCGTCGAACGACGCCAGACCCTGCCCGTGCTGGCCAACCTGCTGGTCCAGGTCAAGGGCGGGCAGCTGTCTCTGACCGGCACCGACCTCGAGGTCGAGATGATCGCGCGCACCGCGGTCGACGACGCCCAGGACGGCGAAACCACGATCCCGGCGCGCAAGCTGTTCGACATCGTCCGTGCCCTGCCCGACGGCAGCAAGGTCTCGGTGTCGCAGAGCGGCGACAAGATCAGCGTCCAGGCCGGCCGCAGCCGCTTCACCTTGGCCAGCCTGCCGGCCAACGACTTCCCCTCGGTGGACGAGGTCGAGGCGACCGAGCGCGTCAGCGTGCCGGAGGCCGGGCTCAAGGAGCTGATCGAGCGCACCGCGTTCGCGATGGCGCAGCAGGACGTGCGCTACTACCTCAACGGCCTGCTGTTCGACCTGGGCGACCGCCGGCTGCGCTGTGTGGCCACCGACGGCCACCGGCTGGCGCTGTGCGAGACCGCGCTGGAGGCCGACGGCCAGACCAAGCGCCAGATCATCGTCCCGCGCAAGGGCGTGCAGGAGCTGCAGCGCCTGCTCGAGGGCGGCGACCGCACCCTGGAGCTGGAAATGGGCCGCAGCCACATCCGGGTCAAGCGCGACGATGTCACCTTCACCAGCAAGCTGATCGACGGCCGCTTCCCCGATTACGAGGCGGTGATCCCGATCGGCGCCGACCGCGAGGTCCGGCTCGACCGCGAGGTGCTGCGCGCGGCCCTGCAGCGCGCGGCGATCCTGTCCAACGAGAAGTACCGCGGCGTGCGCCTGGAGGTGTCGCCGGGGCAGCTGAAGATCAACGCCCACAATCCCGAGCAGGAAGAGGCGCAGGAAGAGGTCGAGGCCGAGACCAAGGTTGACGGGCTGGCGGTCGGCTTCAATGTCAACTACCTGCTGGACGCGCTCAGCGCGCTGCGCGACGAGCACGTGGTGATCGCCCTGCGCGACGCGAATTCGTCCGCGCTGGTCCGCGAGGCCTCCAGCGAACGCAGCCGCCACGTCGTGATGCCGTTGCGGCTGTGATCCCGCGCTGTTCCACGTGGAACACGAGCGCCCGGGCCTTCCGGGCGTTTTGTTTTGCGCGGGCCGGTCGCCGATGCGGCTGACCCGGCTCGAGGTCCGCCGGCTGCGCCGCCTGGACGAGGTGGCGCTGGCGCCGGGACCGCGCCTGAACCTGCTGGTCGGCGAGAACGGGGCCGGGAAGACCAGCGTGCTCGAAGCCATCCACCTGCTGGCCTACGGGCGCAGCTTCCGCGGCCGGGTCCGGGATGGCCTGGTGGCGAGCCAGGCGCCGGCGCTGGAGGTCTATGCGCAGTGGCAGGAGGCGAGCGGACGCGAGCGCCGGGTCGGCCTGCGGCACGGCGGCCAGGCCTGGGAGGGGCGTCTGGATGGCCAGGCCGTGCCCTATCTGGGCGAGCTGTGCGCGGCGCTGGCGGCGGTCAGCTTCGAGCCGGGCAGCCACGCCCTGGTGGCGGGCGGCGGGGAGCCGCGCAGGCGCTACGTCGATTGGGGGTTGTTCCACGTGGAACCTGGCTTCCTGCCGCTCTGGCGTCGCTACGCGCGGGCGCTGAAGCAGCGCAACAGCCTGCTCAAGCAGCGCGGCCAGGGCGCACAGCTCGACGCCTGGGACCATGAGCTGGCGGACGCGGGCGAACCGATCACCCGACTGCGCGCAGGCTACCTGGAGCAGCTGCAGCCGCTGCTGTCCGCGCTCTCGGTCGAGCTGGCGCCTGCCCTGGGCGCCGTCGACATCGCCTTCCAGCCGGGCTGGCGGCGCGAGGAGCTGCCGCTGGCCGACGCGCTCCTGCTGGCCCGCGATCGCGACCTGCAGGCCGGCTTCACCTCGGTCGGCCCGCACCGGGCCGACTGGCGGCTGCGCCATGGCGCGCTGCCGCACGGCGAGGCGCTGTCGCGCGGGCAGGCCAAGCTGACCGCGCTGGCCTGCGTGCTGGCGCAGGCGGAGCACTACGTCGCCGTGCGCGGCGAATGGCCGCTGGTCCTGCTCGACGACCTGGCATCCGAACTCGACCGCGCCCACCAGCGGCGCGTCCTGGCCCGGCTGGCGGACGGCGCGGCGCAGGTGTTCATCACCGGCACCGAGCTGCCGGCGGCGGCGGCCCTGGCCGGGCATGAATACGTCTTGTTCCACGTGGAACAAGGCGCGGTGACGCCCGCCGTTCCGCCGGGGATACCTGCCGCCTGAGGCGGCGAAACCCGCGAATTGCTATACTTCGCGCATCCATAACTAGTGTGTCTCGGCGCCGGCCACCGGCCGCCGCCGCGGGAGAGTTGAGCCGAATGACCGAAACCAACGAGGCCGTGCAGGGCCAGGGCAACGAGTACGACTCCAGCCGGATCACCGTGCTGCGCGGGCTGGAAGCGGTGCGCAAGCGCCCCGGCATGTACATCGGCGACGTCCACGACGGCACCGGCCTGCACCACATGGTCTTCGAGGTCGTCGACAACTCGATCGACGAGGCGCTGGCCGGCTACGCCGACGATGTCACCGTGACCATCCACGAGGACGGTTCGGTGTCGGTGTCCGACAACGGCCGCGGCATCCCGGTCGACATCCACAAGGAAGAGGGCGTGTCCGCGGCGCAGGTCATCATGACCCAGCTGCACGCCGGCGGTAAGTTCGACGACAACAGCTACAAGGTGTCCGGCGGCCTGCACGGCGTCGGCGTGTCGGTGGTCAACGCGCTGTCGGAGAAGCTCACGCTCGACATCTGGCGCGACGGCCACCACCACCACCAGGACTACGCGATGGGCGAGCCCGTCGCGCCGCTGGCGATGCTGGAGCCCTCCGACCGGCGCGGCACGCTGGTGCGCTTCTGGCCGGCGCGGGAAACCTTCACCGACGTCGAGTTCCACTACGACATCCTGGCGCGCCGCCTGCGCGAGCTCTCGTTCCTCAATTCGGGCGTGAAGATCACCCTGGTCGACGAGCGCGGCGAAGGGCGCCGCGACGTGTTCCAGTACGAAGGCGGCATCGCGTCCTTCGTCGAGCATCTGGCGCAACTCAAGACCCCGCTGCATCCGAACGTGATCTCGGTCAGCGGCGAGGAGAGCGGCATCACCGTCGACGTCGCGCTGCAGTGGACCGACTCCTACCAGGAAACGATGTTCTGCTTCACCAACAACATCCCGCAGAAGGACGGCGGCACCCACCTGATCGGCTTCCGCGCCGCGCTCACGCGCACGCTCACCAACTACATCGAGCAGAACGGGATCGCGAAGCAGGCCAAGGTCAACCTGTCCGGCGACGACATGCGCGAGGGCATGATCGCGGTGCTCAGCGTCAAGGTGCCGGATCCGAGCTTCTCCAGCCAGACCAAGGAGAAACTGGTCTCGTCCGAGGTGCGGCCGGTCGTTGAGCACACGTTCGGCGCACGTTTGGAGGAGTTCCTGCAGGAACACCCCAACGAAGCCAAGGCCATCGCGGGCAAGATCGTCGACGCCGCGCGCGCCCGCGAGGCCGCGCGCAAGGCCCGCGACCTGACCCGCCGCAAGGGCGCGCTCGACATCGCCGGGCTGCCGGGCAAGCTCGCCGACTGCCAGGAAAAGGACCCGGCGCTGTCAGAGCTGTTCATCGTCGAGGGCGACTCGGCCGGCGGCTCCGCCAAGCAGGGCCGCAACCGCAAGAACCAGGCGGTGCTGCCCCTGCGAGGAAAAATCCTCAACGTCGAGCGCGCGCGCTTCGACCGCATGCTGTCCTCCGACCAGGTCGGCACCCTGATCACCGCGCTGGGCACCGGCATCGGCCGCGACGAGTACAACCCGGACAAGCTGCGCTACCACCGCATCATCATCATGACCGACGCCGACGTCGACGGCGCGCACATCCGCACCCTGCTGCTGACGTTCTTCTACCGGCAGATGCCGGAACTGATCGAGCGTGGCTACGTCTACATCGGCCTGCCGCCGCTGTACAAGATCAAGCAGGGCAAGACCGAGCTCTACCTCAAGGACGACGCGGCGCTGGATGCCTACCTCGCCAGCAACGCGGTGGAGGGCGCCGCGCTCGTGCCCGCCGCGGGCGAACCGCCGATCGAGGGCGCGGCGCTGGAGAAGCTGCTGCTGGCCTACGCCGGCGCGCGCGAGGCGATCGCCCGCAACGCGCACCGCTACGATCCGCTGGTGCTCGAGTCGCTGATCGACTTCACCCCGCTCGACGCCGAGCACCTGGCGCGCAACACCGATGAGCGCCACGAGCTCGATGCGCTGGAAAAGCGCCTCAACCGCAGCGGCCTCGGCAAGCCGCGCTATTCCCTGGAGCTGCAGGCGGCGAGCGAATCGCGCCCCGGCGCGCTGCTCGCCAAGCGCATGCACATGGGTGAGGAACTGATCCAGGTGCTGCCGTTCCCGGTGTTCGAGACCGGCGACCTTCGCCCGCTGCGCGACACCGCCGCGCTGCTGCACGGCCTGGTCCGCGAGGGCGCGCAGATCGTGCGCGGCAACCGCGCGCAGCCGGTCGCCAGCTTCGCCGAGGCGCAGGCCTGGCTGCTGGACGAGGCGAAGAAGGGCCGCCAGATCCAGCGCTTCAAGGGCCTGGGCGAGATGAACCCCGAGCAGCTGTGGGACACCACGGTCAATCCCGACACGCGCCGCCTGCTGCAGGTGCGGATCGAGGACGCGGTCGCGGCCGACCAGATCTTCTCGACCCTGATGGGCGACGTCGTCGAGCCGCGCCGCGAGTTCATCGAGGACAACGCGCTCAAGGTCGCCAACCTCGACGTCTGACGCCGGCGCATGCTGCCGCCCGACGCGTCCGCGCCCGCGATCCCGCCGCCGCTGCCGGCCGCGGGATGGCGGCGGCCGCTGGCCGGCTTCGCGGTCGATCTCGCTGTCGCGCTGGCGCTGGTGTTCGGCGTCGCGTTCGCCGGCAGCGTGCTGTGGGCGTTCGCCCGCGGCCTCCGCCTCGGCCTGCAGGGCGGGGCGGGGGCGGACCTTTCGGCGCTCACCGGGCGCATCGGCCAGCCCGGCGCGCTGGCGCTGCTGGTGATCAGCCTCGCCGCCAGCGGCGCGGCGGCGCTGGTGCTGTACTTCTGGCGCCATCGCGCCGGCCCCGGCGAACGCGCGGCCTCGCACGCCGCGGCGCGCCGGCCCGCGACCTGGTGCTGGGCGCTGCTGGCCGGCGTGGCGAGCTTCGCCGCCAGCGCCGTCGCCACCACCCTGGGCCAGCAGGCCGGCATCGAGCAGGCGCCGACCAACGGCGCGGTGATCGAAGCGGTCGGCGCCGGGCATCCGGTCCTGCTGCTGCTGCTGGCCGTCGTCGCGGCGCCCGCCTGCGAGGAACTGTTGTTCCGGCGCGTGCTGTTCGGGCGGCTGTGGGCCGCCGGGCGCCCGTGGCTGGGCCTGGTGCTGAGCAGCACCGCGTTCGCCTGCCTGCACGAGCTGCCGGGCGCGGGCGGCCACGGCGTGGCGGGCAGCCTGCTGCTGTGGGCCTGCTATGCCGCGATGGGCGCCGCCTTCGCCGCCGTCTACTGGCGCACCGGCACGCTGTGGTCGGCGATCGGCGCCCACGCCACCAACAACCTGATCGCCTGCGCGCTGCTGCTCGCGGGCGTGCATTGACGGATCGTTGATCGCGGCCCGGCTACAAGTCCGGCCGACACAGGAGCCCTGCCCATGAAACGACCTCTGCTTGGCCTGGCGATCGCCGCGGCCGTCGCCGGCTGCGCCACCACCACCTCGCCGACCGGTCGCACCCAGTACGTCGGCGCGGTGTCGCAGGCGCAGCTCGACCAGATGGGCGCGCAGGCCTTCTCCGAAACCAAGGCCAAGACACCGCTGGACAAGGACCCTAAGCAGAACGCCTACGTGCGCTGCGTGGTCGACGCGCTGGTGCGCGAGCTGCCGGCCGGCACCGCCAAGGGCTGGGAAACGGCGGTGTTCGTCGACAAGGACCCCAACGCCTTCGCGCTGCCGGGCGGCAAGGTCGGCGTGTACACCGGGATCTTCACCGTGGCGAAGAACCAGGACCAGCTCGCGGCGGTGATCGGCCACGAGATCGGCCACGTCATTTCCCACCACCACGACGAGCGCATCACCCGGCAGCTGATGGCGCAGGGCGCGCTGGGCATCGCCGGCGAGCTGGTCGGCGCGCGCTACGGCGAAGGCGCGGCGAGCGCCACCAGCCAGTTCGGCGGCGCGGCGGCGCAGGGGCTGTTCCTGCTGCCCAACTCGCGCACGCAGGAGAGCGAGGCCGACGTGGTCGGCCAGCAGCTGATGGCCAAGGCCGGCTTCGACCCGCGCCAGGCGGTGGGCCTGTGGCAGAACATGATCGCCGCCGGCGGCAGCCGTCCGCCGCAGTGGTTGTCCACCCATCCCGACCCGCAGGCGCGCATCGGCGAGCTGCAGGCGCGCGCCACGGGCCTGTTGCCAACCTGGGAACAGGCGCGTGCCAACGGGCGCAAGCCACGCTGCGGATAAGGATTGCGTTAAATCCGCATAGCGCGCGGATGGGCGGTTTCTGCTAGCGTTTCCGACCCGGTCCGCAAAGCCGGCGCGTTCCTTACTTCGTCCAATTCCACCAGGTGACCCCATGCCCCGAGCCCGCCTCCGCCCGAACATCCTGACCCTCGCCCTGGCCGGCGCGGCGTTGATGCTCTCCACGACCCAGGTGCTGGCGCAGGCGTCGCAGCGTGCGCAGGAGGCCCGCGAGGCGCGGCGCGCGGGCGATTCGGATTCCGGCAAGAACAAGAGCAAGTCCAGCGAGTCGAAGAACCTGTTCCCGGACGCGACCCGCGAGGAGCCGGACGGCAAGGCCTCGTCCAAGCTGTCCTCCAAGCTCCAGAAGATGATCGACGCCTACAACGACGGCAAGAACCCGGAAGCGCGCGCCGCGGCCGACGCGATCATCGCCACCGAAAGCGCCAACGCCTACGAGCGCGCGCTGGCCAACCAGATCGCCGCGCAGGCCGCCTACGCCGACAGCGACAACGCCGCGGCCAAGACCTACCTCAAGAACGCGATCGACGCCAACGGCCTGGACAACAACGGCCACTACCAGTCGATGTACATGCTGGCGCAGCTGCAGATGGAGGACGAGCAGTACGCCGAGGCGCTGGCCACGCTCGACCGCTACCTCACCGAGACCAAGTCGCAGAAGCCCGAGGCGCTGGTCGTCAAGGGCAACATCCTGTACCGCCTGGAGCGCTACCCGGAGGCGATCGCCGCGCTCAAGCAGGGCATCGACGCCGCCGGCGCGGAAGCCAAGCCCGACTGGCAGCAGGTGCTGATGGCCGCCTACTTCGACAGCGACCAGCCGGCCGAGGCCGCCAAGGTCGCCGAGGGCGTGCTGGCCAAGAACCCGGACGACAAGAAGCTGCAGATGAACCTGGCCAGCATCTACATGCAGGCCGACCAGAACGACAAGGCGATCGCGCTGATGGAGAAGATGCGCGCCAAGGGCCAGCTCACCGAGGACAAGGACTACCGCAACCTCTACGCCCTGTACATGAACACCGACGGCAAGGAGAAGGAAGGCATCGCCGTCATCAAGGAAGGCCTGGACAAGGGCGTGCTCAAGCCCGACTACCAGACCTACCTCGCGCTCGGGCAGGGCTACTACTTCACCGACCAGCCCGGCCCGGCGATCGAGAACTACCAGAAGGCGGCCCCGCTGGCGCCGGACGGCGAAACCTACCTCAACCTGGCCAAGATCCTGTGGGGCGAGGGCCGGCTCGGGGAGGCCAAGCAGGCGGCGCAGCAGGCGCTGGACAAGGGCATCAAGAACCCCGCCGACGCCAAGAAAATCCTCGCCCAGAAGGGCTGAGGAGGCCAGGATCCGGGCGTGGCGGTGTTGGTATCGCCCGCCCCGATTGGTATAAGCTTGGAGGTTCCCGCGGCCGAAAAGGGCCGCGGATCAACAACACCCGGGGCGCTGCGGCGTCCGGACTTATTCGAGCCCGCTGCGCATGACGGAACAGTTGCCGATCCACCACAAGCAAGACGAAGACGACGACGGCCTGAACTGGCCGCGCATCGCCGGCATCACGCTGGCGATCGCGGTGCACGTGGCGGCGCTGCTCCTGCTCCTGGCCCCGGTGGCGCCCCCGGGTGGCGCGCAGCAGGAAGAAGAGACCACCCGCGTGGTCATCATCGAGCCGCCGCCGCCCCCCCCGCCGCCGCCGCCTCCGCCCCCGGAGCCGCCGAAGCCGCAGGAGATCAAGCAGCTCGCGCCGCCGCAGCCCACGCCGCTGCCGCCGCCGCCGGAAGAGCCGCCGGTGGTGTTCGACGAGCCCTCGCCGATGGACACCCCGGCCCCGCCGCCGGCGCCGCCCGCGCCGCCGCAGGCGCAGCCGGACATCGGCGCCAGCGTCGACATCTCCTCGAAGAACATGAACCCGCCCAGGTACCCGCCGGCCGCGATCCGCGCGGGCATCGAGGGCACGGTGATCCTGATCATCGACGTCGACGCCAACGGCAACGTCACCAACGTTTCGGTCGAGAAGTCCAGCCGCAACCGCGACCTCGACCGCGCCGCGATGGATGCCGCCCGCAAGTGGCGCTTCAACCCGTCGGTCGTCAACGGCGCCAAGGCCGCCGGCCGCGTCCGCGTGCCGGTCGACTTCCACCTCTGACCGTCGCGCCGCACCGCTTCATCCACGCCAGCTTTCTTCAAGCACCACCCGCACCACCGCTCCAAAACACCCAAACCACACTCCAAAGGTAAGCGTCATGCTGCAGGAAACCACCAACGCGCCCGCCCCCGCCGGAGGCGACGCCGCCGCTGCTCTCTCCCAGATGGGTGTCGACCATCTGATCAACGAAATGGTCACCAACCCGGGACAGCACATCGTCCAGTGGGTGGTGGCGCTCACCCTGATCCTGATGTCGGTGATGTCGATCTACTGGATCGTCGTCAACTTCCTCAAGAACGTGAACCTGCGCCGCCGCGGCGACTCGGTCACCGCCACGTTCTGGGAAACCACCAACGCCCAGGATGCGATCCGCTACATGGAAGAACAGCCGCGCAGCGAGCCGTTCTCCAAGATCGCGCTCGACGCCGCCCAGGCGGCCGCCCACCACCAGCAGCACGAAGGCTCGCGCCTGGTCGAGTCGCTGAACCGCTCCGAGTTCGTCGACCGCGCGCTGCGCCAGGGCGTGACCCGCGAGTCGATGAAGCTCGAGTCGGGCCTGACCGTGCTCGCCACCGTCGGTTCGACCGCGCCGTTCGTCGGCCTGCTCGGCACGGTGTGGGGCATCTACGGCGCGCTGATCCGCCTCGGCGCCGGTGGCCAGGCTTCGATCGACGCGGTGGCCGGCCCGGTGGGCGAGGCGCTGATCATGACCGCGGTCGGCCTGTTCGTCGCGATCCCGGCGGTGCTCGGCTACAACTTCTTCGTGCGCCTGAACCGCGTCACGAACAACAAGTTCGACACCTTCGCCCACGACCTGCACGACTTCTTCGCCACGGGCGCGCGCGTCGGCGAAATGCCGAGCCGTCGTTGATCCCCCTGAACTGACGGAGTCCGACCATGGCCTTCAGTACCGGCGATGACACCGGCGCACCGATGTCCGAGATCAACGTCACGCCCCTCGTGGACGTGATGTTGGTGCTGCTGATCATCTTCATGATCACGGCGCCGCTGATGTCGCACAAGATCAAGGTGGAACTGCCGCAGGCCAACCTCGACAAGATCGAGGACAAGCAGCAGGCGGTGCAGCCGATCACGCTCACGATCACCGAGGGCGGCCAGATCTACTGGAACGACCAGCCGGTGACCCGCGACGTGCTCGAAAGCCAGATGGCGGTCGAGGCCCAGAAGACCCCGCAGCCCGCGGTGAACATCCGCGGCGACGCGACCACCAAGTACCGGACGGTCAACGAGGCGGTCAACATCGCCCAGGCCGCGGGTATGCGCAAGGTCGGGTTCGTGGCGACCAAAGAACAGCGACGCTGAGGAAACGACACCATGGCATTTGCATCCGATTCCGGCGGCGGCCCCATGGCCAACATCAACGTCACGCCCCTCGTGGACGTGATGCTGGTGCTGCTGATCATCTTCATGATGACCGCGCCGATCCTGTCGTATCCGATCGACATCGACCTGCCGCAGCGCTCGCTCAACCCGCCGCCGACCACGGTCGAGCCGCCCGAGCCGATCCGCCTGCGGATCGACCAGTCCGGCACGATCTTCTGGAACGACAGCCCGACCCCGCTCTCGGCCCTGCGCAACATGATGGAGACCGAGGTCCAGCGCGACGTCAACAACCAGCCGACACTGGAGATCGACGTCAACGAGGAAGCCGACTACGGCGTCCTCGCCAAGGTGCTGGCCGCGGCCCGCAACGCGCAGATGCAGAAGATCGGATTCGTCAAGAAGTAACCGCATCATCGGGGCCGGCGCACCTGCAGCGTGCCGGCCCCGCGCTTACCGATTCCAGCGCCGCCCCCCGGGGCGGCGTTTTTTTGTGCGTGCCGCCTTCACGCGGCCGGGCGTAGCGTCGTCCGCGTCCGGACCGACAGGGGAGGCGCGCCATGGCATTCGCAACCACGACCACGCATCGCAGCGAGGCACGGATCAACATCACGCCGCTGGTGGACGTGATGCTGGTCCTGCTGGTGATCTTCATGGTGGCGGCGCCGGTGCTCTCGCGCGCCATTCCCCTGCAGCTCCCGCAGGCGGCGCCGCCGGACGTCGACCGGACGCCGCCGCCGGAGCCGATGCGGCTGCGCATCGACGCCGCCGGGGCGCTGACCCTGGACGGGGACGCGGTGTCGCCATCGGCCCTGCCGAGCCTGTTCGCCGCGCAGGGCAGGCTCGCGCCGGCGGCACAGCCGATGCTGCAGATCGACGCCGACGGCGACAGCGACTACCAGGCGGTCGCCCGGGTGCTGGCGGCGGCCAACGGCGCCGGGCTGCGCCGGGTCGGCTTCGTGCACCGCGAGTAACGGGCGCCACCCGCGCATTGCGCGGCCATTGCCGATCGTCACGCGGGCCGGTGCGTCCCGGACGGCGCAGGGCGGAAAGCCCGCGCGCCGGCGCCCGACCCTAGGCCAGCAGGGCCAGGTAGCGGCGGACGGTCGCGGCCAGCCCTTCGTACAGGGCCTCGCCGATCAGCGCATGGCCGATCGAGACCTCCTGCACGTCGGGCACGGCCTCCAGGAAGGCGGCCAGGTTCGCCTGGCTCAGGTCGTGGCCGGCATTGACGCCGAGCCCGGCGGCGGCGGCCGCCGCCGCGATCCGCGCGTAGGCCGGCAGCGCGGACGCCGCGCGCCCTGCGGCGAAGGCCTCGGCGTAGGGACCGGTGTACAGCTCGACGCGCGCGGCGCCGATCGCCGCCGCTGGCGCCACGTCGGCACCGGCGTCGGCGAACAGGCTCACCCGGCATCCCAGCGCGCGCAGCGCCGCGACCTTCGGCGCGAGCGCCCCGGCGTCGCGCGCGAAGTCGAAGCCGTGGTCGGAGGTGAGCTGGGCGTCGCCATCGGGCACCAGCGTCGCCTGCGCCGGGCGCGCGCGCTCGCACAGCGCGAGGAAGCCCGGATAGCCCTCGCGCGGCGGCGCGAACGGGTTGCCCTCGAGGTTGAACTCCACGCCGTACTCGTGCGCCACCTCCGCCAGTGCGTACACGTCGTCCTCGCGGGTGTGGCGCGCATCGGGACGCGGGTGCACGGTGATCCCGTGCGCGCCCGCGTCCAGGCAGGTGCGCGCCGCGCGCAGCAGGTCGGGCTCGCGGCCGCCGCGCGAGTTGCGCAGCACCGCGATCTTGTTGAGGTTGACGCTGAGGACGGTCACGCGCGCGAACGGCTCACGCCGGCGGAGACTCGCTGCCGGGCGCCGCGGCGGCGCGCCGGGCCGCGGCCTGCTCGCGCAGGCGGTGCAGCTCGGCCGGGTCGAGGATCATCGCCTCGTCGCGGCTCTGGCTGCCGACCCGCCGCGCCAGCAGGCCGAGCACCGCGGCCAGCACGAAGCCGAGCGCCGCCAGCAGGCACACCACCGCCAGCGTCACCGACGTCGACTTGAGCGCGACCGCGAACACGGCCAGCGCCAACAGCAGGTACAGCCAGACCATGGACTCGCTCCCGCGGCCGGAAAACGCCGACAGTCTAACCGCGGCCGTGGCGCCCGCGGCACGCCGCCGGCCCGCTCGCCGCGCGCGCCCGTCGGCTCACAGCAGCGGCGATCCGAGCCGCGCCAGCGCCTCGGGCAGGCGCGCGCGCAGCAGCGGCTGCGGGCGGTCGTCGCGCACCTGCGTGGCGGCGGCCAGGTCGTGCGCGAGCAGCTGCGCGAGCTGCGCGGCGATGCCGGCGTCGTGGAACAGCACCGAGACCTCGAAATTCAGCCGGAAGCTGCGGTTGTCGAAGTTGGCCGAGCCCACCAGCGCGAAATCGTCGTCGACCAGCAGCGCCTTGGTGTGCAGCATGCGCGGCCCGTACTCGTGCACCTTGACCCCGGCCGCCAGCAGCTCGTCGAAGTACGAGCGCGCGGCCAGCGTCACCAGCAGGGTGTCGCTGCGCCGCGGCACCAGCAGGCGCACGTCCAGGCCGCCGAGCGCGGCCGAGGTCAGCGCCATCTTCGCCGCCTCGCCGGGCACGAAGTAGGGCGTGGCCAGCCACACCCGCTCGCGCGCGGCGTGGATGGCGCCCACGTGCATCCGGTGGATCGACTCCCACGACGAGTCCGGCCCCGACGGCAGCACCTGGGTGGCGATCGGGCCCGGCCGCGCCTCGTGCGGCACGCGCGTGAGCTCGGCAAGCAGGTCGCGGCGGCCGCTGGCGTACATCCAGTCCTCGACGAACACCACCTGCAGCATCCGCACCGCGTCGCCCTCGATGCGCAGGTGCAGGTCGCGGAAGGCGTCGGCGCGCAGGCCGTCGTTCTCGTCGTCGGTGACGTTGATGCCGCCGGTGAAGCCGACCCGGCCGTCGATCACCACGATCTTGCGGTGGGTGCGCATGTTGATCCACGTGCGCGTCCAGATCCGGCCGAAGCGCGAGGGATGGAACCACGCGAACTCGCCGCCGGCCTCGACCAGCGGGTCGAAGAACCGCCGGCGCGCCTTCGACGAACCGACCGCATCGAGCAGCAGCCGCACCTTCACGCCGGCGCGCGCGCGTTCGACCAGCGCTTCCAGCAGCTCGCTGCCGGTGCGGTCGGGCGTGCAGATGTAGTACTCGAGGTGGATGTGCTCGCGGGCCTGGCGGATGTCCTCCAGCAGCGCGGCGTAGGTGGCGGCGCCGTCGACCAGCAGCCGTACCTCGCGCGCCGTGGACGGCGGCAGGCCGGTGGTCGCCGCGCCCAGCCGCGCCAGCTCGGCGGCCTGGTCGTGCCCGCCGGCCAGGCCGGCGAACTCGCGCGGCATGCGGCTGCGGCTGCGGCGCAGGCGATGGCGCTTGATCTTCTGCGGGCCGAACACCTGGTACACCAGCAGCCCGACCACCGGCAGCGCGGCCAGGCCCAGCAGCCAGCTTAGCGTGGCCACCGGCTCGCGCTTCTGCAGCACGATCCAGGCGCCCAGCCACAGCATGTAGGCGGCCCAGGCCGCGGCCAGCCACAGGCGCAGGTGGGGCAGGGTGGCGAGCCAGCGCCAGGCCTCGTGCAGCGTCTCGAACATGTCCAGGATCCCCTGCCGCGGCGCGCGCGCGATGTCGCGGCCGCTGCGACGCGAAGGCGCTAGCCTAAGCGGATGCGCGATGACGGCAAAGTGGCGGTGGACCTGCACGGCGCGACGAAGGGTCGCGGTGCGGCGTCCTACGTGGGTGGCCGCTTCGAGAAGCGCGTGGCGCGCAGCGAGGACGACGGCTGGGGCTCGGCCTGGGACCTGTCCGACGCTGCCGGCGAGGCGCTGCCACCGCCGCATCCGGACACCCGCGTCACCGAGGAGCGCGCGCGTGGCATCGTCAGCCGCAACGATTCGCCGGACGTGGGCTTCAGCCAGTCGGTGAACCCGTACCGCGGCTGCGAGCATGGCTGCGTGTACTGCTTCGCGCGGCCGTCGCACGCCTACCTCGACCTCTCGCCGGGGCTGGACTTCGAGACCCGCCTGTACGCCAAGACCAACGCCGTCGAACGGCTGCGCGAGGAGCTGGCCAGGCCGTCCTACCGCTGCAGCGCGATCGCGCTGGGCATCAACACCGACGGCTACCAGCCGATCGAGCGCCGCTACCGCCTCACCCGCTCGCTGCTGGAGGTGTTCGCGCAGACGCGGCACCCGGTCAGCATCGTCACCAAGAGCGTGCTGGTGCTGCGCGACCTCGACCTGCTCGCGCCGATGGCGCGGCAGAACCTGGTCAGCGTGCACCTGTCGGTGACCACGCTCGACAACCGGCTCGCCGCGAAGATGGAGCCGCGCGCGTCGGCACCGCACACGCGGCTCAAGGCGATCCGCGCGCTGGCCGACGCCGGCGTGCCGGTCGGCGTGCTGGTCGCGCCGGTGATCCCGCTGGTCACCGACGGCGAGCTCGAGGCGATCCTCGAAGCCGCGCGCGAGGGCGGCGCGCGCTCGGCCGGCCACGTGCTGCTGCGGCTGCCGCACGAGCTCAAGGAGATCTGGCGCGAATGGCTGCAGCTGCACTATCCCGAGCGCGCCGCGCACGTGATGAGCCTGGTGCGGCAGATGCGCGGCGGCAAGGACTACGACAGCGCGTTCGGCTCGCGCATGCGCGGCGAAGGCCCGTTCGCGGAGCTGATCGCGGCGCGTTTCGCGCGCGCCCACCGGCGCCTGGGCTACGGCCGGCTGCCGCCGCTGGACACCGGCCTGTTCACGCCGCCGCGCAAGCCCTCGCCGCAGGGCGAGCTGTTCTGACCGCCGGGCTCAGCCGCCCATGCCCGGCAGCAGCGGGCCGCCCAGCCACAGCCAGCGCGTCATCCACGCGCACACCAGCGCCAGCAGGATCGTCAGCGGCGCGCCGATCTTCAGGAAGTCGCCGAAGCGGTACTGGCCGGGGCCGAGGATCAGCAGGTTGCCGTGGTGCCCGATCGGGGTGAGGAAGGCCACCACCGCGCCCAGCGCGGTGCACACCACGAACGGTGTGGGCGACAGGTGCAGCGATTCGGCCAGCGCCACCGCGATCGGCCCGAGCAGCACGGTCGTCGCCGAGTCCGACAGGATCTGGGTCAGCAGCGCCGCGCTGGCGAACATCACCAGCAGGATCGGCAGCACCGGCCAGTCGTGCACCAGCGGCAGCAGGAAGTCGGCCAGCAGCTTGGCGGTGCCGGTCTGCTCCATCGCCACGCCCAGCGGGATCACGCCGGCGATCATCACGAACACGCGCACGTCGATGCTGCGATAGGCCTGGCCGACGTCGACGCAGCGCAGCGCCACCATCGCCACCGCGCCGAACAGGAACGCAAGCGGCGCCGGCAGCCATTCGGTGCTGGCGGCGAGCACCGTCGCGCCGAGGATCGCCAGCGCCAGCGGCGCGCGCACCCGGCGCTTGGCCTGGCCGGCGAATGGCACCAGCATCAGGAAGCCGTGGTGCGCGGCCAGCTCGGCGAAGTCCTCCGGGTTGCCCCACAGCACCAGCAGGTCGCCCTCGCGCAGGCGCGCGTCGGCCAGTCGCGGCGCGATCCCGCCCTCGCGCCGCCAGAGGCCGACGATCACCGCGTGGAACTGGCGCGAGAACTCCAGCTCGCGGATGCTGCGGCCGAGGAATTCCGAGCCCGGCGCCACCACCGCCTGCACCAGCTGCGCGTGGTCGTCGCCGGTCTTGACGCCGAAGCGCACCACCGCGTTGAGCGCGATGCCGGGATCGTCGTGCAGCGAGGCCAGCGCGTCCGCCGAGGCCTCGACCACCAGCACGTCGCCGTTGAGCAGCGGGTTGCCCGCGCCCAGGTCCTCGCGCAGGCGGTCGTCGCGCAGCCAGCCGACCAGCCGGAACTTGTCGCCCAGCGCCCTCTGCAGCTCGCCCAGCGGGCGGGTGTTCCAGCGCGAGTCCTTCACGATCAGCAGTTCGGTGCGGTAGCGGTCCAGGCGCAGGTACTCGTCGTCGCCGGACTTGCCGCTGCGCTTGGGCAGCAGCCAGCGCGCCAGCAGCATGTAGGCCATGCCGATCGCCACCAGCGCCAGCCCGATCGGGGTGATCGAGAAAATCCCCAGCCCCTGCGCGCCGCTGCGGCCGAGCAGGTTGTCGGCGAGCAGGAACGCCGGCGCGCTCACCAGGGTCAGGCAGGTGCCGAGCGAGGCGGCGAACGACATCGGCATCAGCAGCCGCGAGGCCGACAGCCCGTGCGCGCGCGCGAAGCGCGTGAGGATCGGCAGCATCATCGCGGTGACCATCACGTGGTGGGTGAACGAGGCCATCACCGCCACCGCCGGCATCGTCACCGCGATCGCGCGCCCCTCGCTGCGCCCGGACGCGCGCCCGATCCACTGGCCGATGTGCTCGGTGATGCCGGTCGCCGCGAGCCCGCCGGAGATCACGAACACCGCCGCGACGATGATCGCCGGTTCGCTGGCGAACCCCGACAGCGCCTGGCGCCCGTCGAGCACGCCGCCCACCACCAGCGCGAGCAGCACCAGCATCGCCGCGACGTCGATGCGCACGCGCTCGCTGGCGAACAGGTACAGTCCGCCGGCGAGGATCAGCAGGAACAGGATCTGGTCGAAGGCCACCGCCGCATTGTGCCCGTGCGGGCATTCACATGGCCTACACCTCGCGCCGGGGGTGGCTTGGTACCTTCGCCGCAGCACGCAGGGCAGGGGCATGTTGAACGCAACTGGTTCCAACGACGACCCGGGCGGGGCGCGGCTCCGCCAGGCGGCGGCCTCGACCGCGTTCGGCATGGGCATCCTCGACCTCGCCGGCCACTGGCTGGAGGCCAACCCGGGCGTCGAGCGCAGGCTGGGGACGCCGGCCGCGCGACTGGTCGGGCGCCACCTCGCCGACACCCTGGCCTTCGCCGATCCCGCGGCCGCGCGCGCGGCGGTGGCCGGGATCGCCGGCGGCACGCTGCCCGCGCTGGAGGCGGAAGCGGCGCCGCCGGACGGCGTGGCGCGGCTGCGGGTGGCGATCGCGCCGGTGCGCGACGACGCGGGCCACCCGCTGTACCTGGTGGTGCACCTGCACGAGGCCGCGGCGAATGACGGCGACCCCGGGCGCCGCCTGGCCGAGGCCGAGGCCGCGCTGGCGGCGCTGAACCGGCTGCAGGAATCCCTCGCCCACGGCGTCTCCCACGACCTGCGCGCGCCGCTGCGCGCGATCGACGGCTTCTCCGCGCTGCTCGCCACGCACCTGGGCGACGGCCTGGACGCCACCGCGCGCGACTACCTCGACCGCATCCGCGCGGCGACCGCGCGCATGGCCGTGCTGATCGAGTCGCTGCTCGAGTTCTCGCGCGCGACCCGCGCGCAGCTGCAGCGCGCGCCGGTCGACCTCAGCCTGCTGGCCGACTGGGCCCACGCCGAACTCGCCGAGGCCGATCCCGGCCGCCATGCCGAGGTGTCGGTGCAGCCCGGGCTGCAGGCGATGGGCGACGAGCGCCTGCTGCGCCAGCTGCTGCGCCAGCTGCTCGACAACGCCTGGAAGTTCTCGCGCGAGCGCGACGCAGTGCGGATCGAGGTCACCGGCGAGCGCGCCGGCGAGCGCATCGTGCTGCGCGTGCGCGACCACGGCAGCGGATTCGACATGCGCTATGCTGACAAGCTGTTCCAGCCGTTCCAGCGCCTGCACGGGCCGGACCAGGCGGCGGGCAACGGCATCGGCCTGGCGATCGCGCGCACCGTCGCCGAACGCCACGGCGGCCGCGCCTGGGCGGAGTCCGAGCCCGGCGCCGGCAGCACCTTCTCCATCGAACTGCCGGCCGTGCCCGGCGACGACAACGGGCCGGGCGCATGAGCCACAAAGACATCCTGCTGGTCGAGGACAACCCGGACGACGTCGAGCTGACCCGCATCGCCTTCGCCGAGGCCAAGGTCGCCAACAACCTGGTGGTGGCCGGCGACGGCGCCGAGGCGCTCGACTACCTGTTCGCGCGCGGCGCGCACGCCGGCCGCGACCCCGACGACCTGCCTTCGATCGTGCTGCTCGACCTCAACCTGCCCAAGGTCGACGGCCGCGAGGTGCTGCAGGCGATCCGCGCCAACGAGAAGACCCGCGGCCTGCCGGTGGTGGTGCTGACCACCAGCACCGAGCCGTTCGACGTCGAGGCCAGCTACGCGCTGGGCGTGAACAGCTACATCCGCAAGCCGGTGGATTTCGAGCAGTTCGTATGGGCGGTCAAGCAGGTCGGGCTGTACTGGCTGGTACTCAACCACCCGCGCGAGGGAAGCTGAGCCGCGGATCGAGGTTGCTCGTGGGAGCGGCTTCAGCCGCGATCTTTTCCCCGAGGCTCCCCGAGGCGCTGTTCCGCATGCCTGTAGGAGCGACGGAAGTCGCGACGCCTCTCCGCGAAATCAGAAATCACCGGCCGCCTGTCGCGACTTCCGTCGCTCCTGCAGGGAAAGGCTCGCGGCTGAAGCCGCTCCCATAAGCATGCCTGCCGCGCTGCCCTAGGCCGCGCCGCAGCACTTCTTGGACTTGCGCCCGCTGCCGCAGGGGCAGGGATCGTTGCGCCCGGGCGCCGCGGCGCGCCGCAGCGGCGTGCGCGGGGTGAGCATGGCGATGCGATGGTGCTGCAGGTCGGCGAGCATGCCGGGCAGCGCGGCGATGGTGTCCATGCGCTCGCGCCAGGACAGCGGCGCGGCCGGCGCGGCCGGGTCGGTCTCGTCGAGCACCTCGCCGCTGGCGAGCTGGTCGAGCAGGCCGAGCAGCGCGGCGATCCAGTCGTCCTCGTCCAGCCACGCGTCCCAGGCCGGTTCGTCGAGTTCGACCGCGCGCAGGAAGCCGGCGGCCCACTGCGCGCCCGCGTCCAGCGCATCAGGATGCGGGGCGTCCACGTCCTCGGGCAGCCACAGCAGCGGCGCCAGCCGCTCGGGCAGCGTGTCGCCGTCGTGGCAGGCGCGCCGCAGCGCGAGCTCGCGCGCCTCGTCGAGCAGCGCGGACACCTCACGCGCCTCGCCCTCGTCGTTCCAGCGCGGTGTCCTGCCGCCCCAGACCACCGCCTGCCAGGCCGCCTCGGGGATCGCCGTCGGCCCGACCGCGAGCGCGGACAGGAACCCGTCGAGCCCTTCCAGCCCGAGGCCGCCGAACGGCACCGCGCGCCGCTCGAGCAGATCGGCGAGGCGGTCGATGCGGTCGTGCTGCAGGATCGTGGGCGTCGGCATGCGCGCATCGTAGGCGATGGATCCGGTCCAGGCACGATGCCGCCGCGCGCCGCTGCATCGCGGCCGCTCGCCGGCGCCGCCGCGCCATGGACTGCGGGACAATGCGCGCATGCCCGCGACGCCGCCAACCCCTTGCCCCTGCGGCTCCGGCCGCGCCCTCGCGGTCTGCTGCGCGCCACTGCACGCCGGCGAAGCGACCGCGGACACCGCCGAACAGCTGATGCGCTCGCGCTACAGCGCCTACGCGCGCGGCGAGCGCGACTACCTGCTCGCCACCTGGCACCCGTCCACCCGGCCGGCCGCGCTCGAGCTCGACCCGGCCGTGCGCTGGCTCGGCCTGTCGGTGCGCCGCCACGAGCAGGGCGCGCCGGATGCCGCGATCGTCGAGTTCGTCGCCCGCTGCCGCAGCGGCGGCGGCCCCGCGACGCGGCTGCACGAGACCAGCCGCTTCGTGCGCGAAGGCGGCCGCTGGTACTACCTCGACGGCAGCTTCGCGGACGGTTGACCGGTGCGGTCATCCCGAGTGCAACGGGAGCTCCCGGTAGCGGATTCCTCGCTGCGCTCGGAATGACGGGTGCCGACGGTCAGCCCTTCCCGGCAGCGCGATCGTGCTCCACGTGGCAGCGCGTCGCCTCCGCGACCTCGTCGCGCGAGCCCAGGAACACCGGCACCCGCTGGTGCAGCTGCGCCGGCGCGACGTCGAGGATGCGCGCGCGCCCGTCGGTGGCCGCGCCGCCGGCCTGCTCGACCAGCATCGCCATCGGGTTGGCCTCGTACATCAGCCGCAGCTTGCCGGGCTTGGACGGGTCCTTGCGGTCCCAGGGATAGATGAAGATGCCGCCGCGGGTGAGGATGCGGTGCACGTCGGCCACCATCGAGGCGATCCAGCGCATGTTGAAGTCCTTGCCGCGCGGGCCTTCCTTCCCGGCCAGCAGGGCGTCCACGTAGCCCTGCATCGGCGCCTCCCAGTGGCGCTTGTTGGACATGTTGATGGCGAATTCCTTCGTCTGCTCCGGCACCCGCATGTCGCGCTTGGTGAGCACGAACGAGCCCTGCTCGCGGTCGAGCGTGAACGCGTGCGTGCCGTGGCCGATCGTCAGCACCAGCATCGTGCTCGGGCCGTAGATGCAGTAGCCGGCGGCGACCTGCTCGCGCCCGGGCTGCAGGAAGTGCTCGTCGCCGACCCTGGCCACGCCCTCGGGGCAGCGCAGCACCGAGAAGATCGTGCCGACGCTGACGTTGACGTCGATGTTGCTGCTGCCGTCGAGCGGATCGAACAGCAGCAGGAAGTTGCCGCGCGGGAACGCGTCCGGGATCGGCTGGCAGTGGTCCATCTCCTCCGACGCGCACGCGGCCAGGTGGCCGCCCCAGGCGTTGGCCTTGAGCAGGATCTCGTTGCTGAGCACGTCGAGCTTCTTCTGCGCCTCGCCCTGCACGTTGATGCTGGCGCCGCCGGCCTCGCCCGCGGCGTCGCCGAGCACGCCGCCCAGCGCGCCCTTGCCGACCGCCACCGCGATGCCCTTGCAGGCGCGCGCCACCACCTCGATCAGCAGCCGCAGGTCGGGGGTGACCCGGCCGGCGTGCTGTTCCTCGATCAGGAACCGCGTCAGCGAGGACGAAGCGGGCGAAGGCGCGGGCGACATGGCATGGGGTTCCGCTGGAATGGGGTGGCGATTGTCGCATTTGCGTGCCGCCGCGGCCGCTGACGCCACGCTGTCAGCAGCCCGGGCGCAGCCTGTGCCGGTGCGACGTGCACGCCCCTCCAGGAGAAAAGCGATGCTCAACCCCAACGTCCCGGCCTGGTTCGAGATCCCCGCCGCCGACCTCGACCGCGCCCAGCGCTTCTACGAAGGCATCCTCGACGCCAGGCTCTCCCGCGAGGCGATCGGCGATGGCGAACTGGCGGTCTTCCCCTACGCCGGCAAGCCCAACGCCTCCGGCGCGCTGATGAAGCACCCGCAGGCGGCGCCGTCGATGGCCGGCACCACCGTGTACCTGTCGGTCGAGGACGTCACGCGGGTGCTCGAACGCGTGCCCGGGCACCACGGTGAAGTGGTCGTGCCACGCACCGCGCTGCCGGAAGGCATGGGCGTGTTCGCCCAGTTCCGCGACAGCGAAGGCAACCGCGTCGGGCTCTGGTCGCCGCAATGAGCTTGGCCGGCATCGGCGCGTGCGCGATCATGGCGCATGCGCCGCGCCGACCGCCTGTTCCTGATCATCCACGCGCTGCGCGGGCGCCACTCCGCGCTGCCCGCGCGCAGCATCGCCGAGACCCTCGGCGTGTCGCTGCGCACGATCTACCGCGACGTCGCCGACCTGCAGCTGTCCGGCGTGCCGATCGAGGGCGAGGCCGGGGTCGGCTACATGCTGCGCAAGGGCGCGGACGTGCCACCGCTGATGTTCAACCTCGATGAGCTCGAGGCGCTGGTGGTGGGCACGCGCTTCGTGCGCGCGTTCGGCGGCGAGCGGCTGGCGCTGGGCGCGCGCGCGGCGCTGCTGAAGATCGAGGCGGTGCTGCCGCCGGAGCTGCGCGAGCGCAGCCGCCGCACCCGCATCTTTGCGCCCGAGATCCCGGGCCGGCGCGAGGCGCGCGGGCCGGTCGACCGCCTGCACGCGGCGATCGAGGCGCGCGAGCTGCTGCGGCTCGACTACCGCGACGGCGACGAGCGCGTCACCACCCGCGAGGTCGAGCCGCTGTGCCTGGCGTTCTGGGGCGGCGTGTGGACGCTGGGCGCTTGGTGCCGGCTGCGCCGCGACTTCCGCAACTTCCGCCCCGACCGCATCGCCGCGATCCACGGTACCGGCGCGACCTTCGACGACAGCCGCGAGCGCGGCCTGGAGGCCTACCTGCGCGCCGCCGGCGTCGACGACCTGGTCGCGTGAGGCATCTGATCGTCATTCCCGCGAAGGCGGGAATCCAGCGACCCTCCGTGCCGAAGCCCAAGCCGCTCGATTCACGCCTTCGGGTGACGACGCCGGGTTCGTCTTGCGGAGGTAGCTCCGCCTTCCGATTTCCGATCCCGCTCAGATCACCCGCAGCGTGATCGCCTTGAGCACCGCGCGCGTGCGGTCGCGGGTGCCGAGCTTTTCCAGGATCACCGACACGTAGTTCTTCACCGTGCCCTCGGCGAGGAACAGCGAGCGCGCGATCTCCTTGTTGGAATAGCCGCCGGCGATCAGGCGCAGGATCGCCACCTCGCGCTCGCTGAAGCCGTCCAGCGGCGGCGCCTCGTCGCGGAAGCGGAAGCGAGCGCGCACCGCTTCCGTACTCACCGGCTGCAGCAGCGATTCGCCGGCGGCGACGCGTGCGATCGCCTCGCGCAGGTCGTCGGGCTCGGCATCCTTGAGTAGGAAGCCCTGCGCGCCGGCCTCGGCCGCGCGCAGCGGCAGGTCGCTGTCGTCGAAAGTGGTGAGCAGCAGCACCGGGGTGGCGTCGCCGCCCGCGCGCAGGCGCTCCAGCATCGCGATGCCGTCCAGGCCCGGCATGCGGATGTCGCTCAGCACCACGTCCACGGGCGTGTGCGCCAGCTGCGCGAGCAGGGCCTGGCCATCGTCGACCTCGAAGGCCACGACGATGCCGAGCTCCTCCAGCAGCGCGCGCAGGCCGGCGCGCACCAGCGCCTGGTCGTCGGCCAACGCAACCCGCAGCGGCGCGCTCATGGCGACGCCTCCCGCGATGCCGGCAGCCGCGCCTCGATGCGCAGCGCGCCGCGCGGGCAGGGCGCCACGCGCAGCTCGCCGCGCAGCGCGGCGATGCGCTCGCGCATGCCGGCGATGCCGTTGCCCTCGTGCACCGCGCCGCGCACGCGGCCGTCGTCCTCGATCTCGACCAGCACCGCGTCGCCGTCGCGCGAGAGGCGGACGCGCACGACGTCGGCGTCGGCGTGGCGCGCGCTGTTGGTCAGCGCCTCCTGCACCAGCCGCAGGATCGCCTCGGCGATCGCCGGGTCGGTGACCTGCACGTCGTCGTCGATCGCCAGCCGCAGCGCCGGCCGCGGCAGCGGCGCGGCCAGCGCGCGCAGCGCCGTGGCCAGGTCCAGGCCGCGCGCGTCGCGCAGCGCCTGCACCACGCCGCGGATGTCGCCCAGCAGCTCGCGCGCGAGCCGCTGCGAGATTTGCACCTGCGCGCGCGCCGCCAGCGCCGGGTCGGCGGCGAGCGCGCGCAGGTTGAGCGTCATCGCGGTGAGCTTGTGCCCGGCCACGTCGTGCAGCTCGCGCGCGACGCGCAGCCGTTCGGCGTCGCGCGCGCTCTCGGCCAGCAGCGCGCGCGTGGCGAGCAGGTCGGCGTTGACCAGCGCCAGCCGGTCGCGCGCCTGCCCGGCGCTGTGCGCGTAGTGCGCGCACAGCGCGGCGAAGATCTGGAAGCCGAGGTTGAGCAGCGTCACCACCAGCGGCGCCGGATGGCCGTGCGCGTGGAACACCAGGTACATGCCGATGTCCGCGGCGGCCACGGCCGGCAGGCTCCAGCGCGGTGGCCAGGCCGTGACCAGCTGGGTGATCCACACCACCAGCAGCACCTGCGCGGCGCCGGGCCGCGCGTCCAGCCACATCAGCGCCAGCGCGAGCGCAGGCTCGAGCAGCAGCAGCACGGCCCGCAGCGACACGCGGCGCTCGCCGAGCAGGATCTCGGCGAGGAACGCGACCAGGAACAGCAGCAGCAGGCTCCAGCCCGCCGCCAGGTGCGCGGGGCTGAGGAAATGCAGCGACAGCGCGACCGCGAGCCAGGTGACCACGCCCGCGATCGCCAGCGTGTGCATCAGCGGGCGCAGCGCGGGGTGCAGCATGAACGGCGGGAAGCGCATGCGCGCATGCTGCGGCGCGCGCGCCCTCGCCGCAATGCGCGTGGCGCAAGTCGTGACTTCCGGCAGGTCGGGGAATGACGATGGGCACTGCGCGGGCGCGCCGCGCGGGCGCAGGCTGGGGACCGTCCGTTGCCGGCGCGCTCGCCATTGCCCGCGGTTGTCATCCCGAGCGCAGCGAGGGATCTGCTGCTCCTGGCCAGATCCCTCGCTGCGTTCGGGATGACGGCGAGGAGGGCGGGTCGGCCCGGCCAACCTTGGATGCGCGCGCGCCAGGAGAGGCCGACGCGCGTATCGCTACCCCAAACTCAGGAATCCCTCCATGAAGCGATTGCTCCAACCCCGCCACCTCCTGCTCGCCGCCCTGCTGGCGAGCGCGCCGGCCTTTGCCGGCGACGACGCGCGCTGCCACGTCGGCGCCTACCGGCTCGACGACGGCGGCATCGTCGCGATCGGCGCCCTCGACGATCCCGCGCAGCTGCGCTGGCGCCGCATCGACGGTCGCGTCGGCAAGCTCCAGCGCGGCGCCGACGGCGCCTGGACCAGCACGCAGGGCTGGACCGACCGCGCCGACGGCGTCCACGTCGGATTCGGAAGCTGCGAGCAGGCGCGCATCGAGTTCGAAGGCCACGCCGGCAAGCGGATCGAGTTCGACGTCGTCGACACCACCTTCGCCGGCAACGGCGTCACCCTGCGCGGTCGGCTGGTGCTGCCCAAGGGCGCGAAGGACGTGCCGGTCGCGATCGAGGTGCACGGCTCCGAGCGCGACTCGGCGGTCGACTTCAATTACATGCAGCAGCTGTTCCCGGCGCAGGGCGTGGGCGTGTTCGTCTACGACAAGCGCGGCACCGGCAAGTCGACCGGCACCTACACCCAGGACTTCCACCTGCTCGCGGACGACGCGAAGGCGGCGCTGGCCGAGGCGCTGCGGCTGGGTGGCGCGCGCATCGGCCGCATCGGCTTCCACGGCGGCAGCCAGGGCGGCTGGGTCGCGCCGCTGGCCGCCAGCCAGTCGCCGCGCGCGCAGTTCGTGCTGGTCGGCTACGGCATGGCCACCGACCCGCTGGCCGAGGACCGCGACCAGGTGATGCTCGACCTGCGCAAGGCCGGCTACGGCGACGACGTGCTGGCGAAGGCGCGCGAAGTCACCGACGCCACCGGCGCGATCGTCGCCTCGCGCGGCGCGCGCGGCTGGGAGCAGCTCGACGCGGCGCGCGCGAAGTACGCCGCGCAGCCTTGGTGGGGCGCGATGGAAGGCGAGTTCACCGGCATGGTCGCGCACCACGCGCGCGCGGAGGTCGAGAAGATGGCGCCCGAGCACGAAGTCGGCACCAGCTGGGAATACGACCCGATGCCGGTGCTGCGCAAGCTCGGGATCCCGCAGCTGTGGATCATCGCCGGCGACGACAAGGAAGCGCCGCCGCAGGAAACGCAGCGCCGCCTGCGCCAGCTCGCCGAAGCAGGCCGCCCGATCACCACGATGGTGTTCCCCGGCACCGACCACGGCATCATCACCTTCGACACCGCCGCCGACGGCGCGCGCCAGGACACCGGCTACGCCGACGGCTACTTCCGCATGATGGCCGACTGGGTCCGTGACGGCCGCCTGGATCATGCGCCGTACGGCAATGCGCAGTTGCTCGCGGCGCCGCGGCCGTAGGACGTCAGACGGAATCGCGGGTTGGAGCGCCCCTTGGGCGCGATGCCCTTGCGCGCGGAGCATCGCGCCCAGGGACGCTCCTACATGCTTTCGGTCTTCGGTCGATCGTGGAGAAGCGGTGGCGGACGAGGCGGTGGGCCGGGGCCCACCCTACACGTCGCCGTCGTTGCTCCAGCCTTCGCCGTCGCCGCGCTGGTAGACCTGGTCGGTGTCGAGCACCGTGCCGGCGGGCAGCGAGGGCTGCGTGGCCAGGCGCGCGTAGATCGGGGTGAAGTCCGGCGCGGTCGCTTCCATCAGCTGCTCGAAGCTGTCGATGACGAAGTAGGTCTTCTGGTAGCTGTCGATGCGGTAGCGCGTGCGCATGATGCGTTCGAGATCGAAGCCGATGCGGTTGGGCGCGGCGCTTTCCAGCGCATGGATCGATTCGCCCTTCGACGAGACGATGCCGCTGCCGTAGATGCGCAGGCCGTCGTGCTGCCGGATCAGGCCGAACTCCACCGTGTACCAGTACAGCCGCGTCAGGTTCTGCAGCGCATCCGCGCCGATGCCGTGCGCCTTGACGCCGCCGCGGCCGTAGGCCTGCATGTAGTCGGCGAACACCGGGTTCATCAGCAGCGGCACGTGGCCGAACAGGTCGTGGAACAGGTCCGGCTCCTCGATGTAGTCGATCTGGCCGGGCTTGCGGATCCACCAGGTCACCGGGAAGCGGCGGTTGGCGAGGTGGTCGAAGAAGTCCAGCTCCGGCAGCAACCCTTCCACGCCCATCAGGGTCCAGCCGGTGGCGGCGCCCAGCACGCGGTTGAGGTCGGTGAACCTGGGGATGCGGTCGGGTGTCATCCTCATCGCGTCCTGCGCCTGGACGAACTCGTCGCAGGCGCGGCCGCGCAGGACCTCGCGCTGGCGCGCGTACAGCGTCGCCCAGGTCGCATGGTCGTCGGCCGAATAGTCGTCCCAGGGCTGCTCGACGATGCCGGTGGCGTACACCGGGACCTTGCCCTTGTCGGTGTGCAGGTTCTCGACGCGGCGCGGGGTGGCGGACATGGGGGACTCCTCGAATGCGCGGCTCCCTCCCTTGCGGCAGAGGGCCGGTGTGGGGCCTGCGTGCACAGGCGGCCGTCCAGCCAAGATAACCGCCTCGCGCCGCAACAGTCTTGCAAACTTGCGCCGATCCGGCGTTGTGGCGCACGATCCTTGCGTAGATCACGCCGAAGGCGCACGCAATGGCCGAAATCCCGCTCGACCGCACCGACCTCCAGCTGCTCGCCGAACTCCAGCGCGGCGGCCGCCTCACCAACGCCGAACTGGCCGAGCGCGTCCACCTGTCGGCCTCGGCCTGCCTGCGCCGCGTGCAGCGGCTCGAGCGCGACGGCGTCATCAGCGGCTATCGCGCCGAGGTCGACCCCGAGCGGCTGGGGCTGGGCCTGCAGGCCTTCGTCCGCGTCCAGCTCAACCACCACGATGCCGAATCGGTCGCCGCCTTCGCCCGCTTCGTCAACGACTGGGACGAGGTCGTCGCCTGCCATGCGCTGACCGGCGACATGGACTACCTGCTGCAGGTGGTGGTGCGCGACCTGGAGCACTTCTCGCGCTTCCTGCTCGACCGCCTGCTCGCGCAGGCCGGCGTGGCCGACGTCAACTCCAGCTTCGTGCTGCGCACGGTGAAGGCGTTCGGCGGGATGCCGCTGCCGGCATCGTAGGAGCGGCGGAAGCCGCGACCGCTTTCCGGCGCCCGGGGTCGCGGCTTCCGCCGCTCCTATGAGGACAGAGCCACGGCCAGGGTGCAGCGCGCATGGGGGACGGACCGCACTGGTTCGTCTCCGGATGGCGTGGCCGCGGCGCCGCCGCAACGACGCGCGATGCCACAATCGACAGCCACGAACATCGAAGGGGAGAGGCCGTGCGCGGAACCTGCTTGCTGTTGGCCCTGGCGCTGGCGCTGCCGGCCGCGACCGCCCACGCCGCCGACGCGCGCGAGCGCCCCGCCGAGTACGCGCGCGCGCCCGACCAGCCGGTCGACGAGGCCTACACCGCGCTGATCGCGAAGTACACCACCGATCCCGCGCTCAACTCGCCGCTCACCGACTACCTGCCCGCGTCGGGCACGGTGCCGACGCCGCTGCAGGTGCTCGGCCACGTCGCCGGCGCCGAGGGCTGGCTGCCCTACAGCGCCGACGTGGCGCGCTATTTCCGCGAGCTGGAGCAGGCCAGTCCGCGCGTGCGCGTGGTGAGCATCGGCAAGAGCGAGGAGGGCCGCGAGATGATCGCGGTCGCGATCGCCGACGAGAAGCTGATCGCCGGCCTCGACGCCAACAGCGAACGGCTGGGCGAGCTCGCCGACCCGCGCACGATCGGCATGGACGACGCCCGCGCCGAAGCGCTGATCGCGCAAACAGCGCCCGTCTACTACATCACCGGCGCCCTGCATTCGACCGAGACCGGATCGCCCACCGCGCTGATTGAGCTGGGCTACCGGCTGGCGGTGGACGAGGCGCCCTACATCCGGCAGATCCGCGCCAACGTCATCACCCTGATCACGCCGGTGGTGGAAGTGGACGGGCGCGACCGCAAGGTCGACGTCTACAACTGGCACCTGGCCAACCCCGGCAAGCAGTATCCGCGGCTCGCCTACTGGGGCCATTACGTCGCCCACGACAACAACCGCGACGCGATGGGGCTCACGCTCAACCTCAGCCGCAACGTGCTCGACACCTACATCCGCTACCACGCGCAGGTGATCCACGACCTGCACGAGTCGTACGCGTTCCTGTACGACAACACCATCGGCACCGGCCCGTACAACGCCTGGATCGACCCGATCCTGGTCGGCGAATGGCAGCAGCTGGGCTGGGACAACGTCCAGCAGCTCACGAAACTGGGAATGCCGGGCGTGTGGACGCACGGCGAGTTCGACACCTGGAGCCCGGGCTACCTGATGTTCATGGCGGCCACCCACAACGGCATCAGCCGGCTCTACGAGACCTACGGCAACGACGGCGCGGACACGCTCAAGCGCATCCTGCAGCCGAAGGAGTACGCGCGCACCTGGTACCGGCCCAACCCGCCGTGGCCCGAGGTCACCTGGTCGGCGCGCGACAACAACAACTACCAGCAGAGCGCGCTGCTGGCGACGCTGCACCACTTCGCCGGCAACGCGCCGCAGTACCTGCGCAACTTCTACGCCAAGAGCAAGCGCTCGATCGAGAAACCGCGCGAATCGGGGCCCGCGGCCTACGTATTCCCGGCGGACGGCAAGCGCGCCGGCGCGCGCGCGCGGCTGCTGCGCACCCTGCAGCTGCAGCACGTGGAGCTCAGCCGCCTGACGTCGGCAGTGACGGTCGACCAGCCGGAGACGAAGAACGAGGCCGGCAGAAAGACCGGCGACGCCGCCGGCAAGCGCAGCTTCCCCGCCGGCAGCTGGGTGGTGCGGATGGACCAGCCGTACTCGCGCATCGCCGACGCCCTGCTCGACCGCCAGTACTGGTCGCCCAGGGACAAGTACGACACGCCCTACGACGACACCGGCTGGTCGATGGGCGACCTGTTCGACGTGCCGGTGGCGCGGGTCACCGACGCGTCCCTGCTGGACGCGCCGATGGCCAAGGTCGACGCGCCGGTCGCCATCCCCGACGGCCTGGCCGGCGTGGACGTGGCGACGGCCGGCAAGCCGATGCCGCGCATCGCACTGATGCACACCTGGCTCGACACCCAGACCGAGGGCTGGTGGCGGATGGAGCTGGACCGGCTGCAGGTCCCGTACGACTACATCAGCACCCAGGACATCACCGGCGACGCCGGCCTGCGCGCGAAGTACGACGTGATCCTGTTCGCGCCCGCCGGCGGCGCCAGCACGCGCGAGATCGTCGACGGCATGCCGATGTGGGGCAACCCGCTGCCGTGGAAGACCACCGCGCTGACGCCCAACCTCGGCCGCATCGACGCGACCGACGACATGCGCCCGGGCATGGGCGCGGGCGGCGTCGAGAACCTCAGGAAGTTCGTGCGCGAAGGCGGCCTGCTGGTCGCCGCGCAGGACACCGCGGAGTTCGCCATCGACATCGGCCTGGCGCCCGGCGTGTACGTCAATCCGACCGACGAGTTGAAGGTGGTCGGCAGCGTGCTGGCGGCGAAGTTCGTCGACCGCCGCCATCCGGCCGCCGCCGGCTACGCCAGCGACGACCTGGCGGTCTACAGCGAGCAGGGCCTGTCGTTCCGCATCTCCAACCTCGCCGCGCCGCGCGGCGCGCCGTCGAAGTCCAGGCGCGGCGGCCCGCCGAGCGCGGAGATCTTCGAGCGCCCGACCGGGCGCGGCGGCAAGGACGACGTCGACCTGCCGCAGGGCCGGCCGTTCGTCGCCGCGCCGCCGCTGCCCAGCGCCAAGCCGTGGCAGGCGCTGCCGCTCAACGAGGAGCAGGCGCGCAACAACCCGTGGGTGATCCCCGACGGCCAGCGCCCGCGGGTGGTGCTGCGCTTCGCCGACGCCGACAAGCTGCTGGTCTCGGGCCTGCTCGACGGTGGCGACGAGATGGCCGGGCGCGCGACGGTGGTGGACGCGCGCTACGGGCGCGGCCACGTGCTGCTGTTCGCGATCAACCCGATCTGGCGCGGCGAGACGATCGGCAGCTACCCGCTGGTGTTCAACGCGATCCTGCGTCACGACGAGCTCGGGGCGGCGCCAGGGAAGTGATCCATCGGCCGCGGCCGCGATGGCCGCGGCGTTCGCGGGCGCCGTCGAGACGCGCGAGGCGGATACTGCCGGCCCCTGCTGCGAGGAGCCGGCCATGCCCGAGCCCACGCGTTTGAACGGCGGCTGCCACTGCGGCCTGCTGCGGCTGGAATTCCTGGCGTCGGCCGTGCCGGCGCAGCTGGTCCCGCGCGCCTGCGACTGCACCTTCTGCCGCGCGCACGGCGCGGCCTGGGTGTCCGACCCGGCCGGCGCGCTGGCGATCACCGAAGCGCGCGCCGGCGCGCTGCGCGAATACAGGCAAGGCTCGGGTGCGGCGCGCTTCCTGCTGTGCGGCGAATGCGGCGTGCTGGTCGCGGCGGCATACCGCCACGCCGGCGGCGTGCACGGCGCGGTCAACGCCGGCTGCCTGGATGCGCGCGACGCGTTCGCGCCCGCCGTCGCGGCCTCGCCGCAGGCGCTGGCGCCGGAGGACAAGCTGGCGCGCTGGCTGGCGCTGTGGATCCCGGGCGTGGCGATCGTGCGTGCAGAGGATCCAGTGGCATCCGACCGGCAAGCCACGGGAACCGGTGCGAGTCCGTCCACCGACGCACCGGCCACGCAGGCCCCCGAACCCCGCGCCATCGCCGCCGCGCTGCCCGAACTGTGGTCGCCGCGCGTGATCGGCGAGGTCGACGACGCCTACATCAAGGTCGCCAGGGTGCAGGGCAGCTTCGGCTGGCACCACCACGCCGGCGAGGACGAGCTGTTCTACGTGCTGGCCGGCCGGCTGCGCATGGAGCTGCGCGACCGCGTCGTCGAGCTGGGCGAAGGCGGCATGTTCATCGTGCCCAGGGGCGTGGAGCACAACCCGGTCGCCGAACGCGAATGCCTGGTGATGCTGGTCGAGCGCAAGTCGACGCTGCACACCGGCAACGTGGTCAACGAACGCACGCGCTCGATCGAGGAGCAGCTGCGGCCGGTGTGAACCACGATCCGTCCCTGCGCGGCGGCAGGCGTCCGCGCGACACCTGGAGAGCGCACGCATGCACGACGACGAAGCCGCCATCCGCGAACTGGTCGCCACCTGGATGGCGGCCACCCGGGCCGGCGACGCGGCTGCGGTGCTGGAACTCATGACCGACGACGTGGTGTTCCTGGTCGCCGGGCAGGCGCCGTTCGGCAAGGCGGAGTTCGCCGCCGCGATGCGGGCGCAGGCCGGCGCGGCGCTGCGGTTCGACGGCCGGAGCGAGATCCGCGAGGTGCGCGTGTGCGGCGACTGGGCGTTCGCCTGGGCGCGGCTGGCGGTCACAGCGACCGTGCCGGGACAGCCGCCGGTGCGGCGCGCGGGGCACACGTTGTCGGTGTTCCGCCGCGACGACGGCCGCTGGCGCCTGGCGCGCGACGCCAACCTGCTGGTGAAGGTGGACGCCGACGCCTAGGCAGCCGGCCTGCCGCAGGAGTCCATTTCTCGCTGCATCGAAAGACCTCGAGGCGAAAGCTCGACGTTCGCCGCGCGACGTCAGGACACACGCCGCATCAGAAGCTGTTGTCCCCGTCCAGCAGCCGCCCGATCCCGCCCAGCACCGAGCCCTCGCCGCGATCCTTGCCGCCGCCCTGCGGCGCCGCGGCCAGCATGCGCCCGGCCATGCGCGAGAACGGCAGCGACTGCAGCCAGACCTTGCCCGGCCCGGTCAGCGTGGCCAGGAACACGCCCTCGCCGCCGAACAGCATGCTCTTGATGCCGCCGACCGCCCTGACGTCCATGTCGATGCTCGAATGGAACGCGACCACGCAGCCGGTGTCGACGTCGATGCGCTCGCCGGCGCGCAGCTCGCGCTCGACCACGGTGCCGCCGGCGTGCACGAACACCCAGCCGTCGCCCTCGAGCTTCTGCATGATGAAGCCCTCGCCGCCGAACAGTCCGGTGAGGATCTTGCGCTGGAAGTGGATGCCCATCGACACCCCGCGCGCGCCGGCCAGGAAGCTGTCCTTCTGGCAGATCAGCCGCCCGCCGTGCTCGGAGAGCTTCATCGCCATCACCGTGCCGGGGTAGGGTGCGGCGAAGGCGACCGTGGCCTTGCCCTGGCCGGCGTGGGTGAACATCGTCGTGAACAGGCTTTCGCCGGTCACCACGCGCTTGCCGGCCGAGAGCAGCTTGTTGAACACGCCGCCGCCCTGGCCTGCATGCGAGCCGTCGCCGAACACGGTGTCCATCTGCACCGCCGCGTCCTTGTACATCAGCGCGCCGGCTTCCGAGATCGCGCTCTCGCCGGGGTCGAGCTCGATTTCCACGAACTGCATGTCGCCGCCGACGATCCGGTAGTCGATCTCGTCCGCGCGGCCGCGCCCGGCGCCGGTCGCGGGCAGCGGCGGCATCCGCGGCGGTGGCGCGGTGGAGGCTGCGCCGAGCTCGGCGACGTCGCCGACCGGCTGCCACGCGGCCATGCCCTCGCGCCAGCACAGGTCCTCGGGATGCTGCTGCGCATGCGCGCGCGCGGCGTTGTCGTCGAGCGGACCGACGTGCGCGCTGTTGCTGCCGGAGCTGAAATACCACTGGGCCATGGGGACGGTTCCTGCGTAAACGGAATGGCAGAGTCTACGGCGCTCCTGCAGGTCAGGGTCGGGCGAACATGTCGCCGAAGAAGTCGCCCTCGTTCCAGCGCGGGCGCGCGTCGGCGTCGCCGACCAGCTCGCCGATGCGCGCGTCGAGACGCGCCATGCGCGCCGCGTCGCCGTACTGGATCGGCTGGCTGTCGGCGTCGTCGCAGGGCTGGTGGTAGCAGTTGCGCAGGAAGTAGCGTAGCGCCACCTTCGGGTCGCGCGCCTTGTCCTTGTCCGCAGGCAACACGCCGCCGGTGAGGTAGACCGCCGGCACGCCGGCGCGGATGAAGGCGTACTGGTCGCTGCGCACGAACACGCTTTCCTCGGGGAACGGATCGGGCGACAGCGCCACGCCGATGTCCTTCGCCGCCGCGTCCAGCACCGCCTTGAGCGTGGAATGCTCGACGCCGATCGGCACCACGTCGGTGGTCGGCGCCATCAGCACCGGCATGTCCATGTTGATGTTGGCCACCATCGAATCGGCCGGCACGGTCGGGTGGGTGGCGAACCACTGCGCGCCGAGCAGCCCCTTCTCCTCGGCGGTGACGGCGACGAACAGCATCGAGCGCCGTGGCTTGCGCTGCGCGGATTCGAGCGCGTGCGCGGCCTCGAGCATGATCGCCACGCCCAGCGCGTTGTCGAGCGCGCCGTTGTTGATGCGGTCGCCCTTCACTGGCGCGCCGATGCCGATGTGGTCCAGGTGCGCGCTGTAGACCACGTGCTCGCCGGCCAGCGCCTCGTCGCGGCCGGGCAGCCTGGCGACGACGTTGCGCGATTCGACCGGCTCGATCCGCGTGCGCGCGGCCAGCGCGATCGTGCCCGGCAGCGCGAAGCCCTTCAGCGTGCCGGCGCGCGCGGCGTCGAACAGCTGCGCCGCGGTCCGCGACCCGTCGGCGAACACCAGGTCCGCCGCCGCCGCGCTCACCGAGGCCACCACGCGCAGCTGCGGGAAGGTGTCCAGGCCCTTGCCGTCGTCGCCGCGCAGGCGCATCGACGGCTTGTCCCAGTTGGCCGCGCGCTGCGCCCACGGCGAGCCGGCCTCGTCCTGCGCGGTGTTGACGAACACCGCGCCGACCGCGCCGCGCGCGGCCACCTCGCGCAGTTTCTCGCGCCGGGACGAATGGAACGCGCGGCGGTCGTTGTCGAAGCGCGCCGGCGCGCCCTCCAGCAGCACCGCGATCTTGCCCTTCAGGTCCAGGCCCGCGAAGTCGTCCACGCCCAGCGCCGGCGCGTGCACCGCCTGGCCGACGAACACCGCAGGCGCCTCGACCTCGGCCTGCGCGGCGTCGAAGCCGGGCTGCGGCAGGAACTGGTCGCGGAAGCGCAGCGCGATCTCGCGGCCGTTGCGCCTGACGACGAACCTCGCGCCATCGGCCTCGCGCGTGGCCTTGAGCAGCGGCACGCGCTGGAAGTACGTGCCGCCGTCGCCGGCCGGCGCCAGGCCGAGCTTGGCGAAGCGCCCGGCGACGTAGTCGGAGGCCAGGTCATAGCCGCGCGTGCCGGTCTCGCGGCCCTCCATCGCGTCGTCGGACAGCTTGCGCACGTCGGCCTCGATCCGCTGCGCGGCCGGATCGTTGGCCCAGGGCGCCGGCGCCCCGGCCTTCGCCGCCGGCGCGGCTGGCGGCGCCTCGCGGTTGCAGGCGGCCAGGCACAGCAGGGCGACGGCGATCGGAAAGGCGGCGCGGCGCATCGTGGGGTTCCGGCATGGAAAGCGGCGACGCTAGCACAGGCCGCGGCCGGGCTTGCCGACCGCCTGCGCGCTGCCCGTCGACGTGATCCGCCCAACTCGTGGGACCGACCTGCGGTTTCGTGGGAGCGGCTTCAGCCGCGAGCTCTCCGGCCAGGCCCAACGACAACCCGCGGCGCCTGCACGGCGCTTCGATCTACGGCCGCGCCGGCGAATCGGGCAGGTACAGCCCGGCGATCTCCATCGCCAGCCGGTACGGCTCCGGGTCGTTGCGGTTGGTCAGCACGACGACGGTGAGGTGCCGTCGCGGCCAGCGGATGATGACGTTGCGTCCGCCGATGGTCTCGCCCGAGTGCCACAGCACCTCGCCGTGGACGCGCCAGCCGTAGCCGTAGCCGTCGACGTCCGCCTCGTCGTGGATCGGGTTGTGCAGCGCGAAGGCGTCGGCACGGCTCGCATCCGACAGCAGGCGGTCGTCGTACAGCGCCGCGTCCCACTTCGCCAGGTCGTCGATCGAGGAATACACGCCGCCGTCGCCGAGCACCGCGCTGGTGGAGCTCTGGTCGGTGCGCACCCAGCGCCCGTCGACCAGGCTGTGGCCATAGGCGCGGTTGGCGACGGTGGAGATGCCGTTCTCGTAGGCGACGGTGCCGTCCATGCCCAGCGGCGCGAAGATCCGCTCGCGCAGGAACGTGGCGAAATCCCGGCCCGAGGCCTTGCCGACGATGAGCGCCAGCAGCGCGTAGCCGCCGTTGCTGTAGCGGTAGCCGGTGCCCGGGGCGAAGTACAGCCGGTCTTCATTCTCGAGCAGGTGCAGCACGTCGATGTCGTGCACCTGATCGGTGGCGTCGGGCGCCATCAGGTCCTCGTAGTCGACCAGGCCCGAGGCGTGGGTGAGCAGGTGGCGCAGGGTGATCGCGTCGTCGCTGGCCGGCAGCGATGGCAGCCACTTGCGCACCGGGTCGTCGAGCGAGAGCTTGCCGTCCTGCGCCAGCAACAGGATCGCCGTGGCGGTGAACTGCTTGGTCACCGAGGCCAGGCGGAAGTTCGTTTCCGGCGTCACCGGCGTGCCGGCCTCGAGGTCGCCCAGGCCGTAGCCGCGCCGCACCAGCGGCTTGCCGTCGTGCAGCACCAGCACCGCGGCGCCGGGCACGTCGCCCGTGTAGTCGCGCATCAGCGCATCGACGGGGTCTTGCGAAGACTGCATGGCGGCGCCTCCGGTGGCGCAGCCGCCGAGGACCAGGGCCGACAGCAGCAACAGCGACGCGGGCAGGGCGGGGCGCATGGGCCGGATTGTAGCCACAGCGGCGAGCGCCCTGTGGGAGCGGCTTCAGCCGCGAGCTCTTGCCAGCGTGGGCGCTCGCCGCTCATCGCGGAAAGCTCGCGGCTGAAGCCGCTCCCACTAGGGGAGTCGGCTCCTGGAAGGATCGGTGCGCGGTCAGTCGTCGCGCCGCGGGAACCGCAGCACCACGCCGCGCTCCTCCTCCTGGCGCCGCCACAGCACCGGCACCTCGCGCGGCGAGCCGGGCTCGAACTGGTCGCGATCGGCCGCGGACGCCTCGGCGGCCTGCATGGCCAGTTCCTCCTCGATCTCCCAGCTGTAGCGCTTGCGCGGCGCCTGCGGGTCCTTGCGTCGGAACGCGAACGCGGACACCACGCCGGCGATCGCGCCGCCCAGGTGCGACTGCCAGGACACGTCGAGCTCGCGCGGCAGGATCGTCAGCAGCATCCCGCCGTAGAGGAACAGCGCGATCATCGCCGCCGCCACCGAGGCGCGGTCGCGGCGCAGCAGGCCGAGCACGAACACCAGGAACATCAGCCCGTGGGTGACGCCGCTGGCGCCGAGGTGGTGCGAGCCCGGATCGCCGAACAGCCACGCGCCCAGCCCCGAGCCCAGCCACAGCAGCGGCAGCGCGCGCAGCGTGGCGCGCGGGTAGACCGCGCCGGCCAGGGTGCCGAGCAGCAGCAGCGAGACCGCGTTCGCGCCCAGGTGCTCCGGCGAGCCGTGCAGCAGCGGCGCGGTCAGCACGCCGAGCAGGCCGGCCGCGCTCAGCGGCGCCACCGCCAGCGGCCGCCAGTCGAAGGCCTGCTGCGCGGAGAACGCGACCGCGAGCAGGAACACGAAGGCCAGGCTGGCCGTGAGCGCGCGCAGCAGGCGCCGGCCGTCGGCCTTGCGCTGCGCGGCGGGGTCGCGGGCGGGTTCGGGGGCGTCCAGGTGCATGGCCGATGGATGGCGGCTAACCCGGCGGATGCAAGGCCCTTGTAGGAGCGCACCGGGGCGTGACCGCTTTCCCGGCGAAGGCCTGTCGCGCCCTGGTGCGCTCCTACAAGGCAGCGCGGGCGATAATGCGCGCATGAACGAGGCGATCCCCACCATCCGGCTCCGCAACGCCTGGCGCGGCGGCCATCCCTGGATCTTCCAGAAGCTGGTGGACAAGCCGGCGCAGCGGCCGAAACCCGGCAGCATCGTCGACGTGGTCGGCGTCGACGGGGACTGGATCGGCCGCGGCTTCTACAACGGCCACTCGCGCATCGCGCTGCGGATGCTCGAGGCCGATCCTGGCGTCGCGGTCGATGCGGCCTGGTTCGCCCACCGCATCGGCGAGGCGGTGGGCCTGCGCCGCGAGGTGCTCAAGCTCGATGAGGTCTCCGACGCCTGGCGCGTGGTGCACAGCGAGGGCGACGGGCTGTCGGGCCTGGTGGTCGACCGCTACGCCGACCTGCTGGTGGTCGAGTTCTTCAGCGCCGGCATGTACCGCCATCGCGAATGGATCTACGACGCCCTGCGCGCGCAGTTCCCCGGCTGCCGCTTCCACGCCTTCGCCGACGAGCACGTGCAGAAGCAGGAGTCGTTCGACTTCAAGCCCTGGAACAGCGCCGGCGCGGGCCCGGCCGCGCCCGCGGTCATCACCGAGCACGGCGTGAGGTTCCGCGCCGACCCGGCCGGCGCGCACAAGACCGGCTTCTTCGCCGACCAGCGCGAGAACCGCCAGTGGCTGTCCGGGCAGGTCGCCGGCAAGCGCATGCTCGACCTGTGCTGCAACACCGGCGGCTTCGGCGTCTACGCCGCGGCGCGCGGCGCGGCGGAGGTGGTGGGCGTCGACATCGACGAGGACGTGCTCGCGATCGCCCGCGGCAACGCGAAGTTGAACATGCCGTTCGAAGGCGGCGCGCGCGTGCGCTTCGTGCAGGCGGACATCTTCCCGTGGCTGCGCGACGCCGCGGCCAACGGCGACGCCTACGACGTCGTCGTCCTCGACCCGGCGAAGATGACCCGCGACCGCGAGCAGGTGATCCCGGCGCTGAAGAAATACCTCGACATGAACAAGCTCGCGCTGGGCGCGGTGAAGCCGGGCGGGCTGTTCGCGACGTTCTCGTGCACCGGGCTGGTCGGCGAGGAGCAGTTCCTCGACATGCTGCGCCGCGCCGGCTACTACGCCGGCCGCACGCTGCAGGTGCTGAAGGTCGCCGGCGCAGGCCCCGACCATCCGTTCCTGGCCAGCGTGCCGGAGTCGCGCTACCTCAAGGCGGTGTTCTGCCGCGTGCTGGACTAGGACGTCCCGCACCGCCCTTGCGGCGACGACGGAAGTCGCGACGGCAACGCCCGCGACGGCGACTCAAGCCGGCGCGCATCGCGCGCGTCGGCGCACTAGCCCCGCAGCAGGTACTCGCGCAGCGCCACCGCGTTGTTGTGCGCTTCGTCGCGCGCGCCGAACAGCAGGGTGTTGCGCCCGCGCGCCAGATGGCCGCGCAGCTCGGCCACGGCGTCGGGATTGGCATCGAGCTCGGCGAAGTAGCGCCGGCGGAACTCGTCCCACTTCGCCGGCTCGTGGCCGAACCACTTGCGCAGCGCGTCGCTGGGCGCGACCGACTTCACCCACGGCACGTCGGCCAGCGCCGCCCTGGCGAGCCCGCGCGGCCACAGCCGGTCGACCAGGATGCGGCGGCCGTCGCCGTCGGCCGCCGGCAGGTAGGCGCGCTTGGCCTCGATCCTCATCGCCGTCCACCGCGCGGCGCCGGCGCGACGGCCGCGGCCGGCATTCCGGCGTGGTGGAAGGCGGGCAGGGCGGGGAGCGAAGTCATGGCCGGCCTCGATGCGGAACGGTTGCCGCATTGTCGCGCTCGCGCGCGCGTCGGGCCAGCCGGGGACCGCGGCGGCGCGGATCGCAACCGCTGAGATCGCCGCGCTTACACTGTGGGGATGGCCGAAACCTCCCTCCTGCTAGTCCTGCTGCTGGTCGCCGTGGTCGCGGCGATCGTCCTGCTGGTCGTGCTGCTGCTGCGCAAGCCGGAGCGCGCACTCGAAGCCGCCCTGCGCGCGGAGCAGCGCGATGGCCGCGGCGAGCTGCGGCAGCAGCTCGACAGCCTGTCGGCGGCGCAGGAGCAGCGCATCGAGGGCTTCGGCCTGCGCCTCAACGACCTGGCCGCGCGCACCGACCAGCGCCTGGACGTGCTGCGCGAGGCGCTGACCGAGGACGCGCGCAAGGCGCGCAGCGAGGGCGCCGAATTGCAGCAGCGTTTCGCCGAAACGCTCGGCCAGCGCCTGGGCGAGCTCACCCAGCGCAACGAGCAACGCATCGGCGAGATGCGCACCACCCTCGAGCAGCAGCTGCAGAAGCTGCAGGCCGACAACGCGAGCAAGCTCGAGCAGATGCGCGCCACCGTCGACGAGAAGCTGCAGTCGACCCTGGAAACCCGGCTGGGCGCCTCGTTCAAGCTGGTGTCCGAGCGGCTGGAGGCGGTGCAGCGCGGGCTGGGCGAGATGCAGCAGCTCGCGGTCGGCGTCGGCGACCTCAAGCGCGTGCTTGGCAACGTCAAGACCCGCGGCCTGTTCGGCGAGGTGCAGCTCGCGGCGCTGCTGGAGCAGGTGCTGACGATCGAGCAGTACGAGACCAACTGCGTCACCGTGCCCGGCAGCAGCGAGCGCGTCGAGTTCGCGGTGCGCCTGCCCGGCGCCAGCGGCGACGCGCCGATCCGCCTGCCGATCGACGCCAAGTTCCCGCGCGAGGACTACGAGCGGCTGATGGAGGCGCAGGACCGCGCCGACGCCGAGGCGATCGCGTCCGCAGCGACGGCGCTCGAGCGCCAGGTGCGGGTGGAGGCCAAACGCATCCGCGACAAGTACCTGGCGCCGCCGCACACCACCGACTTCGCGCTGCTGTTCCTGCCCACCGAAGGCCTGTACGCCGAGGTGCTGCGGCGGCCGGGGCTGTTCGACGGCCTGCAGCGCGAGTTCCGCGTCACCCTGGTCGGGCCGACCACGCTGCTGGCGCTGCTCAACAGCCTGCAGATGGGCTTCCGCACGCTGGCGATCGAGAAGCGCTCGAGCGAGGTGTGGCAGCTGCTGGGCGCGGTGAAGGCCGAGTTCGGCAAGTTCGCCGGCGTGCTGGAGAAGGCGCACGGCCAGCTCGACACCGTGCAAAACAGCCTCAAGGCCGCCGGCGTGCGCACGCGCGCGATCGAGAAGCAGCTCAAGGGCGTGGAGACCCTGCCCGGCGCGGAGGCGCAGAAGCTGCTGGGGGACGAAGGCGAGTGAAGCGCGCCTTCGCGGAAAGCAAAGTGCCTTGTGGGAGCGGCTTCAGCCGCGAGCTCTTTGCTTTCGCCTTCGTAGGAGCGACGGAAGTCGTGACGGCTTCACCAGAAAAGCATCGCGACTTCCGTCGCTCCTGCAAGGGAAAAGCTCGCGGCTGAAGCCGCTCCCACAAGATCGCGCCGCGACGCCCGCCTCAGTTCGTCGGCGCGCCCGGGATGATCGGCATCGCGTCCACCGGCACCGTCGGGTTGGTGCTGTCCTCGCGCAGGTAGTCGGGCAGCGAGTCGTCGGACTTCTGTTCGCGGTCGCCGAAGATCTGGTAGTTGCGCCGCTGCAGCCAGGCATCGCGCACCAGCGCGTAGTCATCGACCGCGCCTGCGCGCATGCTGTCGACCGCGAACAGCTGCGTGCGCACGTCGACCAGCTGCAGGCCCTGCAGGAACACGCGGGTCTTGTCGTCCTCGACCTGGCGGATCGGCGAGAGCTGGCCGTCGCCGACCAGGCCGAAGCTGTCGCGCACCGTGCGTGGCCCGAACAGCGGCAACTCGACGTAGCGCGAGGTCTTCCAGCCCCACACGCCCAGGGTCTGGCCGAAGTCTTCGCTCCTGTTGGGCAGCCTGGCGTCGCTGGCCGGGTCGAAGATGCCGCCGATGCCCAGCGTGCTGTTGAGCACGAAGCGGCCCAGCGACTGCGCGGCCTGCTTGGGCTTGCCCTGCAGCAGCGCGTTGAGCGCGCTGATCGGCTGGCCGAGGTTGTGGAAGAAGTTGCTCACGCCCAGCCGCATCGGCCGCGGCACGACCTTGACGTAGGCCTTGGCCAGCGGCTTGGCGACCGCGCGGTCGACCGCGTTGTTGAAGGTGTGCACCTTGCGGTTGAGCCCTTCCCAGGGGTCGTAGCTCTTGGGCATCTGCGCCGGCGCGGGCAGGGTGGGGTCGTAGACGGGGTTGTAGGGCGGTTCGCCGTAGATCGCGGCGTAGTCCTGTTCGGCCTGGGTCGGCGCGGCGGCGTCCGCCTGCGGCGCAGGCAGGGTGGGATCGGCCGCCGGGACGCCGGGCACGGCTTGCGTGGGCGCGCCGTCGACCGCCGCTGATCCGCCCGGCGAGGCCGCGGATGACGGCGATGCGTCGATCGGCGCGGCCTGCATCGAAGCATCGGCCTGCGCGGTTGGGTCGGCCGTGGCGCCGTCGGCCCCGGCTGTGACCGCAGCGTCGGCCGCCGGCTGCGCGCCGAGCGGCGGCGGCGGGGCGTCGTCGCGCACGCCGCTGTGGCTGGCGCACGCGGCGAGCGCCAGCGCGAGCGTCGCGGCGAGCGCCGCGCGGAAGGAGGAGGTTCGGATCATGGTGCGGGGGCCGCCAGGATCATCGGGAAGGGAAAGGAGCATTGTGCAGGCTCGCAGCCGATCCAACGCGCAGCGCGGCCTCAGCCGGCGAACGCCAGCCCCGGCGACAGCCGGTAGGCCGCCCGCAACTCGGCCAGCCCCGCCGGCGCGCCGTCGATGGCGATCTCGCCGCCCGCGCGGGCGGCCAGCTCGGCGAGCAGCGCCAGGCCGGCGCTGTCGATGCGCTCGACGCCGCGCAGGTCGAACCGGCGCACGCCGTCGAGCGCGCCGGCCGCCTGCTTCCAGGCGGCGGCGACATCGCCGCGCAGCAGCGCGCCGGCGAACGCCAGCGCGTCGCCGTCGCGGCGCACGCCGGCGCTACTGCTTGCCGGCATCGGGATCGGCCTGCAGCTGCCCGTTGCGCAGCTCGGCCGCGACCTGCGCGATCGACTTGCGCTGTAGCTCCTGGTCGAACTGTTGGCGGAAGGTCTGCACGAACGACACGCCCTCGACCATCACGTCGAACACCTTCCACTGGCCGCCGGACTGGCGCATCAGGTAGTCGACCGGGATCGCGTCGCCGTCGCTGCGCAGCATCTCGCTGGACACCTTGACGCCGAGGCCACGCGGCAGCGGGGTCTCCGACTTCACCCGCACGCGCAGCCGGGTGTTGAAGCTCAGCAGCGAGGCGCCGTAGCGCTGCATCAGGTTGGAGGCCAGCGCATCGCCGAAGGCCTTGATGTCGGCGTCGGACGCTCCGCGGCCGTGGCGGCCCAGCACCTGCCGCGCCGCGTAGTCGCGGTCGAACATGGTGTTGAACTCGCTGCTGACGAACTGGCGCAGCGCCGCCGGATCCTTGGTGAACTCGGCGCGGCGGCTCTCCAGCGTGGAGAGGATGCGCTGGCTGTTGTCGAGCACCAGCTTGCTGGGCGAGCCCTGCATGCTGGCGGCGGGCGCGGCCTGCGGCGCGGCCTGGGCCGGCAGCAGCGCGGGCGTGGCCGCCAGCAGCGCGCCGGCGACGAGGACGGGGATCAGCTTGCGGGTCATGGCGTGGGGGTTTCCGTGGGGGCGGGGGGTTGCGGCGCGCCGGCATCGGCGCCGGCGGCATCGCCTTGCGCGGCGGCCGGCTTGCCGCCGCCGCTGAACATGTACTTGCCGACCATCTGGATGATGTCGACCGCAGGCGTGGTGAATGCGATCTCCTCGCCCGGTTTCAAGGTCTCCGGGTCGCCGCCGGGCTGCAGGCCGATGTAGCTTTCGCCGAGCAGGCCGTTGGTGAGGATGCCGGCCGAGGTGTCGATCGACAGGTCCTTGTAGCGGCTGTCGATGTCGAGCGTGACCACCGAGTCGAGCTTGACCGGGTCGAGGGTGATGTCGCCGACCCGGCCGATGGTGACACCGCCGATCTTCACCGGCGCCATCGGCCGCAGCGGCCCGACGTTGGTGAAGCGCGCCTTGAGCGCGTAGGTGTCGCCGCCGAAGCCGAACTTGCCGTTGGTGGAGGCGATCGCCAGCACCAGCAGCGAGGCCAGCGCCAGCAGCAGGAACGCGCCGACCGCGAATTCGAGGCGTGGACCGCGGGTTGTCATAGAACGTACCTCTTCCGGATTGTCATCCCGAGCGCAGCGAGGGATCTGCTTTCAGGACGGCGGTGGACAGATCCCTCGCTGCGCTCGGGATGACAAGTGACGGGTTCATCGGAACAACAGCGCCGACAGCACGAAGTTGAACATCAGCACCAGCAGCGACGCGTTGACCACCGCGCGCGTGGTCGCCACCGAGGTGCCCTCGATGGTCGGCTCGGCGTGGTAGCCCACGTAGCAGGCCACCAGCGCCGCGGTGCCGCCGAACACGGCCGCCTTCTGGAACGCCACCACGAAGTCGTGGCGGTAGTCGACCGCGTCGCGCAGCACCTGCCAGAAGGTGCCGGCGTCGATCCCGATCACGTGCACCGCCTCGAAGTAGCTCGCGGTGATGCCCAAGCTGCAGAAGATCGCCGTCAGCAGCGGCACGCAAATGACCGCTGCCCAGAACCGCGGCGCGACCGCCTTGGCCACCGGGTCGATCGCCATCAGCCCGAGCGCGGTGATCTGGTCGGTGGCGCGCATCAGGCCCAGTTCCGCCGCGATCGACGAGCCCGCGCGGCCGACGAACAGCAGCGCGGTCAGCACCGGCGCCAGCTCGCGGTACAGGCCCAGGCCGACCAGGGCGCTGATCTGGTTCGACGCGCCGTAGGTCTCCAGCGCGCGGTAGCCAAGCAGCGTCACCGACAGGCCCACGAACGCGCCGCCGACCGCGATGATCGGCAGCGAGCGCGCGCCGATCTTGTAGATCTCGCGCACGAGCTCGGCGAAGAAGTCCGCGGTCGGCTTCGAGGCGCGCAGCACCGACAGCGAGAACAGGCCGGCGCGGCCGAGCGAGCGGGTGGCGGCTACGAAGGGCATCACGCGGTCTCCCGGCTGCGCTCGGCCGTATCGAAGGCGACATCACCATCGAACGCGATCGGCCCGTCCGGCTCGCCGCGCAGGAACTGCAGCACCAGCGGATCGGTCGTGCCCTCGAGCTGCGCCGGCGTGCCGGAAAACACAATCCGGCCATTGGCGATCACGATCGCGCGGTCGGCCACCGGCAGGGTCTCGTGCACGTGGTGGGTGACGATGATGCTGGTCAGGCCGAGGCTGTCGTTGAGGCGCGAGATCAGGCCCATGATCACGCCGCTGGCGATCGGGTCCAGCCCGGTCAGCGGCTCGTCGTAGACCATCAGCGGCGGGTCCAGCGCCAGCGCGCGCGCCAACGCCACGCGCCGCGCCATGCCGCCGGACAGCTCGCGCGGATACAGGTCGGCGGCGGTGCGCAGGCCCACCGCGTGCAGCTTCATCGCCACCAGCCGGTCGATCACCGGCCGCGGCAGGCGGGTGTGCGTGCGCAGCGGCAGCGCCACGTTCTCGGCCACGGTCAGGTCGGTCAGCAGGCCGTTGCCCTGCAGCAGCACGCCGATGCCCTTGCGCAGCTCCAGCAGCGCGCGCTTGGCCCGCGGCACCGGCTGGCCGAGCACCTCGACGCTGCCGGCGGCCGGCGCCAGCTCGCCGGTCAGCGCCGCCAGCAGGGTCGACTTGCCGCTGCCCGACGGCCCCAGCACCGCGGTGATGCTGCCGCGCGGCACCGCCAGGTCGATCCCGGACAGCACGGTCCGCGTCCCGCGATCGAGGCGGACGTCGGACAGGCGCACGGCGATGTCGGGCGTTTGCGGGGCGGCGGACATGCGGGCAGGGCTCGGGGGAGGGGTTCGAGACGGGGCGCCCGGACGATGGGCGCAATCCCGCGCAGCTTGGGCAGCGCCGGCTGAACAGGGCCGGAGTCGGTGAACCGGGCGGTACAGGAATTATGGCGCATCCGGCGGACGGGCACGACGGGCCGGCAAGCTCCCACACAAAGCACTGAAGCGGGGGGCAGGCTCGACATTTTCGTATCGCGACCTGCGACGGCGCTCCGGCATCATGACCGCATGCCGGCGCACCCGGGCGATTTCCGCCTCTACCACTCCAACGCCCTCGACGTGCTGGCCGGCGTGCTGGCCGAGCACCTGCGCGCGCCGGTGGACGGCGGCGACTGGCTGCGTGCCGAGGTGGTGCTGGTGCCGCAGTTCTCGACGCGGCGCTGGCTGCAGCAGTTCCTCGCCGAGCGCAACGGCATCTGCGCCAACGTCGCCTTCCTGACGCCGGGTGAACTGGTCGACCTCGCGCTCGACGCCAACCCCGGATCAGGTCCGGGGCAGGCTCTGGGCCGTGCGCGCGATGGCGACCGCCTGCGCCCGGACAGCCTGCGCTGGTCGCTGCTGCGGCTGCTGTGCGACGCGCCGCCGGCGGCGTGGCGTGACTTCCTCGCAGGCGATGGCCGGGACGGGCGCCGGGCGTGGTCGCTGGCCTGCGCGCAGGCGGAGGCGTTCGAGAAGTACCAGGCCTGGCGCCGCGACCTGCTGCTGCGCTGGGAGGCGGGCGCCGAGCCCGACGATCCGCAGGCGCAGCTCTGGCGCCAGGTCGCCGCCGGGCGCGCGCACCGGGCGCGGCGCATCGGCGACTATCTCGCGCGCTTCGGCGGCGCCGGCGCGCGAAACCCCGAAGGCCTGCCGCCACGGCTGTCGGTGTTCGCCTGCCAGAACGTCTCGCCCGACGTGCTGCAGGTGATCGCCAGCCAGGCACGCGCCGGGAGCCAGCAGTTCTACCTGCACACGCCCAGCCGTGCCTACTGGGGCGACCTCGGGCGCTGGGCGCACGACTACGTGCCGGCCGACGACGGCGCCTTCGCCACGGGCAACCCGCTGCTCGCGGCCTGGGGCCAGGCCGAGCGCGATTTCGTTGCCGCGCTCGGCAGCGGTGAGGCGGTGCACGCCGATTACGAAGCGAAGGCGTTCGCGGAACCGGACCGCGTCACCCTGCTCGGCCGGCTGCAGGGCGACGTACTCGACAACGTGGAACCGCTGGTCGACTCCCACGACGTCGAGTGGCCGCGGGCCGATATCGACCGCGGCGATGCAAGCCTGCAGTTCCACGCCTGCCACACGCGATTGCGCGAAGTGCAGGTGCTGCACGACCAGCTGCGCGCGCTGCTCGAAGCCGATGCGCCCGCGGGCGGCGTGCGCCTGCAGCCGCGCGACATCGCGGTGCTGGCGCCCGACATCGATCTCTACGCGCCGCACATCGAAGCGGTGTTCGGCGGCGCGCTGGGCAGCGCGCGCGAACTTCCTTACACCATCGCCGACACCAGCCCGTTGGCCGGCGAGCCGATGGCCGACGCCTTCGCACGGCTGCTCGACCTGCCGCTGCGCGCGCCGAGCCTGGCCGACGTGCTCGATCTGGTCGCGGTACCGGCGGTCGCCGCGCGCTTCGGCATCGATGACGCCATGCGCGGCAGCCTGCAGGCCTGGCTGCAGGACGCGGGCGCGCGCGCCGGCTTCGATGCCGTCGACGGCGTCGCCGCCACCGTGGATGCGGCCGATGCCTACAGCCTCGGCTTCGCGCTCGAACGCCTTCTGCTCGGCTACGCCTCGGGCGACGAAGAAGAAATCGCGGGCGTGGCGCCCTGGCCGGCGCTCGAGGGTCAGTGGACGCAGGCGTTGGACGCCTTCCTGCGCGTGGTCGAACGGCTGCGCACGGCGGCCAGCGCGCTGGCCGGGCCGCACGCACCGAAGGAATGGGCCGCGCGGCTGGAGCGGTTGCTGCTGGAGATGTTCGGCGACGAGCCGCGCGACCCCGCCGATGCGCGCACCCTGGCGCGGCTGCGCAAGGCGCTCGCCGCCTTTGCGCAGGGTGCGGCCGAAGCGGCGTTCGATGCGCCCGTTGCGCACGCCGTGGTGCGCGACCATCTCCTCGCCGACCTGCGCGACGCCGATGCGCGCGCGCCGTTCCTGTCCGGCGGCATCTGCTTCGGGCGCATGGTGCCGATGCGGCTGATCCCGTTCCAGGTGATCTGCCTGCTCGGCATGGACGATGGCGCCTTCCCCGGCACCGATGCGCGCGACCCGCTCAACCGCATCGTCCAGGGCCTGGCCTCGCCCGGGCGCCGGGTGGGCGATCCGGCGCGGCGCGAGGCCGACCGCTATCTCTTCCTGCAGCTGTTCGCCTCGGCCGGACGCACGTTCTACCTGAGCTGGCAGGGCTTCGACGCCCGCGACGGCAGCGTGCGCGAGCCGGCGTCGGTGGTGGCCGAACTGCTCGACACCGCGGTGCGCTACCACGCCGGCGAGGCCGACAGCGTGCGCGAGGCGCTGGTGGTGCGGCATGCACTGCAGCCGTTCTCGCCAGCGGCATTCGGCGCCGCGCACGTGGACGAAGCGACGGGCGATCCGCGCCGCTTCAGCTTCGACCAGCGCTGGCGTATCGAGGTCGCGCCGGAGATGGCGGCGCTGCCGGCGTTCGCCCCGCGCGACGGCGCCGCGGGCGACGACGCTTCGGCCGCGGGCGACCCCCAGGAGGACGAGGTGCTCGCCATCGACGCCCTGCGCCGCGCGCTGGCCGACCCGCCGGCGCACTACCTGCGCGAGGGACTGGGCCTGCGCCTGCCGGAGGACGAACCGGCGCTGGACGAACACGAGCCCTTCGGCGCGCCCGGTCCGCTGGCTGCGCACGGACTCAGGGCGCACGCGTTCGAGGCCTGGCTGCGCGCCGGCGAACGACCGGACGCCGGCGCGCTGCACGCGCGCCTGCTGGCACGCGCGCTGGTGGCGCCCGGCGCCGACGGCGCGGCGACGCTGGCGGCGCTGCTCGAAGACATCGAACCCTTCGCCGCGGCCGCGCTCGATGCCGGTTTCCGCGGCGATGGCGAAGTGCGGCCGGTACGGCTCCCGCTCGCGGAAGGCGATGCCCGTGACACCGTCCTGGTCGGCCAGCTGCGCGGCGTGTATCCGCAGGGCCTGCTGCGGGTGGCGCTGCGCAAGGGCGGGATGCACGGCGGGCATGCGCTGCGGCACCGGCTCGACGGCCTGGTGGCCGCTGTGTCCGGGCTGCGCCTGCATCAGCTGCTGCCCGGCGAGCGTGGCGGCGAGTCGCCCGTGCTGGCCGAGGTGTTGCTGCCGCCGGCCGCCGATGCGCGGGCCGCGCTGCATTCGCTGGTGGCGCTGCGCCGGCGCATGCGGAGCGCGCCGCTGCCGTTCCTGCCCAGGAGCGGCTTCGAGCTGGTGCGCGAAGGTTCGGGTGATCGACAGGCCGCAGCCCGCAACCAATGGATTGGCAGCGACTACGTGCACGCCGAGGCCGATGCCGCCACGCGGCTCGCGCTGCGCGGATGCGATCCGTTCCTCGACCGCGATGCCGGCTCGCTGGCTGCGTTCGAGGCTGCGAGCCGGGCCATCTTCGACGCGTTGTTCGAAGGCCGCGCCTTCGATCCGCAAGAGGTGCTGCCGTGAGCGACGTGGTCTTCGACACCCGCCTCGACGCGCGCACCCTGCTCGAGGCCAGCGCCGGCACCGGCAAGACCTTCGCGCTGGCGGGGCTGCTCGTCCGCGCGGTGATCGTCGGTCGCCTGCGCGTGCCCGACATCCTGGCGGTCACCTACACCGTCGCCGCGACCCAGGAACTGCGCGGCCGGGTACGCGCGCGACTGCAACAGGCCGCTGCAATGGCCGCGCAGTGGCAGCCGGGCGACCCGGTGGCGCGCGAGGGCGAGGGCGCCGAAGCGGCGCTGCTGCGCCGACTGCTGCACGACGCCCTGGCCGACGGCGGCGAGTCGCTGCCGATGCTGCGCCAGCGCATTGCGGGCGCGGCACGCGACATCGACCTGGCCGCGATCCATACCATCCACGGTTTCTGCCAGCGGCTGCTGGCCGAGCATGCGGTCGACACCGGGCAACCGCTGCTCGCGGCGGAACTCGAGGCACGCAACCGCGCCGCGCGCAAGCGCCTGGCGATCGAGCTGTGGCGCGCGGCCACGCACGACGTCGACGACACGGACTTCCTGCAGTCGCGCTTCGGCACGCCGGACGATCTGGCGACCGCGCTCGCGCAGCTGCTGGCCGACGAACCGCTGCTGCCGCCGGCGCCGGAGATCCTGCCGGCCGATCCGCGCCCGGCCATCGCCGGGGCGTGGCGCACGCTGCGCGCGGCCTTCGACGCGCACGGCGAGGACGCGCACGCCGGCCTGCAGCGTGCGATCGAGGCGAAGCACCTCAAGAACAACGAGTACAAGCCCGATCACGTCGACGATCTGTGGCGCTGGTGCGCGCACCACGCCCCGGACGTGCCGCCGGCGGAGTGCCACGCCAAGCTGGTCAAGTATCGGCCGGACGTGCTGCTCGCGGGCACCAGCAAGGGCGGTGCAGGGCATACCCCGGCCTCGCCGCTGTTCGAAACCTTCGCCGCTTTCATCGATGCGATGCAGGCGTTGGGTCCGTGGCGAGAAGCGCGCGACCTGCAGCGCCTGCACGCGCTGCGCGCCGACGCCCGCGAGCGCGACGCGGCGCGCAAGCAGGCCTTCCACCTGCGCGACTACGACGACCTGATCGCCGCCGCCCACGCCGCCGCGACCGACCCGGTGCACGCGCCGGCCCTGGCCGCGGCCGTGCGCGCGCAGTTCCCGCTGGCGCTGGTCGACGAGTTCCAGGACACCGACGCGCGACAGTGGGCGATCTTCGAGGCGCTGTTCGGCCGCGGCGGCCTGGTGCTGGTCGGCGATCCGAAGCAGGCGATCTACCGCTTCCGCGGCGGCGACGTGCACACCTATCTCGCTGCGCGCAGCAGCGCCGACGACGTCGCCTCGCTCGACCACAACTTCCGCTCGCGGCCGGTAGTGCTGGAGGCGATCGAAACGCTGTTCGAACGCGCACCGAAGCATGCGATGGGCGAGGACATCAAGTTCCAGCACGTGGAACCGGGCGGCCGTACGCGCGACGACGACCTCCGGCTCGACGGCGCCGCCGCACCCGCGCTGGAGGTGCACGTGGTGCCGCCGAAACAGGTGAAGCACGGCAACGGCTTCAAGGATGTGGACTGGAACAAGGACGAATCGATCGAGCACGCCGCCGCGCTCTGTGCCGAAGCCATCCGCGAACGCCTGCAGGCCGCGCGCGACGGCCGCCTGTCGCGCCACGACGGCGAGCAAATGCGCCCGATCGAACCGCGCGACTGCGCGGTGCTGGTGCGCACCCACATCGAGGCTGGCGCCGTGCGACGCGCGTTGTCGCGCTGCGGTGTGCCCGCAGTCGCCGGCGACCGCATCAGCCTCTACCAGGGCGAGGAGGCCGCCGAACTGCTGACCCTGCTGCTGGCGCTGCGCCACGGCGGCGACGATCGCCGCCTGCGTGCGGTGCTGGCCACGCGCCTGCTGGGCAAGGACGCCGCCGGCATCAAAGCGCTCGCCGAAGACGGCGACGCCCTGCGCGCCTGGCAGCAGCAACTGCAGGACTGGCGCGCGCGCTGGGAGCGGCACGGGCCGCAGGCGCTGCTGGCCGGCATCATCGCCGCCAACGCCGCGCGCCTGCTGTCCGAACCCGAGGGCGAACGCCGCGTCTCCAACTTCATGCAGCTGGCCGAACTGCTGCAGGAGGCCGGCGCGCGCAGCCTGGGCACCCAGGGCCAGATCGACGCATTGCGCGCGGCCATCGCCGATGCCGACGCCGAGGACGAAGCCCAGCAGCCGCGGCTGGAGTCCGATGCCGGTCGCGTGCAGGTCCTCACTCTGCACAAGAGCAAGGGCCTGGAATTCCCGCTGGTGTTCCTGCCGTTCTCCGGCATCGGCCGCAAGCACGTGAAGCCCGCGCAGTGGGCGATGTATCCCACCGATGCCGGCCGCGTGCGGCAGTGGAAGACCGCGCATACGCACGCCGGCGCGCCGCCATGGGACGATGGTTCGCAGGACTGCGCCGTCGCCCGCCACGTCGCCGAGGAGCAGGCCGAGGACATGCGCCTGCTGTACGTCGGCCTCACCCGCGCGCGCGACGCACTGTGGCTGGCCTGCGGACGACTGGCCAGCCACGACAACACGGCGCTGGCGTGGCTGCTGGGCACGCCCGCGCAGCGCGAAGCCGCGCGGCAGGCGCTCGGCGCGCGTGCGCGCTGGCGCGAGGGCCTGCCGCCCGCAGCGCCGCAGCGCCTGCCGCCACTGAAAACAGAGGCGGTGCCGCCGGCGCGCATCGCCGTGCGCCCGCTGCGCCGCGACTGGTGGATCCACAGCTTCAGCCAGCTGCACCAGCAGCAGGCGCACGGCGCACGCGTGGTCGCCGACGAGGCGCCGGCCGACGACGAGCGCCGCCTGGCCGCCGCGCTCGAAACCGCCGCGCCCGCCGACCGCCGCTTCGGCGGCCCGCGTTTCGGCAACGCTCTGCACCACGCGATGGAGCACGTCGACTTCGCCGCCTGGGCCGGCCATGACGGCGATGCTCCGCCCGAAGGCCAGCGCGACGCGTTGCTCGACGCGCTGCGCAGCGAGCACTACCGCGACGACGAACTCGACGACGGCGTCGCCGCGCTGGCGCCGCTGGTGGCGCGCACGCTCAACGCACCGCTGCCGACGGTCGCGGGCGAACCCGACCTGCGCCTATGCACGCTCGGCCCCGGCGATCGCATCGCCGAACTCGAATTCCACTTCACCCTGCGCGACGCCGCCACCGCGCAATTCCTAGCGTTGCTGCAGGCGCACGGCCTGCTGCGCGGGCGCCGCGACTTCGGCACGTGGTCGTCGCTGTCGGGGCTGATGACCGGCAAGCTCGACCTCACCTACCGCGTCGGCGAGCGCCTGTACGTGCTCGACTACAAATCCAATCGCCTGCCCGCCTACGACCCCGCGTCGCTGGCCGATGCGATGGCGTCGAGCGAATACGACCTGCAGGCGCTGCTGTACGCGGTCGCGCTGCACCGCTGGCAGCGCCTGCGCCGCCCCGGCTACGATTTCGACCGCCACTTCGGTGGCGCGCGCTACGTCTTCAGCCGCGGCCTCGACCCGGCCGATCCCGCGCAGGGCGTGGCGGTGCCGACGCTGTCGCGCGCGCTGGTCGAAGCTGCCGACGCGCTGCTCGCGCCGCCGCTGCCGGAGGGCGCATGGGACTGATGGAACAGCTGCGCCGGCAACCCGTGCTGCGCACAGTCGACCTCGCGCTGGCCGACGTGCTGCGCCGGCGCGCGCCGGGCACCGACGAACGCGTGCTGGCCGCCGCGGCGCTGGCCTCGTTCGCGGTCTCGCTCGGCCACGCCGCCTTCGACCCGGCGCGGCCGCGACAGCTGCTGCCCGAGGTTGGCGCCTGGCCCGAAGCCGGCGCCTGGCACGCTGCGCTGGCCGCATCGCCCTGGGTGTCGCAGCCGGCGCCGGACGAGCCCGCCGATCCCGCGCGGCCCTTGGTGCTCGAAGGCGGCCTGCTGTACCTGCGCCGCTACCGCGAGTACGAGCAGCGGCTGGCGGCGCGGCTGCGGGCGCTCGCGCGCGGCGGCATCGACGCCATGCCCGAGGCCATCGCGCCGCTGTTCGCGGCGCTGTTCCCGGACGCGGACGCCGGCAACCTGCAGGCGCAGGCCGCGCGCCAGGCGCTGCTGCGCCCGCTGCTGCTGGTCACCGGCGGCCCCGGCACCGGCAAGACCACCACCATCGCGCGCCTGCTGCTGCTGTTGCTGGCGCAGGCGCGCGCCGAGGACCGCGCACCGCCGCGGATCGTCCTGGCCGCCCCCACCGGCCGCGCCGCCGACCGCGTGGCCGAAAGCCTGCGCAGCGCCGTCGCCCGGCTGCGCGCCGACGGCATCGAACCCGCGCTGTGCGACGCGCTGCCGACGACGGCGTCCACCCTGCACCGCCTGCTCGGCCCGATCCCCGACAGCCCCGTGTTCCGCTTCAACGCGCAGGCGCCGCTGCCGCACGACGTGGTGGTGGTCGACGAAGCCTCGATGGTCGACCTGCCGCTGATGTGCAAGCTGGTCGAAGCGGTGGCCGACGGCGCCAGGCTGATCCTGCTCGGCGACCGCGACCAACTGCCCTCGGTCGAAGCGGGCGACGTGCTCGCCGCCATCGGCGACGCCGCCGGCGAAGGCGCGGATGGCGGCGAGCACGTCGCCGGCGACGGTCACGCCCGCGGCCCGCTGCACGGCCATCGCGTGCACCTGCTGCGCGGCTACCGCCAGTCCGAAGCGCTCGACCTCGCACCGCTGGCCGACGCCGTGCGCGACCGTGACGGCGATGCGGTGCTGCAACTGCTGCGCCAAGGCCCGGCCGGCGTGTCCTTCCACGAGGACCTCGCCGACCCGCTGCGCGGCCCCACGCGCGACGGCTTGCTGGCGCCGTGGCGCGCGCTGCAGGCGCTGCCGCGCGACCCGCTCGACGAAGCCGCCCGCCACGATGTCGCCCGCCAGGCCCTGGCGCTGGCCGCCAGCCTGCGCCTGCTCACCGCGCTGCGCGACGGCCCGCAGGGTGCGCGCACCCTGAACGCGCGCATCGAGGAGCTCCTGGCCGGGCCGCGCCGGTCACCGTACTTCCACGGCCGCCTGCTGCTGGTGCACGAAAACAACCACCGCCTGGGCCTGTTCAACGGCGACATCGGCGTCTGCCTCGACGGCGGCGACGGCGTGCGCGCCTGGTTCACCGGCGGCGACGCGGGCGTGCGCGCCTTCCACCCCGCTGCGCTGCCCGCCCACGACAGCGCCTTCGCCATGACCGTGCACAAGGCGCAGGGCTCGGAGTTCGACGAAGTCTGGCTGCTGCTCCCCGCCCGCGACAGCCGCGTGCTCTCGCGCGAGCTGGTCTACACCGGCATCACCCGCGCGAGGCGGGAGCTGCACGTGGCGGGGAGCGCGGAGGTGATCGAGGCCGCGCTGGGGCGGCGTGCGAGCCGATGGTCGGGGTTGGGATGGCGGGTTGGTTCGCAATGACCCAAAGCTGACGTCACGGCGAAACAGCGGTTGCCGCGTGAGAGCGGCTTTCCGGCAGAACGAACCTTAGAGCCAACAACGCCACTGCAAGCCCTGCCGTCTGGGCGGCAACGAACCCGACAACATCCGCGGGCCTGATGCCGGCGAAGGTCGAGGTGAATGCACGCGCCAACGTCACCGCGGGATTGGCGAACGACGTGCTGGCAGTGAACCAGTACGCGGCGAAGATGTAGTTCCCCACGAGGGCGGGGACTGCCCTCGGTCGATGGCGCACACCCACCAGGATGGTCAGCAGCAGCCCGAACGTGGCCACTGCTTCGCTGATCCATTGCGGCCAACCGCTACGAACATGCGCACCGGTCTGCACCAGCGCCAGGCCGAACATGGCATGAGCCAGCATCACGCCCACGAACGCCGCCACCAGCTGAACCCCGACGTATGCGCTTGCTTCGGTTCGACCCAGCCCGCCACGCAGGTGCATCGCGAGGGTAACCACCGGATTGAAATGCGCGCCCGAAACAGGACTGAAGATCACAATGAGTACGTACAGCGCGGCACCGGTCGAAGCCGCGTTGGCCAGCAGCGCGATGCCATCGTTGCCCGCGGAAAGCATCGTTCCCATGATGCCGGAGCCAACGACCGCGGCGAGCAAGAACATGGTGCCCATGAACTCGGCCGCCAACTTGCGCGAAAGCGTCGTCACAGCGAAGCCAACAGGGCTTTGACGCGAGTGGAGATTTCATCGCGCACCGCCCGATACCCCTCATCGTCCATGTGCCTGGGATCCGGCAGATCCCAGTCTTCGCGTCGGGAGGCGGGGATCCATGGGCAGTCATCCCCGCACCCCATGGTGATGACCGCATCGAACTCACCTTCGATCTGATCCAGCGACTTCGATGAATGCGTGCGCAGGTCGTAATTCAACTCGGACATGAAACGCACGGCCTTCGGGTTGATCACTCCGGCCGGTTTCGAGCCGGCGCTCACCGCCTCGACACCATCCCTGCCGTGGATGTGCGCGAAGGCCTCGGCCATTTGGCTACGGTTGGAATTTTCGACGCAAACGAACAGAACGCGCTTCATCGGAATTTGCCCAGGATCTTGAACATGCAGGTGGCGGAGGCGGGACACAGCGAACGAAACTCGGCACTGGCCAGGATGGCCGCAGGTGCATCGGCCCGGTCGATCACGCGATAGCCACGCCTCGCGAAGAAGGGGGCGGCTGTCTGCGTCAGGAGCACCAGTTGATCGAAGCCGTTGTCGCGTGCGAGTGATTCGAGTGCTTCGACCAGGCGGCTTCCGACTCCGCTCCCACGGAGATCGGAACGAACTACCAGCGAGCGCAACAGTCCTGCACTTCCGAACGGTTCCAGCCCGATCGCACCGACAGGCTCGTCGTTCTCGGTCGCGACAATGAACTGCACGGTGCCTCCATCCAGATCGGCCACGGGCAATGCAGCGCCAACCAGCAGCGACCGGACGACCTCGTGCTCTCGGGGAAGCTGGAGTCGCAGCTCCATATGGGCCTCAGCAGCAGCTCGAAGCCGGCGCGCAGCATCCGTCTGCGCGTCCCGCCTTCTGCTGCAAGGCAGGCGGAGGTGCGCTGCAGGCGGCGCCTTCGGTCGTGCAGGCCCCATCCGCCGCGTGGTAGGTCACCGCGTCACCGAAGGTGTGGAAGGTTTCCCAGCGGGTTCCCTGCGGATCTTCGGTCCACATCTTGTCCGAGCGCGCATAGCAGCAGGTCGCGTCAGGCTCGGGAACCACGGTGCTGCCTGCGGCGTCGAGGCGCTGGCCGAGCGAGGCCAGTTCAGCGCCGCTATCGACCTGGATGCCCAGGTGATCGATGCCGGGCGTGCGTCCGGTCGTGGAAATGGCGAAGTTCACGCGCGGGTCTTCCAGCATCCATTTGGCGTAGTCGCCTTTGACGACGGCCGGTGCACTGGCAAACAACTGCGAATAGAAGCGGATGCTGGCGTCGAGATTCGAAACGTTGAGGTGTACGTGGAAGCGATTCACTTCGAGGCTCCTTTCTTCTGCGGCTTGCAGCCGCTGGCGGGCTCGCAGGCGGTCTGGCCGCTGCAGCAGTTTTCGGTGAGGTATGCGATGAGATCGTTCATCTGCAGGTAGTTGGCGCGCACGCGGATGACGCGCCCTTCCCGCTGGTCATGGACCAGGGCGGCATTGCGCAGGATGTTGAGCTGCGCGCTCAGCGTGGCAGCCGGAAGGTCGAGGCGGTCGCGAAGCTCACCGACCGACAATCCATCGGGGCCGGCTTGTACCAGCTCGCGGAATGCAGCCAGTCGGGCTTCCTGGCTCAGGGCAGCGAGGGCTTTGAGGGCGTTGCCGGTCTTCATAATTCCATATTCATGGAATTATCGAATCATGTCAACAGGCTTTCCCGAGCTCGCTACGGGGACCAGGAAATGGGGTGGCTTCGCGCGTCCGCTTCTGGCCATAGCGAGCCTCTCGGGCGCTTGAGCCGTCCGGCCGAGCCAGATGGCAGGCAGCGCAGGTCGACGCGCGCATGCTTGTCGTCGGGAAAGGCCAGCGAGCCCACGCGCGAACCGGTTGCGGATGTCGGGCCGGGCCGAAGCCGTCGAAGGCGACCTTCGGCGCCAGCACGTCGCCGCAGTTCAGCGCTCGGGCACCCACACGAAGCCGTCACCCTTCGCCTCGAACCGCCCGAGCCCGGGGAACGGGAAATGCACGGCGTACACGCGGGTGCCTTCGTCCGCGGCGCGCTGCAGGAACTCGCGGCGGCGGCGTTCGGCGAGCGGGGCGTCCATGTCGTAGTCGACCGTCCACTCGGGGCGTTGCACCGAGACCACGAAGTGGTGCGCGGTGTCGCCCATGTAGAGCAGGCGGTCCTTGCCCGAGGTGATCAGGTACGCCGAATGCCCGGGCGTGTGGCCGTCGTCGACCACGGCGGTCACGGTGCCGGGCACGAGTTCGGCGCCGGGTTCGAACGCCGCGACCTTCGGCGCGATCGCGGCGGCCAGGGCCGCGGCGCCGGGGTCGGCCTGCATGCCGGCCCATTCGGTCGTCGTCAGGTGGACGGTGGCGTTGGGGAAGGCGAGCGCGCCGTCGGGCGTGAGCAGGCCGCCGACGTGGTCGGGGTGGCGGTGCGAGATGAAGATGTCGGTGACCTGCGACGGATTCACGCCCGCGGCGCGCAGCGAGGCCGGCAGCCGGCCGCCGTGCGCCCACGCGACGTCGCCCGCGCCGGTGTCGAACAGCAGGACGCGCCCGCCGTCGCGCACCAGCAGCGGGTCGATGCCCAGGTGCAGCACGTCGGTGGGCTGGCCGGCGGCGGCCAGCAGCGCGGCGACTTCGGCGGGCGAATGGCCGAGGGCGAAGGTCTTGCCGTCGTTGGCGACGTCGATGCCGCCGTCCCTGAGCGCGATCGCCTCGAGCGCGCCGACGTGGAAGCGGAACACGTCGGCGCCGGCGTCGGGCTGCACGGCGCCGGATGCGGGCGTCGGCGCGGCGGTAGCGGTATCCGCGGCTTCGGGCTGCGGTCGGGAGCAGCCCGGCACCAGCGCGGCAACCAGCAATGTTGTCATCACGACGGAAAGCGGTGCTCGATTCATGGCGGGCCGGAATGGGGGGAGGAAGCGTGGATTGTGTCAGCGCGCGCGGCCAGGGCAAGTTCGGATGCCGGAGTGCGCGCGTCGGGCGTCTGCGATCCGCGGCTGCGCAGGCCAACCGGGCAGCCACCGTCCGGATGTCGAATCCGCATCTTCCCATCCGTCGTCGTTAACATCGCCACGCACACGGAAAGCCACGATGCAGCCGACGCCCTCGACCGACACCGCCGCCGCGCCGCCCGAGTCGCTCTGGGCGGGCCTGCGCGCGGCGATCCGCGGCACCGGCGCCGACTACACCCGCATCCCGCTGCGCCGGGCGGTGTTCCTGCTGGCGGTGCCGATGGTGCTGGAGCTGGTGCTGGAATCCACCTTCGCGGTGGTGGACATCTTCTTCGTGGCCAAGCTGGGGCCGTCGGCGGTGGCCACGGTCGGGCTGACCGAGAGCTACCTGTTCCTGCTGTACTCGATCGCGATGGGGCTGGCGATGGGCGTCACCGCGCTGGTGGCGCGGCGGGTGGGCGAGGGCGCGGCCGAAGAGGCCTCGGTCACCGCGGCGCAGGCGCTGTGGATCGCGGTGCTCGCCTCGGTGCCGTTCGCCGTCGCCGGCATCGTGTGGGCGCGCGAGTTGCTGGCGCTGATGGGCGCGGATGCGTGGACGCTCGAGCACGGCGTGGGCTACATGCAGTGGATGCTCGGCGGCAACGTGGTGATCCTGCTGCTGTTCGTGATCAACGCGATCTTCCGCGGCGCCGGCGACGCCGCCATCGCGATGCGCGTGCTGTGGGTGGCCAACGGGCTGAACATCGTGCTGGACCCGCTGCTGATCTTCGGCCTGGGGCCGGTGCCTGCATTCGGCGTGGAGGGCGCGGCCATCGCCACCACCATCGGCCGCGGCAGCGGCGTGCTGCTGCAGCTGTGGATCCTGTTCCACGGCGGCAAGCACATCCGCGTCGGCATGGCGCAGCTGGCGTGGCGCGCCGGTGCGGCCTGGCAGATCGTGCGCACGTCGCTGGGCGGCGTGGGCCAGATGATCGTGGCGATGACCTCGTGGATCTTCCTGATGCGGATCCTGGCCAGCATCGGCAGCGAGGCGGTGGCCGGCGCCACCATCGCGATCCGGCTGATGATGTTCACGATGATGCCGGCCTGGGGCATGTCCAACGCCGCGGCGACGCTGGTCGGCCAGAACCTGGGCGCCCGGCAGGCCGGGCGCGCGGAGGCCGCGGTGTGGCAGATCGGCCGCTACAACATGGTTTACCTGTTGGGCATCGCGCTGCTGTTCTTCCTGCTGCCCAGGGAGCTGGTCGGGGTCTTCAGTGACGACGCGCGGGTGGTGGCGATCGGCGCGGAGTGGCTGCGCATCCTGTCGTACTCGCTGTTCGTGTACGGCTGGTGGATGGTCAGCGTGCAGGCCTTCAACGGCGCCGGCGACACCGCCACGCCGACCTGGATCAACGTGGTGTTCTTCTGGCTGATCCAGATCCCGCTGGCGTGGCTGCTGGCGCTGCGCCTGGACCTGGGCCATTCCGGCGTGTTCTGGGCGGTGTTCGTCTCCGAGACCTCGGTGGGCCTCTTCACGCTGTGGCTGTTCAGTCGCGGGCGGTGGAAGACGGTGCAGGTGTAGCCGCCCCGATCACCGGTACGAGCCGGGCCCGCTCCACAGCACCTCGCCCAGCCGGTAGATCCGCTCCATGGTGATGACGTCGCGCGCGTCGCCGATGGCCTCGAGCCCCGGGTCGTCCGGCTCCATCAGGCGGCAGGCGCCGGACTCGCGGCGCAGCGCGATGTCCAGCGGGCACACCATCAGGCGGCGCGTGCCCGGCAGGGGAATGAAGAGTTCAGTCATGCCGCGGTCTTGCCACGCGCGCAGCCGGGCCTCGTCGACCAGGCCGTAGTACACCTGGTAGCCACCCACCTCCATGCTGGTGCCGGAAGCGGCGGCCTCGTTGCCGCGGCCGCGGGCGATGGCCGGGCTGCGGGCCCGCCCGGCGTCCACGGCGGCGGCGCCTTGCGGGAGCATGCCCGGCGGCAGTCCCCACGCGCGGGGTGGTCGCGCGGCCCGGTCGGGCACGGGCGGCGTCGCCGCCGGCTCGCCGGGAGGCAGCGGCGGCTTGGCGGCGGCGGTGCTCGCGTTGTCGGGGATGTCGACCACTTGCAGCGGCGCGGCGTCGTCGGCCTTGTCGACTCGCGTGGTCTGCAGCCGGCTGGCCGCGGGCGCGACCTTGCGCGGCTGGCGCGGCGGCGTCTTGCGGACGACCGGCGCGCGCACGGGCGGCGGCGGGACATCGAGCGCCTTGTCGATGTAGGTCACGTCCATCCGGCCGCCGGCGTCGCCGCCCTGCGGGTTGGTCGGCGGGACGATCGGGGGCGCCAGCATCACCAGCAGCAGCAACAGCAGGTGCACCAGCGCAGTCAGAAGCGCGGCGATCCGGGATTGCAGGCGCTCGGCCCGGTCCGGGATCCGGGAGGCCGCCCGACGCGAAGCCTTGCTCATGCCGACGGAGTTGCTTCGGGGTGGCGGACCTTCATTCCGTTCTGGCGGGCGTGCTGGTGGCGGGTTCTGGCGACGTGCAACGGGGCCCGGCATCGTAACGCGCGGCCTTGGACGGCGCGGCGGGGCCGGTGCGCGCGATCACGCGGCGTTCGGGAATGGACAACGGGTCCGGGCGATGGTTCCTGCGCGGCGTCAGTCCGCGGGCCGGCCGGGATACTCGAGCTGCATCGCCACGATGCCCGCGGTGTCGCTGCCGTAGCGGTCCGCGATCGCGCCCAGCGTCCGGTCCAGGACCTGCGCGGGTGGCAGTTCACCGACGGCGACGGTGCTCGATGCCAGCGGGCGCGCGCCGACGCGGTCGGCGAGGATCCGCAGGCCGCCGCGCGTGGCGACTTCGGCCTGTTCCGCGTACGTCTCCACCCGCGAGCGGTAGGTGCGCGACCAGGCATCGGCCGCGAGCGCCAGCGACACCTCGTCCATGCCGGGCTGCAGCGCGATGCGGAGCGTTTCGTGCCGCCAGAACGCCAGCCGATTGCGCAGCACCGCCAGCACGAACGGCCGGTCGAGGCGGAACGCGGCGCTGTCGTGGCGTGCGTCCCAGCGGTCGACGCCGAGCCCGCGCGCCGTCGCGGCGGCCTTCGCGCGTCCCGCGATCGCCTCGACCAGCGTCAGCATCATCGGCATCGACGCGGTGATGCCGGTGGTGGTGGCGACGCCGCGGTCGACGACGATGCGGCGATCGGGCACGTAGCGCACCGCGGGATGCCGGCGCTGCAGGTCGCCGCGCACATACCAGTGCGTGGTCGCGCGCCGGCCGTCCAGCAGGCCGGCTTCGGCCACGGTCAGCGCGCCGACGCAGACGCCGACGACGATCGCGCCCTTGCGCGACTGCGCGCGGACCCAGGCCAGCACGGCCGGGTCGTCGGTCGGCTCCATCGCCGGCACCACGACGTAGTCCGCGCCGCCGGGATGGCGTGCGTCGAACTGCGCCGTCGTCGCGTCCGGCATGACGCTCAGCGCCGGATACAGCCGCACCGCGCCGGGCGCGGTCGCGACCATGACGACGTCGGCGACGTCGGCGCGGCGCAGCACGCCGGTCGTCATCAGGTAGTCGGTGGTTTCGGTGGCGTCGTTGAGCCCGATCATCGCCACGACCGGGCGGCCGCTGCCGCGAGGGGCGAGCGCCGCCAGCGTCCGCGCATGCTCGGCGTCGGGGATGGGTTCCGCGCGCCCGGCCTCGATGCGCGGCGGGAGCAGCGCGATCCAGGCCGCGAAGCCCAGCGCGCCCAGCAGCGGGAGCGCGATCGCGGCTCGCAGGATCACAACGCGCCAGTGCATCGACGGGCCTCGCATGGCGGCTGGGGAACCGCGATGGTAGCGCGACGCGCACGGGCTTCCGCCCCGATCGCGTCAGCCTTCGGCGTCGGCCTCCACGCCCAGCTCGCGGAGGATCGCCATGCGCAACTCCTGCACATCCGGGCTGGTGAGCTTGCGCGGATGCGGCAGGCTGACCTCGAACGTCGCCTGGATCCGCGTCGGCCGCGGCGACAGCACCATGATGCGGTCGGCGAGGTGGATCGCTTCCTCGACGTCGTGGGTGATCAGCAGCACCGTGTGCCGCTCCTGCTCGAGGATGCGCAGCAGCTCGTTGCGCATGTGCAGGCTCATCAGCGCGTCGAGCGCCGAGAACGGCTCGTCCATGTACAGGATCGCGGGCTTGACCGCGAGCGCGCGAGCGATCTCCACGCGCTTGAGCATGCCGCCCGACAGTTCGTGCGGGTAGCTGCCTTCGAAGCCCTTGAGCCCGACGATGGCGGCGTAGTGGTCGGCGATCGCGACCTTCTCGCGCGTCGACTGCGGGCCGGTCAGCCCGAACATCAGGTTCTGCTGCACGGTCAGCCACGGGAACACCGAACCGTGCTGCGAGATCAGGATGCCCTGCGGGCTCGGCCGCGCGCGCTCGGCGCCGTCGATCACCACCCGGCCTGCGTCCGGCGCGATGAAGCCGGCGACCATCCGCATCAGCGTGGACTTGCCGCAGCCCGAGGGCCCGACGATGGCGATGAACTCGCCGTCGCCCACCTGCAGGCTGACGTCGTCGACGACCGGCAGCGGGCCCTTGTCGGTGGCGAAGCCCTTGCGCAGCGACTGCACGTCGATCTTAGTGGACATAGCGCCACCGCACGATCTTCAGGCCTTCCAGCAGTCGCATCAGTCCGTCCAGCAGCAATCCGATCAACCCGATGATGGCCATGCCCGCGACCACCAGGTCATAGCGGTTGCCCGCGTTGCGCGAGTCCATGATCAGGTAGCCCAGGCCCGAGCGCAGCGCGATCATCTCCGCCGCCACCACCACCAGCCAGGCCACGCCCAGGCCGATGCGCATGCCGACGATGATCTGCGGCAGCGTCGCCGGGATCACCACCCGGGTGAACAGCGTGTAGCGCGAGACGCCGAAGTTCTCGGCCGCGCGCAGGTAGCGCTTCTCGATGGTGTGCACGCCGGCCACCGTCTGCACGATCATCGGGAACACCGAGGAGATGAAGATCAGGTACACGGGCGACGCGTTGCCGACGCCGAACCAGAGGATCGCGATAGGGATCCACGCGATCGGCGAGATCGGCCGCAGGATCTGGAACAGCGGGTTGAGCGTGTCGTACGCGCCGCGCACCCAGCCCATCCACAAGCCCAGCGGCACCGCCACCGCGACCGCGAGCAGGAAGCCGGCGGCGACGCGCCCGAGCGATGCGCCGATGTGCAGCCACAGCGTGCCGTCGCGCACGAGGTCGGCGGTGCCCAGCACGACCTGCCACGGCGTGGGGAAGATCACGCTGCGGGTGGCCGCCACCGTCGCCCACCAGGCGGCCAGCACCAGCACGACGGTCGCGATGCCCGGGAGCGCGCGGCGCAGCTGGATCATGCGCGCGGCCCCACGGCCACCTCAGGAGTGTGGTTCATGCGTCTTGTCCCCGAAGGAGTCCGCCAGTTCCAGCATCCGCCAGCGCAACCTGGCCCAGGGCGAGGCGGGGAACGGCTCGACCATGATAGTCATCTGCCCGCTCGCGTGCGCGGTGCAGGCGAACTGGTACTCCGAGGGACGATCGAACGGCAGGCGGAACCGCTGCCCGGGCATCAGCAGCGCAGGGCCGAAGGTCTGCGGCACCTCGTCCAGGTTCTCCAGCACCAGCACGTCGTTGACGCCGATGGTGAGGCGGATGCGCTGCGGCAGGATCTCGACCGGATCGCCGGCGCGGCGCCGCGCCCAGGTGCCCTCGGGGATGACGAAGGGCTGCTCGTGGCCGGCACGCGCGCGCACCGGCGCGAACGCGGCCCAGGCCGCGACGCCGGCCGCGACCGCGGCCAGCGAGAGCGCGGCGATGCGCGCGGCGCGCCGCATCAGCGCCGCCACCGCGGGCGCGGGGATCGAAGGCGCGGCGCTTTCATTCGGCCAGCAGCGCGCGCACGTCGTGCACGTAGTCCCCGGCCGGGTGGCCGTAGGGCATCATCCCGCGCAGCACGCCCTTGCGGTCGATCAGGTAGACCGACGAGGAGTGCGCATAGAAATACGTGTCGCCCATCGGCTTGCGCACGGCGGTGACGCCGTAGGCCGCGCGCGCGGCGGCCAGCTGCGCCGGCGTGCCGGTGCCGCCGACGAAGCCCGGGTCGAACACGGACAGGTACTCGCGCATGCGCGCCGCGTCGTCGCGCTCCGGGTCGACGGTGACGTAGACCACCTGCACCTGCGCGCCCACCTCGCCGAGCCGCTTGCGGGCCGAGGCCAGCACGGCGAGCGTGGTCGGGCACACCTTCGGGCAATGGGTGAAGCCGAAGCCGAGCAGGACCACCTTGCCGCGGTACTTGCCCAGTGACAGCGCGCCGCCGTTGGACGACTGCAGCGACAGCGCCGGCGCCGCGCGCGGCGGCTCGAACACACCGGCCTTGAGTGCGACTGCCGCGGGCACGCCGGCGCTAGCCGGGGGACCGCCGGCCACGGCCGCGCCGCACGCGAGCAGCAGGGCGAGCAGGGCGATGCGCGCGCGGCGCGGGATGCCGGCGGCCATCAGACGACGATCTCCGCCGGCCTGGCCGCCTTCGCGAAGCTGTCGTCGACGTAGGTCTCGTAGGCGATCGGATGGCTGATGGTGCCGGCGTCGATCGACAGCCGCATCAGCTCGTCGAACTCGTCGCGGATCATCCGCAGGTCGCCGTAGGTGACGCGGTCGGTCGGGTTCTCCATGACGAAGCGGATGATGCCCGGATCCTGGTTGAAGTACTCGCGGCGTGCGGCGATGGCCACGGCCTTGTCGCGATTGGCCTGCCGCGCATCGAGCCAGCGGCCGGCGCCCAGCACGTGGTTGACCAGCGCCTGCACCAGCGGGCGGTCGGACCGGATGAGTTCCTCGCGCACCGTGAGCACGCAGCAGATGTAGTTGGGCCACTCGTCGCGGGTCATGCGCAGCGGCCGGGCGTAACCCGCCTTCTGGGCCGAGGCGCCGAAAGGCTCGCCGGTGCAGTAGGCGTCGACCGCGTTCGCGTACAGCGCCGCGGGCATGTCCGGCGGCGGCATCTCGACGAGTTTGATGTCGTCCGGGGTCATGCCCTCCTGCAGCAGCATCTTGCGCAGGAACAGGAAATCCACCGCGAAGCGGCTGGGAATGGCGATGGTCTTGCCGGCCAGCTGGCGGAAGTGCCGGTACGGCGAATCGCTGCGCACCATGATCACCGCGCCGGAACGGTGCCCGAGCGAGACGATCTTCACCGGGATCTTCTTGTCGGCCAGGTCCATCACCAGCGGCGCCAGCATGTAGGCGGCCTGGATGCGCCCGGCCATCAGCGATTCCTTGACCTCGGGCCAGCCGCTGTACTTGCTGAACTGGAATCCCATGCCGGGCGCACCGGCCGCGCGCGCCTTGGCGCGGGCCACGCAGGCGACCGGCAGCGTGAGGTTGCAGGTCACCGGCAACGCGCCGACCACCAGCTGGTCCGACGGTTCGCCGCCGCCGCACGCCGCCAGTCCGGCGGGCATTGCCGCGGCGATCATGCCCTGCAGGAGTCGTCGACGCTGGAGCTGGTGCGCGCTGGGCATGCCAGGGTGGTGCGTGGGTGCGGAGGCCGAGTATACCCGCCGCCATCGCAGTCACTTTCGTGTGCGCGCGCGTTTCCAGGGCGGCAGCCGGCTTGCGCGGCAAGGCGTGCTGCGCAGGACGGACGCGGCGCGCGGTGCTACCGTGCCGCGATGGACAAGACCGGCGGAAAGATCCGATTCGAAGCCAAGCTGTCGCGGCCGGCGAGCCCGAAGGGCGCGCGCTGGTCGTTCCTGGTGCTGCCCGCCGGCGCCAGCGCGAAGCTGCCGACGCGCAGCATGGTCACCGTCGACGGCACCCTCGACGGCGCGGCGTTCCAGGCCACGCTCGAACCCGACGGGCACGGCAGCCACTGGCTCAAGGTCGAACCTGCGCTGCGCGAGGCGGCCGGCGCGTCGGTGGGCGACACCGTCGCGCTCGAGATCGCGCCGGTGGACAGGGAGCCCGAGCCCGCGGTGCCCGCCGACCTGCGCAAGGCGCTCGCGGCGAACCCGGACGCGAAGGCGACCTGGGATGACATCACGCCGGTGGCGCGACGCGACTGGATCCACTGGATCACCTCGGGCAAGAAGGCCGAGACGCGCGGCAAGCGCATCGACACCGCCTGCGACAAGCTCGCCTCCGGCATGCGCCGCGCGTGCTGCTTCGATCGCTCGGGGATGTACAGCAAGGGCAACATGGGCGCGCCGGAAGCGGCGGACTAGGCGAGCGCGCGCCGCGCCCGGCGCGGCGCAAGCCGCTTTCGTCGCCGATTGCGGCGTTTCGTCGCAGGCCGCTTGCGGGCATGGGCCACTGGCCGGCACCTTGCTCGACGCCGCGCGCGCGGCGCATCGTCCATGCCCGGAGGCCCGACCATGAAGACCCTGATCGCCCTGCTGCTGTGGTGCATGCTGCTGGTGCTGTGCTGGCCGCTGGCGCTGCTCGCGCTGGTGCTGTGGCCGCTGGCCTGGCTCGTCGCGCTGCCGTTCCGCCTGGTCGGCGTCACGTTCTCGGCATTGTTCGCCTTCCTGCATGCCCTGCTGACGCTGCCCGCGCGCCTGCTCGGCTGGCGCCCGCGGCCCACGGCGCAAGCGGTGGCGTAACGGCGGTTTCCGCGGGCGCGCGGCGTGTCCGCGTACTCGCCGGTTCCGGATCCCGCACTGCCTGTACGGCGAAGCAAGATTGCCTGCACGAAATGCGCACTGCGTGCCGAATGCGCGCATTCATGCGTTCAGCCTTGGCGTGAAGTTTCACGATGGCACCACCGGCGCGCCGCTAGCCTGCGGCGACATCCATACACGCGTGCGGAGAAGACAAGCGACGCACGTGCCGCCGCCCGAAGAGGCAGCCACCGGACCCGACCGGGAAGACCATGCACAACCGCCACCCCCAACCGATGCCGCGCCTGGACGACTTCGACGAGGCGCACTACCAGTCGACCTACCGCGACGCGCCCTACTACTCGACCGGGCGCAGCTGGCGCGACTATGCGCCCGCATACCGCTACGGCCACCTCGCCCGCGACGAGCATCCCGACGAGCGCTTCGAGGACGTCGAGCCCCAGCTCGCGCGCGATTGGCTGCGCCGCAAGGCTGATTCGCGCCTGCTCTGGACCGAGGCGCGCGACGCCGTCCGCGACGCCTGGCGCCACCACGACGACGTCGACGACGCCGGCGGCATGCGCCGCGACCACTAGCCGGCCGGGCCTCCGGCGCCGGCGACACACTGGCCGCGACGATCACGGCCGGATCGCTTCGGCCGCGCCGGGCCGCGGTACCATGCGCGTCCCCCGTGCAGGAGCCCGCCGATGGCCCGATCCGACGAACAGCGCAACGGCGTCGGCCGCGCCCAGGCCGAGGACGCGGTGCGGACGCTGCTGCGCTGGGCCGGCGAGGATCCCGCGCGCGAGGGCCTGCTCGACACGCCCAAGCGCGTGGTCGAGGCCTACGGCGACTGGTTCAGCGGCTACGCCGACGATCCGCGCGACTACCTCGAGCGCACCTTCGAGCAGGTCGGCGGCTACGACGAGATGATCGTGCTGCGCGACATCGAGTTCGAGAGCCACTGCGAGCACCACATGGCGCCGATCATCGGCCGCGCCCACGTCGGCTACCTACCCGACGGCAAGGTGGTGGGGATCAGCAAGCTGGCGCGGGTGGTGGAGACCTACGCGCGCCGCTTCCAGGTGCAGGAGAAGCTGACCGCGCAGGTCGCCAACGTGATCCAGGACGTGCTGGCGCCGCGCGGCGTCGGCGTGGTGATCCAGGCGGTGCACGAGTGCATGACCACGCGCGGCATCCACAAGCGCGGCGTGAGCATGACCACCTCCACCATGCTCGGCAGCTTCCGCGAGGACGCGCGCACGCGGGCGGAGTTCCTGCGCTTCATCGAGGTGGGCGGGCGCTAGGGCGGCCGGGCCCAGCCGCCAGGACGCACCGCCGCGCGCGCCGACGGCATCATCGACACACGACACCGGCCGCCGCCAACCCAAGGCGAGACCGCACCCACGGACACCGCCATGCCATTCGGGCTCATCGCGCTGCTTGCCTCGCTGGTCGCCACCGGATGGTTCGTCTTCGCCACCGACGCGTCGCGGCAATGGAAGATCCTCGTCGTCGCGATGTTCCTGTGCGCACTGGCATGCACCTACGTCGTCCCGCGGTGGTGGTTGGCCGGCCTGCTGCTCCAGGTGGTGCTGGTGATCGGCGTTTCCCTGCACACGAAGGTGCAACGCTAGCGGCGGCGTCCCGGGCGCTGGCCCTGCGGCGCGACGCCGCGGCGCCGGCGCGCGGGCACCGTGATTGTCCCTGCCCGGAGAACAATCGCGGCGCGAAACGCGCTGATCGCCCGCCCGGCGTGCCGGCACGCCGCTCGCCGGTTCGCGGCGAACGGCCGCGGGCTTAAACTCCGCGCTCCCGCCGCGTCCCCAATCCCGCGGCCACCCTCCGGATCCTTCGTTTGAGCACACTTCCCAATCCGCGCGTGCGCCGCGCCGCGCTCGCCTTCATCTTCGTCACCGTGCTGATCGACGTGCTGGCGTTCGGCGTCATCATCCCGGTGCTGCCGCACCTGGTGCAGCAGTTCGTCGGCGGCCGCATCGACACCGCCGCGTACTGGATCGGCGCGTTCGGCACGATGTTCGCGCTGATCCAGTTCGTCTTCTCGCCGATCCAGGGCACGCTGTCGGACCGCTTCGGGCGGCGGCCGGTGATCCTGCTCTCGTGCCTGGGCCTGGGGCTGGACTTCATCTTCATGGCGCTGGCGCCGTCGCTGGCGTGGCTGTTCGTCGGCCGCATCATCTCGGCGATGACCTCGGCCAGCTTCACCACCGCCAACGCCTACATCGCCGACGTCACCCCGCCGGACCAGCGCGCCAAGAGCTACGGCATGATCGGCGCCGCGTTCGGCGTGGGCTTCGTGATCGGGCCGCTGATCGGCGGCTGGCTGGGCGAGATCGGACTGCGCTGGCCGTTCTGGTTCGCCGCCGGGCTGGCGCTGCTCAACTTCTGCTACGGGCTGTTCGTGCTGCCCGAGTCGCTGCCGCCGGAGCGGCGCACGCCGCGCTTCGACTGGGCGCACGCCAACCCGCTGGGCTCGATGCGGCTGCTGCGCAGCTATCCGCAGGTGTTCGGGCTGGCGGCGGTGGTGTTCATCGCCAACCTGGCGCACTACGTGTACCCGAGCGTGTTCGTGCTGTTCGCCGATTACGCCTACCACTGGGGCCAGAAGGAGGTCGGCTACGTGCTGGCCGCGGTCGGCGTGCTCAACATCATCGTCAACGTCGGCCTGGTCGGGCGGGTGGTGAAGCGCTTCGGCGAGCGCCGCGCACTGCTCGGCTCGCTGGCCTGCGGCGCGATCGGCTTCGCGGTGTACGGGATCGCCGACCACGGCTGGATCTTCCTGCTCGGCCTGCCGATCAGCGCGCTGTGGGCGATCTCGGCGCCGGCGACGCAGGCGCTGATCACGCGCCAGGTCGGCCCCGAGGTGCAGGGCCGGGTGCAGGGCGCGCTGATGAGCCTGGTGTCGATGGCCGGGATCGTCGGCCCGACGATCTTCGCCGGCAGCTTCGGCTGGTTCATCGGCGAGCACGCGCCGCTGCACCTGCCGGGCGCGCCGTGGTTCATCGCCGGCCTGCTGCTGGCGGTGGCGGTGCTGATCGCCTGGCGCTACGCGCGCGCGCCGGCGCCGGCCGGCGCGGTGGCCGATCCCGCCGGCTGACGCCGCGCACCGCGATCCCGGTCGCGACCCTCGGGTTGTTCCGGGGTTCCTCCCTCGGCGCCGCAGGCCTAGGGTCGGGAAACCAATGATCGGGAGGGCAGGGCCATGGGCGACGGCAGCGATGGCGCCGGCGGTGTCGGCAACGGCGGTTCGAATGCGGCCAGCAACAGTGCCTCCGACGCCGATGGCATCGGCAACGCCGCCGAAAGCGTGGCCGATGCGATCGGGCAGGCGGTGGACTCGCTGGCGGAGGCGATCGGCAACGCGCTGGGCGCGGTCGGCGACGTCACCGGGCTGTCCTCGGCGCTCGGCCAGCTGGGCGACATGCTCGGCATCGACGCCGACGACCTGCAGGGCATCGTCGGCGCCGCGCTCATGGGCGCGGTCACCGGCGGCCTGCCGGGCGCGGTGGCGGCGGTCGCGCAAAGCCTGGTCGGCGGATCGCTGACCGATGCGGCCAAGGACGCGGTCTCGGCCAATCTGCCGTCGCAGTTCCAGGGCATCGCCAGCCTCGCCATCGACACCTTCGCGCGTGGCATTCCCGGCGCGCTCGACGCCAGCCACCTGCAGGGCGCCCTGGGCACGCTCGCCAGCGGCGCGCTGACCAGCGGCCGCGCGCCGTCGGCGACCGACATCGGCGAGGTCGCGCGCGCGATCACCGGGCTGACCGATGTCGCGCGCGAGGCGTTCAACGGCGTCGCCGGCGGCCACTTCGACAGCGCGGCGGATGCGGCGACGGCGTTCGACGGCAGCCTGCGCTCCGCGTTCGAGCAGGGACGGCAGGTCGCGCAGGATGTCGCCACGCGCCTGGGCGAAGGCCGCGGCGTGTACGCCGAGGGCGGCCGCGATGCGTTCGGCGACGCCGCCGAGCGACTCGCCGTCTCCACCGCGCGGCTGATCGCCGGGCACTGAGGCGCGGGCGATCCTGCGCGACCGCGCGCAGCCGCATGGGACGTCCCTGCACGCGTCGGCGAGCTGTCGCCCGGGCGCGACACGCCAACGCTTGCATGCCGGCGTTGATGCACAATCGCCGCAAACCTCCACGAGGACGCCCGCATGCGCTTGCCCACCGCGAACCGCTCTCCCCGATCGCTGCCGGCATGCCTGCTGGCGCTCGCCGTCGCCGCGTCCGCCGGCGGCTGCGGCGGCGTGCAGTACCGCGACAGCAACGCCGCGGTCGACGCCAACCCGCTGTGCGCGAGCGCGCCGAGCCAGCCCGGCGAGCCGGTGTCGAAGGACTGCGAGCGCGTGCGCGAGGCGACCTGGAGCAGCGACGACGCCAGGCGCGACGAGTCGCTCGACTTCAGCGGCAAGCGCGACTGACGCGACCCGCGGGACCCGCGCGCGCCACGCCATCGCCGGGTGCGCGTTGTCGCGTCGTTGACACGGCCGCGCCCACGCTCGGCCGATGCCCGCCAGCCGACCGAACGCGCGCGACCAGGACGAAGCCGCCGCCGCGGAACAGGCGGCCGCCGGCGCCGGGCTGGTGTGGGTGAGCGACGCCGACCCCGGCATCGCGCGCCTGCGCGCCGGCCGCGGTTTCCGCTACCGCCGTCCCGACGGCGTCGCGGTGCGCGACGCCGCGACGCTGGCGCGCATCCGCGCCCTCGCGGTGCCGCCGGCCTATACCGCGGTGTGGATCTGCACGCGCGCCAACGGCCACCTGCAGGCCACCGGGCGCGACGCGCGAGGGCGCAAGCAGTACCGCTACCACCCCGATTGGCAGGATGCGCGCGGCGAGGGCAAGTTCGACCGCATCCTCGACTTCGCGCGCGCGCTGCCCAGGCTGCGCCGGCGCCTGCGGCGCGACCTCGCGCTGCGCGGCTTCCCGCGCGACAAGGTGCTGGCGATCGTGGTGTCGGTGATGGCGGACACGCTGGTGCGCGTGGGCAACGACGAATACCGGCGCGCCAACCGCTCGCACGGCCTGACCACGCTGCGCAACCGGCACGTCGAGTTCCTGCGCGGCGGGCGCGCGCGGCTGGCGTTCACCGGCAAGGGCGGCCAGCGCCAGGAAATCGAGCTCGACGATGCGCGGCTGGTGAAGCTGGTGCGCGCCTGCCAGGAGCTGCCGGGACAGGCGCTGTTCCAGTACCGCGACGACGACGGCGAGCTGCGGCCGGTCGACTCGGGCGCGGTCAACGACTACCTGCGCGAGGCGATGGGCGCCGACTTCACCGCCAAGGATTTCCGCACCTGGGGCGGCACCCTGCAGGCGTTCCGTCTGTTCGCCGACGCATCGCCGCCGCGCCGCGGCGGGGAGCGCGCCGTTGCCGCCGCGCAGAAGGCGGTCGTCGCCGACGTCGCCCGCGTGCTCGGCAACACGCCGGCGGTGTGCCGCAGGGCCTACGTCGATCCGGCGGTGTTCGCGGGCTGGCGCGACGGCTCGCTGGCGCGCGCCGCCGCGGGTGCGCGCGGTGCGCGCCAGTGGGAGCAGGCCGCACTGAAGTTCCTGCGCCGCGCGCGGCGCGAAGCGGCCAGGCAGGCGCGCGCGGCGGCCAGGCGCAAGCCGCGCTGACGAAGAAAGCCCGCCTCCCCGAAGGAAGGCGGGCCAAGGAGCTGATCCGGGAGAGAGGGGAGGGTCAGCCCTGTGGCGGTGCCGTCGAGTCGGTCGGCGTATCCGGGTTGTCCGGATCGGCCGGGGTATCGGTCGGCGGCGGCATGTCCGGTGGCGGCTGCGTGCCTTCGACCGGCGGCGGCGTCGTGGTGTCGGTCGGCGGCGGCTGCATGGTGTCGTCGGCCGGCGGAGGCGTGGTCGTTTCCGCAGGCGCGGTGGTGTCGGCCGGCGGCGGCGCGGCGTCCGGCGACATCACGTTGCTGTCGTCCTTGTGGCAGGCCGCCAGCAGCAAGGCGAGCGCCGCCGTCAGGGGAAGGATCGTGGTTCTCATCGCGGGACCTCGTCGTCGTTGGTGACGCGGGCATTCTGCGCAGCCGTTTGTAGCCGGAGCGTTAGATTTCACGAACGAAATCGTGGAAGCGTGCGCGCCCGCACGCCGCGGTTGGAGCGGGTTCATCCCGCGGCGCGGATTGCCCGAACGCTCAGTCGATCGCTTCGAGCGCGCGCGCCGACAGCGGCACCAGCGCCCAGAACGGCACCTGCCGCGCGGACCATGCGGCCGCCGCGTCGCCCAGCACGTCGAGCAGGGTGGCGAAGCCGGCGGCGTCGGCCTCGCGCCAGGCGGCGGCGTGGTCGAGCAGCAGCAGGTAGCCGCCGGCCGGCCACCACGACAGGTCGCCGAGGCAGTCGGCGAGCGCGTCCCAGTTGTGGCCGAACCACTCCGGGAAGCGCAGCGCCGCGGCGAAGCCGTCGAGCACCTCGTCCTTGTCGTCGCGCCCGGCGAAGTCGATCGCGACCACCGCGAAGCCGAGCTCGCGCGCGATCTCCTCCAGCGCCTCGCGGTCGCGCACGTCGACGAAGTAGGCGCCGTTCTGGGCGGCGTCGGCGAGCAGCGCGCGCAGCTCGGTCGCGCTCATCGCGCGTCCCCCGCGGGCGCGAAGCGGCGGAAGCTGCGGTAGTGGTCGTTGCTGTAGAAGAACTCCGCCGGCGGGTCGCCGCCGGTGACGATGCGGCGCGCGCCGCGGTCGCGCGATCCCGGCGTGCGCACGGTGTACTCGCGGTAGTAGCCGCGCGGCTGCGCGGGCAGCAGGCGCTCGCGGTTCTGGAACACGGCGCCGTCCTGGCGGTGCGGGAACGGACCGCCGCGCGCGACCAGCCGCAGCGTGTCGAGGGCCTCCGGCGGCAGCCAGGCGGGCCAGCCGGCACGCGCGGGCTGCGCCGATGGTGCGCGCGCATGCGCGGCCGGTTCCGCCGGCGCCGGCACGGGCGCGCGCGCGGTGGTCGACGCGGCGGGCGCCGCGCTGCCGGCAGGCTGCGCATCGTGCCGCGACCATCCCCACAGCGCGAGCGCCGCCAGTACGAGGATGAACCAGGCGTAGCGTCGCATCGTTCGGCGAAACCTCGTGGCGATCGGGCGCGCGCGCAAGCCGCGCGCTTCGGGTGGTCGCGTCAGCCGCAGGTGATCCTGACGATCGCGTTGCGCTCGTCGACCTCGACGTTGAGGCGGTCGCCGCGGAAGTCCATCGTCACCGGCTGGCCGGGCTTGATCACGCGCACGTCGCCCTTCGCGCCCGCCGCGGCCTTGGCGTCGGCGACCGTCGCGTCGGTCGCTTCCTTGCCGACGAAAGACTGCGCGGCGTCGGCGCTGCACTGCGCGGACATGTCGGGCGCGCCCGGCGCGGCATCGGCTTCCGGCGTCGTCGCCGCGGCGGGCGGCGTCGCGGCGTCGGCGGCGGCCGGCGCGGGTTCGGTGGCCGCCGGGGCGGTATCGGCCGGCGGCGCGCCGTCGGTGGTTGGCTTCGGCGCGCAGGCCGCCAGTGCGAGCGCGCACAGCGTCCCCAGCGAGGCGATCACGGCCGGCCGACGGTTCGGCGCGAGGTTCGACGAGAGGGTCATCGGCGTGCTCCGTGGCGAGAGCGGCCAGCGTGCCGGCGCGGCCGTGTGCAAAACGTTAACCCGTCGACCCCGCATCCTCGGCGTGCAGCGCGACCAGGCGCCGCATCAGCAGCGCCAGCGTCACCACGTCCTGGTGGTTGTGCGCGCACACGCGGCGCAGCATCGCCGCCGGGCCGCCGCGCAGGTAGCGCAGCCATGCTTCCGGCGCCTGCGCGCCGGGCAGGTCGTCCTCGCGCACCACGCCCAGCGCCTCGCGTTCGACCGTCGCCAGCCGGCAGTTTTCCCAGCGCCCGCGCCAGCGCCGGCGCGCGGGGAACAGCAGGTCGACGTGCGCGAGCGCGGACAGCGGCTCGCCCAGCCGCGCCAGCCGGTAGCGCGCCTTCAGCAGCGGCGCGTCGTAGCAGCGGCCGTTGTAGCTGGCCAGCACCGTGCGCGGCGACAGCCAGCCGGCGAAGGCGAGCAGCATGCCGGCCTCGGCGGCCATCGTCGTGATCAGCAGCTGGCGCACGCGCAGCCCGTCGCCGCGCTCGGGATCGCGGTGGAAATCGGCGGCGCCGACCATGAAGGCGCGGGTGCCGGTGCCGCCGGCCAGCCCCGTGGTCTCGGTGTCGAAGAACAGCAGGTCGCGCGGATCGATGGCGTCCGGCGCCGCGCCGCTGGCGACGCTCGCACGATTGCGCGCAGGGGTCGCGCGCGCGGCGAACGCGAGCGACCACGCCGGCGGCGGCGCGTCGATCGGCACGTGCGCCTGCAGCAGGCGCAGGCCGGGCACGATCTCCTCGCCGGGCAGCGCGCGGTCGACGGGGCCGCGCGCAGGCAGCGTGGGCAGCGCACGCTCGCGCAGGCCGAGCAGGCGGCGCAGCGATGCGACCGACTGCGCGGACGGCGCCGCGGGCGGATCGGCGGCAGCGGCGGTCGGCGCGCCGGCCTCGCGCCGCAGCGCGCGCAGCGCCTGCAGCGAGACGCTCATGGCCTGTCCGCCCGTGGGAGCGGCTTGAGCCGCGAGCTTTTCGAGGCGTGGGCCGGGACGACACCCTGCAGGAGCGGCGGAAGCCGCGACCGCAAGCCGCGAGTCCTGTCGAAAAGCATCGCGGCTTCCGCCGCTCCCACAGCAGCAGCCGATCTGCGGCAACCGTCGAAGAGCTCGCGGCTGAAGCCGCTCCCACGGGAAGGCGGCAGGGTCACGCCGGCCGCTCCGCCAGCAGCTCGAGCACCTGCCGCGCGAGCTGCTTCGGCGTCGCCGCGGCCTTCGCCTCGTCGATCGCCAGCACCGGTCCGACGCAGGCCGGGCAGCCGGCGGCGCAGTCGCAGCGCGCGACCAGGTCGCGCGCGTGCCCGACCAGCTCGGCCTGGCGCTGCCACAGCGGCTCGCTCAGGCCGATGCCGCCGGGGAAGTTGTCGTACAGGTACACCGTCGGCACGAACTGCGCGGATGCCGCCATCGCGTCGCTACCAGGCGCGCCTGCGCCGACCGCCACCGCGTTGCCGTCGTGGTCCCGCGCGCGCCCGTGGCCATCGCCGTCGCGGGCCGCGAACCAGGCGCCGTCGCCGTTGCCCACCGACTTCTGCAGGTCGCGTGCGTCGGCCATCACCGCCACCGTCGCCACGACATGCAGCGCGTGCGCGGCGCCGAGGAAGCCGTCGAGCGCGTCCTGCTTCGAACCGAACGCGCGCTGCAGCACCGCCTGCGGCAGCTGCCACCAGGCCGCGGTGGTGTGCAGCTCCTGGTCTGGCAGGTTGACCGGGCCGTAGCCGATGTTCTCGTGGCTGTAGTAGCGGATCTTCTTGTAGCCCGCCACGCGCCGCACCACGTGCACCTCGCCGTGGCTGCAACTGCCATGCGCGCCGTCGCCGCGGCCGGCCGCGCAGCTCTCGAAGCGGTCGAGCACCTTGAGCCTGGTGTAGTCGATGCTGTCCGTGTAGTAGTCCACGTGGGTGCGGGTGACGAAGGCCTTGCGGCCTTCCCAGTCGAGCTTCTCCACCTGGTAGGGCGTGGACTGCACCATGTGGATCGCGCCTTCGTACAACGTGAGCGCGGCCGCGGAGTAGTCGACCTCGGCGATGATCCGCTGCGCGCCGTCGCTGCGGTCGACGACGACGAAGTTGCCGTCGGCCACCGAGCGCAGGCTCACCGCGTTGGCCGGGTAGCTGTCGGCGATCCATTCCCAGCGGTCGCCCTCGCGGTGCACCACGCCGGTCTCGGCCAGCGCCTCCAGGTACACCGCCGGATCGACCGGGCCGAAGCCGTCGCCGGCCGCGAACGGCAGCTCGAAGGCCGCGCAGCGGATGTGGTCGAACAGCAGCAGCGGCTGGTCCGGCGCGATGCGCGCGTGCTCGGGGCTGGCGTCGGCGAAGAAGTCCGGGTGCCGCACCACGTACTGGTCGAGCGGCTGCGAGCTGGCCACCAGCACGCCCAGGCTCGGCCGGTGCCGCCGGCCGGCGCGGCCGAAGCGCTGCCACGTCGCCGCCACCGTGCCCGGGTAGCCGTTGAGCACCACCACGTCGAGGCTGCCGATGTCCACGCCCAGCTCCAGCGCCGAGGTCGAGACGATGCCGTCGATGCGCCCGGCGCGCATGTCGCGCTCGGCCGCGCGGCGCTCCGCGGGCAGGTAGCCGCCGCGGTAGGCGCGGATGCGCGGCGGCTTGCGCGGGTCGGCGTCGAACACGTCCTTCAGGTACTTGGTCAGCACCTCCACCATCAGCCGGCTGTGCGCGAACACCAGCGTCTTGAGCCCCGACTTCACCGCGATGCGCGCGATGCGGTTGGACTGCGAGCGCGCCGACGCGCGCAGGCCGAGCTCGCGGTTGACCACCGGCGGGTTCCACAGCAGCACGTGGCGCTCGCCGCCGGGAGCGCCGGACGCGGTGATCGCGTGCACGCAGTCCTCGACCAGCGCCTCGCAGTGCTCGCGCGGGTTGCCGATCGTCGCCGAGCACAGGACGAACTGCGGCCGCACGCCGTAGAACGCGCACACGCGCTTGAGCCGGCGCAGCACGTTGGCCACGTGCGAGCCGAACACGCCGCGGTAGGTGTGCACCTCGTCGACCACCACGTAGCGCAGGTTCTCGAAGAACTGCGCCCACTTGGTGTGGTGCGGCAGGATCGCCTGGTGGAGCATGTCCGGGTTGCTGACCACGACGTCGCCGTGCAGGCGGATCGCCTGGCGCGCGTCGCCCGGGGTGTCGCCGTCGAAGGTGGCCACCTTCACGCCGAGCCCGCCGGCGGCGCCGAGCTCCAGCAGCTCGGCGACCTGGTCCTGCGCCAGCGCCTTGGTCGGAAACAGGAACAGCGCCTTCGCGCCCGACTCCATCGCCGCGGCCAGCACCGGCAGCGCATAGCACAGCGACTTGCCCGACGCGGTGGGCGTGGCGATGGCGACGTGCTCGCCGCGCCGCGCCGCGTGCCAGGCCTCGGCCTGGTGGGCGTAGAGCCGCTCGATGCCGCGCGCGCGCAGCGCCGCCGCCAGCGCCCGCGGCACGTCGCCGGGCATCGGCGCGTACTCGCCCGCGCGCGCGGGCAGGGTGAAGCTGCCGGTGATGCGGTCGCCGTAGCGGCGCGCCAGCGCCTGCGTCAGCGCCGCGCCGTCGCGCGCGCGGCCGCCGATCGCCGCCGGCATCGTGTCGTCGCCCTCGTCGCGCCGCGCCAGTGCCTGTGCCATGCGATGCCCCCGTCGGATGACGCACGAGTGGGCCAAAGACGCGTCGCAGCGGGTGAGACGCAGGCGTCGTCGTCGCATTCTCCTTGTCATTCCGAGCACAGCGAGGAATCCTGCCGAGCGACCGGAATGGATTCCTCGCTGCACTCGGAATGACAAGGCGTGGGGAATGACCGCGCTGCTAGTCCGCGCGCGCAGTCGCGCCCTCGCCGGCCAACAGTTCGCGCAGGGTGAACGCCCGCAGTCGCGCCAAGCTCGACACGCCGATGCCCTGCGCGCGCCCCGCCGTGTACAGCGTCACATGCGGCGGCGGCAGCGGCAGCTGCCGGCCCAGCGCGTGGCCGAGCGCGCGGTGGAACGGCGCCATCGCCGGCAGCTCGACCAGCTCGACGATCGAATGGGCCACGTGCGCCGTGCCCGCATCGGCGTAAGCCTTGCGCAGCAGCAGCTGGCATCCGGTGCGCCGGAACCGCCAGTCCTGCGCGTCGAACGCCGCGTCCACCAGCGCGCGTGCACGCGCGCCGAACACCGCCCGCAGCTCGCGGCCCAGCGCGTTGCCGACCAGGGTGACGTGGAGCTCGTTCTTGGGCGCGAACTCCACCGCTTCGAGGCGGATACGGTCCCCGGGCGGCGGCCAGCGCGCCGGCGGCACCGGAAGGACGCGGGTGGCGGGATGCGCGATGGCCGGCATGGCGCCATCATGCGTCGCATCCGCGCACGCGGCCAGCGCGCGGGCGCCTGACGCACGAGCACGGGCAATGCGCGGGCCGAAGCTGGCCGCGCCGCCTCTCCCGCAACCACCGGAAATCGACCCATCGACAAGCCCTTCGCCCCCGCCTGCGAACGCAACCGCGAACCGATCCTCGCGGTGCTGCGCGACTGCTTCGCCGATCGCCGCCGCGTGCTCGAGATCGGCAGCGGCACCGGCCAGCACGCCGTGCACTTCGCCGCGGCGATGCCGTGGCTGGCGTGGCAGTGCTCCGAGCGCGCGGAGCACCTGCCGGGCATCCGCGCCTGGCTGGACGAGGCGGGCCTGGCGAACACGCCGCCGCCGCTCGAACTGGACGTCGCACGCGGGCCCTGGCCGGTACGCGGATACGACGCGGTGTTCAGCGCCAACACCCTGCACATCATGGGCTGGCCCGGAGTCGAAGCCTTCTTCGCCGGCGTCGGGCGCCTGCTGGCGGATGCGGATGGCGGCGTGCTCGCGGTGTACGGGCCGTTCAACTACGCCGGTGCGCATACCAGCGACAGCAACCGCGCGTTCGACGCGTGGCTGCAGGCGCGCGACCCGCGCTCGGGCATCCGCGATTTTGAAGCGGTGGACGCGCTTGCGAACGCGGTTGGCCTGCGATTGGCCGACGACGTCGCGATGCCCGCCAACAACCGCTGCCTGGTCTGGCGCCGCTGCCTGTAGGAGCGCCGCGCTGGCGGCGCCTGGTCTCGCGTTGGCGGGACCGCGGTCCATGCGCGGTGGGCATGACGCAGGCCCGCGTCGTGCGGGGCGCCGGGGACGTAGCCCCCGCCTACGCTATCCTCGCGCGATGTTCGAACTGCGCCAGGTCTGCAAGCGCTATGGCGCGACGGTCGCGCTCGATGCGCTCGACCTGTCGATCGCGCCCGGCCGCACCACCGCGCTGATCGGGCCCAGCGGCGCCGGCAAGTCGAGCGTGCTGCGCATGCTGCTCGGGCTGGAATGGCCGGACCGCGGCGAGGTGCGCTTCGACGGCGCGCCGCTGCGGCGCGACACCCTGCTCGAGCAGCGCCGCCGGATCGGCTACGTGATCCAGGAAGGCGGGCTGTTCCCGCACCTGACCGGCGCCGGCAACGCCGCGCTTCTGGCGCGCACGCTGGGCTGGGAGCGCGCGCGCATCGACGCCAGGCTGCGCGAGCTGGCAGGGCTGTGCCAGCTGCCGTTCGACGCGCTCGCGCGGCATCCGGCCGAACTCTCCGGCGGCCAGCGCCAGCGCGTCGGCCTGATCCGCGCGCTGATGCTGGACCCGCCCGTGCTGCTGCTCGACGAGCCGCTCGGCGCGCTCGACCCGATCGTGCGCCACGAGCTGCAGGCGCAGATGCGCGCGCTGTTCGAGCGGCTCGGCAAGACGGTGGTGCTGGTGACCCACGACGTCGCCGAGGCGGCCTGGCTGGGCGACACCCTGGTGCTGCTGCGCGACGGCCGCGTGCTGCAGCAGGGCAGCGCGCGCGAATTGCTGGACGCGCCGGCGGAGCCGTTCGTGCATGCGTTCATGACCGCGCAGCGCGGCGTGGGGGAGGTCGCGTGAAGCGGGCCGCGACACTCGGCTTTGCCCTCGTCATCGGCATGGCGAATGCGGCCTCGGCCAAGGCATCCGATGTACCGCAAGGCACCCCGCCGCCAGCCACGGCCGACACCCGCCTCGTCATCGGCTCCAAGAACTTCACCGAGGGCGTGCTGCTGGGCGAGATCGGCGCCGGCCTCGCGCGGCGGCAGGGGCTGCAGGTCGAGCACAGGCGCCAGCTCGGCGGCACCCGCATCCTCTGGCGCGCGCTCGGCAACGGCCAGGTCGACGCCTACGCCGAATACACCGGCACCCTGGCCGAGGAACTGCTGCAGATGCCGGGCGCGGACCTCGCCACGCTGCGCGCCGAGCTCGCCAGGCGCGGCCTGGCGATGACCGATCCGCTCGGCTTCGACAACACCTACGCGATCGGCATGCGCGCGACGCGCGCGCAGTCGCTCGGCATCGCCACGCTGTCCGACCTGCGCGCGCATCCGGGCCTCAAGCTCGGCCTGAGCAACGAGTTCATGCAGCGCGCCGACGGCTGGCCGGGCCTGCGCGACGCCTACGGCCTGCCGCAGAAGCCCGATGGCCTCGACCACGACCTCGCCTACCGCGCGCTGGCCAGCGGCGCGATCGACGCGACCGACCTGTACTCCACCGACGCGGAGATCCCGTACTACAAGCTGACCGTGCTGGCCGACGACCGCCACTACTTCCCCTCGTACGAGGCGGTGTACCTGTATCGCGCCGACCTGGCGCAGCGCGCGCCGGCCTGGGCGCAGGCGCTGCGCGGCATGGCCGGGCGCATCGACGCGGCGACCATGCAGCGGCTCAACGCGCGGGTGAAGCTCGGCCACGAGAAGGAGGCCGACGTCGCCGCCGACTGGCTCGGCGTCGACGCGCCGGAAAGCCGCGGCCGCGCCGCGCGCATCTGGCAGCGCACCCGCGAGCACCTGGCGCTGGTCGCGGTCTCGCTCGGGCTGGCGCTGCTGGTGGCGCTGCCGCTGGGCATCCTCGCGGCGCGGCGGCCGCGGCTGGGGCAGGTGGTGCTGTCGGCCACCGGCGTGCTGCAGACGCTGCCGTCGCTGGCGGTGTTCGTGTTCATGATCCCGCTGTTCGGGATCGGCGCGAAGCCGGCGATCGCGGCGCTGTTCCTCTACAGCCTGCTGCCGATCGTGCGCAACACGCACGCCGGCCTGACCGGCATCCCGCTGGAACTGCGCGAGACCGCGGCCGCGATCGGCCTGCCGCCGCGCACGCGGTTGTGGCGGGTGGAGCTGCCGCTGGCGCTGCGCACGATCCTGGCCGGCATCAAGACCGCCGCGGTGATCAACGTCGGCACCGCCACGCTCGGCGCGCTGATCGGCGCCGGCGGCTACGGCCAGCCGATCCTCGCCGGCATCCGCCTGGACGACATCGGCCTGATCCTCGAGGGCGCGGTGCCCGCGGCGCTGCTGGCGCTGCTGGTGCAGGGCGCGTTCGAAGGCGTCGAGCGCGCGCTGACGCCGCGCGGGCTGCGGCTCGCGGCGCGCGCGTGACGCACAGCGAGCCATGTGGGAGCGGCTTCAGCCGCGAGCGCTTGCCCGAAAGCTCGCGGCTGAAGCCGCTCCCACGACAAGCCGCGCACCGTGGGATCCGCTAGCGCGCGCCGGCCGCCACCTCGGCCACGCGCCGCATGTCGTCCACGCCGACGTGCAGGTGCGGCGCGATCCGCAGCACGCCCAGGCGGCGCGTGCAGGCGATGCGCTCGCGCCGCAGGGCGTCGAAAACGGCGTCGAGCCGGTCGGCCGGCGGGCGCAGCGCGGTGATGTGCGGCGCGTGGCCCGGGGTCTTCCACGACGACAGGCCGTGCGCGTCGAGCGCGGCGTCGAGCGCGCGCGTGCGCTCGCCCAGCGCCGCGCAGATCGCGGCCACGCCCCAGGCGCCGATCTGGTCGAGTCCGGCCTGCGCCATCGCCAGCCGCACCGGGTCGTCGAGGCCGCCGGCGTCGAAGCGGCGCGCGCCGGCACGATGCGGGCGCACGCGGTCGACCGCGAAATGCCAGCCCTGCGCGAGATCGCGCGCGGACCAGTGCTGGTCGATCGCAACGCCCACGGCGCGCCGATGCGGCGCCGCCCACAGCCACGCCAGGCCGATCGGCCCGAACAGCCATTTGTAGCCGACCGACACCGCGAAGTCCGGCCGCCAGCGCGCGAGGTCCGCGGCCAGGACGCCGAGGCTCTGGCTCAGGTCCAGCACCAGCGCGGCGCCGGCCGCGTGCACGCGATCGGCGATGCGGTCGAGGTCGAGCAGCGCGCCGTCGTTCCAGCGCGCATGCGGCAGCGCGACGGCGCGCGTGCGCGGCTCGCGTTCGAGCGCGGCGAGGACCGCGCCGGTCCAGTCCTCGCCGTCTCCGCGCGACACGCCGACCAGGCGCGCGCCGGCGTCGGCGCAGCGCTGCTGCCACGGCAGCAGGTTGGACGGGAACTGGCCGTCGAGCACCAGCACCGCGTCGCCGGCGTCGAGCGCCAGGTTGCGCGCGGCGGTGGCCAGGCCATGGGCGGCCGAGGGCGCGAGCGCGAGCGCATCGGCGTCGCCGTCGAACACGGTCGCCGCGGCGGTCGCGCGCAGGCGCTCGGTGCGCTCCTCGATGGAGGCGGCGGGATCACGCCACGGCGTCGCGTCTTCCGCGAGCGCCGCCTGCCCGGCGGCGAGCGCGGCGCGCAGCCGCGGCCCGCGCGCCGCGCAGTCGAGGTAGAGCGTGCCGTCGAAGGGCACGAACGCGTCGCGCGCGCGTGCGGGATCCGGGTCGACGGCGATGGCGGGCGCTTCCGGCATGCGTCCACTGTAACGCCGGCGGCAGCGGCCGCCGGCGCCTGCCGGGGGAGCGACGGAAGCCGCGATGATCGGACGGGGATCCTGCAGGAGAGCGTCGCGGCTTCCGTCGTTCCCGCGGGATTGCATGGCTCGAGCGACGGGTCTGCTACCGTGCACGGACGCCGGCATCGTCACCATGCCTTGCGGGCGCGCCAGCACAATCCTTGCCTGATGTCCCCCCGCACCGCCACTGCCAGCCATCCCGCGCCCGCGGCCGACCCGGCCGCGCTCGCCGGCCGTTATCGTGCGGTGCGCGCGCACAGCCTCGCGCTTGCGGAACCGCTGTCGGCCGAGGACGCGATGGTGCAGAGCATGGCCGACGCCAGCCCGGCGAAGTGGCACCTGGCCCACACCACCTGGTTCTTCGAGCGCTTCGTGCTCGGCGCGCGGCCGGGCTACGTGCCGGTCGACGCGCACTGGGACTTCCTGTTCAACAGCTACTACCACAGCGTCGGCCCGATGCACGCGCGGCCGCGGCGCGGATTGCTGTCGCGGCCGTCGCTGGCGCAGGTGCTCGACTACCGCGGCGAGGTCGACGCGCGCATGGAGCGGCGCTTCGCCGCCGGCGACCTCGACGCCGACGCCGCGCGCGTGCTCCTGCTGGGCACGCACCACGAGCAGCAGCACCAGGAACTGCTGCTGACCGACATCAAGCACGCGCTGTGGAGCAATCCGCTGGCGCCGACCTATCGCGGCGACCTCGCCACGCGCGCCGGCGCGGCGACGCCACTGCGCTGGATCGCGCGCGAGGAGGCGATCGCGGACATCGGCGCCGCGCCCTGGCCGCGCGCGGCCGCGTTCGCCTTCGACAACGAATCGCCGCGCCACCGCGTGCTGGTGCCGGCGCACGCACTGGCGAGCCGCCCGGTGGGCAACGCCGAGTACGCGCAGTTCGTCGCCGACGGCGGCTACGACGATCCGGCGCTGTGGCTCAGCGACGGCTGGGCGCTGCTGCAGGCCGAAGGCTGGCGGCGGCCGCTGTACTGGCACGAGGACGGCGCGCGCGAGTTCACCCTGGGCGGCTGGCGCGAGCGCGATCCGCACGCGCCGGCCTGCCATGTCAGTTACTACGAGGCCGACGCCTTCGCGCGCTGGGCCGGCGCGCGCCTGCCCACCGAGGCCGAGTGGGAGCAGGCCGCGGCCGGCGTCGCCGTCGACGGCAATTTCGTCGAATCCGGCGCGCTGCACCCGCAGGCCGCGCGCGACGACGGCGCCGGGCTGCAGCAGCTGTTCGGCGACGTCTGGGAATGGACCGCCTCGGCGTACACCGCGTATCCGGGGTTCGCGCCGCTGCCGGGCTCGCTCGGCGAGTACAACGGCAAGTTCATGAACGGCCAGTGGGTGCTGCGCGGCGGCAGCTGCGCCACGCCGCGCGACCACGCGCGCGCCAGCTACCGCAACTTCTTCCCGCCGTCGGCGCGCTGGCAGTTCAGCGGGCTGCGCCTGGCGCGCGATCCCGGATGAACGCCGTCCTGAAGCTCACCGACCTGCAGCCCACGCCCGACGACATCACCGGCGACGTGCTCGCCGGGCTGGCGCGCACGCCCAAGCGGCTGCCGTCGAAGTACTTCTACGACCGCCGCGGCTCGGAGCTGTTCGAGGAGATCACCCGCCAGCCGGAGTACTACCTCACCCGCGTCGAGCTGGCGCTGCTCGCCGACAGCGCGCGCGAGATCGCCACAGCGGTCGGCCCGCGCGCGCACGTGGTCGAGTACGGCAGCGGCAGCGGGCGCAAGACGCGGCTGCTGCTCGATGCGCTCGAGGATCCCGTCGCCTACACGCCGATCGAGATCTCGCGCAGCGCGCTGCTGGCCAGCGTCGAGCGGCTCGACCGCGAGTTCGGCGACGTCGAGGTGCTGCCGGTGTGCGCCGACTTCACCCAGCCGGTGCCGCTGCCGGAGCCCGGGCGCGAGGCCGACCACGCGCTGGTGTTCTTCCCCGGCTCCACGCTCGGCAACTTCACCGACGCCGAGGCGGTGCGGCTGCTGCGCGCGATGCGCCAGACCATGGGCGGGCGCGGCGGCGCGCTGGTCGGCATCGACCTGCAGAAGTCGCCGTCGATCATCGCCCCGGCCTACAACGACGCCAACGGCGTCACCGCGCGCTTCACGCTCAACCTGCTGGCGCGGCTCAACCGCGACATCGGCAGCGACTTCGACCTCGATGGGTTCGATCACCGCGCGGTGTACGTCGAGGACGCCGGCCGCATCGAGACCTTCCTGGTCAGCCGGCGCGCGCAGGACGTGGTGGTCGAGGGGCGGCGCTTCCACTTCGCCGCCGGCGAGGCGATGCAGGTCGAGTACAGCCAGAAGTACACCGACGCCGGCTTCGCCGCGCTCGCCGCGCAGGCGGGGCTGCGCGTCGCGCATCGCTGGAACGACCCGCAGGACTGGTTCGGCCTGCGCCTGCTGCGCCGTGCCTGACGATCGCGCGGTTCAGCGGCTCCAGGCCACGCCGTCGGAGGCCGGGCAGCGCGCCGCCGGCTTCGGCTCGACCTCGCGGCTGTCGAGCATCCAGCAGGCGTCGAGCACCGAGCAGTAGCAGGCGCGCATCACGATCTTCGGCAGGCCGCGCTCGAGCGCGCTCCAGGCCGCCGGGTCGTTGCCCTCGCGCGGCATGCGGAAGAAGGTGATCCATTCGTCCGGGCCGACCACGCGCGGATGAATGCCGCTGGTCGTGGTCACCACCGGCCTTCCGGACGCCCGCTTCTCGCGCGCGCAGCAGCGGTCGAGCAGCTGCGCGGAGTCGTCGACGCGATGGCCGTCGTAGGTGATCTCCACCCAGCGCACCCGCGCCGGGCCGACGCCGCGGCTGACCAGGTCGAAGGTGATGGCCGGCTTGCCGTCGCGGTCGGCGTTGCCGGTGGCGAACTGCAGGTTGGGCCACACGCTGGCCGCGAGCAGGCGCTCCTGGGTGCGGTTGGCGCTGGCGGCGACGAACAGCGAGACCACCGAGATCAGCACGACGCAGAAGCCGATCAGCAGCTCGATGCGGCGGTCGTCGACGCGGCCGCGGCGGGAACGCTGCGGCGTGCCGGCGGCCGTGTCGTCGTCCTCGGGCGTGGCCATGCGCGGCTCCCGGATTGGGGTGCAAGACGCTATCACGCGCGACTGTGCGGAGTCGCGGACGTCTCGCGCCAGTAGTTGCCTTCGTCGTGGGAGCGGCTTCAGCCGCGAGCTCTTCGGCGGTCATCGCAAAAGCTCGCGGCTGAAGCCGCTCCCACGGGCCCGCCCGCTGCACCCTGGCGACAGGATGGGTCAAACCGTGCGCGCGGTCGCGCGACCATGCCCTATGGCAGGGGTACCGATGGCCCACGGCGGGCGAGGATGCAGGTTTCGCCACGTCCCGGGGGAAGTCCACGCCATGCCACGTCCACGCCTGCCCAGCCTGTCGCTCGCCGTCGCCCTCGCGCTGTCGTCGCCGTTCGCCGCCACCGCCGCGCGCGCCGAGGTCCCGCCGCCGGCCGACGTGGCTTACCCGGGCACGATCGCCATCGACGTCGACGCCACCGACCTGTCGCAGCGCATCTTCCGCGTGAAGCAGAGCATGCCGGTGCAGCCGGGCGCGCTGACACTGCTGTTCCCGGCCTGGCTGCCGGGCAACCACGCGCCGTCGGGCCCGATCGACAAGATCGCGGGGCTGAAGATCACCGCCAACGGCCAGCGGCTGGCGTGGAAGCGCGACCCGCTCGACGTGTACGCCTTCCACGTCGACGTGCCGCAGGGCGTGTCGTCGATCGCGATGGAATACCAGTACCTCACGCCCACCGACAACGGCCAGGGCCGGGTGGTGATGACGCCCAGCATGCTCAACCTGCAGTGGAACGCGGTGGTGCTGTACCCGGCCGGCCACTTCGCCAGCCGGATCGAGTACGCCGCGTCGGTGACCTATCCCGCCGGCTTCCAGGCCGCCAGCGCGCTCGACGTCGAGCGCCGCGACGGCGACACCGTGCACTACTGGCCGGTGCCGCTCGACATCCTGGTCGACTCGCCGGTGTACGCCGGCCGCTACTTCAAGACCTTCGACCTCGCGCCCGGCGCGAAGGTGCCGGTGCGGCTGAACGTGGTGGCCGACGCGCCGAAGTACCTCGAGGCCAAGCCCGAGCACATCGAGCAGCATCGCAAGCTGGTGCAGCAGGCGCTCAAGCTGTACGGCGCGCAGCACTACGACCACTACGACTTCCTGTTCTCGCTGTCCAAGCAGATGAGCGGCAACGGTCTGGAGCACCAGCGCTCGAGCGAGAACGGCATGGGCGTGGACTATTTCACCGACTGGGACCGCAAGAACGGCAGCGACGACCTACTCGGCCACGAGTACACGCACTCGTGGAACGGCAAGTACCGCCGCCCCGCCGACCTGTGGACGCCCAACTACAACGTGCCGATGCAGGACAGCCTGCTGTGGGTGTACGAGGGCCAGACCCAGTACTGGGGCAACGTGCTGACCGCGCGTTCCGGCCTGCGGCCGCTGCAGGCGTCGCTGGACGCGCTGGCGATGGTGGCCGCGACCTACGCCGACAACCGCCCCGGCCTGCTGTGGCGCGCGCTGCAGGACACCACCAACGACCCGATCGTCGCCCGCCGCCGGCCCAAGCCCTACCGCGGCTACCAGATGAGCGAGGACTACTACTCCGGCGGGCAGATGGTCTGGCTCGAGGCCGACGCCCGCATCCGCAAGCTCAGCGGCGGGAAGAAGTCGCTCGACGACTTCGCGCGCGCCTTCTTCGGCGTGCACGACGGCCAGTGGAAGCAGCAGGACACCTACACCTTCGACGACGTGGTCGCCACGCTCGAGGGCGTGGTGCACGACGACTGGGCGACGTTCCTGCGCGACCGCCTCGACGGCAAGGCGCCGCTCACCGGCGGCATCGAGGCCAGCGGCTGGAAGCTGGTCTACACCGACGCGCCCGGCGACTACGCCAAGGCGCAGGCCAAGGACGACAAGGGCGCGGCGAGCTACATCCATTCGATCGGCTTCAACGCCGACAAGGCCGGCAAGGTCACCGAGGTGCGCTGGGACGGCCCGGCGTTCGACGCCGGCGTGGGCACCGGCATGACCGTGGTGGCGGTCAACGACCTCGAATACGACAAGGACGCCATGGAGGACGCGATCCGCGCGGCGAAGGACGGCAAGGCGCCGATCCGGCTGCTGGTCAAGGAATTCGACCGCTTCCGCACCATCGACGTCGCCTACCACGGCGGCCTGCGCTACCCGCACCTGCAGCGGATCGAAGGCACGCCCGACTACCTGACGAAGATCTTCGCGCCGAAATAGGCCCTCGCGCGGACCGTCAACCGGTGCAGTGGCGGTCCGTGACCCGCAGCGCCTCGTCGACGATCGCCAGGCCGTCGCGCAGCGCCTGCGCGTCGATGACCAGCGGCGGCGCGATATGGAGGCGGTTGGACATCACCAGCGGCCACAGGCTGCGCTGCCGGCAGGCGGCGGCGAACTCCAGCATCGGCGCGTTCGCCGCGCCGGAGGCGTCGAACGGCACCAGCGGCTCGCGGGTGGCGCGGTCGCGCACCAGCTCGATCGCCCAGAACGCGCCCAGGCCGCGCACGTCGCCGACGCAGGGATGCCGCGCCTGCATGTCCCGCAGCGCCGGCCCGATGATGTCGTCGCCCAGCGCGCGCGCGCGTTCGACCAGGCCTTCGTCGCGGTAGATGCCGATGCACGCCACCGCGGCCGCGCACGCCAGCGGATGGCCGGAGTAGGTCAGCCCGCCGGGGTAGGGGCGGGTCGCAAAGCTGTCGGCGATCGCGTCGCCCATGACCACGCCGCCGAGCGGGACGTAGCCGGAGTTGACGCCCTTGGCGAAGGTGATGAGATCCGGCGCCACGTCCCAGCGGTCGATCGCGAACCATTCGCCGCAGCGGCCGAAGCCGGTCATCACCTCGTCGGCGATCATCACGATGCCGTGCGCGTCGCACAGCGCGCGCACGCCCTGCAGGTAGCCGTCCGGCGGCACCAGGACGCCGTTGCCGCCGACCACCGGCTCGAGCAGGATCGCCGCGATGCCGCGCGGCCCCTCGACCATGACGGTGTCGGCCAGGTGCGCGAGCGCGCGCTCGCACTCCTCCTCGTCGCTGCGCGCATGGAAGGCCGAGCGGTACCGGTACGGGCCCCAGAACCGCGCGAAGCCCGGCGCGCCCGGCTCCGACGGCCAGCGCCGCGGGTCGCCGCTGGCGGTGATCGCACCCGCGGTCGCGCCGTGGTAGCTGCGGTAGGCGGTGAGCACCTTGTGGCGCCCGGTGTGCAGGCGCGCCATGCGGATCGCGTTCTCGACCGCCTCGGCGCCGCCGTTGGTGAAGAACACGCGGTCCAGCCCGGCCGGCGCGACCTCGGCGACCAGCCGCGCGGCCTCGCTGGTGGCGGCGTTGGCGTGGTAGGGCGCGATCGTGCACAGCGTGTCCGCCTGCGCCTTGATTGCGGCGACGAGCTTCGGATGCTGGTGGCCGACATTGACGTTGACCAGCTGGCTGGAGAAGTCGAGCCAGCGCCGGCCGTCTTCGTCGCGGAACCACGCGCCCTGCGCGCCGGTGACCACCAGCGGGTCGAACGTCGCGTGCGCCGACCACGAATGCAGCACGTGCCTGCGGTCGTCGCGGCGCGCGGCCGTGGGCGACGCGGCGTCGCGGTCGCCGGTCCTCGCGTCTTCGATGCCCGCCTCGCGCATCGGGTCGCCCGGGGCGTGCGGCATGCGCGTCGGGCCTAGGGGATGAAGGTCTGCGCGGGATCGTCGAAGGACTTGAACTCCAGCGCGTTGCCCGACGGATCGAACAGGAACATCGTCACGTGCTGCCCCGGCTTGCCCTTCAGGCGCAGGTGCGGCGCTTCGTGGAACTCGACGCCGGCCGCCGTCAGTCGCCTGGCCAGTGTTTCCCAGGCCTCGCGGTCGAGGTTCATCCCGAAGTGCGGGATCGGCACCGCCTCGCCGTCGAAGCGCCCGCTGTGCAGCGGCGCGCCGTCGCCGCCGATGTGCGCGACCAGGTGGTGGCCGAAGAAGTCGAAATCCTGGTAGGAGACGTCGCTGCGGCCCTGCGGGCAGCCGATTACGTCGCCGTAGAATCGGCGCGCCTCGTCGAGGTCGCGTACCGGGAAGGCGAGGTGGAACTGCGTCGCCGTGCTCATGATGGCGTGCTCACGACAACGCGCCGCGGCGCGGAACGCAGGCGTCGAAGATGTTCTCCCAGAACCGGTTCCACGCGGTGATGCTGCGCGCGTAGCCGTGGGCCAGCTCGGACAGCACGCGCGGGTCCTCCTGCAGGTAATCGTCGATCGCGCGGCGGGTCAGCTCGCCGTGGACGATGTCCTCCTCGCCGGTGTGGATCGTCCAGAATTCCCAGTCGACGTCGCCGGCGCGCTCGCGCAGGTAGGGATGCGCGCGCATGTGCTCGAACATCACCGACAGGTAGGTCTGGCACAGGCATTCGCCGCCCATCCCGCGCAGGCCCACGCCGAAGGCCGGGCCGCGGCGCCGCAGGTCGTCGGTCAGGCCGCCCAGCACGTCGCGGTTCGCCGCCAGGCGCTGCTCGCGTTGCCCCGCCCCCACGCCGATGCTGGCCAGGAAGCGGTCATAGACCTCGGGATGCGCGCGCGAGGCGTCGCCTTCGCCCAGCTCCTCGGCAAGGATCTGGCCGAGCAGGCTGCGCAGGCCGCCGAAAGGCAGCTTGGCCACCAGCAATGCGAGGTCGCTGATGTAGTCGATGGTGAAGAAGCGGTACTGCGTGCAGAAGCGCCGCAGCGCTTCCACCGGCAACTGCGGCAGCACCCGCATCTTGTGGTCGGCGAGCGCTTCGGTCGCCGCCTTCGCGGCGTCGGCGAATCGCCAGAAGGAGTCGCGGTCCCATGTCTCGGGCTGCGTCGCGAGCGAGGGAACCACGGGCGCGGCCGTGTCTTGGAGGTTGTTCTGCAGGGGCATCGCATCCGATCCGGGGGGAGGCCGCGGCGCAACTGCAGGCCGCGGCGGAGCGGCGGGGAAGCATCCATGCGTGGGCGGCGAGCATAACCTTGCGCGTGCACGCCGCGTTTCACGCCTCGTTCACCACGACGGCACGCAAGGCGGGGCATCGCGCGCCCGGCGCTCCACTGCATTCAGCGCAGTCTCCGCGGCTGCCGCGCATTCATCTCCGGCGCATCGCGGCCTGCACGCCGGCCGCGCGCGACGTGGCGATAATCGCGGCAGGCACGAGCCAACGGGCATCGATCGATGACAGCGCCGCGCGCCGCGACCGGCCAACCCTGCGTGAACCTGCTCTGGACCGGCGGCTGGGATTCGACGTTCCGGCTGCTGCAGTTGCTGCTGCTGCACCGGCTGCCGGTGGTCCCGTACTACCTCGAGGATCCCACGCGTGCGTCGACGCGGATCGAGCGCGAGGTCATCGCGCGCATCGGCGACCGGCTGCGCGACGCGCATCCGCACGTGCGCGGACTGCTGTGGCCGCTGCGCGTGGCCGCGGTGGCCGACATCCCGGTGGACCGGGAGATCGACGACGCGCTGCGCGAGATCCGCGCGCGGGTTTACATCGGCAGCCAGTACGCGTGGCTGCCGGCGTTCTGCCGGCGCGAGGGCATCGACGACATGGAGATCGGCGTGCACGTGGACGACAAGGTGCAGGCGCTGGTGCGCCCGTACGCGATGGCGTTCGAGCATGCCGGCGGCTTTCGCAGCGTGCGCGTGGACCCCGCGTACGCGGACACCCCCGAGTCCAGGCTGTTCCGGGACTTCAGCTTCCCGCTGTTCCACATCGACAAGGTCGGCATGGGCCGGGAGGCGCAGGCCCACGGTTGGGGCGAGGTGATGGACATGACCTGGTTCTGCCACGCGCCGGTGCGCGGCGCGCCGTGCGGGATCTGCGCGCCCTGCGTCTACACCATCGAGGAAGGGCTGGCGCACCGCGTCCCGGCGCCGAGGCGCGCGCTGTCGTACGTCTATCGCCACCTGGCCCTGCCGTTGAAGGCCCCGCTGCGCCGGGTACGCGCGTCGCTGCGCGGCGCCGGCGCGCACGCCGGCCGCTGACGCGGCCTCAGGCCGCGTCGACGACGGTCGCGCGCAGCGGGTTGCGCCACTGCGCCAGCAGCTCGGCCTCGCGCGCGTTGGCCTTGTGCAGGTGCGCTTCCTTGACGTGGCCGTAGCCGCGGATGTGCTCGGGGATCGACGCGATCTCGGCGGCGAGGCCGGCGTTGCCGGCGTCGAGCGCGTCGAGCAGGCCGGCGATCGTGGCTTCGTACGCGTCGATCAGGCGACGCTCGGTCTTCCGCTCGGCGGTATACCCGAACACGTCCAGCGGGCCGCCGCGCAGGCGGCGCAGCTTCGCCAGCAGCTTGAACGCGGTGAACACCCACGCGCCGTATTCCTGCTTCAGCAGCTCGCCCTTGGCGTTGCGCCGGGCCAGCAGCGGCGGCGCGAGGTGGAAGCGCAGCCCGCGCCGGATCTTCCCGAAGTCGCCGTCGAACTGCTGCTCGAGCTTCCTGCGGAAATCGCCGCTGGTGTACAGCCGCGCGACCTCGTACTCGTCCTTGTAGGCCATCAGCTTGAAGAAGTAGCGCGCGACCGCTTCCGACAGGTCGGTCGAGCCGGGCGCGCGCGCCTGCTCGGCCGCGCGCACGCGGGCGACGAAGTCGCCGTAGCGGCGCGCGTAGGCGGCGTCCTGGTAGTCGGCGAGGAACGCGGTGCGGCGCGCGACCAGCTCGTCGAGCGAGCGCGACAGGCGCGCGTCGTCGAGCGGCAGGAAGGCGACGTTGTCGCCGCCGTGCGCCGGCACGTGGCGCAACTCGTCCTCGGCGCGCGCGGCGCGCGGCGCGGACGTCGCGCCCCATTCGGTGCTCTCCCATTCGCCCGGCGGCAGCGCCTGAAGGTCGCGCGGCGTGCTTTCGGCGGCGGTGGGCGCGTTGCGCACCAGGCCTGCGGCCTCGAACACCGCGTCCGGGTCGATCGCGGCCAGCCGGCCCCAAGCGAACGCGGTCTTGTTCATCTCCACCGCGGCGCCGTTCAACTCCACCGCGCGCATCAGCGACTCAAACGACAGCGGCACGAGGCCCTGCTGCCAAGCATGGCCGAGCATGAACAGGTTGGTGGCGATCGCGTCGCCCATCAGCGCCGTCGCCACGCGGGTGGCGTCGAAGCGCAGCGGCTCGCCGCCGTCGAGCGCGTGGCGCACCGCGGCGACGATCTCCGCCGCCGGGAACTGCAGGTCCGGCCGGGTGGTGAAGCTGCCCGGCATCGCCTCGTAGGTGTTGAGCACCACGCGCGTGCGGCCGGCGCGGATCTTCGACAGCGTCCAGTAGTCGTTGACCACCACCATGTCGCAGCCGAGCACGAGGTCCGCCTCGCCGGCGGCGATGCGCACGGCGTGGATGTCGTCGGGCGACTTCGCGATGCGGATGTGGGTGGTGACCGCGCCGCCCTTCTGCGCCAGCCCGGTCTGGTCGAGCACGGTCGAGCCGCGGCCCTCCAGGTGCCCGGCCATGCCCAGCAGCGCGCCGATCGTCACCACGCCGGTGCCGCCGACGCCGGTGATCAGGATGTTCCAGGGCTGCGCCAGGTCGGAGGCGATCGCCGGCATCGGCAGGTTCGCAAGGCGCTCGGCGGCGTCGGCCTTGCGGCCCTTGCGCGGCGCGGCGCCGTGCACGGTGACGAAGCTCGGGCAGAAGCCCTCGACGCAGCTGTAGTCCTTGTTGCAGTTGCTCTGGTCGATCTCGCGCTTGCGGCCGAACTCGGTGTCCTTCGGCAGCACGCTCACGCAGAACGACTTCCGGCCGCAGTCGCCGCAGCCTTCGCACACCAGGGTGTTGACGAACACGCGCTTGGGCGGGTCGGGCATCTTGCCGCGCTTGCGGCGGCGGCGCTTCTCGGTGGCGCAGGTCTGGTCGTAGACCAGCACGCTCACGCCCTTGACCTCGCGCAGGCGCTTCTGCACGGCGTCGAGTTCGCGGCGGTCGAGGAACTCGACGCCGGCCGGGAAGATCGAGCGGTCGCTCCACTTGCCGATGTCGTCGGACAGCACCACGATCGCCTGCACGCCCTCGGCGCGGACCTGGTGCGCGATCTGCGGCACGCTGAGCTGGCCGTCGACCGGCTGGCCGCCGGTCATCGCCACCGCGTCGTTGTAGAGGATCTTGTAGGTGATGTTGACGCCGGTCGCGACCGACTGCCGGATCGCCAGCGTGCCGGAGTGGAAGTAGGTGCCGTCGCCGAGGTTCTGGAAGACATGCTCGGTCGCGGTGAACGGCGCCTGCCCCGACCAGGTCACGCCTTCGCCGCCCATGTGGGTGAAGGTGTCGGTGTCGCGGTCCATCCACGTGACCATGTAGTGGCAGCCGATGCCGGCCATGCCGCGCGAGCCTTCCGGCACCACGGTGGAGGTGTTGTGCGGGCAGCCGGAGCAATAGTGCGGCACGCGCGGGAACTGCGCGCGCGGCAGCGCCAGCGCGCCTTCCTTGGCGTCCATCCACTGCAGCACGTCGGCGATCCGCTGCGACTCGCCCGCTTCCATCGCGATGGCGCCGCCGGCGACGCCCTTCTGGATGCGGCGCGCGATCACGCCGGCGATGCGCGCCGGGGTCAGCTCGTTGGTGCTGGGCAGGATCCATTCGCCGGATTCGTCGTACTTGCCGACGATGGACGGGCGTTCGCCTTCGAAGTTGTAGAACAGCTCCTTCATCTGGCCTTCGATGAAGCCGTGCTTCTCCTCGACGACCAGGATGTCGGCCAGCCCCTGCGCGAAGGCGCGGATGCCGATCGGCTCCAGCGGCCAGGTCATGCCGACCTTGTAGACGCGGATGCCCAGGCGCGCGCAGGCGACGGCGTCCAGGCCCAGGTATTCGAGCGCCTGCAGCACGTCCAGGTACGACTTGCCGGTGGTGACGATGCCCAGCCGCGCGTCTGGTGAATCGATCACCACGCGGTCGATGCGGTTGGCGCGCGCGAACGCCTGCGCGGCCTTCACCGCGTAGCGGTGCAGGCGCATCTCCTGGTCCAGCGGCGGGTCGGGCCAGCGGATGTTGAGCCCGCCCGGCGGCATCCCGAAGTCCTCCGGCATCGCGATCTGCAGCGCGAACGGGTCGACGTCGACCGAGGCCGACGACTCCACCGTCTCGGCGATCGTCTTGAAGCCCACCCAGCGCCCGGTGTAGCGGCTCATCGCCCAGCCGAGCAGGCCCATCTCGAGGATGTCCTGCACCCCGGCCGGGTTGAGCACCGGCATCATCGCGCTGACGAACTCGTGCTCGGAGCCGTGCGGCAGCGTCGAGCTGCGGCAGGCGTGGTCGTCGGCCGCCAGCGCGAGCACGCCGCCGAGCCGCGAGGTGCCGGCCGCGTTGGCGTGCTTGAACACGTCGCCGCAGCGGTCCACGCCCGGGCCCTTGCCGTACCACATGCCGAACACGCCATCGACGGTCGCGCCCGGGAACAGGTTGGCCTGCTGCGTGCCCCAGACCATGGTCGCGCCGAGGTCCTCGTTGAGGCCGGGCGTGAACTTCACGCCGGCCGCTTCCAGGTGCTTCTTCGCCCGCCACAGCTCCAGGTCGAAGCCGCCCAGCGGCGAGCCACGGTAGCCGCTGACGAAGCCGCCGGTGTTCAGGCCCGCCGCCTGGTCGCGCAGGCGCTGCATCAGCGGCAGCCGCACCAGCGCCTGCACGCCCGAGAGGTAGATGCGCCCACGGGTGCGGGTGAACTTGTCCTCCAGCGTGTAGTCGGGATCGACCACGCCGCGGGTCAGGCCGGTGCCGGCGGAGGCGGGGGAGGAGAGTTCGGCGGTGCTGGTCATGGCGGCGGGTTCGTCTGGCGGCGAGCTGCGCTCGCGGGCTGGGCCGAGGCGGGCCGGGCGGGCAGGGTGCCGCCCCGCGAAAAAGGCGCGGGATTGTAGCAGCGGGGTGGGTTGCGGCCGCCGCGCGGCGTTGTCGCGGGCTTAACGGAAGGCGGCGGACAGTGCCCGCTCGGCGCCCGCAGCCGCGGGCGCGGCGGCCGGGGGACGGCCATGCCGGGGACGCAGCGCGAGGACCGGGGTGCGTGGGCGCGTCGCCACAACCACGCGCTGGTCGCGCTCGCGCGCGAGGTCTGGCACGACGGCTGCACGCTCGACGGCGCGCTGGGGCTGATCTGCGAGACCGCCGCCGCCACCCTGGAGGTCGAGCGCGTCAACGTCTGGCGCGTGCATCCGCGCCAGCAGGTGCTGCGCTGCGTGCACGCCTACGAGCGCGACAGCCGCCGCCACAACCCGCCCGGCTACGACGTCGCCTTCGACGCGGGCGTGGACTACGTGCGCGCGCTCGACGAGGTGCGGGTGTTCCAGGCCGTCGACGTCGCCCGCGACGCGGTGCTGTCGGCCTCGTGGGCGGCGCTGGGCGAGTACCTGCAGCGCCACGGCGTCCAGTCGCTGCTCGACGCGCCGGTGCGCACCGCCGGCGAGCTGCTGGGCGTGGTCTGCCACGAGCAGGTCGGCCGGGCGCGGCTGTGGAGGCCGGAGGACGAGGCGTTCGCGGCCAGCATCGGCGACTTCGCGGCGATGGCGATCGAGATCGACCGCCGCCGCGCGGCCGAGCGCCGGCTGCTGCACCTGCAGCGGCACGACCCGCAGACCGAGCTGCCCAACCGCGACCACCTGCTCGAAGTGGCGCACACCGCGCTGCGGCCGGCGCAGGGCCGCGCCGACGGCATCGCCGCGATCCATCTCAAGGTGGAGGAGACGCCGCACGACGCGCGCGACGACGGCGTCATCCTCGGCGCGGTGGCCGAGCGCCTGCGCGACGCGCTCGGCGACAGCGCCTCGCTGGCGCGCGTGCGCAGCGACGGCTTCGCGCTGCTGCCGCACCGCCAGCTGCGCGAGGCCGAGGCGCTCGACCTCGCCGAGCGCTGCATCGAGCTGGCGCGCGAGGGCGCGGCCGACGCCGGCACCGGCCACGTGGTGATCTCGGCGGGCATCGCGTTCTCGCGCGACCTCGCCACGCCCACCGCCGACGCGCTGCTGGGCAACGCCGAGCTCGCCAGCCAGCGCGCGCGCAGCGGCGGGCGCGACCGCTGCGCGGTGTTCGACGTCGCGCACCACCGCGGCCTGCTGGCGCGGATCGACCTGGAGCAGGCACTGCGCGAGGCGCTCGACGGCGACGGCTTCGAGGTGCACTACCAGCCGGAAGTCGACCTGGTCGACGGGCAGTGCCGCGCCGCCGAGGCGCTGCTGCGCTGGCGCGGCGGCGACGGACGGCTGCGCCCGGCGCAGGAATTCATGGAGGTCGCCGAAGGCTCCGGGCTGGTGGTGGCCCTGGGCCGCAGGGTGCTGGAGCGGGCCTGCGCGGCCGCCGGCCGCTGGCCGGCGCGCGAGGGCGCCGCGCCGCTGCTGCGGGTCAACGTCTCGGCGCGGCAGTTCGAGCAGGCCCGCCTGCACGAGGACGTCGCCAACGCGCTGGCCGCGTCCGGGCTGGCGCCGTCGCGGCTGTGCCTGGAGCTGACCGAGACCGCGCTGCTGCGCGACCCCGCCGCCGCGGCCGCGGGCCTGGCGCGGCTGCGCGCGCTGGGGGTGGGGATCGCGCTGGACGACTTCGGCACCGGCTATTCGTCGCTGTCCTACCTCAAGCACCTGCCGATCGATGCGATCAAGCTCGACCGCGGCTTCGTCGCCGGCCTCCCCGAGGACCGCCACGACCTGGCGATCGTGCGCGCGGTGGCCGGGCTGGCGCGCGACATCGGCCTGGACGTGGTGGCCGAGGGCGTGGAGACGCAGGCGCAGGCGGCGGCGCTGCGCGAGTGCGGGATCCGCCGCGCGCAGGGCTACCTGTTCGCGCCGGCGCTGGCGGACGCGGCGCTGCTCGATTACCTCGCGCCGCACGCGGCCGCCTAGCGCCGTCGTCCCCGCTTGCCGGGAAGGACGAAGACTCCCGTCCGCCCACCATGACCTTTGGCCCGGACCGCGCCGGCGCCCCTGCGGCTACCATGCGCGGCGGGGAAGGGGTTGCCCCGCCATCCAGAAGTCCGCAATGAACCGATCGTTCCTGCGCAACGCCTGCGCATTCGTGTTGTCGCTCCCGTTCCTGCTTCCGCCCGCGCTGCACGCGCAGTCGCTGCCCAAGCCCAGGGAGTTCTATTTCGACGCCGACGCGAGCACCACCCGGCCGGTGGTGCTGGTCGAAGGCACCGACGAGGCCACCCAGCAGAAGCTCGCCAGGGCGATGCGCGGCAAGGGTCGCGACGCCGACCTGGCCACCGGCCAGCTCGCGCACATCGCCTACGCCAGCGGCCGCGCCGACACCGGCGACATGCTCTACGCGCGCGTGCTCGCGCGCATCGACGAGAACAACAGCCTGCGCCGCCCGCTGCTGTGGAACCGCGGCTGGGACCAGTACCGCGCCGGCAACGCCGAAGGCGCGCTCGCGAGCTGGCGCGAGGCCGGCGCGCAGGCGCGCGGCAATCCGGGCTGGGCGCCGCCCGCGCTGGCGCTGGCGCTGTGGACGCTCGACCGCCGCGAGGAAGCGCTGCAGTGGTACGCCGCCGCGGTGCGCACCGAGCCGACCCAGTGGCGCGATCCGGCCAACCTGCCGACCCTGCTGTCAAACTGGCGCGAGGCCGAGCGCGCGAAGCTCGCCGAAGTCGCCGCCGCCTGGCAGGCCGCGCCGCCCGCCTGGCCCTGAGCGCCGTGTCCCTTCCTTGCAGGAGCGACGGAAGTCGCGATGCCTTTCGGCGGGATTCCCGGCTGTCGGTCGCGACTTCCGTCGCTCCTACAAAAGCCCCGGGCCGGCGCGGTTACTGCGAGGAAGCGTCCTCGACTGGCACGTTGTGCGCGCGCAGCCAGTCGCGCACCTGGTCGCGCTCGCGGCGCGCCTGCGCGTTGAGCATCGCGTCGCGGGTCATGAACAGGTAGCGCTGGAAGCTCACGCCCTGCGCGTTCTTCGCGCCCGGGGCGGCGCCGGCCTCGAGCAGCTTCAGCACCCAGTCCATCTGGTTGATCTTGGCGGCCACGTGCAGCGCGGTGTTGCGCTGGCGGTCCTCGGCATCGACCTGCGCGCCGGCGGCGAGCAGGCGCGCGGCGTTGTCGCCGCGCTCGGACATCAGCGCCGCCATCAGCGGCGTGGCGCGGGTGACGGTATTGGGCGTGTCGGGGCTGGCACCGCGCGCGAGCAGCGTCTCCAGCCAGTAGGGGGTGTCGGCCTGCGCGGCCAGGTGCACGGCGGTCATGCCGTCGTCGTCGCCCTGCGCGGGGTCGGCGCCGGCGGCGAGCAGCGCCTCGAAGCCGGTGCGGCTTTGCTGCAGCATCGCCCACTCGAGCATCGTCGTGCCGTCGGCGCCGTGCGCGTTGGGATTGGCGCCGCCGGCGACCAGCTCGCGCACGCGCGCGGCGTCGCCGGACTTGGCGGCCTGCGCGAGCTGCGCGGCGACGGGATCGCTGAAGGTCTGCTGGGTCATCGTGGATTCCTGCTGGGCGCATGCGCAGCACGCGAAGAGCATAAGCGAGGACAGCGCGAGCCCGCGCGCGGCGCGGCGCGATGCGCGGGCGGCGAAGGGAGCGGCGCTGGAGGCGGTGTCAGGCATGGGTCGGGCCATCCTAGGGCATCGCATCGGCCGCGGCCGTGACGCGGCGTGCGCGCCGCGCGCCGACGAAACCGAAACGCCGCCAGTGGCTGGCGGCGTCGGGTCCCGGGGCAGGGCGGCCGCCGCTGGCGGCCGTGCGGACGTGGTGGGCGATCACCAGTTCCAGGGCATCGCCTTGTTGATCTTGTCGCCGACCCAGGCGGCGCCGTCGGCGATCGCCTTGCCGCCGGCGACCACGCCGTCCTTCACCGCGACCGCGCCGTCGACGATCTTGCCGCCGACCCACTGCGCGCCTTCGACGGTCTTCCCGCCGAGCCACTGCGCGCCGTCGACGGCCTTGTCGGTCACCCACTGCGCGCCGTCGCCGAGCTTGTCCATCGCCCATTCGGCGCCGTCGCCGAGCTTGTCCAGGCCCCATTCGATGCCGTTGCCGGCGGCGTCGGCCCAGTCGCTGACCTTGGCGCCGGCGCCCTCGACGAAGCCGGCGACCGCGTTGGCGGGCGCCTGCAGGCCGGTGAGGTCGCCGAGGTCGCGGATCACGCTGCCGCCGAAGTCGGCGACGTTCTGCACGCCGTCGCCCGCGAGGCTGACCGCGCCGGAGGCGGCGTCGCCGACGATGTCCAGGCCACCGTCGACCACGTCGGCGGCGATGCTCACGGTGCCCTCGACGTAGTCGCCGTTGGCGTAGTCGGTGGACACCACGTCCTTGATCTGGCCGGCGGTGTCCTTGACCACGTTGACGGTGTCGCCGACGAAGCCGGTGACCGCGTCGATCGCGCTGCCCAGGGTGTTGAAGTTGAGCTCGCCGAAGTTCTGCAGCGTCTCCAGCGCCAGGCCCGCGGCGGTGCCGTCGAGCGGGCGCGCCGGCTCGTACGGCGTGTTCTGCTTGAGCGCCTCGACGTAGGTGGTGCCGTCGCCGCTGCCGCCGTGCGCGCCGATGATCGGCGTGGTGCCGGCGGGGGCCTGGATGCGCAGTTCGTGGCCGACCGCGTTGGGCGGCGACAGCGGCGGCGCGAACGGGATCGGCAGCACGGGAGCGTCCTGCTGGGCCAGCGTCAGCGGGTCGCCGTTGACGACGTATCGGCGCACCTGGCCGCTGTCGGCGACCTGGTCGCGCGCGGCGTTGGGGTTCAGGCCCAGGTTGCGCAGGGTCTCGTTGCTCAGGCCGGCGGCGTTGAAGGTCACCGCCGAGGCGTCGACCGAGAGCGCCGCGGCCGAGGCCAGGCCGCCGCCCAACGAGTGGCCGGTGAACGCCACGTTGCCGTCGCCGAAGGCGACCTCGGCTTCCTTGGCCAGCGCGATCGCCTGGTTGTACTGCTTCGTGTCCATGCCGAAGGCCTGGGTGGCGTCGGCCTTGATGTCGCCCATTTCCTTCGGGTTGGTGCCGGCGTAGGCGACGACGTACTGGCCCTGCGCGTTCTGGTAGATCGCGGCGCGGAAGCCGGTCGACTTGTCCTCCAGCGAGGCCGGGTCGATCGCGATCTCGTTGCCGTTGGCGTCGACCAGGTGGTCGCCTTCGGGCTGCAGGCGGGTCCAGCCGGCGGCGGCGAGGTCCTTCGCCGACTGGGTGCCGGTGGTGCCGTCGGGGCCGCTGACGTCGTAGGCGTCGTTGGCCATCTCCGCCAGCTGCAGGTCGAGGTCGCGCTGCGGCGAGGTGCCGGCGACGCCGTCGCTGAAGCTGCCGTTGCCGATCGGCAGCGGCTGGCGGGACGCCGGGCTGGACGCGGCGTGCAGGGCGGCCGCGCTGGTGGCCGACGTCGGGATGAAGTCCGGGCTCAGTCGGGTCTCGAAGGTCATCGGTCGCGTGCCTGCGCGTGGGTAGGCCGGTAGTGGGCCACCGCGCGGCGGGCGGTCGACAGCTGGGACGTACCCTAGGGTATGTCGGCCGCAGCGCACTTCCGGGTTATCGTCGGGGCCGGAACACGGGGGATCGATGCGATGAAGCCGCGAACGAGCCTGGCCGCGTTGCTGCTGGCCGCCATCTTCGCCTGCGGGGCGCAGGAGCCGCCGCAGGCGCTGTCCGGGCAGGAAACCGCGACGCTCCGGGAGGCGGGGCTCGCGCCCGCCGACCCGGGCGACGGCGCCATGTCCGCCGACGATGCGGCGCGGCTGCAGGCCGCGCAGGCCGCCGGCGAGCGCTACCACGCCCGGGTCGCGGCCGAACTCGCAGCCACCGGCAAGCCGCGGGAACTGGCGTTCGCGGCGACCTTGCTGCAGCTCGCCGGCGACGCGCCGGTCGAACCACCGGCGCCCGGCGACGACACGCCCTCGCAGCCGGCTTCGCGCGATCCCCGCATCGCGCAATGGCGCCAGCTGGCCTCGGCGCGCGCCGGCAGCGACGTGCTCGCCAACGTGCTGTTGATGCAGGGCGATACGGCCGCCGACGCGGCGACCCGCCGCGAGGCCGCCGCGCGCTGGGCGCGGCTGGAGCCGGACAACCTCGCCCCGGTGGTGTTCGCGATGCAGCGGCCGGCCGGCTGGCTGCCGCAGGCCGGCGCCTACGCGCGCTTCGATACGCACTATTACGAACTGGCGCGCTGGATGATCGCGGCGCTGCGCGATCGCCCCCTGCGGCCGGACGAGAGCGCGGCCTTGGGCGTGGATTCGCTGCCGGAGGATGCCGTGGCGGTGGCGGTGGTCGGCATCCTGGCCGGCGTGGCGATGCCGGTGAACCTGCTGCAGTCGAAGGAATGCCTGCGGGACGAGGAACTCGCCGCCACGCCGACGCGACGCATGGATTGCCGGCATGTCGCCCGCCTGCTGGTGGAGGCGTCCGACACCAGCCTGGCGGAATCGATCGGCCTGGCGCTGCTGCGGGCGACCGCGGTGACGCCCGCGGAGGTGCTCGACGCCGACCTGCGCCAGCGCCGCAAGGACTGGCAGATGCTGGAGTGGGGACGGCTCGCGCGGGAGCAGGACGACATGGGGACCGCGCAGTTCGCGTCCCTGCTGCGCGATCCGGCGATCGCCAACGAGCAGGAACTCATCGCCCGCGTGCTGGCCGACGCCGGCGTGCCGCCGGACCCGGCCGAAGGCTGGCGGGCGCCCTGGGAACAGGGGCGACAGCCCGCCGCCCAGCGCTGAGCGCCCCGCTCGCGGCCCCGCGGGGCGCGGTGTACCCTCGCCAATCCTTTCGTCGAGCCGGAGGAAGCATGAAGACAGTGCTGGTGGCCAGTTCCAAGGGCGGTGTCGGCAAGACCACGATCGCGACCCACCTCGCCGCGCAGTCGGCGCTGGCGGGCCAGCGCACGGTGCTGGTCGACGCCGACCCGCAGGGCTCCTCGACCCGCTGGGCCGAGCGCCGCGCGGGACTGGACAGCGCCGTGCTTCCCATCGACGGCACCCGCAAGGGCTGGCAGAAGGCGGTGCCCGAGGACGCGCAGCGCGTAGTCATCGACGCGCCCGCCGGGGCGATGGCCGGCGACCTGGGCGAGTTCCTCGCCGAGGCCGACGCGGTGGTCGTGCCGGTGCTGCCGTCCTCGCTCGACATCGACGCCAGCGTCGGCTTCCTCAACACCCTGGCCAAGCACCCGCGCGTGCGCCGCGGCCAGCTGCGCGTGGGCCTGGTCGGCAACAAGCTCAAGCCCTGGACCAACGCCTCGCAGCAGGCGCTGGACCTGCTCGCGCAGTGGCCCTACCCGGTGGTCGCGCAGCTGCGCGACAGCCAGGCCTACGTGGTGCTGGTGGGGCTGGGCAAGAGCCTGTTCGACTACCATTCGGCGCAGGTGCGCGACCACCAGGACGACTGGCAGCCGCTGTTGAAGTGGGCGAGGAAGTGAGGCCGGCAGCCGGGAACGGGGCATCGGGAATGCAAGCGCCGACGGCGCCCGTCCCGCCCTTCACGGCCTGACCTCGGCGTCGTTCGTCTACTGGTCCTCGGCCCGCGCAAGTCCTTGACTCACCGGTTCCCCATTCCTGATTCCCCACTCCCGGCCCTTCGATGCGCGAACTGATCCTCCTGCGCCACGCCCACGCCGAATCCTCGGCGGCCGGGCAGCCCGACCTCGACCGGCCGCTGTCGGCCGAAGGCAACGCCGAGGCCGAGGCCGCCGGGCACTGGCTGCGCGAGCGCGGGCTGGTGCCCGACCTGGCGCTGTGCTCGCCGTCGCGGCGCACGCGCGAGACGCTGGAGGCGGTGCTGGCGCAGGTCGGCTACGTCGACCAGCGGCTGGAGGAGGAGATCTACGAGGCCTCGCCCGGCACCCTGGCGGCGGTGGTCGACCGCCATCGCGACGTCGAGCGGCTGCTGCTGGTCGGCCACAACCCCGGCCTGGAGCGGCTGGCCGCGCTGATGCACAGCGGCCAGTCCGGCGACTACCGCGGCATGCCGCCGGCGGGCATCGCGGTGCTGGCCATGCCGAAGGACGCCTCGATCGAGCCGGGCATCGCGACCCTCTCCGCGTTCTGGTGGCCATGACCCCACGCGGCGCCCTCGCGGCGTGGGTGGCTTGCCTGGTCGTCGCATTCTCGTTCGCCACCGCGCGCGCGGCGGAGATCGATCCGGCCGCCTCCGGCATCGGCTTCACCCTCAAGACCCGCTGGGGCAAGACGCTGGTGGGGCATTTCCCGCGCTACCAGGGCGAGATCGCCAGCCTGCCCGACGGTCGCCACCAGGTGCGGCTGCGACTGTCGGCGCGCGACGTCGAGATCGAGGACAGCCCCACCTACACCCGGCTCACCCGCGGCGAGGGCTTCTTCGACGCCGAGCGCTTCCCGCTGGTGGAATTCGTCTCCGACCCTTACCCGCCGCAGCTGGTCCGCGACGGCGGCCGGCTCGGCGGCGTGCTGCGCATCCGCGGCGTGCAGCGGCGCGAGGTGTTCGAGATCAGCCCGGCGGTGTGCCAGCGCCCGGCGGTGGAGTGCGACGTCGTCGCCGAGGGCAGCATCGACCGCAACGACTATGGCGTCGACCGCTGGGGCTTCGCGCTGTCGAGCCGGGTGGTGTTCTCGCTGCGCGTGCGCACGCTGCCCGAGGGCGGCGGCGCTTGAACGCGCGCGTGCGCGCGCTGGCGCTGCTGTGGCTGCTGGCGCTGTCCACCGGCTGCACCAGCCTGTCGCCGCTGCAGCGCGAGCAGGCGCTGCGGATCGCCGGGCAGGCGCAGTCGACCGTCGACACCTGCGACGCCCCCGACGCCTGCGCCGACCCGTCGCCGCTGCACGCGCTGGGCACGCGCGCCTACGCGCAGAGCACGCCCGAAGCGCCGCGCCACTATGCGCTGTTGCTCGACTACGGCCAGGACGCGCTGCTGGCGCGGCTGAACCTGATCCGCAGCGCCAGCCACGACATCGACCTGCAGACCTACATCTTCGACGAGGACGACGCCGGCCACCTGGTGCTCGACGAGCTGCTGGACGCTGCGCGGCGCGGCGTGCGGGTGCGGGTGCTGATCGACCAGCTCTCCGCGCTGCGCCACGTCGACACGCTGGCGGCGCTGGCCGGGGCGCACCGCAACTTCGAGCTGCGCATCTACAACCCGGTGCTCGGGCGCGCGCACATCACCTACCCGATGTACGCCTTCGCCGCCGCCTGCTGCTGGCGGCGGCTGAACCAGCGCATGCACACCAAGCTGCTGCTGGTCGACGGCATCGTCGGCATCACCGGCGGGCGCAACTACCAGAACGACTACTACGACTGGGACGCGAGCTACAACTTCCGCGACCGCGACGTGCTGGTCGCCGGGCCGGTGACGCGCGAGATGGCGGACAACTTCGAGGCCTTCTGGACCGCGCGCCGCACGCGCCGGATCGCCGAGCTGGTCGACGTCGGCCACCGCATCCTGCGCGAGGGCGTGCCGCCGCTGCCCAGGCCCGACTTCGACCTGCCCGAGCGCGCGCGGCGCATGGCCCGCGACGCCGCCGACGACGCGCTGGTCGACGCGCGCCTGGTCTCGGCGGCGCTGCCGGTGGGGCAGGTGCAGTTCATCGCCGACCTGCCGCAGAAGCATCGCCGCTCCAGCGAGGCGCACGTGGCCGCGGCCAGCCACGGCCTGCGCGAGCTGATCGCATCGGCGCGCTCGGAGGTGCTGCTGCAGACGCCCTACCTGGTGCTGTCGCCGGCGGCGCAGGACCTGTTCCGCGAGCTGCACGCGCGCGACCCGCGCCCGCGCGTGCTGGTCTCGACCAACAGCCTGGCCGCGACCGACGCCTTCATCGCCTACGCGCTGTCGTACAAGTACAAGCGCCGCTACCTGCGCGACTTCGGCTTCGAGATCCACGAATTCAAGCCGTTCCCGCAGGACGCGCCGATCGACCCCGACGCCACCGGCGCGTTCGCGGTGCAGTGGCGGGCGGACGGCACGCCGGTGTTCACGCAGCAGCCGTCGCCGCCCGGCGAGCGGCGGCCGCTCGGCCGCGAGTACTCGGCGCTGCGCTGGTCGGGCTTCTCGGCCAACGAGCCTGTGCCGCTGCAGCGCGGCGGCGTGCGCTTCGGCCTGCACGCCAAGTCGCTGGTGGTGGACGAGCGCATCGGCGTGGTCGGCACCCACAACTTCGACCCGCGCGGCGACCGCTACAACACCGAGAGCGCGGTGGTGATCGAGGACCCCGCCTTCGCGAAGCAATTGGCCGACAGCATTCGCCGCGACATGGCGCCGGCCAACGCCTGGACCATCGCGCGCCGCGACAAGCCGCCGATCTTCTCCGGGCTCGAGTACTCGCTGGCGAAGGTGTCCGAGAAGCTGCCGATCTTCGACCTGTGGCCGGTGCGCTACGCGACCAGCTACGAGTTCGTCCCCGGCCCCGACTGCCCGCTGCCGCTGCCGCCTTCCGACCCGGGCTTCCGCAAGTGCTACACGCCGGTGGGCGACTTCCCGGAGGTGCGGCTGGGGCTCAAGAGCCTGCTGACGCGGATCTTCACCGCGTTCGGGGCGGGGCTGGCGCCGATCCTGTAGGCGCCCGCCGTCGGCGGCGGCGGGCAGGAGGTCATGGCCCGGGCTGCGCGACGCCCTCGTCGATTCGCCATTCGCGCAGGAGATGCCGGGGTCCGTTCCGGCGCGACGTCCCTCACGAGGTCCCGTTCCGGCGCGACTTCCCCCCACGAGCCGTCATTCCCGCGAAGGCGGGAATCCAGGGACGTTGGCTTTGGCAATCGCCACGGCAGGCGATTCCGCTGCGTGCACGGAAGTCGATCCGGCGGAGGAGGCGTCTGCCGCCCGGGCGGTACGTCCATGGATTCCCGCCTTCGCGGGAATGACGAGCAAGCTGGCGGGCCGCTGCCGGATGCCCCAGGTCCGGCCTCCGGCGCGTGCCCCGCCCCGGCCCCTCCTTCGGTTGGGTGACTTCCGGCCCATGGCAGGGTTGATTAGGTGTTGTAGTTTACCAACACACCAATTCACACCGGCCAGGAGTCCCCCGCCATGACCACCACGACCCGCCCCTCCGCCAAGTCCTTCCCGCGCGTCCCGCAGCCGGCCGTCGTGGCCGCCGCCCGTCCGGCCTACCACCAGTACCGCGCCCGCGATTTCGGCATCGGCTACGGTCGCAGCAGCGGCTATGCCAGCGGCAAGCGCTACGTCGACAACTGGGGCAACGCCCGCTTCCAGTGCGGTTGAACCGCGGCGCGGGGCGCCGCGCGGCGTCCGCGAACGACGGGAACGACCGGCCCGGCAGGCCGATGCCGCGCGCGATGCGCGTTGTCCCGGGCAGCCAGCGAGAAGCCATGCGGCGTGCGCGTGCGCGGCGGCCGGTTTGTTGACGGCCGCGCGTGCGCCGCCCTAGTCTTCCCAGTCTTTCCCTCCGCCCCTCCGGACCCGCCATGTCGATCTCCCTCACCATCGATCTCAACGATCGCGACCTCGAGCATTTCCACAAGGCGATGGAAGCCTCGCGCAAGGCCGCGGAAGGCAAGACGCCGGAGGAAGTGGTGGCATCGGCAGGCGCGCTGCTCGCCGACGCGCAGAAAGTGCACATCCCGGACTTCGTGCGCGAGCGCCTGCTGCAGCTCGACGACATGATCGCGATGGTCCGCGACGAGGGCTGGAACATGGAGGACGCCGACCGCCAGCGGGTGATGTCGGCGCTGGTCTATTTCGTCGATCCCAAGGACGTCATCCCCGACAGCGTCGAGGTGCTCGGCTTCCTCGACGACGCGATCATGATCGAGCTGTGCGTGCGCGAGCTGCGCCACGAGCTCGATGCCTATGACGACTTCTGCGAGTTCCGCGCGCACGAGGCCAACCGCCGCGGCGTCGAGCCGGCCAAGGTCGGCACGGCCGACTGGCTGGAAAGCCGCCGCGAGGAGCTGGTCGACCGCATGCACGCGCGCCGCGCCCGCGACGTCGGCATCGGCTACGGCAGCAGCAGCGGCTACGGCGCCAAGCGCACCTACACGCGCGCCTGGCGTCCCGGGATGTTCACCTTCAAGTGAGCCGCGCGCGCGTGCGCGCCGCCGCCACCGGCGGGCCGGCGTGACCTTCCGCCGGGCCACCACCGTCGACGAGCTCAACGCCTCCTCGCGCAACACCGCGATGGAGGCGCTGGGCATCGTGTTCACCGAGGTCGGCACCGACTACCTGCGCGGCACCATGCCGGTCGACGCGCGCACCCACCAGCCCTACGGCCTGCTGCACGGCGGCGCCTCGGTGCTGCTGGCCGAGACCCTGGGCAGCAGCGCCGGCAACCTGTGCGTCGGCGAGGACGCGATGGTGGTGGGCATCGAGATCAATGCCAACCATCTGGCCGGCGTGCGCGAAGGCGTCGTCACCGGCACCGCGCGCCCGCTGCACGTGGGCCGCAGCACCCAGGTCTGGGAAATCCGTATCGAGGACGACCGCGGCCGGCTGGCCTGCGTGTCGCGATTGACGCTGGCGGTGGTGCCCAGGCGCGATCGCTAAGGCGGATTCGCGCCGCTGCGTAGCAGCGGCCGTCGTGGGAGCCGCGTTCGTGGGAGCGGCTTCAGCCGCGAGCCCTTCGCGCGTGCGGCGGGCCGACAAGCTCGCGGCTGAAGCCGCTCCCACGAGGGCGCCGCAGCCGCGCGAAGGGTCGCGCGTGCGCCCGGATCCGCGGCCCACGCATTCGATTCCGCGCCGGCGGGATCCGGTAATCTTGCGCGGATGGATCCGCAGCCTTCCCCCGTCCCCACGGCGACACCCGCGCCGGAAGGCTCCCTCGTGCGCGCCTGGCGCTACGTCCTGCGCGTGCCGTTCCTGCTCTGGCACATCCTGGTCGACCTGCCGGTGGTGCTGCTGCTGATGCTGCCGCCGTGGGGCGCGGCGCGGTTCGGCGGTTCGCGCCTGGACCACCGCGCGGTGCGCGCCTGGTCGGCGGGGCTGCTGCGCGTGTTCGGCTTCCGCCTGCGGCGGATCGGCGCGCCGCTGCCGGCGGCGACGCTGTTCGTCGCCAACCACGTGAGCTGGGTCGACATCGTCACCCTGCACAGCCAGCGCATGATGGGCTTCGTCGCCAAGCGCGAGATCGCGGGCTGGCCGCTGGTCGGCTGGCTGGCGGCGCGCGGCGAGACGATCTTCCACCAGCGCGGCAGCCAGGAATCGCTCGGCGGCGTGCTGCAGGAAATGCTGGCGCGGCTGCGCTCGGGGCACTCGGTGGGCGTGTTCCCGGAGGGGCGCACGCGCGACGGCCGCGAGGTCGGGCCGTTCCACGCGCGCATCTTCCTGGCCGCGGTCGAGGCGGGCGCGCCCGTGCAGCCGGTGGCGCTGCGCTACGGCGAGGGCGGCAACGCGCAGACGATCGTGGCGTTCCGGCCGAAGGAGAGCTTCCTCGGCAACTTCCTGCGCCTGGTCGGCGAGCCGTCGCGGGTGCTCGAGGTGGTGTTCCTGGCGCCGATCGTCCCGGGCGAGGCCGGCGGCCGCCGCCGCATCGCCGAGCTGGCGCGCGAGCGCATCGTCGCGGCGATGGAGCACGGGCACGCGGGAACCGGAAGCGCGGGGTAGCGCGCGATGGCCGACGCCCCGGAACCCACGAACGGCGCGACGGGCCCCGACGCGGACGCGCCGCGACCGGCCACGCCGGGGTCGCGGCCGCTGCACGCGGCCGACTACCGGCCGCCACCCTGGCTGCGCAACCGCCACGTGCAGTCGATCCTCGCCGGCAGCCCGATGCGGCGCATGCGCGGCGCGTACGGGCTCGAGCGCATCGGCGCCGCCAGCAGCGGCCACATGATCGACGGCGGCGAGGGCGTGCGCCTGCACGGCCTGCACACCACGCTGCCCGGCATGCGCCCGCGCGGGCTGGCGCTGCTGCTGCACGGCTGGGAAGGCAGCACCGAGTCGAGCTACATGCGCATGACCGCGGTGCAGCTGCTGCGGCGCGGGTTCGACGTGTTCCGGCTCAACTTCCGCGACCACGGCGGCACCCACCACCTCAACGAGGCGCTGTTCCACTCCAACCGCATCGACGAGGTGGTGCACGCGGCCTGCGACATCGCGCGCCGGTTCCTGCCGCCGGGCACGCCGCTGGTCGCGGCCGGGCATTCGCTGGGCGGCAACTTCGTGCTGCGGCTGGCGCTGCGCGCGCCGTCGGCGGGCCTGCCGCTGGCGCGGGTCGCCTCGGTGTGCCCGGTGCTGGATCCGGCGCGCACCATGCTGCGGATGGAGCAGGGCACGCCGATGTACATGCGCTACTTCGAGAAGAAGTGGCGCGACTCGCTGCTGCGCAAGCGCCAGCTGTTCCCCGAGCGCCACGACTTCGACGACGCCACGCTGCGGCTGCACATGCGCGAGCTGACCGAGTGGCTGGTGCAGCGGCACACCGACTTCGGCACCCTGGACAACTACTTCGACGGCTATTCGATCGCCGGCGACCGGCTGCTGCCGCTGGCGGTGCCGACCGACATCCTGATGGCCGAGGACGACCCGGTGATCCCGATCGAGGACTTCCACGCGCTGGCGCTGCCGCAGCTGGCGCGGCTGGAGATCTCGCGCTGGGGCGGGCACTGCGGATTCCTGGAGAACGCGCGCCTGGACGGCTTCGGCGAGCGCTGGGTGGCCACCCGGCTGGCCGTGGCGGCGCCGGCGGACGGCTGAGCGGCGCCGGGCGGGCGCCGGTGCCCCGCTTCCGGGGACGGCGGCGGCGAATCGCTACAATTGCCGGTTCCGGCCGCAGGGCCCCATCGGCAAGACCCGCATTCCATGTACGACGAGATCCAGATCATCGACGCCCTGCGCCGCGGCGAGCGCGCCACCGCTCTGGAGATGGCCCGCGCCGCCACCGCCGACCGGCCCGATGATCCGCAGGCGCACCGGGTGCTGGCGATCGCGCTGTCGATGTCGGGCCAGCCGGCGGCCGCGCATGCCGCGCTGGATCGGGCGATCGCGCTCGCCCCGGACGACGGCAGCCTGCACTACCAGCGGGCCGCGCTGCTGGTGTCGGAGAACCGCTCCGACGAAGCGCAGGCCGAGCTCGAGCGCAGCGTCGACGTCAATCCCAACGAGCTGCGCGCCTACGTCATGCAGGCGCAGCTGGCGCTCGCGCAGGGCAACCTCGACGAGGCCGAGCGGCAGGCGCGGATGGCCGCGCGCATCAACCCCGACCATCCCTGGCTGCTGACCATCCAGGGCATGGTGCTGCTGCACCGCCGGCAGCTGGCCGAGGCGCACCGGCTGATCGCGCGCGGCGCGCAGCTCGCGCCCGAGGACATCCAGGCCCGCTACGCGCTGGGCCTGTCGTTCATGGCCCAGGGCCACCTGGCCTTCGCCGAGCAGTCGTTCCGGCGCGTGGTGGAGAAGAACCCGTCCGCGTTCGGCGTGCGCCACATGCTCTCGGACGTGATCCGCCGCCAGGACCGCTACGCCGAGGCCGCCGAGGTGATCGAGCAGGGCTTGGCCGCGAACGAGGCGATCCCGGCGGACATGCTGCGCTACGCCGGCGAGCTGTGGCTGGTGGCCGGCAACCACGAGCGCGCGCTGCCGCTGCTGCGCCGCGCGGTGGCGGGCATGCCCGAGGACCGTGTCGCGCTGGACGCGCTGATCGAGGCGCTGCGCCGCAAGGGCGACACCGCCGAAGCGCGCCATACCATCGAGGCCGCGCTGGCGACCACGCCGCACATCGACGGGCTATGGTCGGCGCGGCTGTCGTTCGAGCCCGAAGGCGGCGACGTCGCCGGCATCGCGGCGCGCTGGGAGGCGGCGATCCCCGAGTCGGTGCATCCGCTGCACCTGCAGATGTGGCAGGCGATCCAGCGCGGCGACCGCGAGGCCTCGCGCGCGCTCGCCGAGCGCATCGTCGAGCGCGATCCCGGCCACGTCGCCGCGCAGTCGGAGATCGTCGAGCAGCTGTTCCACAGCGACGCCGCGGCCGCTGTCGCGCACATCCAGTCGCTGCTGCCGCGCATCCCCGACCCCGAGAACCGCCGCATGGTGCTCGGCTGGCTCGGCCGCGCGCAGGACCGCGCAGGCCAGTACGCCGACGCGGTGGAGACCTGGACCCAGCTGCAGGCGATCACCGGCCCGGCCGCCAGCCCGCTGCCGCCGGCGAGCGGCGACACCGCGACCTGGCCGCCGGCGGCCGACGCGGGGCAGCCGGGCCAGCGCCCGGTGTTCCTGTACGGCCCGCCCGGCTCGGGCGCCGAGCGCGTGGTGTCGACGCTGCTGCACAACCTCGGCCAGCGCATGGCGATCGACCGCACCACGCAGCGCCCGCCGCAGGACCCGCTGCAGTTCCCGCAGACCGCGCCGCGGCTGGCCGCGGGCGAGCTCGACGGCGCGATGCTGGTGTCGGCCTGGCGCGCCGCGCTGCCGGCGCGCGGCACGGATGCGAACGCGCCGATCGACTGGCTGACCTGGTGGGACAACGCGTTGCTGCGCGCCTTCCGCGAGTCGTTGCCGGACGCGCTGCTGCTGCTGGTGCTGTGCGATCCGCGCGACATGCTGCTCGACTGGCTGCAGCGCGACGCGTTCGTGCGCTACGACGCCGGCACGCCGGCGCGGATGGCGGCGTGGCTGGCGGGCGCGCTCGACCAGGTCGCGACGCTGGTCGAGGGCGACCTCATGCCCAACCGCGTGCTGCGCCTGGAGGACATCGCCGGCGACGCCGCGGCGATCGCGGTCGCGGTCGGCGAGGCGCTCGGCATCGAGCTGTCGCCCGCGCCGGCGCTCGGCCCCGGGCGGTTCGCGGCCGGCCACTGGCGCGACTACCGCGAGGTGCTGGCCGAGCCGTTCGCGCTGCTGGCGCCGGCGGCGCGGCGGCTGGGCTATCCGGAAACCTGACACGGCGAGGAGCACGCCATGCGCATCCACAGCAGCAGCTTCGAACCCCGCGGACCGATCCCGGCGGAATTCGCGCTCGGCGCGCCCGACGGCTTCGGCGGCAACCGCAACCCGCAGCTGGGCTGGGACGAGGTGCCCGGGGGCACGCGCTCGTTCGCGCTGCTGTGCATCGACGCCGACGCGCCGACCGATCCGTCGCTGGCGGGCAAGCCCGGCGTGCAGATCCCGGTCGCGCACCCGCGCGGCGACTTCGTGCACTGGGCGATGGCCGACATCCCGGCCGACGTGCGCGGGATCGCCGCCGGCAGCTGCAGCGACGGCGTCGACAAGGGCGGCAAGCGCGCGCCGCGCGGCCCCGGCGGCAGCCGCCAGGGCCTGAACGACTACACCGGCTGGTTCGCCGGCGACGCCGAGCTGGGCGGCGACTGGTTCGGCTACGACGGCCCGTATCCGCCGCCGAACGACCTGCGCGTGCACCGCTACTTCTTCCGCGTGTTCGCGCTCGACGTCGACCGGCTCGACCTGCCGGAGCGCTTCACCGCCGCCGACGTGTTCCGCGCCATGCACGGGCGCGTGCTGGCCGAAGCCGCGGTCCACGGCACCTATTCGCTCAACGGCGAAGCCGCCGCGGCGTGAGCGTGACGCGCGCGGCGATCGTCACCGGCGCCAGCCGCGGCATCGGCCGCGCGATCGCGCAGCGGCTGGCGCAGGACGGCACGCGGCTGGTGCTGGCGGCGCGCTCGGCCGACGCGCTGCGCGAGCTCGCCGCCTCGCTCCCGGCCGAGGCCGAGGCCTGCGCGCTCGACCTGCGCGAGGCCGGCGCCGCGCCGCGGCTGGTCGCGCTCGCGCTCGAGCGCTTCGGCCGCCTCGACGCGGTGGTCAACAACGCCGGCGCCACGCCGCGCGGCGATTTCCTCGGCTTCGACGACGACGCCTGGGCCGACGGCTTCGCGCTCAAGTTCTTCGGCGCGGTGCGGCTGTGCCGCGCGGCCTGGCCGGCGCTGGTGGACGCGCGCGGCGCGATCGTCAACGTCGCCGGCATCGGCGGGCGCACCGGCAACGCCGAGTTCGCCATCGGCGGCAGCGTCAACGCCGCGCTGCTCAACCTGACCAAGGCGCTCGCCGACCGCGGCGTGCGCGACGGCGTGCGCGTCAACGCGGTCAACCCGAGCTCGATCGCCACCGAACGCACGCAGGCGCGCATCGACCGGCTCGCCGCGGAGCAGGGCATCACCGGCGAAGAGGCGGCCGCGCAGCTCGCACGGCAGCTGCGCGTGGCGCGCTATGGCACCCCGCGGGAAGTGGCGGAGGTGGTCGCGTTCCTGCTCTCGGACGCGGCCGGCTACGTGCAGGGCGCGATCGTCGACGTCGACGGCGGGCAGACGCGGACGCTGTAGCCGGGGGCAGTGGACGCCTCCCGGCGCTCGCCCCGGTCAATGCGGATCGAATGCGGCCCGGAGCGCTGCCATCCCGCGTCATCCCGAGCCACGACATTCCTACCCATTGTCATCCCGAGCGCAGCGGGGGATCTGTCCCTGCGCTGGCTGCAGATGCGGCGGCTAAAGATCCCTCGCTGCGCTCGGGATGACAGTCGGATGCCGCGTGGCGCCGCTCAGCCGGCCGAGGCCGGCACCTGCAGCAACAGCGCCACGCCCAGCGCCACGCGGTACACCGCGAACGCGGTGAAGCGGTGGCTCTGGATGTAGCGCAGCAGCCATTTCACCGAGACGAACGCGGTGATGGCCGAGGCGAGGAAGGCGACCGCCAGCGCGGTCCAGTCCTCGTGCACGGCCTCGCCGCTGCGCAGCACGTCGAGCAGCTCGTAGGCGGTGGCCGCGAACATCGTCGGGATGCCGACCAGGAACGCGAACTCCGTCGCCGCGACCCGGCTGGTGGTGCCGAACAGCAGCGCGACGAAGATCGTCGCCGCCGAGCGCGAGGTGCCGGGGAACACGCCCGCGACCACCTGCGCGATGCCGACCAGCACCGCCACCGTCCAGCCGATCGAGGTGCGCTCGCCCAGCGCGCGGGCGCGGCGCGCGGCGAAGTACTCGGCCGCCACCATCCACGCGCCGCCGAGGATCAGCGCCCAGGCGATCGGCGCCACCCGGTCCGGCAGTTCGAAGCCGAGCTTCTTCACCGCCACGCCCAGCACGCAGGTCACCGCGAACGCGAGGCCGAGCTTGAAGGCGTAGTCGCGGGCCTGCGCCGGGTCGAGCGCGATGCCTGCAGGATCGTGCGCCGCCGGCGCGCGCCGGCCGAGGAAGCCCATCGCCAGGTCCCACAGCCGCTGCCGGTAGATCAGCGCGATGGCCAGGATCGCCCCGGCCTGGATGGCGATGTTGAACAGGTCGCTGCGACGCCCGAGCCAGTGCTCGGCGACGAGCAGGTGGCCGGTGCTGGAAATCGGCAGGAACTCGGTGATGCCTTCGATGATGCCCAGCAGCAGGGCGGCGAACAGGTCGGTCACGGCGTCGATGGCAGCGGATGGGCGCCACAGCATACGGGTAAAACCATGACCGACCCGTGCGACCGCCGCGGGTCGCCGCCGTGATGTCACGGCGGCAACCGCTTCTTCGTCGACTCATGGCACGGCGCGTGCTGCGCGCCGCCCCCAACAAGGAAACCATCGATGGACAACGCCAGCGCCGCCCCCGCATTCGACCTGCACAACCCTCCCGGGCTGTACGATCCCGCGCCCAACGGCTACTCGCATGTCGCCCGCCTGGCGCCCGGCACGCGCTGCGTGCTGGTGGCTGGGCAGGGTGGCGAGCGTGTGGACGGGTCGCTTTCCCCCGACTTCCGCGACCAGGTGCGCCAGGCCTTCGCCAACCTGGGCGTTGCACTGGCCGCGGCGGACGCGGGCCCACGCGATGTCGCCGGCCTCACCGTGCTGGTGGTCGACCACGACGAACAGCGGCTGGCGATCTTCGGCGAAGAACTGGCAGCCGCGTTCGGCGCCGGACACCGGCCCACCTGCACCTTGGTGCCGGTGCCGCGCCTGGCGCTGGACGGGATGCTGTTCGAGGTCGCAGCCACCGCCTGCCTGGCGGACGGCGCACGCGCCTGAGCACGCCGTCGTCCGCACCAATGTTGGGCCTTTGCTGTGATTACGCACCAAAATAGTGCGTATGTGCCGGAAGTTTCCGATGAAAAAACAGATGGATCAACAAGTTAAGTAGGCGGCGCGTTTTGGCACGCCGCTTGCGATACGAAATGCATCCATCGCCAAGGCCCCGCCATGATCGAACACGTCGAAAAACTCATTGCCGACCACAAGGTCGAATTCGTCGACCTGCGCTTCGCCGACATGCGCGGCGTGCAGCACCACGTGACCTTCCCCAAGTCGATCATCGAGCCCTCGCTGTTCGAGGACGGCAAGATGTTCGACGGCTCCAGCATCTCCGGCTGGCGCGGCATCCACCAGTCGGACATGGTGCTGCTGCCGGACCCGGGCACCGCGTTCCTCGACCCGTTCACCGCCGACCCGACCCTGGTCATCACCTGCGACGTGCTCGATCCGACCACGATGCAGGCCTACACCCGCGACCCGCGCGGCATCGCCAAGCGCGCCGAGGCCTTCCTCAAGTCCAGCGGCATCGCCGAGCAGGCGTTCTTCGGCCCGGAGCCGGAGTTCTTCATCTTCGACTCGGTGCGCTACGCCAACGAGATGGGCCACACCTTCTTCCACATCGACTCGGAGGAAGCGCACTGGAACTCCTCGCGCGAGTACGAGGGCGGCAATACCGGCTACCGCCCGGGCATCAAGGGCGGCTACTTCCCGGTCGCGCCACTGGACTCGCTGCACGACATCCGCGCCGAGATGTGCAAGACGCTCGAGCAGGTCGGCATCGAGGTCGAGGTGCACCACCACGAGGTCGCCAACGCCGGCCAGTGCGAGATCGGCACCAAGTTCAACTCGCTCACGCGCAAGGCCGACGAGCTGCTGACGATGAAGTACGTCATCAAGAACGTCGCCCACCGCAACGGCAAGACCGCGACCTTCATGCCCAAGCCGATCGTCGGCGACAACGGCAGCGGCATGCACGTGCACCAGTCGCTGGCCAAGGGCGGCGTCAACCTGTTCTCCGGAGACGGCTACGGCGGCCTGTCGCAGACCGCGCTGTGGTACATCGGCGGCATCTTCAAGCACGCGCGCGCGATCAACGCGTTCGCCAACTCGACCACCAACTCCTACAAGCGCCTGGTGCCGGGCTTCGAGGCGCCGGTGATGCTGGCCTACTCGGCGTCGAATCGTTCCGCGAGCTGCCGCATCCCGTACGTGGCCAACCCGAAGGCGCGCCGCATCGAGATCCGCTTCCCCGACCCGATGAACTCCGGCTACCTGACCTTCACCGCGCTGATGATGGCGGGCCTGGACGGCATCAAGAACCAGATCGACCCGGGCGGCCCCAGCGACAAGGACCTGTACGACCTGCCGCCGGAAGAGGAGAAGGGCATCCCGACCGTGTGCCATTCGCTCGACCAGGCGCTGGAGGCGCTGGACAAGGACCGCGAGTTCCTCAAGGCCGGCGGCGTGATGACCGACGACTTCATCGACGCCTACATCGGCCTGAAGATGAAGGAAGTCACCGCGTTCCGCGCGGCGACGCATCCGCTGGAGTACCAGATGTACTACGCGATCTGAGGAGTGGTAAGGCGGAGGCGGGGCGACACGTCCCGCCTTCGTCCCGTAGGAGCGCCCCTTGGGCGCGATCGCTTTCGCCGGTAACGCGATCGCGCCCAAGGGGCGCTCCTACGAGGTGCCAGGGGGCGTCCGCAATACGGCACGGGAGACCGCGCGACATGCTTGGCGGCAAGGCATCGATGGCATCCATGGCCGCGCTGGCGCTGCTGTCGCCGGCGGCCGCCCTTGCGCAGGATGCGCCCGCCATCGACAAGGGCGACAGCGCCTGGCTGATGGTGGCCACGCTGCTGGTGGTGATGATGGCGGTGCCCGGGCTGGCGCTGTTCTACGGCGGCCTGGTGCGCGCCAAGAACATCCTGTCGATGCTGATGCAGGTGCTGGTGGTGGCCTCGCTGGCGATCGTGCTGTGGATCGCGTTCGGCTACAGCCTGGCCTTCGACGGCGGTAACGCCTTCATCGGCGGGCTCGGCAAGCTGATGCTGGCCGGGGTCGGCCCCGCTTCGGCGGTCGACACCTTCAGCGCCGGGGTGCGGGTGCCCGAACTCGCGTACGTCGCGTTCCAGGGCGCATTCGCGGCGATCAGCTGCGCGCTGGTGGTGGGCGCGATCGCCGAGCGCGCGCGCTTCGCCGCGGTGCTGCTGTTCATCGCGCTGTGGTTCGCGTTCGCCTACCTGCCGCTCGCGCACATGGTGTGGGCGGGCAACGGTTTCCTGTTCGAAAAGGGCGCGCTCGACTTCGCCGGCGGCACCGTGGTGCACGTCAACGCCGGCGTCGCCGGGCTGGTCGGGGCCTACATGCTGGGGCCGCGCATCGGCTTCGGCCGCGAGCGGCTGTCGCCGCACAGCCTGCCGCTGGCGTTCACCGGCGCGGCGCTGCTGTGGGTGGGCTGGTTCGGCTTCAACGCCGGCTCCGCGCTGGAAGCCAACGGCGTGGCGGCGATGGCCTTCGTCAACACGCTGGCCGCGCCCGCGGCCGCGGTGCTGGCGTGGAGCGCGCTGGAAGCGAGGCTGCGCGGGCGCGCGTCGATGCTCGGCGCGGCCTCGGGCGCGGTGTCGGGGCTGGTCGCGGTCACGCCGGCCTGCGGCACGGTCGGCGTCGGCGGCGCGCTGGTGGTCGGCGCGCTCGGCGGCGTGGCCGGGTTCTGGGGCGTCAACGCGCTCAAGCGCTGGTTGCGCGCGGACGATTCGCTGGACGTGTTCGGCATCCACGGCGTGTGCGGCGTCGTCGGCGCGCTGCTCACCGGCGTGTTCACCGCGCCGGGCCTGGGCGGCAGCGGCGGCGCGGGCTACGCGATGGCGCCGCAGCTGGGCGTGCAGCTGCTCGGCGTGGTGGTGACGCTGGCGTGGTCGGGGCTGGTCGCCTTCCTCGCCCTGCACGTCGCGCGCCGCGTGTTCGGGCTGCGCGTGCCGCACGAGGCCGAGCGCGAGGGCCTGGACATCAGCAGCCACGGCGAATCGGCGTATGACGGCTGACGCGCGCGCACCGGTCGAAGCGCGGATCCGCGCGGCGGGCGGCGCCGACGCGGCGGCGATCGCGGCGATCTACAACCACTACGTCGCCACCAGCATCGCCACGTTCGAACTCGAGCCGGTGGCGGTGGCCGAGATGGCGGCGCGGATCGCTCAGGTGGGCGCGCGCGGCCTGCCGTGGCTGCTGGCCGAGGACGCAGCCGGCGTCGCCGGGTACGCCTACGCCGGGCCGTGGCGCGCGCGTGCGGCCTACCGGCACAGCGTGGAGACGTCGATCTACCTGGCGCCGCGCGCGGCGGGACGCGGCATCGGGCACTCGCTTTATGCCGCGCTGCTCGACGCGCTGCGCGATCGCGACGTGCACGCCGTGATCGGCGGCGTGTCGCTGCCCAACCCGGCGAGCGTGGCGCTGCACGAGCGGATGGGGTTCGCGCAGGTGGCGCGGTTCGAGGAGGTCGGCTTCAAGTTCGGGCGCTGGATCGACGTGGGCTACTGGCAGCTGCGCCTGGCGTCCTGATCGCGCATGGGCTGCGCTTTCGCTGCTCCTTCTCGGCGGCGTGTGGGTCGCGGCTTCCGCTGCTCCTGCACGCATGCGCCGGCAAGCCGGGCGCGCGCGTGTGGCCCGGCGCCGCTGCCGCGTCCTGCGCGGGCGCGGCGACCGCAGCGGCTTGCATTCGCCGCCCGCAGCGGTTGCAATGCGGCGATGCGCCTCCGATCCCTGTTACTCGCGCTGCTGGTCGCGGCGCTGGCCGCGTGCAGCCATGCGCCGCAGCGCAATCCCTTGGCGACGTGGGTGCCGTCGAAGAACTTCGGGCCGCGCCAGCCGATCCTGATCGTCATCCACGCCACCGAGCAGGGCTCGGTCGAGGAGAGCCTGGACACGCTGCGCACCGCCAACAGCGGCGGGCCGGTGAGCGCGCACTACCTGATCGGGCGCGACGGCCGCCGCTACCAGCTGGTGGCCGACGGCGAGCGCGCCTGGCATGCGGGGCCGGGGCGGTGGGGCACGATCACCGACGTCAACTCGGCGTCGATCGGGATCGAGCTCGACAACGACGGCGAGAGCGATTTTCCGCCGGCGCAGGTCGCCAGCCTGCTGGTGCTGCTCGACGACCTGTGCGAGCGGCTCGGCATCCCGCGCACGCAGGTCGTCGCGCATGCGGACTTCGCGCCGACGCGCAAGCGCGATCCGGGCTTCCGCTTCCCGTGGAAGCAGCTGGCCGATGCGGGTTTCGGCGCGTGGCCGAAGGCGCCCTTGGACGAGCCGCCGCCCGGCTTCGATCCGTGGCGGGCGCTGCGCCTGCTCGGCTATCCGCTCGACCAGGACGACAGCGCCGGCCACGCCGACACCGTGCGCGCCTTCCATCGCCACTTCCGCGGCGACGAGAACGACGTCCTCGACGCGCAGGACGCGCGCATCCTGCATGCGTTGACGCGTTGACGCGCGCGCTGATGCGTCCTGACCGGGGAAGGGAAATCGCTGGATGGCACGTTTCGTCACGACCTGATGGGCCCCGGCGCGACCGGCAGCCTTTCGGGGTGAATGTCCCCCGGCATCCGCCTGTCGGCGGCTGCCTCCTCCTTGATTTCACCCCGAAAGGCTGCCGGCCGCGCCGGGGCGTCTGATCGCGGGCTTGCCGGGAAAGCAGATGGCGGGATGGTGGTTGTCGGGGGCGTAGCCCCGACCTACGGCCTTTGCTTTTGAACCACCGCGCAAGTCCAAAGCACCCTGCGCCACTGACACCGACAGACCCGGGGCTTTTCTTCGGGTCGGGAGAAGGCCCCAAAAAAAACGCCCCGAGGCCGGGGCAGGGTCGAGAGAGAGGGACAGCCTTCTGGGAGCTGATGCCTCATTCTCGAAAGATCGCGCCGCGCGCGTTAGCCGGGCGTTGCGGCAAGGTTAGGCGCGCCTTGGCGCCTGCCCGGGTGGAAAGTCATCGTGCCTCGCCGATGCTGGCCGGCCCGCGCGGTCGTTCGCGACCCCTGACGTCCCGGCGCGCGGCGGTCCGACCGCGGTGATGCACTATATTGGTGCAATGCCTCCGGACGACGCCTACGACCTGCTCAGTACGCCGCTGGCGCGCGCGGGCGCGGACGGGAACCTGCAGTCGGCCAACCTCGCCTTCGCCCGCTGGCTCGGGGTCGGGGTCCGGCGGCTGCCGGGGCTGCCGCTGGCGGCGCTGGAGTTCGAGGGCGAGGCGCTGTCGCGCTGGCTCGACCGGGCCACGCCGCAGGCGCAGGTGCGGCTGCGCCGGCTGCCGCTGGCGTTCCCCGGCGCGGCGCCGCGCTTTGCCGACGTCTGGCTGAGTGGGCTGGACACCGGCGGCTGGCTGCTGGAAGCGCACCCGGTCGACGAGTTTCCGGGCGACGACCCGGTGGCCGCGCTGCCGTCGGCGCTGTCGGCGGCGCTCAAGGGCCTGGCGCACGAGCTGCGCAATCCGCTCGCTGGGCTCAAGGGCGCGGCGCAGCTGCTCGGGCGGCGCAGCGGCGACGACGCGCAGGCGCGCGAGCTGACCGGCCTGATCCAGTCCGAGGTCGAGCGCCTGGCCGCGCTGCTCGACCGCCTGCTGTCGCCGGCGCCGCCGCAGCCGCACGCGCCGCTCAACATCCACGCCGTGCTCGAGCGCGTGCTGCGCCTGGCCGAATCCGACGCCGGCTGGGCGGTGAAGCTGGTGCGCGACTACGACCCGAGCCTGCCCGAGCTGCCCGGCGACGCCGACCGCCTGGTGCAGGCGGCGTGGAACCTGGTGCGCAATGCGATCGAGGCCGGCGCGGCCACGGTCACCCTGCGCACCCGCGCCGAGCATGCGGTGCGCATCGGCGACGAGGTGCACGCGCTGGCGATGCGGCTGGAGATCGTCGACGACGGCCGCGGCGTGCCCGAGGAGCTGGCCGAGCAGGTGTTCCTGCCGCTGGTGTCCGGGCGGGCCGAGGGCAGCGGTCTGGGCCTGGCGCTGGCGCAGCAGGTCGCGCGCGAGCACCGCGGCACGCTGGCCTACCGTTCGCGACCGGGGCACACGGTGTTCACGCTGCTGCTGCCGGTGCGCGGCGGCGCGGAAGAGGAAGCCACCGATGGAAGGCAACGCGACGATGCCTAGGGCGAGCGCGAACCGCTCCCTCCCCTGCGGAGGCAGGGCAGGGCCGGGGAGTGGTGGCGTCGGCGCCGGCGTCGCCGTTCGAAAGCCTCGCGCAATCGCCGCGCGGGCCTGCGCCGGCGTTCGAGCCACTGCTCCACGACCCGGCGCCCGAGGCCCTGACGCATGACCATTCCCGTCTGGATCGTCGACGACGACCGCGCCGTCCGCTTCGTGCTCGCCACCGCGCTGCGCGAGGCCGGCTTCGATGTCACCGCGTTCGACGCCGCGCGCGCGGTGCTCGACGCGCTCGACACCCGCCCGCCGCCGCGGCTGCTGTTCACCGACGTGCGCATGCCCGGCGACGACGGCCTCGTCCTGCTCGAACGCCTCAAGCGCGCGCATCCGCAGCTGCCGGTAATCGTGATGAGCGCCTACACCGACATCGCCAGCACCGCCGGCGCCTTTCGCGGCGGCGCGCACGAGTTCCTGTCCAAACCCTTCGACCTCGACGACGCGGTGGCGCTCGCCGCGCGCACGCTGGCGCGCGGCCCGGACGAAGACGCGGCCGCCGAAGCGCCCGCGGCCGCCGCGATGCCGCCGACGGACGACGCGCTGCTCGGCGACACCCCGGCGATGCGCCAGCTCTTCCGCGCGATCGGCCGGCTCGCGCAGGCGCCGCTGTCGGTGCTGGTCACCGGCGAGACCGGCACCGGCAAGGAACTGGTCGCGCGCGCGCTGCACCGCGAGTCGCCGCGCGCGCGCGCGCCGTTCGTCGCGCTCAACACCGCCGCGATTCCGGCCGAGCTGCTCGAGAGCGAGCTGTTCGGCCACGAGGCCGGCGCGTTCACCGGCGCGACCAGGCGCCACGTCGGCCGCTTCGAGCAGGCCGACGGCGGCACGCTGTTCCTCGACGAGATCGGCGACATGCCGCTGTCGCTGCAGACGCGATTGCTGCGGGTGCTGGCCGAGGGCGAGTTCTTCCGCGTCGGCGGGCGCGAGCTGATCCGGGTCGACGTGCGCGTGGTCGCCGCCACCCACCAGGACCTCGAGGCGCTGGTCGCCGACGGCCGCTTCCGCGCCGACCTGCTGCATCGCCTCGACGTGGTGCGGCTGCGGCTGCCGCCGCTGCGCGAGCGCCGCGCCGACGTGCCGGTGCTCGCCGCGCGCTTCCTGCGCGCCGCCGCCGCGCGCTTCGGCGCCGCGCCCAAGCGCTTCGGCAAAGCCGCGCTCGAGCGCCTGCTCGCGCACGACTGGCCCGGCAACGTGCGCGAGCTGGAAAACCTGTGCTGGCGCGTCGCCGCGCTGGCGCCGGGCGACACGGTCACCGTCGCCGACCTCGACGGCCTGCTCGCCGGCGCGCGCGCGGCGCCGGCGCGCGAGTGGGACGAGATGCTCGCCGAGTGGGCGCGCGCGCGGCTCGCGCAGGGCGAGACCGCGCTTCACGCGCAGGCGCTCGAACGCTTCGACCGCGCGCTGCTCGAAGCCGCGCTCGAGCACACCGGCGGTCGCCGCGCCGAGGCCGCGCAGCGACTCGGCCTGGGCCGCAACACCATCACGCGCAAGCTGGGCGCGGGGCGCAGGCCGCGATGAGCGCACGCACCGTCGCCTCGTTTCGCGCACGCCGCGCTTCATCCATCGTGAACCCCGCGCCGGCTAGCGTGCGGGACACCTTCAACCGGGAGTCCGCCATGTCAACGATCCAGCATCGCCACCACCTGCTCGCGATCGCGGCCGCCTGCGCGCTGGCCGCGTGCGCGAGCACCGGCGAGCAGGCCGCGCCGGCGCCCGCGCCGCAGCCGGCCGCCGCCAGCACCGCGCAGTCGGCGACCGTCAACCTCGCCTCGGCCTCGGGCAGCATCGTCAGCGGCAAGCTGTCGATCGTGCCGATGGGCGACGGCGTGCACATCACCGGCGAGGTCGGCGGCCTCGGCGCCGGCCAGACCCATGCCATCCACGTGCACGAGAAGGGCGACTGCAGCGCGGTCGACGCCAGCAGCGCCGGCGGCCACTTCAACCCCACCGGCAGCGCGCACGGCCGCGCCGGCACGCCGGTGCACCACGCCGGCGACATGGACAACATCGTCGCCGACGCGGACGGCGTGGCGAAGATCGACATCCACCTGTCCGGCGTCACCCTTGGCGGCGGCGCGGCCAACGACATCGCCGGCCGCGCGGTGATCGTGCACGCCGCGCCCGACGATTACACCTCGCAGCCGTCCGGCAACGCCGGCGCGCGCGTGGCCTGCGGAGTCGTCACGCCGACGATGTGACGAGGCGGGAAGGGCAGTTCCCGCGAGGCAGCGGGCGAGGATGGAGAAAGGCCGACGCATGACCGGATACTGCATCCGCGCAGCCACCGCCGACGACCGCGACTGGCTCGCCGACTGCGCCATCGCGATGGCGCTGGAGACCGAGCACAGGCGGCTCGATCCCGGCACCGTGCGCGCCGGGGTCGCCGCGGGCCTGGCCGACCCGGCGAAGGCGCGCTACTTCGTCGCGCTCGACGCCGGCGGCGCGCCCGCCGGCACGCTGATGCTCACGCGCGAGTGGAGCGACTGGCGCAACGGCGACTGGTGGTGGATCCAGAGCGTCTACGTGGTGCCCGCCAGCCGCCGGCGCGGCGTGTTCGCCGCCCTCTACCGCCACGCCGAGGCGCAGGCGCGGGCGACGCCCGGCGTGGTCGGGCTGCGGCTGTACGTCGAGCGCGGCAACGCGACGGCGCGCGAGACCTACGTCGCGCTGGGGATGGCGGACGCGGGCTACGACATCCTCGAGGCCGAGCTTGGCGGCGGCGCTTCGCAATCGGTGATCGGCAACCCGTGACGGGCGATGCAGGAGAGCCATTCGCCTATTTATCATCCCGAGCGCAGCGAGGGATCTGCGTTTCCCGCGCTGCTCCCGAAGCGGATCCCTCGCTGCGCTCGGGATGACAGCGTCGAGGTTTGCCGGCCGCGGCCTCAGAGTTCGCCGGCCGGATCGCCGCGGCAATGCGCGAACGTCACCGCCACGCCGTGCGCGCGCAGCACCGCGGCGAACTGGCGCTGGCGCGATTCGTAGTGCGCGAAGCGGCGCTGCAGGCGCTCGTCGTCGCCATCGCTGCCGCCGTCGCCGCCGCCTTCGGCGCTCCCGGCCTGGCCGGCTCCCTCGCGCCCGCCGGCCATCGCCTCGCGCGCGCGCCACGCCTTCGGCGTGAGCAGGGCGATGCGCGCCTCGCCGTCGGCGTAGTGCAGCAGCGGCTCGGGCGGCGCGTCCAGCCAGGCCTCGCGGTCGGGCGAGAGCAGGGCGGTTTCCAGCAGCGGCCACAGCGGCGCCAGCCCGGCGTGCTCGTACTGCATCGCGGTCAGCGCGCACAGGTCGTGCATGGTGAGGTGGCGCGCGTGCTCGACGCGCAGGCCGAAGGCCTCCTGCGCCAGCAGCGCGGTGTCGGCGCCGGCCATGCCGCGCTCCATCAGGTCGCGCTCGAAGGCGTCGCCGACGCGGCGCACGACCTCGGCGTCGCCGGCCAGCGTCCACGGCACCAGCCGCAGCGGGCCGCCGGCGTGGTCGGGCGAGGGCGACAGCGCGCCGGGCAGGCGCCCGTCGTGGCTGCCGAACGCGATCACCCGGCCGCCGGCGTCGCCGCGCCCGGGCGCGCGCGCGCCGAGCTGGTCGAGCTCGCGATGCACCGGCCAGCCCGGCCGCAGCAGCTCGACCGGATCGTAGTGCGCGCCCACCGTGGTGAGCTCCAGCGTCGCGGCGGCGGGATCCAGGCGCGCCAGGTCGCGCGCGATCGCCGCGCCCAGCGCGCCGGCCTCGCGCTGCGGCAGTGCATCGCGCGCGGCGGCGCTGCCCGGCGCGAGCTCCAGCGCCAGCGCGCCGATGACGTGGAGGATCGGTTGGTTCATCGCCTGCCCATGATTGGCCGTGCACGGTGACGGCGCTAGACTCCGAACCCATTATGGCCCGCCACGATGGCAGGCCCGTAACGAGGTGGTCCCGATGCTGCATGGCCGTCCCGTCGCCGTCCTCGGCGGCGTCCGCATCCCCTTCTGCCGCCAGAACACCGCCTACGCCGACGTCGGCAACCTCGGGATGTCGGTGCGCACGCTGGGCGCGCTGGTGGAGAAGTTCGGCCTGCATGGCCAGGTGCTCGGCGAAGTGGCGATGGGCGCGGTGATCAAGCACCCCAGCGACTGGAACCTCGGCCGCGAGGCCGCGCTGTCCTCCGGCCTGTCGCCGCTCACGCCCGGCATCACCCTGCAGCGCGCCTGCGGCACCTCGCTCGATTCGATCATCACCATCGGCAACAAGATCGCCACCGGCCAGATCGAGGCCGGCATCGGCGGCGGCAGCGACACCACCTCCGACGTGCCGATCGTCTACGGCCGCAAGCTGCGCCGGCGCCTGCTGGAGGCCGCGCGCGGCAAGACCACGCGCGAGAAGCTGGCCGCGTTCAAGGGCTTCCACCTGCGCGAGCTCAAGCCCGAGTTCCCGGGCGTGGCCGAGCCGCGCACCGGCAAGTCGATGGGCGACCACTGCGAGGACATGGCCAAGCAGTGGAGCATCTCGCGCGACTCGCAGGACGAGCTCGCGGTGGCCTCGCACCACAAGCTCGCCGCGGCCTACGACCGCGGCTTCTTCGACGACCTGGTGGTGAGCTTCCGCGGGGTCGCGCGCGACAACATCCTGCGCGCCGACACCTCGATCGAGAAGCTGGCCACGCTCAAGCCGGCGTTCGACAAGGCCTCCGGGCGCGGCACGCTCACCGCCGGCAACTCCACGCCGCTCACCGACGGCGCCGCCGCCTGCCTGCTGTCCACCGACGAATGGGCTGCTTCGCGCGGGCACGAGGTGCTGTGCCACGTCCGCGACGCGCAGGTGGCCGCGGTCGACTTCGTGCACGGCGAGGGGCTGCTGATGGCGCCCACCGTGGCGGTGCCGGAGATGCTCAGGCGCAACGGGCTGTCGCTGCAGGACTTCGACCTGTACGAGATCCACGAGGCCTTCGCCGCGCAGGTGCTGTGCACGCTGCGCGCCTGGGAGAGCGAGGACTACTGCAAGGCGCGGCTGGGCCTGGACGCGCCGATGGGCCGCATCGATCCGGCGAAGATCAACATCAACGGTTCCTCGCTGGCCACCGGCCACCCGTTCGCCGCCACCGGAGCGCGCATCGTCGCCACCGCCGCGAAGGAACTGAAGGAGCGCGGCGGCGGCCGCTGCCTGGTCTCGATCTGCACCGCCGGCGGCATGGGCGTGGTGGCGATCCTGGAGCGCTGACGCGGCGGGAGGCCATCGCGGCTTCCGCCGCGCCTGCGAATCGCTTCGACGCGCTAGCCGCGCAGCCGCGGCATGCCGTGCTCGTCGCGCTCTTCGACCACGGCGCTGTCGTAGATGCGCTGGCGCAGGTCGCGTTCCTGCAGGGCCTCGACCGGCTCGCCGCGCGCGGCGCGCAGCGCGTTGGCGTAGGCCACGCGCGCGCCGGCGTCGTCGCCCGCAGCGGCGAAGCCGTGGCCGAATTCCTCCCAGGCCTCGCTGCCGGCGCCCTGCGCCAGCGCGCGATGCAGGTAGTCCTGTGCCTGCGGCCACTGCCCCTGCGCGCGCGCCAGCCGCGCCAGCGTCAGCAGCAGCGCGGGGCTGGCCGGGTGCGCCTGCAGCCAGCGCTCGGCGTTGGCGCGGCGCTCCTCGACGCGCGCCACCGGCAGGGTGCCGTAGCGCGCGGCCAGGCGTTCGTCCCAGCGCGCGTCGAGCGCCTGCTCGAGGCTGCGCGTCGCCGCGTCCTCCCAGCGCAGCGCGGCGGCGCGGTCGGCGTAGGCGATCACCACGCGCGGCTCGGACCTGAGCGGCTTGGGCAGCGCCTCCCAGCGGTCGGCGAGCACGTTGGCGTCGCCCGCCTCGTGGAGCGAGGCCTCGGCCCAGCGCGTCTCCAGTTCCGACAGCCGCGCTTCCGGCAGCGCCTGCTGCTGGCGCAGCGGCCCGAGCAGGCCGTAGGCCTGCGCGCCCTGGCCCGAAGTCGCCAGCGCGTCGGCGCGCAGCGCAAGCCCGCGCGGCGGCAGCGGCTGCGCGGCGGGCGCGTCGAGCGCCACCAGCGCATCGGTGGGGCGGCCGTCGGCGAGCGCGAGCTCGGCGGCGGCGATCGCGCGCGAGGCGGCGTGGCGCTCGCCGAGCGCATCGACTTCCGCGCGCGCCGCGGCGACGTCGCCGCGCGCCAGCGCCGCCTGCGCCGCGGCGCTGCGGGCGACGCCGGCAGCGGACTCGTTGCCGGCCGCCGCCTGCGACAGCAGCTTGTGCGCGCGTGCGTAGTGGCCGTGGTGCAGCGCCTCCAGGCCCTCGCCCAGGCGCGCGCGCGACTGCCGGTCGCGATGCCCGCGCCAGGCGCGGAAGGGCAGGGTCAGCAGCTTCCACAGCAGCCAGGCCGCGAGCAGCACGCCCACGAGGATCAGCACGCCGGCGGCCACGGTGGTGGTGTAGTCCATGCCGCGGTAGCGCACCAGCACGTAGCCCGGGTCGGCCAGCAACAGTTGCGCCAACAGCGCGCCGACCAGCGCCAGCACGATCCAGAACAGCAGGTTGCGGAACAGGTTCATCGCACGCCCTCCGTGAGTCCGGCCACCCTACCGCGCGCGGCGTGAATCCGGCATCGGGTCGATGAACGGCGGCAAACGGCGCCGATCGCAGCGCCCGCCGCTTCGGCAGGGTGCTTGCGCGCCGTTCGCGGCTTCTAGCGCGCGGCGCGCATCGCGCGCAGCTGCTGCAGCGTGGTGCCCAGCGCCGGCAGCGTGATCGCCAGCGGCAGCTCGCGCAGCGCGTGCAACCGCGCACGGCGCTCGCGCAGCTGCGGCGAATCCGGCCACAACCGCGTGGTCCAGGCGTCCGCGCGCGCCAGCGCGTCGCGGTAGCCGCGCTGGTCGCGGCGCTCGGCTGCGGCTTGCGCGAGGGTGAGCTCGAGCTGCAGCGCGGCCAGGCCCGCGGCGCGGTCGCCTGGTTCGATCGCCACCGCGGTGTCGGCATGGCGCACGTCGACGATGCGCGCGAACGCGCGCCGCCACCACGGCAGCGGCGCGTCGTCGCCCGCGGCCACCACCAGCGGCAGCGCCGGCAACGACGCGGCGAAGGCCTGCAGCCGACCGGCCGCGACCGCGCGCGGGTCCGCGCCGAGCGCGTCGACCGCGCTGCGTTCCTGCGCCAGCGCCTGGCGCAGGTTGAGGTAGGCCGGGTCGTCAATGCCGTCGAGCAGGGCGGCCGCGATCGCGTAGCCGTGGCGCGCGCCATCGAGGTCGCCGGCCAGCTGCAGGCGCTGCTGCACCAGGCCGAGCACGATCTCCAGCTCGTCCAGGCGAAGCGCCTGGCTGCCGTTGCGGTCGGGGTCGGCCAGCCGCGACACGCTGTCCTCGAGCAGCGCGGCGCGCTGGCCCATGCCGAGCAGCTCGTCGCGCAGCACGCGGTTGGTCGCGTCGGCCTGCTGCAGGCGCTGCGCCTGCGCGCGCTGGTCCTGGCGCAACGCGTCGACCCGCGCCTCCAGCCCTTCGATGCGCTGCTCCGAGCGCGCCGCCGCGTCGCGCTGGTGCGCGGCCTGCGCCTGCCAGGCGCGCCAGCCGGCCCAGCCGACGAGCAGCAGCAACAGCGGCAGCAACAGCCAGGCGAGCGCATTGCCGCGCCGGCGCGGCGCCGCGGACGAGGAGGGGGCGGGGGTACTCACGGATGCGGCCTGCGCGCGATGGGGCGGGGACTGGCGCGAATGCTAGCGGATCAGCGCCGTGACCGTGACGCGGCAGCGGCGCGCGCAGCGGCGTCGAGCAGGTCGCCGGGGCGCGCGCTGGCGGCGACCGCGACGCGGGCGAACCCCGAGTCGCGCGCCAGCCGCGCCAGCCGCTCGCTGGCCGCGGCCACCCGCGCGCGCCGCAGCGCCGCGGCGGCGTCCGCCGGCAGCGCATCCAACAGGTGCGCGAGCGCCTCGCCGCTGCCGAGCAGCAGCCACACCGGTGCCGCGAGCGCGCGCAGCGCGGCGACCGCGCGCGGCGACGGCGCGATCGCCACCCGTTCGTAGACGTCCGCGCGCAGCACGCGCGCGCCGCGCCGCCGCAGCGCCGGCGCGATCAGGCCGCGCCCGCCCGGCGCGGTGAGCAGGCCGACGGCGCTGCCGCGCATCCCGTGCAGGCCGGGCAGCGCGAGCAGGCCCTCGCTGTCCATGCGCGCGGGCGCGGCGACCTCGTCGACGCCGGCGCGCCGCAGCGCCGCCGCGGTGCCGGCGCCGACCGCGAACCACTGCTGCCCGCGCCGCCGGCGCAGCGGCTGCAGCGCGCGCGCCGCGCGCACCGCGGCCGGGCTGGTGGCGAGCACGCGCGGCGCCGCGAGCGCGGCGCGCAGGGCGTCGCGGGTCGCGCGGTCGTCGTGCGCGACCAGCTTCCACGGCGACAGCGCCAGCACGCGCGCGCCGTGCCGGGCCGCGGCGCGGCGGATCGCCGCGTGCCCGCCGACCGGGCGCAGCGAGATGACGTAGCATCCGGCCAGCGGGGGATTTCGATCGCGCATGCGGCCAGCTTGGGCGGTCGCCGTGGTGGCCGCAAGCCGCGCCCCGATTCCGTAGCAAGACACTGACATGCCGTTGCGATCCGACCCGTTGCTGCAGGCCCTCGACGCCCACTACCAGGCGATGCCGCCGGTGGCGTCGATGCAGCTGCGCATCGCCGGCTACGACGGCGGCACGCTGTGCCTGGAGGCGCCGCTGTCGCGCCACGTCAACGACAAGGGCTGTGCGTTCGGCGGCAGCCTGGTGTCGCTGCTGACGCTGGCCTCGTGGGGACTGGTCACGCTGCACGTGCAGCGGGCCGGGCTCGAGGCCGACGTGTTCGTCGCCGACAGCGAGGTGCGCTACCTCGCGCCGCTGTTCGCCGACATCCGCGCGCAGGCGCGGCTCGAGGACGACGCCTCGTGGGACGACTTCGTCGCCACCCTGCGCGAGCGCGGCCGCGCCCGCGCCACCCTGGTCGCGCAGGTGCCGTTGCCGGATGGCGGCGTGGCCACCGAGTGCCGCGCGCGCTTCGTCGCGATCCGCAGGCAGCCGCGCGCCTGAGCGCGCCGCGGGGCCGCCGGGTTACCCTTGCGCCCTGCTGCAGACCGCGGAGGAGCGGCACGATGCGCATGATCAGATCCTGGTGGCTCGCGATCGCGGTGGCCCTGCTGGCCGGCGCGTGCGCCACGTCCGGCGGCAAGGCGAGCAAGCTCGACGAAGCGCAGTACGCGTGGTCGGCGGCGATCCGCTGGGGCGACTTCGAGGGCGCCTGGAACCTGGTCGACCCGAAGTACCGGGAAGCGCATCCGATGACGGCGATCGAGTTCGAGCGCTACAAGCAGGTCGGCATCTCCGCCTACCACGACCTCGGCGAGCAGACCCTCGGCGACGGCGACGTCGCGCGCGAGATCGAGCTGGGCGTGATCAACAAGCACACCATGACCGAGCGCAGCATGCGCTACACCGAGCGCTGGCATTACGACGAGGAAGCCAAGGCCTGGTGGCAGACCAGCGGCCTGCCGGACCTGTGGGCCGGCGAGTGAGCGCGCCCGGCCGGTGCCCGCGGGCGCCGGCCACGGCGAGGCGCCACGCCGGCTGAGGCCCGCGCGCGCCGCCGGCGCGCGGGCGCGCTGTGCGACAATCGCCGCCCGCAATCGCACCGTCCGTCCCCAGTGAACCTCGAAGAACTGCTCACCTTCGCCGGCCGCCACCAGCTCCTGTCGATCGGCCTGGTGGGCCTGACCGTCGCCATCGTCGCCAACGAGGTCGCGCAGCTGTTCCGCGGCTACAAGGTGCTGCGACCGGCGGGCCTGACCGCGCTGGTCAACCGCGACAACGCGCTGGTGGTGGACCTGCGCCCGATGGCCGACTTCGAGAAGGGCCACATCCCGGGCTCGAAGAACGTGCAGATGAGCCAGTTCGACCCCGAGAGCAAGCAGCTGGCGCCGGCCAAGGCGCTGCCGGTGGTGCTGGTGTGCAAGACCGGCCAGACCGCCGGCGCGGCTGCCAAGCGGCTCAGGAAGGCCGGCTTCGAGCACGTCCACGTGCTCGACGGCGGCATCGGCGGCTGGCAGCAGGCCGACCTGCCGCTGGCCAAGGGCCGCAGCAAGGCCTGAGCGCCGCCCGGGCGGGGTGCCCGGGCGTGCCATAATCGGCCTCTTTCCCCGCATTTTTCCTTTCCGCCGGAGTTTCCCCAGATGTCCGACCAGCCCGTCAGCAACGGCGCCGCCAACCCGAACGGGCCGCAGTTCAGCGTCGAGAAGATCTACGTCAAGGACGTGTCCTTCGAGGCCCCGAACGCGCCCGCGGTGTTCAACGAGCAGGGCCAGCCGCAGCTGCAGATGAACCTCAACCAGCGCGTGCAGCGGCTCAACGACAACGCCTTCGAGGTCGTGCTCGGCGTGACCCTGACCTGCACCTTCGCCGACGAGCGCACCGCGTACCTGGCCGAAGTGCAGCAGGCCGGCGTGTTCGGCCTGAGCGGCTTCGACGATGCCGCGCTCGACGCGATCCTCGGCACCCATTGCCCGAACATCCTGTATCCCTACGTGCGCCAGACCATCGGCGACCTGATCCAGGCCGGCGGCTTCCCGCCGTTCCTGCTGCAGCCGATCAACTTCGAGGCGCTGTACGCCGAGAGCCTGCGCCAGCGCGCCGAGCAGCAGGCCAAGGGCGGCGACCTCGCCGGCAGCGAACCCGCGGGCAACGCCTGACCCCATGCCCACCGGCAGCGCGCCGGCGGCGGTCACGGTCCTCGGCGCGGGCTCCTGGGGCACCGCGCTCGCCGCGCTGATCGCAAGGCACGGCCATCCGACCGTGCTGTGGGGACGCGACGGCGCGGTGGTCGAGGCGATCGACCGCCGCCACGAGAACCCGCACTACCTGCCCGGCATCGAACTGCCGGCCGGCCTGCGCGCCACCACCGATCTGGCCGCGGCGATGGCCGCCGCCGACCTGGTGCTGGTGGTGGTGCCCTCGCACGCGTTCACCGAAACGCTGCGCGCGATCGCGCCGATGCGGCCCGCGCACGCGGGCGTGGCGTGGGCGGCCAAGGGCTTCGAGCCCGGCTCCGGCCGCTTCCTGCACGAGGTCGCGGCCGACCTGCTCGGCCCGGACGTGCCGCTGGCGGTGGTCACCGGGCCGTCGTTCGCCAAGGAAGTCGCGCTCGGACTGCCGACCGCGCTGACCGTGCAGGGCGAGGACGCGGCGTTCGTGCAGCAGGTCGCCGACGTGCTGCACGGGCCGGAATTCCGCGCCTACACCGGCAGCGACATGCGCGGCGCCGAGCTGGGCGGGGCGATGAAGAACGTGCTCGCGGTGGCCACCGGCGCCGCCGACGGCATGCAACTCGGCCTCAACGCGCGCACCGGCCTGATCACCCGCGGCCTCAACGAGATGCTGCGCCTGAACGCCGCGATCGGCGGCCGCGCCGAGACCCTGATGGGCCTGGCCGGCCTCGGCGACCTGGTGCTCACCTGCACCGGCGACCTCTCGCGCAACCGCCGCCTGGGCCTCGCGCTCGGCCGAGGCCAGACCCTGGACGACGCGGTGCGCGAGATCGGCCAGGTGGTCGAATCGGTGCAGACCGCCAACGAAGTCATGCGCCTGGCCGAACGCCACGGCCTGGAACTGCCGATCTCGGAGAACGTGCGCGCGGTGCTGCACGGCGACATCACCCCGGCGCAGGCGCTGCAGCGGCTGCTGGCGCGCGAGCAGAAGCCCGAATACCCGGCCGAGCTGTTCTGCCCGGCGCCCGACCAGTCCTAGCCGATTCTTCCCTGGCTCTCGTGGGAGCGGCGGAAGTCGCGACGCTTTCCCCGGCCGGTTGGTCTTCGCGGATTCCTGCTCCGGTCGCGGCTTCCGCCGCTCCTACCGCTTGGTCACGCAGCACGCGCGACGCGCAACAAAAAACCCGGCCGTCGCCGGCCGGGTCTTCGGACGCCCGCAAGAGCAGGCGACGGGGGGTCGCGCCGATTACCAGGTCAGGCGCGGGCCGACGAACCACTGGGTGTTGCCGTCGGAGAACTTCACATCGCCCGACAGGCCCCAGTTCTGGTTGAACTTCCAGTGCGCGCCGAGGCGGCCATAGAAGTTACTGTCGTCCTCGAGCAGGCCGTCGCTGTCGTAGTTCTCGTAGCCGGCCAGCGCATAGCCTTCCAGGCTCTGCGTCAGCGCGGCGCGCGCGCCGGCCTCGACGCTCCAGCCGTCGAAGTCCAGGCCGTCGCCGGCGTCGAACTTCTCGTAGGCCACGCGCGTGAGCAGGTCGGTGCGCGGCGAGACCTCGTGGTTGTAGCCCACGCCGGCGCGCCACTGGTCGACGTCGATGCTGGTGTCGTCGATTTCCTGGCGGTTGAAGCCGCCGAACAGGTGGAAGTTGGGGTGCACGGCGACCGAGCCGTCGATCGCCCAACCGTCGGCGTCGGCGTTGCCGTCGCCGTTGGTGGCGATGTAGCCGGCCTGGACCTGGTTGTAGGAAATGCCTTCGGCGGCGGAGGCGGCCGTGGCGGCGGCAAGCGCCGGCACCGCCAGCAGCGCGGCGGCGAGCAGGGAGTTCTTCATCGGGGGACCCTTTCTTGGAGATCTTGTTGGGTAGAGAGACCGGCCAGGCGTCGGGGGAGGGAGAGAGACCGTTCGGGGAAAACGGCGACGCCTGGACCGGTGAAAACGTATTCTCCACCCGCCCGGCGAACGCGACCTGAATAATGAACCATTCAGTGCAGGAACTTTTGGGAATGGACCGGGTCTGGCGCGTGCGCCGTCGCGCTCGCCGTGGATGGGCCCCGGTGCGCGCCGGTTGTTGCGTCAGCCGGCGGCGCCTGCGAAATCGAGCTGGCGCCAGGCCTCGAACACCACCACCGCCACCGCGTTGGACAGGTTGAGGCTGCGGTTGTCCGGGCGCATCGGCAGGCGCAGCCGCTGCTCGCGCGGGATCGCCGCCAGCACCGCGTCGGGCAGGCCGCGGGTCTCGCTGCCGAACACGAAGGCGTCGCCCTGCGCGAAGCGCGGCGCGTCGTAGCGGCGCGCGTTGCGGGTGCTCAGCGCGAACAGCCGCGGCGGGGCGATCGCGGCGAGCGCGGCGTCCAGCGAGTCGTGCACCTGCACGCGCGCGTACTCCTGGTAGTCCAGGCCGGCGCGGCGCAGCTGGCGGTCCTCCAGCTCGAATCCCAGCGGCCGCACCAGGTGCAGCCGCGCGCCGGTGTTCGCGCACAGGCGGATCACGTTGCCGGTGTTGGGCGGGATTTCCGGCTGGTGGAGGATGACGTCGAACAAACCCGTGCCCTGCGCTGCGCGCCGGCAGGATAGCGCGGCGCCAGCCACCCCTGGGGCTTGGGCTCTCAGGGGAGCGGCTTCAGCCGCGAGCTTTCCAGCGCATCGTGGGAGCGGCGGAAGTCGCGACGTCCTGGGGAATCAATCCCGCTGCGTCGCGACTTCCTCATTCCCGCGAAGAGCTCGCGGCTGAAGCCGCTCCCACGCCAGCTTCGCGTCGGTCACCAAGGCAGCGTGCCGCCCCGCCAGTCGCGGAAGCTGCCGCTGTCCGCTTCGCCCAGCCCGTCGATCACGGCGAGCATCCCGCGCACCGAGTCGGCCGGCGGCAGCGTCGCCTGCGGGCCGCCCATGTCGGTCTGCGCCCAGCCCGGGTGCAGCGCGACGACGACGATGCCGCGCTCGCGCAGCGCGTGCGCGAGCAGCACGCTGGCCATGTTCTGCGCGGCCTTGCTGATGCAGTAGCTGGGCGTGCCGAAGCGGCCGGCGTCGGCGATCGAGCCCAGCTCCGACGACAGGTTGGCCACCCGCGCGCCGTCGGCCAGCAGCGGCGCCAGCGCCTGGGCCAGCAGCAACGGGCCGGCGGCGTTGGTGCGGAAGCTGTCGTCGAGGATGGCGAGCGTGACCCGGCCGAAGCGCTCGCCCGAATGCAGCACGCCGGCGCCGTTGACCAGCAGGTCCAGGCGGCCGTCGTCGCCCAGCACCAGCGGCAGCTCGGCGGCCAGCGCGGCTTGCGACTTCGGATCGGCGACGTCCAGCGGCAGCACGTGCAGCCGCCCGGGATGGGCGCCGGCCAGGGCGTTGAGCGCGGTCGCCCTGCCGGGCTGGCGGCAGGCGGCGACGACGCGGTCGCCGCGCGCCAGCAGCTGGCGGACGAATTCCAGGCCGAGGCCGCGATTGGCGCCGGTGACGAGGCTGTGGCGGGGCATGCCGGCAGTCTGCGCAGCGCCGCGTTCAGGTTTCGTCACGGGCCCCGGCGGCCGGCCGGCGCGGGACTTGTGGCCTAGTGTCCGCGCGGCAGGCGGCGGCTAGGATGGCCGGATTGTCCCATTCACCCGCACAGGAGTGCCCGATGTCCCTCGCCACCTTCCGCCGCCCGCGCGCCGGCGCGCTCGCCTTCGCCCTCGCCGCCGCCCTGGGCGCCGGGTTCGCGCCCGGCCTGGCCCTGGCCGACGCCGCGCCGACCGCCGCCGTCGACATCCCGTACGAGCAGTTCACCCTGCCCAACGGCCTGCGCGTGGTGGTGCACACCGACCGCAAGGCGCCGATCGTGGCGGTGAACATCTGGTACCACGTCGGCAGCAAGGACGAGCCTGCCGGGCGCACCGGCTTCGCGCACCTGTTCGAGCACCTGATGTTCAACGGCTCGGAGAACCATCCGGGCGAGTTCTTCGACCCGTTCGAGCTGGCCGGCGCCACCGACATGAACGGCACCACCAACTCCGATCGCACCAACTACTTCGAGAACGTGCCCACCACCGCGCTCGACATGGCGCTGTGGATGGAGTCCGACCGCATGGGCCACCTGCTCGGCGCGATCGACCAGGCCACGCTCGACGAGCAGCGCGGCGTGGTCCAGAACGAGAAGCGCCAGGGCGAGAACCAGCCCTACGGCCAGGTGTGGGAGAAGCTCGGCCGCGCGCTGTACCCGGTCGGCCACCCGTACCACCACACCACGATCGGGTCGATGAACGACTTGAACGCGGCCTCGCTGGAGGACGTCAAGAACTGGTTCCGCACCTGGTACGGCCCCAACAACGCGGTGTTGGTGCTGGCCGGCGACATCGACGTCGCCACCGCGAAGGAGAAGGTCGCGAAGTACTTCGGCGACATCCCGGCCACGCCGAGCATGGCGCAGCCGAAGGTCGACGTGGCGCAGCGCCCGGCCGACACCCGCGAGGTGATGCACGACAAGGTGCCGCAGGCGCGCATCTTCCGCGCCTGGAACGTGGCGCAGGTCGGGACGAAGGACGTGGACGAGCTGCAGGTGCTGTCGCAGGTGCTCGGCGGCAGCAAGTCCTCGCGCCTGGACAAGCGCCTGCTGCACGGCGACAAGCTGGTCGACAGCGTCAGCACGATGGTCGACGCGCAGCAGCTGGGCTCCAACTTCTACGTGATGGCCACGGTCAAGCAGGGCGTGGACCCGGCAAAGGTCGAGGCGATCATCGACGAGGAGCTGGAGAAGCTCGTGACCGAAGGCCCGACCGAGGCCGAGCTGGCGCAGGCCAAGACCGTGTTCCGCGCCGGCTTCATCCGCGGCATCGAGCGCATCGGCGGCTTCGGCGGCAAGGCCGACGCGCTGGCCTCGTGCACGATCTACGAGGGCGATCCGGGCTGCTTCCGCACCGAGCTGGCCAACATCCAGGGCACCAGCGTCGACGACGTCAAGGCGGTCGGCGCGAAGTGGCTGGGCGCGGGCAGCCACACCCTGGTGGTCGAGCCCGGCGAGCGCACGCCGCTGGCCGAGGAGCCGACCGTCAAGCCGGCGCCGATGACGCTGCCGCCGGCCGATCCGAAGTACACCGTCGAAGCCAGCACGGTCGACCGCAGCAAGGGCGTGCCGGAGCCGACGAGCTTCCCGGACCTGAAGTTCCCCACGCTGCAGCGCGCGACGCTCGGGAACGGCACCGAGGTGATCCTGGCCGAGCGCCACGACATCCCGGTGGTGCAGATGAGCTACGAGTTCGCCGGCGGCTCGGCCAGCGACGACAAGGCCACGCTCGGCGCGGCCAGCTTCGCGATGGGCATGCTCGACGAGGGCGCGGGCGATCTCGACTCGCTGGCCTTCGGCGACCGCGCCGAGTCGCTGGGCGCGAGCCTGGGCGCGGGCGCCTCGCTCGACGGCAGCAGCGCCTACCTGTCGGCGCTGAAGGAGAACCTCGACCCGTCGGTGGCGCTGTTCGCGACCATGCTGCGCCAGCCGCGCTTCGACCAGAAGGAGATCGACCGCGTCAAGGCGACCTGGATCGCCGGCATCGCGCAGGAGAAGGCGCGCCCGAACGGCGCCGCGACGCGCGTGCTGCCGCCGCTGCTCTACGGCGACGGCCACCCGTACGCGATCCCGTTCAGCGGCACCGGCACCGAGGCGTCGATCGCCGCGCTGGGGCGCGACGACCTGGTGCGCTACGAGCGCACCTGGCTGCGCCCGGAGCACGCGACCGTGATCGTCGTCGGCGACACCACGCTGAAGGAGATCGTGCCGGTGCTCGACCGCCACTTCGGCGACTGGAAGGGCGAGGGCGCCGCGCCGCAGGCGGTGTCGATCCCGCAGGTCGCGCGCCCGGGCAAGCCGCGCGTGTTCCTGATCGACCAGCCCGGCGCGGTGCAGGCGACGATCTTCGCCGGCGAGCTGGTGCCCTCGACCACCGACCCGGACGCGGTGGAGTTCGACGTCGCCAACGACGTGCTCGGCGGCCAGTTCTCCTCGCGGCTCAACATGAACCTGCGCGAGGACAAGCACTGGGCCTACGGCGCCTACAGCTTCACCTCCGGCGCGCTCGGCCAGCGGCCGTGGATGGCCTACGCGCCGGTGCAGATCGACAAGACCGCCGAGTCGCTCAAGGAGATGCGCAGCGAGATCGACGCCTACGCCGACGGCGGCAAGCCGGCGACCCAGGCCGAGCTCGACAAGGTGCGCGCGGCCGACATCCGCGGCCTGCCGGGCGCCTACGAGACCGCGCGCGCGGTGATGTCGACCATCGGCGGGATCGTGCGCTACGACCGCCCGGACGACTACGTGTTCAAGCGCAAGGCCGAAGTCGAGTCGCTGACCACCGCGCAAGTGGCGCAGGCGGCGAAGACGATCGACCCGCAGGCGGTGACCTGGGTGGTGGTCGGCGACCTCAAGCAGATCGAACAGCCGGTGCGCGCGCTGGGCATCGGCGAGGTGAGGATCGTCGATGCCGACGGCAAGCCGGTGGCCGCTGGCGCCAAGGCGGCCGCGTCTTCGGCGATCGACGACGGCGACAAGCAGTAGGCGTCCCGGCTCCCTCCCCTGCGAAGGCAGGGGAGGGAGTTGCACCCGCGGACGCGTCACCGACACGGCCGATTTGCCCAGTTCAGACCCCGGCCGCCACAATCCCCCGCGTTCCCGCTCCCAGGAAACCGCCATGCGCCTCCACCTTGCCGTCGCCGCCGCCGTCCTCGCCCTGTCCGGCTGCACCTGGGTGCACATGGCGCCGGGCGCCTCGGCGGTGAAGGTCGTGGCGAGCCCGCCGGCCGGCTGCGAGAAGCGCGGCGAGGTCAGCGTCTCGGTGGCCGACAAGGTCGCCCTGGTCTATCACCGCAACGACCTGCGGGTGCGCGAGGAGCTCGAGACCCTGGCCCGCAACGAGGCCCCGGGGATCGGCGCCGACACCATCAGCCCGATGGGCGAGCCGGTGAACGGCGACCAGAAGTTCGCCGCCTGGCGCTGCGGCCGCTGAGCGGTTCATCGCGGCAACGCGGGCGGGGTGCGGAGGGGGCCGGGAGCCGGTAATATGCATTCCCTTTTGTCCAGCCATCCGGCGGCCAGCCCATGCTTTTCCAACACGTCGCCATCGCCGGCCTCGCCCACATCGACGCGCCGCGCCGCCTCTCCAGCGATGAGATCAACGCCCGCCTGAGGCCCACGCTCGACCGGCTCGGCATCAAGACGGACGTGCTGCGGGACATCGCCGGCATCCACGCCCGCCACCTGTGGGACGAGGGCGTGCAGGCCTCCGACGCCGCCACGCTGGCCGGGGTCAAGGCGCTGGCCGACGCCGGCATCGATCCGGACAAGGTCGGCCTGCTGGTCAACACCTCGGTCAGCCGCGACTACCTCGAGCCGTCCACGGCTTCGATCGTCAGCGGCAACCTCGGCCTGCCCGACACCTGCCAGAACTTCGACGTCGCCAACGCCTGCCTGGCCTTCCTCAACGGCATGGACATCGCCAGCCGCATGATCGAGCGCGGCGAGATCGACTACGCGCTGGTGGTCGACGGCGAGACCGCGGACCTGGCCTACGAGAAGACGCTCGAGCGCATGACCCGCGCCGATTCGACCGAAGAGGATTTCCGCAACGAAATGGCGACGCTCACCCTGGGCTCCGGCGCCGCGGCGATGGTGCTGGCCCGCGCCGAGCTGGCCCCGGGCGCGCCGCGCTACCGCGGCGGCGTCACCCGCGCCGCGACCCAGTGGAACAAGCTGTGCCGTGGCAACCTCGACGGCATGATCACCGACACCCGCACCCTGCTGATCGAGGGCGTGAAGCTGGCGCAGAAGACCTTCGTCGCCGCCCGCCAGGCGCTGGGCTGGGTGGTGGAGGAGATGGACGAGTTCGTGGTCCACCAGGTCAGCAAGGCCCACACCGCCGCCTTCACCAAGGCGATGGGCATCGACCCGAAGAAGGTGCTGACCATCTTCGGCGAGCACGGCAACATCGGCCCCGCCTCGGTGCCGATCGTGCTGAGCAAGCTGCGCGAGATGGGGCGCCTGAAGAAGGGCAGCCGCATCGCCCTGCTCGGCATCGGCTCCGGGCTGAACTGCTCGATGGCCGAGGTCGTGTGGTGACGGCCGCCGCCTGATCCCGAACGGGGCCGGTTCGTCCGGCCCTTTTCATGTCGACGCCGCCGATGGACTTCCCCGACTACCCATTCACGCCGCGGCGCTTCGAAGCGCGGCCCGGCATCGCCATGTCGTACCTCGACGAGGGCCCGCGCGAAGGCGAGGTCGCGGCTCCTGAAGTGGTCGTCATGGTCCACGGCAACCCGTCGTGGAGCTACTACTGGCGGCACCTGGTGCTGGGGCTGCGCGACCGCTATCGCTGCATCGTGCCCGACCACGTCGGCATGGGGCTGTCCGACAAGCCCGACGATGGCGGCGGCGTGCGCCCGCCGGCCGATCCGCGCGCGGCGCGCTACGACTACACGCTGCGATCGCGCATCGACGACCTGGCCGCGCTGCTGCGCCATGCCGGGGTCGACGACGCGACGCCGGTGACGCTGGCGGTGCACGACTGGGGCGGGATGATCGGCTTCGGCTGGGCGCTGGCGCACATGCCGCAGGTGAAGCGGCTGGTGGTGCTCAACACCGCGGCGTTCCCGCTGCCGGCGGCCAAGCCGATGCCGTGGCAGCTCTCGCTGGGGCGCGATTCGCGGATCGGCGGCTGGGCGATCCGGCGCTTCAACCTGTTCGCGCGCGGGGCGGCGCGGTTCGGCACCGTGCGCAAGCTGCCCAAGGACGTGCGCGAGGCCTATGCCGGCGTGTACGACGGCTGGGACGACGCGATCGCCACTCTGCGCTTCATGCAGGACATCCCGCTGCGCGAGGGCGACCGCGCCTGGCCGCTGGTCGCCGAGGCCGGGCGCCGGCTGCACGAATTCGCCGACCGGCCGGCGTTCATCGGCTGGGGATTGCGCGACTTCGTGTTCGACCGCCACTTCCTCGCCGGCTTCCGCGACGCGTTGCCGCGCGCACGGGTGATGGCGTTCGAGGATGCCGGGCACTACGTGCTGGAGGACCGGCACGAGGCGCTGGTGCCGGCGATCCGCGCTTTCCTCGATGAAAACAGCTCGTGAGGAGCCTGGCGTTTTCGTGATTGGGGACGTGATGGTTGCTGGCTAAGGACGGCGTCAGGCCCTGTCATCCCGAGCGCAGCGAGGGATCTCCCTGCCGCAAAAGCGGATCCCTCGCTGCGCTCGGGATGACAGTCACCGTGCAGCCCGCTCGCCAATCAACCGTCAACCGTCACCGGTCACCCACAGTCGCCGGTCCCGAGGCGAGTCACCACCCGCCAGTCACGCCGCGATCGGCGGCGGCAGCGCCGGGGGTTCGTTGCCGTTGTCGTCGGGATTGTCGTCGCCGTCGTTGGCCGCGGCTTCGCGCCAGGCCCAGTCGGCCGGCACGAGCAGGGGCAGCCCGTGCGCCAGGCGCGCCTTGTCGCACTGCGCGCTCGGCTCGCCGAACTCCCACGAGGCCGGCACCGCCGCGCACACGCTCGGCCGCACCGGGTGGATGCCGCAGCGCGAGTACTCGCCGATGCGCGCGTCGAGGGCGATGCAGCGCGGCTGCGCCTGCGAGGTGCCGCGCATCACCCGCTCGTGGCTGCGCAGCGGCTCGGTGAGCTCGACCGGGACCACGCCGCCGAGCGCGGGCTCGGCCTCGGACCAGTGGAAGCTGACGCGGAAATGGGCGCAGCAGGCGCCACAGCTCAGGCACGGATGGGGCATGCGCGGACCGCGTCGGGTTGGCGGGGTATGGGCGGGGGTGCGGCATTTTGCGGTTTTCGCGGCCGCGCGCAAGGGGGCGGGACGGGCCGGCCGGAGGCCGGCAACCGGCGATAATCCCCCGATGGATCCCGCCTGCAACATCGCCGCCGCGCTGCCGCGGCTGGCCGCCGAACGCCCGCGCCAGGTCGCCATCCGCTGTCCCGGCCGGCGCGGCGCGGGCGGCATGGCGCGCTACGACGTCGCGCTCGACTACGCCGGCCTGGATGCGCGCAGCGACGCGATCGCCGCCGGCCTGGCCGCGCGCGGCGTGGTGCGCGGCACCCGCACCGTGGTGATGGTGCGGCCGACGCCGGAGTTCTTCCTGGTGATGTTCGCGCTGTTCAAGGCCGGCGCGGTGCCGGTGCTGGTCGATCCGGGCATCGACCGGCGCGCGTTGAAGCAATGCCTGGACGAGGCGCGGCCGGAGGCCTTCATCGGCGTCCCGCTGGCGATGCTGGCGAAGGCGCTGCTGGGCTGGGCGCGTTCGGCGCGCGTGCGCGTCACCACCGGCGCGCGCGCGTGGCTCGCCGACGCCACCCTGGCGCAGGTCGAGCGCGACGGCGCCGACGCCGGGCCGCAGCTGGCCGGCACGCAGCCCGACGACGTCGCCGCGATCCTGTTCACCAGCGGCTCGACCGGCGTGCCCAAGGGCGTGGTGTACCGGCACCGCCATTTCGTCGCGCAGGTGGGGATGCTGCGCGACGCCTTCGACATGCAGCCCGGCGGCGTGGACCTGCCGACGTTTCCGCCGTTCGCACTGTTCGATCCCGCGCTCGGGCTGACCTCGGTCATCCCCGACATGGATCCCACCCGGCCCGCGCAGGCCGACCCGCGCAGGCTGCTGGACGCGATCGAGCGCTTCGGCGCCACCCAGCTGTTTGGCTCGCCGGCGCTGATGCGGGTGCTGGCCGACCACGGCACGCCGCTGCCGACGGTGCGCCGCGCGACCTCGGCCGGCGCGCCGGTGCCGCCGGAGGTGGTGGCGAAGATGCTCGCGCTGCTGCCGGACGACGCGCAGTTCTGGACGCCCTACGGCGCCACCGAATGCCTGCCGGTCGCGGCGATCGAGGGCCGCGAGCTGCTGACCCTGCGCGAGCGCACCGAGCAGGGCGCCGGCACCTGCGTCGGCCGCCCGGTGGCGCCGAACGAGGTGCGCATCATCCGCGTCGACGACGGGGCGATCGAGGCGTGGTCGGACGAACTGCTGGTGAAGGACGGCCAGGTCGGCGAGATCACCGTTGCCGGCCCGACCGCCACCGACGCGTACTTCAACCGCGACGCGCAGACGCGGCTGGCGAAGATCGTCGAAGCGGCACGCACCCCTCGCACTGGCTCGCTGCGCGAACCTGTCCCTCTCGCCGCAGGCGGGGCGAGGGAGTCTGCGTCGTCGCCAGTGGAGGAAACGGACGGGCCCGCGCCGCGCCAGCGCCCGGAAACGGGCGAGCGCATCGTCCACCGCATGGGCGACCTCGGCTACTTCGACGCGCAGGGACGGCTCTGGTTCTGCGGCCGCAAGTCGCAGCGCGTGGTGGATGCGCAGGGCACGCTGTGCACCGAGCAGGTCGAGCCCGTGTTCAACCGCCACCGGGAAGTGCGCCGCACCGCGCTGGTCGGCGTCGGCGCGCGCGGCGCGCAGCGCCCGGTGCTGTGCGTGGAGCTGCGCGACGGCATCGCCCGCGCCGAGCAGCCGCGCATCGCCGCCGAACTGCGCCGGTTGGGCGAGGGCTTCGTCCACACCGCGCGGGTGGAGACGTTCCTGTTCCACCCGCGCTTCCCGGTCGACATCCGCCACAACGCCAAGATCGGGCGCGAGAAGCTCGCGGCGTGGGCCGCGAAACAGCTGCGGAGGTCGGCATGAGGATCCTGGTCACTGGCGGCGGCGGTTTCCTCGGCAAGGCGCTGTGCCGCGGGCTGGTGCAGCGCGGGCACGAGGTCGCGAGCTTCAACCGTGGCACCTACCAGGCGCTCGAGGCGCTGGGCGTGCGCCAGCTGCGCGGCGACCTGGCCGATCGCGACGCGGTGATCGCCGCCGCGCAGGGCTGCGACGCGATCTTCCACAACGCCGCCAAGGCCGGCGCCTGGGGCAGCTACGACAGCTACCACCGCGCCAACGTCGTCGGCACCGACAACGTGCTCGATGCGTGCCGCGCGCACCGCATCCGCCGACTGGTCTACACCTCCACGCCCAGCGTCACCCATCGCGCGACGCATCCGGTGGCCGGGCGCGGCGCCGACGAGGTGCCCTACGGCGAGGGTTTCAAGGCCGCGTACGCCGCGACCAAGACCATCGCCGAGAAGGCGGTGCTCGCCGCCAACGGCGAGCGGCTGGCGACGGTGGCGCTGCGGCCGCGGCTGATCTGGGGGCCGGGCGACAACCAGCTGCTGCCGCGCCTGGTCGAGCGCGCGCGCGCCGGCCGCCTGCGCTTCGTCGGCGGCGGCGACAACCTGATCGACACCACCTACATCGACAACGCCGCGCAGGCGCACTTCGATGCCTTCGAGCACCTGGCGCCGGGCGCGCCGTGCGCGGGCCGCGCGTACTTCATCAGCAATGGCGAGCCGAAGACCGTGCGCGAGGTGGTCAACGGCCTGCTGCGCGCGGCCGGCGCGCCGCAGGTCGACAAGACGATCCCGTTCGGCGTGGCCTACGCGATCGGCGCCGCGTGCGAGGCGGCGTGGTCGCTGCTGCCGCTGCGCGGCGAGCCGCCGATGACGCGCTTCCTCGCCGAGCAGCTGAGCACCACGCACTGGTACGACATGCGGCCGGCGGAGCGCGATTTCGGCTACCGGCCGGCGGTTCCGTTTCACGAGGGCCTCACCCGGCTGAAGCATTCATGGGAACAGTCGCGCACCGTCACCCGCTGACCACCGCGCGCTGCGGATCATGGCCCCAACCCATCAACGGACCCGGGAGCCAGCCATGCTGCACTACGCCATCGTCTTCTTCGTCATCGCCATCATCGCGGCGGTGCTCGGCTTCTCCGGCATCGCCGGCGCAGCGAGCAACATCGCCTGGATCCTGTTCGTCGTGTTCCTGATCCTGGCGGTGGTGTCGCTGCTGCGCGGCAGGCGCGTCTGACGCGCGACGCCCCATGACGCAGCCCTGGACGGGTCCGCCGCGAAGCGGACCCGTTCTTCGTGGGAGCCGCTTCAGCCGCGAGCTTTTCCTCACCGGCCACGCTGGGCAGAAGAGTTCGCGGCTGAAGCCGCTTCCACCCGATCTCCCGCCCATTCCCCACGGCATCTGCCTGCGGGCGCGCGCTGGCCCACGGCTACAATGGGCCATGACCGACGCCGCCGCCCCCGCCTCGCCGCTCGACGCCCTCAAGCCCGCCGCGGGCCGGGTGCTGGAGGCCGCGCTCAACCGCGCCGTGGCGCTCGACCCCGACACCCGCCAGGCGCTGCGCGCGCTCGATGGCCGTCGCGTCGAACTCGCGCTGCAGTCGCCGCCGCTGGCGCTGCAGCTGCGGGTGGACGGCGAGCGCCTGCTGGTCGGCCCGGTCGATCGCGAGCGCGAGGCCGATCTCTCGGTGCGCGGCACGCTCGGCTCGCTGCTCGCACGGCTGCCGGCGCTGCTCGGCGGCCGTCGCGACGACGCGCCGCCGGTCGGCGGCATGCGCATCGCCGGCGACGCCGACCTCGCGCGCCGGCTGCAGCGGCTGGCCGAGCGCTTCGACCCGGACTGGCAGCAGCCCTTCGTCGCGGTGTTCGGCGACGTGCTCGGCGTGCAGGTCGCGAACGGCTTCGCCGAGGCGCTGCGGCAGGCGCGCGCGCTCGGCGGCGAGCTCGCCGGCACCGCCGCCGAATACATCGTCGAGGAATCACGCGACGTCGTCGGCCGCGACGAGCTCGACGCCTTCCACGACGACGTCGACGCGCTGCGCGACGACGTCGAGCGCCTGGCCGCGCGGCTGTCGCGCCTGGCCGGGGTGGCGCCGTGAAGGGCGCGCTGCGCGCGCTGCGGATCGGCCGCGTGCTGGTGCGCCACCGCCTCGACGACCTGTTCGACGACACCCCGGCCGAACGCTGGCTGCGGCTGATGCGCCCCTTCGTGCCGCGCGCCCCGCGCGAGCTGGCCGCGCAGCCGCGCGGCGCGCGCCTGCGCCTGGCGCTGCAGGAGCTTGGGCCGATCTTCGTCAAGTTCGGGCAGATCCTGTCCACCCGCCGCGACCTGGTGCCGCCGGACGTGGCCGACGAGCTGTCGCTGCTGCAGGACCGCGTCGCGCCGTTCGACGGCGACGCCGCGCGCGCGATCGTCGAGTCCTCGCTCGGCCGCCGCGTCGACGAGGCGTTCGCCGCGTTCGACACCACGCCGCTGGCCTCGGCCTCGATCGCGCAGGTGCACGCCGCCAGCCTGCCCGCGCGCGACGGCGAGCCCGCGCGCGAGGTGGTGGTGAAGGTGCTGCGTCCCGGCATCGAGCGCCAGATCGCCGACGACATCGCGCTGCTCAAGAGCATCGCCGGCCTGGTCGACCGCGCGCATCCGTCGGCCGACAAGATCCGCCCGCGCGAGATCGTCGCCGAGATCGAGAACACGCTGGCCGCCGAGCTCGACCTGCAGCGCGAGGGCGCCAACGCCTCGGTGCTGCGGCGGTTCTGGGAAGGCTCGGCCGACCTCTACGTGCCCGAACCGGTGTGGAGCCACAGCGCCGGCCGCGCGCTGACGATGGAGCGCGTGCGCGGCATCCCCAGCGACGACATCGAGGCGCTCGACGCCGCCGGGATCGACCGCAAGGCGCTGGCGGCCAAGGGCGTGCGGGTGTTCTACACCCAGGTCTTCCGCGACAACTTCTTCCACGCCGACGCGCACGCCGGCAACATCTGGGTGGACGCCGATCCCGCGCGCCGCGCCAACCCGCGCTTCATCGCGCTCGACTTCGGGATCATGGGCCAGCTCTCCAGCGAGGACCAGTATTACCTCGCCGAGAACTTCATGGCGATCTTCAACCGCGACTACCGCCGCATCGCCGAGCTGCACGTGCAGGCCGGCTGGATGCCCTCGCACATCCGCATCGACGAGCTCGAGGCGGCCGCGCGCGCGGTGTGCGAGCCGTACTTCACCCGGCCGCTGTCCGAGATCTCGCTCGGCGAGGTGCTGGTCAAGCTGTTCCGCACCGCGCAGCGCTACGAGCTCACGCTGCAGCCGCAGCTGATCCTGCTGCAGAAGACCCTGCTCAACATCGAGGGCGTCGGCCGCCAGCTCGACCCCGCGATCGACATCTGGGCGGTGGCGCGGCCGGTGCTCGAGCGCATCCTGGTCGAGCGCTACAGCCCGCAGCGGCTGATGGGCGAATTCCGCAAGCGGTTGCCTGAAATGGTCACCCACGCGCCCGACATGCCGCGGCTGCTGCACGCGTGGCTGACCCAGCAGGTGGAAGGCAAGCACGAGCTGGCGCTGCGCTCGCGCGACCTGTCCGAGCTGGTGCACACGATCAAGGGCGTGCAGCGGCGCACGGTGTCGGCGATCTTCGGCAGCGGCCTGCTGGTGGTGGCCGCGATCCTGTACGGCCTGGAAGCCGGCGGCCCGCGCCTGCTGTCGATCCCGGCGGCGGCATGGATCGCCGGCCTCGGCGGGTTGTGGGCCGTGCTCGCCGCGTGGCCGCGGCGCTGAGACTCCCTCCCCTGCCTTCGCAGGGGAGGGGGCCAGAGCTTGATGTCCTGTATGGCGACGAATGGCTCGCCGTCGTCGACAAGCCCGCCGGGCTGATGGTCCACGACAGCAGGCTTGCGCGCGGTGAGACCGACTTCGCCGCCGACCGCCTGCGCGCGCAGTTCGAGCGGCCGGTGTTCCTCGTCCATCGCCTGGACCGCGCCACCAGCGGCTGCCTGCTGCTGGCCTTCGATCGCGACACCGCGTCCGCGCTCGGCAAGGCGCTGATGGCGCGCGAGGTGGAGAAGGACTACCTCGCGGTCTGCCGCGGCTGGCCGGCAGAGGCGGCGTTCACGATCGACCATCCGCTCGATGGCGGCCCCGGCAAGCCGGAGAAGAAACCGGCGCGCACGCGCTTCGAGCGGCTGGCGACGACGGAGCTCGACGCGCCCTCCGCGGGCTTCGCGACCTCGCGCTACGCGCTGCTGCGCGCGCATCCGGACACCGGCCGCTTCCGCCAGATCCGCCGCCACCTCAAGCACGCCTCGCACCACCTGGTCGGCGACACCAGCCACGGCGACGGCCACCACAACCGGATCTTCCGCATGCGCGGCATCCATCGCATGCTGCTGCATGCGCAGCGGCTGGCGTTCGCGCATCCGCGCGATGGCCGGCGGATCGACGTGCTCGCGCCGCTCGACGCGGAGTTCGAGCGCGCGCTGGCGCTGTTCGAAGGACCCGAGAAGAAGGAATGACTGCTGCCCTTGTGGGAGCGGCTTCAGCCGCGAGCGTTTCGCGAGGCCAACAGAAGCAGGAGCTCGCGGCTGAAGCCGCTCCCACGGGAATCCCGCGGCATCGAAGGCTTGCGCGACGCATCCCGACGCCCGCCTACAATGCCCGACGGAGGTTTCCATGACCCAGCCGGCGATCACCATCCCCGAGCACGAACTCGTCGAACGCTTCGTCCGCGCCGCCGGGCCCGGCGGGCAGAACGTCAACAAGGTCTCCACCGCGGTGGAGCTGCGCTTCGACGTCGCCAACTCGCCCTCGCTGCCCGAGCCGGTGCGCGAGCGCCTGCTCGCCCGCCGCGACCGCCGCCTCACCGCCGATGGCGTGCTGGTGCTCAACGCGCAGCGCTTCCGCACCCAGGAGCGCAACCGCGAGGACGCGCGCGAACGCCTGGCGCACTTCATCGAATCCGGCCTCCGCGCGCCGGCCCCGCGCATCGCCACGCGGCCCACGCGCGCGTCGAAGCAGCGCCGCCTCGACGCCAAGCGCGAACGCAGTACCATCAAGCGCGGCCGCGGCGGCCGCGACTGGGACTGAGCCACGACGCAGGCAGGGGGACTGCATGACGCCATCGCAAGACGACGTGGTCCTGCCACTGCCGCCGAACGCGCCGCGGGTGAAGCCCAACCGCTTCAGCCGCTGGTTCGGGCGCACGATCCTGAGGCTCGGCGGCTGGCGCATGGTCGGCGAGTTCCCCGACATCCCGCGGCTGGTGCTGATCGGCGCGCCGCATTCGTCGAACTGGGACGGGCTGTGGGGCTTCGCAGCCAAGATCGCGATGGGGCTGGACATCCGCATCCTCGGCAAGGACTCTCTGTTCCGCATCCCGGTGCTGGGTTTCCTGCTCCGGCGGCTGGGGGTGATGCCGGTCGACCGCAGCGACGCGGCTGGCGTGGTCGAGCAGGCGGCGGCGCTGATCCGCGGCAGCGAGAAGTTCTGGTACGGCCTGGCGCCCGAGGGCACGCGCAAGCGCGTGGAGCGCTGGAAGAGCGGCTTCTGGAAGATCGCCCGCGCGGCGGACGTGCCGGTGCTGCGGATGTACTTCCACTATCCCGACCGCGTCATCGGCATCGGCCCGCTGTTTCACACCACCGCCGACATGGCCGCCGACATGGCCGCGATCCGCGAGTGGTACCGGCCCTGGAAGGGCAAGAACCGCGGGACGGTGTAGGCCCTGCGCGCCCCGCCGGTGGAAGCCCCCGCTTCCCAGGAGAGGGAAAGGGAAGCGGGAACCGCCGGTACTTCAACCCTCTCCCGCTTCGCGGGAGAGGGAGGCGCGAAGCGCCGGTGAGGGCCCGGCTTTTCGCCGCGTTCCTTCGCGAGCGGCTTCGGGTCGTTGCGCGAGGGAAGTCGGCGGCGGGGGAATCGCTCTTCCGCCGGCAAGGCGTCCTGCCTTGACGGCGGCGCCGGCCATCCATGGCCGGCTTGACGCGACTCCCCCGCCGGCGCCTTCCGTATCGGACTCGCATCGCTTCGGCCGCAAGAAAGCTTCCTCCGCTTCGCAGGCGAGGCGATGGCGGCCGCTGGATGCTTCTCCGCTGCGCGCAAGAGCCATTGCACAGCGCTTCACATGCCCGCTGGGTGCCTGCCAACCGAAGCCACGCAAATCCCCCAGGAAGGCGGCGGCCGGGGGATCGCGGCCAAGCCGGCCATGGATGGCCGGCGCCCCCGTCAGGACAGGATGTCCTGCCGGGGGAAGAGCGATTCCCCGGCCGCCGCCTTCCCTCGCGCCTCCAGCCGAAGCCGCCTTCCAAGGCGCCTGCCGGCCACCCACCCTGAACGACCCCGCCGAACCAATTGCACATGCCCGCCGCCGCCCCGGGCGCTACCCTGTGCGGTTTCCGGCCTCATCGCACCCAAACAGGAGTCCCGTTCCATGACGCGACCGCTCGTGCTCGCCGCCGCCATCAGCCTCGCCCTCGCGGCGTGCAACGGCCAGGCCCCCGAATCCAAGACCGCCGACCAGAAGACCGAGGCCCCCGCCACCGTGACGCCCGCCAGCGAGAACCCCCTGCTCACCGCCAGCACCCTGCCGTTCCAGGCCCCGCCGTTCGACAGGATCAAGGACGCCGACTTCATGCCCGCCTTCGAGGAAGGCATGAAGCAGCACCTGGCCGAGGTCCGCAAGATCGCCGACAACCCCGAGGCGCCGACGTTCGACAACACCATCGTGGCGATGGAGAACACCGGCGAGACGCTCAACCGCGTCGCCCACGTGTTCTTCGGTCTGGTCCAGGCCGACACCAACGACGCGCGCCAGAAGATCCAGGAAGAGGTCGCGCCCAAGCTGGCCGCGCACCAGGACGAGATCGCGCTCGACCCCAAGCTGTTCGCCCGCGTCAAGACGATCTACGACCAGCGCGACACGCTGGGCCTCGACCCGGTGCAGAAGCGCCTGGTCGAGCGCGACTACGACGAACTGGTGCGCGCCGGCGCGCAGCTCTCCGACGCCGACAAGGCGACGATGCGCAAGCTCAACGTCGAGGAGAGCTCGCTGTCGACCAAGTTCCACGCGATGCTGGTCGCCGCCGCCGCCAAGGGCGCGGTGGTCGTCGACGACAAGGCGAAGCTCGAGGGCCTGTCCGACGGCGACCTCGCCGCCGCCGCGCAGGACGCCAAGGCGCGCAAGCTCGACGGCAAGTGGCTGTTCGCGCTGCAGAACACCACCCAGCAGCCGGTGCTGGCCTCGCTCAAGGACCGCGACCTGCGCGCGAAGATCCTCGAGGCCTCGATGACGCGCACCGAGCACGGCGACGAGAACGACACCCGCGCCACCATCCAGCGCCTGGCCCAGCTGCGCTCGCAGAAGGCCAAGCTGCTCGGCTACAAGACCTTCGCCGACTACCAGCTCGGCGACCAGATGGCCAAGACCCCGGACCAGGCGCTCAAGCTGCTGACCGACACCGTGCCGGCCGCCACCGCCAAGGCGCGCAGCGAGATCACCGAGATGCAGAAGGTCATCGACGCGCAGAACGGCGGCTTCAAGCTCGCCGCGTCCGACTGGGACTTCTACGCCGAGCAGGTCCGCAAGGCCCAGTACGACCTCGACGAGTCGCAGATCAAGCCCTACTTCGAGCTCGACAACGTGCTGCAGAACGGCGTGTTCTTCGCCGCCAACCAGCTCTACGGCCTGACGTTCAAGGAGCGCAAGGACATCCCGGTGTACAACCCGGACGTGCGCGTGTTCGAGGTGTTCGACAAGGACGGCAGCTCGCTGGCGCTGTTCTACTGCGACTACTTCAAGCGCGACAGCAAGTCCGGCGGCGCGTGGATGGACGTGTTCGTCGACCAGAACGGCCTGACCGGCACCAAGCCGGTGGTCTACAACGTCGCCAACTTCACCAAGCCCGCGCCAGGCCAGCCGGCGCTGCTGTCGTTCGACGACGTGACCACGATGTTCCACGAGTTCGGCCACGCGCTGCACGGCATGTTCTCGGACGTGAAGTACCCGTCGATCTCGGGCACCAGCACCTCGCGCGACTTCGTCGAGTTCCCGTCGCAGTTCAACGAGCACTGGGCCACCGACCCGAAGGTGTTCGCCAACTACGCCAAGCACTACAAGACCGGCGAAGCGATGCCGCAGGCGCTGGTGGACAAGATCAAGAAGTCGCGCACCTTCAACCAGGGCTACGCCACCACCGAATACCTCTCGGCCGCGCTGCTCGACATGGCCTGGCACACCCTGCCGGCCGACGCACCGCTGCAGGACGTGGACAAGTTCGAGGCCGACGCGTTGAAGAAGTTCAAGGTCGACCTGCCCGAAGTGCCGCCGCGCTACCGCACCAGCTACTTCGACCACATCTGGGGCGGCGGCTACTCGGCCGGCTACTACGCCTACTTCTGGTCCGAGGTGCTCGACGACGACGCCTTCGAATGGTTCAAGGAGCACGGTGGCCTGACCCGCGAGAACGGCCAGACCTTCCGCGACAAGATCCTCTCGCGCGGCAACACCGTCGACCTCGCCACCCTCTACCGCGACTTCCGCGGCAAGGATCCGAGCGTGGAGCCGCTGCTGGAGAATCGCGGGCTGAAGTAGGCCGGAGCTGCGGATCCGATCACGAACCGGGATAGCCATGGCCATCCCGGTTTCGTTTGGACGCTGCCGCGTCGGTACGATAGCCGAATGACTGGCACCGATCCCGACAAGCGGCTGCGATTGCTCGTCAACCTCCTGCTTCCGGCCTGCGCGCTGGTGCTGGCAGCGTTCTACTTCTCGATGTTCCGGCGCGACAACGCCGCGCCCGTCGTCGACCTCGCCGGCTATCGTGTCGGAGATGCCGCGGGCTTCCGGTACGGGATGGAGAGGTGCTGGTGGAACGAGAGGAAAATCGGGGCCACCGGCTGGATCGTGCGCGAACGCCGGGGCATGTCGCAGCGTTCGGTGCGCGTGGTCCTTGTGGATCGTGACGGTCGTGCGCATGCATTGAAGACGACGTTGCTCGACCGCGCCGATGTCAGCAAGCGCCTGAACGAGCAGTTGGGCAATGCGGTGCGGTACCGAAACGCAGGCTTCACCGCTTCGCTCAACCTCACGGCCGCGGGTATGGTGGGCCGGCCGGGCAGCCTGTCGATCGCCTACGACGACGGCGAGGCCAGGATTCTGCTGCCGATCCCATGCCGTCCGGAGCAGTTGCGATGAAGTCCTGGCTGGCCCGGAACCAGGATCGGGGTTGCCTTGCGCTCGCCGCCGTGGCGATCGTCGCCCTGCATGCCTTCGCGCTTGGTAATCGCCTGGTGGCGGACGACGAATGGTTCGCACGGATCCTCGACCAGCAGTCGCTGTGGGACTTCCTCGCTTTCCGCTATGCGCACTGGTCGGGACGGATCCCGATCGAGGCGGCGCTGGTGCTGGTGGTCAACCATCCTTGGGCGTGGCGGCTGCTGAATGCGTCGATGCTGCTGCTGTTTTGCCACTCGGCGGGCCGGCTTGCGCTCGCCTCCACCGGGAAATCGACGGCCGCGACGACCTCGCTCGCGTTCGCGACGCTCATGCTGGCTTCGCCGCAGGTGCTGTATGGCGCCGCGTGGTGGACGACAGGCTCGGTGAACTACCTGTGGCCTGCGGCTCTGGGGCTGTACGGCATGCTCGCTTTCGGCGAGCCGAGGAATCGAGGCAGCCTGGCGCGGCTTGCTTGCGCCGTGGCTTCCGGTCTGGCGATGTACAACGAGCAGGTCGCACTGGTCCTGCTACCCGCGTCGCTGCTGGTCGTCGGCGCGCTGGTGGTGCAGCGCCGATGGCAGCGATGGGATCTGGTGCAGGTCGCCTTCATGGCTGCGAATGCGGCGCTGGTGTTCTCCGCGCCGGGCTCGCAGCGCCGCTATGTCGCCGAACAGGCCTTGCGGTTTCCCGAGTTCGGCACGCTGGACCTTCTGGACAAGGCGGCGATCGGCCTGGGTCTGGTGAATGACGGCATGGCCGACCCGCACAACTTGCTGGTGGCCTTGCTGGTCGCCAGCGTGGCGGCACTGTTGTTGCGCGTCCAATTCGGCAAAGCCGCCAAGACCGCGCTTTACGTGGCGCTCGGCTTCCTGGCGCTCGTCTATGTCTTGGGCGCGCTCGATGCAGTCAAGCCAGACACGCATGCCTTCTACCTGCTGCCTCGACTCGACGGAGCGGCAGCGAGTTCGTCGCGCACCTATGCGTTGTCGGCGTGGTTTGCGTTCTCGATCGCTTGCCTGGTGATCGGGGCCGTGGTTGCGTCGTGGCATGCCCTGCGCGAATGGAAGGGCGTGCTCGTCACGCTGCTGCTGGGACTGGCATCCATCGCGGCGATGGGGTTTTCACCCACTGCATATGCTTCCGGCAGCCGCATCCAGTTCGTCTGCCAGTGCGCGCTGTTGCTGGTCGCGCTGCGGATGATGGCCGCCATCGAGCGTGAGTTCGGGGCCCGCGGAGCGAAAGCCGGCATCATCCTCGTCGCGGTTGCTGCCGCGTGGCGTGTTTTTCGCCTGTTGGCCTGACCGGATGCCGGCGCGCGCCTTCGCGGTTCTCAGGCGATCTCCGGCGCGGTTCCGATCCGCGCCAGCTTGTCCGGGTTGCGCATGATGAACACGTCGGTGAGCCGGCCGGCCTCGTCGTAGGCGAACGAGACCGCCGAGGCGATGGCGTCGCCGTCGCGCAGCAGGAAGCCGCGGTTGCCGTTGATCGTCGCTTCCTCCAGCCGGCCCGATGCCCACCAGGCGTGCAGGCCGGCCTGGATGAAGCGCAGCACTTCCTCGCGCCCGTGCATGACGCGGCGCGCGGCGGCGGCCTTGCCGCCGCCGTCGGCGGACAGGCGCACGTCGTCGGAGAGCAGGTCGGCCAGGTCGTCGATCGAACCGGTCGCGATCGCGGTGCCGAACGCGGCCAGCAGCTGCCGCTGCCGTGCCGGCGGGGTGGCGTGGCGCACCTTGGCCCGCTCGACGTGGCCGCGCGCGCGTGCCACCAGCTGGCGGCAGGCCGGCTCCTGCAGCTCCAGCGTGCGGGCGACCTGCGGATACGGCACGTCGAAGATCTCGTGCAGCAGGTAGGCGGCGCGCTCCTTCGGCGTGAGCCGCTGCAGCGCGAGCAGGAAGGCGGTGGTGAGCGAGGACGCGAGCGCGCTGGCGCTTTCGGGCGTCGCGTGCTCGATGGCGTCGTCGTTGGCGGTCTGCACCGGCTCGGGCAGCCAGGGGCCGATGTACTCGACGCGCGCGCGGTCGGCCGAGCGCAGGATGTCGAGGCAGTGGCGCGTGCACACGGTCGTCAGCCACGCGCCGGGGTTGTCGACGTCGGCGCGGTCGTTGGCCTGCCACTTCAGGAAGGTGTCCTGCACCGCGTCCTCGGCGTCGGCATGCGAGCCGAGGATGCGGTAGGCCAGGCCGAGCAGGCCCGGGCGGGCCTGCTCGAACAGCGCGACGCAATCGCGGTCCTGCATCGTCACCGGCCGGGGCTCACTGGTTCGAGATGGAGATCCGGTTCCACAGGTTGATCATCGCGATCTCGGCGCCGAGCGCGGCGACCTCCTGCTCGCTGAAGTGCTCGCGCAGCGTGGCGCGCAGCCCGGGCAGCACCGACTGGTCGTCCAGCCGCGTCATCGCCTCGGTGAACGCCAGCGCGGCCTTCTCGCGCGGGCTGTAGTCGTCGACGTGCTGCCAGACCACCAGGCGGTCGAGCCGCTCGCTGGTCTCGCCGGCCTCGCGCGCGTCGCGGGTGTGCATCTTCACGCAGTGCGCGCAGCCGTTGATCTGCGAGGCGCGCAGCACCACAAGGTGGTGGAGCGTGGTGCCGAGCCCGAGGGCGTTGATGGCGGGATTGACCTGCATCAGCACCTGCATGATGCCGGGGGCCAGCTGCGGGTAGCGGATGGTGTTGTCGTCCTTCATGGGGGAGTTCCTCTGCCAGGCGGGTTGCCTTGCCTGTTCGACGATCCAGCGGCCGCACCTGTGACATGCCGGCACCCTGCTTTCGTGGGAGCGGCTTCAGCCGCGAGCTCTTCTGTCCGCGCCAGGCCATCGGCTTGGAAAGCTCGCGGCTGAAGCCGCTCCCACGGGCATGCGATGCGCCTATCGGGCCCCGTAGCCGCCGAAGCTGCCGGCCGCGCCCGGGAACACCACCGGGCTCTCCGATCCGTCCTTGCCCACCGCCGCGACGCCGAAGAAGTAGTTGTCGATCACGACGTTCTGCAGCGTGTACTGCGCCACGTCGCCGACGTAGCGGCTGTGGGTCCACTGCGGCTCGGTGGTCAGGCGCCAGTAGATGCGGTAGCCGGCCAGGCCCGGCGCCTGCGCCTTGGGCGCGCGTGTCCACTTGAGCGTGGTGTCGGCGGTCACCGCGCCGGAAATCGCCACGTCCGCCGGCGGCGGCGGCGCCGACGCCATGCCGGCCAGGCTCACCGCGTTGAGCGCGGCCAGCTTGGCGACGTAATCGAAGTCGACGCCCTCGACCACGTCGCCGTAGGCGACGCCGTCCTCGGTGCGCAGGTCCTGGTGCTGGCGGTGGTAGTTCTCGTTGGTCTCCATGACGCGCACCGCCGGGTAGCCGAGGTCGTTGAACGGGCGGTGGTGGCCGCCGCGGCCGAAGCGGTCGAGCCGGTAGACCATCATCACGTCGAGGTTGGGCACGTACAGGTCGGCCATGCGGTCGATGTAGCGCGCCAGGTTGCGCGAGGGCGAATCGACCTCGCCGCCGGTGAAGCGGCGCTGCCTGGCCTCCTCCGGCGTCTCGGTCACCCGCGTGCCCTCGGCGAACACCCGCGCGGTGGAATTGTCGACCACGCCGTTGAGCCCGGCGATGTTGCCGATCATGTCGTTGTTGAGCATCGCCTCGATGCGCCAGCCCTCCTTCTGCGCCTTGGCGGCGAGGATCTTGCCGCCGAACAGGCCCTGCTCCTCGGCCGAGAGCGCGGCGTAGACGATGGTGCCGGGGAACCTGTGCTTCGACAGGACCCGCGCGGCCTCCAGCGTGCCGGCGATGCCGGAGGCGTTGTCGTTGGCGCCGGGCGAGTCGGAGGTGGCGTCCATCACGTCGGACACGCGCGAGTCGATGTCGCCGCTCATGATCACGTAGCGGCCCGGGTCGGAAGTGCCGCGCTGGATGGCGATGACGTCGACGACTTCGGTCGGATTCGGAATCCGCTCCTCGCCGGACACGACGTCGCTGACGTCGACCACTTCCAGGCAGCCGCCGCACTGCGCGGAGATGCGCTCGAACTCGGCGTGGATCCAGCGCCGCGCCGCGCCGATGCCGCGGGTGTCGGACTTGGTGTCCGACAGCGTGTGGCGCGTGCCGAACCCGACCAGCCTGCGCACGTCGGCCTCGATGCGCGCGGCCGACGGCGCGGTGCCGATGTCGTACAGCAGCGCCTGCGCGCCGGGCGGCGCGGCCGGCGGCGCGTCGGCGGCGAAGGCGGTCGAGGCCAGGCAGGTGGACAGGGCGACGGCGAGTTGGCGGCGCATGCGCGGGCTCCGGGTTACGGGGAAACCGCAACCCTACGCCATCGCGGCGGCCACGCGCGACTGGACGCGCCGCCTCTGCTCAATCGCCGTCGTCGGCGACGCGCACCACCACCTTGCCGAAGTTGCGGCCTTCGAGCAGGTCGATGAAGGCGTCGGGCGCGCGCTCCAGGCCGTCGACGCGATGCTCGCGCGCGGTGATGCGGTCCTGGGCCAGCCAGGTTTCCATGTCGCGGCGGAAGGCGTCGAGGCGATCGGCGTAATGGTCGAGGATGATCATGCCCTGCATGCGGATGCGCTTCTGCAGCACCGCGGCCAGCAGCGCCGGCCGGCGATCCGGGCCGGATCCACCGGCGCCGTTGTAGTCGGCGATGTGGCCGACCAGCGGGATGCGCGCGCCGATGTTGAGCAGCGGCAGCACCGCGTCGAGCACCGCGCCGCCGACGTTCTCGAAATAGACGTCGATCCCGTCCGGGCAGGCCTGCGCCAGTCGGCCCGGCAAGTCCGGCGCATGGCGGTCGAGGCAGGCGTCGAACCCCAGCACCTCCACCGCGTGGCGGCACTTGTCGGCGCCGCCGGCGATGCCGACCACGCGCATGCCCTCGAGCTTGCCGATCTGGCCTGCCACCGCGCCGACCGCGCCGGTGGCGGCCGCCACCACCAGGGTCTCGCCGGCGCGCGGCCGGCCGATGTCGAGCAGGCCGACGTAGGCGGTGAAGGCCGGCATGCCGAGCACGCCCAGCGCGCGCGACGGACGCGCCAGCGATCCCAGCGGCGTGACGGCGTCGCCGTCGAGCGCGGCGTATTCCTGCCAGCCGGCCGCGCCCAGCACCAGCTCGCCCTCGCGCAGGCGCGGATGGCGCGAAGCGACCACGCGGCCGACCACCTCGCCGGGCATCGGCGCGCCCAGCGGCACCGAGGACGCATACACCGGCGCGACCTCGTCCATCTGCTGGCGCATGTAGGGATCGAGCGACAGGTGCAGCGTGCGCAGCAGCACCTGGCCGTCGCCGGGCTCGGGTACCGGCACCTGCTCGAGGCGGAAATCCCGCGCCGAGGGCAGGCCGCGCGGGCGCGCGGCCAGGACGATGCGGCGGCCGGTGGCGGGCGAGGGCGGCAATGGCATGCGCATGGCTCCAGTCGGGCGGAATTCGCGTGTTGCGCGCGGCGGCATCAGCGCTTGCCCACCGACTCGCGCAGCGGCAGCGCCTGCGGCCAGCCGCCGGCGAGCGCGACGTACAGCGACACCGCGCCGGTCGCGCTGCGGGTGCGGCTGGCGGCGAAGGCGTCCTGCGCCTGCAACTGGGTGCGCTCGGCGTCGAGCACCTCGAGCAGGTCGATCGCGCCGGCATCGAAGCGCACCCGCGCCAGCCGCGCGGCGGTGGCGCTGTCGGCCGCGGCTCGGCCCAAGTGCTCGTCCTCGCTGCGCGCGCGAGCGTAGCGGACCAGCGCGTTCTCGGTGTCCTCCAGCGCCAGCAGCACGGTCTGCTGGTAGCGCGCGAGCTCGCCGGCGGCGTCCGCGTCGGCCGAGGCAATGCGCGCGCGCACGCGGCCGATGTCGAGGAACGACCAGTCCACGCCCAGCGCCACCAGCCGCGTCTCGCTGTCGCGTTCGAACAGCGCGCTGCTGTCGATCGCCTGGCTGCCGATCAGCCCGCCCAGGGTGAAGCGCGGGAACAGGTCGGCGGTGGCCACGCCGATGCGCGCGGTGGCCGCATGCAGGCGCGCCTCGGCGGCGGCGATGTCCGGGCGCCGGCGCAGCAGCTCGCCCGGCGTGCCGGCGTCGAGCCGCGCGGGCAGCGCGGGTAGTGGCTTGCTCGGCTGCAGTTCGGCCACCAGCGCATCGGGCGTTTTGCCGACCAGCACGGCCAGGCGATGCATGTCGAACGCGACCTGCGCTTCCAGCGCCGGGATCCGCGCCGAGGTCGCCTCGAGCTGTGCGCGGGCGCGCGCGGTGTCGAACTCGGTGCCGCGCCCGGCCTGCAGGCGCGCGTCGACCAGGCGCAGGGTCTCGCGCTGGTTGTCGGCGTTCTCGTTGGCCACGCGCAGGCGCTCCTGCGCGCCGCGCAGGTCGAAGTAGGTGCGCGCGAGCTCGCCGACGATCGCCACCTGCGCCGCTTCGAGATCGGCGGCGCTGGCGGTGGCTTCCGCGCGCCGGGACTCGACGTTGCGGCGGATGCGGCCGAACAGGTCGAGCTCCCAGCTCGCGTCGACGCCGGCGCTGTAGCTCTTGCCGTCGCGGTCCCCGCGCGCCACGCCCGGCGCCTGGTCGGCGCTCGCGCGCGCGTCGCTGGCCTGGCCGCTGGCGGTGAGGGTGGGGAAGCGGTCGAACTTCGCCCCGCGCAGCAGCGCGTTGGCGCTGTCGTAGCGGGCGAGCGCGATGCGCAGGTCGTGGTTGGCCGACAGCGCCTGCTCGACCAGCGCGGTGAGCTGCGGGTCGTCGAAGCTGCGCCAGAAGGCGGGGTCGGCGGCGGAAGCGGCCGGGGCGTCGGCGGTCGCGCCGGCATCTGTCTGCGCCTGCGCATCGACGCCGGCCGCGGCGGGCGCGGCCTGCACGAAGCGCTCGGGCACGGCCACTTCGGGGCGCACGAAGTCAGGCCCGACAGTGCACGCGGCCAGCGCGGCCGCGAGCAGCGAGGGCAGCAGCAGCTTGGCGGTCACCATGGCAGCACCTCGCCCTGGTGGGTGTAGCTCCCGGTCGGCCCCGCGTCGTCGAGCAGCGCCATCAGCACGCTGCCGCGCGCGCCGGTGGCGAGGTCGAGCTCGCCGTGCTGGTTCATGTCGGTCTTCACCGAGCCGGGGTCGACCGCGTTGACCTTGATCGGCGTGTCGCGCAGCTCGTGCGCCAGGTGCACGGTCCAGGCGTTGACCGCGGTCTTGGACGCGTCGTACGCCGGCACCTTCAGGTCGTAGATGCCGGAAGCCGGATCGTTGTGCAGCGCCAGCGAGGCCAGCGCGCTCGACAGGTTGACGATGCGCCCGGCCGCGGACCTGCGCAGCAGCGGCAGGAAGGCCTGGGTCGTGGCGACCATGCCGAACAGGTTGGTGTCGAAGGTCTCGCGCCAGACGTCCAGCGCCTGCGTCGACGGCGCCTTGCCGGAATCGTCGCGGAAGATGCCGGCGTTGTTGACCAGGATGTCGAGCCGGCCGTGGCGACGCTCCACCTCGCCCGCGGCCTCGGCGATGCCGGCCGCGTCGGTCACGTCCAGCGCGATGGCCTCCACCGGCAGGCCCTGCGCCTGCAGCGTGAGCGCGGCGTCCACCGCGCGGGCGCGGTCGCGCCCGGCCAGCAGCGTGTGCACGCCCTGCGAGGCGAGCTGGCGCACGGTCTCCAGGCCGATCCCGCGGGTGGCGCCGGTGACGAGGGCGATCTTTTCGTTGTGCATGGGAGACTCCGTATTGCGTAAGAGGACGGGCAAGCGTTGCGGCGCGCTGCGTGCGGCGATATCCGCTTCTTGCCGTGGTTTGCGTGTCGGTCGTGGCTGGCGGCTAGGCGTCCAGCACCTGCGGCGCGTGCGCGCCGGCGTCGTCGTGCCGCACCAGCGGCTGCTTCACCAGCTTGCGCAGCGCGACGTAGAACACCGGGGTCAGGAACAGCCCGAACAGGGTCACGCCGATCATCCCGGCGAACACCGTGATGCCGGTGGCCGAGCGCACTTCCGCGCCCGCGCCGTGCGAGAACACCAGCGGGATCGTGCCGGCGATGAAGGCGATCGAGGTCATCACGATCGGGCGCAGGCGCAGGCGGCAGGCCTCGAGCGCGGCCTCCACGATGCCTTTGCCCTGCAGCTCCAGCTCGCGTGCGAACTCCACGATCAGGATCGCGTTCTTGCACGCCAGCCCCATCAGCACCACCAGCCCGACCTGCACGAACACGTTGTTGTCGCCGCCGGTCAGCCACACGCCCAGCAGGGCCGAGAGCATGCACATCGGCACGATCAGGATCACCGCCAGCGGCAGCGTCCAGCTCTCGTACAGCGCCGCCAGCACCAGGAAGGCGAGCAGGATCGCCAGCGGGAACACCACCAGCGCGGCGTTGCCCTGGGTGGACTGCTGGTAGCTCAGGTCGGTCCATTCGATCTGCATGCCGTTGGGCAGCACCTTCGACGCCAGCCCCTGCAGCGCGTCCATCGCCTGCGCGGAGGACAGCACGCGCGGGTCGGCCTCGCCGGCCAGGTCCGCGGCCGGGTAGCCGTTGTAGCGCAGCACTGGGTCGGGGCCGTAGCTCTGGCGGATCTTCACCATCGAGCCGATCGGCACCATCTCGCCGCGGTCGTTGCGCGTGCGCAGGTTGCCGATGTCCTCGACGTCGTCGCGGAAGCGGCCGTCGGCCTGCGCGATCACCTGCCAGGTGCGGCCGAACTCGTTGAAGTCGTTGACGTAGGCCGAGCCCAGGTAAGTCTGCAGGGTGTCGAACAGCTCGGTCAGCGGCACGCCCTGCGCCTTGGCCTTGACCCGGTCGACCTCGGCGTCAAGCTGCGGCACGTTGGCCTGGTAGCTGGTGATCGGGAAGCCCATGCCGGGCGTCTGCGAGACTGCGCCCTGCATGCCCGACACCGCGTCCTGCAGCGCGCCGTAGCCGAGGTGGCCGCGGTCCTCGATGAACAACTGGTAGCCGTTGCCGTTGCCCAGGCCCAGGATCGGCGGCGGCATCATCGAGAACGCGAAGCCCTCCTGCAGCCCGGCGATCTTCTGGTTGATCTCGGCGTTGATCTCGGCCGCGCTGCGATGGCGCTTGCTCGCCGGCTCCAGCGGCAGGAACACCACGCCGGTGTTGGGCGTATTGGTGAACTGCAGCGCGTTCAGGCCCGGGAACGCGATCGAGTGCGCGACGCCCTCGGTGTGCATCGCGATGTCGGCCACCTTCGACAGCATCGCGTCGGTGCGCGCGATCGACGCGCCCTCGGGCAGCTTGACGCCGGCGATCAGATACAGCTTGTCCTGGGTGGGGATGAAGCCCGCCGGCACCAGCTTGAACATCAGCCCGGTCGAGACCAGCAGCACCGCGTAGACCGCGAACACCGCGCCGCGGCGCCCCAGCGTGCGCGAGACCACGCCCTGGTAGCCGTCGGAGCCGCGCTTGAAGAAGCGGTTGAAGGGCCGGAACAGCCAGCCGAACAGGCGGTCGATCAGGCGCGACGGCCTGTCCTTCGGCGCGTCGTGCGCCTTGAGCAGGCGCGCGGCCAGCGCCGGCGACAGGGTCAGCGAGTTGATCGCCGAGATCACCGTCGAGATCGCGATGGTCACCGCGAACTGCTTGTAGAACTGCCCGGTCACGCCCGACAGGAACGCCATCGGCACGAATACCGCGCACAGCACCAGCGCGATCGCGATGATCGGGCCGGACACCTCGCGCATCGCCTGGTGGGCGGCGGCGAGCGGGCTCAGCCCTTCCTCGATGTTGCGCTCGACGTTCTCCACCACCACGATCGCGTCGTCGACCACGATGCCGATCGCCAGCACCAGCCCGAACAGGCTCAGCGTGTTGATCGAGAAGCCCAGCAGGTGGAGCGCGGCGAACGTGCCGACGATCGACACCGGCACCGCGATCAGCGGGATGATCGACGCGCGCCAGGTCTGCAGGAACAGGATCACCACCAGCACCACCAGCACCACGGCCTCGAGCAGGGTGGTCACCACCGCCTTGATCGAGTCGCGCACGAAGATGGTGGTGTCGTAGACGGCCTCGTACTTGATGCCGTCGGGGAAGGTCTTCGCCATCCCGTCCATGGTCTCGATCACCGCGTCGCGGATGTCGAGCGCATTGGCGCCCGGCGCCTGGAAGATGCCGATGCCCACGGCGTTCTTGCCGTCGAGCTTGGAGCGCAGCGTGTAGTCGCCGGCGCCCAGCTCCAGCCGCGCGACGTCGGACAGGCGCACCACCTCGCCGTCGTCGCCGGCCTTGAGCACGATGTTGCCGAACTCCTGCTCCGTGTGCAGGCGGCCCTGGGCGTTGATCAGGGTGAGGAAGTCGCTGTTGGGCATGGGCTCGGCGCCGAGCTGGCCGGCCGAGACCTGCACGTTCTGCTCGCGCATCGCGCGCACCACGTCGCCCGCCGTCAGCCCTCGTGACGCGATCTTGTCCGGGTCGAGCCAGGCGCGCATCGCGTAGTCGCCGCCGCCGAACACCTGCGCGTCGCCCACGCCGGTGATGCGCGAGAGCGCGTCCTTGACGTGCAGCCGCGCGTAGTTGCGCAGGTACAGGGTGTCGTACTTGCCGCTGGGCGAGGTCAGGTGCACCACCATCAGGAAGGTGGGCGACTGCTTCTGCGTGGTCACGCCCTGGCGGCGCACGTCCTCGGGCAGCCGCGCCAGCGCCTGGCTGACGCGGTTCTGCACGCGCACCGTGGCGTCGTCGGCGTCGGTGCCGGGGCGGAAGGTGACGGTGATCTGCAGCACGCCGTCCGAGCCCGCGACCGACTTGGTGTACATCATGTCCTCGACGCCGTTGATCGCTTCCTCCAGCGGCGTGGCCACGGTCTCGGCGATCACCTTCGGGTTGGCGCCCGGGTACACGGTGCGCACCACCACCGACGGCGGCACGACCTCGGGGTACTCGCCGATCGGCAGCAGCGGGATCGAGATCAGGCCGGCGGCGAAGATCACGATCGACAGCACCGCGGCGAAGATCGGGCGGTCGATGAAGAATCTGGAGAAGTCCATGTTCGGGTCCTGGCGCTTGACGCCTGCGCCGCATCCGCGGCAAGGCTGTGGGAGGCGCCGCCGGCGTCGCGGCCGGCGGCGATGTCGCTGCGAAAGGCAAAGCCCGGTCCGCCGCGCATGCGCACGGGACCCGGTGATGCCTATCGATGGCTTGGCCGATCCTCCCCGCGGGAGGGGGGAGGGGACGGAGAGGATCGGCGGCCATCGCCCCGCAGTGGCGCCCGACGAGGAGGGCGCCGGGGCGCGCGCCTTCGCGCACCCGCTGCGGCTTGCTACGTCACGATCGCGGCATCGCGATCAATCCATCGGTTACTTCATCGCGACCTGCTGCCCGGGCGCGGGCGCGCCCATCGCGATCGTCTTCGGCGCCACCGGCATGCCCGGCATGAACACCTTCTGCACGCCGTGGACGATCACCTTGTCGCTGGCGGCCAGGCCCGACTTCACCACGCGCAACCCGTCGATCATGCCGCCGAGCACGACGTCCTTGCGCGCCGCGGTGTTCTTCGGCCCGAGCACGTAGACGTACTTGCGGTCCTGGTCGGTGAGCACGGCCTTGTCGTCGACCAGCATCGCCTTGAACTCGCCGCTGCCCTGGACCTGCACCCGCGCGAACAGCCCGGGCGTGAACACGCGGTCGGGGTTGGGCAGCACCGCGCGCGCGCGGATGGTGCCGGTGGCCGGGTCGACCTGGTTGTCGACGAAGTCGACCGTGCCCGCGTGCGGATAGCCCTGCTCGTCGGCCAGGCCCACGCGCACCGGGTTGCGCGAGCGCGAGCGCTCGCCCTTGCGCGCCAGCTCGGCGTAGCGCAGGTAGGTCTGCTCGTCGCTCTCGAAGTACACGTACATCGGATCCTGCGAGACCAGCGTGGTCAGCAGCGTCGCGTCGGCCTGGGCGAGGTTGCCCTCGGTGACCATGGCGCGGCCGATGCGGCCGTCGATCGGTGCGCGGACCTGGGTGAACTGCAGGTTGAGCCGGGCCGCGGCGACCGCGGCCTCGGCGGCGCGCACGCCGGCGTCACCCTGCGCGGTGGCGGCCTTGCGGGTCTCGAACTCCTCGCGCGAGATCGCCTTGGCCTCGATCAGCGCCTGCGCGCGCGCGTCCTGCGCCTGCGCCAGCCGCGCCTCGCTGCGCGCGCTGGCCAGCGCGGCCTGGGCCTGGTCGAGCGCGGCGCGGTACGGGCGCGGGTCGATCACGAACAGCAGGTCGTCCTTCTTCACTTCCTGTCCTTCGGTGAAGGCGACGCGCTGCACGTAGCCGCTCACGCGCGGGCGCAGCTCGACGCTCTCCACGGCCGACACGCGGCCGGTGAAGCTGTCCCACTGGTGCACCGGCTTGGTGAGCACGGTGGCGACGCTGACCTCGGGCGGCGGCGGCATGCCGGCGTTGGGCGCGGCCTCGCTGCTGCAGGCCGAGACCGCGACCGCGATCAGTGCCGAGAGGGCGAACACGGCCAGCGGCGCTCGCACCGGCATGCGCCGCGCGCGGCTCGCGGGGGAACCCGAACGCAGCGCGCCGGGGAAAACGGGGGAGGGGCGGACGTTCATCGGGGGGAGGCTTCCTGGTTGGAGTTGGAATTGGGGTCGACGGGGGCCAGCCTGCGCAGCAGCGTGCGCGCGTCCTGCAGACAGCGTGCTGGCAGCAGGCTCGCGCGGCGTCCTGTTTCTTGCGCCGCGGTTTCGCGCGCCGGCGCGGGCGGGGACTGCGGACCGGCGGCACGCACGGGCGACGCGGGCGCGTGGTCGATGTCGTCGCTCCACAGGTCGTGGCCCAGCGGCTGCGCCGCGTGCGGGACGATCGCCTGCGACGCCTCGCGGTCGCCGTCGCGCTGCACCGCCAGCGCCAGCGCGCGGCGCGCGATCGAGGCGGCACTGGGCCAGGTGCCGCAGGCGTGGCGCGCATTGGCGTCGGTGCGCGCCGGCGAATCCACCGCCAGCAGCTGCACCCGCACATCGAACGCGCGCGCCTCGTCGTGCAGCACCCGCGCCAGCATCCGCAGCGCGGCGGCGCCGATCGAGCGATGGCCGTAGCCGGCCCACGGCTGCCCGGCGCCGGGACCGCCGAGCAGCACGTAGCCGCCCTGGCCCTGCCCGGCCAGCAGCCGCAGCAGGTGGCGCGCGGCGAACAGGTGCGGCAGCAGGTCCTCGTCCAGGCGCTTGCGCAGGAACTCGGCCGGCTGGTCGAGCACGCGCCCGCGCCCGCAGTCGCCGCAGATCGCGGCGACCACGCCGGCCAGCGGGCGATCCAGCTCGCGCAGCCGCACCGCCAGCGCGGCGGCGTCGGCGTCGCTGGCGACCGAGGCGGCGACCGGGGTGATCGCCGCGCCCGGATGGCGCGCGCACAGCGCGGCCAGCGCGTCCGGGTTGCGGCCGACGGCGATCACCGGGCGGCCGACCTGCACCGCGGCCTCGACCACCGCGCCGCCGATCACGCCGGTGGCGCCGAGCACGACCAGATGACCGGGATGATGGCTCATTGTCCCGCCTCCGGGATTTTGTCTCCCGAAAATCCGATCCCCGAAGCGGTTTTCGGGCCGTCCGTCACGGCTTCGACCAGCGGCAGCACCAGCATGGTCAGCGGCATGGCGAGCAGCGCCGCCAGCCCCCAGGCCTGCCAGAACGAAACCGCAAACCACTGATTGAAAACGAAAGAAGCCAGCAACAGCAGGTCGGCCAGGACCAGCAGGACCAGGCTCGATTGCAGCAGGCGGCGACGGGCGGGGGCGCTCATGGCGGGGCTCGCTTGGCGGGATGCGGCACAAGGTAATCCCGCGGGCGGCACTTGATTAGCCGGCGAATCGGGGAATAATTGTCCCTCGCGTGGGCCAATGCCCGTGCGAGGCTCCTCCCCGCCTCACCACTCCCACTCGCCATCCCTGGCGTCGCCGCAGCGGCCCCGGACGCATTCCCGATCCCGCTCCCGCTGCCCCGTCATCGAAGGCCTCTTCAAAGGCGCTTCCCCCCATGGCTCGAGATCTCAACGACACCCTGGTCTTCGTCAAGGTGGTCGAACAGGGCAGTTTCATCGCCGCCGCCAAGACCCTGCGGCTGCCCAAGACCACCGTCAGCCGCAAGGTGCAGGAACTGGAAACGCGCCTGGGCGCGCAGCTGCTGCACCGGACCACCCGCAAGCTCGGCCTCACCGAGGCCGGCAACGTCTACTACGAGCACAGCCAGCGCATCGCGCGCGAGCTCGACGAGGCCGAGAGCGCCGTCACCCAGCTGCAGGGCGGACCGCGCGGCTGGCTGCGCATCACCGCGCCGTACTCGCTGGGCATCGAGCGCATCGCGCCGCTGCTGGGCGAGTTCCACGCGCGCCACCCGGAGGTGCGGGTGGAGATGCTGTTGTCCAACGAGCCGCTCGACCTGATCGACAAGGAGCTCGACGTCGCCCTGCGCGTGGGCAACCTGCCCGATTCGAACCTCGTCGCGCGCAAGCTCACCGTGCTGCGCACCCAGGTCTACGCCAGCCCGGCGTACCTGGAGCGCTTCGGCGAGCCGCTGCATCCGGACGACCTGCAGCACCACCGCACGCTCGGCATGCAGAAGATGCACCGCAACAACCACTACTTCTGGCCGCTGAGCGACGGCGAGAACACGGTGGAATACCGCATCGAGCCGATCATGGTCGCCAACGACCCGGCCGCGGTGCGCGGTGCACTGCTGTGCGGCGAAGGCCTGATGCTGGCCAGCGACATCATGGTCAAGGCCTACGCCGAGCAGGGCTACGTGCGGCGCGTGCTGGCCGGCTGGACCGGACCCGAGTACGAGCTCAATGCACTGTTCCCGCGCGGCCAGGTGACCTCGCCGAAGATCCGCGCCTTCGTCGATTTCCTGGTCGAACGGCTGAGCTTCGACGCCGACTACATGCAGGTGCTGTGCCCGGATGCGCGCGCGCGCTGCATCGCCGCCAAGCAGGCCGCCGACACCGCGACCACGGTCAATGCCGAGCTGGCCAAGGCCGCGCGGCACGGCAAGCAGCAGGCGAAGAAGCCGCGCGACGACGAGGATGTCGAGCTGGTCTGAACGGCGCCGCACGCCCAAGGAAACTCGCCGTTCCCGCGAAGGCGGGACAGGCGCGAAGCGCGCAGAACGGCCGCAAGCTGGCCCCGGAGGGGCGAGCGCGTCGTCCAGTGACCTTGGCCGTCCGACAACCCGGGGTCGCTGGATCCCCGCCTTCGCGGGGAGGACGGCAAGGGAAGGCGGCGACGGGAGAGGAGGGCGCCGAAAGGGTGCGGTGCAGGCGCCCCACGGCCCCGCGCGTCAGCGCTCCGAATGCCCGCTCTCGTCGTGCGCGCGCACGAACAGGTCGGGCTTGATCAGGTCGACGAACGCGCGCGCCTGCGGCGAGAGGTACTTGCCCTTGCGCATCACCACGCCGTAGCTGCGCTGCGGGAACCAGCGTGCCAGCGAGCGCGTCGCCAGCCGGCCGCGGTCGGCCTCGCCCAGGCAGATCGCGGTGACGATGCTGATCCCCAGCCCCATCGCCACGTACTGCTTGATCACCTCCCAGCCGCCGACCTCCAGCGCCACGGTGTAGGGCACGCGGCTCTTCTGGAACACCAGGTCGACGAGCCGGTAGGTGGTCAGGCGCCGCGGCGGCAGGATCAGGCCGTAGGGCGAGAGGTCTCCCAGCGCCAGCTCGCGCCGCGTCGCCAGCGGATGGTCGGGCGGGGTGATCAGCATCGGGTCGAAGCGGTAGACCGGCGCGTAGTCCAGGTCGGCCGGCACGTCGAGCATCGAGCCGACCGCCAGGTCCACCTCGTCCGAGCGCAGCAGGTCCAGGCCGCCGGCGCCGGTGACGTTGTGCAGGATCAGGCGCACGTCCGGCTGCGCGGCGCGGAAGGCTTCGACGATCCGCGGCAGCAGGTAGAGGATGGTCGAGCTGCCGGCCGCCACGTGCAGCTCGCCGGCGTCCAGGCCGCGGACCTGCTCGCGGAAGGCGGCGTCCAGGCCGTCGATGCCCTCGACCAGTGGCCGCGCGAGCTCGTACAGCATCTCGCCCTCGCGGGTCGGCACCAGCCGCCGGCCGCTGCGCTCGAACAGCCGGGCGCCCATTTCCCGCTCCAGCGCCTGCAGCTGCTGGGTCACCGCCGGCTGGCTGAGGAACAGCGCCTCTGCCGCGCGCGAGACCGAGCCCAGCCGGGCGGTCTGGCAGAAGGCCCGCAGGGGCTTGAGGCGGTCGCCCTTGTAGGCGAAACGGGGCGCCGGGGCGCGGTCCTTGGCCATTTTCGACCCAATTATTGGCTGGGCCAATAATTGGCATTGGAAAAACTGTTTTGTCAAATACAGTACCGGGACGGATGGTGGCGCTCCACGTCGTCGACAGGAGTCGCCCATGTCCGCAGTCCTCAGCGAACCGTCCGCCGGCGGCATCCAGCTCGTTGCCAGCGCCGAAGGCCAGGACGCGCTGCTGACGCCCGCGGCGCTGGCCTTCCTCGCCGACCTGCACCGCCGCTTCGACGACCGCCGCCGCCGGCTGCTGGCCGCGCGCCGCGAGCGCCAGGCGGCCTTCGACGCCGGCGGCCTGCCCGGCTTCCGCGCCGACACCCGCGCGATCCGCGAAGGCGACTGGCGGGTGGCGCCGATCCCGGAAGCGCTGCGCGATCGCCGGGTCGAGATCACCGGCCCGGTCGACCCGAAGATGGTGATCAACGCGCTCAACTCTGGCGCGCAGTGCTACATGGCCGACTTCGAGGACTCCACCGCGCCGACCTGGGCGCGCATGGTCGAAGGCCAGCGCGCGCTGCGCGAAGCGGTGGCCGGCACGCTGGCCTTCACCAGCGATGCGGGCAAGGCCTACGCGCTCGAGCCGCTCGAACGGCAGGCGGTGCTGCTCGTGCGCCCGCGCGGCTGGCACCTGGACGAGAAGCACGTGCTGGTCGACGGCGAGCGCATGTCCGCCAGCCTGTTCGACCTCGGCCTGTTCGCCTTCCACAACGCCGCCGCGCTGGCCGCGAAGGATCGCGGCCCCTACTTCTACCTGCCCAAGCTGCAGTCGATGGAGGAGGCGGCGCTGTGGAACGACGTGCTGGCGCACGTCGAGGCGCGCCTGGGCCTGGCGCCAGGGCAGGCGAAGGTGACGGTGCTGATCGAGACGCTGCCGGCGGCGTTCGAGATGGACGAGATCCTGCACGCGCTCCGCGGGCGCGCCGCCGGCCTCAACTGCGGGCGCTGGGACTACATCTTCTCGTACATCAAGACGCTGCGCGCGCATCGCGACCGGGTGCTGCCCGAGCGTGCGCAGGTGACGATGGCGCAGCCGTTCCTGAAAGCCTATTCGGAGCTGCTGATCCGCACCTGCCACCGCCGCGGCGCGCATGCGATGGGCGGGATGGCGGCGCAGGTCCCGATCGCGAACGACCCGGTCGCCAACGACGCGGCGCTGGCGCGCGTGCGCGCCGACAAGCTGCGCGAGGTGCGCGCCGGGCACGACGGCACCTGGGTCGCGCATCCGGCGCTGGTGGCGCCGGCGCGCGAGGTGTTCGACGCGCACATGCCGGGGCCGCACCAGCAGTACGTCGCGCGCGAGGACGTCGCCGTGACCGCTGCCGACCTGCTCGCCGCGCCCACCGGCACGATCAGCCGCGCCGGCTTCGACGGCAACGTCGAGGTCTGCGTGCGCTACCTCGCCGCGTGGCTCGACGGCAGCGGCTGCGTGCCGATCCACCACCTGATGGAGGACGCCGCTACCGCCGAGATCGCGCGCGCGCAGCTGTGGCAGTGGCTGCACCACGGCGACCTGCACCTGGACGACGGCACGCCGGTCGACTTCTCCCTGCTCGAACGCGCCCTGCTCAACCTGCCGGCGCGCCTGGGCGACCGTGGTCGTCTGCCCGGCGGCAGCCGGATCAGCGAAGCGATCGGCGTACTCGATCGATTGACCCATGCCGACGAGCTGCAGGACTTCCTGACGTTGCCCGCCTACGAGCGATTGCCTTGATTTTCTCCCTCCCCTTCAAGGGGAGGGCCGGGGTGGGGATGGGTTTCCCGTCCGCCGCCGGAAGTCCAACCACGCTTCTCCCGAATCCAGCTCAACAACCCGCCGAACGTCAAACCCACCCCTCCCAAACCCTCCCCTTGAAGGGGAGGGCTTCAAAGCCGGGAGGGCTTCAAAGCCCCGAGGACCGACGCCATGAAGACGCAAAGCCTGCAAGCCGCCGAACAGCTCAACCTCGACTGGAGCAACAACCCGCGCTGGCACGGCATCCGTCGCAGCTATTCGGCCGACGACGTGGTGCGCCTGCGCGGCACCGTGCACGTGGAGCATTCGCTGGCGAAGCTGGGCGCGGAGAAGCTGTGGAAGTCGCTGCACGCCGAGCCGTTCGTCAACGCCCTCGGCGCGCTCACCGGCAACCAGGCGATGCAGCAGGTCAAGGCCGGGCTGAAAGCGATCTACCTCTCCGGCTGGCAGGTGGCCGCCGACGCCAACCTTGCCGGGCAGATGTATCCCGACCAGTCGCTGTATCCCGCCGACTCGGTGCCGGCGGTGGTCAAGCGCATCAACAACGCATTGCTGCGCGCCGACCAGCTCAACCACGCCGAGGGCAACGACGACGTCGACTTCCTGCAGCCGATCGTTGCCGACGCCGAGGCCGGCTTCGGCGGCGTGCTCAACGCCTTCGAGCTGATGAAGGGCATGATCGAGGCGGGCGCGGCCGGCGTGCACTTCGAGGACCAGCTCGCCTCGGTGAAGAAGTGCGGCCACATGGGCGGCAAGGTGCTGGTGCCCACGCGCGAGGCGATCGAGAAGCTCACCGCCGCGCGCCTGGCCGCCGACGTGATGGGCGTGCCGACGCTGATCGTCGCGCGCACCGACGCCGAGGCCGCGGACCTCATCACCTCCGACGTCGACGACAACGACAAGCCGTTCTGCACCGGCGAGCGCACCGTCGAGGGCTTCCACAAGACCCGCAAGGGCCTGGACCAGGCGATCAGCCGGGGCCTTGCCTACGCGCCGTTTGCCGACCTGGTGTGGTGCGAGACCGGCAAGCCGGACCTGGAGTTCGCGCGGAAGTTCGCCCAGGCGATCCACGCGAAGTACCCGGGCAAGCTGTTGGCCTACAACTGCTCGCCGAGCTTCAACTGGAAGGCGAACCTCGACGACGCCACGATCGCGAGGTTCCAGCAGGAGATCGCATCGTACGGATACAGGTTCCAGTTCATCACCCTGGCCGGCTTCCACGCGCTGAACTACTCGATGTTCCACCTCGCCCACGGCTATGCGCGTCGGCAGATGAGCGCCTTCGTCGAGCTGCAGGAGGCCGAGTTCGCCGCCGCCGAGCGCGGCTTCACCGCCGTCCGCCACCAGCGCGAGGTCGGCACCGGCTACTTCGACGCGGTCACCCAGGCCATCCAGGGCGCGCAGTCGTCGACGGTGGCGCTGAAGGGCTCGACCGAGGAGGCCCAGTTCCGGACCCGGGCCGCGTGATTGGCTTGGTTGCCGCGCTCGGTTTGCCCCTTGGAAGGAGCCAATCGGCGAGCGCCCGATCGCGCAGGGATACGGTGACAAGGCCGGAACGAGGCGCTATCGTCGCCCCTTCCGGCGCGAAACCGGGATTACGCCACGGGCGAGATGTCGATCGGCGGCACCGGGGAGCCCTCCCTGCGAGGTAACGACAATGAAGGCAAACCGCATGAAGGCGGGCGTGTGCGCCCTTGTGATCCTGGCCGCTTCGGCCACTGCGGCGCAGGCGGGAAGCCGGCCCGGCGACCGGGTGTCGGAGATCGTGTCCCAGCAGGCGCAGATCCGCGCCGACGTGAAGGCCGAGAAGAACGGCTGGGACAACATCGCCGCGGACAAGCGCCAGGAGCTGATCAGCAAGCAGGACCAGCTCATGCTGCTGATCAACGGCAAGCAGACGCTCGACGACCTGGCGCCGGCCGACCACGCCACCGCCGTGCAGACGCTCGAGTGGATCGACGCGCTGGCCGCCAAGGCCGACGACGAGCGCCAGGTGTGCACGCGCGAGCGCACGACCGGCACCAACCGGGTCACGACGGTGTGTCGCAGCGCCGGTGCCATGAAGAAACGGCGCGAGCGGACGATCGACGCCTTCCGGCAGGGGCGCGGAAACCTCATGCCGCCCAAGGGCACCGATATCTGATCGCGTTCGGTGGGAGCAGCGATCTTCACAGGCCTGGACGAACGTATGGCCATGAAGCTGCGATAGGGGCTGGCGGTGGTTGCCCTGGACGCACTCGAAGCGATGGGAAACTCCCCGAGCACCGCTGCCCTGATGCGATGACCGGGGAGGCGCAGTCCCGGACCCGCGCCGCTCGAGTGGCCCATTCATGCCGGATCGGCCGTTTGCATGGCACCAGCAACCGCCGCCGGGGAAGCCTCCGGATGAGGTGACACGGGCCGCGCGAGCCGCTATCGTCGACCTCCCGGGAAAACCGGAATTACACACTGGGCGAGGCGCCGATGGGCGGCGTCGGGAGAGCCCCAGCGAGGCAATCGATCATGAAAGCAAACCGAATCAAGACGGGCATGTGCGCCCTCGTCGTGCTGGCCGCGTTCGCGACCGCGGCGCAGGCGGGCAGCCGGCCCAGCGAACGGGTGTCGGACATCGTGTCCCAGCAGACGCAGATCCGCGCCGACGTGAAGGCCGAGAAGAACGGCTGGGACAACATCGCGAAGGACAAGCGCCAGGAGCTGATCAGCAAGCAGGACCAGCTGCTGTTGCTGATCGACGGCAAGCAGACGCTCGACGACCTGGCGCCGGCCGACCACGCCACCGCCGTGCAGACGCTCGAGTGGATCGACGCGCTGGCCGCCAAGGCCGACGACGAGCGCATGGTGTGCACGCGCGAGCGCGCGACCGGCACCAACCGCGTCACCAAGGTCTGCCGCAGCGCCGGCGCCATGAGGAAGCAGCGCGAGCAGGCGATCGACGCGATGCGCACGGGGCAGGCCGTTCGGATGAAGGTGAAAACCAGCGACTTCTGACGTCGGCCGGGGCGCGCAGGCAAGTCGACAAGCCGGCAAACACCGCAAGGGGAAACCGCGTGCTGCGATTGATCATGATGATGGTGGGTTTCCTGGCCCTGGACGCCGTTGCCGCGACGTCGGCGGAGCCACTGCAGCTGGACGCGATCGTGACCCAGCAGACCCAGATCCGCGCCGACGTCCTCGCCGGCAACGGCCGCTACAAGGACATGCCGCAGGCCACCCGGGACGAACTGCTCGCCAGGCAGGGCAAGCTGTTGAAGATGATCGGCGACCGGCACGACCCCGCGGAGCTGAGCAAGGACGAGCGGCGCGAGGCGTTCAACACGCTCGAGTGGATCGAGGCGACGATCAACAACGAGCCCGACGAGCGCATGGTCTGCACCCGCGAACGCCAGACCGGCAGCATGCGCGTCACCACCGTGTGCAAGACCCAGCGCCAGATCGACCAGGCGCGTGCGCGTGCGCAGGAGCAGATGCTGGGCACGAAGCCGATGGACATCTGACCGGCCGCTCCGGTGCGAACGCACCGGATGCCGCAGCGGAATACGAACACGCCGGGCATGTCCCGGCGTTCTTCGTTGCGGGGGCACCGGCCTGGTGGCGGCCGGGAGGCCGATGCCGGCGATGCGTCGACGCGCGCGCATCGGTTGCGGCCTGGCCGCGCCCGGACGGCGCCGCGCCGCGGCGACTCAGGCCACTTCGGCCTGCTGCCGCGCATCCACGCCGCGATACCCCAGTGCCTCGGACAGGTGGACGGTGGCGATCTGCGCGCTGCCGGCGAGGTCGGCGATGGTGCGCGCCACGCGCAGGATGCGGTGCATCGCGCGCGCGGACAGCTGCAGCGCGTCGATCGCGCGCTCGAGCAGCTGCTGGTCGGCCTCGCCGAGGCGGCAGGCGGCCATGGTCGCGGCCTGGCCTAGGCGCCCGTTGGGCACGCCGGCGCGCCGCAGCTGGATCGCGCGCGCGGCTTCGACCCGCGCGCGCACGTCGGCGCTGCATTCGCCCTCCGGCGCGCCCGGGCGCAGCTGCGCCGGCGGCAGCCGCGGGACGTCGACGTGCAGGTCGATGCGGTCGAGCAGCGGCCCGGAAATGCGGCCGCGATAGCGGCGCACGATGTCCGGGCTGCAGCGGCAGCGGCTCGACGCGTCGCCGGCCCAGCCGCAGGGACAGGGATTCATCGCCGCGACCAGCTGGAAGCGCGCCGGGAACTCGCTCTGCCGCGCCGCGCGCGAGATCGTCACCACGCCCGATTCCAGCGGCTCGCGCAGCACCTCCAGTGCGCGCCGGTCCCATTCGGGCAGCTCGTCGAGGAACAGCACGCCGTGGTGGGCGAGCGAGATCTCGCCCGGTCGCGGCTCGGCGCCGCCGCCGACCAGCGCGACCGCGCTGGCGGTGTGGTGCGGCGCCCGGAACGGACGCGCGCGCCAGCGCGCCGGATCCAGGCCGCGACCGCTCACCGAGGCGATCGCGGCGGTTTCCAGCGCCTCCGCCTCGTCCGCCTCCGGGAGCAGCCCGGGCAGGCGCGAGGCCAGCAGGGTCTTGCCGCAGCCTGGCGGACCCACCAGCAGCAGGTGGTGCGCGCCGGCGGCGGCGATCTCCAGCGCGCGACGCGCGTGCAGCTGGCCGCGCACCTCGCGCAGGTCCGGGCCGGCATCGCGCACGGCGGCGGGCGCCACCGCCGGCGGCAGCTCGCGCGCGCCGTTGAGCATGGCGCAGACCTCGAGCAGGGTGCGCGCGGTGCGCACGTCCAGGCCCTGTGCCAGCGCGGCCTCGGCGCCGTTGGCGACCGGCACCACCAGCCTGCGGCCCGCGCCCGCCGCCGCCAGCGCCGCCGGCAGCACGCCGTCGACCGCGCGCAGCTCGCCGGTCAGGCCCAGCTCGCCGAGGAATTCCCATTCGGCCAGCGCCTGCAGCGGCACCTGCCCGCTGGCGGCGAGGATGCCGAGCGCGATCGGCAGGTCGAAGCGCCCGCCGTCCTTGGGCAGGTCGGCGGGCGCGAGGTTGATGGTGATCGCACGCTGCGGGAACTCGAACTGCGCGCAGCGGATCGCCGCGCGCACGCGGTCGCGCGACTCGCGCACGGCCGCTTCGGGCAGGCCGACCATGTTCATCCGCGGCAGCCCGCCGGCGAGGTAGACCTCGATCCGCACCTCGGGGGCGCGGACTCCTGCGCGCGCACGTCCGTGCACGAGCGCAAGCGACATGGCGGCCGGCTCAGTGCGGCTGCATCGGCGGCGTCGTCACTGGGGCGGCAGCCAGGCGCGCCTCCAGCTTCTCCACCAGCCGCTCGAGCCCGTCGAGCTTCTCGCGCGTGCGCATCAGCACCGCGCGCTGGACATCGAACTCCTCGCGCGTGACCAGGTCCAGCCGGGCCAGGCCCGACTGCAGCACGGCCTTGAAGTTCTGCTGCAGCTCCTCGCGTCCTTCGCGCATGGAAGGCGGCACCAGGCTGCTCAGGCGGCGGGCGAGGTCGTCGATGTGGGTGAGGTCGATCATGGGATGGCTCCTCCGGGGTGCGGCCAGCTTGTCCCGCCCGCGGGGACGCCGCCATCGGCCGATTGCGCGCCGTGGTGTAGGAAAAATCCGACCCCCCGCCGGTTATGCTGGCCGCATCCAGGCCGGGGACAGACGCGATGAAGATGGTGATGGCGATCATCAAGCCGTTCAAGCTCGACGACGTCCGCGAGGCCCTGGCCGACGCCGGCGTGGCCGGCATCACCGTCACCGAGGTCAAGGGCTTCGGCCGCCAGAAGGGCCACACCGAGCTCTACCGCGGCGCCGAGTACGTGGTCGACTTCCTGCCCAAGATCAAGCTCGAGGTCGCAGTCACCGACGAGCAGGCCGACGCGGTGGTCGAGGCGGTGATGAAGGCCGCCGGCACCGGCAAGATCGGCGACGGCAAGGTCTTCGTCTGGGACCTGGAGCGGGTGGTGCGGATCCGCACCGGCGAGCTGGACGGCGACGCGCTGTAGGCGCCGCGCCCGCGTTCAGGCCTTGCCCGAACCCCGGTAGGCGCGTTTCCATGCGCCGCGCACGGCGCGCACCCAGCGCGGCTCGGCCAGCACTGCCGCTTCCGCCGCCGACGGCGGCGTGCCGGTCAGGCGCGACTGCATCTTCACCACGTTGGCCAGGTCGCTGCGCCGCAGCTGCCGGCCCAGCGGGCTGCGCGCCAGCCAGGCCGGCATGAGCAGTGCCGACGCGAAGTCGACCACCCGCGGGATGCCGCCGCTGACCAGGATGTTGGAGCCGTGCAGGTCGTTGTGCGCGATGCCGGCGGCATGCAGCGCGGCGATGGCCGCCTTGAGCCGGCGGAAGACCTGTTCCGAAGCGATCGTCAGGTCGCGTCCGAGCACCTCGCCGTCGATGAATTCCATGCCCAGCACCAGGCCGCCGATCGTGCCGAGCAGCACCGGGGCATGGCCCCAGCCGCGCAGGCGCTCGAGGATCCGCGCCTCGCGCCGGACCAGCACGCGCGCCAGCGGCGAGAGCGGCGTCCAGCGATAGCGCCGGTAGTCCTTGAACACGGCCTTGCGACGGCCGACCCATGCGACGTAGACGTCTGGTTCGAGGAAACGGGTGCCGCGCTTGAGGAAGAGGCGGGGCGCGCCGGGCGCCAGGGGCTGGATCGACTGCGGACAGGTGTTCATGGGCTCGAGGCGCGGCCCCGGGGGAGGGCGCGCGGGCATGTCGGGGGAGGCGTCGCGCGGCCATGCTGTACCGCGCGGTTCAATAAATATTAACGCGATTCCGACAGGTTTCCGACCACCGAATTCCGCCGTCGGCCGGACGATGCGTTGCGCCAGGAGGCGCAATCGCCGCCGGGGCGGTGGCATGGGATTGGGATCCGCGCGCGTCGCCGCGACCGCGCGACGCGCGCACGCCGCGGGTGCCGGAGAGGCCGGGGAACGATTCCGCGGGTGCGCGCCCGGGCCTGCAGGCCCGGTGCGGCACGCCCCGCGCAGACGCCGTCAGCCGCCGAGCGCGGCGGCCACGAACGGCGGCGGCGAAGCGGCGCCGCGATGGATGTCGGCGCTGTAGTACTTCGTCGCGAACGGCTTGGCGCGGGCGTCGGCCTCGCGGAACCCGAAGCCGCCGGCCTTGCGCGCCAGCGTGCAGCTCCACCAGCCGGTCGGGTAGCAGGGCTGCGGGAACGGCAGGGTCTGGAACTCGGCGAACCCGGCCTTGCCCATCTCGCCGCGCATCTCCCTGATCAGGTCGAGCAGCACCAGCGGCGACTCCGACTGCTGCACCAGGACGCCGTCGTCCTTCAGCGCGCGGAAGCAGCTTTCGTAGAAGGCCTTGTTGAACAGCCCTTCGGCCGGGCCGACCGGGTCGGTGGAGTCGACGATGACGATGTCGACGCTGCCCGGCGCGCAACCGGCCATGTAGGCGATGCCGTCGTCGAACAGCAGCTGCGCGCGCGGGTCGGTATTGGACTCGCACAGCTCCGGAAAGTACTTCTCCGCCATGCGCGTGACCTGCTCGTCGATGTCGCACTGCACGGCGCGCTCCACGCCCGGGTGCCGCAGCACCTCGCGCAGCGTGCCGCAGTCGCCGCCGCCGATGATGACCACACGCTTGGGATCCGGATGCGTGAACAGCGCCGGGTGCGACATCATCTCGTGGTAGAGGAAGTTGTCGCGCGTGGTCAGCATCATCGCGCCGTCGATCAGCATCAGGTTGCCCCAGTCGGTCGACTCGTAGATCTCGATCTTCTGGAACGGCGACTGCACCTCGTCGAGCTTGCGGGTGACGCGATAGCCGATCGCCGAGCCGGCGGGCTCGAAGTTCTCGTACATCCAGGTGGGCTCGGTCATGGCGGGTCGCTCGGTCGGCGTGCGGGGCGTGGATTGTAGCGAAGGCCGATGACGGGCCTTGCGCCCGCGGACGCTAGAATGCGCGTCCCCGCTGCACGCCCCGGACCGCCGCCATGACCGCCTGGTCGCCCGACCAAGCCCGCAAGACCTATTCCATCCCGCACTGGTCGGCCGGCTACTTCGACGTCGACGCCGGCCGCGTCGTGGTGCGCCCGCGCGGCGCCGGCGGGCCGGCGATCGCGCTGCCGGAGGTGATCGACCGCGCGCTCGCGCAGGGCGCCAGCCTGCCGCTGCTGGTGCGCTTCCCCGACGTGCTCGGCGACCGCCTGCGCAAGCTGCAGGCCGCGTTCGCGCAGGCGCAGGCCGACTGGGACTACGCCGGCGGCTACACCGCCGTCTATCCGATCAAGGTCAACCAGCACCGCGGCGTCGCCGGCACCCTGGCCGCGCACGCGGGCGAGGGCTTCGGCCTGGAGGCCGGCAGCAAGCCCGAGCTGATGGCGGTGCTGGCGCTCTCGCGGCCGGGCGGGCTCGTCGTCTGCAACGGTTACAAGGACCGCGAGTACATCCGCCTGGCGCTGATCGGCCGCAAGCTCGGGCTCGAGACCTTCATCGTGGTCGAGAAGCCCTCGGAACTGCGGCTGGTGCTGGAGGAGGCGCAGGCGCTGGGCGTGGAGCCGGTGCTCGGCGTGCGCATGCGGCTGGCCTCGCTGGGCGCGGGCAAGTGGCAGAACTCCGGCGGCGACAAGGCCAAGTTCGGGCTCAGCCCGCGGCAGCTGCTGGACCTGTGGAAATCGCTGCGCGACGCCGGCATGGGCGGCGCGCTCAAGCTGCTGCACTTCCACATGGGCTCGCAGATCTCCAACGTGCGCGACATCGCCAACGGCATGCGCGAGGCGACGCGCTACTTCGTCGAGCTCTCGCGGCTGGGCGCGGTGATCGACTACGTCGACGTCGGCGGCGGGCTCGGGATCGACTACGAGGGCACGCGCTCGCGCAGCTACAACTCGGTCAACTACGGCGTGGCGCAATACGCCTCCGGCATCGTGCAACCGCTGGCCGACGCCTGCGCGGCCAACGGCCTGCCGCCGCCGCGCATCGTCACCGAGTGCGGCCGCGCGATGACCGCGCACCACGCGGTTCTGGTGGCCAACGTCTCCGAGGTCGAGGCCGCGCCCGAGGGCCGCGTGCCCGACGCGCACGACGACGAGCCGATGGTGATCCGCCACCTGCGCGGCATCCACGCCGAGCTCGACCAGCGCCCGGCGGTGGAGCTGTTCCAGGAGGCGCAGCACTTCCATTCCGAAGGGCTGTCGCTGTACGCGCTCGGCCAGCTCGACCTGGTCCACCGCGCGCGCATCGACGACCTGTTCTACGCCATCGCGCACGCGGTGAAGGCGCGCCTGACCTACGACGAGAAGAGCCATCGCCCGCTGCTCGACGAGCTCAACGAGCGGCTGGTCGACAAGTATTTCGTCAACTTCAGCGTGTTCGAGTCAATGCCGGACGTGTGGGCGATCGACCAGGTTTTCCCGATCGTGCCGATCGAGCGTCTCGACGAGGCGCCCACGCGGCGCGGCATCATCGCCGACCTGACCTGCGACTCGGACGGCAAGATCGACACCTACGTCGAGAACGAGGACCTGGACACCTCGCTGCCGCTGCATGCGCCGCGGCACGGCGAGAGCTACCGCATCGGCTTCTTCCTGGTCGGCGCCTACCAGGAGATCCTCGGCGACATCCACAACCTGTTCGGCGACACCGACGCGATCGAGGTCCGGGTCGAAGGCGAGGGCTATGCGATCGCGCAGCAGCGCCGCGGCGACACCACCGACGTGATGCTCGACTACGTCGGCTACGCGGTCGACGACCTGCGCCAGGCCTATCGCGACAAGGTCGAGGCGGCGAACCTGCCCGAAGACGAGGCGCGGCGCATCGCCGACGCGCTGGAGGCCGGCCTCACCGGCTACACCTACCTCGACGACGCGCCGCTGGCCTGAGCCGCGCGCGGCCGCGATCGGCAGCGGCGGGCGCGCTCCCGCGGGCGGCCGTTGCCATCATTCACGGGAGCCCTGCCTTGAACCGCTACCTGGTGCTGACCCTGCGCACGCCCGGCTTTGAACCCGCCGTGATCGATCCGCACTACGCCTTCCTCGACACGCTGCGCGCTCGCGGCCAGCTCGAACTCGCCGGTCCGTTCACCGACCGCAGCGGCGGCGCCTACCTGCTGCGCGCCGACAGCCTCGAGGCCGCGCTCGCCGTCGCGCATGCGGATCCGCTGTACGCCAGCGGCTCGTCCGAAGTGAGCGTGCGCGAGTGGAACGCGAAGTAGCAGCCGCGGCCGGCGCCTAGCGCTGCGCCCGCCACGGCGCCGCCACCAGCACCACCGCCAGCGTCGCCAGCCACGCGTTCACGGCGCGGCGTCGCGATGCACCTGCAGCCCGGCCAGCGACTGGCTCACCGGCATCACTTCCAGCCGGTTGACGTTGAGGTGCGGCGGCAGGTTGGCGATCCACCACGCCGATTCGGCGATGTCGTGCGCGGTGATCGGGTACGCGCCGGCGTACAGCGCGTCGGATGCGCCCTGGTCGCCGCCGGTGCGCACCAGGGTGAACTCGGTTTCCGCCAGCCCCGGCTCGATCGAGGTCACGCGGACGCCGGTGCCGTGCAGGTCCGAGCGCAGGTTGAGCGAGAACTGGGTGACGAAGGCCTTGGTCGCGCCGTAGACGTTGCCGCCGGGGTAGGGATAGCTGCCGGCGATCGAGCTGATGTTGACGATCGCGCCACGGCGTTCGATCAGCGTCGGCAGCAGCCGGTACGTCATCGCGGCCAGTGCGGTGACGTTGGTGTCGATCATCTGCCGCCACTGCGACAGGTCCGCGCGCTGCGCCGGCGCGGTGCCGAGCGCGAGGCCGGCGTTGTTGACCAGCAGGTCGACGTCGCGGAACGGCGCGGGAATGGCGTCGAGCGCGGCCTGCATGGCGTCGGGGTCGCGGATGTCGAAGGCCGCGGCGTGCACGCGGCCGGCGCCGTGGCGCTCGACCAGCGCCTGCAGGCGGTCGGCGCGGCGGCCGGTGGCGACGGCGCGCCAGCCGTTGGCGACGAAGCGGTCGAGGATCGCGGCGCCGAAGCCGGAGGTCGCGCCGGTGACGAGCAGGGTCTTGGTCATCCGGCGATTCTAGGAGCATCCGTTGCGCGACGCTGCGACGGGATAACGGACGACGTTGCGAATGAGAGGGATTGCTCCCAGGCACCGACTCTCATCCCGAGCGCAGCGAGGGATCTCCGGGGCACGCGCGGGGCCAGATCCCTCGCTGCGCTCGGGATGACAGCGTTGGGGATGCGTGCCGCGCGCGCCCGGGAGGTTCACGCCATCCTGCCGCCGCGCCGGCCGGCGCTCACCACACGAACGGCAGCAGCCGCCAGGTTGCCTGCGCGTAGGCCGGGTACTGGTCCGGGAACGCCTCGCGCAGCACGCGCTCCTCGACGTGGATGCGCCACAGGAACGCCAGCGTCACCGGCGCGGCCACCGCCAGCAGCGACAGCCAGTTGCCGAAGCCCAGCCCGAAGCCGAGGAAGGTGAGCAGCGAGCCGGTGTAGGACGGATGCCGCAGCCAGCGGTACGGGCCACTGCGCACGAGCCGGTGGTCGGGCCGGATCGCGACGTCCACGGTGAAGTAGCGCGACAGCACGCGGATCGCCCACCAGCGCAGCGGCATCCCCAGCAGCATCATCGCGATCCCGAGCCACCACGCGGGCGCGCGCAGCGCGACCGGGAAGCGCGCCACGCCGAGGGCGCCGAACCAGACCGCCAGCGCGATCGAGGCGTAGATGGTGACCGTCAGCAGGCGCAGCGTGCCGGCGTCGCGGGTGCGCGCCCGGTCGCCGGAGCGCCGGCGCGCCACGATCCACATCTCGCTGGCGAACCAGAGCAGGCACAGCGCGGGGAAGAGCTTGTCCATGGGGCGCGATCTTGCGCGCACGGCCACGGGCGCGCCAGCGAAGGCTCAGGACTTCGGGGATTTCCTCGCCGCAGGTCTGGCGGCCTTCTTCGACGGCGCCTCGGGCTTGTCCGCGGACTTGGCCGCCGGCGGCTTGCGCTTGCGCCCGGTGGCGGACTTGCCGCTGGTGCGCGCCTTGGTGGCGCGGTGCTTCTTCAGCATGTCCTCGGCCAGCACCACGTCCTCGGAGAGGATGCCCGCGGCCTTGGCGATGGCGATGCGCGCCTCGGCCTTGTTGTCGTCGGGATTGGCCAGCAGCAGCTCGCGGATCGCCTCGCGCAGGGAGGCCTCGGCGTTGTGCTTCAGGTGCAGGTTCTCGCCCTGCCGGAACAGCGCCAGCAGGGCGTCGACGACGGGCTTGATGAGTGCGGCTTCGATCGGCATGGCGGCTTTCTCCCTCGGGAACGCATTGTCCAGCCGCCGTCTCTCACGGGCCGCGACCGGGCATGACCACGGTCGCGGATCGGGTCATTTCACCTTGATCGCCAGCGCCGGCAGGCCGCCGTTGGCGAGCTTGTCCTTGGCGCTGGCCAGCTCGGTGGCGGTGCCGTAGGGCCCCATGCGCACGCGGTACACGGTCTTGCCGTTGATTGCGGCCGATTCGACCCGCGCATTGAGGCCGAGCAGGGCGATGCGCGCCTTCAGGGCCTCGGCGTCGCCGGAGGCGCCGAAGGCGCCCGCCTGCAGGATATAGGGCGCCTGGTTGTCGCGCGCGGGAGCGGCCGCGGACGCGGCGTTCGCGACCGGGGCCGGCGTGGCGGCCGGTTGCGCCGCCTGCGCGACCGTCGCCGCGGGCGTCGCCGCGTCGGGATGGCTGGCCGCCGCAGCGGCCTGCTGCTGCGCGAGCTGGCGCTTGCGGGCCTCCTCGGCGCGCGCGCTGGCGGCGAGCTCGGCGTCCGACATCGCCACTTCCTGCCCCGGCAGCACGGTGTAGAAGTCGTACTGCCGTTCCTCGTCGTCCTGCCCCGCCTTTTCACCCTTCGACGCCCGGGCGGCGGGGGCCGGCAGGTCGTCGGCGTCCTGCTCCGCGGTCGCGGCCGGGCGCGCGTCCGGGTTCGGCCGCGGCAGGATGAAGCCGTCGTTGCCGTCGGACTTGAGGAAGCGCGGCGCCGCCAGCATCGCCACCAGCGCGATCACGATCCCCAGCACCAGCCAGGCCCAGCCGGGCAGGCCGCCGCTGTTGCCGGAGTTGCGCCTTGCCTGCGATTTTCCGCGTCTTGCTGCCACTTACATCTTCTCCGGGGCATTCACGCCCAGCAGGTCGAGCCCGTTCGCCAGCACCTGGCGCACCGCCAGCGCCAGCGCCAGGCGCGCATCGCGCACGTCGGCCTCGTCGACCAGGAACTGGTGGTCGTTGTAGTACGTCTGGAACGCCTGCGCCAGTTCGAGCAGGTAGGCCGCCACCAGGTGCGGCTCCAGCTGCTCGCCCGTGGCAAAGACCACTTCCGGCCAGCGCGAGAGCTCGATCAGCAGCTCGCGCTGCGCCGCGTCGGCGGGGTCGAGCGGCTGCGCCAGGCCGTTGTGCAGGTCGAAGGCCAGGCCGCGCTCCTCGAGCTGCCGCAGCAGGCCGCAGATGCGTGCGTGCGAAAGCTGCACGTAGTAGACCGGGTTGTCGAGCGACTGCGAGCGAGCCAGGTCGATGTCGAACACCAGCTGCGAGTCCGGCCGGCGCGCGACCAGGAACCAGCGCGTGGCGTCGCGCCCGGCCTCCTCGACCAGGTCGCGCAGGGTGAGGTAGCTGCCGGCGCGCTTGGACAGCTTCACCTCCTCGCCGCCGCGCATCACCGTGACCATCTGGTGCAGCACGTACTCCGGGTAGCCTTCCGGGATGCCGGCATCGAGCGCCTGCAGGCCGGCTTTCACCCGCGCCAGCGAGCCGTGGTGGTCGGCGCCCAGCTCGGTGATCGCGCGCTCGTAGCCGCGCTGCCACTTGCTGCGGTGGTAGGCCACGTCCGGCACGAAATACGTGTAGGTGCCGTCGGACTTGCGCATCACGCGGTCCTTGTCGTCGTCGAAGTCGGTGGTGCGCAGCCACAGCGCGCCGCCCTCCTCGTAGGTGTGGCCGTGGGCGACGAGCTCGCGCACGGTTTCCTCCACCTTGCCGCCGGCGTACAGCGAGGACTCCAGGAAGTACACGTCGAACGACACCCCGAACGCGGCCAGGTCGTCGTTCTGCTCGTTGCGCAGCCAGGCCACGGCGAAGCGGCGGATCGCGTCGAGGTCGTCGGCATCGCCGTTGCCGGCCACCACGTGGCCCTCGACCGCCACCGACGCGCGGTCGAGGAAGGCGCGGGCGACGTCGGCGATGTAGTCGCCGCGGTAGCCGTCCTCGGGCCAGCCGGCGTCGTCGGGCGTGAGGCCCTTGGCGCGCGCCTGCACCGACCTGGCGAGGTTCTCGATCTGCACGCCGGCGTCGTTGTAGTAGAACTCGCGCCGCACCTGCCAGCCGTTGGCCGCGAGCGCGCGCGCGATGCAGTCGCCGATCACCGCGGCGCGGCCGTGGCCGACGTGCAGCGGGCCGGTGGGGTTGGCCGAGACGTACTCGACGCCCGCGGTGCGGCCGGCGCCGCCGTCGTTGCGGCCGTAGGCGGCGCCGCGTTCGTGCACCTCGCGCAGCTGCCGCTGCCAGGCCGACGGCGCGAGGCGGAAGTTGAGGAAGCCCGGGCCGGCGATCTCCACCGCGGCGATGTCGCCATCTTTCGGCAGCGCGTCCACCAGCGCCTGCGCCAGCGCGCGCGGGTTGCTGCGCGCGGGCTTGGCGAGCAGCAGCGCGGCGTTGGTCGAGAAGTCGCCGTGGCCGCGGTCCTTGGGGCGCTCGACCACGAAGTCCGGGGTGGCGAGGTCGGCCGGCAGGGCGCCGGCGGCGCGGAGGGCGTCGATGCCCTGGGCGATCAGGGCGCGGAGCTGGGATTTCACTGGGGCGGGGTGTCGCGGTTCAACGGGCCCGCATTGTACGTGAGCGCGCCCCGGGGGCCGTCGCGGCCGGCCGCGGCGCGCCGGCGTGAAGGTCGGCACCTCCCTGTGCCGCGTGCATCGTCCATGTCCCAGGGCTTCCCGCCGCCGCCCTCACACCCAGCCGCGCGCGGCCAGCGACACCGGCGCGCCGTCGCCGATCACGAAATGGTCCAGCAGCCGCACGTCCACCAGCGCCAGCGACTGCTTGAGCTGGGCGGTGACCGCGCGGTCGGCGGCGCTGGGCTCGGCGCTGCCGCTGGGATGGTTGTGGCCGACGATCACCGCCGCGGCGTTGTGCGCCAGCGCGCGCCGCACCACTTCGCGCGGATGCACCTCGGCGCCGTCGACGGTGCCGCGGAACAGCTCCTCGAACGCCAGCGCGCGGTGGCGGGTGTCGAGGAACAGCGCGGCGAAGATCTCGCTGGGATGCCCGCGCAGGCGCTGGGCGAAATAGCGGCCCGCGGCGGCCGGGTCGGTCAGCGCCTCGCCGCGCTCCAGGCCGGCGGCGAGGTAGCGGTTGCACAGCTCCAGCGCCGCCGACAGCTGGCAGGCGGTCGCCGGGCCCAGTCCCGGCAGCTTGGACAGCTCGCCGGCCGGATGCTCGAGCAGGCGCCGCAGCGGGCCGTGCCGGGCCAGCAACTGGCGGGCCGTCGCCACCGCGTCCATGCCGCGCAGGCCGGAGCCGAGGAACAGCGCCAGCAGCTCGGCGTCCGACAGCACCGCGGCGCCGCGCTTGAGCAGCTTCTCGCGGGGGCGTTCGCCGGCGGGCCAGTCGCGGATGTGCATGGTCGATCCCGTGGAGTGGGTCGCTGGCGGCTGCCGCGTGCGCAGGGAAGGAGCTGCGAGGAAACCTGCCTCCGCCGCAGCCGCCGGCGATGGGCCTATTGCAGCGCGGCGACACGGGGTCGCGCAGTCGGGCGCGGGCGCGGCTTCGGGTAAGCTGTCGACCCGTTCGCGCGTAGGGTTTTCCTGACATGGCCGAGGGCCGCGACAACCTGCGGGGGCGCCGGATCCTGCTGTGCGTGTGCGGCGGCATCGCCGCCTACAAGGCGGCCGAGCTGGTGCGCCGGCTGCGCGATGCGGGCGCCGCGGTGCAGGTGGCGATGACCGAGGGCGCGCAGCACTTCGTCGGCGTGGCGACCTTCCAGGCCGTGTCCGGCATGCCGGTGCGCACCTCGCTGTGGGATGCCGCCGCCGAGGCCGCGATGGGGCACATCGAGCTCGCGCGCTGGGCCGACCGCATCTTGGTCGCGCCGGCGACGGCGGACACGCTGGCGAAGCTGGCGCACGGTTTCGCCGACGACTTGGTCAGCACGCTGTGCCTGGCCACCACCGCGCCGATCGCGGTCGCGCCGGCGATGAACCACCGCATGTGGCTGCACCCGGCCACCCAGGCCAACATCGCGACGCTGCGGGGGCGCGGCGTGCAGGTGATCGGTCCCGACGACGGCCCGCTGGCCGAGGGCGAATCCGGCCCCGGGCGCATGCGCGAGCCCGACGCGATCGTGGCCGAGCTGCAGGCGGCGCCCTGATGCCCGGCGCGCTGGCCGGCCTGCGGGTGGTGGTCAGCGCCGGGCCGACCTTCGAGGACATCGACCCGGTCCGCTTCATCGGCAACCGCAGCAGCGGCAAGATGGGCTTCGCGGTCGCCGCGGCGGCCGCGGCGCGCGGCGCGCGGGTGGCGCTGGTGGCCGGGCCGGTCGCGCTCGCCACGCCCGGAGGCGTGCGGCGCGTCGACGTGCGCTCGGCGGCGCAGATGCACGAGGCCGTGCTCGCGCAGCTGCCGGCCGACGTCTACGTCGGCGCCGCGGCCGTGGCCGACTTCACCCCGCGCGCGGTCGCGTCCGGCAAGCTCAAGAAGCGCGAGGGCGAGGACGGATTGACGCTCGAGCTGGTGCGCACGCGCGACATCCTCGCCGACGTCGCCGCGCATCCGCTGCGTCCGCGGCTGGTGGTCGGCTTCGCCGCCGAGACCGAAGACCTGGAGCGCTACGCGCGCGCCAAGCTGGCGAAGAAGAAGCTCGACCTGATCGCCGCCAACCTCGTCGGCGTCGCAGGCAGCGGCTTCGAGGGCGACGACAACGCGCTCGCCGTCTACTGGGACGGCGGCGCCCGCGAACTGGGGCCGGCGCCGAAGACACAGCTCGCCGAAGCGCTGCTCGACCTGGTCGCCGAACGGCTGTCGTAGGAGCACCCCTTGGGTGCGGTCGCTTTCCCGGGAAAGCCATCGCGCCCAAGGGCGCTCCTACAGGCCGTTGCCGCGTCTTGCGTTACGCTCGCGCGCTCCCGTTCCCTAGCAGGGCCCGCATGCACCACACGCTGCAGCTGAAGATCCTCGACCCGCGCATGGGCGCTGAGTGGCCGCTGCCGGCCTACGCCACCGCGGCCAGCGCCGGGCTCGACCTGCGCGCCGCGCTGGACGCGCCGCTGCTGCTGCAGCCGGGCGATGCCGCGCTGGTGCCCTCGGGCCTGGCGATCCACATCGACGATCCCGGCCTGTGCGCGGTGGTGCTGCCGCGCTCGGGGCTCGGCCACAAGCACGGCATCGTGCTGGGCAACGGCACCGGCCTGATCGACGCCGACTACCAGGGGCCGCTGATGATCAGCATCTGGAACCGCGGCCGGGTCGCCCACGCGATCGAGCCGGGCGACCGCATCGCGCAGCTGGTGGTGGTGCCGATCGTGCGCGCCACCCTGCAAGTAGTGGATACTTTCGCCGAGAGCGCGCGCGGGGCGGGTGGCTTCGGCCACACCGGCGTGCGATGAACGATGGCGGTCGGGGGGCAAGCCATGGGCACTGAACACGAACCGGGCCGGGCGCACGTCGCGCTCGCCCACGTACGACCCTACCTGCCGGTGCTGGCGGGAATCCTCGCGCTGCTCGCGCTGTGGCTGGCCTGGAGCGGTTGGCGCCAGATCCAGGACGACAGCCGCCGCGCGGAACTCGAGCAGGGCCGCGACCTGGCCGCGTCTTCGACCCAGCGCGTGCTCAAGGGCGACCTCGACAAGCTGTCGCAGCGGCTGGCCTCGGCTCCGGTGCAATCGGCGCTGCAGGCGGGCGACCTCGCCGCCGCCGGCGCCGCGCTGGGCCGCGACTGGAACGGGATCGAGGAGGCCGTGGTGCTGCCCACCGGCCTGCAGGACGCCTACGCCGCGCTGCCGAAGGCCGGATACGGCCGCATCGCCGCCGCGGAGGCGGCGCTGGCCGAGGACAAGCCGGTGCTGTGGGCGATCCGCGAGCAGGGCAAGCCCGCGATCGCGCTGGCCGCGCCCGCGCGAGCCGGCGACGCGCTGGCCGGGGTCGCCTTCGTGCGGCTGCCGCTGGCGCGCGCCACGCTGGGGCTGCAGAACGCCAGCCTGCCCGACGACGGCTACCTGGCCCTGCGCCAGGGCAGCCATACCCTGCTCGAGCGCGGCGACGCCTCGCTGGCGCAGGGCGCCGAGCGCCGCGCGGTGCCGGTCGCGGGCACCAGCCTGCGCATCGCCGCCGCGGTGCCGACCGCGGTGATCAGCCCGTTCGGGCTGGGCGCGCTGGGTTCGTTCATCGCCGCGGTCGTCGGCCTGCTGCTGGCCTACGTGCTGTGGCGGCTGCCGGCACGCGTCGGCGGCTTGCAGCCCGCGCACGACCACGACGCGCCGACGCTGTCGCAGGTGCTGGTCGACACCCCGGCCGAGCCCGCCCAGGCGCAGGCGCCGGTGGTGCGCGACGCGCCGAAGCCGCCGCCGGTGCGGATCGACCGCGGCATCTTCCGCGCCTACGACATCCGCGGCGTGGTCGGGCAGAGCCTGGACGCCGGCGTGGCCGAGCTGATCGGGCATTCCATCGGCTCGCTGATGCAGGAGAAGGGCCTGGCCGACATCGTGGTCGGCCGCGACGGCCGCCTTTCCGGCCCCGACCTGGTCGAAGGCCTCTCGCGCGGACTGCGCAAGGCCGGCCGCAACGTCATCGACATCGGCATGGCGCCGACGCCGGTGGTGTACTTCGGCGCCTTCCACCTCAACACCGGCTGCTGCATCTCGGTGACCGGCAGCCACAACCCGCCCGACTACAACGGCTTCAAGATCGTCGTCGGCGGCGAGACGCTGCACGGCAAGGCGATCACCGACCTGCACGCGCGCATCGCCGAGAACCGCCTGCACGAATCGCTGGCGCCCGGCGGCCACAGCGATCGCGACATCTCCGGCGACTACGTGCACCGGATCGCTTCCGACGTGCAGATCGCGCGCCCGCTCAAGGTGGTGGTCGACGCCGGCAACGGCGTGGCCGGCGACGTCGGCCCGCGCGTGCTCGAGGCGGTCGGCGCCGAGGTGATCCCGCTGTTCTGCGAGATCGACGGCAGCTTCCCCAACCACCACCCGGACCCGAGCGAGCCGCACAACCTGGTCGACCTGATCGACACCGTGGCGCGCTTCGACGCGGACCTGGGCATCGCCTTCGACGGCGACGGCGACCGCCTCGGCGTGGTCACGCGCAGCGGCCAGAACATCTTCGCCGACCGCCTGCTGATGCTGTTCGCCGCCGACGTGCTCGAGCGCAACCCGGGCGCGGTGATCCTGTTCGACGTCAAGTGCACCGGGCGCCTGCCCAGCCACATCCTGCGCCACGGCGGCAGCCCGCTGATGTGGAAGACCGGGCACTCGCTGGTCAAGGCCAAGATGCGCGAGACCGAAGCGGAACTCGCCGGCGAGATGAGCGGCCACTTCTTCTTCGGCGAGCGCTGGTACGGCTTCGACGACGGCATCTACGCCGCGGCGCGGCTGCTGGAGATCCTGGCGATGGACCCGCGCGCGCCGGGCGAGGTGCTCGAGGCGCTGCCCGGCGGGGTGTCGACGCCGGAGATCAAGGTCGACGCGCCCGGCGGCGACCCGCACGGCTTCGTCGAGCGCTTCGTCGCGCAGGCGCGCTTCGAGGGCGCGCGCTCGTCGACCATCGACGGCCTGCGCGTCGACTGGCCGGACGGCTGGGGCCTGGTGCGCGCCTCCAACACCACCCCGGTGCTGGTGATGCGCTTCGACGCCGACAACGAGGACGCGCTGGCGCGCATCCAGCAGGCGTTCCGCGAGCAGCTGCTGGGGCTGGACCCGACGCTGCAGCTGCCGTTCTGAGCCGGACCGCGCCCGCGTTCGCGGGCGCGGCTTCTTCTGGCCAAAGGGCAGGGATAGCGCAGGGTCGGCGGCGATTACCGCTTTCGCGCCGGGATGAAGTCCTCGCGCACCGCCGCGGCCAGCTGGTCCGGCGGCAGCAGGCCCTGGTCGAGCAGGAAGTTGTTGAAGGCCTGTCGGTCGAACCTGTCGCCCAGCGCGAGCTCGGTCTCCATGCGCAGCTCGAGGATGCGGCTGTAGCCGTAGAAATAGCTGCCGGCCTGGCCGGGGGCGTTGAACATGTAGCGGTCGAGCTCCTGCTTGGCCATCGCCTTCGACAAGCCGACCTTCTCCTCCAGCACGCGACCGGCGGCCTCGCGGTCGATCAGGCCGAGGTTGAGCATCGGGTCGAGGATCGCGCGCGCGGCGCGCAGCAGGCGCAGCTGCAGCGCGATCATCTGCCCGTCGATCGGCTCGTACGGCACCATCTCGGCCTCGGCGTACAGCGCCCAGCCCTCGACGTTGACCGAGTTGAACGCGAACAGCGTGCGCGCCAGCGAGATGCCGCGCTCGACCATCGCGGTGAACTGCAGTTCGTGGCCGGGACGGCCCTCGTGCGCCGACAGCGTCCACGCCGCCGACTCGAAGTTGAAGTCGTCGTACTGCAGCGAGGAGCCGTCGGGGTTGGGCACCGCGACCGGCAGGACGAACTGGCCCTGCTGGCCGGTGTTGCCCACCAGCGGCGCGGGCAGGAAGTGCGGCGCCGGCTGCGCGGCGGACTCGGCCGGGCTGCCCAGGCGCATCACCATCGGCCGGTGCGGCACGTCGACGATGCCCTGCTTGCGGATGATCGGGTCGATCGCGTCGATCACCTTGCGGTAGCGCGCCTCGAGCTGGTCGTTGGGGATCTGCGCCTGCTTCAGCGCGCGGATCACCGCGACGTAATCGCCGTCGGCGATGCCCTGCAGGCCCTTGGCCTTGGCCACCAGCGGCGCGAGCTGCGCCATCGCCGCGCGGGTCTCCATGAACTCGACCTCGGCGCGGCGGATCAGCAGCTGCGGGTCGATGTCGATGCCGAACTGCTTGAGCTGGAACGCGTACAGCTCCGGCGGCAGCTTGGCGTCGGGCCGCGCTTCCGGCAGCACCGTCGCGCGCGCCCAGGCCTGGTAGTCCTTGAGCTGCTTCGCCATCTCGTCGAGAGCCGGCCCGGCGCCCTCGATCTTGTACTTGTCGAACAGCTTGCGGATGCCGTCGATGTAGGTATCGACGTTGCCCAGCGCCTGCTCGACCTCCAGCTTCGTCGGCCGCAGCAGGGACTTGTCGCCGGCGCGCTCCTCGTAGCGCTCGCGCGCCAGCTGCGCGATCGGCGTGGTGCCCGGCGCCATGCCGACGTAGGCCTTGAGGCGGTCGAGCGCGCGCGCGCGACGCTCGGGCGGCGTCTGGTCGGACAGCAGGCCCTGCAGGCCGGAGAACACCAACTGCGGCGCGTCGGTCCACGGCAACAGCAGGCGTTCGTTGAGCGTGCTGCCTTCGACGGCTTCGTCGGCGGCATGGATCATGATCTCCAGGTCCTGGCGCACGTTGGGGTCGCGTTCGGTCTGCAGCATCGTTTGCAGCTTCGCCTTGGCGTCGGCCATCGCCGCGCGGAAGCGCTTGCCGTTGTCGGGCCCGAGGTCGGCGACCTTGTCGTCGTAGCCGGGGATGCCGAAGAACGAAAAGCCTTCCGGCTGGAACGCGGCCTGGGCGTCGATCAGCACCTGCGCGTCCTTGTTGCTGGTGGCGACCCATGCCGGCACGGCGGGCGCAGTCGCGGTGGCCTGGGGAGCGGGCGCCTGCGCCGAGGCGGCGGCCGGCAGGGTGAGCGCGAGGGCGATGGCGAGGACGAGCGGCTTCATTAGGCGTTCTCACAGGGGAAACTTCCGCGACCCTACGCCGCGCGACCGGCGCGGGCAATGCGCCGCAAGTCACCCCGTCCGTGCGCCGCTTGCCGCACCGGCGCGAGCGCCAGCACGACGGCATCGCGCGCGCGGCGCCTGCGCGGCACCCGTGCTTGGTAGCATGGCCCGTCCGCGCGACGGCAACGCGCCGCGCGCCACTTCGCAACCCCGGGGAAGACATGCATCCACCGATCGACGGCGCGCGCGCGCGCGGCACGAGGAAAATGGCGGCGGCGCTGCTCGCGCTGGCGGCGGGCCCCGCCCTGGCCCAATCGGCGCAAGCGGTCACCATGCAGGACTACGCGCGCGCGGAGAAATTCCTCCCGCACAACACCGCGCCGCTGGTCGACCACGTGCCGGCCGCGCTGGCCTGGCTGGACGACGGCCAGTTCGTCTACCGCGACCACGACGCCAACGGCGACCGCTTCCTGCGCGTGGACGCCGCGACCGGCGGCGTGGTGCCGGCGTTCGACCACGTCGCGCTGGCGAAGGCGCTGGCCAAGGCCAGCGGCAAGCCGGTGAAGGCCGAGGACCTGCCGATCAAGGACTGGACGCTGCGCGACGACGGCCGCATCGAGCTGTCCGCCTTCGGCAAGGACTGGCGCTGCGGGCTGTCGGGCAAGGCCGCCTGCGTCGAGCGCAAGGGCGAGCCCGGCGTGCGCTCGCCCGACGGCGCGAAGGAAGCCTTCGTGCGCGGCTGGAACCTGTGGGTCCGCGACCTCGCCAGCGGCGCGGAAACGCAGCTCACCACCGACGGCGCCACCGATTACGGCTACGCCACCGACAACGCCGGCTGGAAGCACACCGACAACGCGATCCTGGTGTGGTCGCCGGATTCCTCGAGGATCGCGACCTTCCGCCAGGACCAGCGCCGCACCAGCGAGATGGTGCTGGTCGGCACCAACGTCGGCGCGCCCAAGGTCGAGCGCTGGAAGTATCCCTTCGTCGGCGACGAGCACGTCACCATGATCGAGCGCGTCGTCATCGACGTGCCGTCGAAGGCCGTGGTTCGCCTGAAGATGCCGCCCGACCAGCACCGCTCCACCCTGTGCGACGACGTCAGCTGCGACGGCGGTTGGGAGGACGTGCAGTGGGCGCCGGACGGCAGGACGCTCGCCTTCGCATCGACCTCGCGCGACCACCGCCAGACCTGGCTGCGCATCGCCGACGCCGCCACGGGCGCGGTGCGCACGGTGTTCGACGAGAAGGTGAAGACCTACTTCGAGAGCGGCAACGGCGCGGTCAACTGGCGCTACCTGCCGGCCAGCAACGAGATCCTCTGGTTCAGCGAGCGCGACAACTGGGGCAACCTCTACCTCTACGAGGCGGGCAGCGGCAAGCTCAAGCGCGCGGTCACCACCGGCGAGGGCAACGTCACCGAAGTGCTGCGGGTGGATCCGGAAACGCGCACCGTCTGGTTCCGCGGCGTCGGCCGCGAGCCGGGCCGCAATCCGTACTACCAGCACTTCTACAAGGCCAGCCTCGACGGCGGCGCGCCGGTGCTGCTCACGCCCGAGGACGCCGACCACAAGGTCACGCTCTCGCCCGGCGGCAGCTGGTTCGTCGATACGTATTCCACCGTCGACACCGCGCCGGTGACGCTGCTGCGCAAGGCCGGCGACGGCGCGCTGGCGCGCGAGGTCGCGCGTGGCGACATCTCGCGCCTGCAGGCGGCCGGCTGGGTCGCGCCGGAGCCGTTCACGGTCAAGGCGCGCGACGGCAGGACCGACCTGTACGGGCTGATGTTCAAGCCCACGAACTTCGACCCGGCGAAGAAGTACCCGATCATCGACTACGTCTATCCGGGCCCGCAGACCGGCTCGGTGCGCAGCCGCAGCTTCCTCGCCTCGCACCTGGACAACCAGGCGCTGGCCGAGCTGGGTTTCATCGTGGTGGCGATCGACGGCATGGGCACGCCGTGGCGCTCGAAGGCCTTCCACGACGCCTACTTCGGCGACATCGGCGACAACACGCTGCCAGACCAGGTCACCGGCCTGCGGCAGCTGGCGAAGCGGTTCCCGTGGATCGACCTCGACCGCGCCGGCATCTGGGGCCACTCGGGCGGCGGCAACGCCACCGCGGGCGCGATGTTCCGCTACCCGGACCTGTTCAAGGTCGGCATCGCCGAGAGCGGCAACCACGACAACCGCAGCTACGAGGACGACTGGGCGGAGAAGTGGCAGGGCCTGCCGGTGGTGGCGAAGGACGGTTCAAGCAACTACGACGACCAGGCGAACCAGAACCACGCGGCCAACCTCAAGGGCCACCTGCTGCTGATCCACGGGATGATGGACGACAACGTGCCGCCGCAGAACACGCTGCTGGTGGTGCAGGCGCTGATCGAGGCCAACAAGGACTTCGACCTGCTGCTGCTGCCGCACGCGCGCCACGGCTACGGCAGCGGCGAAGCCGGGATGTACGTGACGCGGCGGCGCTGGGACTACTTCGTGCGCCACCTGCTGGGCGCGGAGCCGCCGAAGGGATACGGGATCGCGCCGGCGAAGCCGTAGGCGGGCTTCCTGCTCCGGGGCTTCGACCCCGCGCGACGCGCGCGCGACCGTCAGGGACGTGAACGGCCCGCGCCGCGCGCTTGGCAGCGTCATGGAGCGGCCGGTAACCTGCGCGTCCTTTTCCCGGTTCCCGCCCCGCATGACCCAGGTCCGCTCGACCCGCCTCACCCCGCTGTCCGCCCTGATCTTCAGCTCGCGCTGGCTGCAGCTGCCGCTGTACCTGGGCCTGATCGTCGCCCAGGCGATCTACGTCTGGCAGTTCGGCGTCGAGCTGGTGCACCTGGTCGACCAGGTCTTCCTCGGCGGCCATGCGGTCGAAGCCGCCACCGGCGCCGCGGCCGCCGAACCCGAGCTCAAGCAGAGCGCCGAAGTGGTGATCATGCTGATCGTGCTCGGCCTGATCGACGTGGTGATGATCTCCAACCTGCTGGTGATGGTGATCGTCGGCGGCTACGAGACCTTCGTCTCGCGGCTGAACCTGCAGGGCCACCCGGACCAGCCGGAGTGGCTGAGCCACGTCAACGCCAGCGTGCTGAAGGTGAAGCTGGCGATGGCGATCATCGGCATCAGCTCGATCCACCTGCTCAAGACCTTCATCGAGATCGGCAGCCTCGGCGCGCCGGGCAGCCGCTTCACCGAGGTCGGGGTGATGTGGCAGACCATCATCCATTGCGTGTTCATCCTGTCGGCGATCGGCATCGCCTACACCGACAAGCTGATGACCGGCACCTCGAGCAAGCGCGAGCACGCCGCCGCCGCCGCGCACTGAGGCGGCTGTTCGCGCCGCGCTGCGCTCCGGGGAGCGGCGGAAGGCGGGGCCGGGATCAGCGCGCGTGCGCGCCGGCGCCGCCGGCATTCGGCCTGCGCCCCATGATTGCCGCACGCAGCGCGCGCGCGTGGCGGTCGCGCGAGAAGCGCAGGCGGTCCCCGTCGCGCGCGATCCCGAGCCGGCGGTAGGCGTCGTCGATCGGCGGGAACGCGGTCGAAACCGCATCGCGCGCGTACAAGCCCGAGAACGTGTCGTCGCCGGCGATGCGGTCGAGCGCGGCGACGAAGTCCGCCGGCGCGGTTTCGCCGGTGCCGCGCAGGCAGCAGCGCGCGTATTCGCCGAGCACGGCGTCGAGCGAACGGCCGCGCGCGCGCAGCGCGAGGTCGGCCTCGAGCCAGTACGCGGCGCCGGCCCAGTACACGCGCATGGTGGCGCCGCGGCGATGGCCGAGGTCCTGCAGCGGCCCGCGGGCGGCGGCGCGCTGGCCGCGTCGGAAACCGCCGTCGAGCCGCGCCCAGGCGTCCTCCGGGGCGATCAGCCCGATACGCGCGCGCAGCGCGTCCTGGTAGTAGCTCGCCAGCCCCTCGGCCAGCCAGCGGCCGCGCTCGCCCAGGTGCGGGTGGAACAGGTGCGAGAGCTCGTGCACCGCAGTCCAGTCGTGGCGCAGCTGGTCGAGCGTGGCGTCCTCGCGCACGTACAGCAGCACGCGCACGCCGGAATCGCGCGCGGTCTGGCCCCACGGCACCGGGCTGTCGTCGTCGCTGCGCACCTGGCGGATTTCCACCCGCGCGCTGCGCAGCGGAAAGCGGCCGGCCACGGTCAGTGGCGCGCGCGCGGCCTCGGCAATCCAGTCCTGCAACAGGGCCGTGCGCGCGGGATCGTCGACGCCGATCACGGCCACCTCCAATTGGGTGTCGCCGGCGCGCAGCGTGCGCACGCCGTCGGCCCGTGCCGCGCCGGCGCAGGCCAGCAAGACAGGCAGCAGGAAGGAGGAAAGGGTGATACCGCGCATGGCGGCATTGGATCGGCGGTGTCCGCCAAGGTTCCATGAATGGGCCGGCGCCGTACCGCGGACGCTTCCTCTCCCGCTTTGCGGCAGAGGGCTGCGGCGTAGGACGTCGGGGCGGTAGGCCCGACCTTCCTCACCGGACGCGACGACGTTCTCCTCAACCGAAGCGATGCATCTTCGGCAGGAAGGCGGCGGCCGGGGGATCGCGCCAAGCCGGCCATGGATGGCGGGCGCCCCCGTCAGGGCAGGATGAGCACGGGCGGCTTGCGCGGCACTGCCGCGCGCCCGTGCGAATGTCCGGCGCGCTGCGCCGGGCCGGGCGAGCCGCGCAGCGGCGTACCTGCCGGGGGAAGAGCGATTCCCCGGACGGCGACTTCCTTCGCGCATGCGACCGGAGCCGCACAAGAATGCGCCAGGCCGCTGGCGCGAGGACCGGCTCGCGTAAACTGCGCCCGATGGATGTCTCCCACCTGCTCGACGGGCTCAACGAGGCCCAGCGCGAGGCCGTTTCCGCGCCGCCCGGCCACTACCTGATCCTCGCCGGCGCTGGTTCCGGCAAGACCCGCGTGCTCACCCACCGCATCGCCTGGCTGCACGAGGTGTTCGGCGTGCCGGTGCACGGCATCTTCGCGGTGACCTTCACCAACAAGGCCGCGGGCGAGATGCGCCACCGCGCCGACGCGCTGCTGCGCAACGGCAGCCGCGGGCTGTGGATCGGCACCTTCCACGGCCTCGCGCACCGGCTGTTGCGCCTGCACTGGCAGGACGCTCGGCTGCCGGAAGGCTTCCAGATCCTCGACAGCGACGACCAGCTGCGGCTGGTCAGGCGCGTGGTCAAGCAGCTCGAGCTCGACGAGGCGCGCTTCCCGCCGCGGCAGATCGCCTGGTGGATCAACGCGCAGAAGGACGAAGGACGGCGCCCGCAGCACATCCAGGCCGACCGGGACGAATGGTCGGACGTGATGCTCAAGAGCTACGCGCTCTACCAGGAGCGCTGCGACCGCGCCGGCCTGGTCGACTTCGCCGAGATCCTGCTGCGCGCGCACGAGCTGCTGCGCGACACCCCGGCGCTGCTCGCGCACTACCGCCAGCGCTTCGGCCAGCTGCTGGTGGACGAATTCCAGGACACCAACGCGATCCAGTACGGCTTCGTGCGCCTGCTGGCCGGCGACAGCGGCCAGGTGTTCGTGGTCGGCGACGACGACCAGGCGATCTACGGCTGGCGCGGCGCCAAGGTCGAGAACGTGCAGCGCTTCCTGCACGACTTCCCGGGCGCCGCGACCATCCGCCTGGAGCAGAACTACCGGTCGAGCGCCAACATCCTCAACGCCGCCAACGCGGTGATCGCCCACAACCCGGCGCGGCTGGGCAAGCAGCTGTGGACCGACAGCGGCGAGGGCGAGCCGGTCGACCTGTACGCGGCCTACAACGAGGTCGACGAGGCGCGCTTCGTGGTCGAGCGCATCGCGCAGTGGGTGCGCGACGGCGGCAACCACGGCGACTGCGCGATCCTGTACCGCAGCAACGCGCAGTCGCGCGCGTTCGAGGAAACGCTGCTCGCCGAACAGATCCCGTACCGCGTCTACGGTGGCGTGCGCTTCTTCGAGCGCGCCGAGGTCAAGGACACGCTGGCCTACCTGCGGCTGGTGGCCAACCGCGACGACGACGCGGCGTTCGAGCGCGCGGTCAACACGCCCACGCGCGGGATCGGCGAGCGCACGCTGGACGAGGTGCGCCGGCGCGCGCGCGCCGACGGCGTGCCGCTGTGGGAGGCGTCGCTGCGCGCCTGCCGCGAGAACGCGCTCACCGCGCGCGCGCGCAACGCGCTCGCCGGCTTCCAGGTGCTGGTCGAGGCGCTGGCGGTCGAGGTCGCGCAGCTGCCGCTCAAGGACAAGATCGACCACGTGCTGATGCGCTCGGGCCTGCGCGAGCACTACGCCAACGAGTCGAAGGGCGCGCTCGAGTCGCGGGTCGAGAACCTCGACGAGCTGGTCTCGGTCGCCTCGCGCTTCGTGCGCGGCGACGAAGAGGAAAGCCAGGGCCTGACCGAGCTGGTCGCCTTCCTCGCCTACGCCGCGCTCGAGGCCGGCGAGGGCCAGGCCCAGGCCGGCGAGGACGGCGTGCAGCTGATGACGCTGCACAGCGCCAAGGGGCTGGAGTTCCCGCTGGTGTTCCTCGCGGGCATGGAGGAGGGCCTGTTCCCCAACGCGCGCTCGGTCGAGGAGAGCGGCCGCCTGGAGGAGGAGCGCCGGCTGGCCTACGTCGGCATCACCCGCGCGCGGCAGAAGCTGGTGCTCAGCTACGCCGAATCGCGGCGCCTGCACGGCCAGGACATGTACGGCATCCCGTCGCGCTTCCTGCGCGAGATCCCGTCGGCGCTGTTGCACGAGGTGCGCCCGAAGGTCCAGGTCTCTCGGCCGATGTACGCCAATGCGCCACGCCGCAGCCTCGGCCACGCGTCGCTCGACGAAAGCCCCGGCATCCGCCTGGGGCAGAACGTCGTGCACGCGAAGTTCGGCAGCGGCGTGGTCACCGACATCGAGGGTGCCGGCGCGCACGCGCGAGTGCAGGTCAACTTCGACGAGGCCGGGAGCAAGTGGCTGGTGCTGGCGTACGCCAACCTGCAGCCGGCATAGCCTTTTCGCCATGACCTTGTGGGAGCGGCTTCAGCCGCGAGCCCTTGCCTGGATGGCCGCCGAACCAGGAGCTCGCGGCTGAAGCCGCTCCCACGTCGGTCCACAAGCCTGGTCCGGCGAGCCCGCTATTTCGCGTGCCAGTCGCCGTCCTCGCCCTTCTCGTACTTCTCCTTGACCGCCGACCATGCGACGCGATGCGCGGTTTCCTCGCGCGTGGCATCGCCGCGGCGCTCGTCGGGATCGGCGTACTCGTCCCAGGCGTGGTTGAAGGCTTCCTTGTAGATCTCCTGCGCGTGCTTCGGCACGTGGTCACGCACGGAATCGGGCAGGTCGCTGATGCGGTCGTAGGGCATGGCTTGCCTCCGGGGTCACGCTCGAAGGCGCCAGCGTGGCGCGTGGCGGGTTAAGTGGCCGGCAAGCCGCCGTGAGCGCCGCTCAATCGCGGATGACGATGTCCGGGTTCTCGTTCAGCGAGCCGTCGGGCTCGATCACCACGAAGCGCTTGCCGTCGCGGTGGAAGGCGACGGGGATCGGGTCCTTGAACATCGGGCGGCGCACGAAGCGCAGCGTCCACCGGAACTGCTCCAGCGTCTCCAGCGCCCTGAGCTGGGCGGGGGTGAGGCCTGCGCGCAGGTCCTGGCTGTCGGGTTCTCCCGGCTTGCGCCGTTCGCGGCCGTACATGGCGTCCTTCCTCATGGAAACCCGCGGATTCTCGCGCCACCACGCTGGAGCGGGCGTGAACCACGGCACGCTTCACCGCCGTGTCACCGTCGCCGCCGTACGTTCCACGCCCTCCCTGCAGCGAGGATGCGGCCATGGCGCGCCCGATCTGGACCGGCACCCTGTCGTTCGGCCTGCTCAACGTCCCGGTCTCGCTGATGCCCGGCGAGCGCAAGGTCGACCTGCACTTCCGCATGCTGGACGCGCGCAACAAGAAGCCCGTCCGCTACGAGCGCGTCAACGCCGAGACCGGCGAGGAGGTGCCGTGGAAGGACATCGTCAAGGCCTTCGAATACGACAAGGGCAGCTACGTCGTGGTCGAGGAGGAGGACATCAAGTCCGCCGCGCCCGAGAGCCACGAGACGGTGGAGGTCGAGGCCTTCGTCGATGCCGCCGACATCGAGCCGCAGTACTTCGAGAAACCCTACGTGCTGGCGCCCGGCAAGAAGGCCGAGAAGGGCTACGTGCTGCTGCGCGAGACGCTCAGGGCCACCGGCCAGGCCGGGATCGCGCGGGTGGTGATCCGCACGCGCGAGTACCTGTCCGCGGTGCTGCCGCAGGGCGACGCGCTGATCCTGCTGCTGCTGCGCTACCCGCAGGAACTGGTCGACCCGGCCGACTACAAGCTGCCCGAGGGCAAGCCGGCGAGCTATCGCATCACGGCCAAGGAGATGGAGATGGCCAAGCAGCTGATCGCCTCGATGTCGGCCAGGTGGACGCCGGGCGACTACCACGACGAGTTCCGCAGCCGCCTGGAGGACGTGATCCGCAGGAAGATGAAGTCCAAGGGCGCGCTGGCCAAGGCCGAGGAACCCGAGCGCGAGGAGGAAGGCGCGGCGACCAACGTGGTCGACTTCATGTCGCTGCTGCAGCAGAGCATCGCCAGCAAGAAGCGCACGCCGGCGTCGAAGGCACCGGCGAAGAAGGCCGCCAGGAAGCCGGCGAAGAAGGCCGCGGTGAAGAAGCCGGCCAAGGCGGCGAAGAAGGCCACGCGGCGCAAGGCGGGCTGAGCCGTGGCGACCCGCGGTGCCGCGCGCGGCGCGCGCATCACCCATCCCGAGCGCGTCGTGTTCGAGGGCGCCGGCTACACCAAGGGCGACGTCGCCGACTACTACCGCGCCGTGGCGAAGTGGCTGCTGCCCGGGATCGCCGGGCGGCCGCTGTCGCTGCTGCGCTGCCCGGACGGCAGCCAGCACGGCTGCTTCTTCCAGAAGCATCACGCGGGCAGCCTCGGCGCCGGCGTGCACGCGATCGCGCTGCGACAGAAGAGCGGCCGCGAGCAGTACCTGTACGTCGACACGATCGAAGGCGTGCTCGACCTGGTGCAGATGAACACGCTGGAGTTCCATCCCTGGGGCGCGCGCGTCGACGCGCCGGAGAAGCCCGACCGGCTGGTCTTCGACCTCGATCCCGGCGAAGGGCTCGGCTGGGACGAGGTGGTGGCCGCGGCGCGCGAGGTGCGCGCCGGGCTGCGGCGGGCCGGACTGCAGGGATTCGTGCGCCTGTCCGGCGGCAAGGGCGTGCACGTGGTGGCGCCGATCGCGCGTGGGCCGTCGTGGGAGCGCGTGCACGGGTTCTGCGAAGGCTTCGCCGCCGCGCTGGCGGCGCGCGCGCCGGAGCGCTACGTCGCCACGATGTCGAAGGCCAAGCGGCCCGGGAAGATCTTCATCGACTGGCTGCGCAACACCCGCGGCGCGACCAGCGTGGCGTCATGGTCGCTGCGCGCGCGCGAGGGCGCGCCGGTGGCGGTGCCGCTGCGCTGGGAGGACCTGGGCAAGGTGGCGGGGCCGGCGGCGTTCGACCTGGCCGCGGCGCGGCGGCGCGCGGAGAGGCTGCGCAGGGATCCGTGGGAGGGGTTCGCGCGGCTGCGGCAGCGGCTGCCGGCGCCGGGGTGAGGGCTGCGGTGCGCGCGGTAGCGAGGCCGGTGCAGGCGCCCTGCCTGCGGCCGACGCCTAGTTCCACTCGAACAGCTTGAAGTACGTCTGCGGCGGGTTGTCGCCTTCCTCGTCGGGCAGGCCGTCGCCGTTGCGGTCGTAGAGGTAGTAGACCGGGCCGCGCGAGGGCTGGACCTTGACCAAGCGCAGCTGGCCGGCGACGCGGTACTCGGTGACGACGTCGCCGTTGGACTCGGTGCGCGTGGTGGGCACCGCGTCGGGCGGCAGGTCGGCCGACGGATCCAGGGGGCCGTCGAACGTGGCGCAGGCGGCCAGGGCCAGCAGCGGGGAGAGCAGGGCGGCGCGCAGCGCGGCAACGCGGGACACGGGCATGGCGGGCTCCTCGGATGGCCGCGGCCAGTATGCACCGCGGCGCGGTGGCCGCGCGGTGAGCGCGGTCACGCGCGCGCCGGCCGCCGGCTGCGCAGCGGGCCACGCCGCGGCAGGGCACGCCGGTAGAATCGGCGCATGACACGCCTGGTCCTGATCGACGGTTCCTCCTACCTCTACCGCGCCTTCCACGCGCTGCCGCCGCTGAGCAACGCCGCCGGCGAGCCGACCGGCGCGCTGTTCGGCGTGGTCAACATGCTGCGCGCGCACCTCAAGGAACGCCCGGAGTACATCGCCTTCGTCGTCGACGCGCCGGGCAAGACCTTCCGCGACGACATGTATCCCGAGTACAAGGCCACCCGCGCACCGATGCCCGACGAGCTGCGCGCGCAGGTCGAGCCGATGATGGAGATCGTGCAGGCGCTGGGCATGCCGATCCTGCGCGTGCCCGGCGTGGAGGCCGACGACGTGATCGGCACGCTGGCGCTGCAGGGCGCGGCCGACGGCATGGACGTCACCATCTCCACCGGTGACAAGGACTTCGCCCAGCTGGTGCGGCCCGGCGTGGCGCTGGTCAACACCATGAGCGGCAGCCGGCTGGACTCGGACGACAGCGTGGTCGAGAAGTTCGGCGTGCGCCCTGGCCAGATCGTCGACCTGCTGGCGCTGATGGGCGACACCATCGACAACGTCGTCGGCGTCGAGAAATGCGGGCCCAAGACCGCCGCGAAGTGGCTCGGCGAGTACGGCACGCTGGACGGCGTGATCGCCGGCGCGCCTGCGATCAAGGGCAAGATCGGCGACAACCTGCGCGCCGCGCTCGAACGGCTGCCGCTCAACCGCGAGCTGGTGACGATCAAGACCGACGTCGCGCTCGACGGCGGACCGGCGACGCTGGCGCTGCGCGAGCGCGACGTGGACGCGCTGCGCGCGCTGTTCACCCGCTACGCGATGAACCAGGCGTTGCGCGAGCTCGACGGCGCCGCGGCGCCGGCGGGCGGCGGAGTGCCGACGCCGCGCGGTCGTCCCGCGCGCGGGGCGTCCTTCATCACCGCGCCGCAGCCCGAGCAGGCGCCGGACGCCGCGCTGTCCGCGCCCGGGACCTACGAGACGGTGGTGGACCCGGCGCGGCTCGACGCCTGGGTCGAGCGCCTGCGCGGCGCCGGCGAGTTCGCCTTCGACACCGAGACCGATTCGCTCGACCCGCTGCGCGCCAACCTGGTCGGCATCAGCTTCAGCGACGAACCGGGCAAGGCCTGCTACATCCCGCTCGCGCACGACTATCCCGGCGCGCCGGCGCAGCTCGAGCGCGCGCAGGTGCTCGCCGCGCTCGCGCCGCTGTTCGCCGACCCGGCGAAGAAGAAGCTCGGCCAGCACGGCAAGTACGACCTGCACGTGCTGCGCCGGCACGGCGTCGAGGTCGCCGGCTATGCCGACGACACCCTGCTGGAGAGCTTCGTGCTCGACTCCGGGCGCACCCGCCACGACATGGACTCGCTGGCGACGCGCTTCCTCGGCTATTCCACGCTCCGCTACGAGGACGTGACCGGCAAGGGCAGCAAGAAGATCGCCTTCTCGCAGGTGGCGCTGGACGACGCGACCCGCTACGCCGCCGAGGACGCCGACATCACCCTGCGCCTGCACGCGGTGCTGCGCCCGCGCCTGGCGGCGGAGCCGGGGCTCGAATCGGTCTACCGCGACATCGAGATGCCGCTGGTGCCGGTGCTGGCGCGGGTGGAGGCCAACGGCGTGCTGGTCGACGCCGACGAACTGCGCCGGCAGAGCGCGGACCTGTCGCGGCGCATGCTCGAGGCGCAGCGGCGCGCCACCGAGCTGGCCGGGCGCAGCTTCAACCTCGACTCGCCCAAGCAGTTGTGCGCGCTGCTGTTCGAGGAGCTCAAGCTGCCGGCGCTGGTGAAGACCCCCAGCGGCCAGCCGAGCACCAACGAGGAGGCGCTGGAGGCGATCGCCGACCAGCACGAGCTGCCGCGCGTGATCCTCGACTACCGCGCGCTGGCGAAACTGCGCAGCACCTACACCGACAAGCTGCCGGAGATGGTCAACCCCGGCACCGGCCGCGTGCACACCAGCTATCACCAGGCGGGCGCGGCGACCGGGCGGCTGGCGTCGAGCGATCCCAACCTGCAGAACATCCCGATCCGCAGCGAGGACGGCCGCCGCATCCGCAAGGCCTTCGTCGCGCCGCCCGGGCGCGTGCTGCTGGCCTGCGACTACTCGCAGATCGAGCTGCGGATCATGGCGCACCTGTCGGAGGATGCCGGGCTGCTGTCGGCGTTCGCCTCCGGCGCCGACATCCACCGCGCGACCGCGGCGGAGGTGTTCGGCCGCAAGCTCGACGAGGTCACCGCCAACGAGCGCCGCGCGGCCAAGGCGATCAACTTCGGGCTGATGTACGGCATGAGCGCGTTCGGCCTGGCGCGCAACCTCGGCATCGCGCGCGGCGAGGCGCAGGACTACATCGCGCTGTACTTCTCGCGCTATCCGGGCGTGCGCGATTTCATGGAGCGCACCCGCAACGAGGCACGCGAGCGCGGCTACGTGGAGACGGTCTTCGGCCGCCGCCTGTACCTGGAGTACATCGGCCGCGGCACCCAGGCCCAGCGCGCCGGCGCCGAGCGCGCCGCGATCAACGCGCCGATGCAGGGCACGGCGGCCGACATCATCAAGCGCGCGATGGTGGCGGTGGACGCCTGGCTGGCGCCGCACGCGGCGCGAGCGAAGATGATCCTGCAGGTGCACGACGAGCTGGTGTTCGAGGCCGACGCAGGCTTCGTCGACACCCTGCGCGCGGAGGCCACACGGCTGATGTCCGGCGCGGCCGAGCTGCGGGTGCCGCTGGTGGTCGACAGCGGGGTGGGCGCCGACTGGGACGAGGCGCACTGAGGCGCTGTTTTCACGGGTTCCTGAACGGAGTAAACGCCGGCTGAATCCAACAAAAACTTAACCCGGGGCTTCACGAACTATCCATGCACGGGGTGGTCATATAGCCCGCGACGGATGCAAGGTCCGTCGCCGATCTCTCCCTCCCCTGGAGTGATCCCCGGAACGTCAGGCCACTCCCCAGGCCCCGTTCCCCAAGCCCCGCCGGCCCCCCCTGCCAGCGGGGCTTTTTTATGCCTTCGCGCCGTCCGCGCCCGCCGGATGCGACGCTCGCCGGCATCGGCGCCGCCCGGTGCGGCCCGCCCGACGCCATCCCGAGGAGACGCGCCATGTCCGACCTGTTCGAGCTGTCCATGCCGTGGTGGCACTTCGTGCTGCGCGCGTCGCTGGTCTACTTCGGGGTGATGGTGCTGGTGCGGGTGTCGGGCAAGCGCGCGGTCGGCCAGTTCACCCCGTTCGACCTGGTGTTGCTGATCCTGATCGGCAACGCGGTGCAGAACGGCCTCAACGGCGGCGACAACTCGCTTACCGGCGCGCTGGTGCTGGCGGTGTGCCTGATCGCGCTGAACTACCTGATGGCCTGGCTCACCGCGCGCTTCCCGCGCGCGCGGTCGGTCGTCGAGGGCAATCCCGTCGAACTGGCGCGCGACGGCAGGATCTACCACGAGGTGCTCAGGCGCGAGCTCGTGAGCAAGGTCGACTTCCGCGAGGCCATGCGCAACGCCGGATGCGACGACGTCGGGAAGGTCGGGCTGGCGATGCTGGAGACCAACGGCCATATCAGCATCATCGTCCGCGGCGGCGACGGCGGGTCGAACTAGCGAAGACCGGAGATTCGCCACCGAACCCCGGGGTCCCGGGCATCCGGCTCGCCCAAGGGCGCCGACGCCCGCCGCGGGAGGTCGACGATCCGTCGGTCGCGCCCCGCTGCGCTTCAGGCCGGCGCCAGCCAGTCGCGCGGCCGCAGGTAGTCCTGCAGGCGCGCCTCGGCGCTGCCGGGCTCCGGCGCGTAGCCGTATTCCCAGCGCACCAGCGGCGGCAGGCTCATCAGGATCGACTCGCTGCGGCCGCCGGACTGGATCCCGAACAGCGTGCCGCGGTCCCACAGCAGGTTGAACTCGACGTAGCGGCCGCGGCGGTAGAGCTGGAACCGGCGCTCGCGCTCGCCCCAGGCGTCGTCGCGCCGGCGCGCGACGATCGGCAGGTAGGCGTCGAGGAAGCCGTCGCCGACCGCGCGCAGGTAGTCGAAGTCGCTTTCGAACTCCGTGTGCAGGTCGTCGAAGAACAACCCGCCGACGCCGCGCGTCTCGCCGCGGTGCCTGAGGAAGAAATACTCGTCGCACCAGCGCTTGTGCGCCGGGTAGCGGTCGGCGCCGAACGGCGCGCACAGCCCGCGCGCGACGCGGTGCCAGTGCAGCACGTCCTCGTCGAGCGGGTAGAACGGCGTCAGGTCGAAGCCGCCCCCGAACCACCAGGCCACCGTCTCGCCGTCGCGCTCGGCGCGGAAGTGGCGCACGTTGGCGTGGGTGGTCGGCACGTGCGGGCTGCGCGGGTGGAACACCAGCGACACGCCGATCGCGCGCCACGATGCACCGGCGAGCTCCGGCCGCGCCGCGGTCGCGGACGGCGGCAGGCGCGTCCCGGACACGTCGGAGAAGCCGATGCCGGCCTGCTCGAACACCGCACCGTCGCGCAGCACGCGGGTGCGGCCGCCGCCGCCTTCGTCCCGCGTCCAGGCGTCCTCGACGAAGCGGGCTTCGCCGTCGACGGTTTCGATGGCCGCGCAGATGCGGTCCTGCAGGCCCGTCAGGTAGTCGCGGACGCGTTGGAGGTCGCTGTCGCTCATGGGGGTGCCGTCGCTTCTGCCGTCCTTACTTCAGCGTGCGCTCGAACAGCTCGTCGATCCGCCGGTACTCGTCGTACCACGCGTCCGGATGGGTGAAGCCGTGGCGCTCGAGCGGGTAGGGCGCGATCTCCCACTTGTCCTTGCGCAGCTCGATCAGCTTCTGCGCCATCATCACCGAGTCGCGGAAGAACACGTTGTCGTCGATCATGCCGTGCGCGATCAGCAGGTGGTCCTGCAGGCCGTCGGCGTACTCGATCGGCGAGGAGACCTTGTAGGCCTCGGGGTCGATGTCGGGCGTGTTGAGGATGTTCGAGGTGTACTCGTGGTTGTACTGCGACCAGTCGGCGACCGGGCGCAGCGCGGCGCCGGCCTTGAACGTGCCGGGCGCGCGGAACAGCGCCATGTAGGCCATGAAGCCGCCGTAGCTGCCGCCGTAGATGCCGGCGTGGCCGCGGTCGCCCTGCTTGTTGGCGACCAGCCAGTCGAGGCCGTCGAGGTAGTCGTCGAGCTCGGGGTGGCCCATGTTGCGGTAGATCGCGGTGCGCCAGTCGCGGCCGTAGCCCTCGCTGCCGCGGTAGTCCAGGTCGAGCACGATGTAGCCCTGCTGCACCAGCAGGTTGTGGAACATCTGCTCGCGGAAGTAGTTCGGGTAACGCGCGCTGACGTTCTGCAGGTAGCCGGCGCCGTGCACGAACATCACGATCGGGTAGGTGCGCCCCGGCTCCATCCGCTCCGGGCCGTAGTACTTGCCCCAGACCACGCCGGCGCCGTGCTTCGACGGCACCTGCACGTACTCGGGCCGGATCCAGTCGATCGCCTTGAACGCCGGCTTGCGGGTGTCGGTGAGCTCGCGCAGCCCGCTGCCGTCGGCGTTGGCGACGGCGAGCTGGATCGGCAGGTAGCTTGCCGAACGGGCGACCAGCAGGCGGTCCCCGCGCGGCGACAGCGCGAAGCCCTCGACGCCGTCGAGCGAGGTCAGCTCGCGCACCTGGCCGCCGGATGCGGGCACCGAGCAGACTTCGTAGTCGCCGGGCGCGTTGCGGTTGCACACGAAGTAGAACGTGGCGCCGTCGGGCGAGAGCCGCGGCGCGGACACTTCCCACTGGCCCGAGGTCAGCGCGCGCGCCTTGCCGCCGTCGCTGAGGTAGAGCTGCGACCAGCCCGACTCCTCCGACAGCAGCCACAGGGTGCGGTTGTCCGGCATCCAGCCGAAGTCGTTGTAGTTCCAGTTGATCCAGGCGTCGTCGTGCAGGTGGTGGCGCGATAGCAGCTTCGCGTTCGCCAGGTCCACCGTGGCGATCCAGCGGTCCTTGTTGTCGATCGCGCGCACCAGCATCGCGACGTTGCGGCCGTCGCTGCTCCAGTGGATCGCCGGGCCGTTGCCGTTGCCGTCGCTCTCGATGCGCACGTCGCGCTGGCCCTTGAGCGGCTCCTTGCCCGCGGCCTTGCGCAGCGCGGCCAGCGGGTCGTCGGTGATGCCGGGCAGCGCGTCGTACTTGAGCTCGCGCGCGCTGGCGTTGGCGACGTCCACCAGCCACAGCTTCTGCGGCAGCGGCGGGTTGTGGCCGACGCGCGTGCGCACCTCCTCGAATTCCTCGTAGCCCGACTCGGTCACGTACCTGGGCAGCTTGCCGGCCTGGCCGCCGTCGGCGTCCTTGGCCTGGGTCACCGCGACCAGCCAGCGGCCGTCCGGCGAGAGCGCGCTGTCGACGATGTCCACGTCCTTGCCCAGGTACACGGGCGCCGGCGCGCGGGTGGGATCGGCGCGGCGCCACTGCTCGTCCTGCTCGCGCACCGCGTCGCGGCGTGCGCGATCGTCCTTGAGCGTGCGGATCATCGCCAGCTGGCGGTCGCGCAGGTCGTCGGCCTCCGGCTTCTTGGCCGGGTCGTCCTCGGCCTTGAGCAGCGAGGCCTGCGCGGCGCCGCCGCGCGCGGTCCAGCGGTACCAGTCGTTGCCGGCGCGCCAGACCAGGCCGCCGTCGCTGCCCCACTGCGGGCGCGACTCGGCGGCGTCGGTGCGGGTGAGCTGGACGAGCGCGCCGCTGGACAGGTCGCGCACGAAGATGTCGCCGTTGCGCACGAACGCCATCCGTGCGCGCTGCGGGTCGACGGCCTGCTGCTCGCCGTCGATGCCGGCGAGCGCGGCGCCGTCCAGCGCGGCGGCCGCGCCGACGCCCGCCTGCGCCGGATCGGGCTCGACCGCCTGCGCCCAGGTGTCGCGGATGTTGCCGCCGTCGCGCTTGAGCGTGTAGTAGGCGCGCTTGCCGTCCCAAGACCACCAGAAGTCCTCGACGCCGGGGCCGATCCAGTCCGGGTCGGCCATCACCTGCGCCAGCGTCAGCGGCTGGGCCGGCTGTGCGGCGGCGGCGCCGGCGAACGCGGCGGTGATCGACAGGAGGGCGAGGCAGGGCACAAGGCGGCGCGTCATGAAAGGTTTCCACGGAAAAAATCCCGCGAAGCGTAGCAGGCGGCATCCGCCGCGCATGGGCCACGGGTCATGGTGCGCGCGGGCGATGGGCGCGCGGGGACGGCGCATGCGGCGGCCGCGGCTGTTTCCCGCCAGGCAACAGCGCGTTTCCCGGCGGGCGCCGGAAGTCCGCGATCGCGGCCGTGCGCGCGGAGACGAGGCATTTGCGCATTGGCGTGCCCGCCGGCACGGACGGGCGTTCCTTTTTGCGAAGCCGGGTGACGCGGCGCACAATGCGCGCAGCGGCGGCTTCCCCCGGCTGCCGTGGAGGCGCGAGACGTGGATGCCCTGTTCCTGTCGCGGATCCAGTTCGGGTTCGTGATCTCGTTCCACATCCTGTTCCCTGCCTTCACCATCGGCCTGGCGCACTGGCTGGCCTTCCTCGAATGGCGCTGGCTGCGCACGCGCGACGCGCTGTGGCGCGACCTGTACTTCTTTTGGCTGAAGATCTTCGCGATCTCCTTCGGCATGGGCGTGGTGTCGGGGATCGTCATGAGCTTCCAGTTCGGCACCAACTGGGCGGTGCTCAGCGAGCGCGCCGGCAACATCCTCGGGCCGCTGCTGAGCTACGAGGTGCTGACCGCGTTCTTCCTCGAGGCCACGTTCCTGGGCGTGATGCTGTTCGGCTGGAAGCGCGTCTCGCACAAGGTGCACTTCCTGGCCACCTGCATGGTCGCGCTGGGCACGCTGTTCTCGACGTTCTGGATCATCTCCGCCAACAGCTGGATGCAGACGCCGCAGGGGCACGCGATCGTCGACGGCATGTTCGAGCCGGTGAGCTGGTGGGCGGTGATCTTCAATCCCTCGTTCCCGTACCGGCTCGCGCACATGGTGCTGGCGGCGTTCATCACCACCTGCTTCGTGATCGGCGGGGTCAGCGCGTGGTACCTGGTGCGCGGCGACCATTTCGCCGCCGGCAGGCGCGGGCTGAAGATGGCGGTGGCGTTCGCGGCGATCGCGGTGCCGCTGCAGATCCTCGCCGGCGACCTGCACGGGCTCAACGTCGGCGAGCACCAGCCGGTGAAGCTGGCGGCGATCGAGGCGCACTGGCACGAGGAGCCGCCCGGCGAGGGCGTGCCGCTGGTGCTGTTCGCGCTGCCGGACCAGCAGGGCGAGCGCAACCGCTACGAAGTCGCCGTGCCGCGGCTGGGCAGCGTGGTGCTGACCCACAGCTGGGACGGCACGATCCAGCCGCTGACCGCGGTGCCGCGCGACGAGCGCCCGCCGGTGGCGCCGGTGTTCTGGGCGTTCCGGGTGATGGTCGGGCTGGGCGTGCTGATGCTGCTGATCACCCTGGCCTCGCTGTGGGCGTGGTGGCGCGGCTGGATGTTCGACGAATCCGGGCGCGCGCGCTGGCTGTGGCAGGGCTGGCGGCTGCTCAGCCCGGCCGGCTTCGTCGCGCTGCTGGCGGGCTGGTACGTGGTCGAGATCGGGCGCCAGCCGTACGTGGTCTACGGCCTGTTGCGCACCAGCGAGGCGGTCAGTCCCAACATCACCGCCGCCGCGGTCCTGTCGTCGCTGATCACCTACGCCTGCGCCTACGCGGTGATCTTCGGCGCCGGCGCCTGGTACATCCTCAAGCTGATCCGCCGCGGGCCGCTGCCGCACGAGCCTTCGCCCGAGCACGGCGGTGGCGACAAGACGCCGGCGCGGCCGCTGTCGGTGGGCGACGACGAGGTGCCCGGCGGGCACCACGAGGCGGTCGGGGAGGGCGTGCGATGAGCCTGGACGTGGTGCTGCCGGTGGTGTGGTTCGGCGTGATCGGCTTCGGCGTGCTGATGTACGTGCTGCTCGACGGCTTCGTGCTGGGGCTGGGGATCCTGGCGCCGTTCGCCGAGGACGAAGGCCAGCTCGACCACATGATGAACACCGCCGCGCCGATCTGGGACGGCAACGAGACCTGGCTGGTGCTGGGCGGCGCGGGGCTGCTGGCGGCGTTCCCCAAGGCCTATGCGCTGGTGCTCTCGGCGCTGTACCTGCCGGTGCTGGGGATGCTGATCGCGCTGATCTTCCGCGGCGTGGCGTTCGAGTTCCGCTTCAAGGCCGTGCGCGGCAAGCGCTTCTGGGGCGGCGCGTTCGCGCTGGGCTCGATCGTCGCGGCGTTCGCGCAGGGCGTGATCCTGGGCGCGCTGGTGCAGGGCATGCCGCTGGAGGGCGGGCGCTACCTGGGCGGCGCGTTCGGCTGGTTCAGCCCGTTCTCGATGCTGACCGGGATCGCCGTGGTGTTCGGCTACGCGCTGCTGGGCTCGTGCTGGCTGATCCTCAAGACCGAGGGCGCGACGCAGAAGACCGCGCGCGCGCTGACCCGTCCGCTGGTGCTGGTGGTGGTGGCGTTCATGGGGCTGGTGAGCGCGTGGCTGCCGTTCCTGGACTCGCGGATCATGGCGCGCTGGTTCGAGGGCGGCCACTTCTGGTGGCTGGCGCCGGTGCCGCTGCTGGCGCTGCTGAATGCGTTCGCGCTGTGGCGCGCGGCGATGCGCGAGGGCCGCGACTCGGCGCCGTTCGTGCTCACCCTGTGCTTCTTCGTGCTCGGTTTCGCCGGGCTGGTGCTGGGGATCTGGCCCAACATCGTGCCGCCGGCGCTGTCGATCTGGGACGCGGCCTCGCCGCCGTCGACGCAGGTCTTCCTGCTGGTGGGCATCGTCATCCTGCTGCCGGCGATCCTGGGCTACACGTGGTGGTCGTACTCGGTGTTCCGCGGCAAGGTGGCGGCGGATTCGGGATACCACTGACGGCGTGCCGGCACGGCCGTCGTGCCGTTGGAGGACGCATCGCGGCGGCGCCATCCGGCGGCGTCGCACCGGGATGGCGCGACGCCCGCGCCCGCGCCGGCCCGTGCGCGCTTGCGCGATTCCCCAAGCGCGGCATTTTCCCGCACAATCCCAGCGGATTTCGCCGCTTCCCGGGCCATGCACGCCTACGTCTACAAGAGCCTGCGCAAGGCCGACACCTACGTCTATCTCGCCGTCCGGGACGACTTCGAATCGCTGCCCGAGCCGCTGCGCGGCCAGCTGGGGCCGCTGCAGTTCGTGCTGGACGTCGCGCTGACCCCGGGGCGCAAGCTCGCGCGCGAGGACGCGGCGGCCGTGCGCGACAACCTCGCCACGCGCGGCTTCCACCTGCAGTTCCCGCCCTCGGCCGCGACCGACCCGATGTCGCACGACTGGGGCACCGATGCCTGAGTCCCTGTGGCAGCGCCGGCGCTTCGCCTTCGCCCTGGCCTGCGGCGTGCTGCTGGCCGCGCTCACCGGTTTCGGCGGCGCGCTCGCAGCGCTGGCCGGCTGGCTCGCGCAGCCCGCGCTCGCGCTGGCGACGCGCTGGCGGCGCGGCGGCGCGGCGCCCGGGCGCAAGGCGCTGCAGGACGATGCCCTGGCGCTGGCGCTGCTGTGGGGCGGCGGCCTGCTGGCGTCCGCGGCGCTGGTGGCTTGGCCGCTGGCGGCGCTGCGCGAGAGTGGCGGCCTGGGCGCGGCGCTGGCGCTGAGCCTGGTGGCCGGGATCTGCGTGATCGGCCTGTGGCGGACCTGGCCGCTGTGGCGCGCCGCCGGCTGCGAGGGCGGCGCGCTGCCCCGCCACTGGCAGGCGCTGGGCGAGGCCGACACCAGCGGCTGGCACGGCGTCGCCGCGGCCGCCTGCGTGGCCGCGCTGCTGGCGACGGTGCTGCTGCAGGCCTGGCCGGGCCTGCTGCCGCCGGCCGCGCACTGGGGTCTGGCGATCGCCTCGGTGCTGCTGTGGCCGCTGCTGCACGCCGCGCTGCAGGGCATGGCCGCGCCGGCGGCGCTGCCGGCGATGCCGATCGTCGAGATGGGCGGCGCCGACGAGGCGCCCGCGGTCGGGATCGAGGGCGACCTGCAGGCGCACCTGTACGACGCCGCGCGCCGCGGCCGCGTCGAGCACGCGCTCGAGCTGCTCGACGCCGGCGCCGACCCGCACGCGCCGCCGGGCGACGGCGAACGCGACCAGCGCAGCCTGCCGGTGCTCGCCGCGGTGCTGCCGGACCTGCGCCTGCTGCGCGCGCTGATCGGCCGCGGCGTCGACGTCAACGCCGCGCACCAGGGCATGACGCCGCTGCTGGCGGCCACGCGCGACAGCTGGCACGGCCGCCCGGAAGCGGTGATGACCCTGCTCGCCAACGGCGCCGACCCGCGCGCGGCGGACGCCGACGGCAACACCCCGCTGCACCACGCCGCGCGCAGCTCCGACCCCGGCGTCGCCGCGCTGCTGCGCGACGCCGCCGCGGAGATGGCCGCGCTCAACCATGACGGCCTGACCCCGCTCGGCGTCGCCTGCGCCGCCGGCAACTGGCGGCTGGCGCGCTTCCTGCTCGAGCGCGGCGCCTCTCCCGAGCCCGCCGACGCCACGCCGGCGCTGCTGGCCGCGGCCGGCGGCGACGAGGACGACCCGGCCGGCGTGGCCCTGCTGCTCAAGCACAAGGCCAAGGCCGACGCGCGCGACCGCCACGGCCGCAGCGCGCTGCACGAGGCCGCGTTCGCCGGCCACGCCGACATCGTGTCCGCGCTGGTCGACGCCGGCGCCGACGTGCAGGCGCGCGACGCCGCCGGCCGCACGCCGCTGCTGGAAGCCGCCCGCGGCGGGCGGCTGGCCGCGCTCGAGGCGCTGGTCGCCGCGCGCGCCGATGCCGCCGCGGTCGATGCCGAGGACCGCGACGCGCTGCTGCTGGCCTGCACCGCCGAGCTCGCGTCCTCGCCGCTGGTGCGCCGCCTGCTCGAGCTGGGCGTCGATGCCGGCCGCGCCGACGCGCAGGGCAGGCGCGCGATCGACCACGCCGCCGCCGCGGGGCGCTGGTCGCTGGTCGCCGCGCTCGATCCCGACTACCCGCTGCCGGCCAGCGTCGCCGGCGACGCCGCCGCGGGCGACAGCCCGCCGCCCGACCGCGCGCCGCTCTCGCTGCTGCGCGAGGCGCTGCGCGAAGACCGCTTCGACGGCCACGAGCGGCTGCTGTCGCTGCTCTCGCCGCGCGAGCTCGGCGGCCTGCTGCTCGACGACGAGGCGCCGCTGTCGACGGCGCGGATCGAATGGCTGCTCGACCACGGCGCCGACGCGGAAGTGCCCGACGCGCGCGGCGACACCCCGGTGTTCGCGCTGCTCGCGCTCGGCCCGGCCGGCTTGCCGGCGCTGCAGCTGCTGCTGCGCCGCGGCGCCTCGCCCGGCGGCGCCGGCGGGCTGGCGCGCTTCCTCGAGGCCTGCGCCAGCGGCGACCAGGCCGGGCGCGCGCTCGAGCAGTGCGCGCTCGACCTGCTCGGCGCCGGCGCCGATCCGTACGCCGCGGCGCCCTCGGGCGATCCGCCGCTGGCGCTGGCGGTGCGGCTGGGCTGGATGCGGCTGCTGGAGAGGCTGGTCGAATGCGGCGTCGACCTCGACGCGCGCGACGCCCACGGCATGACCGCGCTGCACCTGTGCGCCGCGCTCTCGCGCGAGGCCGCGCTCAAGCTGCTGGTGCGCGCCGGCGCCTCGCCGGCGGTGCGCGCGGCCGACGGCCAGACGCCGCTGGGCGTGGCGCTGTCGGGCGGCCGTCGCGACCTCGCCGACTGGCTGGACTGGCGCGGCTGGCCGCTGCCCGGGCGCGCGCTGCGCGACACCGACCTGCCGGCCGCGGCGATCGTCGGCGACCGCGACGCAGTGCGCCGCCTGCTCGACCTCGGCCTGCCGGTCGACACCGCCGACGCGCAGGGCTGCACCGCGCTGCTGCGCGCGGCCGGCGGCGGCCATCGCGAGACCATCGAACTGCTGCTCGAACGCGGCGCCGACCCGCAGCGCACCGCGCACACCGGCGCCACCCCGCTGTCGGCGGCGGTGAGCATGCGCCAGGGCGAGATCGTCGACCGCCTGCTCGCCGCCGGCGCCACGCTCGAGCAGCGCCTTCCGGGCGAGGTGACGGTGCTGATGCTCGCCGCCGCGCTCGGCCTGCCCGACCTGTGCGCGCGCCTGCTCACCGCCGGCGCCAACGTGCACGCGGCCGACGCGCAGGGCCTGACGCCGCTGCACTGCGCGGCGCTGTACGGCTTCACCGCGCGCGACCGCGCGCGCCTGCTGGCGCTGTTCGACACCCTGCTGCTGGCCGGCGCCGAGGCCGACGTCGCCGCGGCCGGCGGCGTCACCCCGCTGCTGTTGCTGCTCGGCGCGCGCGCCGAGCCCGGCACCGCCTGCGACGAGGACGTGGTGATGGCCGCGCTAGACCACCTGCTCGACGAGGAGGTCGGCCTCGACGCGCAGGACCCGCGCGGCTTCGGCCCGCTGCACCTGGCCGCGCTGCACGGCCAGCTGCGCATGACCCAGCGCCTGCTGCGCGCCGGCTGCGACCCCGACCTGCGCGACGCGCTCAACCGCACCCCGCGCGAGATCGCGGTGATGCGCGGCTTCGTCGACGTCGCCGCGGAGTTCGCGCCGCTGCAGTCGGGGGTGTCGATGGCGCGGTTCCTGCGCGACCGCGGCTAGCGCGGCCCGCCCGGCTCTTGTGGGAGCGGCTTCAGCCGCGAGCCCTTCCTGCGAACCGGCGATCCCACCAAAGGGCTCGCGGCTGAAGCCGCTCCCACGAAGCGATCGCGCGCGGCGCGATCATCAGCGCACTTCAGACCCGCCCGGCTCGTCCGACCCGGTGGTGTCGGCCGTGAACAGTTCCATCAGCTCCTTGCGCGACTCGCGCGAGGTCTGGCGCAGCGCCTCGTCGTCGTCGTAGACCAGGTGCTGGGCGCGCAGCAGCTTGTTGTCGTGCGCGCGGAAGCGCTCGGCGTGGTCGGCCGCCATCTCCGGCGACATCCCCAGCGCGACCAGCACCTCCTCGCCCATCTTCAGGCTCGAGCCGAACAGCTCGCGGAACACCGTCGCGCCCAGGTCCATCAGCCGCCACGCGTGCTGGCGGTCGCGGGCGCGCGCGAACACCTTCGCGCTCGGGTACATGCGCCGGACCAGCCGCACCGCCTTGGTGGTGGTGTCGGGGTTGTCCATGGCCACCACGAACACCTTGATGCGCTCGCCGCCGGCCGCGCGCAGCAGGTCGGGCCGGGTCGGGTCGCCGTAGTAGAGCTCGTTGCCGAATCGGCGCAGGGTGTCGATGGTGTCGAGGTCGTTCTCCAGCGCCACGAACGGGATGCGCTGCGCGGCGAGCATGCGCGCGACGATCTGCCCGAACCGGCCCATGCCGGCCACCAGCACCTTCGGCCGGTGGTCCTCGATGTGGTCGAAGGCGCGCGTGTCGTCGCCGTCGGGGCCCTTGGGCAGCTCGCGCAGCAGGCGGGTGATGCCGATCAGCAGCAGCGGCGTCAGCGCCATCGAGATGCCGACCATCGCCACCAGGCGGTCGTGCACGACGCTGTCGACCAGGCGCACGCGCATCGCCTCGTTGAACACCACGAAGGCGAACTCGCCGCCCAGCCACAGCACGCCGCCCAGCGCCAGCGCCTCGCGCGCCGGCAGCCGCCCCGGCCACACCCGGCCGACCACGAACAGCACCGAGAACTTCACCAGCAGCAGCGCCAGCACCCCGCCGGCGATCAGCTGCGGCTCGGCGGCCACGCGGTCCAGGTCGATGCCCATGCCCACGGCGATGAAGAACAGGCCCAGCAGCAGCCCTTCGAACGGCTGGATCTGCGATTCGAGCTCGTGGCGGAACTCCGAGTCCGCCAGCAGCACGCCGGCGATGAACGCGCCCAGGCCGGCGCTCAGCCCCGCCTCCTGCATGAACCACGCCGAGCCCAGCACCGCGAACAGCGCGGTGGCGGTGAACACCTCGGGCATGCGCGTGCGCGCCACCACCCGGAACACGTAGCGCAGCAGGTAGCGCCCGCCGATCACCACCAGCACCAGCGCGCCGATGGCCTGCAGCGCGACCGCCCAGGTCAGGGTCTGCTCCTTGGCCCCGCCCAGCAGCGGGATCGCCGCCAGCAGCGGGATCGCCACCAGGTCCTGGAACAGCAGGATCGCGAACGCGAGCCGGCCGTAGTCGGTGGTGAGTTCCTTGCGCTCGGCCAGCAGCTGCAGGCCGACCGCGGTGGACGACAGCGCCAGGCCCATGCCGACCACCAGCGAGGTCTTCCAGTGCAGGTGCGCGGCATACGCGATCGCGCCCAGCGCCAGCGTGCTCAGCAGCACCTGCAGTCCGCCGGCGACGAACACCGGCCGCCGCATCACCCGCAGGCGCGAGGGCGAGAGCTCCAGCCCGATCACGAACAGCAGCATCACCACGCCGATCTCGGCGGCGTTGAGGATGCGCCCGGTGTCGCGCACCAGGCCCAGGCCGTCCGGCCCCAGCACCACGCCCGCGGCCAGGTACGCCAGCACCGCGCCGAGGCCGAGCTTCTTGAACACCGGCACCGCGATCACCGCGGCCAGCAGGAACACCAGCGCCAGTTCGAGCCCACTGCCGTGCATGCGCACCTCCGCTCCCGATTATGCCCGCTCACGCGGCCGCGACGGCGCGCATGTCGACATGCGGCGTCCCCACGCGACGCGACGGCGCATGGACCTGAAAAGCGGTTATCCCTGGTGGGCGGTGAAGAACGGGCTGCTGCACGCCTTCCCGCCGCTGCGGCGCGACCTGCGCTGCGACGTCGCGGTGCTCGGCGGCGGCATCACCGGCGCGCTGGTCGCCGACGAGCTGGCGCGCCATGGCCACGAGGTGGTCGTGCTCGAGCAGCGCGACGTCGGCTGGGGCAGCACCGCCGCCAGCACCGCGCTGCTGCAGTACGAGATCGACACCCCGATGGTCGGACTGGCCAAGCGCCATGGCGAGGACGCGGCCGTGCTCGCCTACCGCGCCTGCGCGGATGCGATCCCGATGCTTGGCGAGCTCGCGCGCGGGCTCGGCGGCACCTGCTTCGCGCGACGGCGGAGCCTGTACTACGCCAGCCGGCGCCGCCACCGCCGCGACCTGCGCGCCGAGTTCGAACTGCGCCTGCGCCACGGCCTCGACGTGGCGTGGCTGGAGGCGTCCGATGTCCGTCGGCGCTACGGCTTCGACGCGCCCTGCGCGATCCTGAGCGCGCTGGCCGCGACCATGGACCCCTACCGCATGGCGCATCGCCTGCTGGCCCGGCTGGAGCAGCGGGGCGGCGGCGTGTTCGATCGCACCCGCGTCGACACCATCGAAACCTCCGCGCGCGGCGTGCTGCTGCGCACGCCGGACGGCCATGCCGTGCGCGCGAAACACCTGGTGCTAGCGGCGGGCTACGCCAACCAGCAATGGCTCGACCAACGCGTGGCGCGCAACCGCAGCAGCTACGCCTTCGTCACCGACCCGATCGAGGCCGAAGCGCTGGGTGCGCTGCGCGGCACGATGCTGTGGGAAACCGCGCGCCCCTACCTCTACGTGCGCAGTACCGACGATGGCCGCCTGCTGGTTGGCGGCGAGGACGACGCGGTCGACATCCCGGCGCGGCGCGACGCGCTGGTCGACCGCAGGGCGCGGGCGCTGATGAAGCAGGTGCGGGCATTGTTCCCGGAGTTGCCGTTGCGGCCCACCTTCGCCTGGGCCGGGACCTTCGCCGAAACCGCCGATGGCCTGCCGTTCTTCGGCCCGCACCCGCAGCACGGCCCGCGCGTGCATTTCGCGATGGCCTACGGCGGCAACGGCATCACCTACAGCATGCTCGGCGCCGGCCTGTTGCGCGCCCTGGTCGAACGCCGCCGCCATCCGCTCGCGTCGCTGTTCGGCTTCGGGCGACTCGGCTGAAAGACCGCCGCGGCGGCGATGGCCCTTGTTCCCGGCGAGGACTTCCGCTAGCCCCGGGCTTCCGGTCCCGTGGCCGCGGAGTTGGCGGCGCGGCGTTCGACACTCCCGGTTTTGCGGTAGGTTCCAATCGGCCGGCGAGCGACGCCGGCAAGGAAGGAGAAGCGACCATGAATGCACCACGGCCTTGGGCGCTGCTGGCGCTCCTCGCACTGGCGCTGGCGGGCACGGCCACGGCCCGCGCGCCGGAGTCGGTGCGCAAGCAGGTCGAGGCCAGCATGCTGCTCACCGGTTCGATCGACATCGCGCCGGATGGCAGCGTCGGCGGCTATGCGATCGACCACGACGACCAGCTGCCCGATTACGTGCGCGCCTACCTCGCGCGCGAAGTGCCGGGCTGGAAGTTCGCGCCGGTCCTGGTCGACGGCCGTGCGGTGCGCGCGCGCTCGCGGATGAGCCTGCGCATGGTCGCCACGCCGGCCGGCGACGGCAACTTCAAGGTCACGGTGGGAGGGGTCAGTTTCGGCGAGTACAACGACGAGGCCACCGACCAGGTCACGCGCGGCCGCCTGTCGCCGCCGGCCTATCCGCCGGAGGCCTACCGCGTCGGCGGCAAGGGCGCGGTGTACCTGGTGCTCAGGGTCGGCCGCGACGGCAAGGTCGAGGACGCCGTTGTCGAGCAGGTCAACCTCACCGCGATCGGCGACGAGCGGCAGATGGGGCAGCTGCGCAGGCGGCTGGGCGATGCCTCGCTCCGGGCTGCCCGCCACTGGACCTTCCGCACGCCGACCACGGGCGAGGCGGCCGACGATGCATCCTGGTCGGTGCGCGTGCCGGTCGCCTTCCACCTCGCCGACGATCGCGAGCCCGAATACGGCACCTGGCAGGCGTACCTGCCCGGTCCACGCCAGCGCGCGCCGTGGATCACCGAGGAGGGCGCCGGCAGCCCGGACGCGCTCGCCGGCGACGGCGTGTATCCGATGGGTGGCGGCATCCGCCTGCTCACGCCGCTGCAGCGGCAAGGCTAGCGGCAGGAAAAGCGAAAGCCCCGCGTGCGCGGGGCTTTCGTGTTCGTGCAGCGTGTCCGGGGCGTATTCGTGGAGCGCGCCTCAGCGCTTCATCGAGGCGAAGAACTCGTCGTTGGACTTGGTGCTCTTCATCTTGTCGAGCAGGAACTCCATCGCCGCGATCTCGTCCATCGGGTGCAGCAGCTTGCGCAGGATCCAGATCTTCTGCAGCAGCTCCGGCTCGATCAGCAGGTCCTCGCGGCGGGTGCCGGACTGGTTGACGTTGATCGCGGGGTACACGCGCTTCTCGGTGATGCGGCGGTCGAGGTGGATCTCGGAGTTGCCGGTGCCCTTGAACTCCTCGTAGATCACCTTGTCCATCGCGCTGCCGGTGTCGACCAGGGCGGTGGCGATGATCGTCAGCGAGCCGCCTTCCTCGACGTTGCGCGCGGCGCCGAAGAAGCGCTTCGGGCGGTGCATGGCGTTGGCGTCGACGCCGCCGGTGAGCACCTTGCCCGAGCTCGGCACCACGTTGTTGTAGGCGCGCGCCAGGCGGGTGATGGAGTCGAGCAGGATCACGACGTCGCGCTTGTGCTCGACCAGGCGCTTGGCGCGCTCGATCACCATCTCGGCGACCTGCACGTGGCGCGCGGCCGGCTCGTCGAAGGTCGAGCTGATCACCTCGCCGCGCACGGTGCGCTGCATCTCGGTCACTTCCTCGGGCCGCTCGTCGATCAGCAGCACGATCAGGTGCACGTCCGGGTGGTTGGTGGTGATGGCGGTGGCGACCTGCTGCATCATGATCGTCTTGCCCGCCTTGGGCGGCGAGACGATCAGCGCGCGCTGGCCCTTGCCCTGCGGCGCCATCAGGTCGAGGATGCGGCCGGCGATGTCCTCCGACGAGCCGTCGCCGCGCTCGAGCTTGAACTTGCGGCGCGGGAACAGCGGCGTGAGGTTCTCGAACAGCACCTTGTTCTTCGACGCTTCCAGCGGCTCGCCGTTGATGGTGTCGACCACGTTCAGCGCGAAGTAGCGCTCGCCGTCCTTCGGCCAGCGGATGCGACCTGACAGGTGGTCGCCGGTACGCAGGTTGAAGCGCCGGATCTGGCTGGGCGAGATGTAGGTGTCGTCGGGGCCGGCGAGGTAGCTGGCCTCGGCCGCGCGCAGGAAGCCGAAGCCGTCGGGGAGGATCTCGAGCACGCCGTCGGCGGCCACGCCCTCGGGCGTACGGGTCAGCACCTTGAGCAGGGCGAAGATCACGTCCTGCTTGCGCGCGCGCGCCACGCCCTCGGAGATGCCGAGCTGGTCGGCGATGTCGAGCAGCTTCTGCGCCGGCATCCGCTTGAGGTCGCCCAGCGAGTACTGCGGGAAGCCTTCGGGGACGTTGGGCGGCGGCAGGCGCTGGCCCTGGTCGTTGCCGTTGTCGTCGCGCGGCAGGCCGTCCTCGCGGTAACGGTCGCCACCGCCGCCGCCGCCGCGGTTGCGGTCGCGGCGGTTGCGGAAGCGGTCGCGGCGGTTCTGGCGGTTGCTGTTGCCGCCGCCGTCGTTGCCGCCCTGCGGCTGGCGCGGTTCGCCGGCGTCGGCGGAAGCCTGCGGCTGGGCGGATTCGGAAGGCGGCGGCGCGGCGGCGGCGGGCGGCGGGGCCGGCGCGGGAGGCGGCGGCGGTGCCGGGGTCGGCGCGGCGGGCGCGGCCGGGGAGTCGGTGGCCGTGTCGGCCTTGGCGACGCGCGCCTTGCGCACGCGCTTGCCGGCGGTATCGCCGGAATCGGAAGTTGGGTCGGACAAGTGCGAATTCCTCGCTAGCTGCGAGCGCCCACGGGGCCGCGGGCGGGATGGGAGAAGTGGAGTCTTCAGAAGGGTGCGGCGGGCCTGGAGCAGGCAGCAAACACGCCGGGTCGTGCAGAAGCTAGCACCACAGGGGAGGCGGCGGCAAGCGAGGGCGCCGATGGCCGGTGGGCCGATGGCGGCGGCGGAGCGGGTCGTCGCGATCGCGGACCGGCGCCGCGGGACGGCTGGCGCGCCTCCCGCCGGGTACCGCCACCGCCGCGGCGGCCGCTCGCCCGTGGTACCGAAGGCGGCGCCGGGCCGGTCGTGCCCGGGTCCCGGCCACCGCGCGGGCGATCGCCCGCGCAACGCGCTCAGATCGCCTTGTCGATCATCTGCGCCAGCTGCGCCTTGCCGACCGCGCCGATCTGGGTCGCCTGCACCTGGCCGTCCTTGAACAGCAGCAGCATCGGGATCGAGCGCACGTGGTACTTCATCGCCGTGCCGCGGTTCTGGTCGACGTTCACCTTGGCGATCTTGACCTTGCCGTCGTAGGCCTCGGCCAGCTCGTCCAGCGCCGGCGCGATCATCTTGCAGGGGCCGCACCATTCGGCCCAGAAATCGACCAGCACGGGTTCGGACGACTGCAGGACGGCGCTGTCGAAGTCGGCGTCGGTGGCGTGGATGACCTTTTCGCTCACGGAGTTCTCCTGGGGACCAAAGCGTCCGGCGCCGCCATGGGGCGCCGGTTGACTGTTAAACTGGGGCGATTCGCGGCCGATTCAAGGACCTGCCCAGGGGCGGGTCGTGGCCCGCCAGGGCCCCGTTCCGGGTCGCGACCGCAGTTCCCTTCCGGTGCCGGCAGTCTGCTGCGCCACCGCACTCCACGCAAGCGCGCGCCGCCGCGCGGCCTCCTTTCGAGCACGTTCCACGCATGAGCGACAAGCCACTCACCGACATCACCTTCTCCTCGTTCGAGCTGCATCCGGCGCTGCTGGCCGGGCTCGACGCCGCCGGCTTCACCCGCTGCACGCCGATCCAGGCGCTGACCCTGCCGGTCGCGCTGCCGGGCGGCGACGCCGCCGGCCAGGCCCAGACCGGCACCGGCAAGACCCTGGCGTTCCTGGTCGCGGTGGTGAACCGCCTGCTGACCCGGCCGGCGCTGGCCGAGCGCAAGCCCGAGGACCCGCGCGCGCTGATCCTGGCGCCGACCCGGGAACTGGCGATCCAGATCCACAAGGACGCGATGAAGTTCGCCTCCGACCTGGGCCTGAAGTTCGCCCTGGTCTACGGCGGCGTCGACTACGACAAGCAGCGCCAGCAGCTGCAGGACGGCGCCGACGTGATCATCGCCACCCCCGGCCGGCTGATCGACTACGTCAAGCAGCACAAGGTCGTCTCGCTGCACGCCTGCGAGGTGTGCGTGCTGGACGAGGCCGACCGCATGTTCGACCTGGGCTTCATCAAGGACATCCGCTTCCTGCTGCGCCGCATGCCGGTGCGCACCGAGCGCCAGACCCTGCTGTTCTCGGCCACGCTCAGCCACCGCGTGCTCGAGCTCGCCTACGAGCACATGAACGAGCCGGAGAAGATCGTCGTCGAGACCGAGACCATCACCGCCGCGCGCGTGCGCCAGCGGCTGTACTACCCGGCCGACGAGGAGAAGCTGCCGCTGCTGCTGGGCCTGCTCTCGCGCAGCGAGGGCGCGCGCACGATGGTGTTCGTCAACACCAAGGCGTTCGTGGAGCGCGTGGCGCGGTCGCTGGAGCGCGCCGGCTACCGCGTCGGCGTGCTGTCGGGCGACGTGCCGCAGAAGAAGCGCGAGTCGCTGCTGAAGAAGTTCCAGGCCGGCCAGCTCGAGATCCTGGTCGCCACCGACGTCGCCGCGCGCGGCCTGCACATCGACGGCGTGTCGCACGTCTACAACTACGACCTGCCGTTCGACGCCGAGGACTACGTGCACCGCATCGGCCGCACCGCGCGGCTGGGCGCCGAGGGCGACGCGATCAGCTTCGCCTGCGAGCGCTACGCGATGGGGCTGCCGGACATCGAGGCCTACATCGAGCAGAAGATCCCGTCCGAGCCGGTCACCGCCGAGCTGCTGACCGCGCTGCCGCGCAAGCCGCGCGAGGGCGTGGAGCTGGTCGCCGAGGAAGGCGAGAGCATCGGCGAGATCTTCCGCGAGGCGCGCGAGCAGCGCGCCGCCGACGACGCGCGCCGCGGCGTCAAGCCGGGCGGCCGCGGCCGTGGCGGCGCCCCGCGCGCCGCTGGCGCGGGCGCCGGCGAGGGTCGCCGCGAGCGCGGCCCGAGGCCGCCGCGCCCGCCGCGCGCGGAAGCCGCGTCCGAGGCATCCGCGCCGGCGGCGACGACGTCCGCGCCGGACACGTCGACCGCGACCGCCAGCGGGCCGGCAACGCCGCGCCCGATCGATCCGGCCACCGGCGAGCCGGCGCGCGCGCCGCGCAAGCGCCGCCGCCGCCGCGGCGGCCGTCGCATCGAGGGCGGCGAGGCCGCGCCCGCGCAGGCCGCCGCATCCGCGAACGCGCCCGCACCTGCGGCGCGCGGCCCGCGCCACGTCGTCGCCGTCCCCGCCGCGGCGCGCAGCAAGCCCGTGCAGCCCGACGCCGTGAAGCAGGACGCGCCCTCGCTGATCTCGCGCATCGGCCACGGCCTGCGCAAGCTGGTGACGCGGGGGCCGCGGACGCAGCACTGAGGAACGGAGCGGGAGGAGCGCGCCGTGTCCGCCCGCCGCTGTTCCGCCCGCTGCTGTCATCCCGAGCATGGCGAGGGATCTTGCTTGATCGCTGCCGGGGAAGATCCCTCGCCATGCTCGGGATGACAGGCGGTGTCGCAGTCGCGCGACGGCGGGTCGCGATGGCGGATCGCGTGGAGAAGCATTAGCCTTCCGGCTTCCCTTCCCGATTCCCCTGCCCGGCTTCGATGAGCGTCCTGCGCTTCGACAACGTCAGCAAGCAGTACCCGGGCGGCCATGCCGCGCTGGCGGAGGTGAGTTTCGAGGTCGCGCAGGGCGAGATGCTGTTCGTCACCGGTCATTCGGGCGCGGGCAAGAGCACGCTGCTCAAGCTGATCCACCTGTCCGAGCGGCCCAGCCGCGGCGCTGTGCTGTTCGGCGAGCGCAACCTGGCCAAGGTGCGCGGCCGCCGCGTCGCGCTGCACCGGCGCGACGTCGGCGTGGTGTTCCAGGACCACCGCCTGCTCACCGACCGCAGCGTGTTCGACAACATCGCGCTGCCGCTGATCCTGCGCGGCATGAAGCGCGGCGAGATCGGCCGCCGCGTGCGCGGCGTGCTGGACAAGCTCGGCCTGGGCGCGCGCGAGCGCGCGCTGCCCACCCAGCTCTCGGCCGGCGAGCAGCAGCGCGTGGGCATCGCGCGCGCGGTGGTGTCCGAGCCGCGGTTGCTGGTCGCCGACGAGCCCACCGGCAACCTCGACCCGACCCTGTCGGCCGAGATCATGGCGCTGTTCGCCTCCTTGCCCGAGCGCGGCACCAGCGTGCTGGTCGCCAGCCACGACCTGGGCCTGGTCAAGCGCATGAAGAAGCGCGTGCTGGTGCTCGACCACGGCGTGCTCGCCGACGACATCGCGCCGGAGGACCTGGCCGATGAATGAGCCCGTGGACGCCAACGCCGGCGGCGCCGGCGAGATCCGGCCCGCACGCGCGGCGCGCCGCGCGCAGCATTCGGGCATGCATCGTTCCAGTGTGGGCACCTGGTTCGACCACCACGTCTACAGCTTCGTCGCCAGCCTCGGCCGCGTGCTGCGCAAGCCGTGGGCGACCGCGCTCACCGTCGGCGTGATGGCGGTGGCGCTGGCGCTGCCGCTGGGGCTGTGGCTGGTGCTGGGCAACGTCGAGCGCTTCTCCGGCAGCGTGCAGCAGTCGCGCCAGATCAGCGTGTTCCTCAAGCAGGGCGTCGGGCAGGCGCGCGCGAAGGCGCTGGCGGACGAGCTGCGCGCTCGCCGCAGCGTCGGCGCGGTCGAGCTGCGCACGCCCGAGCAGGGCCTGCAGTCGCTGCGCGAGAAGGGCATCCCGGCCGAGGCGATCGACGCCGCGGGCGAGAACCCGCTGCCGTGGGTCATCGTGCTCACGCCGAGCGGCGACGAGGCGATGCTGGCCGCGGGCCTGGCGCAACTGCCGGAAGCCGAACTGGTGCAGCACGACACCCAGTGGCGCGAGCGCCTGGACGGCTGGCTGCGCTTCGGCAACCGCGTGGCCTGGGTGCTGGCCGCGCTGCTGGGCCTGGGCGCGCTGCTGGTGGTCGGCAACACCGTGCGCCTGGACATCCAGTCGCGGCGCGAGGAGATCGGCGTGCTGCAGCTGCTCGGCGCCAGCGACGGATTCATCCGCCGCCCGTTCCTGTACCTGGGCGCGTGGTACGGCATCGGCGCCGGCGCGATCGCGCTGGCGCTGCTGGCGCTGGCCGGCAACGCGCTGCGCGAGCCGCTGGCGCAGCTGGCGGCCAGCTACGGCAGCCGCTTCGAGCTCACCGGCTTCGCGCCGCAGGTCGCGCTTGCGGTGCTGGCCGGCGCCACCGTGCTCGGCTGGCTCGGCGCGGGGCTGGTCACCGGCCACTACCTGCGGCAGACGCGGCCCACCGACACATGACCCAGGGCAACGGCAAGCCGGGCCACGACCTGCGGCACGTCGCCAGCGACGCGCCGCGGATCATGGTGGTCGACGGCTCGAAGCTGGTGCGCAAGCTGATCGGCGACGTGCTGCGCAAGGTGCTGCCGGACGTCGACGTGGTCGGCTGCAGCAGCCTCGAGGAAGCGCGCGCCGCGCTCGAGGCCGCGCCCGTCGACCTGGTCACCACCGCGCTGGCGCTGCCCGACGGCGACGGCCTGCAGCTCGCGCGCGCGGTGCGCGAGGCCGCGGGCCAGCGCTACGTGCCGGTGATCGTGGTCTCGGGCGACGCGCAGTCGCACCTGGAGGCGCGCCGCTTCACCGAGGACGTCACCGACTACTTCGACAAGGCGCACGGCCACCAGGCGCTGGCGGCGTTCATCCGCGGCTACGTGCAGCCGGCACCGATCCCGGACGCGCACGTGCTCTACGTCGAGGACAGCCGCACCGTCGCCATCGCCACCACGCGCATGCTGCAGGCCCAGCAGATGCGGGTGACCCACGTGCCCAGCGTCGAGGAGGCGCTGGCGTGGCTGCAGGAGCGCGCCGACGGCGGCGACGCGCCGGGCGTCGACCTGGTGCTCACCGACGTCTACCTCAAGGGCGAGCTCAGCGGCCACGACCTGCTGGACGCGATCCGCAACCGCTTCGGCTACGGCAAGCGCCGGCTGCCGGTGCTGGTGATGACCGGCGACTTCAACCGCGTCAACCAGTCCACGCTGCTGCGCGAGGGCGCCAACGACCTGGTGCTCAAGCCGATCGAGGAGCGCCTGCTGGTGACCAAGGCGCTGTTCCAGCTGCGGCTGGCGCACCTGCCGGGGCACGAGGACGCGTCGTGATGGATCCGGCATCCAGGCCGCCCGTGGGCGCGGCTTCAGCCGCGAGCTTTTCCTGCTCCGGCGCCAGCCAGAAGAAAGAGCTCGCGGCTGAAGCCGCTCCCACGGGCGTCGCGCCCTGATGCCGGACGACGACCGCATCAAGCTGGAGTCGTCCTGGAAGCAGCGCGTCGGCGACTACCTGCAGCGCGACGACATGCAGGCGCTGTCGCGCTTCCTGCGCGAGCGCAAGGCGGCGGGCGCGCGGATCTTCCCGCCGGGGCCGGACATCTTCGCCGCGTTCGCCGCGACGCCGTTCGACAAGGTCAAGGTGGTGATCCTCGGCCAGGATCCCTACCACGGCGCCGGCCAGGCGCAGGGGCTGTGCTTCTCGGTGCGGCCGGGCGTGCCGGTGCCGCCGTCGCTGGACAACATGTTCAAGGAGATCCAGCGCGACCTGGGCATCGCGCGCCCCGACCACGGCTGCCTGCTGCCGTGGGCGGAGCAGGGCGTGCTGCTGCTCAACGCCGTGCTCACCGTCGAGGAAGGTCGCGCCGGCGCGCACCAGGGCAAGGGCTGGGAAGGCTTCACCGACCACGTCGTCGACGTGCTCAACCGCGAGCGCGAGGGCCTGGTGTTCCTGCTCTGGGGCAGCTACGCGCAGGCCAAGGGCCGCGTCATCGACCCGCGCCGGCACCGCGTGCTGCGCACCACCCACCCCTCGCCGCTGTCGGCGCACCGCGGCTTCCTCGGCTGCGGGCACTTCTCCGCGGCCAACGACTACCTCGCGCGCCACGGCCAGGCGCCGATCGACTGGTCGCTGCCGCCGCGCGCGCAGCTGGAAGCGGCGTGAGGACCGTCGCGGCCACGCGCTACGTCACCCCGCTGCGCGAGGGCGGCTCGCTGCCCGCGGTGATCGAGGCCGACGACGACGGCATGTACGTGCTCAAGTTCCGCGGCGCCGGCCAGGGCGCCAAGGCGCTGGTCGCCGAGCTGGTCGCCGGCGAGCTCGCGCGCCTGCTCGGCTTGCCGGTCCCCGAGATCGTGCTGGTCGAACTCGACCCGGACATGGCGCGCACCGAGCCCGACCCGGAGATCCAGCACCTGATCCGCGCCAGCGACGGCCTCAACCTCGCGCTGGACTACCTGCCGGGCGCGGTGAACTTCGACCCGCTGGTGGACCGGCCCGACCCGCTGCTGGCATCAATGATCGTCTGGTTCGACGCCTTCGCCAGCAACGTCGACCGCACCGCGCGCAACACCAACCTGCTGACCTGGCACAGGCGGCTGCACCTGATCGATCACGGCGCGGCGCTGTACTTCCACCACGACTGGGCCAGCGCGGCGCAGGCCGCCGCCTCGCCGTTCGCGCGCGTCAGGGACCACGTGCTGCTGCCGCTGGCGAGCCGCCTGCGCGAAGCCGACGCGGCGCTGTCGGCGCGCATCGGCGACGACGACATCGCGCGCATCGTCGCGCTGGTGCCCGACGCGTGGCTGGCCGGCGAGCCGGCGTTCGCCGACGTGGAAACCCACCGGCGCGCCTATGTCGACCACCTGCGCCAGCGGCTGCAGCAGCGCGAGGCATTCCTCGGGGAGGCGATCCGTGCCCACGGCGATCTATGACTATGCGGTGATCCGCGTGGTGCCGCGGGTCGAGCGCGAGGAGTTCATCAACGCCGGCGTGATCGTCTCGTGCCAGGCATCCGGGCTGCTCGAGGCCGGGATCGAGCTCGACGAGGCGCGCGCGCTGGCGCTCGACCCCACGCTCGACCTCGAGACCGTCCGCGCGCACCTGGCCGCGATCGCGCTGGTCTGCCGCGGCGGCCCGGGCAGCGGCCCGATCGGCGCGCTGCCGCCGCGCGCGCGCTTCCACTGGCTGACCGCGCGGCGCAGTTCGATCATCCAGGTCTCGCCCGTGCACACCGGGCGCAGCGCGGATCCGGCGTCGGTGCTGGAGCGGCTGCTGGACCGGATGGTGCGGGTGGGGAGTGAAAAGCGGGAATAGGGAATAGGGAACGGGCGTGTCGCGTGGGCTGCGGCGTGCGCCGCCTGCGGAGAGACTTGCTTCGCGCAAGCGTGCCTGAACGGGCGCCGCGATCTTGCGTTCCCCATTCCCCATTCCCGCCTTTCGCCCCCATGATGTCCGGCTCATGCAAGCACCTGCCCGGCCCTGCATCCTGACCCCATGACGAACGTGCGTTACCGCTTCGGCCGCCACGTGCTGGACCTGGCCAAGCGCGAGCTGCTGCACGACGGCGCGCCGGTGGCGCTGCCGGCGCGGGTGTTCGAGTGCCTGGCGCACCTGATCGCGCACCGCGAGCGCGCGGTCGACCGCGACGAGCTGGCGCGCGCGGTGTTCTCGCGCAGCGATGTGTCCGACGCGCAACTGGCGCAGATCATCCTGCGCAGCCGGCGCGCGATCGGCGACGACGGCCACGAGCAGCGCGCGATCCGCACGGTGCCGCGGTTCGGGTTCCGCTGGATCGCCGGCACCACGGTGGAGCGCGACGAAGCCGGCGCGCCGCGCGCCGTGGCGCCTGCGGCCGCCGTGGCCGGCCCGGGCACCGCAGGGGCCGCGGACACCGCGCCGGTGGCCGAAACAGCAGGCATCGCGGCGCCCGCGCCGGCGCGGGCGCCAGCCGCGCGCCCCGACGCTGCAGCCGTCGCCGGCGCCGCGCAGCTGGCGCCCGCGTCTTCGATGTCCACCTCCGTCGCCCTGCCGCGCACGCGACGCCTTGGCGGCGCGCTCGCAGCGGTCGCGGCGCTCACGCTGGCCGCGCTGGTCGCCGCGGTGGCCTGGCAGCGACGCGGCGCCGACGCGCCTGCGCCCGCCGCGGCGATCGCCGCCGCCGCCCAGCGCGCGATCATGGTGCTGCCCACCCAGGTCGAAGGCCCCGGCGACGTGGCCTGGGCGCGGCTCGGGCTGATGGACTACCTCGCCGACCGCATCCGCCGCGGCGGCCTGCCGGCGCTGCCCAGCGACACCACGCTCAGCCTGCTGCGCGACGGCGGCGCGCATCCCGACCTGCGCCGGCTGCGCAAGGCCGCGCGGGTGGACTGGATCGTCGAGGGCCGCGTGCGCGGCGACGGCGCGCGCTGGACCGTGGACCTGCGCGCCAGCGACCGCAACGGCCTGGTGCAGCGCGGCCAGGCGCAGGGCGCCGACCTGCTCGAGGCCACGCGCGTCGCCGGCGATCGCCTGCTCGCCGCGCTCGGCGGCGAGGCGGTGGCCAGCGGCGAGCCCGACCCGGGCCTGGACGAGCGCCTGCAGCGCGCGCAGTCGGCGATGCTCGCCAACGAGCTCGACACCGCGCGCCGCATCCTCAACGACGCGCCCGAGCTGCAGCGCGCGCGCCCGCAGCTGCGCTACCGGCTGGCGCAGGTCGACTTCCGCGCCGGCCAGTACCAGCGCGGCCTGGCCACGCTCGACGAGCTGCTGGCGGGCGAGGCTGCGCGCGCGCAGCCGCAGTTCCGCGCGCGCCTGCTCAACTCGCGCGGCGCGATGCTGATCCGGCTCGACCGCTACGCCGAGGCCGAGCGCAGCTACGACGAGGCGATCGCGCTGTTCGCGCGCGGCGGCACCCCGGCCGAGCTCGGCGCGGCGCTCAACGGGCGCGGGGTGACGCGCTCCTCGCAGGGACGCTTCGCGCAGGCGCTCGACGACCTCGGCCGCGCGCGCACCCAGCTGCTGCGCAGCGGCGACGCGCTGGCGGTGGCGCGGGTGGACGCCAACCTGGGCAACGTCGAGATGGACCGCGAGCGACCGGTGCAGGCGGTCGGCTACTTCCGCAAGGCCGCGCGCGACTTCGAGTCGATGGGCGCGGTCAACGAGCTGGCCGGCATCGGCGGCATGCTCGGCACCGCGCGGCTGCAGTTGTTGCAACCGCAGGCCGCGCTGGCCGAGAGCGATCGCGCCTGGGCGCTGCTGCCGCGCATCCGCGATCCGGCGCAGCGCGCCAACGTCATCCTCGGCCGCGCCGAGGCGCTGCTCGCGGTGGGCCGCCTGGCCGAGGCCGGCCGGCTGCTGGCGATGCCCGAGGCCGGCCACGTCGTGCCCGGCGACTACAAGCGCCTGGACTACCTGCGCATGGAGCTGGCGCGCCAGGCCGGCGACCCGCGCGCGGTGGTGCGGCTGGCCGACGCCGCGCTCGCCGATTGGCCGCCCGAGCGCCGCCCGCGCCTGCGCGGCTGGCTGCGGCTGCGGCGCGAGCAGGCGGCGCAGGGGCTCGACCTCCCGTTCGCCGCCGGCCAGGACGAGCTGCCCGGCGACGACGTGCCGCAGCTGCTGCTGCGCGCGCTGCGCGCCGGCGCCGACGGCGAGCCCGGCTACCGCGCCGCGCTCGCGCTGGCCGAGCAGCGCGCGATCCCGGCGGAGATCGCCGAGGCGGTCGGCGCCTACGCGCGCTGGCTGCTCGCGCGCGGGCAGGCGGCGGAAGCCGGCGGCCTGGCCGGCCGCGTCGCGCCCTGGGCCGAGCAGGATTTCGCGCTCGCGCTGCTGCAGGTCGCGCTGTACGCGCGGCTGGGCCAGCACGCGCAGTGGGAGGAAGCGCTGGCGCGCGCACGCGCGCTGGCCGGCGAGCGCTCGATCCCGTCGCGGCTGCTGTCGCCGCCCGCGCCGTCCGCCGGGGCCTCCCGGTAACTCCCTGATCCGCGTCGGGAAATCTCCCGGAAACGTGATCGTCAAGCAACTGGAATGACAAGCCGCCGCGGCGCCGTGCAGCGTCCGGCGGCTGTCGTTCGTTCCCGTTCCCGCCTGCCCCCGCAGGCCCCTGACGTCCATTCCGAGGGAAGCATGATGATCCGTACGCCGCTGTACGTCGCACTCCTGTTCGCCTTGTCGCAGCCCGCGCTGGCCGACTCCCGCGCCTCCACGAAGCCCGCGCCCGCCGCCGCATCGGAACCGGCGCTCGCCGTGCCCGAAGACTGCCGCGTCGTGCGCAGCGGCCAGCCCGACGCCCGCGGCGTCCAGCAGGCGACGATCGAATGCGAGGCCGCGCCGGGGCAGGAGGCCGCGACGACGGCCATCATCGGAGGCAAGGGCAAGCCGGCGCCGCGCGCGCAGGGCGACGCCGACCACTTCTTCGCCGCCACCGTCGACGAGGTCCTCGGCGAGGACGCGCAGGCCACCGCCTTCGGCGCGGTGGCGATGGGCTCGGACAGCACCGCCGGCGGCGTGCGCGCGATCGCGGCCGGGGTGTCGTCGCAGGCGATGGGCGAGTGGTCGATCGCGATCGGCCAGCAGAGCGTGGCCTCCGAGTTCGCCGGCGTGGCGATCGGCGGCAAGGCCGAGGCCACCGGCACCAACAGCGTCGCGCTGGGTGGCGCGTACAACGGCTTCGTGCGCTTCGAGAAGACGATCGCCTCCGGCGCGCAGGCGACCGCGCTGGGCACCGGCGCCAAGGCCACCGAATCCAACGCCACCGCGGTCGGCTCGACCGCGCGCGCCACCGCGATGAACGCCACCGCGATGGGCAACTTCGCGCTGGCCGACGGCATGGACAGCACCGCGCTGGGCACCTCGTCCTGGGCGTCGGGCGTGCGCTCGTTCGCCGGTGGCATCGGCGCGACCTCCGAAGGCGACTACGCGGTCGCCCTGGGCTACAACAGCCTGTCGGCGGGCGTGGAGAGCGTCGCGCTCGGCGACCAGTCGGCCGCATTGGCCGACTTCGCCACCGCGGTCGGCACCAACACCACGACCAGCGCGCGCGCGGCCACCGCGCTCGGGGCGGGCGCGCGCGCGACCAGCGCCAACGCCACCGCGCTCGGCGGCGCCTACTTCCCGGATCCGGACAGCAACGCGCTGGTCGCCACCAGCGCCGAAGGCGAGGGCGCGACCGCGGTCGGCGCCGGCGCGCGCGCCGACGGCGAGCACGCCACCGCCACCGGCGCGCTCAGCGTCGCCAGCGGCGCCGGCGGCACCGCCAACGGCTTCCAGGCCGCGGCGCTGGGCGAGGACGGCACCGCGCTCGGGCGCGACGCGCTCGCCGAGGGCGACTACGCCACCTCGATCGGCGCCACCAGCAGCGCGCTCGGCATGGGCGCCTCGGCGCTGGGCAGCGGCGCGGTCGCGGTCGCCGACAACGCCACCGCGTTCGGCTTCAACGCGCTGGCGGCGTCGGATTCCAGCACCGCCGCCGGCGGCGAGTTGCACTACACCTACTATGACGCCGAGCTCAAGCGCGACGTCACCGTCGAGGGCACCACCGCCGCGACCGGCATCGGCGCCAGTGCCTACGGCGCCGGCGCGCAGGCCGGCGGCGACCTCGCCACCGCGGTCGGCGCGAACGCCAGCGCCGCGGGCCTGTGGGCGACCGGGCTGGGCTCGCGCGCCAACGCCGCGGGCGAGAGCAGCGTCGCGGTCGGCGACGGCGCGCAGGCGACCGCCACCGAGTCCACCGCGGTCGGCGGCAGCCGCCCGGCCGGCCCCTACTTCGGCCACATCCCGACCCGCGCCAGCGCCGAGCGTGCCTCCGCGTTCGGCTCGTCCGCGCAGGCGACCGGCATCCAGTCCACCGCGATCGGCTGGAACGCGTTCGCCACCGACATCAGCGCCACCTCGCTCGGCGAATCCGCGTTCGCCAACGCGCGCTGGTCGACCGCGCTGGGCGGCTCGGCCTTCGCCGGCAACTACGGCTCCACGGCATTGGGTTTCTACGCCAATGCGCTGGCCGACCACAGCGTCGCGCTCGGCGACGGCTCGGTGGCCGACCGCGCCAACTCGGTCTCGGTCGGCGCCGGCGAGAACATCGATGGCTTCCCCGAAACCCGCCAGGTCACCCACGTCGCCGCCGGCACCGAGGACACCGATGCGGTCAACCTTGCGCAGCTCAAGGAAGTGGAGAAGACCGCCGGCAACACCGACTACTTCTTCAAGGCCAGCGACGGCGCGGACAGCAGCGCGGGCGCGTTCGTGGACGGCGAGTTCGCGACCGCCGCCGGCGATGGCGCCAGCGCGATCGGGCTGGGCGCGAGCGCCTTCGGCAGCGGCGCGAACGCGATCGGCGAGCTCGCCACCGCCGGCGGCTACGGCAGCGTCGCCAGCGAGAAGTGGGCAACGTCCTACGGCGTCGGCAGCCAGGCCACCGGGCAGAGTGCGACCGCGATCGGCGGGCAGATGACGGTGATCAACGGCGATACCTGGGAAGAGGAAACCTGGTCCACCGAGGCCTCCGGGCAGGAGTCGACCGCGATCGGCGTCGCCGCGCACGCCACCAACTATGGTTCGGTCGCGATCGGTGCCGTGTCGGAGGCCAGCGGCGAAAGCTCCACTGCGATCGGCCCCGCCAGCACGGCGCGCGGCGACTGGAGCGTGGCGATCGGCGAGCAGACCCGCAGCTACGGCGCCTTCAGCACCGCGGTCGGCAACTGGTCCGAAGCGCATGGCGACCGCAGCGTCGCGATCGGCGGCATCGCCTACGGCGAGGAGAACACCGCGGTCGGGCAGATGTCCGGCACCGACGGCGTCGGCGCCAGCGCGTTCGGCCGCCAGGCGCGCGCGCGCGTCGACTACAGCACGGGCTTGGGCTACGAGAGCGATGCCTATGGCGAGAACAGCGTCGCGCTCGGCGCGTACTCGGTCGCAGACCGCGCCAACAGCGTGTCGGTCGGCAGCTCGGTAGTCGACCCGGCCAGCGGCGTGGCGCCGTTCGACCGCCAGATCACCAACGTCGCCGCCGGCACCGAGGCGACCGACGCGGTGAACCTCAGCCAGCTCGAGGACATGGCCGGCAGCGCGAAGTACCTCGCCGCCAGCGGCGACGTCGACAACGACCAGGGCGCGTACGTGGAAGGCGACTTCGCCACCGCCGTGGGCTCGGCCGCCAACGCGGTCGGCTTCGGCGCCTCGGCCTTCGGCAGCGGCGCGACGACCAGTGGCGACTACACCACCGCGAGCGGCTTCAACAGCGTCGCGGCCGCCGACGATGCCACCGCCTACGGCGCCGGCAGCGAGGCCAGCGGCGCGGGCGCGACCGCGATCGGCGGCTACGCCTACGTCTACAACGGCAACACCGGCGAGCTCGAACGCTTCGCCACCATCGCCTCGGGCCAGGAGAGCACCGCGATCGGCAACGGTGCCAACGCGCTGGAATACGCCTCGGTCGCGGTCGGCAGCAGCGCCTACGCCGGCGGCGAGATGGCGGTGTCGGTGGGCGGCAACGCGCTCGGCGAAAGCAGCACCGCGGTCGGCCGCAACAGCTTCGCCGGTTCCTACGGCACCGCGATCGGCAAGGGCGCCGAGGCCTCCGGGCAGACCGGCACCGCGCTCGGCGCCGGCGCGCAGGCGCAGGGCGCGTACTCGATCGCGCTCGGCGGCGGCTTCGCCACCGGCGACCATGCGATCGCGCTGGGCACGCTGAGCTTCGCCACCGGCGCGTCGAGCATGGCGCTCGGGCCGGAGGCGTTCGCCGGGGCCGACAACTCGGTGGCGCTGGGCGCGCTGTCCGACACCGACCGCGCCAACACGGTCTCGGTCGGATCGGTCGATCGCGGCCTCACCCGCCAGGTCACCAACGTCGCCGCCGGCACCGAGGCCACCGACGCGGTGAACAAGGCGCAGCTGGACGAGGTCGCGGCCGGCGCCGGCGAGGCCAGCCACTACTTCGCCGCCAGCGGCGCGCAGGACGGCAGCGACGACGCCGTGGCCAACGGCCAGGGCACGGTGGCCGCGGGCAGCAAGGCGCTGGCCAACGCCGCCGGCACCACCGCGGTCGGCGCCAACGCCAGCGCGGCGAAGGTCAGCGGCTCGGCCTTCGGCAGCAACGCCAGCGCGGCCGGCACCAACGCCACCGCGCTGGGCGCCAATGCCCGGGCGGTGGCGGCGACGGCTTCGGCGGTGGGCTCCAACGCGCAGGCGCGCGCCTCGGGCTCCACCGCGACCGGCTACGACGCCCGCGTCACCGACGCGGCGACCAACGGCACCGCGCTGGGCGCGCGCGCGCAGGCGACGGCCGCCGGCAGCGTCGCGCTCGGCGCCGGCTCGATCGCCGACCGCGCCGACAGCGTGTCGATCGGCAGCGCCGGCCACGAGCGCCAGCTGGCCAACGTCGCCGCCGGCACCGCCGACACAGACGCGGTCAACGTCGCGCAGTTCAACTCGGCGCTCGACGACGTCGACGCGGGGCTGGCCGGCGCGGTGAAGTACGACGACGACAGCAAGTCGGCGCTGACGCTGGAAGGCGCAGGCGGCACCACGATCGGCAACGTCGCCGCCGGCGCGCTGTCGGCCACCAGCACCGAAGCAGTGAACGGCGCGCAGCTGTTCGGCTTCGGCGACTCGATGGCGCAGTTCCTCGGCGGCGGCGCGGCGATGGGCGCGAACGGCTTCACCGGCCCGACGTACCTCATCCAGGGCGGCAGCTACTACAACGTCGGTGATGCGCTGGGCGCGCTGGACGGCGCGATCAGCGGCATCGACAGCCGCCTGAGCGAGCTCGAGACCAGCGGCGTGGCCGCCGCCGGCGATGGGGCCTCGTCGTCGCCGGCGACCGCTTCGAGCGGCTCGCAAGCGGCCGATGACCGTGTCGCCGACGGCGATGCCGCGGCCGCACCGGCGCGTGGCGCCGGCAGCGCGGCAACGCGGCCGTCCATCGCGGGCCCGGCCACCGGCGGGGCGTCGAGCCCGGTCGCGCAGGCGCCGGTGCCGGCGGCGATCGACCAAGAGACGCTGGATTCGGCCAACGCCTACACCGACACCACCGCAACCAAAACGCTCGCCTCGGCCAACGCCTACACCGACAGCAAGATCACCGCGCTCGACGACCAGTTCCAGGCGCTCAGCGACGACGTCGGCTACCGCCTGAGCCAGCAGGACGAGCGGATCGACCGGATGGGCGCGATGAACTCGGCGATGATGAACATGGCGATCAACGCCGGCGGCTCGCGCAGCCCGCGCGGCCGCGTGGCGGTGGGCGCCGGCTGGCAGAACGGCGAGAGCGCGCTCTCGGTGGGCTATGCCAAGCAGATCGGCGATCGCGCCTCGTTCAGCATCGGCGGCGCCTTCAGCAACGACGAGAGTTCGGCGGGCATCGGCTTCGGCCTGGACCTGTAGCGGCATGCGTGGCCCGCGTCGCCGGTCCCCGGCGGCGCGACGCACGCAACCGGCCCGGCCGAGCCTTCTCCCGGCGAGGCCGCCGTCGACGCGGGCCACGTTCTTGTTCCGGATCCCGGGCCTGGCCCGGGATTTTTTGCGTCAGGCCGCCCGGGATCGCCGTAAAACGGCGGTCGAGGCCGGATCCGCGGCCCCGGGGAACCTTCCGGACGCCCGCGGGTCGGACTGCCCTCACGCCTCCGGCCGGACCCGCGTGGCAGGCTGGCGTCCCGTGCCTGCCGGATCCGGCGTTGAAGCGTTCCGAACCCGCCGATTGCCCGCTTGCCGTTCCATGAATGGAACACCGGGAACTTCCCATGCCTTTAGCAGTCGGATATGGACACTGCTAACATGACGCCCATGACCACGACCACCTATCCCCTCGTCGCCAACAACCTGCCGGTCCCCAGCGCGCTCGGCTCGCTGGACGCCTACATCGGCGCGGTGCACCAGATCCCGGTGCTCTCCGTCGAGGACGAGCAGGCGCTGGCGCATCGCTTCCGCGAACAGGAAGACCTCGACGCCGCCCGCGAACTGGTGCATTCGCACCTGCGCTTCGTCGTGCACGTCGCGCGCGGCTACAACGGCTACGGCCTGCCGCTGGGCGACCTGATCCAGGAAGGCAACATCGGCCTGATGAAGGCGGTCAAGCGCTTCGACCCGTCGGTGGGCGTGCGCCTGGTGAGCTTCGCGGTGCACTGGATTCGCGCCGAGATGCACGAGTACATCCTCAAGAACTGGCGCATCGTCAAGGTCGCCACGACCAAGGCGCAGCGCAAGCTGTTCTTCAACCTGCGCAAGAGCAAGACCCGCCTGGGCTGGCTCAACGCCGAGGAAGTGCGCGCCGTCGCACAGGACCTCAACGTCTCCGAGCGCGAGGTGCTGGAGATGGAGTCGCGCCTGTCCGGCCGCGACATCGGCTTCGACGCGCCCGCCGGCGAGGACGACGACCACGCGCCGCCGTTCCCGGCCGCCTACCTGATGACCAACGAGGAGGATCCCTCGCAGGCCTACGAGCGCATGGACAGCGAGGACCACCAGCTGCAGCTGCTGCGCGAGGGCCTGTCGCGCCTGGACGAGCGCTCGCGCGACATCATCCGCCGCCGCTGGCTCGACGACGGCAGCAAGGTCACGCTGCAGGAACTGGCCGACGAGTACGGCGTGTCCGCCGAGCGCATCCGCCAGGTCGAGGCGAACGCGCTGAAGAAGATGAAGGCGCTGTTCGTGGCCTGATCCGCGGCATCGGCATCAACGCACGACGAAACGGCCCGGGAAACCGGGCCGTTTTCATTTGCCTTGTCACCGCTGTCATCCCGAGCGCAGCGAGGGATCTGCTTCTCCCACCACCAGATCCCTCGCTGCGCTCGGGATGACAGCGAGTGCGTCAGGAATCCCGCCCCAGGATGATCCGCGCCGCGCGCTGGTAGCTCCAGTACGCCCAGGTCCAGTCCAGCATCACCGCGATGCGGTTGCGGAAGCCGATCAGGAAGAAGATGTGCGCGGTGAGCCAGAACCACCACGCCAGCGCGCCCGAGAGCTCGAGCCTGCCCAGGTGCACCACCGCCGCCATGCGGCCGATGGTGGCGAGGTTGCCGTAGTCGCGATAGCGGAACGGCGCGAGCGCCCGGCCGTCGAGGCGCGCGCGGATCGCCGCGGCCACGTGGTTGCCCATCTGCTTGGCCGCCGGCGCGACGCCGGGCACCGACCTGCCGTCCTGCTGCACCGAGGCCAGGTCGCCGGCGACGAACACGTCCGCCAGGCCCGGCGCCGACAGGTCGGGCTGCACCGGCACGCGCCCGGCCCGGTCGAGCGGCACGCCGAGCGATCGCGCCAGCGGTGACGCCGCCACGCCCGCCGCCCACAGCACCGTGCGCGCGGCGATGCGCTCGCCGCCCAGCAGCACGCCGTCGCCGTCGATCGCCTCCACCGGCGTGCCGGTGCGCACCTCGACGCCGAGCCGCTCCAGCTGGCGCCGCGCCTTGTCCGACAGCGATTCGGGGAACGTCGACAGCACCCGCGGCCCGGCCTCGAGCAGCAGCACGCGCGCTTCGCGCGGATCGATGCGGCGGAACTCGCGCTTCAACGTATGCCGCGCGATCTCGGCGAGCGTGCCCGCCAGCTCCACGCCGGTCGGCCCGCCGCCGACGATGGCGAAGGTGAGGAGCGCGCGCCGCGCGCCGGGATCGTCTTCCGCCTCGGCGCGCTCGAACGCCGACAGGATGCGGCGGCGGATGTGCAGCGCGTCGTCGAGCGTCTTGAGCCCCGGCGCGTGGCGCGCCCATTCGTCGCGGCCGAAATAGGCGTGGGTGGCGCCGCTGGCGAGCAGCAGGAAGTCGTAGCGCAGCGGCGGCCCGCGCTCGAGGCGCACCTCGCGCTCCGTGGCGTCGACCGCTTCCACCGCGTCCATCAGCACGGTGACGTTGCGCTGCCGGCGCAGGATGTGGCGCAGCGGCGCGGCGATGTCGGGCGCCGACAGGCCGGCGGTCGCGACCTGGTAGAGCAGCGGCTGGAACAGGTGGTGGTTGCCGCGGTCGACCAGGGTGATGCGCACCGGCGCGGACGCCAGCGCGCGCGTCGCCCAGAGCCCGCCGAAGCCGCCGCCGACGATCACGACATGGGGAATGGATGCTTCCATGCCGGCAGCATGCCGCAAGCGCGCGCGGCATGCATCGTGGGGGCGACGGAAGTCGCGACAGGCGCACAGGAAACGCGGCAGGCGCACGGGGAAAGCGTCGCGGCTTCCGCCGCTCCTACAGGAACAACATGGGCCGGCAACCGGACTTACGCCAACTCCGCGTCGCGGTCGATGCGCGAATGCTTCCGCGTGTCGCGCATCGTCGCGTACACCAGCAGCGACACGGCCACGCAGCCGCACACGTAGGCGTAGAACCACGACTCGTGCCCGATCTGCTTGAACCACAGCGCCAGGAACTCGGTGCTGCCGCCGAACACCGCCAGCGCCACCGCGTACGGCAGGCCGACGCCCAGCGCGCGCACGTGCGCGGGAAACAGCTCGGCCTTCACCACCGCGTTGACCGCGGTGTAGCCGCTGGTGATGACCAGGCCCGCCATCACCCAGGCGAAGGCCTGCGCGACCGTGGCGGCGCCAGCGATGCCCTGCAAGATCGGATGGAAGCACAGCGTGCCCAGCACGCCGAAGCCCAGCAGCACCGCGCGCCGGCCGACCCTGTCCGACAGCGCGCCCACCAGCGGCTGCAGCAGCATGTACAGCAGCAGCGAGGCCGCGGACACCAGCGTCGCCTCGGCCTTGCCGAAGCCGCCGGTGTTGACGAGGAACTTCTGCGTGTAGGTGGTGAAGGTGTAGAACGCGATCGTGCCGCCCATGGTCAGCCCGACCACGGTCAGCACCTCGCGCGGGTAGCGCATCAGCTCGCGCAGGCTGCCCAGCCGCGCGTCGTCGCGGTGGCGCGCCTCGGCGGTCGCGAACGACTCGGTCTCCTGCATCCCGCGCCGCAGGTACAGCGCGGTGGCCGCCAGCAGCGCGCCGACCGCGAACGGGATCCGCCAGCCCCAGGCCTCCAGCTGCGCCTCGCTGAGCACCGCCTGCTGCAGCAGCACCAGCAGGGCCAGCGCGATCAGCTGGCCCATGATCAGGGTGACGTACTGGAAGCTCGACCAGAAGCCGCGGTGCGCGCGGTCGGCCATCTCGCTCAGGTAGGTGGCCGAGGTGCCGTACTCGCCGCCCAGGCTCAGCCCCTGCAGCAGCCGCGCGAACAGCAGCAGCGCGGTCGCGCCCAGGCCGATGCGCTCGTACCCCGGCGCCACCGCGATCAGCAGCGAGCCCGCGCACATCAGCAGCACCGACGCCACCAGCGCGCGCTTGCGGCCGCGGCGGTCGGCGTAGATGCCCATCAGCCAGCCGCCCAGCGGGCGCATCAGGAAGCCGATCCCGAACACCGCCGCCGCGTCCAGCAGCTGCGCGGTGTCGTCGCCCTCGGGGAAGAAGTGCGGCGCGAAGTAGATCGCGAAGGCCGAGTACGCGTACCAGTCGTACCATTCGACCAGGTTGCCGACCGAGCCGCTGACGATGCTGCGCAGGCGGCGGGCGGGCGTCATCGTGGGATTGCCGGGCTGTGCTGCGGGCATCTGCGGATCCGGAAGCAAGGCTTCCATTGTGCGCGAAGCCCGCGCCGGCGTCGCCGCCCTTCACTTGTGGGGGCGACGCAAGTCGCGACAATGGGGCGTTCGCGCCGCGACCCACGACACCGGGAAACCAGATGGACGCCACCGAGAAACGCATCGCCCTGCTGATCGACGCCGACAACGCGCCGGCCTCGAAGATCGACGTCATCCTCGCCGAGGTCGCGCGCCACGGCGCGGCCAACGTGCGCCGCGCCTACGGCAACTGGAAGAGCCAGCACCTGGCCGGTTGGGAAAAGGTGCTGCACGCCTACGCGATCCGGCCGATCCAGCAGTTCGCGTACTCCACCGGCAAGAACGCCTCGGACATGGCGATGGTGATCGACGCGATGGACCTGCTGTACGCGCGCAATCTCGACGGTTTCGCGATCGTGTCCAGCGACGCCGACTTCACCCCGCTGGTGATGCGGTTGCGCAACGATGGCGTGAGCGTCTACGGCTTCGGCGAGGAGAAGACGCCCGAGCCCTTCGTCAAGGCCTGCTCGGTGTTCCTGTACCTGGAAAAGCTCGGCGCGCCGGAAGAGGCGCGCGACGCCGTCGCCAGCCCGAAGGCGCGCGGCACGCAGCAGTTGCAGGCCGACGCGGCGCTGGTGCGGCTGCTGCGCAGCGCCGTCGACGCCGCGCTCGGCGACGACGGCTGGGCGCACCTGGGCGCGGTGGGCAGCCACATCAGCAACCAGGGCTCGTTCGACTCGCGCAACTACGGCTACCGCAAGCTCAGCGACCTGATCGAGGCGAGCGGCCTGTTCGAGGTGCGCAAGCAGGGCGTGTCGATCGCGGTGCGGCCGAAGGCGGCAAGCACCGCGCGCAAGAGGACGAGGAAGAAGGCCGCAGGTTGACCGGGACGCAACCCTCTCCTGCGAAGCGGGAGAGGGAGGCGCGAAGCGCCGGGTGCGGGTTCCGCTCTGGATTCTTCCTAGAGCAGGGCTTCGGATACTTTCGCGAGGGAATCCGCCGGCCGGGGAATCGCTCTTCCCCCGGCAGGTACGCCGCTTCGCGGCTCCCCCGGCCCGGCGCAGCGCGCCGGGCATTCGCACGGGCGCGCGGCAGTGCCGCGCAAGCGGCCCGTGCTCATCCTGTCCTGACCGGGGCGCCAGCCATCCATGGCCGGCTTCGCCGCGATCGCCCGGCCGCCGGCTTCCTGCCGGAATAGCGTGGCTTCGTGAGAAGTCCTTGAAGCAGCGGTTTGAAGCAGCGGCTTGAAGCAGCGGCTAAACCTCACCCGTAGGCGAAAGCTAGTACAGATCCACCGGATCCACGTCCAGCGACCAGCGCACCTTGCGCGCCTCCGGCAGCGCGTGCAGCGCCGGCACCACGGCGTCGAGCGCGGCGTGCAGCGTGCGGCGGTCCGACGCAGACAACAGCAGCTGCGCGCGGTGCATGCCGGCGCGGCGCGGCATCGGCGCCGGCAGCGGGCCATGTCGTTCGAGCGTCGGCCCCGCGCGGTCCGCGGGCGCGATGTCGTCGAACACCTGCCGCGCCGCGCGCAGGAACTGCATCGGCGCATCCGCATGCTTGGCCTCCGCGCGCAGCAGCGCCAGGTGCGCGAACGGCGGGAAGCCCGCGGCCTCGCGCTGCGCGAGTTCTTCTTCCGCGAAGGCATGGTAGCCGCCGCTCACCAGCGTCTGCAGCAGCGGATGCTCCGGGTGGTGCGTCTGCAGCAGAACCTCGCCGGGCCGGTCGGCGCGCCCGGCGCGGCCGGCGACCTGGATCAGCAGCTGCGCGAGCTTCTCGCCGGCGCGGAAGTCGGCGCTGAACAATCCTTCGTCGATGCCCACCACGCACACCAGCACCAGGTTGGGCAGGTCGTGGCCCTTGGCCAGCATCTGGGTGCCGACCAGCAGGCCCGCGCTTTCGCCCAGCGCGTCGAGGTGGCGCTCGAGCGCGTCCTTGCCGCGCGTGCTGCCGCGATCCACGCGCAGCACCGGCGCGTCGCCGAAACGCTCCGCGAGCAGCGACTCGATGCGCTCGGTGCCCACGCCCTGCGGCTGCAGCGCCAGGCTCGCGCAGTCCGGGCAGGCCAGCGGCACCGGGCGGCGCGCGCCGCAGTGGTGGCACTGCAGGCGGCGGCCGCCGGCGTGCACGGTCATCGGTGCGTCGCAGCGCCTGCACTGCGCGCTCCAGCCGCAGTCGTGGCACAGCAGCACCGGCGCGTAGCCGCGGCGGTTCTTAAACACCAGCACCTGGCCATCGGCCTGCAGCGCCTTGCCGACCGCGTCGAGCAGCTCGTTCGACAGCCCCGCCTCGAGCGGGCGCTTGCGCACGTCCAGCACGCGCACGCGCGGTGGCCTGGCCTCGCCCGCGCGCCGCGACAGCCGCAGGTGTGCGTGGCGGCCGGCATGCGCGTTGTGCAGCGATTCGAGCGAGGGCGTCGCGCTGCCCAGCAGCACCGGCACGTTCAGCGCCTTGCCGCGCACCAGCGCGAAGTCGCGCGCGTGGTAGCGAATGCCGTCCTGCTGCTTGTAGCTGGCGTCGTGCTCCTCGTCGACCACGATCAGCCCGGCCTGCGGCAGCGGCGCGAACACCGCCGAGCGCGTGCCCACCACCACCCGAGCCTCGCCGCGCAGCGCCGCCGCCCAGGTGCGCGCGCGCTCGCCGTCGTTCAATCCGGAATGGCTGGCGTGCACCGGCACGCCCAGGCGCGCGCGGAAGCGCGCCAGCAGCTGCGGGGTCAGCCCGATCTCCGGCACCAGCACCAGCGCCTGTCTGCCGCGCGCCAGGCAGTCGGCGATCGCGTGCAGGTAGACCTCGGTCTTGCCGCTGCCGGTGACGCCATCGAGCAGCAGCGAGGCGAAGCCGTCGGCGGCGCGCACAGCTTCGATCGCCGCGGCCTGCTCGGCGTTGGGCGCAGGCCCCGGCCGCGGCGCCGGCGCCAGCCGCGAGGCGGGGATCGCGATGCGCTCGACCAGTTCGCGCCTGCCCAGCGAGCGTGCCGCCGCGCGCCAGTCTTCCATCGCCGCGTCCAGCGCGTCCTCGTCGCGGGCGCCGTCGCGCAGCAGCTCGGCCAGCTGCCGCGGCCGGCTGCCCGCGCGCAGGCCGGGCAGGGCGGTGGCGCCGGCCTCGGTGAGCCGCCAGGCCCAGGCATGGGTGTCGGGCAGCGGCTCGCCGCGGCGCAGCGCGGCGGGCAGGGCGGTGGCCAGCACCTCGCCGAGCGGGGCGTGGACGTAGCGCGCCAGCCAGCGCAGCGAGTCGAGCAGCTCGCCGCGCAGCAGCGGCGCCTCGTCGAGCAGCGCCAGCGCCTCGCGCAGCTCGGGAGCGTCGCCGGCCGCGGGCCCGATGCCGGCGACCACGCCGACCAACTCGCGCGGGCCGAACGGCACCCGCACCCGGCAGCCGACCAGCGCCGCGGACGGCGCCACGCCCGCCGGCGCGCGATAGTCGAACAGCCGCGGCAAGGGCAGCGGCAGTGCGACCTGGAGCACGGGCGGGGCGTCTGGCATCGGCGCAGTCTAGCCGCGCGCGGTGCGCCGCCATCCCGACTTGCGTTTGCGCGCGATAGCTCGCGCGTTTCCGATCAATGCCGCGCAAGTTGCCGTGCCACCTGGGGTTTTCCCCTTATCCACATCGGATGTGGATAACTCTGTGCATCGCGGCCGCCTTCACGCAAAAGCGTGCGGTAAAACAGCCTGCATCGGCGACTTGGTCAAAAAAGTGCCAAACCTCACTCTGCCATTGAAATCAACGGCTTGCCCGTGAAACCAGCGATCCACGACGGCCGCCCGGCAACGATGTCCAGCTTTGTGACGACGCGGTGACCGCTGTGCACAACCGATTTCGCCGCATGCCCGCGCGCTGCCGATTTTCCGTGGAACGTCAAGGGGGTGGCCTGCCCGCGGCGCGGCTATCATGCGGGGCGACCACCCCGGGCTGATGATGTCTCGCACCCTCGACGCCGCCGCTTCGGCACCGGCCGCCCTGACCGCTTTCCTGCGTGGCGTGGAACGCCGCGGCGCCGTGTTCGCGCAGCTCCAGGTCGGCGAGGCCGACGCCGGCGACCGCGCCCTGGTCGCGGCGATGCGGGCGTTCCGGCTGCCGGCGGCGAAGATCCCGATCTCCGACTGGCCGCGCCAGTTCTGGACCCTGCTGCTGGCCACCCCCGAACTGCGCGAACTCCCGGCCGCGCCGGCCTGGGGCAGCGGCTTCGGCTTCCTGGCCGGGATCGGCCGCGGCCCGCGCGCCGCGCTGCTGCTGCGGCTGGTCGCCGGCCTGGCCGAGGCCGACGCCGCGGCCGTGCTCGGCGTGGCGCGCCCGACCTACCGGCTGGCGCTGCAGCGCGCGCTGCCGCACCGCGACGACGGCCTGCCCGACGCGCAGGGCTGGCGGATGCTGGGCGAAGCCGCGCGCCATGCCGTGCGCGACCTGCCGGCCGAACGCCTGGCGCAGCTGGCGCGCATGCGCGAGGCGGCGGTGTCCGGGCGCCGGCTCGAGTCGCCGGCCGCGCCGGCGGCGCCCAAGTCCGGGCGCGGCGACCCGGCGCCGCGCTGGCGCTGGCCGGCGATCGTGGCGGTGGCGATCGCGACCGCGCTGGCCTTCGGCGCCACCTTCCTGCCGCGCTTCCGCAGCCTCGGCCCGCCTGCGCCGGCGCGCATCCAGGTCGAGCCGCTGCCGCCGGCGCAGGCGCCGTCGGCGACCTTCGACGCGCAGACCGCGTTGCTCACCCACCCGGACTTCGACTTGCTGGCCGCGGGCGTCGACGATGCGGCCGCGCGCGATCCGGGCTTCTATGCCTGGCTCGCGGCCGGCGCGAAGGTGCCGGTGCCCGAGCGCGAGCCGGAGGCCATCGCGTCCGTGCCCACCGGCGCGCCGCTGCCCGACGACGGCGCGCCGACGGAGACCGAAGATGCGCCGTGACCGCCTCGCCGCCGTGGTGCTCGCGTCGTGCGCAGGCGTCGCCGCGGCGCAGTCGCTGCCGCCCGGCCTGCTGGAGAAGGCGCGCGCGCTGCCCGCGCCCACCCAGGCCGAGCTGCAGCGCCACGCCGGCATGCTGGCGGCGATGACGCCGGCGCAGCGCGCCGCGTTCGAGCGCCGTGTCGCCGAATGGGACGCGCTGGTGCCGGCCGCGCAGCGCGAGCGCCGCGAGGCCTGGCAGGCCTGGAGCGCGCTGCCGCCGGACGAGCGCCATCGGCTGGAGGAGGCCGCGGCCGCCTACGCCGCATTGCCGCCCGAGCGGCAGGCGGAACTGCGCGCGCAGTACGACGCGCTCGACGGCAGCGAGCGCCGCGGCTGGCTGCTGGGCCCGGTGCTCGGCGCCGATTACCCGAAGCTGCACGCGGTGGTCGCGCAGGTGCCGCCGCACCAGCGCGACGACCTGCTCGCCGCGCTGCGCGCGCTCACCGCGCAGGGCCGCGCCGACCTCGCGGTGCTGGCCCAGCGCATCCCGCCGCAGCAGCGCGACCGGCTGCGGCGCGAACTGCTCGCGCAGCCGCGGCAATCGCGCGACGCATGGCTGCGGGGGCAGGTCCTGGAGTGAGCGGTCAGGCGTAGACGAGCGCGAACATCACCGTGAACACCGCGCCGAACGACAGCAGGAAGATGTAGCAGAACCCCAGGATCGAGTACTTGAGCAGCGTCATCAGCCAGCCCTGGCCGTAGACGCGCTTCTGCATCAGCAGCAGGTACAGCGGCATCCACACCCACAGCGCGACCTCGATCCAGGTGAAGAACCCGTGCAGCGCGCCGCCATCGGGCGCCAGCCAGCCCTGCAGCGCCATCGTCAGGAACATCAGCAGCAGCGCCAGGCACAGGAAGGCGTGGCTGTGCAGCGCCACCAGCAGGTGCTCCATGTAGAGCCGGCGCTTGAACACGTACAGCACCAGCAGCATCAGCGCGAACACCGGCATCATGACGAAAAGCGTCGACGGCACCGCGCTCAGGATCGCGTTCTTCAGCAGGTCCGGGTCGTCCTGCATGCGCTTGATGTTGGCCTGCGCGCGCCCGACCTGCGAGTTGAGCCAGCGATTGGCGAAATCGGGCCACCACGACACCGTCAGCGGATTGCTCTTGGCGTCCCAGGCCTTGCCGTTGAACACCAACTGCCCGTCGTAGTCCTCGTCGTGCGCCGGCTTCGCGCCCTTGGCCGGCTTCTTCTTCAGCTCGGCGATGCGCGCATCGGCGCTGTCGCGGATCGCCTTCTCGGCGATGCCCAGGCCGCCGGCCAGGCCCGGCACGTCTTCGGCGTCCTGCTTGCGCGCCTTCGCCAGGCCGTCCAGCGCTTCGTCGCGCTGCTGGATGACTTCCTCGACCGTGTCCGCGCCGGAGAAGTTGGCCTTGTCGGGTCCGGTGCCGATGTGGAAGTTGTCGCCGAAGCTCAGCATCAGCTGGGCGACGAAGAAGGTGACGATCGCCAGGGTCACGAACAGCCGCACCGGGCTGACGTAGCGCACGCGGCGGCCGGCGAAGTACTCGCGGGTGAGGAAGGCCGGGCGCACCAGCAGCGGCCACAGCGTGCGCGGCAGGCGCGAGTCCCAGTTGAGCACGGTGTCGGCGAAATCGCCCAGGATGCTGCCGAAGTGGCGCACCAGCCCCTTCACCGGCTGGCCGCAGGCGTAGCAGTACTCGCCCAGCAGCGGCGCGCCGCAGTTGCCGCAGCTGCCGCGCGCGGACGTGGATGCCGGCGGCATCGGCGGCGGGACTTGCGGCGTGGCCGCGGTGTCGGTGTCGTCTTGCGCAGGCATTGCGATTCCCCGGTGCCGGGCCCGCGGTCGGGCGTGCATGGGGCGCGGCGCGGCGCTCCCGTCCGCTAACATAGCCGCCAGCCGCGACCCGGCGCCAGCGCCCGACACCGGTTCGGCGCGCGGCCGCAGCCGCGACGGCGCTCGCCGTTTCCCCCGAATGCCTTCGACGTCCCCACATCCCGCGCGCTTCCGCGACGAGGTGCGCGCCTCCGCCGTGCTCGCCGCGCCGCTGGTCGTCGGCCACGTGTCGACCGGCCTGATCGGCTTCGTCGACGCCGTGCTCGCCGGCCACCACGGCACCACCACGCTGGCCGCGGTGTCGGTGGGCACGGCGCTGTTCTGGCTGCCGATGATGATCCCGATGGGCACGCTGATGGCGCTGCCGCCGTCGGTGTCGCAGCTCGACGGCAGGGGCCGGCACGCGGAGATCGGGCCGCTGTTCCGGCAGGCGCTGTGGCTGGCGGCGGGACTGGGGCTGGTGCTGTTCGCGTTCCTGACCCTGGCGGTGTTGGCGCTCGAGCCGATGGGCATCGCGCCGGAGATCCGCCCGGGCGCGGTCGCGTTCCTGCACGGCATCCGCTGGGGCGTGCCGGCGCTGACGCTGTACTACTGCATGCGCTACCTCAGCGACGGCATGCACTGGACGCTGCCGACGATGGTGCTCGGCTTCGGCGGGCTGCTGGTGCTGCTGCCGCTGGGCTACGTGCTGACGTTCGGCCTGTTCGGGCTGCCGGAACTGGGCGCGGGCGGCCTGGGCATCGCCTCGTCGATCATGATGTGGGCGCAGGTACTGGCGTTCGCCGCCTACCTCGCGCGCTCGCGGCGGTTCGCGTCGCTGGGCCTGTTCAAGTGCGTGGACGCGCCGCGCTGGGCCGCGATCCGCGGCCTGCTCGCGACCGGGCTGCCGATCGGGGTGACGGTGCTGATGGAAGGCGGTCTGTTCATCGTCACCGCGCTGCTGATCGGGCGCCTGGGCGACGTGCCGTCGGCCGCGCACCAGATCGCGATCAACGTCGCCAGCCTGTGCTTCATGATCCCGTTCGGCCTGGCCGAGGCGACCACGGTGAGGGTCGGCCACGCGGTCGGCAGCGGGCGCGGCGCGCACGGCGTGCGGCGGGCGGCGTTCGCCGGCGGCGTGCTGGTGCTGGCCACCCAGCTCACCGGCGGCACGGTCCTGTTGCTCGGCCACGACCAGATCGTCGCGCTGTACACGCGCGACGCGGTGGTGGCGGCGCTGGCGTCCTCGCTGCTGCTGTACGCGGCGGCGTTCCAGTTCCCCGACGGCATCCAGGTGCTCTCGGCCGGCGCGCTGCGCGGGCTCAAGGACACTCGCGTGCCAATGCTGCTGGCGGCCTGCGCCTACTGGGGCGTGGGCATGCCGCTCGGCGCCGGGCTCGGCCTCGGGCTGGGGTGGGGCCCGCGCGGGATGTGGACCGGGCTGATCGCCGGCCTGGCGGTCGCCGCGCTGCTGCTCGGCGCGCGTTTCCTGCGCTCCTCGCGCGATGGGCGCGTGGTCACGGTGACCGATGGCGGATGAAACCGCCGGCGGCGGCGGGCTATCCTGCCGCATCGGCCGCCAGTCCCCGCCTGTTCGTGGGAGCGGCTTCAGCCGCGAGCTTTCCTGACAGGCACTGCAAAAGCTCGCGGCTGAAGCCGCTCCCGCAAGGACGCCGGCCTTCAGGATTTCCTTGGAGCTCCACCCATGAACCAGCCCAGCCAGGGCAACCGCCACGGCCCCGTCGCCAGCTTCTTCATCTTCGTCTGGGACGCGATGAACTTCGTCCGCCGGCTGGCGTTCAACCTGCTGTTCTTCGGCCTGCTGCTGGTGCTGCTGATCGCGATGGCCGCAGCCGGGCGGATCAAGCCGCTGCAGGACCGCAGCACCCTGGTGGTCGCGCCCGAGGGCGCGCTGGTGGAGCAGTACAGCATCGACCCGGGCATGCGCGCGCTCAACGCGCTCGGCGGCAACAGCGTGCACGAAGTGCAGCTGCGCGACCTGCTGCGCGCGCTGGACGCCGCGCGCACCGACAAGCGCATCGAGCGCGTGCTGCTGCGCACCGACCGCATGACCTTCTCCGGCTACGCGTCGATCCGCGAGGTCGCCGCGGCGCTGGCCAGGCTGCGCGCCGCCGGCAAGCAGGTGGTCGCCTTCGGCGAGAACCTCGACCAGATGCAGTACCTGCTCGCGGCGCAGGCCGACGAGGTCTACCTCGACCCGATGGGCGGGCTGCTGCTCGAGGGCCTGGGCCGCTACCACCAGTTCTTCCGCGAGGGCCTGCAGGACAAGCTCGGCGTCGACGTGCACGTGTTCAAGGTCGGCGAGTACAAGTCGGCGGTGGAGCCCTACGTGCTCGACGCCGCGTCGCCCGAGGCCAAGGAAGCCGACCTGTACTGGATGAATGACGTCTGGCGGCGCTACCTGGGCGACGTGGCCAAGGCGCGCAGCCTCACGCCGGCGGGGCTGGCGCAGAACATCGATGCGCTGCCCGAAGGCATCGAGGCCGCCGGCGGCGACCTGGCCAGGTACGCGCTGCAGCACCGCCTGGTCGACGGGCTGAAGACCGAGGAGCAGGTCGACGACCTGCTCGCCAGGCGCGGCGTCGCCGACGCCGACGCCGAGGGCGGCTTCCGCCAGGTCTCGCTGGGCGCCTACCTGCAGCACCTGGACCGCACGCTGTCGCCGGTGGACGAGCGCCCGCAGGTGGCGGTGGTGGTGGCCGAGGGCGAGATCGCCGGCGGCGAGCGCCCGGCCGGCAGCATCGGCGGCGAGTCCACCGCCGCGCTGCTGCGCGACGCGCGCGACGACGACGACGTCAAGGCGGTGGTGCTGCGCGTCGACTCGCCCGGCGGCGAGGTCTACGCCTCCGAGCAGATCCGCCGCGAGGTGGTCGCGTTGCAGAAGGCCGGCAAGCCGGTGGTGGTGTCGATGGGCGACCTCGCCGCGTCGGGCGGCTACTGGATCAGCATGAACGCCGACCGCATCTACGCCGACCCGTCGACGATCACCGGCTCGATCGGCATCTTCGGCATGATCCCGACCATCCCGCGCACGCTGGAGAAGATCGGCGTGCACACCGACGGCGTCGGCACCACGCGCTTCGCCGGTGCGTTCGACATCACCCGCCCGCTGTCGCCGGAAGTGGGGCAGGTGGTGCAGGCGGTGATCGACAAGGGCTACCGCGACTTCACCGGCCGCGTGGCGGCGGCGCGCAAACGCAGCGTCGAGCAGATCGACGCGGTCGCGCGTGGCCGCGTGTGGAGCGGCGCGCAGGCGAAGGATCGCGGGCTGGTCGACGCCTTCGGCGGCCTGCAGGACGCGATCGCCGATGCGGCCAAGCGCGCCAGGCTCGGCAAGGAAGATTCGTATCGCGTGCGCTACATCGAGAAGATGGCGACGCCGTTCGAGCGCTTCTTCGCCGGCTTCGCCGGCAGCCGCATCGGCCAGGCCTGGCTGCGCCACTCGGAGACGAGCCGCGACCTCGCCGCCGCGGCGCTGGTCATGCACGCCGCGCCGCAGGCGACGCGGCAGCTGCAGTTCCTCGACGCCGCGATCGCGCGCCCGGGGCAACCGGTCAAGGCGCTGGCGTACTGCTTCTGCGGGTTCTGACGCACCCGACTTCGACACGCATCCGCGCACCCGATCCGGCGTAGGAGCGGCCCTTGGCCGCGATTGCTCCCGATCGGGGATCGCGCCAAGGACAATCGCGGCCAAGGGCCGCTCCTACGGGCAGCGCGCTCCTCAGCCGCCGGCGGCCTCGATCGCCGCCTTCTGTTTGTCCGCCGCGTCCTGCACCGCGCCCTCGACCGCCTTCGCCTTGTCGATCGGCGCCTGGATCGCATCGCGCAGCTGCGCGTCGGCCTGCGGCTCGGGCTTGTTCTCCGGCGGCGGCGGTGGCGGCCGCGTGCAGGCGGCGCACGCCAGCGCGAGCAGCAGCGCGCACGTCGCGATCGTCCCCGGTCCGGCTTCCCGCATGGCGGCTTCCTCCGATGGCCCGGCGCTATGCTACGCCCAACCCACGACGGAAGACCCCGCATGGACCCGCACCGCTGGCGACTGGACGGACAACTGGCGCTGGTCACCGGCGGCAGCGCCGGCATCGGCCGCGCGATCGCGCGCGAGCTGCTCGGTTTCGGCGCCAGCGTGCTGCTCGCCGCGCGCAACGGCGACCTGCTCGAGGCCGCGCGCGACGAGCTGGCCGACGAATTCCCCGAGGGCCACGTGCGCGCGCTGGTGGCCGACGTCGCCGACGACGAGCAGCGCCGCGAGCTGCTCGACTGGGTCGAGGACCAGGGCGAAGGGCTCAACATCCTGGTCAACAACGCCGGCGGCAACCTCAGCAAGGCCGCCGCCGACTACACCGAGGACGAGTGGCGCGAGATCTTCGAGGTCAACCTGTTCAGCGCCTTCGAGCTGTCGCGCTACGCGTATCCGCTGCTGACGAAGCATGCGTCCTCGAGCGTGGTCAACGTCGGCAGCGTGTCCGGCATCACCCACGTGCGCAGCGGCGCGCCCTACGGCATGAGCAAGGCGGCGATGCACCAGATGACTCGCAACCTCGCCGTCGAATGGGCCGAGGACGGCGTGCGCGTCAACGCCGTGGCGCCGTGGTACATCCGCACCCGCCGCACCTCCGACAAGCTGTCCGACCCCGACTACCTGGACGAGGTGCTGCTGCGCACGCCGATGGGCCGCGTCGGCGAGCCGGAGGAGGTCGCCGCCGCCGTCGCCTTCCTGTGCCTGCCCGCGGCCGCGTACATCACCGGCGAATGCATCGCGGTGGACGGGGGGTTCCTGCGCTACGGGTTCTGAGCTTCGCGCGCCGCCCAGCCTTTGTAGGAGCGGCCCTTGGCCGCGATTGCCCTCGGTTCCCGCCAAGCATTCGCGGCCAAGGTCTGCGCCTACCCGCCGCGGTCGAGCGGGCTGAGCACGCCGTGGCCGCCGCGGTTGAGCACGTGGGTGTAGATCTGCGTGGTCGACACGTCCTTGTGCCCCAGCAGCTCCTGCACGGTGCGGATGTCGTGGCCCATCTCCAGCAGGTGGGTGGCGAAGGAATGCCGCAGCGTGTGCGCCGACACCGGCTTGGCGATGCCCGCGCGCCGGCACGCCGACTTCAGCGCGCGGCTGAGAACGCCGTCGTCGACGTGGTGCCGCCGCTGCGCGCCGCCGCGCGGGTCGGTCGCGCGATGCAGCGCGGGAAACACGTACTGCCAGCCGAACTCGCGCCCCGCGTTCGGATACTTGCGCGAGAGCGCGTGCGGCAACCACGCCTCGCCGAAGCCCTCGCGCAGGTCGGCCTCGTGCAGCACGCGCGCGTGCTCGACCTGCGCGCGCAGCGGCGCCGACAGCGTGGCCGGCAGCACCGTGCGCCTGTCCTTGCCGCCCTTGCCGTCGCGCACGACGATCTCGTTGCGCTCGAAGTCCACGTCCTTGACCCGAAGCCGCAGCGCTTCCATCAGCCGCATGCCACTGCCGTACAGCAGCGCCGCCACCAGCCCCGCGCGTCCGTCCATCAGCGCCAGCACCCGCCGCACCTCATCGCGCGAGAGCACCGTCGGCACCCGTTGCGGCCGCTTGGCGCGGGTCACGTTCTCCAGCCACGGCAGGTCGACCTCCAGCACCTCGCGGTAGAGGAACAGCAGCGCCGACAGCGCCTGGTTCTGGGTATTGGCCGCCACCCGCCCCTCGACCGCCAGCCGGCTGAGGAACGCCTCCACCTCCGGCCCGCCCAGCGTGCGCGGATGGCGCCTGCCGTTCTCGGCCACGAACCGCCGGATCCACCCCAGGTACGCCCGCTCGGTGCGCAGGCTGTAGTGCTTCACCCGCAAGCGCCGCCGGACTTCCTCGAACAGACCGGGTCGCGGTGCATCCCCGGCTTCCGGTGTTATCCCCCGTTTCCGCGCTTGTTCCTGCATACGCCTCGTTCCATGAGATACACGCTCCCAGCCTGACGCGATCCGAAGCGACGGCCAAGCGGCCAATCCATTGAATTGGCGTAGGGTTTTCCTGATTGACGGCCCAGAACGCCAGCCCAATACTCCGGCTTATCACCCGGTTTCGGGTTCTACTTAGCGTTATGTGGTGCTGGGGATGGCTACGCAGCAGTTCATTCCTTCGGCGAGTTCGTGGCAATCGGATAGGGCCGGCTCCGGATCGCAGTCCTTCGGCACATGGCGATCATTGAGTGCATCACTTCGCCGCCAGTCGTTCGGATCCTGGCGCTCTTTTTTGCAGGTGGCTTCGGTGGCTGCGTGCCTCGAGGTTTCCCGGTAGAGCGCCCGGGCCACAGCCCTGCTAATCTCCCGCGCAACGGGGCATGTTGCAGGCCGGGGAGGGTCAGCGGTGCAATCAACTCGGCCACCACCCCATAACAAGTCATTCAAGCCGAAGCCGCTTCGCGGCTCGGCTTAATTCAGGCGTTAGG
>DATLJE010000029.1:0-594234 GCA_035539095.1 Luteimonas sp.
GCCCGCCGAGCTGCTGGCGATCGGCGAGCGCGTCGGCTTCGACGGCGCCGCGCTGGCGCGCACCAGCCGGCTGGTGGCCAAGGTCGACAGCGCCGCGGTGCAGGACGGCTTCGACCTGTACCTGCACGGCTTCATCGTCGCCGACGACGGGCGCTGGGTGGTGGTGCAGCAGGGCATGGACACCGCGGCGAAGCAGGCGCGGCGCTACCACTGGCTGTCCGAGGGCCTGCAGAGCTTCGTCGACGACCCGCACGCTGCGGTGGACGGGCCGGGGCAGGGCCGCATCGTCAACCTCGCCGACCGCCGCGCCGCGGCCTCGCGCACGGCGCAGCTGGAGCTGTTGCACGCGTGGGCGCCGGAGCGGATCGCGCGCGAGTTCGCGCGGATCGATGCCGCGGCGCCGGGCGCGCGCGACGCGGCGCAGGCGCGCGCGGCGGCCATGCAGGCGCAGCCGGGCTTCCAGCCCGCGCTGCTGCCGCACCTGTCGATGCCGGGCCACCACGACGTGCGCGGCAGCGACGTCGTGCTGCGCCGCCTGCACGGCAACCTTGCCGCCGCGGCGGAGAACGGCCCGGCCGATTTCACCGCGCTGCTGCAGGTGCCCGGTGTCGGCGCGCGCACGGTGCGCGCGCTGGCGCTGGTGGCCGAGGTCGTGCACGGCGCGCCCTGCCGCTTCACCGATCCCGCGCGCTTCTCGCTGGCGCACGGCGGCAAGGACCGGCATCCGTTCCCGGTGCCGACGAAGGTCTACGACCGCACCATCGACGTGCTCAGGTCGGCGGTGCGAGCCGCGAAGCTCGGTCGCGAGGACGAGCTGGCCGCGATCCGGCGACTGGACGCGCAGGCGCGGCGGCTCGAGCAGCATGCGACCGGCCCGACGGTCGAGGCGCTGGTCGCGCGCGAGCGCCGCGATTCGCATGCCTTCGGCGGGCGCAGCGTGTTCGGCTGGGAGCCGGCCCCGCGCGACGTCCTTGTCGAAGAAGCCACGGTCGCTCCTGCCGTCGGTGCCGCGGCGGGCGGGGACGCGGGCCGCCGGGGCGCGCGGTGATCGCGCGGATGATGGAAGCGGGATCCGGTTCCCCGGCGCGGCGGTCGCGGCTTGCGTCGTCCCCACGCGCGTCGACTTGGGCGCCGGGCCACGGGGCGCATCGATGAGCGAACCGGCGATCGACGCGCCCACCGGCGGACGCTGCTTCACCTACGTCTTCCCCTGCGCCTGGGAGGACCACTGCAAGATCGGGTTCTCGCGCGACCCGCTGTCGCGGCTGCAGCAGCTGCACCGGCGCTGGTACGAGCTGTTCGACGTCGACGGCGGGCTGCTGGTGGAAGCAGAGACCGAGCGCGACGCGCGCGACCTGGAGCTGGAACTGCGCCGCCCGCTGGCCGCCCACAACGCGCCGGCGCCGCTGACGGTGCGCCGCGAGGCGGCGGGACACACCGAGTGGTTCCGCGGCGTAGCGGTGCAACTGCAGTCCGCGGTGCACGGGCTGCAGGCGCGCGGCCATGCCGTCCACGCGCTGCGGCCGTGGGCGCGCGCCGCGCTGCTGGCGCGCGGCGACCTGCTGTTCTCGTGGACGCAGGCGCAGCTCTCGCCCGACGAGATGGAAGGCCTCGCCGGGGCGACGCCGGTGCAGCGGCTGGTGCGCGACATGCTCGACGGCTACGACGCCTTCGAGATCGCGCTGGAGCCGCTGCTGCCGCCGGCGGTCTGGGCCTGGTATCGCGGCTGACGCTGCAAGGCCGGGGTCGCGACTTCCGGCGCTCCCGCCGCGCCGCCTATTCGACCGGCTTCGCCGCCTCGGTCGGCGCGCTGGTCGCCGCGCGTCGCGCGAGCTGCACCTCGCGGTGGGTGATGTAGAGGTTGGCGGCGAAGATGATCGTGGCGCCGGCGATCGTCCAGCGGGTCGGCTGCTCGCCGAACAGCAGCCAGGCCGCGAACGCGGTCAGCGGCAACTGCATGAAGCTGATCGGCGTGAGCGCCGAGACCTCGCCGATCTTGAGCGCGCGCGTCCACAGCAGCTGGCCGCCGGTGCCGAAGGCGCCGATCGCCGCCAGCCACAGCCAGTCGATGCCGCGCGGCCACTGCCAGGCGAACAGCGCCGGCACCAGCGACAGCGGCACCCAGAAGAAGTACGTGTACAGCACGATGGTGTCGGCGGCGTCCACCCGCGAGAGCTGCTTGATCTGGATCGCGACCACGCCGCTGAGCACCGCCGCCGACAGCGCCACCAGGGTGCCGGCATTGAAGGTGTCGGCGCCCGGCCGCACGATCACCAGCACGCCGAGGAAACCGATCGCCACCGCGCTCCAGCGCCGCATGCGCACCTTCTCGTGCAGGAACACCACCGCGGCCACGGTCACGAACAGCGGCGTGGAGTACGACAGCGAGATCGCCTGTGCCATCGGCAGGTGGCCGATCGCCCAGAAGCCGCACAACATCGAGCCCACGCCGATCGCGCTGCGCAGCAGGTAGCGCGGCAGCTGCCGCGTGCGCAGCACGCCCGGCCAGCTGCGGCGCAGGAACGGCAGCAGCGCGAGCAGGCCGAACAGGTTGCGGAAGAAGGCGATCTGGTAGGTCGACAGGTCCGACGAGGCGAGCCGGATCATCACCGCCATCGCGGCGAAGAACACGGTGCTGCCGAGCATCAGCAGGGCGGCGCGGGCGTGGGGCGTGGAGGGCATGGGTGGGGTGGAGCCTGGCTGTGGGAGCGGCTTCAGCCGCGATCTCCTGCCGATGCAGGCAGGACTATTGTGGGAGCGACGGCAGGCGCGACGCTGTCCTGGCAGATTGTCGGCTGCTCGCCGCGACTGCCATCGCTCCAAGATGCTCGCCTTCCACGCTTGCCAGCGTCTGCAGAAGCTCGCGGCTGAAGCCGCTCCCACGAGGACGGGCGTGGCCGATCCCATGAAAGCGTGGAGCACTCACCACGACGCGCCCACGATCCGGGGCTCGGGCTCGAGCATCACCCCGAAGCGCTCGTGCACGGACGCGGCGATACGGCGCGCCAGATTCAGCAATTGCGCGCCGGTGGCGCCGCCGTGGTTGACCAGCACCAGCGCGTGCTCCGGCGAAACGCCGGCGTCGCCGTCGCGATGGCCCTTCCAGCCGCAGGCGTCGATCAGCCACGCGGCCGACAGCTTGCGCCGCGCGCTGTGGCCGGCATCGCCGTGCGCTGCGGCGTCGGCGGGGAAGGGCGCCGCCGGGAACACCGGCAGCCCCGGGTGCGCCTCGCGCAGCGCGCCGGCCTGCGCCGCGGGCACGATCGGGTTCTTGAAGAAGCTGCCGGCGTTACCGACCACGGCGGGGTCGGGCAGCTTGCGGCAGCGGATGCGGCACACGGCTTCGGCGACATCGAGCGGGCGCGGAGCGGCGATGCCCATCGCCGCGAGTTCCTCGCCGATGCCCGCGTAATCCAGGTGCAGGCGCGGCGCGCGCGCGAGCGCGAACTCGACCGCGGTCACCACGAACCGGTCGGCCTGGCGCTTGAACAGGCTGTCGCGGTAGGCGAAGGCGCATTCGTCCTGGGACAGGCGCCGGATGGCGCCGCTGCCGCGGTCGAAGGCCTCGACCGCGTGGATGCGATCGCCCGCCTCGACGCCGTACGCGCCGATGTTCTGGATCGGCGCGGCGCCGACGGTGCCCGGGATCAGCGCCAGGTTCTCCAGCCCGCACAGGCCGAGCGAGAGCGCGTGCATGACGAAGCCGTGCCAGGGCGCGCCGGCCTCGGCGCGGATGATGGCGGCGTCGCCGTCGCCGTCGATGATGGACAGGCCGCGCGCGGCGAGCGCCAGCACCGGCCCGGGCGCGTCGCCGGCGAACAGCAGGTTGCTGCCGCCGCCCAGGACCAGCAGCGCGGGATCGGCGGGATCGAGCACGCCTTCGGCGAACAGCCGCGGCAGCGCGGCGACGGCGTCGACCTCGACGAGCAACGGCGCGCGCGCGGCCACGCCGAAGGTGTTGCGCGGGGTCAGGTCGGCCTCGCGCGCGACCCGGTAGCCGGACGTCATCGCGGGCTCATTCGTTGGGCACGTTGCCGCGGCTGGGCGCTTCCTTGCGCCGGCGGATCGCCTCGACGCATTCGCCCACCAGCGCGGGGCCGCGGTAGACCAGGCCCGTGTAGCACTGCACCAGCGAGGCGCCGGCGGCCATCTTCTTGGCCGCGTCCGCGCCCGACAGGATGCCGCCCACGCCCACCAGCGGGATCGAGTCCGGCAGCCGCGTGCGCAGCATGCGCAGCACCGCGGTCGACTTGTTCATCAGCGGTTCGCCGGACAGCCCGCCGGTCTCGCGCGCCAGCGGATCCTCCTGCACGGCGATCCGCGAAACCGTGGTGTTGGTGGCGACCACGCCGTCCACGCGCATGTCGCCGAGCACGCGCGCGGCGGCGTCGATGTCGTCGTCTGACAGGTCGGGCGCGACCTTGACCAGCATCGGTACGTACTTGCCGTGCCGGGCTGCCAGCCGCTCCTGCTCCTCGCGCAGCACGCCGATCAGCCGGCGCAGCGACTGCTCCTCCTGCAGCTCGCGCAACCCGGCGGTGTTGGGCGACGAGATGTTGACGGTGACGTAGTCGGCCACCGGGTACACGCGCTCGAGGCAGAACAGGTAGTCGGACGAGGCCAGCTCGTTGGGCGTGTCCTTGTTGCGGCCGATGTTGATGCCGAGCAGGCCGTCGCGGCGGCGCGCGCGGCCGACGTTGCGCAGCAGCGCCTCGATGCCGTCGTTGTTGAAGCCCAGCCGGTTGATCACCGCGCGGTGGCGCGGCAGGCGGAACATGCGCGGCTTCGGGTTGCCGGCCTGCGGCTCCGGGGTGACCGTGCCGACCTCGACGAAGCCGAAGCCCAGCGCCAGCAGCGCGTCGACGTGCTCGCCGTTCTTGTCCAGCCCCGCGGCCAGCCCCACCGGGTTGCGGAAGGTCATCCCGAACACGCGCGTGGGCAGCGCCTTCGGGCGCCGCGCCAGCAGCGGCGACAGGCCCGCGCGGTAGGCCGCCTCGAGCGAGGCCAGGCCGGCGCCGTGCGCGCTTTCGGCGTCGAGTCCGAACAGGAAGGGGCGGGCGAGTCCGTACATGTCAGCTCGTCTGCGAGGGCCGGGCAAGGGTACCGGTGAACACGCGCCCGTCATAGCCGCGACCGCGGCCGCGCCGAAGACGGGCGCGGCCCGCGGCGCGGCTGCCGTGGCGTCCGGTGGGCGCGGCGTCCGTCATGCGCGGCGCGCGTCCCTCACAGGTCGAACTTGATGCCCTGCGCCAGCGGCAGCGCGTCGGAGTAGTTGATGGTGTTGGTCTGGCGGCGCATGTAGGCACGCCACGCATCCGAGCCCGATTCTCGGCCGCCGCCGGTTTCCTTCTCGCCGCCGAAGGCGCCGCCGATCTCGGCGCCGGAGGTGCCGATGTTGACGTTGGCGATGCCGCAGTCCGAGCCCGACGCGGCGAGGAAGGCCTCGGCCGCCTTGAGGTTGGTGGTGAAGATCGAGGACGACAGGCCCTGCGGCACGTCGTTCTGCATCGCGATCGCGTCCTCGATCCGCGAATACTTCATCACGTACAGGATCGGCGCGAAAGTCTCGGTCTGCACGACCTCGGCATCGTTGCCCAGGCCGCTGACCAGGGCGGGCAGCACGAAGTTGCCCTTGCGGTCGGTGAGCGCCTTGCCGCCCGACTCGACGGTGCCGCCGGCGGCCGTGGCCTTCCCGATCGCGGCGAGGTAGGCCTTCACCGCGTCCTGGCTGTTGAGCGGGCCCATCAGGTTGGCGGGGTCGGTCGGGTCGCCGATCTTCTTCTCGACCTGCGCGTAGGCGGTCTTGAGCTTGCCCAGCACGTCGTCGAAGATCGACTCGTGCACGAACAGCCGGCGCGTGGTGGTGCAGCGCTGGCCGGCGGTGCCGACCGCGCCGAACACGATCGCCGGGATCGCCAGCTTCAGGTCCGCGGTCTCGTCGACGATGATCGCGTTGTTGCCGCCGAGCTCGAGCAGCGAGCGGCCCATGCGCTGGGCGACGCGCTCGCCGACCTGGCGGCCGACCTTCGTCGAGCCGGTGAAGCTCACCAGCGCGATGCGGCGGTCGTCGACGAAGCTGGCGGCCAGCTCGGTGCCGGCGTCGTTGAACAGGAAGAACAGGTCGGGGAAGCCGGCCTTGCGCAGCGCCTCGTTGCAGATGCGCACCGCGGCGATCGCCGACAGCGGGGTCTTGGGCGAGGGCTTCCAGATCGAGATGTCGCCGCACACCGCGGCCACGAACGCGTTCCAGGCCCACACCGCGACCGGGAAGTTGAACGCCGAGATGATCCCGACCAGGCCGACCGGGTGCCACTGCTCGTACATGCGGTGGCCGGGGCGCTCGCTGTGCATGGTCAGGCCGTAGAGCTGGCGCGAGAGGCCGACGGCGAAGTCGCCGATGTCGATCATCTCCTGCACCTCGCCGTCGCCCTCGGGCTTGGACTTGCCCATCTCCAGCGCGACCAGCGAGCCGAGCTGGTCCTTGTGCGCGCGCAGCGCGTCGGCGCACAGGCGGATCGCCTCGCCGCGGCGCGGCGCCGGCGTGGTGCGCCAGACCTTGAACGCGGCCTGGGCGCGCTCGACGATCGCGTCGTAGTCGGCCTGCGAGGACGCCTGCACCTTCGCCAGCACTTCGCCGTCGGTGGGGTTGACCGGCTCGAGCACGCCGGCGTCGGTGGTCTTCGACCATGCGCCGTTGCCGAGGTAGGTGCCGGATTCGTTGCCGGACAGGCCGAGGGCGGTGAGGACGGGGTGGGTCATGGATCAACTCCTGCGATCGGATGCGGGGACGCCCTGCCACCGCTCGTCGTCCCGCCAGGGCTCGTCATCCCCGCGAAGGCGGGGATCCAGTGACGTGCCGGCCTTCATTGCGAAAGGGCCGAGCCACTGGGTTCCCGCGTTCGCGGGAATGACGGAAGTGGGGCAGTCTCGTCGGTGATGGGCGTACTGGCGCCCCCGGCGCGATTCGAACGCACGACCTTCCCCTTAGGAGGGGGACGCTCTATCCAGCTGAGCTACGGGGGCATTAGCCGCGCATTTTCGCACGAACGCGCGACGGGCCGGAAATCGTCGAGCAGGCCGGGACAGGGTGGCCCGGGACTGGATAAGCCTGGGGCCCAGTTCATTCCGGGCTTCGCGGAACCACGTCGGATCCGGCCCCGGATTTCTCGCTTTGCTCGAAATGACAGTGGTTCAGGCCTGCCCGCGCGCGTCCCGCGCGGCGCCCAGGCGCGAGCGCTCGAACCACCAGCCGGCCGCGGCCAGCGCCAGCCAGCCCAGGAACCACGGCCAGCGGGGGCCGGGCAGCAGCGGGCCGTCGCCGCCGGCCCGCGGCGAGGCACTGGCCGCGGCCAGGCGCCGGGTCGCGTCGGCCAGCCAAGCGGCGCGCAGGCCCGGCGCTTCGTCGGCGCCGCGCGCGGGGAAATGGATCGCGCGCGCGTCGCCGGCCTGCGTGGAAGCGGGCTCCTGCAGCAGGTGCCAGCCCGGCTGTCGCGGCCAGAACCCGGCGCAGGCGCGCACGCCGCTGGCCGGGTCGACGAGCAGGCGGCTGCGCCTGCCGTCGGGCGCGACGACCTGCGCGCCCGGACGCAGGCCGCAGGCCACCACGCGCTCGCCCACGCGGGCATCGCCGTCGATCGTGGGCAGCGCGCCGCCGCGCGGCCGCGCGAGCGTGGAGAACAGGGTGCTCCACAGCCCGCCGTGCAGGTCTTCGCGGCCCGCGAGCGCGAGCCGCCAGCTTTCGTCGAAGGTGGCCACGCCGATGCGGCCGGCGCCATGCGCACGCCAGCCGGCCAGCGGCGCGCCGCCGGCATCGCGCAGCAGCACGACGGTGTCGTCGCCCGCGATGCGCAGCGGACCGCGCACGAGCTTCGGCGTCGGCGCGGCGTCGGCCTTCGGCGCCGCGTTCGCGGATGCCGCGGCGTCGCCGGTTGCCGTCGTCGCGGCGGACGTCGCCGGCAGCGCGACCTCGCGCGCCGGGCCGGCGGCCTCCGCGCCGAAGCCGAGCCGGCGCAGCGTCGCGCGCTCGCCGGCGGCGGTGGCGTAGGGAAGCTGCAGCAGCAGGCCGAGGCCGTCGTGCACCGCGGCCAGCAGCGCGGCGCGCCGCGCGCCGCCCAGTGTGTCCCAGCTGCGCTGGTCCAGCACCACCAGGTCCTGGCGCGCGAGCGTCGCGGTGTCGAGCGCGGCCGGCGCGTCGCCGATGCGCATGCCGGCGCCCAGTTCGATGCGCGCCTCGGGCGACAGGCCGGCGTCGCTGGCCCAGCGGCGCAGGTATTTCAGCTCGGCGTTCGGCGCGCCGGCCAGCAGCAGCACGCGCAGCGGCGCGCCGGCGGCGACGTCGAGCGGCAGCGCGACGTCCTCCACCACCGCCTTGCGCCCGTCGCGCAGGCGCAGCCGCCACTGCGCCAGACCCGCGCCGACCGCGTCCGCGCCGAGCCGGAACGCGCCGTCGGCGGGCAGCACCGCGCGCGCGGCGATCGCGCCCGCGGGATCGAGCAGCTCGACGCTCCCGCCGCGCAGGCCGTTGGCGCGGCCGGCGACGGCGAAGCGCCGCCCGGCCTGCACGCGGCGCGGCGGCCACAGCGCGACCAGCCCGCGCGGCAGCGGCGCGGGGACGAACTCGAGCGCATGGCCGCGCGCGGCATCGAGGTCGCGCGCCGCCAGGCCGGCGCCGAGCACGCGGATGCGCGTGGTGCCGGGATGCAGGCGCAGCGCGGTGGCGAGGTCGGGCAGGCGCCGGGCGTCCGCCAGCACCGGCGCTTCGGGCAGGGCCACGACTTGCGCGGCCGATGGCCGGTCCGCGCGCTGCGCGCGGTCGGCGCCCGCGGTGGCGACCACCAGCACCCCGGCCTCGCCGCGCTCCTGCGGCGGGAACAGCGTGCGGTACAGCAGGCAGGCGCCGAGCGCCTGCGCCAGCAGCAGCGCGGCCACGCGCCAGCCGCGCGGCCGGCGGGCGGCGTCGGTGCGGAAGAACCGCCACAGCAGTCGCGCGCTCGCCGCGAGGACGACGACGGCGAAGGCGATCGCGATCGCGTTGGCGCTGGCGTAGGCGAAGCTCATCGCGCGCCTCCGTCGTCCAGTGCGTCGAGGTACGCCGCGCCGACGGCGTCCGCGCGCGTGCGCGGCGCCGCGCCGGCGGGCGGTTCCGGCAGCAGCGGCCAGAGCGCCGCGCGCAGGCGTGCGCGGCAAGGCGCGCAGCCGGGATCGCCGCGCGCGGCGTCGATCGCGGCGAACAGCGCCAGCGGGTCGGCGACGTGCGCTTCGGGCGAGCGCGCCCAGCGCTCGAGCGCGGCGTAGTCGGGCGTCGCCGCGCGCGCGTCGGGCGTCTCCTGCAGCGCCTGCCAGGCCGCCATCGGCGCCTGGTCGGGCGGCGTCGCCGCGGCGAGCACGTCGCGGCGGCTGGCCAGGCCGGCGCGGTCGCCGCCCAGCCGCCGGCCTTCGTCGATCGGCGGGATCTCGATGCCGGTGCGCGCGAGGTAGATGCGCTCGGCCTGCTGCACCTGCTTGATGAAGCCCAGCGCCTTGTAGGCGAACGGCAGCGCCGCGGCGGGATCGCCCTGGCGCAGGTGCAGCTCCGACTGCCACATCTGGCCGAGCGCGGCGCGCAGCAGTTCCTTCGTCTCCGGGTCGAGCAGGGTCGCGGCCTCGGGCTGGTCGTGGACGTGGCCGTACTCGGCGACGATGTCGCCGGCTTCGCCGAACCCCGCCGGCGGTTTCGGTGGCGCGCCGGCGTCGTGCTCGTCGTGCGATGCCGGCGCCTGCGCCTGGCGTGTGTCCTCGGCGTCGTTGGTTGGAAGGTCGTTGGTCGGCAGGTCGTTGGGGGGCGCCGCCGGCGCGCCCTCGCTTTCCTCGCCGAGGAACAGGCCGTAGCGCAGGCGCAGCGCCTGCTGGTCGCCGCCGAGTTCGTTCGACCGCTTGGTGAACCGTTCCGACTGCAGTTTTGGCCTGTCCTTGAGCAGCGCCTCGGCGTCGATGATCACCTGGCGCTGGCTGCGCAGGTAGGCCGGCATCGTGGTGCGCACGAGGCCTTCCATGCCGCTGGATTCGGCCGCGGCCTCGGGCGGCCAGCGCAGGATGAAGCTGGGGCTGGCGGTCTGCTGTGCGCGGGGGCTGCGGTTGTCGGAGACGACCAGGCGCACGATCAGGTCGTCGCCGGCGGACAGGCCCAGCGCGCCGAGGTCGAGCACGTGCGCGTAGCGCCGGTGCCGCCGGCCACCCTGGCCAGCGATCGTGAGCGTGCGCTGCCGCGTGGTGATGTTCTCGCCGCCGCCCTGGGTCTGCACGACCTCCAATCGAGCGTTCGCCGCGAGTCCATGGTCGTCGTCGGCCTCGAACCGCAGCGACCACGCGCGCTGGCCCTCGGCGCGCAGGCTGAGGTTGCGGTCGGGCGCGAGCGCGCGCAGCACCGGCGGCGCGTCGGCGACGACGTCGATCCGGTGCAGCGCCGCCTGTGGCTTCGGCAGCGGGGTGGGCAGCTCGATGCGGTACAGGGCGGATTTTTCGAGCCGCAGGCTGCCGGTCCAGGCGTCGCCTTCGCGGCGCAGCGCGACGCGGCGGCCATCGTGGAAGGCGAGCGTCGCGGCGGTGGGCTGCGGCGCGAAGCGCAGCGTCCAGCGCAGGGTGGCGGCTTCTGGGACCTTCGCATCCAGCGCGGTTTGCGCGCGCGCGGGCAGGCTCGTGTAGGCGGGCGGGCGGATCTCGAGGCGCGTGGACAGCAGGCGCGGCAGCGCCGGAGCGCCGGGCTTGCCGGATGCCACCGTCGGCGCGGCGCCTTCGATCGCCACGCGCGGCGCCGGCCACAGCGCGACGGCGGCCAGCAGCGCGAGCGCGATGGCGCAGGACGTTGCGAGCGCGCGCAGCGGCCAGCGATCGCGCAGGTCGGCCAGCGGAGTGGTTTCGAGCCGGCGACGCAGGCGCTCGCGTTGCAGGCGCTGCAGGGGGGTATCGGTGGCCGGCGGCGTGCCGGAGTTGCGGAACAGCAGCGCTGCGCTGTCCTCCATGTCCGCGCGCCGCGCATCGAGGCGGCGCGCCAGCCAGCGCGCGTCGACCGTGCGCGCCGCGCGCCAGGCGAGCGCAACCGTCGTGGCGAGCGCCAGCGCGCACAGGGCCAGCGACCACGTCGCCCAGCCGCTGCGCCACGCCAGCGCCGCGAGGCCGCACAGCCACGGCAGTGCGAACGCGGCGACGATCGCCACGCACCGCCGCCGCGCGCCAGAACGCGATGCGCGCAGGATTGCATCCGCGTTGCGGGCGGCCGCGCTCATGCGGCGGCTTCCCGGCGCGGGCCGCTCGCCAGCCAGCGTTCCAGCGCGAACAGCGCGGCCACGAGCGCGACCAACCAGGGCGACAGCGGGCGCGGCGTTTCCGGGAAAGGCGCAAGCCCGGTGGCCGGCGCGTAGTCGCGCGCATCCACGCGCGCCGGCGCGGGCGGCGGATCGGCGAACAGCGCGCGCAGGCGCGTCGGAAAATCCGCCTCCAGCAGCTGCGGCATCGCCGACGGCGCCAGCGCGCGGGTGAACTGCATCAACCGGCCGCGGCCGAGCGTGGCGCCGCGCACCAGGACGTTGCCTTCGTCGTCGCGCCAGAGCGGCGGCGCGTCGGCGAGCTCCAGCACCTGCGCCTCGACGGGCAGCAGGACGCGGCCGCCCTCGCGCACCCAGGCGCGAATGCCGTCCGGTAGCGGTCCGGGCGCGAGCCAGGCGAGGTTGCGGGCGCCCGGCGGCAGCGGCTGGGCGCTGTCGGCGACGGAGACGGGCGAAGCGGCGCCCGCGCTGGCGGTCGGCACCGCGCGCCCATCCTGCGGCGCGATGCCCGCGTCCGGCCGCGACCGATCGCGGTCCGCGGCGTCATTGCCGGCCGGGGTCGCGGGCGCGGTGCGCCACGCGATGCCCGCGGCGCGCAGGTAGCGCACGCCGGCTGCGTCGTGGGCATGGCGCACGACGAGCTGGAGAGGATGCGCGGGAACGTCGGGATCGCTGTGTCCATCGGTTGCATCCGCAGCGGCGTGCGCGGGGATCGCGCGCGCCGCGCCATCGGCCGGCTCGCGTGGTGGTGGATCGCCGGCGCGCGCATCGTCATCCGCGGCGTGCACCGGCGCATCGGCCACGATGCGCCAGTCCACCGCGCGGCTGAGCCTGGGCCGCTGCGCGTCGGCGCCGTCGATCACGGCGGGCACCAGCACGGTCAGCGGCGCGCCGGCGGGCAGGGTGGCGTCGAGTTCGCGCAGCAGGCTGGCGACGGGCTCGCGCGCCGGAGGCGCGGGCCGGTCGAGGCCGGGGAATCCCGGTGCGAGCCAGCGCAGCCGCGCGTCGCCGTCGCCGGCGGCCGCGCGCGCAACGGCGGCGGGCACGCCGGGCGCGGCGACGATCCACGGTGTCGTGTCGGGGCGGCCGGACAGCACCGGCCGCGCGAGCAGCAGCGCGAGCGCGGCGAGCAGCAGCAGGCGCACACACAGCAGCAGGCGCTCGTCGAAGCGGCGCTTGCGGCGCGGGCGTGGATTCGCGGCCAGCCAGCGCAGCGCGGCGAAGTCGGTGATGCGCTGCTCGCTGCGACGGGCGAGGTGGATCAGCAGCGGCAGCAGCAGCGCCGCCAGCGCCGCGAGCGCGGCCGGCAGCAGCAGCGCCAGGCTCATGCGTCGCCTCCCGCGCCGAACAGCGCGCGCAGCGGCGCATCGAGCGGCTCGTCGAGCACGTGCGCGGCGTGGCGGATGCCGGCGGCGTCGAAGCGGCGGTCGAGCGCCTGGCGCGCGGCGGCGAAGCGGGCGAGGAAGCCGGCGCGCAGCGCGACGCCGTCGCCGAGCAGTTCCTCACCGGTCTCGGGATCGCGGAAGCGGTGGCCGCCGCGGAACGCGAAGTCGCGCTCGCCGACGGTGAGCAGCTGGATCGCGACCACTTCGCGCCGCGCCGCGGACAGACGCTCGGCCAGCGCGACCGCGGCCTCGTCGAAGCAGTCGCCCAGCAGCAGCGCGAGCGAGCCGGCGGCGATCGCTTCCCACAGCGGGCGCAGGCGTTCGGCGTCCGGCCAGGCGCCGTTGGCGCGCAATCGATGCAGCGCGAGCAGGCAACGATCGCGGTGGCGCGCGCCGCTGCCGGCGGGCACCACCTGCAGCCCGTCGCCGCCGACCGCGGCGATGCCGAAACGGTCGCCCTGGCGCAGCGCGAGCTCGATGGTGCACGCCGCCAGCGCCTTCGCCGCGTCCAACCGCGACCAGCCGGGGCGCGCTTCGTCGGCCTGCGCCATCGACGCGCTGGCGTCGATCAGCAGCCATGCGGCCAGCGGGCTTTCGCGCTCGGCCTCGCGCACGAAGAAGCGGTCCGAGCGCGCGTACAGCTTCCAGTCGACCTGGCGCGGCTCGTCGCCCGGCTCGTAGGCACGGTACTGCGCGAACTCCAGCCCGGCGCCGCGGCTGCGGCTGGCGTGCACGCCGTGGCCGGGCGCGTTGGCGTGGCGACGCATGGCCAGCCGCAGCCCGCCGAGGCGCGCGCGCACCCCGGGCGGGATCAGGTCGTGGTCGGGAAAGGTGGCCATGGCGTTGGAGTCGTCGTGGGAGCGGCTTCAGCCGCGAGCTCTTGTTGTTTCACCATTGCCTGAAAAGCTCGCAACTGAAGCCGCTCCCACAGTTGCCGTTCCGTTCAACCGGAAAATGGCACGTCGCGCAGCAGCCCCGCGATCACGTCGTCGGTGGTCTTGCGCTCGGCCTCGGCCGCGAACGAGAGCAGCAGGCGATGGCGCAGCACCGGCGCGGCGAGCGCGGTGACGTCGTCGCGGGTCGCGGCCAGGCGGCCGTGCAGCAGCGCGCGCGCCTTCGCCGCCAGCACCAGCGACTGCCCGGCGCGCGGACCGGCGCCCCAGCGCAGCCACTGCCGCACTTCCTCGCCGGCGCCGTCGAGCGGGCGGCTGGCGCGCACCAGCCGCGTGATCCACGCCAGCAGGTCCTCGCCCAGGTGCACCTCGCGCACGCGCGCCTGCAGCGCGAGCACCGCGGCGCCATCCATCACCCGAGGCACCTGCGCCACGTGCGTGCCGGTGGTCTGCGCGAGGATGTCGCGCTCCTCCGCCTCGCTCGGGTAGTCGACGCGCACGTGCAGCAGGAAGCGGTCGAGCTGCGCCTCGGGCAGCGGATAGGTGCCGGCCTGCTCGATCGGATTCTGCGTGGCCAGCACGAAGAACGGCGCCGGCAGCGCATGGGTCACGCCGGCGTAGCTCACGGTGCGCTCCTGCATCGCTTCCAGCAGCGCGGCCTGCGTCTTGGGCGGGGTGCGGTTGAGCTCGTCGGCCAGCAGCAGGCTGGTGAACACCGGGCCGGGCTGGAACTTGAACACGCGATGCCCGGTGCCGTGGTCCTCCTCGAGGATCTCGGTGCCGATGATGTCGCTGGGCATCAGGTCGGGCGTGAACTGCACGCGTCGGAACGGCAGCTCGAGCGCCTGGCCGAGCGAGCGCACCAGCAAGGTCTTGCCGAGCCCCGGCACGCCCTCGAGCAGGCAGTGGCCGCCGGCGAGCAGGGCGATCAGCAGCTGCTCGACCACCGCGTCCTGGCCGACGATGGCCTGGGCGATGGCGGTGCGCAGGGTGGACAGGCGGTCGAGCTCGGCCTGGAGGCTGGATTCGGTGAGGGGAGAGGTCATTGCGGATCCTGTGCTGGCACGCGCATGAATGAAGGTGGAGATCGTCATCCCCGCGAAGGCGGGGATCCAAGGACGTTGCTCCGACGCCTTCGCCAGGCAACCGGCAACAGCGAAGGTCCATGGATCCCCGCCTTCGCGGGGATGACGGCATGAGGCGCGCGCGGCGAGGGCGATGCGGCGGACATCATGCCGTCAACGCGTAGATCGCGATGTTGACCGCGAACTTCGTGTTGTCCTCCGCCAGCCAGCGCTTGTTGCGCCAGTCGTAGTCCCATTCGCAGCCGTAGTCCTTGTTGCTGTAGAGCACGCCGAGGTGGCCGTCGATGGTGATGCCCTTGAGGTAGTCGTGCACCAGGTCGTCGCCCCAGCCGTTGAGCTCGATGCCGGTGGCCGGCGGGCCGTCCTTGAAGACGAAGAAGCTGCGGTAGATGGCGTGGTCGTTGGGCAGCTTCCCGAGCGCCGCAGGGCCGAAGATCGACGCCATCTGCCGCTCGAAGGACTTCGCGAACAGCCCGTCGATGTCGTGGTTGCAGTCGTCGACGAAGACGAAGCCGCCGTTGCGCACGTAGCGCTCGAAGTTGCGCCGCTCGGCCGGGTTGAATTCCACCAGCTTGTGCCCGGCGAGGTAGCAGAACGGTGCCTGCAGCATCTTCGGGTCGGCCAGCGCGACCACGTGCTCCTCCGGGTCCACGCGCAGGCTGGTGTAGTCGACCAGCGAGGTCAGCATGTTGGCGGGCATGCGCTGGTCGACGTCCCAGTCGCCGGACTCGTACTTCAGCCGGGTGAAGCGGAAGTCGTAGGGCGCGGCGGCTGCGAGGGCGGCGCGGGGCAGGGCGGCGCCGGCGACGCCGCCGAGCAGCAGCTTCAGGAACTGCGCGCGGTTCATGCCCTGCATGCGCGCAGGCCGGCGTCGGCCGCCGGCCTGCGTCCACTATCCTGCCGGGTGTCCGCGCTAGACCGCATCCGACAGCGACGTGAACGTGAAGTCCCGCAGCTTCATCGGCGGCAGCATCATCGTGAACGGCGATTCGTCGCCCTGCACGCGCACCGGTTTGCCCAGCTCCTCGATGTTGTTGAGCATGATCACCGGCGACTCGTTGAAGCGGAAGTTCTTCACCGGGTACTTGATCTCGCCGTTCTCGATGTAGAAGGTGCCGTCGCGGGTCAGGCCGGTGAGCAGCACGGTCTGCGGATCGACCATGCGGATGTACCAGGTGCGAGTGACCAGGACGCCCTTCTGGGTACCGCGCACCAGGTCCGCCGTCGACTTGTCGCCGCCGGACATGATGAAGTTGCCGGGCGTGCCGACCGCGCGCTTGCCGCTCTTCTTCGCCCAGTAGCGCGAGTAGTCCAGCGCCATCACCTTGCCGTCCTGGATGATCGGCATGTCCTCGCGCGGCAGGCCGTCGTCGTCCCAGGGCATCACCGGCACGTCCGGGTCCCAGGGGTTGGAGCGCAGGTTCACGCGCGGGTCGTAGACCTGCTCGCCGAGCTTGTTGCCGCCGCCCTTCTTCGACAGGAAGCTGCGGCCCTCGTCGGCCTGGCGCGCGTCGAAGTAGAACAGCATGAACGAGACCAGGCCGGCGGCCGCGGCCGGCTCCAGGATCACCGTGTACTTGCCCGGCTCCAGCGCCTTGGCGTCGACCGACTCGCTGGCCTTGCGCACCGCGGTGCGGATGTCGCGGTTGGCGTCGAACTGGCCGACGTCGCCGAGGTTGCGCCCGACCCAGCCCGAGCCGCGCCCGTCGGCGGTGCGCACGGTGCAGGTGTAGTCCATGCTGCTGGCGGTCTGGTAGCCGAAGTTGCCGTTGCTGTTGGCGAAGGCCTCGAAGCTCTGGCCGTCCTGCAGGAAGCCGGCGGCGACGAGGTCCTCGGCCTTGCACGCGGCGATCGAGTCGCCGGCGACCTGCGCGCGGAACTCGGGCGTGATCGCCGCGGTGGCCGCGTTGAAGGTGTTGCTGGGCTTGTACGCCTGCTTCTCGACCGCCGGCATGAACTCCGGGTTCTCCGGCGCGAGCCTGGCCAGCTCCTCGGCGCGGCGCACCACGCGCTCGAGCGAGGCGTCGTCGAAGGAGTTGATCGTGGCGGTGCCGGTGCGCTTGCCGAACGCCACCTGCACGGCCAGGTCGACGCCGCTGACGATGCCGCTGGTGGAGACGTTGTTCAGGGCGAAGCGGATGTTGCCGTCGATCGAGCCGGTCAGCTGCGCGGTGCACTCGTCGGCCTTCGACAGCGCGATGACCTTGTCGAGGATGGCCTTGCATTCGGCTTCGGTGAGGATGCTCATTCGTGGTCTCCTGTGCGGTCAGCCGAGGCTGCGGGCGCTGCTGATGACGTTGATGCCGTTGAAGCGCGCGGTGGCGGCGCCGTGCGAGACCGCCGAGACCTGCTCGGGCTGGCCCTTGCCGTCGAAGAACGAGCCGTTGAGGCGGTAGTCGCGCTTGTCGCACACGCCGGCGCAGGCGTTCCAGAACTCCGGCGTGCGCATCTGGTAGGTCACGTCCTCCAGCATCCGCGTGATCTGGCCGTTCTTGATCTCGTAGAACAGCTGGCCGCCGAACTGGGCGTTGTAGCGCTGCTGGTCGATCGAGAACGAGCCGTCGCCGATGATGTAGATGCCGTTCTCGACGTCCTTGATCATCTCCGCGGGGGTGAGGTCCTTCGCCCCCGGCTGCAGCGAGACGTTGGGCATGCGCTGGAACTGCACGCTCGACCAGGAGTCGGCGTAGCAGCAGCCCTGCGAGTGGTCGAGGCCGAGGATCCCGGCCTGGTCGCGGATGGCCTGCAGGTTGACCAGCTTGCCGTCGCGGATCAGGTCCCACTTCTGCGCCGGCACGCCCTCGTCGTCGTAGCCGACCTGGCCCAGGCTGTTGGGCTGGACCTTGTCGGCGACGATGCTCACGTGCTCGCTGCCGTACTGGAAGTGCTCCTTCACCTTGTCCAGGGTGACGAAGCTGGTGCCGGCGAAGTTGGCCTCGTAGCCGAGCACGCGGTCGAGCTCGGTGGGGTGGCCGACCGACTCGTGGATGGTCAGCCACAGGTGCGAGGGATCGAGCACCAGGTCGTACTTGCCCGGCTTCACCGACGGCGCCTTGAGCTTCTCCTGCACCTGCTTCGCGGCGGCGACGGCGTCCTCCATCATGTCGTAGGAGGCGCCGTAGTTGACGATGCCGTTGGGCGAGACGACCTTGCCCGAGGCGTCGCCGTCCAGGTACTCGTAGCCCATGCCCATCGGCGCGGACAGGCCGTCGCGGGTGCGGAACTTGCCGCTGGCCTTGTCGATGCCGGTGACCGACATCGGCGCCCAGATGCGGTGGATGTCCTGGTCGATGTAGGAGCCGTCGCTGGAGGCGAAATACTTCTGCTCGTTGACCAGGAACAGCATCGAGTTGACGAAGCTGGCGCCGGCCCTGGTCGCGGCCGCGTTGACGCCCAGCAGCAGGTCGACCTTCTCCTTGACCGGCACTTCCATCGAGTTCTTGCGGATCGGCGTCTTCCACGCCACTTCGCCGACGCCCTTGGTCGGCGCCAGCACGACCGGCGAGGTCTGGGTCTTCGAGTTGGCCTTGGCGATCGCCACCGCCTGGCGCGCGGCATTGGCCACGCCGGTCGTGCTCAGGTCGTTGGTGGCCGCAAAGCCCCAGGCGCCGTTGGCGATCACGCGGATGCCAACGCCCGTGGACTCGGTGTTGACCACGTTCTGCACCTTGTCCTCGCGGGTGATCACGAACTGGCGCAGGTAGCGGCCGATGCGCGCGTCGCAGTAGGACGCGCCGGCCTGCTTCGCCGCCTGCAGCGCGGCGTCGGCGATGGATTTCTTCATGCCGACGTCCATCGTCGTCAGCAGCGCCTCGGCGGCGATCGCGCGGGTGCCGAAGGGAAGGGCCAGGCCGGCCAGGCCGAAGCCGCTGGCCACGAGGAAGTCGCGTCTGTGCATCGGGTTGCTCCACCGCTGTGGCCCGCGCGCGACGACTCCCCGTGGCGCGGGCGTGAAGGGGACGAACCCGGTCGACTGTGGCGGCCGGCGCCGGCGCGAGGCAAGTGACGTTGGTCATGGCCCGCGGCTGCACTCCCCGCGGGTGCGGGAACTTCCGTGGGAGCGGCTTCAGCCGCGAGCTTTTCGGAGGAGGAGCGAGGAACGGTGAGCGGCAAGAGCTCGCGGCTGAAGCCGCTCCCACGAGGCAGGCGGATGGATGGTTCGCGGGCTCAGGCCTCCGGCTTCCCCGCCACGCCCTCGAACGGCCCCAGCGGATCGACGGCATCCGGCGCGGCGCCCTTGGCCACCACGCTGGTCGCGGCGAGGTCGGCGCTGACGTTGCCGAGCGTGGCGAACACATCGGGCAGGGTGTCGACGGCGAGCAGCACGCCCAGCGGTTCCACCGGCAGGCCCATCGCCTGCGTGACCGGCATGTTGGTCGCCATGAAGCTGACCTGCCCGGGCAGGCCCACCGAGCCCATGCTGATGATCACCGCCAGGCCGATGCCGGCGGCGACGTGCGCGGCGGAGACGTCGATGCCGTAGATCCACGCCACGAAAGCCGCCACGCCCAGGTACTGCACCGGGCTGGTGATGCGGAACAGCGACACCGCCATCGGCAGCACCAGCGAGCTCACGTGCAGCGGGTAGCCCAGGCGCACGCGCGCGCTCTCGAGCATCGCCGGCAGCGAGGCGAGCGAGGACTGGGTGCTGGCGGCGATGGTCTGCGCCGGCAGGATCGCCAGCGCGAAGCGCTTGAACGGCTCGCCGCCGAAGAATCGCGCCACCAGGTACAGCAGCAGCGTCACGCTCACGTACAGCGTGCACTGCAGCAGGATGTACCAAGCCAGCGCGCCGAGGATGCCGGCGCCGACCTGCGCGCACACCGCCAGCACCAGCGCGAACACGCCCAGCGGCGCCACCCACAGCACCCAGCGCACGATCACGATCATCACGTCGGCGATGGCCTGGGTGAAGTCGAGCAGCCGCGCCTTGTGGCCGGGATCGATGCGGGTGAGCGCGAAGCCGAAGAACAGCGCGAACACCACCAGCGGCAGCATCGCGCTCTGCGCCGCGGCGGCGATCGCGTTGGACGGGATGATCGCGGCGATCGCATCGCCGAAGCCGCCGGGCGCGGCCTGCGCCGACACCGGCGTGAGCGCGGTGCGGAACGACGCCACCAGGCCCTCGTCGCGCGGCGCCAGCGAGAGCAGGAACGGCGCCATCGCGGCGGTGTAGGCCGCAGCCAGGGTGAGCAGGACGAGGAAGACGACGATCGCCTTGCGCGCCGTGCGCCCGGACGAGGCCGCGTCGCTGGCCGTGTTCACGCCCAGCACCACCAGCGCCGCGACCAGCGGAACCACCGTCATCTGCAGCGCGTTGAGCCAGAGACGGCCGATCGGCTGCACGAAGCCTGCCACCGCGGTCGCCGCGGCCGGGCTCCAGAACGCGAGCGCGAGCCCGATCACGGCGCCGAGCGCGAGGCCGAGCAGTACGCGGGTGGTCATCGACATGCCAAATCCATCCGAGGTTGTGTGCGTAGGAGCGCACCAAGGCGCGACCGCAGGCTTTCCCGGGGAAGGCCGGTCGCGCCCTGGTGCGCTCCTACAGGGTGGGCAGGTGCCAGGAGGTCTTCAGGCGATCGTATTCGGCTTCGGGCAGCAGCACGAACACCGGCCGCGCGTCGGGCCGCAGCCAGCCGTAGAGCCGCTGCATCGTCGCGTCCGCCATCGCGGTGCAGCCGGCGGTCGGTGCGCCGGGCGCCTTCCACAGGTGCGCGAAGATGCAGCTGCCGGCGCCCTTGCGCGCGCCGGGGTTGTGCTCGATCACGAAGCCGGTTCGGTAGCGTTGGTCGCCGTGGTTGTGCAGGTCCAGCCGCATCGGCTCGCTGGAGCCGCGCACCGCGTCGTCGCCGATCCGGGCCGCGTCGACGATGCGGTTGTAGTCGGGCGAGGCGACCACGTCCATGCACCAGCTGGTCGCCTGCATCTGCGCGTAGGGCAGGGCGGTGCGGGCATGTTCGGCGTAGCCGAAGGCCCCGCCGATCGCGAACACGCCCGCCGGCGAGCGGCCGTCGCCCTCGCGCTTGGCAGGCCCGTCGGCTTGCGCCGGATGCAGGCCCAGGCCCCAGGCCGAGCCGCTTCGGCCGACGCTGACCGGCGCGGCGGCGCCGCGCTCGCGCCAGGCGCCCGCGTCGTCGCGCTCGAACGTGCGCAGTGTGCCCGCATCGGCATCCCAGCCGGCGGTGGTGACCAGCACCAGCTGCCGCGCGTCGCGCCAGGCGGTGGCGGCGGCCTGCGGTCCGCCGCGCGAGGCGCAGCCGGCAAGCAGGACGACGATGGCAAGCGTGAAAAGTGTCCGGATCATCATGGTTCCCTGCAGGCGCGCACCAGGGCGCGACCGGGGTTCGCCGGCATGGCCACGGTCGCGCCCTGGTGCGCTCATCCTGTCGAGGTCGCGCATTCGTCAGGCATCGAGCATCGGATGGATGCGCTCGAGGTTGATGGCGAACTGCTGCAACCGCGCCTCGTCCTCGCACAGCAGCTGGAAGATCAGGTCCAGCAGCTGCTGCAGCGCGGTCTGGTACAGCAGCGGCTCGATGTGCGCGCGCTCGTCGTGGGCCGAGACCAGCAGCGACAGGTCGGCGTGCGCGCGCAGCGGGTTGGCGGTGTGGCGGGTCACCGTCACCACCTTGCCGTGGCGCTCGTGGAACAGCCGCGCGATCTGGCACAGCGACGACTGCCGGCCGTGCTCGGAGAACACCAGCAGTACGTCCTCGCCGCCCGCGGACGACACCGCGGCCGGCATCAGCACCGGGTCGAAGTGGTGCACGGCGAGGATGCCGAGCAGCGAGAGCTTCATCGCGAACGCGCGCGCCTGGATGCCGTCCGGCCCCAGCCCGATCACGAACACCTTCTGCGCGCGCCGCACCGCCTCGGCGATGGCGTCGATCTTCTCCGGCGGGTTGATCAGCCGGGTCTCCTCCTCGGCCTGCGCCTTGGCGCGCCACAGGCCCTCGGCCAGCGCCGCGTGCGGGTGCGGGACCGCGCTGGCCGCGGGCGCGCCGTTGTCGTCGCCGCCGTCGCCGCGCGCCAGCGACTCGCCGACCGAGTACTTCAGGTCCGGATAGCCCTTGAACCCGAGCTTCTGGCTGAACTTCACCACGCTCGACTGGCTGATCCCCAGCGCGCTGGCCAGCTGCTGCGAGGAGTAGTCGCGCAGCAGGTGCGCGTTCTCGAGTATGAAGTCGGCGATGCGGCGTTCGATCGCCGACATCTGGTCGCGCTCGGAGCGGATCTTGAGCAAGGGAGACATGGCGCGCCTCCAGCGGCCTCAGGTCGCCAGCGGCTCGAGCCCGCGGATCTCGCGGATGCCGAGGCCGGGCGCGTCGCTGATCGAGATCTCGGATTCGTTGAAGGTCACGCCGCCGTCCACGGGATCGAAAGCGCACAGCGACGGCCCGTCGAGGTCGACCTTGGTGATGACCCCGGACTTGGCCACCGCCACGTGCACCGCGGCGGCGACGCTGATGCTGGTCTCGATCATGCAGCCGATCATGCACTCCACACCGTACAGCGCCGCGATGTCGGCGATGCGGATGGCGTTGGAGATGCCGCCGGTCTTCATCAGCTTGATGTTGATGATGTCGGCGGCGCGGGCCTTGATCAGGTCGATCACCTGCAGCGGGCCGAACACGCTTTCGTCGGCCATCACCGGCGTGTGGACGCGGTCGGTGACGTACTTCAGCCCGTCCATGTCCTGCGCCTTGACCGGCTGCTCCAGCAGTTCCAGCCGCACGCCGGCGTCCTCCAGCGACTGCATCGCGTACACCGCCTGCTTCGCGGTCCAGCCCTGGTTGGCGTCCAGGCGCAGCAGGGCGCGGCCCTCGACCGCGGCGTAGATCGCCTTGACCCGTTCGATGTCGACGCCGATGTCCTTGCCGACCTTGATCTTCAGCGACTCGAAGCCGCGGTCCACTGCCGATAGCGAGTCGGCCACCATCTTGTCGATGTGGTCGACGCTGATGGTGATGTCGGTGGTGATCACCGGCTCGCCGCCGCCGAGCATCTTGTACAGCGGCGCGTCGTACAGCTGCGCCCACAGGTCGTAGACCGCGATCTCGACCGCCGCCTTGGCGCTGGTGTTGCGCTCCAGCGCGCCCTGGATGATGCGGGTGATGCGGTTGAGGTTGGCGATGTCCTCGCCGACCAGGCGCGGGGCGATGAACTTGTTGATCGCCGAGACGATCGAGCCATGGGTGTCGCCGGTGATCACCGCGGTGGCAGGCGCCTCGCCGTAGCCGACGTGGCCGCTGTCGGTGTGGATGCTGACCACGATGTCCTCGACCGTCTCCACCGTGCGCAGCGCGGTCTTGAACGGCGTCTTCAGCGGGACCCGCAGCATGCCGAAGCGGATGTCGGTGATCTTCATGGAATCGCCTTGTAATGCGTCGCGGCTCAGGGCCGGATGCGCTGGATGTTGGTGATGCGGTCGATGTAGGTCTGCGTCGGGTTGAAGCGCAGCGGTGGCAGCGGGGTGACCGAGACGCCGTTGAGGTGGCCGCTGACCATCTTCCCGTCCGGGCCCAGCCAGCTGCCGCCGTTGGTGTCGTGGATGACGTAGGGCATGCCGTCGTCGTAGCCGATCACCATCATCACGTGGCCGGGGATGTAGACCAGGTCGCCCACCTGCAGCTCGCGCACCGCGGCCATGCGCTTGTCGCGCCCGTCGGCCGGGTTGAAGGCGAGCCGGTTGAGCGCCGGGCTCACGCCCTGGTCGCGGGTGTTGCGCGGCAGCAGCACGCCGAAGCTGCGGTAGACCTCGGAGACGAAGCTGCTGCAGTCGCGGGTGCCGTAGGAATTGCCCCAGCCGTAGCGCTCGCCGAGGAACTTGAAGGCCTGGCGGATCAGGTTGGCGCGGGTGAGCGGAAGGTAGTCGGCGGACACGTCGGCGGTGCGCGGCAGCAGCGCCGGGACGATGCGCAGGCTGCCGTCGTCGTTGCGCACCGGCAGCTCGACCACGTGCGAGGTGTACGCGGCCTGCCCGTTGACCGATTGCGTGCCGGGCCATTCGCGCAGCACCGGCACGCGCACGCCCATGTCCAGTTGCAGGTCGGACACCGCCGGCAGGTCCGGGGTGAAGGTGGTGCGGACCTTGGCGCCGGTGACCACGAGGTAGGGCACCTTGCGCGTGTAGGCGAAGACCTGGGTCTTGCTGCCCTCGGCCACGTACTGCTTCTCGATCCACGCGGCATAGAGGTTGCCGACCACGAACAGCCACTTGCCGTCGCGGCTGCGGTGCACGATCGCCACCGGCGTGCCGGGGAAGAACGCGCTTTCCTGGAAGCGGTCGATGTCGGTGTCGTCGGCGCTGCTGAACACCCGCGTCGCGGTCGGGAAGGTGCGCAGGTCCGCGCGGTGCACCACCAGGCCGTAGCGGGTGTCCTGCGTCTTCGGGATGGCCTTGAGGTTGAGCGCCTCCATGAAGCCGTCGATGGCCTTCTTCGACACCGGCTTGCCCTGCTCGTCGTAGAGCGGCTTGTCCGGGCGGACGGAGAGCGCCTCGATCCATTCGCGTACGCGAGCCGCGTCGAGCTGCGTGGGCAATCCCTCGACGTCGTGCAGCGACGGGTCGTCCTGTTGCAGCCGGCGGTTCTGGGAGGCGATGGCGCCGCGATCGAGCACGACCCTGTCGGCCTGGCGCTGGCGATCGACCCAGTAATCCGGCGTGAGCTGCTGGGTGTCGACGCCGACGACGCCGGTGGGCGCGGCGCGCGCGGCGGCTTGCGGCGACAGCGCGCCGGCGGACAGCGCGAGCAGCGCGGCGAGGAGGAAGGAGGGCTTCATCGGTCGGTCCTGGTCTGCGCGGGGACGGACAGTGTCGCCGCCGGCGATGGAACTCGGCACGGTGGCGCCGCGGGCGGTTCAGCGTCCGCGACCCGTGGCGCCGGAAACGTCTTTCCGCATTGCAACATCGATGCGTCCCCCGGGTGCGGGCAGGGCGCCCGCCGGCGCATCATGGAATACATATTTCTTCCGTTGCAAGTTTTTCGAATAAATTATTGACCGTGGTCCGGACGCATGTTACACAGCCGTGACGACGGGGACGCGTGCAACGGGAGCAGAGAGGCGTGGATTCCACCTCGGCCCATCCGGTTTTCCGGCCGGCGGCGATGCCCATCGCGGCGTCGGCGCGGCCGCGCGGCTGGCGTGGCATCGCGCTGCAGGCGGCGACGCTCGCGTGGTTGCTCGCGGTGGTGGCGATCGCCCCGGTCGCGGGCGCGGCGACCACGCCTGCGCAGGTGCAGGACATGGTCGACGCGGGCGACTTCAAGGCCGCCGAGGCCGCCATCTCCGAAGCGTTGGCCGACGCCACGCTCGCGCCGGACGCGCGCCGCGCGTACGCGTTCCAGCGCGAGCGCATGCGCCGCATCCTGCTCGACTTCACCCTCGACGAGGCCGCCGTCCGCGAGCGCGTGCGCAGGCAGGTGCCGGACCTGACCGACGCCGAGTTCGCGAAGTGGAACCGCGAAGGCCTGTTCGAGCACATGGCGATCGACGGCCGCACGCTCTACTTCAACCGCTCGCCCTCGAACCTGTTCCGCCTCAGCGAAGAGGCGCGCGCGCGCCGCGATCCAAAGCTGGCGCCGATCACCGACGGCCCGATGGAGGCGCTCAACGTCCACCAGCGGGCGATCCGCGACGCCGCGCTGGCGCAGCACCGCAGCAGCGTGCTGCCGCTGCGGTTGCGCATGACCCAGAGCCTCACGGTCGACGCCGACGCCGTGCCCGCGGGCAAGCTGGTGCGGGCGTGGATCCCGTACCCGCAGGCGATCCCGGGCCACCAGGAGGACGTCCGCTTCGTCGCCAGCGTGCCGTCGGCGCACTGGATCGCGCCCGAGTCCGCGCCGCAGCGCACCGTGTACATGGAAAAGACCGCGCAGCGCGGCCAGCCCACGGCGTTCTCGGTCACCTACGAGCTGACCATCCTCGGCCAGTACCACGCCGTCGATCCGGACAAGGTGGTCGCGCCGGAGATCACGGCCGAGCTCGCGCCGTACGTCGCGCAGCGGCCGCCGCACGTGGTGTTCACCGACGCGATGCGCGCGTTCTCGCGCAAGGTCGTGGGCGACGAGAAGAATCCATACCGGATCGCGCAAAAGCTGTTCGCGGCGGTCGACGGGATCCCGTGGGCGGGCGCGCGCGAGTACTCGACCATCTCCAACATCAGCGACTACGCTCTGCACGCCGGCCACGCCGACTGCGGCCAGCAGACCCTGCTGCTGATCACCCTGCTGCGCATGAACGGCATCCCGGCGCGCTGGCAGTCGGGCATGGTCTTCTCCGACGGCGACTACAGCAACATCCACGACTGGGGCCAGGTCTACCTCGCGCCCTACGGCTGGGTGCCGATGGACGTGACCACCGGCCGGCTCGCGGCGGACAAGGGCAACGGCGACGACCCGGCGATGGAGTGGTTCTACTTCGGCGGCCTCGACAACTGGCGCATCGCCTTCAACCAGGACTGGGGCACGGCGTTCGAGCCGCCCAAGAAGCAGTTCCGTTCCGACGACGTCGACAACCAGCGCGGCGAGGCCGAGTGGGACGGCGGCAACCTGTATTTCGACCAGCTCGACTACGACTTCCAGTGGCAATTGCTGCCGGCTGGGCAGGGAAGCGCGCAAGGCTAGACATCACCACCATCATCGAAACCACAAGTACCGGGGAGAGGGAAATGAGCAGCAAGCGGAACCTGCGCAAGCGCGCGCTTTGCATGGCGATGGGGCTGTGCCTGGGATCGATGGCCTCGGCGCCGGTGTTCGCGCAGGCGGTGACCGGCGCGGTGGGCGGCCGCGCGACCGCTGGCGACCAGATCACCCTGGTGAACCCGGACACGGGCCTGACACGCACGATCACGGTCGGTGCCGACGGCAACTACCGCCTGAGCCAGTTGCCGATCGGCGACTACACGCTGCAGGCCAGCCGGAACGGCCAGAACGTCGGCGAACCGGTTTCCGTCGGCGTCACGCTGGGCGGAACCACGACGGTGAACCTTGCCAGCGAGGGCGGGGTGGTCAACATGGCAGCGTTGCAGGTGGTCGGTTCGCGCGTGATCAACCGCGTGGACGTGCGCTCGACCGAGTCGGCGACCAACATCAGGCGCGAGGAAATCGCGCGATTGCCGGTGGACCAGAACCTGAGTTCCGTGGCCCTGCTGGCGCCGGGCGTCGTCTCCTCCGGCGCCACCTTCGGCGGCCTGACCTTCGGCGGCTCGTCGGTCGCGGAGAACGTCGTCTACATCAACGGCCTCGACGTGACCGACCCGTATCGCCGCCAGGGCTTCTCGTCCGTGCCGTTCGGCTTCTTCCAGGAATTCCAGGTCAAGACCGGCGGTTACTCGGCGGAATTCGGCCGCAGCACCGGCGGCGTGATCAACGCGGTGACGCGCTCGGGCACCAACGAGTTCCATGCCGGCGCGGAAGTGACCATGGAACCCTCCGCCTGGGCGTCGTCGAAGAACGACCATTTCCATAGCGATGGCACCCTCGACGCGCGCGACCGCACGAGCCGGGACAAGAGTTCCTTCTACAAGACCAACGTCTGGGCCTCCGGTCCGCTCGTGAAGGACCGGCTGTTCTTCTTCGGCATGTACGAGCTGCGCGACAGCCAGCCGAGGGACATCGATACGAACCAGGCCTTCTACACCGAGGGCGACAACGATTTCTGGGGTGGCAAGCTCGACTGGCACATCAACGACAACCACTCGCTGGAACTGCTGGCGTTCTCCGACAAGTCCGATTCGACCACCAGCACATACAGTTACGACTGGGAAGCCGCCGAGCGGGGCGAGAAGACGGGCGAATCCACCACGGGCTCCGGCGGCGACAACTGGTCGATCACCTACACGGGTCATTTCACGGACGACTTCGTCGCCAAGGCGATGTACGGCGTCAACAAGCGCAGTTCCACCGTCAGCAGCCCGTGGGATGCCGACTGCAGCAAGGTCTTCCGGGATGACAGCTACACGGCCTTGTTCGGCGATGCGACCATGCAGGAGGGCTGCCACCCGACCAACAACAGCATCTCCGATCGCTTCGACAAGCGCGAAGCAGCCCGGCTGGATTTCGAATGGACGCTGGGCGACCACTTGCTGCGCTTCGGCCTGGACCAGGAAGTCATGGATTCCGACAGCTCGACGGTTTACCCGGGCGATGGGGTGAGCTACACCTTGCTCGGCATGCCTGCCGATGCTACCGGCGAGGATCGAGTGCTCCCCAACGGCGTAGCCGTGCCCGACGGCGTGACGGCCTACGTCGATGCGCGCCGCTACATCACCGGTGCTCCCGTTTCGACGAAGGCGCAGGCGGTCTACGTGGAAGACAACTGGAGCGTCACCCCGAACCTGCTCCTGAACCTGGGCGTACGCGGCGACAAGTTCGAGAACACGCTCGCTTCGGGCGCGACCTTCGCGAAGGCCGATTTCAGCGACATGATCTCGCCGCGCCTCGGTTTCAGCTGGGACATGAGGGGCGACGGCACGATGAAGCTGTTCGGCAACGCGGGCCGCTACTACATCCCGTTGACGAACAAGCTCACCGACTACTTCGGCGGCGGTACCACGGACGAGCACACCTACTACGTTCTCGATGGCTTGACCGAGGCAAGCAATCCGATCACCGGCACTCCCTATCTTGCGCCGGACCTCGGCCCACAGATCGGCCCGGTCAACACCGAGGGCAATGCGCCCGCGCCCGACGACGTCCGCACCGCGGTCGCGAAGAACCTGAAGCAGGTCTTCCAGGACGAATTCATCCTGGGATTCCAGCAGGCGATCAGCCAGGCATGGTCGTACGGCGTCAACGCCACTTACCGCAAGGTGACCCGTGCCGTGGAAGACACGAGCATCCGGCACGTGGAAGGATGCCCGTGGTATTCCGGCGACTGGCCGATCATCAACCCGGGCGAAAAGACCACGTTGTGGTGCCCTGACACCGAGGATTGGGTGACGTTCGACAGCTCGAAGGACGGCTACCTGGCCTCGGGCAGCGGGCAGATCTTCGGCTACAAGAAGCCCAGGCGCACCTACAAGGCGATCGAACTCCAGGTCGACCGCGCCTGGGACGACAAGTGGGCCTTCAATGCCAGCTACATCTGGTCCAAGTCCGAGGGCAACATCGAGGGCCCCGTGAACTCGGATCTGGGCTACAACGACACCAACCTGGTGCAGTACTACGACCATCCGGCCGTCAACGAGCGCTACGGCGTCCTGTTCAACGACCATCGCCACCAGTTCAAGCTGCGCGGAAGCTACAAGCTCAACGACATGTGGAGTTTCGGCGCGACCTTCTCCGCGATCTCGGGCGGGCCGATCACCGCGTTCGGCGTGAGCTGGCCCAATGACAACCGCCTCGCCGGCGGTCCCGGCGAGTTCAGCGGCGGCGGTTCGGGCTGGCTGTGCGAATCCGGCTGCGGCGATTGGACCACGCGGCAACTGGTCTACACCGAGCGCGGTGCGTACGGCCGCATGCCGTGGGTGAAGGACCTGAGCGCGAACGTCACCTGGACGCTGCCGGTGAAAGACATCGACCTGAAGGCCCGGCTCTCCGTCTACAACCTCCTCAACAGCCAGACGGTCGTCAACGTGCATTCCCGCTACGAAAGCACGCCCGGCACGCCGATGCCGTACTTCGGCGAGGGCACCGTGTGGCAGTCGCCGAGATACACGCAGCTCGTCGTGACCTGGAACTTCTTCTGAGGTCCTCCCAGGGCGGCCCGCGCGTCGGGCCGCCCTTTTTTTTTGCCCGCGCCCGGCGGCAGGATCATGGCCGGCGCGGCGATCCTGATGGAGAGCAGATGAAGCATCCATGCCGCGGCCCGTGCCTGCTCCTCCTGCTCATGGCGGCGGGCATGGCGGGCGCGCAGGCGCCCTCGAAGGCGGATTTCGACCGCGCCTTCGACGACACGATCGCGCGCTACGACCTGCCGGGCCTCGCGGTCGGCGTGGTCGCGGACGGCAAGGTTGTCTACGAGCGCACCGCCGGCGAGCTCGAGGCCGGAAGCGGCAGGAAGATCGACCGCGACACGCTGTTCAAGATCGCCTCCAACAGCAAGGCGATGACCACCGGCGTGCTGGCGCGGCTGGTCGATGAAGGGAAGCTGGCGTGGGACGACCCGGTGGTGAAGTACCTGCCGGACTTCCGCATGCACGAGCCTTGGGTGACGCGCGAGATGCAGGTGCGCGACCTGCTGGTCCACAACAGCGGGCTGCCCGCGGGCGCCGGTGATCTGATGCTGTGGCCGGGCCCCAACCAGTTCACCCGCGCGGACGTGATCCACGGCCTGCGCTATCTCAAGCCGAAGTACAGCTTTCGTTCGCGCTACGCCTACGACAACACGCTCTACATCGTCGCCGGCGAGGTGGCTGCGGCCGCGGGCGGGGCGCCGTACGAAACCCTCGTGCGGCGCGAGCTGTTCGGGCCGCTGGGCATGGACCGCTGCCAGGTCGGCGAATGGAACCGCGACGCCGTCGGCAACGTCGCCCAGCCGCACATGCGCGACGACGGGCGCTACGTCGTCTCCGGCGCCGACGAGGCGGTGGTGCCGAACGTGCCGATGATGGCCGCCGGCGGCATCCGCTGCAGCCTCGACGACATGCTGAAGTGGGCCGCGATGTGGCTGCGGCCGGAGCAGGACGGCCTGGTCGGCGGCAAGCCGTGGCTGTCGAAGGCGCAGCGCGAGGCGGTGTGGTCGCCGCAGACGATCATGCCGCTGTCGGCGCGCATGCGCGCATGGGACGGCAGCCACTATTCGGCCTACGGCTACGGCTGGCGGCTGACGGACGTCGACGGCACCTGGAAGGTCTCGCACACCGGCACGCTGTCGGGGATGTATTCGGCGCTCACGCTGCTGCCGGAGAAGGGCGCGGGCTTCGTGGTCCTGATCAACGCCGACGCGGACGACGCGCGCACGGTCCTGACGCAGGTGCTGGTCAAGCAGTTCACCGCGCCCGCGCAGGGGCGCACGGTGGCGTTCTACGCCGACGAACTCGATCGCGACGCGGAGGCGGGCCAGCGGGAGCATCCCGTGCCGGACACCTCGTCGAGGCGGCCGGTCGACGCCGCGACGATGGGCGCGCGGCTGGGCGTGTATCGCGACCCGTGGTTCGGCGACGTGTCGATCTGCCCGGCCGGCGACGGCGTGCGCTTCGCCTCCGCCAGGTCGCCGCTGATGGCCGGCGAGGTGATGCGCGCGGGCGACCGCTTCCTCGTGCAGTGGAACGGGCGCGGCGTGGACACCGAGCCCTGGCTCGATTTCGGCGAAGCAGCCGGAAAGCGCACGCTGGAGATGGCCAAGATCGACCCGGAAGCCGATTTCAGCAGCGATTTCGAGGACCTGGCCTTCGTGCGCACCGGCGATTGCCCGCGCGGCGGGACGGAATGAACGCGCGTGCAGCCATCGTGCCATTGCTGCTGTGCGCCGCCGCGGGCTGCGCGTCGACGCCTTCGGTGCCCACGGTGTCGCCTGCGAAGGACGCGGCGGCCGCCGGCATGGTCGACGTCCGCGCGCTGGCGCCGGACATCGGCCTCGACATGCGCTACGCCGGCGCCCACAACTTCGTCGGCACGCCGATCGACGGCTACGAGGCGCCGCGCTGCTACCTGCTGCGCCCGGCCGCCGAGGCGCTGGCGCGCGTGCAGGAATCGCTGCGGGCTCGGCACCAGCGGCTGCTGGCGTTCGACTGCTACCGCCCGGTGCGCGCGGTCGCGCACTTCATGCGCTGGGCGCGTGATCCGGCCGACCTGCGCAACAAGGCCGAGTTCTACCCGTTGCTCGACAAGCCGGCGCTGGTGCCGGGCTATATCGCCGAGCATTCCGGCCACAGCCGCGGCGCGACGCTCGATCTCACGATCGAGCAGTGCGACGCCGCCGGGGGGCATTGCGAGCCGCTCGACATGGGCACCGGCTTCGATTATTTCGGCGAGCTCGCGCACACCGACTCGCCCGGCGTGACCGAGGGCCAGCGCGCCAACCGCCACCGGTTGCGCGATGCGATGCAGGCGCAGGGCTTCGAGAACTACGCCGACGAGTGGTGGCACTACACGCTGCGGCCGGAGCCGGATCCCGGCACCGCCTACGACTTCCCGGTGCGCTGAGCGCGCGCCGGAAACGAAAAGCCCCGCCGGGTGGCGGGGCCTTCGTCGAAGAGTGGTGGAGCGGAAGGGGATCGAACCCTCGACCTTCGCATTGCGAACGCGACGCTCTCCCAGCTGAGCTACCGCCCCACGAAGCCGGCGATTATACGGACGTGCCGGCCGGCAAGCCAGCGTCCGGCGTGGGCGGGGCCAGCAGCGGCGCGAGGACCGGTTCGAGCTCGGCGCGGCGCCAGCCCGACAGCGGCCCCGGCCAGCCGCCCGCCGCGTCGTCCACGCCCAGCAGCTGCTCGAGCCAGCGCCGCGAGGCCAGAACGCCGTCGGGGAGGCCGAGCTGCGCGCTGCGCGCGGCGGTGGCCTCCTGCAGCCGACGCAGGGCCTGCCGGTCCCGGTCCTCGTTGCGCGGCTCCGGCGCCTGGCCTTCATCGTCCAGCGGCGCCTGCAGCGCCTGCCACAGCGCGTCGCCGAGCTTGCGCGGCGCCTTGGGGTGGGCATCGAGCAAGCGCTGCAGCGCGGCGGGATCGGCCGGCGGGTCGCGCGCCAGCAGCACCGCCAGTTCGTTGTCGAGCACCCAGCTGCGGGGGCGGTCGGAGCGGCGCGCCTGCGCCTCGCGCCAGCGCAGCAGGCGCAGCAGGCGGCGCCGCGCCGGGTCGTCGAGGAACTGCGCCGCGCGCAGCGACAGGTGCGGCCAGCGCTCGGCCTCGTCGCGCTCGGCGTTGTCGACCATGCGCGCGCAGTCCTCTTCCAGCCATGCGGTGCGCCCGAGTTCGCGCAGGCGCGCGTCGAGGGCGTCGTGCAGGGCGAACAGATGGCGCACGTCGTCGGCCGCGTACTCGAGCTGCGCGGGCGAGAGCGGCCGGCGCAGCCAGTCGGAGCGGGTCTCGCCCTTGGGCAGGGCGACGCCGAGCAGGTCCTGGACCAGGCGCTGGTAGCCGATGCCCGCCGCGACGCCGGCCAGCGCGGCCGCGGCCTGGGTGTCGTACAGCGGCCGGGGCACCACGCCGCAGGCGTGCCGGAACGCGACCAGGTCCTCGCTGGGGCTGTGCATCACCTTCAGCACGGCGGCATCGGTGAGCAGCGTGCGCAGGACCCCGGTGATGCCGGGGGCGAGCGGGTCGGCCAGCAGGATGTCGTCGTCGGATTCGCCCAGCGCGACCTGCACCAGCGCGAGCTGCGGCCAGTAGGTGCGCTCGCGGATGAATTCGGTATCGAGGCCGATGCGGCCGCGGTGGGTGGCGATGCGGCGTTCCAGCTCCGCGGGGTCGGTGATCCAGTGGGGCACGGGCGATCGGTCGGGTGGCGATGGTGCAGCCTAACGGCCGCACCGGGCAGCGGCAAATGCGCCGCGCCGCGCATGCGGGGATCGGGGGCGATGGCGTAATCTGGCGGCCCGTCGCGGTGGGAGCAGGGTTTGCGCGCAATCGTCCGGATCGCCTTCGTGGCGCTGCTGCTGGCCGCGTGCTCGCGCGGCGGCGACGAGGCGGCGCGCGAGCAGGCCGCCGGCAAGCCGCAGCCGCGCGAGGGCATCGTCACGATCAGCGGCGACGACGCGATCGCGGAAACCCTGACCTGGCGCCCGCCGCCCGAGCAGATCGGGCCGGACGAGGTCGACGCCGCGCGCAAGCGCGCCGACGCCGCGCTGGAGGCGGGCAACCTGGCGGTCGACGCGGACTCGGCGATCCCGCTGTACCTGGCGCTGGCGAAGCAGGCGCCGGAGGACGCGCGCGTGCGCGAGGGGCTGCGGCGCGCGCTGCGGGCGATGCTCGCGCAGGGCGACGCGGCGCTGGCGGACGCCGACGACGACGTCGGCGCGCTGCGCCGGGCCCACCAGGCGGCAGCGGTGGCGCGCGCGGTGGACGCCGACGACGAGGCGGTGCGCGCCTTCCTCGGGCGCATCGACGAAGCCGACACCCTCTGGGAACTCAACCGCGACGGCGAGCGCGCTCTGGCCGACGGCGACTACGGCGGCCAGGGCGGTGGCGCGCTGGCGAAATTCCGCGAGGCGCTGGAGCTGCGTCCGGAACAGCCGCGCGCGATGCAGGGCGTGGCGGCGGTGGAAAGCGCGCTGATCCGCAACGCCGAGCTGGCGGCTGAGAAGGGCGATTTCGACGGCGCCGCGCGCTGGCTGGCCACCGCCGGCAAGGTGCGGCCGAAGATGCCCACGGTGCCCGACGCCCGGGAGCGCATCGAGCGCATGCGCGGCGCCCGGATCGCCCGGCTGCGCGACCTGGGCATCGCCGCGCTGGGCCAGCCCAACGGCATCGCGCTCGCGCGCCGGCGCCTGGCCGACGTGCTGCTGATCGCCAGGCCCGGCGACCCGATGGCGGCCGAACTGCGGGAGCGCATCGACCTGGCCGAGCACTACGGCCAGTTCCGCCCCGGGCAGCAGTTCACCGACGGGCTGAAGAACGGCGCGCGCGGGCCGCAGATGGTGGTCGTGCCGCATGGCGGCTTCCGCATGGGCGCAGGGGCCGACGACGACAATGCCTCCGACAACGAGCGGCCGCAGCGCGCGATCCGCTTCGATCGCGGCTTCGCGATGTCGGTCACCGAGGTGACCGTCGGCGACTACCGCCGCTTCATCAACGCCACCGGGCGCAGGACGCGCGCCGAGCGGCGCGGCTATTCGATGGCCTACGACGAACGCAGCGGCAACTTCGCGCGCGACAGCGGCGTCGACTGGCGCAGCGACTACGTCGGCGGGCCCGCGGGCGACGACCAGCCGGTCCTGCACGTCAGCGCCAAGGACGCCGAGGCCTACGTCGAATGGCTGTCGGCGCAGAGCGGGCAGCGCTACCGCCTGCCCAGCGAGGCCGAGTTCGAGTACGCGCTGCGCGCCGGCAGCGCGTCCGTGTATCCCTGGGGCGGGAAGGGGCCCGGCCGCGGCGCCGGCAACTTCACCGGCGAGCGCGACCGCTCGCCGACCGGGCGGCGCTGGAACAACGCCTTCCCCGGCTACGGCGACGGCTACTGGGGCCCGGCGCCGGTGGGGCGCTTCGCCGCCAACCCCTGGGGCCTGCGCGACCTGGAAGGCAACGTGAGCGAGTGGGTCGCCGACTGCTGGCATGATGGCTACCGCCGCGCGCCCAGGGACGGTTCGGCCTGGCTCAACCCGGGCTGCCGGACGCGGGTGGTGCGCGGCGGCTCCTGGGCCAGCGCGCCGGCGCAGGTGCGCTCCTCGTGGCGGGCGCCGGCGGCGGTGGACAGCACCAACGCGCGGATCGGCTTCCGGGTGGTGCGCGAGATCTAGACGAGCCGCGATCGGCGGCGGGCATGGAGGATGGACGATGCGTCAGAACCCATTCGGCGATGCGCGGAGCCAGTACGGCCAGCAGCGGCGCGGCTTCGGCTTCAGCCCGCGGCTGCTGATCCTGGTGGCCTTCATCGCCTACGGCGCGTACTACTACTTCTCCAACCGCAGCACCGACCCGCTGACCGGCGAGCAGGTGTTCATCGACAAGAGCATCTCGCCGCAGGACGAGAAGGCGCTCGGCCTGCAGGCCTACCAGGAGATCCTCTCGCAGGAGAACCCGGTCGACGCCAACGCGCAGATCTCGCAGCAGGTGCGCGCGATCGCGCAGCGGCTGATCGCCAAGGTGCCTGAGGTAGAGGATGCCCTGGCGGCCGAGCACAACATGCAGGCCCAGCACATCGAGGACTCGTTCGACTGGGACGTGACCGTGCTGCAGTCCGACCAGGCCAACGCGTTCTGCCTGCCTGGCGGCAAGATGGCCGTCTACACCGGCCTGGTGCCGGTGGCGCAGAACGCCGACGCGATGGCGATCGTGATGGGCCACGAGATCACCCATGCATTGCTGCGCCACGGCGCCCAGCGCATGACCGAGCAGAAGCTGGCGCAGTTGGGCCAGATGGCCGGCGCGATGAGCGGCATGGACCAGCAGCAGTTGCAGATGGCGATGGCGGTCTACGGCTACGGTCGCTCGCTGCCGTACGCGCGCAAGCAGGAATCGCAGGCCGACGAAATGGGCCTGATGCTGGCGGCGGCGGCCTGCTTCAACCCGGAGGAGGCGATCCCGCTGTGGGAGCGCATGGACCAGGCCGGTGGCGGGCAGGCGCCGCCGGAATTCGCGTCCACCCATCCCAGCTCCGGCACCCGCATCCAGAACCTCAAGGCGCTGATGCCCAAGGCGCTGGAATACCGCAGGCGTTTCTGTCCCGAAGGCGGCGCCGCCGGCGCCCCGTAGATCGGCGTTGTGGGAGCGGCTTCAGCCGCGAGCTCTTCGAGAGCCATGTAGGAGCGACGGAAGTCGCGACATGTTTCCGATCGCGAAAGCGTCGCGACTCCCGTCGCTCCTACAGCACCGCAACCGACAAAAAAATCGCGGCTGAAGCCGCTCCCACAAGGGCCGGGGGCGGGGCTCAGAACGACATGAACATCCCGCCGTTGACCGGCAGGTTGGCGCCGGTGACGAATCCGGCATCGTCGGCGGTGAGGAAGGCCACGGCGCGCGCGATCTCCTCCGGCTGGCCCAGCCGGCCCACCGGCACGTCCTCGACGATGCGCTCGCGGACCGCCTGCGGCATCGCCATCACCAGCGCGGTCTCGCAGTAGCCGGGCGAAACCGAGTTGACGGTCACGCCCTTGCGCGCCACCTCGCGCGCCAGCGCCATGGTGAAACCGTGCATGCCGGCCTTGGCCGCGGCGTAGTTGGTCTGCCCGAACTGCCCGGTCTGGCCGTTCACCGAGCTGATGTTGACGATGCGGCCGAAGCCGCGCGCGGCCATGCCCTCGACCGCGTGCCGGCACAGGTTGAACACGCCGTCGAGGTTGACCCGCAGCACCGCGTCCCACTGCGCGCGCTGCATCTTGCGCAGGGTGGTGTCGCGGGTGATGCCGGCGGCGTTGACGAGGATGTCGAGCGCGCCGTGGCGGGAGGCGATGGCTTCCACCAGCGCCCCGCAGCCGTCGAAATCGGAGACGTCGCCGGCGGCGAAGTGCACGTCCAGCCCGTCGGTCTGGTCGCGGAACGCCTCGATGCGGTCGTCGCGGTCGCCCAGGTCGATCGCGACCACGGTGCGGCCCTGCGCGGCGAGGGACTTGCAGATGGCGGTGCCCAGCCCGCCGATGCCGCCGGTGACGGCGGCGATGCGCTTGCCCATGGAAAGCCCGCCTACTTGCCGCGCTTGCCGGCGGTGTCCTTGTCCTTCGCCGGACCGGACGGGTTGCGGCCCATGCCGGCGACGAGGTTCTCCTGGAAGTCCTTCCACAGCTCCATGTTGCGCTCGGTGAGCTGGTTCATCATCGACCAGGGCGTCTGCCCGAGCATGCTGCCCATCTGCTGGCGGAACTGCGCCTGCTGCTCCATGAAGGTCTGCATCGAGCGGTCCAGATAGCTGCCCATGAAGCCCTGCAGCGAGTCGCCGTAGAAGCGGATGATCTGCGCCAGCAGCTGGGTCGAGAGCATCGGCTGCCCGTCCTGCTCGTGCTCGGCGATGATCTGCAGCAGCACCTGCCGGGTCAGGTCCTCGCCGCTCTTGGCGTCGCGGACCTCGAACTCCTCGCCATCGACGATCAGCTGGCGCACGTCCTCGATGGTGATGTAGCTGGAGATGTCGGTGTCGTAGAGGCGACGGTTCGGATACTTCTTGATGACGCGCGGCTTGGTCATGGAGCAAAGGCTCTAACGAGGCGTCTTCGCAGCATGGCGCAGTGCAGCACGGGTTGCAAGGCGCGGGCTGGGGGGCGGTAACCTGGTGTCCTTCCGCCACGTGTAGGCCGGGCCTACGTGCCCGACGCCCGCGAATGGCGAACGTCGGGGCGGTAGCCCGACCTACACCTTCCGGTTGCGGCAATCGACAACGTGGTCATGACCACGCGCAGCGATCGCCCGGACTCGATCACCGACGCGTCGCCGCAGCAACCGATACATCGGCAGGAGACGCCGACCGGGCCCAACAGCCGACGTCGCCGGGTTCCCGTTTCCGCGGGAATGACGGTTCGTGGGGAATGCTTCAATCCGGCCCAGGCTCCAGCCCCGATCCCGCAGCCCCGACAGCCCCTGCCTCACCAGCCCATGTACTGCCCGCCGTTCGCCGCCAGGTTGGCGCCGGTGATCCAGCTCGCCTCGTCGGGGATGAAGAACGACACCGCGTAGGCGATCTCGTCCGGCTCGCCCAGGCGCCCGGTGGGGATCTGGGCGACGATCTTGTTGCGCACTTCCTCGGGCACGGCCATCACCATGTCGGTGCCGATGTAGCCGGGCGAGACGGTGTTGACGGTGATGCCGAAGCGCGCGTTCTCCTGCGCCAGCGAAATCGTGAACCCGTGCATGCCGGCTTTCGCGGCGGCGTAGTTGGCCTGGCCGTACTGGCCCTTCTGCCCGTTGATCGAGCTGATCTGGATGATCCGTCCCCACTTGCGCTCGCGCATGCCCTCGATCACGGGCCGGGTGACGTTGAACACCGAGTTGAGGTTGGTGTCGATGACCTCGCGCCACTGCTGCGCGCTCATCTTGTGGAAGGTGCCGTCGCGGGTGATGCCGGCGTTGTTGACCAGGATGTCGACGGGGCCGAGCTGGCGCTCGACCTCGCGCACCATCGATTCGGCGTCCTCGGGCGTGGAGACGTCGCCGCGGGCGAGGGCGACGTCGAAGCCGGCCTGCTTCATCTGCGCCTGCCAGGCCTTCGCCTTCCCCTCGTTGCGGTAGTTGGTCGCCACCCGGTGGCCGCCGGCCGCCAGCCGCCTGCAGATTGCCGTGCCGATCCCGCCGGTGCCGCCGGTCACCAGTGCCACGCGTGTGGTCATCTCGCCTCTCCCAGGTGGACGATGGGGCCAGTTCCCCGTCGCGATCGATTCTATTCGGCGTCGATGACGGCGTCGTTGTGCGTTGCGGCGAGCGCCGCCGGCGGCGTGCGCGGGATGCGCGCCGGGTCGAAGGCCTCAACCGCGGCGGCGAGCGTCGCCGCGAGCGGCAGCGTGGACGGCCAGGCCTGCGCGGGCTGGCCCAAGGCCTGCCAGGCCAGCCGCAGCGCCGGCAGCGGGTCGTCGTCGTCGACCGGCAGCGCCGCCGTCGACTTCGACAGCTTGCGGCCGTCCGCGTCGACTACCAGCGGCAGGTGCGCATGGCGCGGCGTGGGCAGGCCGAGCCGCTGCTGCAGGAACATCTGGCGCGGCGTCGAGTCGAGCAGGTCGGCGCCGCGCACCACTTCGGTGATGCCCTGCGCGGCGTCGTCCACTACCACCGCCAGCTGGTAGGCCCACAGGCCGTCGGCGCGGCGCAGCACGAAGTCGCCGACCTCGCGCGCGACGTCCTGGACGCGCGGGCCGTGGATCCGGTCCTCGAACGCGACCACGGCGCCGTCCGGCACCCGCAGCCGGATCGCCGGGTCCGGCCGGCGTGCGCCGGCGACGCAGGCGCGATGCACGCCGCCGCTGGCGGCCAGGTCGGCACGGCTGCAATGGCAGGGGAAGGCGTCGCCGCTGGCGAGCAGGCGCTCGAGCGCCTCGCGGTAATGCGCGCCGCGCTCGCTTTGGCGCACGACCGGGCCGTCGGGAACCAACCCGAAGCGTTCCAGCGTGCGCAGCTGCGCACGGGCCGCGCCGGCGACCTCGCGCGGCGGATCGACGTCCTCGATCCGCACCCGCCATTCCCCTCCGGCGTGGCGCGCCATCAGCCAGCTGCCGAACGCGGCCAACAGCGAGCCGAAGTGCAGCGGCCCGGTGGGCGAGGGCGCGAAGCGGCCGCGATACGGGGAGTGCGGGACGGACATCGGCGGGGAAGGAGAGCGGATCCGTGGGAGTGGATTCAGCCGCGAGCTTTCCGGATGGCCGGGCGAGGGCAGGAAGAACTCGCGGCTGAAGCCGCTCCCACGAGGGTCAGCGGGCCGGCCGACCCGCGGTCATTCGAAGTCGTAGGACATGTCCGGGCCCGCGCCGGCGAGGAAGTTGCCCTCGACGTAGTCCACGCCCGCCGAGAACAGGATCGACATGCTCGCCGCGTCGGCGACGAACTCGGCGATGGTGCGGATGCCCAGCTCGCGCGCCTTGTCGGCGATCTCGCGGATGCGCTCCTGGTTGCCGGGGTTCTTCGGCAGCTCCTCGACGAAGCTGCGGTCGATCTTGAGCAGGTTGGGCTTGAGGTGGGCCAGCAGCTGGAACGAATCCAGGCCGGCGCCGAACTGCTCCAGCGCGATCCGGCAGTCGAGCTTGCCGATCGCGGCGGTGAACTCCTGCGCGGCCTTCAGGTGCGTGAACACCTTGGCCTCGGGCAGCTGCAGCACCAGGTATTCGCCCGGCACGCCGTGGGCGCTGAGCTGCTCGCCGATGTAGCGCACCAGGCTGTCGTCGTCGAGCGAGGCCTGGCTGACCTTGACCAGCAGCGTGGTCGGCTTGCCGGCGCTGATGCGCTGGCCGATGGTGGCGATCGTGTGGCCGACGACGTAGCGGTCGATCTCCCACAGCAGGCCGTGCTCTTCGGCGATCTGCAGGAAGCTCAACGGCTTGACCAGCTCGCCGTCGCCGGCGTCCAGGCGCAGGAAGCTCTCGTAGACCGCGCCCGTGTCGCCCTGCAGGCTGATCACCGGCTGGTAGTGCAGCACGAAATTCTCCTGGTCGAGCGCGTCGCGCAGCCGCGCGACCCAGGCCTGCACGTGCTCCTCCTCGGCGCGGTCGGCGGCGGCGGGGTCGAAGATCTCGAAGCGGTTGCCGCCGACGCCGCTGGACGACTGCACGCCCTGGTTGGCCTTGGCCAGCACCTGGGTGACGCTGGCGATCTTCTCGCCGATCTGCACGCCGCCGATGCTGGCGGTGATCACGCTGGAGCGGTTGCCGATCGGGAACACGTGCGAGGCGAACGCCTCGCGGATGCGCTCGGCCAGCGCGGTGGTGGTGGCGTAGTCGCTGTTGCGCACGAGCACGGCCAGGCTGTGCTCGGAGAAGCGCGCGGCGACGGCGTCTTCGCCGATCGCGGACTGCAGGCGCTCGGCCATCGCCGCGAGGATCGCGTCCGCGGCGTCCAGGCCGATGTCGTGCAGCAGGCGCTGATAGTGGTCGGGCTCGAGCAGCAGCAGGCCGTGCTGGCCGTTGCTCTGCGCGGCGTCGGCCACCGCGTCCTCCAGCGCGCGCAGGAAGGTCGGGCGGTTGAGCAGGCCGGTGACCTGGTCGCGCTGGCGCAGTTCCTCGATTTCCTGCGCCAGGCCGGGGTCGAACTCCTGCTCCTGGCGGCGGAACACCACCTGCAGGCAGGACTCGCCCTCGTACAGCGCCGGCGAGAACTCCATCGAGGCCGGGAAGCCGTTGCCCTCGATGTCGCGCGCCTCCAGGTCGTAGCGCGGCGGCGGCGGCTCGCCCTTGGCGAGGTCCTTGAGCAGGTGCTTGAAGTCCTCGACGTGCTGCGGCGCCACCAGGTCGAGCAGCGACATGCCCTCGATGTCCTCGAAGGAGTCGTAGCCGAACATCTCCAGGTACGCGCTGTTGGCGCGGATGTGCATGCCCTCGTGCACGTAGGCGATGGGGTCGCGCGAGGACTCGATCAGGGTGTCGCAGCGGCGCTCGGTCTCGCGGATGCGCGCCTCGAGCCGGCGCAGCGAACGGCGGCCCTCGAGGTCGTCCCACTCCCTGTGCACCGTCGCCAGCAGCTGCTGCGGCTTGTGGCGCAGCGCGATGTTGCGCGCGCCGGCGCTCTGCGCCTCGTGGAAGCCGGCATCGTCGATGCCGTTGCTCACCGCGACCACCGGGATGTCCTTGCCGCTGCCGGAGATCGCCTGCATCACCTCGGCGAACGGGATCTGCCGGGCCTGCTGGGCGGCCAGCACCAGGTCGATCGGCTGCGCGCCGAGCATCGAGGCGAGCTCGTCCGCGGATTCGGGGCGCAGCGGCCGCACCGCGATCCCGGAGTTGCGCATGGCGCTGACGATGGCCTCGGCATCCTCGACGCTGTCGTCGACGATCATCAGGCGCAGGGCTTGGTCCGGGTTCTTCGGCATGCGGGCGTTTATGCCATGCGGCGAAGCCCCTAGTCTACGTCGGCGCGCGATCAGAGCGGGCGCTTGGATGCGTCGCCGGCGACCTCGCGCACCAGCTTCGGGACCAGGTAGCCGGGAAGCCGGGCGACGAGGGCGGCGTGCAGCTCGCGGGCGCGCGCGTCCGGCACCTCGAAGTGGGCGGCGCCGGCGACCCGGTCGAGCTGGTGCAGGTAGTAGGGCAGCACGCCTGCGGCGAAGCCGCGCTCGCACAGGTCGGCCAGCGCGTCGACCGAGTCGTTGACCCCGCGCAGCAGCACCGCCTGGTTGAGCACGCTCGCGCCGGCCGCGCGCAGGCGCGCCATCGCCGCGTCCACCGCGTCGTCGAACTCGCGCGCATGGTTGGCGTGCACCACCACCGCGACCGGCCACGGCAGGGCCTGCAGCCAGGCAAGCAGCGCATCGTCGACGCGCTCGGGCAGCACCACCGGCAGGCGGGTGTGGATGCGCAGGCGACGGAGATGGGGGATCGCGGCGAGCGCGCCGGTGAGCTCGGCCAGCTTGGGCGTGGCCAGCGACAGCGGGTCGCCGCCGGACAGGATGACCTCGTGGATGGAGGCGTCGGCGCGGATCGTCGCCACCGCCTCGCGCCAGCCGCCGGCCGCCGCGGTCTCCTCGGCGTAGGGAAAGTGCCGGCGGAAGCAGTAGCGGCAATGGACCGCACAGCTGCCGGTGGCGACGAGCAGGGCGCGTCCCGCGTACTTGTGGATCACGCCGTGGCCGGCGCGTGCGGCGGCGTCGCCGACCGCGTCCGCGACGAAGCCCGGCACGGGCCGGAGTTCCTCGTCCAGCGGCAGCACCTGGCGCAGCAGCGGGTCGCTCGGGTCGCCACGGCGCATGCGCGCCACGAAGCCGCGCGGCACGCGCAGCGGGAACTGCGCGGCGGCTTCGTCGGACAGGCCGGGGGCCGCGTCCTGCAGGCCCAGCAGGGCCAGCAGCTCGCGCGGGTCGCGCACGGCTTCGCGCCAGAGGCGCTTCCAGTCGGCGGCGCCACCGGCCGGAGCCGGCTGCAGCGCGGGGAGGGCAGCAGGTATCATGTCGGGTCAGTTCCGGGGGCATCCGGCCGCGCCGGAACCCGATCCCACCATTCTAGCCGCTGCCGGCAGCCCGATCGCCAGGCAGCTCCAGGAGCATCGATGGCCAGCTACGGCATGAACGACGTCAAGAACGGGATGAAGATCCTGATCAACAACGATCCCGCGATCATCACCGACACCGAGTACGTCAAGCCGGGCAAGGGCCAGGCGTTCACGCGCGTGAAGTACCGCCTGATCAAGTCCGGGCGCGTGCAGGAAATCACCATGAAGAGCACCGACTCGGTCGAGGCGGCGGACGTGGTCGATACCGACATGCAGTACCTGTACAGCGACGGCGAGTACTGGCATTTCATGCAGCAGGAGACCTTCGAGCAGGTCCAGGCCGACAAGGCCGGCATGGGCGGCGCGGAGAAGTGGCTCAAGGGCGAGGAGGACTGCGTGGTGACGCTGTGGAACGGCACCCCGATCCAGGTCACGCCGCCGAACTTCGTCGAGCTCAGGATCGTCGAGACCGATCCGGGCGTGAAGGGCGACACCGCCGGCACCGGCGGCAAGCCGGCCACGCTGGAAACCGGCGCGGTGGTGCGCGTGCCGCTGTTCGTCGGCCAGGACGAGGTGATCAAGGTCGACACCCGCTCGGGCGAGTACGTTTCGCGGGTGAAGTGACGCATCGGCCCGCGCGCGCAGCGCGCGGTTTTGCCGAGGCGTCATCCCCGCGCAGGCGGGGATCCAGTGACCTTCGCCGTTGCTCGTTGTCCGGCTGGAAGGGCCAACGTCCCTGGACCCCGCCTTCGCGGGGATGATGAGCAAGAACAAAGAACCAAAGAACAAGGCGTAATGACCGAAACCGCCCCCGAACCCTGCGACCTCCTCATCGAAGCCGGCTTCGTGGTCCCGGTCGAGCCGCACGGCGTGGTGCTGGAAGACCACGCCGTCGCCGTCACCGGCGGCGTGATCGTCGCGGTGCTGCCGACCGCGCAGGCGCGGGCGCGCTTCGCGCCCGCCGAGACCGTCTCGCGCCCCGACGGCGCGCTGGTCCCGGGCCTGGTCAACGCCCACACCCACAACCCGATGACGCTGCTGCGCGGCGTCGCGGACGACCTGCCGCTCAAGGTCTGGCTGCAAGAGCACATCTGGCCGATCGAGGCCGCGGTGATCGGCCCCGAGTTCGTGGCCGACGGCATCACCCTGGCGATCGCCGAGATGCTCCGCGGCGGCACCACCTGCGTCAACGAGAACTACTTCTTCCCCGACGTGCAGGCCGCGACCTACAGGCGCCACGGCTTCCGTGCCCGCGTCGGCCTGCCGGTGATCGACTTCCCCACCGCGTGGGCGAAGAGCGACGACGAGTACTTCGACAAGGCCGGCGAGGTCCACGACCAGTGGCGGCACGACCCGCTCATCGCCACCGCCTTCGCGCCGCACGCGCCGTACACGGTCAACGACGCCAACTTCGAGCGCATCCGCATGCTCGCCGACCAGCTCGACGTGCCGGTGCACCTGCACCTGCACGAGACCGCGCAGGAAGTCGCGCAGTCGCAGGAGAAGCACGGCCAGCGCCCGCTCGCGCGGCTCGACCGCCTGGGCCTGGTCAACGACCGACTGATCGCGATCCACATGACCCAGCTCACGCAGGCCGAGATCCACCTGTGCGCCGAGCGCGGCGTGAGCGTGGTGCACTGCCCGGAATCCAACCTCAAGCTGGCCTCCGGCTTCTGCCCGGCCTGCGCGCTGGAGCGCGCGGGCGTGAACCTGGCCATCGGCACCGACGGCTGCGCCAGCAACAACGACCTGGACATGGTCGGCGAGACCCGCACCGCGGCGCTCCTGGCCAAGGCCGTGGCGGACGACGCGGCGGCGTTCGACGCCTTCCAGGCGCTGCGCGCCGCGACGCTCGGCGGCGCGAAGGCGATCGGCTTCGACCACCTGGTCGGCTCGATCGAGCCGGGCAAGCAGGCCGACCTCGCGTGCTTCGACCTGTCGGCGCTGGAAACGCAGCCGCTGCACCACGTGGTCTCGCAGCTGGTCTACGCCACCGGCCGCCACCAGGTGGGCGACGTGTGGATCGCCGGCCGGCCGAAGCTGCGCGAGCGGCGGCTGGTGGACATGGACGCCGACGCGATCGTCGCCAACGCGAAGCAATGGCGCGCCCGCATCGCCGCGATCGACCACGCCTCCGCGTAGGCCGGGGCTACGCCCCCGGCGCGCGATGCCAAAGAAGCCGTCGGGGACGTAGCCCCGACGTACGATGCCGGAATCCAGCCATGAACTCGCCATCCCCCAACTTCCGCCAGTCCGAGCTCGACAAGTTCGCCGCCCTGGCCAACCGCTGGTGGGATCCCAAGGGCCCGCAGAAGGCGCTGCACGCGCTCAACCCGGTGCGCCTGGGCTATGTCGCCGACCGCGTCGCGCTGCGCGGCGCGAAGGTGCTCGACGTCGGCTGCGGCGGCGGCCTGCTCAGCGAGGCGCTGGCGGGCGAGGGCGCCGCGGTCACGGCGATCGACCTTGCCGACGACCTGGTCAAGGTCGCGCGCCTGCACGGGCTCGAATCGGGGGCGAAGGTCGACTACCGCGTGCAGGCGGTCGAGGATCTCGCTGCGGAGCAGCCCGGCGCCTTCGATGCGATCGCCTGCATGGAGATGCTCGAGCACGTGCCGGACCCGGCGGCGATCCTGCGTGCCTGCGCGACGCTGCTCAAGCCGGGCGGGCGACTGTTCGCATCCACCCTCAACCGCACGCCGGCGGCGTTCGCGCTGGCCATCGTCGGCGCGGAGTACGTCGCCCGGCTGCTGCCCAGGGGCACCCACCGCTACCGAGATTTCATCAGGCCGTCCGAGCTCGGCGCCTGGCTGCGCGACTGCGGGCTGCAGCTCGAGGACGTCAGCGGGCTCGCGTACGAGCCCTGGCGCGAGGGCGCGCGGCTCACCGCGCGCACCGAGGTCAACTACCTGGCCTGCGCGCTCAAGCCGGACGCCGCGGATGGGCAGTGACGCACCGGGCGCGCGCGAGGCCGGCGCGCGCTTCCCGCGGCTGGCGCTGTTCGACCTCGACGGCACCCTGGTCGACAGCGCGCCGGACATGCTGGCGGCGGTGAACGCGCTGCGCGATGCGCGCGGCGAGGCGCCGATGGGATTGGCCGCGCTGCGCCCGCACGTGTCGAAGGGCGCGCGCGCGATGATCGCCGCCGGGTTCCCGATGCTCGCCGAGGCCGCGCGCGAGGCGCTGGTGCGGCCGTTCCTGGACGCCTACGAGCGCGAGCTCGGCCGCCACGGCGGGCCGTTCGACGGCATCGAGGCGATGCTCGCCGCGCTCGAGGCCGACGGCGCGCGCTGGGGGATCGTCACCAACAAGCCCGAGTACCTCGCCCGGCAGGTGCTGCCGGCGCTGGGCTGGGAATCGCGCTGCGCGATTCTGGTCGGCGGCGACACGCTGCCCGAGCGCAAGCCGCATCCGCTGCCGCTGCTGCACTCGGTGCAGGCGCTGGGATTCCAGCCGGGGCAGTGCGCCTACGTCGGCGACGACGAGCGCGACATCGTCGCCGCGCGCGCCGCGGCGATGCCGTCGGTGGTCGCGCTGTGGGGCTACCGCCTGCACGAGGACGACCCGGAAACCTGGCTGGCCGACGCGATGGCCGCGGCGCCGCGCGACCTGCTCGACCCCGCGGCTTGGCCGGTGTAGGAGCGCACCAGGGCGCGACCGCTTGCGGCGCGCAGGAGCGCCCCTTTGGACGCGATCGGTTTCGCGACGAAAGCGTCGCGCCCTGGTGCGCTCCTACAATATCGACATGGACACCGCCGACGAATTCATCGCCAAGTGGCGCACGCGCTGGCCGGAGTGGGGCATCGGCGGTGCCTTCCTGCCGCCGTCGCAGCGCGATCCGGCGCAGGCCTGGTTCGCGCTGCTGCAGGAGCTGACCGACGCCGCGTGGGCGGGCGCCGACGCCACGCCCGGCCTGGCCAAGCTGGCCTGGTGGAACGAGGAGCTGCAGGGCTGGGGGAAGGGCGCGCGCCGGCATCCGCTGGGCGCGCGGCTGCAGCCGCTGGCGGCGCCGTGGATCGAGCTCGCAGCCGCGCTGCGCGCGCTGCAGTCGGTGCGCGACGCCGCGCCGGGCGAAGAGGGCGACGGCCTTGGCCCGTTTGCGGGAGCGGCCGCGCGCTGCGAGGCCGCCCTGTTCGACGGCGAACCGGATGCGGCGGAAGTACTGCGCGACCTGCAGGCCGAGCGCCTGTTGCTGCATGGCGATGCGGAAGGTGCGATCAGCCTGCTCTCGTCCTGGCCCGGGCGGGGGAAGGGCCCGCGCGCGCGGCGCCTGCAATCGGCCTTCCTGCGCCAGCGCCTGCGCGCGCTGGCCGCGGGATCACCGGCACGGCCGCCATCGCCGTTGCGCAGCCTGTGGCTGGGCTGGCGCGCGGCGCGCGGCTAGCAGCAGCGCCGTCGACCTGTCATTTGAAGCGCGGCGGGAAATCGGGAAAGCGCCCTGATGCCGGGATTCCGGGCTGCGCAAGCAACGCCGGGGCCCGCCAACCCGTCATGCCCCACGGGGCGCGAGGGCGGAAACGCAGCGTTCCGGGGCGACCCGGCGCCCTGCCGGTAAACTACGCATCCGTTTCCCGCGTGCAGCCTGCCGTGAACCCCCCCAGCCAATCCTCCCTGCCGGACGTCGCCGGCGACCTCGCCATCGCCGCGCGCCCGCTGCAGTGGGTGGGCATGGAGCGCATCGCGCTGCCGCTGGCGATCCCGGGCGCGGGCGGCGCCACCTTGCAGGTGGCCGCGTCGGCCGACGTCTTCGTCGACCTGGTCGAGCCCGAGGCGCGCGGCATCCACATGTCGCGGCTGTACCTGCGCCTGCAGGACGCGCTGTCCGCCGAGGCGATCACTCCCGCCGGGCTGCGCCGCGTGCTGCAGGACTGCATCGACTCGCAGGACGGCCTGTCGACCAGCGCGCGGATCGTGCTGCGCTACGAGCAGCTGCTCCGGCGCCCGGCGCTGGCCAGCGACAACGCCGGCTGGAAGCGCTATCCGGTGGAGATCGACGCGACCCTGGCCGGCGGCCACCTGTCGCTGGCGCTGGCGTTCGCGGTCGAGTACTCCAGCACCTGCCCGGCCTCGGCGGCGCTCTCGCGCCAGCTCAATGCGCAGCGCTTCGCCGAGGACTTCGCCGCCGCGCGGCCGCTGTCGACCGGCGTGGTGCGCGACTGGCTCGCCTCCGAGCGCGGGCTCGCCGCCACGCCGCACGCGCAGCGCAGCCGCGCCGACGTGCGCGTGCAGCTCAGGCCTGCGTTCGGCCAGCTGACGATCGAAAGCCTGGTCGACGCGATCGAGGCCGCGCTCGGCACGCCTGTGCAGACCGCGGTCAAGCGCGAGGACGAGCAGGCCTTCGCGCGCCTGAACGCCGAGAACCTGATGTTCTGCGAGGACGCCGCGCGCCGGGTTGCCGCCGCGCTGTCGGCCGACGCGCGCATCGAGCGCTTCGAGGCCACCGTCTCGCACTTCGAGAGCCTGCACGCGCACGACGCGGTCGCGCGCGTGAGCGGCGCCCGCCCGGCGGCATAGCGCGCCGCGGCGGCAGATGACGCGCTTTTCGACGCTTGCCGCGTCCTTTCACCGCCGCGCCCCGGAATCCATCGGCGTGGATGAAGATGAACGCGCCGCAGCGCGCCGCGGAACGAACCGGCTGACGCCTACCGCACCCGCTCCAGCACCAGCAGCGGGTCGACGCGCACGTCGAACCAGCTCATCCCCCAGTGCAAGTGCGGCCCGGTCGCGCGCCCGGTCGCGCCCACCGCGCCGATCACCTGGCCCTGCGCGACGCGGTCGCCCACCTTCACGTCGATGCGCGAGAGGTGCAGGAAGTTCGAGCTCACGCCGTGGCCGTGGTCGAGCAGCACGGTGCCGCCGGTGAGGTAGAGGCCGGGATTGGCGAAGGTCACCACGCCCGCTGCCGGCGCCTTCACCGGCGTGCCCGCGGGCACTGCGATGTCCATGCCCGAATGACCCGCGCCGGGCTGGCCGTTGTAGACGCGCCCGCTGCCGAAGCGACCGCTGATGCGCCCCTGCACCGGCCATGCGAACGGCGCGGCGAAGTCGGCGCGGTCGTCGTCGCGCTCGCGCGCGGCGGTGACCTGCGCCTGCTCGCGGCGGATGCGCTCGGCGATGTCCGGCGGCGGGTTCACGGTCTTCGGCGGCACGCCGTCGACGTGCTCCAGCGGCCAGTCGCGCGGCGCGACCGCGATGGTCTCCGGCACGCGCGTCCCGTCCGCGCGCACCACTTGCAGCCGCAGTGGCCCGCGCTCCTGGCGATCGACGCCGAACACCACGGTGCCGTAGGGCGTGGGCCGCAGCGTGCGGCCGGCGTACTCGACCACGCTGCCCGCGGGGACCCTGCCGAACACCAGCGCGCCCTGCGACGCGCTGGCGGGAAACACGATGCGCGCATCCGGGGCATCCTGCGCCAGCGCCGCACCCGCCGCCGCGAGCGCGCAGGCGACGGCGAACGCACGCAGGCCCCGCATCAGCGATCGAACTCCAGCCGCTGCCCCTGCGGCTCGCCGACGATGCGCTCGCCGTCCCATGCCAGCTGCCCGTTGACCCAGGTCGCGGCGATGCGCGAATGGAAGGTGGTGCCCTCGAACGGCGACCACGCGCACTTGGACAGCACGTCCTCGCGCCGCACCGTGAACGGGGTGTCGTCGACCAGCGCCAGGTCCGCCCAGTAGCCCTCGCGCAGGAAGCCGCGCTGCTTGACGTCGAACAGCTGCGCCGGCGCATGCGCCAGTTTCTGCACCACCTGCGCGTTGCTCAGCCGGCCCTCGCGCACCAGCTCCAGCGCCGCCACCAGCGCGTACTGCACCAGCGGCAGGCCGCTGGGCGCGCGCACGTAGGGATTGTGCTTTTCCTCCCAGGTGTGCGGCGCGTGGTCGGTGGCCAGCACGTCGATGACGTCGGAGGCGAGCGCGTCGATCAGCGCCTCGCGGTCGCTGGCTTCCTTGATCGCGGGGTTGCACTTGATCAGGTGGCCCAGGCGCTCGTAGTCGCCGCGGTCGAAGCGCAGGAAGTGGATGCAGGTCTCGGCGGTGATGCGCTTGCGCACGCCGTTGGCGTCGACGAGTGGCCCGGGCGTGAACAGCGCCAGCTCGTCGGCGGTGGAGATGTGCAGCACGTGCAGGCGGGTGCCATGGGTGCGCGCCAGTTCCAGCGCCAGCCGGGTCGACTTGATGCAGGCCTCGCGCGAGCGGATGTCCGGATGGCAGGCGGCGGGGATGTCGTCGCCGTACTGCGCGCGGTACCTCGCCAGCGTCGCGTCGATCATCGGCGTGTCTTCGCAATGGGTGATGATCGGCGTCGGCGCCTCGCGGAAGATGCCCGCGAGCGTTTCGGGGTTGTCCACCAGCATGTTGCCGGTGGATGCGCCCATGAACACCTTGATGCCCGGCGCGGTCAGCGGGTCGAGCGTGCGGATCGCCTCGAGGTTGTCGTTGCTCGCGCCCATGTAGAAGCCGAAGTTGGCGCGCGCGCGCCCGGTGGCGCGCTGGTACTTGTTCTCCAGCACCTCCGCCGAGAGCGTCGGCGGGCTGGTGTTGGGCATGTCCATGAAGCTGGTCGCGCCGCCGGCGACCGCGGCCGCCGACTCGGTGGCCATGTCGGCCTTGTATTCCATGCCCGGCTCGCGGAAGTGCACCTGGTCGTCGATCATCCCCGGCAGCAGGCGGCGGCCGTTGGCGTCGACCACGGTCTCGCGCTCGCGCGGCGAGAGCCCGCTGCCGATGGCTTCGATGCGGCCGCGCGAGATGCGCAGGTCGCCGTCGAATTCGCGCCCTTCGTTGACCAGGCGGGCGTTGACGATCAGCGTGTCGGGCATTGGGGATCCTGTGGGGCGTGGCGATGGCGGGCGGGCGGCACGGGATCGTGCCCGCCCGGGTGGAGCGGATGGCAGCGGCCGATGCGCCGCAGCGCCAGCCAGCCGCCGCGCATCGCGCCGTGGCGGGCGATCGCCTGCATGGCGTATTCGGAGCAGGTCGGCACGAAACGGCAGCGGGGCCCGAGCAGGGGACTCAGCCAGCGTTTGTAGGCGCGCAGCAGGGCGATGAGGAGGCGGGCGGTCACGTCGGGTGCGGTGCGGGCGTCGCGCCGGCCGGCGCGGTTGCCGCTGTAGTCAGGGCAGGGTATAACAGCGCGCTTTCCCATCCAAGGGAACCACATCTCCCGCTCCGGGAGATCAAAGGACCGCAAGAAAGTGGCAGTGAAGAAACCCGTGAAGAAGGCCGCGAAGGCCGCCAGGAAGCCAGCCGCCAAGAAGCCGGCCGCGAAGCCGGCAGCGAAGAAAGTCGCCAAGAAGGCCGCGAAGCCCGCTCCGGCGAAGAAGCCGGCCGCCAAGGCCGCTCCGGCGAAGAAGGCTCCCGCGAAGAAGGCCGCGCCGAAGCCGGCGCCGGCGAAGAAGGCGGTCGCCAAGCCCGCGAAGAAGGCCGCGCCGGTCGCCAGGGCCGCCAAGCCGGCGCCTGCGCCGAAGAAGGCGTCCAAGCCGGTCGCCAAGTCGGCCCCGGTCGCGAAGAAGGTCGCCAAGTCCGCGCCGGCGCAGAAGGCCGCGCCGGCCGCCGCGGAGAAGAAGCCTGCGGCGAAGCCGGCCGCGCCCGCCGTGAAGCCGGCGTCGAAGCAGGACGCGCAGGCCAGGCCGGCGAAGTCGCCGTTCGCGCCGCGCCCCGTCGGCAAGGTCGCGGTGGCGGTGGCGTCCAAGCCGCCCGCGCCCGCGCCCAAGGTCAAGGTCAAGGTCGTGCCGCACAAGACCGACGAGGCCACCGGCCGCCCGATCGTGCCGCAGGGCTACCGCCCGGCGTCCGACGAGGAGTACATGAGCCCACTGCAGGTCGAGTACTTCCGCCAGCGCCTGCTGCAATGGCGCGCGGACCTGGTCGAGGAATCCAAGCAGACCATCGAGAACCTCAAGGACGAAGTGCGCGACGTCGGCGACGAGGCCGAGCGCGCCACCCGCGAGACCGAGAACTCGCTGGAACTGCGCACCCGCGACCGCTACCGCAAGCTGATCGGCAAGATCGACAGCACGCTGAAGCGGCTGGACTCGGGCGAGTACGGCTACAGCGTCGATTCGGGCGAGGAGATCGGGCTGGAACGCCTCGAGGCGCGGCTGACCGCCGAGCGCACCATCGACGAGCAGGAGCGCTGGGAGCACCTGCAGAAGCAAATCGGCGACTGACCGGCCTCCTGCCGGGAGGCCTCGCCGCGAACGAACGACCCGGCCATGGCCGGGTTTTTCGTCAGGGGCGGACACCATGCACGCGGTGCATGCCGGGTGCCCGACACAGGAGATCCGCATGACTCATCCCGACGAGGCATTCATGCGCGAGGCGATCGCGCTCGCGCGCGCCAACGTCCATGAAGGCGGCCGGCCGTTCGGCGCGGTGCTGGTGCGAGGGGGCGACATCGTCGCCCGCGCCGCCAACCGCATCCACGACACCTGCGATCCCACCGCTCATGCCGAGCTGCTGGCGATCCGCGAGGCCGGCCGGGTGCTCGGGAGCCCGCGACTGGAGGGATGCGTGGTCTACGCCAGCGGGCATCCCTGCCCGATGTGCCTGGCGGCCATGCACCTGTGCGGCATCTCGGCCGCCTGGTACGCCTATTCGAACGAGGACGGCGCGCCGTTCGGGCTGTCGACCGCGGCGGTGTACGCGCAGATGGCGTTGCCTCCCGGCGGGCAGTCCCTGCCGTTGCGCGCGTTCCGCCCGGCGGGCGAGGAGGACCTGTATGCGCAATGGGCCGCCCGGCCGGGCTGAAGCGCTACTGCAGTTCGCGCAGGTCCAGCCGCCGCAGCCGCGGCGCGCGCCAGCTGGTGATGCCGACCACGCCCAGGGTCACGCAGCCGCCGACCACCACCGCCGGCACCAGTCCCAGCAGGCGCGCCATCACGCCGTCGTAGAAGGCGCCCAGCTCGTTCGACGAGCCGATGAAGATGCCGTTGATCGACGACACCCGCCCGCGCATCTCGTCGGGCGTGACCAGCTGCATGATCGTCGAGCGCATCACCACCGAAACGCCATCGCACGCGCCGTAGGCGACCAGGATCGCCGCCGACAGCCAGAAATGCCGCGACAGCGCGAACGAGATGGTGCACAGCCCGAAGCACGCCACCGCGACCAGCAGCACGCGCCCGGCGTGCTTCTGGAGCGGATGCCGCGCCAGCCACAGCGCCACGCAGATCGAGCCCAGCGCTGGCGCGCCACGCAGGATGCCCAGCCCCTTCGGGCCGTAGTGCAGAATGTCCTTGATGAAGGCCGGCAGCATCGATACCGCGCCGCCCAGCAGCACGCAGAACATGTCCAGCGCCATCGCGCCGAGCATGATCTGGTTGCCGAAGACGAACGCCAGGCCTTCGCGGATGCTCGAGAACACCGGCGCGCGCTGCAGCAGCTGCGGCGGCTCGGTCACGCGCAGCGTGCCGATGGCCGCCGCCGCCACCGCGACGATGCCCGCGCCGGTGGCGTAGGCCAGTCCCTTGCCGCCCCAGCCCACCAGCACGCCGCCCAGCGCCGGCCCCACCACCATCCCGCTCTGGAACACCACGCTGCCCAGGCTCGCGCCGCGCACGAACTGCTCGCGCGGCAGCACCCGCGCGAACAGCGCGTTGTAGACCGGCCCGAGGAAGCTGCGCGCGACGCCGGTCAGCGCGATCGCGGCGTAGATCGGCCACACGCCGCGGGTCGGCAACCAACCCTGCGTCACCGCCGCCAGCACCAGCGCGGTGAGCAGCAGCCCGCCGCAGGCGGCGGCGCCGAGCTTGCGCCGCGGCAGGTGGTCGACCAGGTAGCCGGCGAACGGCGCCACGCAGAAGTAGGGCAGCACCTCGGCCAGGCCGATCAGGCCCAGCGCGAACGGGCTGCGGGTGATCTCGTACACGTGCCAGCCGACCGTCACCGAGACGATCTGGTAGGACAGGATCGTGCAGATCCGGTACGCCATCAGCGCCCGGAAGCCGGGATTGCGCAGGGGCGAGGCGGGCGCCTCGTCGACGGACGGCGAACCGGCGACGCTCACCCGGCGGCGCGCTGCGCGGCGTCGCGGATGAAGGCCAGCAGCGCGGCCAGGCCGTTGCTGCGGGTCGGCGACAGGTGCCGCGCCAGGCCGATGTCGGCGATGTAGTCGGCCGGCGTGTCGAGGATCTCGCGCGCGCTGCGCCCGGAGAACACCCGCAGCGCGAGGTAGACCAGGCCCGAGACGATCGCCGAATCGCTGATCGCCGCGAATTCCATCCGCCCGGCGTCACCCGACGGCACGATCCAGACCAGCGACTGGCAGCCGCGCAGGCGATGCTCGTCGCTCTTCCACTCCTCCGGGAACGGCGGCAGCTTGCGCCCGAGGTCGATCAGGTACTGGTAGCGCTCCGACCAGTCGCCGAAGAAGCCGAATTCCTCGCGGATGGCCTGCTGCGCCGCGGCGGCGGTGGGTTCGAGGGGGAAGGCGGGGTCGGTCAAGGGGCGCCGGGGCCGCGAGGCCCGGGATGCGGTCGGAGCGCCTATTGTCGCAGACAGCCGATCCGGTGGATGCGCGGCAATTCGTTCCGCGCCGAACCCGCGCGCGAGGCGCTCAGAAGGTGATGGTCACCGTGATCGTGTCGCTGTGCAGGCCGAGGTTGGGGTCCTGGCCGGTCGGGATCCGCCCGAAGACGGGGAAACTGCGCGGCGTGGGCTGGCCGCTCAGGTATCCACCGACGGCGCCGTCGACGGTTTGCGTGCCGCCGTTGCCGTCGCCCCAGACCGTGGTGCGCGCCGCGGTGGTGTACAGGTTGTATTGCAGGATCGAAGCCGGCGGCTGCCTCAGCGTGCGCGCGGCGTAGCTGCCGGAGCTGCCCCGGCTGAGCGAGATCGAGACCTGGACGCCGAAGAGCAGTTCGCCGAACGTCGTCGGGTCGCAATCCACCTGGACGTTGCCGGCGCTGTCGACCGGCGAGGTGGTGGTGATCGGGTCGTAGGCGCCGAAGTTGATCGCCGACGCCGAAACGATGCAGCTGCCGGCCTGCGCGGCGGTGCTGGCGCAGGCGAGCACGGCAGCCAGCAATGTCGCGCCCGCGAGCCGCGCGCGGGAGCTGCGCAGGTTGTGCGCCATGCCGGCGGGATGACGGGAGCTTGCGCCGATCGTGTTCATGGTTCACCCGTTTTCGTCGTCACCGCGCAGTCGATCGTGCCCAGGTCCAGGATGCCCGGTTCGCTGGCCGCGGGCACGTCGATCGTGCACTGCGCGCGCATGCCGCCGCTGTCCGCGATCGCCTGGTAGCGGCCTGGCTGCAGCTGCTCGAAGTAGAAGCGGCCTTCGGCGCCGAGCGGGCTGTCCTGGCCGCTGCCGTCGCGCTCCAGCCGCAGCGTGCCGAATTCCGCCGGGCGCGCGCCGCTCGCGTCGCGCAGCTGGAGCCGTCCGGAGAACGCCTGCAGCGGATGCGCGTCGAGCGTCGTGATCGTTCCCGTATTGCGGAACACCGACAGCTTGCCCGCGCTGCGCTCGATCTGGTAGTCGAGCGGCACTTGCGACGGGTCCAGCGCGATCTGGTTGGCGTAGTAGGGAATCATGTCGCGCACCAGCAGGTCGCCGCGCGCGTCGGTGTGGCCGATCTCGAGGTTTTCGCGCAGGATCGGCACCCCGGCCACGCCGGGCACGCGCACCAGCGCGAAGCCGGACTCCAGCGGCGGCGTCAGGTAGGCGCGGCCGCCGATGCCGACCAGCGCGCCGCTTGCCAGCAGGCGCCCGCTGGTCCGGCCATCGAAGTGGTCGCCCTGCAGGGCGTAGCGGCCATGGCTGCCCTGGTATTCGACCTGGCCGACCCCGGTATCGCCGAATGCATCGTGCCGCAGGCTCGCATCGTATCCCCAGCCGATACCGGCGGGCCGCGAGCGCCTGGCGTCGACGCCGTAGCCGCGGCTGTCCGTCGAGGGGTCCTCGCCGCCGCCGCGGCTGCGCTGGTCGCGCGCGCTGAAGGCGATGCTGTCGCGGTCGAGCGCGATGTCGAGGCTGAGCAGGGCGGAGGTGTCCTCGAACAATCCTTCGCTGCGCTGCAGGTTGAACAGCAGTTGCGAGCGCGCGGACACCCGCCAGGTGGCGGCGAAGGTGGCGTTGCGCTCCTCGGCCAGGCCTTCGCGCCGCTGCCGCCCATAGCCCAGCTGCAGCGAGAGGCGGCTCGCCGGCGACCACGACAGGTTGGCGTAGTCGTCCTCGCGCAGGCGTGCGCCGAACAGGTCGAAGGGCGCACCGAGGTTGCGGTAGCCGGCGCTGAAGCGGCGCGCGCCGAGCGACAGGCCCGCGCGCGGCCCGCCGTAGCTGTAGCTGGCCGAAACCGCGTGGCCAGAGCCCGCGTCGTCGTCGCGGCTGCGCGCCAGCGCGAGGCCGAACTCGCCGAAATCGGTGCGCAGCGTGGCGTCGACGCCGGCATTGGCGAAGGCCTCGCCGCCCTCGCTGCGCACGCCGACGGTGAAACGGTCGTTGAGGCCGCGCCGGTACCAGCCCTGCCAGGCCGGCGCACCGGCGTAGTCGTCGCCGCCGTCGAGGTCGCCGCCGCGCACCGCGCCCACGCGCAGGGCGTAGTCGGACAGTCCCGGCGCCAGCAGCGCGCTGCCGCCGTAATAAGTCGCGGTGGCGAGCTCGCGGCGATTGCCGAACGGGTCGCGGATCACCACGCGCACGTCGCTGCGCCCCGGCGGCACGCCCAGGTTCTGCAGGTTCACGGGCCCGGCACCGACCTCGCGTCGCCCGATCAGCGCGCCGTTGGCGTAGACCTCCACCACGCCCGGCGTCTCGACCACGCCCTGGTAGAAGGGCTGCGGGAAGGTCACCAGGTAGGGATCCTGGTCGAACGCCCGCTCCACGCCGACGCCGCCGACCAGCGCACCGCCGCCGAGCGGGTCGCGCGCGACCGCGACCTGGTCGCCCACGGTCCAGCGCCGCAGATGGTCGGGCTGGTCGAGCTCGAATCGGCTCAGGCCGCGGCGCCAGCCGGTGTCCGGATCCCAGAACGCGGTGCTGCGCAGCGCCGCCGGGCCGCGGCCCGCCGCCGCGTCCAGGAACAGGCTTTCCATGCCCAGGTCGCGCTGGCCGCCGGAGTCGCCCACGCTCGCGGCGTAGTTGACGAACGCCGTCCACGGCCGCGGCTGTCGCGTGCGTTCCGTTTGTCCCCGCCCGTGCAGGTCGATTGTCTGCGTCCGCATGTCCACGGCGCGCTGGGTCAGGTCGACGCGCAGGTTGTCGCGATCGACCGTCACTTCGACGCCTCGACCCAGCCCGGCGGCTTCGACGAAGGCGCGCTCGCCGATCCGCACCGCCGGCAGCGCGGTGGGATCCAGGCCCGCCGCGAGCAGCGCATCGCGGTCGATCAGCACCTTGTCCTCGCGCACCACCACCGCGGCGACGCCGCTGCAGCGCGCGTTGACGCACAGGTCCAGCAGCAGGACCTCGTCGCGCCCCTGGGCAAGCGCGGCCGATGCCAGCATCAGCATGGCCGCGGCGGACGCGAACCGGCGGCGGCGTCGCGCGCTCAGCCGCCGCATTGCCGGTCACCGGCCGGCAGCGGCGCGACGACGGTGCCACCGGCTTCAGGCAGCTGCAGTTCGACGCGCTCGGCGCGCGCGCAGACGGCGGCGGTGACGGCGTGCACGGGCAAGGGCAGGCGTGCGCCCGCCAGCACATAGCCGGTGGTGATCGAGGAGTCGTCCAGGACGCGCCCGGCGGCGTCGAGCACCCGCAAGCGGGCGTCCTGCGGCGGCAAGTAACGGTCGCCGGTGTTGGCCAGGACCAGGTGCAGCCCGTCGGCGCGAAGCGATCCGCCCGCGAGCGCCGCGCGCGCCTGCGGTGCGCGGGTCTGCACGAACACCGGCACGCTGATGCGCGTCAGCAGGGCCACCGCGACGCCGTCGTCGGCCTGGGCGTCGGGCAGCTGCTGCAGTTCGATGCGATAGGCGCGCTCGGCGCCCGTGTCCGGGTCCAGCGTTCCCACGCGTAGTCGCGCCTGCGCGCCGGGCTGCACGGTGAACACCAGCGGGTGCACGACCAGTTCGTCGCTGGGCTGCAGCTGCCAGCTGCCGTCGGCGGCCATCGTCCAGCGCTTGACCGACACCTCGAAACTCAGCGGCCGCGCGTCGGCGTTGCCGAGCACGAGGGTCTCGATCGATCGGGCCTTGTCGAGCTCGACGCGGGTGGGGTTGAGGTTGAACTCGGCGGCGGCGGCGCGGCCGCCGGCCAATGCGGCGACCGCGAGGCATGCGCACGCGAAAGCGCGCCCGGCGTGGCGCAGGTCGATGCTCGACATCGGATTTCCGGCAAGACGCGGGACTGCCGGTAGCGGCAGTCCCGGTGGGGGGGTCAGAACGTGACGGAGACCTGGACGGTGTCGGTGTAGCTGCCGATCGCCGCGTCCTGGCCGGCCGGGATGCGGCCGTAGGTGGTCAGCGTCACCGGCGTCACCGACGAGGCGAAGGTGGGGATGGCCTGGCTGTTGGCGGCGGCGCAGCCCCACGGGTTGGTGCGGCCGGCCTCCTTGTAGATGTCGTAGCGCAGGCGCTCGGTGCCGCCGCCGTTCATCTGCCGCAGCGGGGTGGCGCAGGTGGAACCGGTGGCCGCATTGGCGCCCTGGTTGAGCGCGGCGACCGCGGTCGAGGTGCCGCGCGTGCAGCGGACGCTGACGGTGCCAGTCGCATCCTTGGGCGCGGTGGCGTTGGCGTCGGCCGGGTCGTAGGCGTTGAAGGCGATGTCGGTGGCGCTCACCGTGCAGCTCGAAGCCACGTTGGCGGTGACCTGGAAGTTGGCGGTCTGCGGGGAGGCGGCGGCGAAGGCGCTGCCGGTGGCCGTGGCGCAGCACAGGGCAAGGAACAGGCGGGTCTTGGACATGGCGTTCTTGGCTCGAAAGGAGAAGTGGTTGAACCGTGCCGCAGGCCCAGGGGCGAGAAGGCATCGCGGAGCGAGGGAGCAATTTCGATGCCAATCTGACAATAACGGCCCGCGGCCCCGAGTCTTGAGCCTTGGAAAACGTGATGTCTATCGCGTATTTGGCTCGTGGCGGCTTTCTTTCACGCCATCTGCGCCTTGGCGCACGAACGACTTGGGACGACGGTCACGCAGCGCGTGGAGCGTCCGAACATGACGCATTGCGTCACTCGGCCTGCGCGCGCTCCCTTGCGCGGCCGGGAATACCGGCAGGTGTCACCTGCCTGGCGTGACGCCTTGCCCGATTCGCACCATCGGCCCGGCGAAAGGCAACAGCAATCCCGGGACCGGCCGTTAAGCCGGACATGCGCCCACATCCGGTCATGACGGCAGTCCTCGCCATCGGCATCGCCGCATCCGCCCATGCACGCGACGGCAGCTTCGCCGTCGGCGTGCAGGTGGTCGACCGTCGCGCGGTCCCGGTGCTGCTCGATGCAATCCCCGTGCCGCCGCAGGCACGGATCTTCGACGCCGGGGCCAGCGCCCGCAGCTACGCCTATCCGGGCACGCCCGAGGCCGCGGCGGCGTTCTTCGACGCCGAGATGCCGAGGCGCGGCTATCGCAGGCTCGCGCAAGGAGGAAATGGCGAAACCCTGCGGCAAGTCTGGACTGGCGACCAGGGCCGCGTGCTCCTGCAACTGCGTCGCGTGCTGGGGAGCGCGCAGGCCACCCGCATCCGCATCGACGCTTCCGCCGCGCCGCGCCGGCCGGAATCGCCCGCGCGCTGACGACCGGCGCCGGCATCGGCGTTACGCCGGCGGACGGACGCCGCCATCAGGATCCGGCATGGCGCGTCGACACGGCACGCGCGCCGCCATGCGCGGGCCCTCCAGGCCCCGAGTTCCGCGGCTGGCCAGCGCGGCCAAGGGCCGCGCCTGGAAACTAGGCCTGCGCTCCTCGCTTCCAGCGCACGCCCTGCGGCGTGTCCTCGAGCACGATGCCCTCGGCCGCCAGCTGGTCGCGGATCGCGTCCGCGCGGGCGAAGTCGCGCGCCTGCTTGGCCGCCGCGCGCTCGTCGATCAGCGCCTGGATGCGCGCATCGTCGTCGCCGGACGTGCCGCGACCGAACCACTCGGCCGGCGCTTGCTGCAGCAGGCCCAGCGCCAGGCCCGCGCCCAGCAGTTGCGCCTTCAGCCGTCGGCGTTCGTCCTCGCCATCGGCCTTGCGCGCGGCCGCCGCGATCGCCGCCAGCTCGGCCAGCGCCTGCGGCGTGTTGAGGTCGTCGTCGAGCGCATCCTCCACCGCGGCCGGGATCTCCGGCGCTGCTTCGACGCCGGCCAGGTCGCGCAGCGTGCCGTAGAGCCGGTCGAGCGTGCGCACGGATTGCTCCACCAGCGCCGGCGACCAGTCCAGCGGTTGCCGGTAGTGCGCGGAGAGCAGCGCATGCCGCAGCGCCTCCGGCGGATGCGCGCGCACCAGGTCGTGCACCTTCTCGATGTTGCCCAGCGACTTGCTCATCTTCGCGCCGGCGAAGTTGAGCATGCCGTTGTGCAGCCAGAACCGCGCGAACGTGCGCCCGCCGTGCGCGCATTCGCTCTGCGCGATCTCGTTCTCGTGGTGCGGGAACTGCAGGTCGACGCCGCCGGCATGGATGTCGATGGTCTGGCCCAGGTGCGCGGCCGCCATCGCCGAGCATTCGATGTGCCAGCCGGGGCGGCCGCGTCCCCAGGGCGAATCCCAGCCCGGAAGGTCGGCGGTCGAGGGCTTCCACAGCACGAAGTCGCCGGGATCGCGCTTGTACGGCGCCACCTCGACGCGCGCGCCCGCGAGCATGTCCTCCGGGTCGCGGCGCGAGAGCTTGCCGTAGCCGGCGAAGCTGGCGACCGAGAACAGCACGTGGCCTTCGGCCGCGTAGGCGTGGCCGGAAGCGATGAGCCCTTCGATCATCGCGACGATCTGCGCGATGTGGCGCGTCGCCTCGGGCTCGATGTCCGGCGGCGCCACGCCGAGCGCGGCCATGTCCTCGCGGTAGGCGGCGGCGAAGCGGTCGGTGATCGCGGTGATCGGCACGCCCTGCTCGGCCGCGGCCGCGTTGATCTTGTCGTCGACGTCGGTGATGTTGCGCGCGTAGCGCAGCGCGCCGAAGCGGCGCCGCAGCACGCCTGCGAGCACGCCGAACACCACCGGGCCGCGCGCGTTGCCGATGTGCACGTAGTTGTAGACCGTCGGCCCGCACACGTACATCGTCGGGCAGGCGGGGTCGAGCGGCGCGAACTGTTCGACGCGCCGGGTCAGCGTGTTGTGGAGGCGAAGGCTCATCGCGGACGATCGCGGGGACAGCCCGCGATTCTACCGGTCGCGCCCGGCCCACGACAGCCGGGATTCAGCCCCTGCGACCGGCTGCCGCCTACACTGCAGGCCGGCCCTGCAGGTCAAACCTCGCGCATGTCCCCAAACCGCACGCTTCCACTGGTCCTGCTGCTTGCCGCCGCGTCGCCGGCGGGCGCGCAGACGGTGATCCAGGTCGAGAACGTGCGCACCGAGTACGCCCGCGTGCTGCGCGCCGAGCCGGTCTACCAGACCCTGCGCGCGACGGCGATGGTCGAGGAATGCGACGACGCCGCCGCGGCCGGCGGCGAGGAGCAGAAGCGTGGCCTGGCGCGCGTGGTCGGCGCGGTGAAGGACGCGCTGACCCCGAACTCCGGCAAGGACGAGAAGAAGGACGAGGCCGCACCGGCGGCGGGATGCCGCGTGGTGCCTTCGGACCGCGAGTTCCGCCGCCCGATCGCCTACGACGTCGACTACGTCCACCACGGCGTGAAGTACCGCTCGCGCCTGCCCTACGACCCGGGCGACCGCCTGCGCGTGCGCGTGTCGATCACGCCGATCGTCCCCGCCGGCACCAGGCCGTGAAGCCGCGCCTGCCGCTTGCGGCCCGCGCCGCGGCGTGCGACGATGCCGCCCCCATGCAGACCCCGTGCGCCCACGCCGACATCCTGACCTCCGCCCGCATGGCGGCGGGCATGACCTCGCGCGCGCGCCGACCGGAAGCCCGAATCGCTGGGTAGCCGGGACTCGCCACGCACGAGTTTCACAGGACAAACCCAGCCCCGCGCTGGGTTTTTTCGTTCCTGGCGCCGGTTCTCCACCACCGCGGCCATCCGGGCCGCTTCCAGCAAGGCCAGCGGACACCACCGATGAAGCATTTCCTCAACACCCAGGACTGGACCCGCGCCGAGCTCGACGCCGTGCTTGAGCAGGCCGCGCGCTTCAGGCGCGGCGCGACGAGCGACGCGCTCAAGGGCAGGTCGATCGCGCTGGTGTTCTTCAATCCCTCGCTGCGCACCCGCACCAGCTTCGAGCTGGGCGCGTTCCAGCTCGGCGGCCACGCGGTGGTGCTGCAGCCGGGCAAGGACGCCTGGCCGATCGAGTTCGACCTGGGCACGGTGATGGACGGCGAGGCCGAGGAGCACATCGCCGAAGTGGCGAAGGTGCTGGGGCGCTACGTCGACATGATCGGCGTGCGCGCGTTCCCGAAGTTCGTCGATTGGCAGGTCGACCGCCAGGACCGGGTGCTGAAGTCGTTCGCGGAATATTCCCCGGTGCCGGTGGTCAACATGGAGACGATCACCCATCCCTGCCAGGAGCTGGCGCACGTGATGGCGCTGCAGGAGCGCTTCGGCACCACGGATCTGCGCGGGAAGAAGTACGTCCTCACCTGGACCTACCATCCGAAGGCGCTCAATACCGCGGTCGCGAACTCGGCGCTGACCATCGCCACCCGGATGGGCATGGACGTGACCCTGCTGTGCCCCACGCCCGAGTACGTGCTCGACGAGCGCTACATGGGCTGGGCCGAGGCCAACGTGGCCGAGAGCGGCGGCTCGCTGCAGGTCAGCCACGACATCGAAGGCGCCTACGCCGGCGCGGACGTCGTCTACGCCAAGAGCTGGGGCGCGCTGCCGTACTTCGGCAACTGGGAGGCCGAGAAGCCGATCCGCGACCGCTTCAGGCACTTCATCGTCGACGAAGCCAAGATGGCGCTGACCCGCGACGGCGTGTTCTCCCACTGCCTGCCGCTGCGCCGCAACGTCAAGGCCACCGACGCGGTGATGGATTCGCCGAACTGCATCGCGATCGAGGAGGCAGAGAACCGGCTGCACGTGCAGAAGGCGGTGATGGCCGCGCTCACGCGGCAGTAGGCAAACATTCCCCTCCCCACCCGCGGTCCTTCCCGAGATTTCCCCATGACCAGCCCCCAAGACTCCCGCGACATCGTCCTCGCCTTCTCCGGCGGACTCGACACCAGCTTCTGCGTGCCCTGGCTGCAGGAGCGCGGGTGGGCGGTGCACACGGTGTTCGCCGATACCGGCGGCGTCGACGCGGAGGAGCGCAGCACGATCGAGGCGCGCGCCGCGGAGCTGGGCGTGGCCAGCCACGTCACCGTCGATGGCGGGCCGGCGATCTGGGAAGGCTTCGCCAGGCCGTTCGTGTGGGCGGGCGAGGGCTACCAGGGCCAGTACCCGCTGCTGGTGTCCGACCGCTACCTGATCGTCGACGCCGCGCTGGCGCGCGCGCGCGACCTGGGCACCAACGCGATCGCGCACGGCTGCACCGGGATGGGCAACGACCAGGTGCGCTTCGACCTCGCGGTCAAGGCCAGCGGCGACTACCGCATCGTGGCGCCGATCCGCGAGATCCAGAAGGAGCACACCCAGACCCGCGCCTACGAGCAGCAGTATCTCGAGGAACGCGGCTTCGGCGTGCGCGCGAAGCAGAAGGCCTACACGATCAACGAGAACCTGCTCGGCCTGACCATGTCCGGCGGCGAGATCGACCGCTGGGAGGCGCCGGGCGAGGGCGCGCGCGGCTGGTGCGCGCCGCGCAGCGCGTGGCCGACCGAGCCGCTGCGCGCGACGATCCGGTTCGTGCAGGGCGAGGCGGTGGCGCTGGACGGCAACCAGATGCCGGGCCACCGGTTGCTGGCCAGGCTCAACACGCTGTTCGCGCAGTACGGCGTCGGCCGCGGCCTGTACACGGGCGACACCACCATCGGCCTGAAGGGGCGGATCGTGTTCGAGGCGCCGGGCCTGGTCGCGCTGCTCGCCGCGCATCGGGCGCTCGAGGAGGCGGTGCTGAGCAAGCAGCAGAACCGCTTCAAGCCCGAGGCTGCGCGCAAGTGGGTGGAGCTGGTGTACGAAGGCTTCTTCCACGACCCGCTCAAGACCGACCTCGAGGCCTTCCTCGCGTCCTCGCAGCGGATGGTCAACGGCGAGGTGGTGCTGGAGACGCGCGGCGGCCGCGTCGATGCGGTGGCGGTGGACTCGCCGCACATCCTCAACGCCAAGGGCGCGACCTACGCGCAATCCGCGGACTGGGGCGTGGAGGAAGCCGAGGGCTTCATCAAGCTGTTCGGGATGAGCAGCACGCTGTGGGCCGAGATCAACCACGAATGAGGCCCGCGCGAACGACATGTTGAACGACGTCCTCCAGCACCTCGCCGCCCTGGTGTCCTTCGACACCCGCAACCCGCCGCGCCGGATCGGCACGGGCGGGATCTTCGACTACCTGCGCGCGCAGCTGCCGGATTTCCGGGTCGAGGTGACCGACCACGGCGATGGCGCGGTGTCGCTGTTCGCGGTGCGTGGGACGCCGGAGGTGCTGTTCAACGTGCACCTGGACACGGTGCCGTCGTCGCCGGCTTGGACCGCCGATCCGCTGGTGCTGCGGGTGGGCCGGAGCCGCGCGATGGGCCTGGGCGCCTGCGACATCAAGGGCGCGGCGGCGTGCCTGGTCGCGGCTGCGCGGGCCGCGCGCGGCGACGCGGCGTTCCTGTTCGGTAGCGACGAGGAGGCCAACGACGCGCGCTGCATCGAGGCCTTCCTCAAGCGCCCGCACGGCTTTTCCAGCGTCGTCGTCGCCGAGCCGACCAATGGCGAGGCGGTGCTCGCGCATCGCGGCATCAGCTCGGTGCTGCTGCACTTCCGCGGCCAGGCCGGCCATGCCTCGGGGGCGGCGGCGATGGAGGCCAACGCGCTCCACCAGGCGATGCGCTGGGGCGCGCGCGCGCTCGAACTCGTCGAGGGCGAATCACACCGACGCTTCGGCGGCCTGACCGGCCTGCGCTTCAACATCGGCCGCGTCGAGGGCGGGATCAAGGCCAACGTGATCGCGCCCGAGGCCGAGGTGCGCTTCGGGTTCCGGCCGCTGCCCTCGCACGACATCGACGAGCTGCATGCGCACTTCGGCGGGCTGGCCGAGGGCGGCGCGCTCGAGCGCTACGAGGAAACCTTCCGCGGCCCGCCGCTGCCGGCCGGCGACGTCGCCGGCGCGGAGGAGCGCCGGCTCGCCGCGCGCGACCTCGCCGACGCGCTCGGGCTGCCGGTCGGCAACGCGGTCGACTTCTGGACCGAGGCCTCGCTGTTCTCCGCGGCCGGGCTCGACGCCGTGGTCTGCGGCCCGGGCAACATCGCCCAGGCGCACACCGCCGACGAATGGGTGTCGCTGTCGCAGCTCCAGGACTACGCCGGGGCGGTACGGCGGATCATCGCCGGCAACAGCAGGATCCATTCCTGACTTCGCTCCCACGAAAAAAACGAAAGCGCGCAAGAACGGAACCCGCATGCAACCGCACCGCCAGACCCGCCAGACCATCGTCCGCCTGCTTTCGGGCATGGGCAGCGCGAAGGAAATCAGCCAGTACCTCAAGCGTTTCTCGCAGCTCGACGCGGCGCGCTTCGCCGTGGTCAAGGTCGGCGGCGCGATCCTGCGCGACGAGCTGGAGTCGCTGGTGTCGTCGCTTGCGTTCCTGCAGCAGGTCGGGCTCACGCCGATCGTCGTGCACGGCGCCGGCCCGCAGCTCGACGAGGCGATGCAGGCCGCCGGGATCGAGAAGCGCACCGTCGACAACCTGCGCCACACCGACGCGGGCGTGCTTGCGGTGGTGCGCCGCGTGCTGCGCCGGGAGAACCTGCGCCTGGTCGAGGCGCTGCAGGCCGAGGGCGTGCGCGCGACCTCGATCCAGTCGGGCGTGTTCGAGGCCGCCTTCCTCGACCGCGACCGCTACGGCCTGGTCGGCAAGGTCGACCGCGTGGACACCGACGGCATCCAGGCGGCGATCAAGGTCGGCTCGATCCCGGTCATCGCCTCGCTCGGCGAGACCGCGGATGGCCAGATCGTCAACGTCAACGCCGACTGGGCCGCCAACGAGCTGATCAAGACGCTGCAGCCCTACAAGATCGTGTTCCTCACCGGCACCGGCGGCCTGCTCGACGGCGACGGCAAGGTGATCGACTCGATCAACCTGAGCACCGAGTACGACGAGCTGCTGGCGCAGCCGTGGCTGCATTCGGGCATGCGGGTGAAGATCGAGCAGATCCACGACCTGTTGTCGGCGCTGCCACCGTCCTCGTCGGTGTCGATCACGCGCCCCTCGGAGCTGGCCAAGGAGCTGTTCACGCACAAGGGATCGGGCACGCTGGTGCGGCGCGGCGAGCGCGTGCTGCGGGCGACGCGCTGGGACGGGCTGGACCTGCCGCGGCTGCGCGAGCTGGTCGAATCGGCTTTCGGCCGCAGGCTGGTCGAGGACTACTTCGAACGCACGCCGCTGCTGCGCGCCTACGTCAGCGAGCACTACCGCACCGCGGTGATCCTCACCGAGGTCGACGGCGTGCCGTACCTGGACAAGTTCGCGGTGCTCGACGACGCCCAGGGCGAAGGCCTGGGCCGCGCGGTCTGGAACGTGATGCGCGAGGAAACGCCGAGCCTGTTCTGGCGCTCGCGCCACCACAACGCGGTCAACATCTTCTACTACGCCGAATCCGACGGCTGCTTCAAGCAGGAGAAGTGGAAGGCGTTCTGGTACGGGCTGGACGGCTTCGCCGCGATCGAGCGCGCGGTGGCGCACTGCGCCGTGCGCGAACCCACCCTGCGGGACTGACCGATGGACATGCGCGAAGACGCCTGGAAGACCCCGCCGCGGCTCGCCGGCCGCCACGTCGTGCTCGAGCCGCTCTCGCCGGCGCACGCCGACGGCCTGCGCATCGCGCTCGGCGACGGCGAGCTCTCGCGCTGCTGGTACACCAGCGTGCCGGCGCCGGCGGACGCCGCCGCCTGGATCGACGCCGCGCTGCACAAGCAGGCGCGCGGCGATTCCTGGGCCTTCGCGGTGCTCGACGCGGCGGGCGCCGTGGTCGGCAGCACGCGCTGCTACGACATGGACCCGGTGGTGCCGAGGCTGCAGGTCGGCTACACCTTCTACGCGCCGCGCGTGCAGCGTACCGGCGTGAACACCGAGGCCAAGCTGCTGCTGCTCGGGCATGCGTTCGAGGCGCTGGGCTGCGTTTGCGTGGGCTTCGAGACCAGCTGGTTCAACCAGCGCTCGCGCGCGGCGATCGCGCGGCTGGGCGCGAAGCAGGACGGCGTGCTGCGCAGCCACCGCCGCCACGCCGACGGCAGCGTGCGCGATACGGTGGCGTTCTCGATCATCGAATCGGAGTGGCCGGCGGTGAAACGCAACCTGGAGCATCGCCTGGAGCTGGGAGGGCGCGAGCGTGGCTGAGAAGAAGACCGTCGGCATCGTCGGCGCGCGCGGGCATACCGGCGCGGAGCTGATCCGCCTGCTGTCCGCGCACCCGCGCTTCGAACTGGCGTTCGTGTCCTCGCGCGAGCTCGACGGGCAGCCGGTGTCCGCGCACGTGCCCGAGTACCGCGGCGCGCTGCGCTACGCGAACATCCCGCACGAGGCGCTGGGCGACTTCGGCGTCGATGCCTGCGTGCTGGCGCTGCCGAACGGCAAGTCCGAGGCCTGCCTGGCTGGCCTGGCCGGGCAGGGCGGGGAACCGGTGGTCGTCGACCTGTCGGCCGACCACCGCTTCGACGACGGCTGGTACTACGGCCTGCCGGAGCTCACGCGCGAGCGCTATCGCGGCCAGAGGAAGATCGCCAACCCCGGCTGCTACGCCAGCGCGATGCAGTTCGCGATCGCGCCGGTGCGCGACCTGGTCGGAGGACCGGTGCAGTGCTTCGGCGTCTCCGGCTATTCCGGCGCCGGCACCACGCCGTCGGACCGCAACGACCCGGGCAAGCTGCGCGACAACCTGATGCCCTACGCGCTGGTCGACCACCTGCACGAGCGCGAGGTCAGCCGCCAGACCGGGCTCGCGATCGAGTTCATGCCGCACGTCGCGCCGCACTTCCGCGGCCTGACCGTGACTGCCAACCTGCACCTGCGCGAGCCGATGGCGCTGGACGCCGTGCGCGCGCGCTATGCCGATTGGTACCGCGACGAGCCGCTGCTGCGCGTCGACGACGCCGCGCCGTGGGTCAGCCGGATCGCCGGCCGCCACGGCGCGGACGTGGGCGGCTTCGCGCTGTCGGAAGATGGCCGCCGGCTGGTCGTCGTCGCCACGCTCGACAACCTGCTCAAGGGCGCCGCGACGCAGGCGCTGCAGAACCTCAACCTGGCCTTCGGTTTCCCGGAAACCGAGTGCATTCCCCTTGATTGACCCTCGTGGGAGCGGCTTCAGCCGCGAGCTTTCCCGCATGACAGCATCGTCGCCGTCAAGAACTCGCGGCTGAAGCCGCTCCCACGAAACGACAGGTTCCCGAAGGAAGCGAATCCCCATGTCCGACCTGCTCTGGCAAAAGCCCGGCGTCGCCGTCGACGCGCAGATCCAGGCCTTCCTGGCCGGCGACGACGTGGTGCTCGACCGCGAGTTCTTCCTGCACGACATCGCCGCCAGCCGCGTGCACGCGCAGGGGCTGCAGCGCATCGGCATCCTGTCGACCGGCGACCTGGCCGGCATCGAGCGCGAGCTCGACGCGCTGGCCGCCGACTTCGGCAGCGGCGCCTTCGTGCTCGACGAACGCTTCGAGGACGGCCATTCCGCGATCGAGGCGCGGTTGTCCGAGCGCCTGGGCGACGCCGGCCGGCGCATCCACACGGGCCGCAGCCGCAACGACCAGGTGCTGGTCGCCACGCGGCTGTGGCTGAAGGAGAAACTGGCGCGCACGCAGGCGCTGTGCGTCGAGGCCGCCGACGTCGCGCTGCGGCGTGCGCAGGCCGAGGCCGGCGTGCCGCTGCCCGGCTACACCCACCTGCAGCGCGCGGTGGTGTCGTCGCTGGGCCTGTGGTGGGGCGCCTGGGCGGAGGCCTTCATCGACGACGCGGCGCGCGCGCGCGACACTCGCGCCTGGATCGACGCCAATCCGCTCGGCAGCGCCGCCGGCTACGGCGTCAACCTGGCGCTCGACCGCGACCACGCCACCGCGGCGCTCGGCTTCGCGCGGATGCAGCTCTCGCCGCCGTACGCGCAGCTCTCGCGCGGCAAGTTCGAGCTCGCCGCGCTCGAGGCGCTGGGCAGCGCGATGCTTGACCTGCGTCGCGTGGCCTGGGACCTGAGCCTGTTCACCGCCGCCGAGTTCGGCTTCGTGGCGCTGCCGCCGCAGTACACCACCGGCAGCTCGATCATGCCCAACAAGCGCAACCCCGACGTGGTCGAGCTGATGCGCGCGAGCTACGCCAGCGTCGCCGCCGCGCGCAGCGAGGTCGAGCAGCTGCTGTCGCTGCCGTCGGGCTACCACCGCGACCTGCAGCTGTCCAAGGGCGCGCTGTTCCACGGCTTCGGCAAGGGCCTGCAGGCGCTGGCGCTGCTGCCGGACCTGCTGCGCAACCTCGAATGGAAGACGGAGCGCATGCGCGCGGCGCTGGAGCCGTCGATGTACGCCACCGACCTCGCCGTCGACCTGGCGAAGCAGGGCGTGCCGTTCCGCGACGCCTACCGCCAGGCCGCCGATCCCGCGCGCTGGGCCGAAGGCGATCCCGTCGCCAGCCTCGCGGCGCGCGTCTCGCCGGGCGCGGCGGGCGACCTGCGGCTGGGCGGGCTGCAGGAGCGGCTCGCGGTGCTGCGCACGGAATGAGCGTAGCCGCCAAACCGTTGTAGGAGCGCACCGGGGCGCGACCGGGATTGCCCGGAAAAAGCGGTCGCGCCCTGGTGCGCTCCTAGAGAAGGGATCCGCTGGGAATTCGCGGAACGCCTTCGTCCTTCCAGGGACGAATGGGCCGAAAGTCATGCCCGTGTGATTGATGTCGCGTTGTCGGCGGCCGTTCTTCCCACGCGCGGGCACGCCGGCGTTAGAGTCGTCGTTTCGCCACCGGGGACCCGCCATGCACGCCGCTTCCGCCCGCCTGCTCCGCTGCCTGCTGCCCGGCCTGCTCATCGCCGCCGCTCCCGCCTTCGCGCAGACGCCGCCGATGACGCCGGACATCACCGGCAAGGACTTCGTCGCGCCCACCGACGGCTACGACTACGTCAAGCGCGAGGTGATGATCCCGATGCGCGACGGCGTCAAGCTGCACACCGTCATCGTGGTGCCCAAGGGCGCGCACGACGCGCCGATCCTGCTCACCCGCACGCCCTACGACGCCGACGGCCGCGCCAGCCGCATGGCCTCGCCGCACATGCTGGATATCCTGCCGCAGGGCGACGAGGTATTCGTGCGCGGCGGCTACATCCGCGTGTTCCAGGACGTGCGCGGCAAGTACGGCTCCGAGGGCGACTACGTGACGACCAGGCCGCTGCGCGGGCCGCTCAACGACACCCCGGTCGACCATTCGACCGACGCGTACGACACCATCGACTGGCTGGTGAAGAACCTGCCCGAGTCCAACGGCCGGGTCGGCATGCTCGGCTCGTCCTACGAGGGCTTCACCGTGGTGATGGCGCTGGTGAACCCGCACCCGGCGCTGAAAGTGGCCGCGCCGGAGAGCCCGATGGTCGACGGCTGGATGGGCGACGACTGGTTCAACTACGGCGCCTTCCGCCAGGTCAACCTGGGCTACTTCACCGGGCAGATGACCAAGCGCGGCAAGGGCGCGCAGATCGCCAGCGCCGGCTACGACGACTACGAGAACTTCCTGCGTGCCGGCTCGACCGGCGACTACGCGCGCGCCGCCGGGCTGGAGCAGATCCCGTGGTGGCACAAGCTCACCGAGCACCCGGCCTACGACGCGTTCTGGCAGCAGCAGGCGCTGGACAAGGTGATGGCGCACACGCCGCTGAAGGTGCCGACGATGTGGCTGCAGGGCCTGTGGGACCAGGAGGACATGTACGGCGCCTACCACGCCTACGCGGCGATGGAGGGGCGCGATGGCGGCAACGACCGCAACTATCTCGTCATGGGGCCGTGGCGTCACAGCCAGGTCAACTACGAGGCGCGCTCGCTGGGCGCGCTGGAATGGAACGGCGACACCGCGCTGCAGTTCCGCCGCGACGTGCTCAAGCCGTTCTTCGACCAGTACCTGGTCGCCGGCGCGCCGAAGGCCGACACGCCGCCGGTGCTGGTCTACAACACCGGCGAAAACCACTGGGACCGCCTGAAGGCGTGGCCGCGCAGCTGCGACAAGGGTTGCGCCGCCAGGCCCAGGCCGCTGTACCTGCTCGCCGGCGGCAAGCTCGCGTTCGACGCGCCGGTGGCGGGGCAGGCCGAATACGACGAATACGTGTCCGATCCCGCCAAGCCGGTGCCCTACGTGCCGCGCCCGGTGCACTTCGGCGACCGTGAATCGTGGACGACCTGGCTGGTGCACGACCAGCGCTTCGTCGACGGCCGACCCGACGTGCTGACCTGGACCAGCGAGCCGCTCACGCAGCCGCTGCGCATCGCCGGCGTGCCGCAGGTGCACCTGCAGGCCTCCACCAGCGGCAGCGACAGCGACTGGGTGGTGAAGCTGATCGACGTGTATCCCGACCAGGTGCCGTCGAAGCCGGAGATGGGCGGCTACGAGCTGGCGGTGTCGCTGGCGATCTTCCGCGGCCGCTACCGCGAGGGCTTCGACGCGCCGAAGGCGATCGAGCCCGGCAAGGCGCTGCCGTACGACTTCGCGCTGCCCAACGCCAACCACGTGTTCCAGCCCGGGCACCGGGTGATGGTGCAGGTGCAGTCGAGCCTGTTCCCGCTCTACGACCGCAACCCGCAGACCTTCGTGCCGAACATCTTCTTCGCCAGGCCGGAGGACTATCTAAAGGCGACGCAGCGGGTGTGGCACACGCCTGAAGCGGCGAGCTTCGTCGAGCTGCCGGTGCTGTAGCCGTCCCCGTCACGTGGGAGCGGCTTCAGCCGCGAGCTCTTCAGCGACCGATGCAAAGCTCGCGGCTGAAGCCGCTCCCACGAGCAGCGGCTCGCCTACCAGGCGTCCTCGAGCACGCGCGGCTTGCACGCCTGCCAGCCGCCCAGGACCATCACGACCACGCTTGCGGCCAGCATCGCGAACGGCCACGCCCAGCCACCGGTCGCCTCGTGCAGCACGCCGAACAGCAGCGGCCCGAGCGAGGCCAGCGCGTAGCCCACGCCCTGCATGAAGCCCGACAGCGCCGCCGAGCCGCCGGGCGTGCGCGTGCGCAGGTTGATCAGCGTCAGCGCGAGCGGGAACGTGCTCGGCCCCAGCCCGACCAGCGGCACCCACAGCAGCGGCGCGGCCATGGGCGCCAGCAGCAGGCCGGCGAATCCGGCGAGGTGGCAGGCCGCGCAGGCCAGCACGATCGGGAAGGGATTGGCCACGCGCACCGCCAGCGCCGGCATCGCCAGCGCTGCCACCAGCCCCAGCGCCGAGTACAGCGCCACCATCGCGCCGCCGAATCCCGGCGTGGCGCCGGCTTCCACCAGCAGCTTCGGCAGCCAGGTGAACAGCGAGTACGTGGCCAGCGAGGTCATGCCGAACATCAGCGCCATGCCCCAGCCCAGCGAAGTGCGCCACGCGCGCCCGCGCACGGGCGGCGCAGGGAGTTCCGGCGCCTCGTCACCGCCGGCCACCGCGGCGTCGTGGCAGCGCGCCAGCTCCGATTCGCGCCGCCGCTCGATCCACAGCACGCCGATCCACGGCAATGCCGCGGCGACCGCGAGCAGCGCCCACGCGCCCATCGAGATCCGCCAGCCCACCGCCGCGGCCACCGGCACCGCCACCAGCGCCGGCAGGATCGTGCCCAGCTGCAGAACGGTGATGTAGAGCGTGCTCAGCGCGCCGACGCGCGCGGGGAAGTAGCGCTTGACCAGCGGCGGCAGCACCACGTTGCCGATGCCCATGCCGGCCAGTGCGACGATCGAGCCCAGCAGCAGCACGCCGGTGCCGCCGGCCAGCGAGCGCAGCACCAGGCCCGCGGCGGCCAGCAGCATCGACAGCAGCGCGGTGCGCTCGAGCCCGGCGCGGTGGGCCAGGGCGGGAGTGGCGACGCCGAACGCCGCGAACGCCGCGCTCGGCAGCATCCCCAGCACGCCGGCCATGCTGGCGCCGAAGCCGAACACGCGGCCCAGCTCGTCGAGCAGCGGCGTGATCGAGGTGACCGCGGTGCGCAGGTTGAACGCCGAGAGCACGATGCCGGCCAGCACCAGCGTCCGGCCGCCGGCCAGGACGGGGCGGGCGGAAGCGGCTTGCGCTGGAGGGCGGCTCATCTGCGTGGTTTCCCTCGGCCGCGCGCGGCGGCCGGAAACGAAAAAACCGGCGCGAGCCGGTTCTCGTAACCCATTGATTGGATTGGTCGGGGAGACAGGATTTGAACCTGCGACTTCTACGTCCCGAACGTAGCGCTCTACCAGGCTGAGCTACACCCCGACTGGGTGAGCCGCGCATTGTAAGGAGGCGGGCGGGGTCGCGGCAATAGTCGCGGCGCGTCGATCGTCGCGCGGCCTCGCCCGGCGCGGCCTGCATTCATCCACCGGCTAAACTGTGCGGCTAGCGAATTCGGCCGGAGTCCCGCCTTGATCAAGCCCCGTACACCGCCCGGGGTCATGGAGCTGCTGCCCCGTGACCAGGTCGCGTTCCAGCGCATGCTGGACACGATACGCCGGACCTTCGAGCGCTTCGGCTTCCTGCCGGTGGAAACGCCGGTGTTCGAGCTGTCCGAGGTGCTGCTGACCAAGTCCGGCGGCGAGACCGAGCGGCAGGTGTACTTCGTGCAGTCGACGGGGGCGCTGGAGAAAGCGGCGGGCGAGGCGAGGGCGGATGGTGGGCCAGGGCCCACCCTGCCGGAGCTGGCGCTGCGCTTCGACCTGACGGTGCCGCTGGCGCGCTACGTCGCCGAGCACGAACACGAACTGGTGTTCCCGTTCCGCCGCTACCAGATGCAGCGCGTCTACCGCGGCGAGCGCGCCCAGCGCGGGCGCTTCCGCGAGTTCCACCAGTGCGACATCGACGTGATCGGCAAGGACACGCTGTCGCCGCGCTTCGACGCCGAGATCCCGGCGGTGATCGCGGCGGTGTTCGAGGCGCTGGACATCGGCGCGTTCACCATCCAGCTCAACCACCGCAAGCTGCTGCGCGGCTTCTTCGAGGGGCAGGGCATCGAAGGCGACCGCCAGGTGGCGGTGCTGCGCGAGATCGACAAGCTCGACAAGCGCGGTGAGGACGCGGTGCGCGCGACGCTGGTGGGCGAGGGCTTCGGGCTGTCGCCGGAAGTCGCCGACAGGCTGCTGGCGTTCTCGCGCGTGCGTTCGTCCGGCCACGACGACGCGCTGGCCAAGCTCGACGCGCTCGGGCCGGGCACGCCGCTGTTCGAGGAAGGCCGCGACGAGCTGTGCGAGCTGCTCGGCCGCCTCAGGGCGATGGGCGTGGCCGAGGCGCGCTACGCGATCAACCTGTCGATCGCGCGCGGCCTGGACTACTACACCGGCATGGTCTACGAGACCACGCTCGACGCCTGGCCGCAGATCGGCTCGATCTGCTCGGGCGGCCGCTACGACGACCTCGCCAGCCACTACACCAAGTCGAAGCTGCCGGGCGTGGGCATCTCGATCGGGCTGACCCGGCTGTTCTTCCAGCTGCGCGACGCCGGCCTGGTCGCCGGCGCGGAAAGCACGGTCGACGTGCTGGTGGCGCTGCTCGACGACGCCGGCCTCGACCATGCGCTCGCGCTCTCGCAGCGACTGCGCGCGGCCGGGCTCAACGTCGAGACCCAGCTCGAGCCGCGCAAGCTCGCCAGACAGCTGCAGTACGCCGACCGCGCCGGGATCCGCTTCGCGGCGATCCGCGGCGACGACGAGGCCGCGCGCGGCGTGGTGGCGGTGAAGGACCTGCGCAGCGGCGAGCAGTTCGAGGTGGCCGAGGCGGAGCTGGCGGCCACGCTGATGGCGCGCAGGGCGGAATGACGAGGGAGTACGCATGGCGAGCCTAGGAGTACGCGTGGCGGACCCACGTCGCGCGTTTGCGCCACCCCTTCCCCTGTCATCCCGAGCGCAGCGAGGGATCCTTGCAGGAGGGGCGGGGGAAAGATTCCTCACTGCGTTCGGAATGACAAAAGTGGGCGGAACGACGGGGGCGGGCAAAATGACAGCGACGGATGCAAGCGGACCATGAAACCCATCCTCCTCGACGGCAAGTCCCTCACCCAGCGCCAGCTGGCCGAAGTCGCCTACGGCGCGCCGGTGGGCCTGGACGAGGGCGCGCTGCGCGACGTCGCGCGCGCCGCCGGCTTCCTCGCCGAGCAGGTCCGCCGCGAGGAGCCGATCTACGGCGTCTCCACCGGCTTCGGCAGCAATGCCGACAAGCTGCTCGGCGCGCACCCGCTGCGCGAGGAGCTGCCGGGCGGGCAGCACGGCGGCCGCTCGCTGCACGCCGAGCTGCAGGCCAACCTGATCGTCACCCACGCGGTGTGCGTGGGCGAGCCGTTCGCGCCGGAAGTGGTGCGCGCGATGCTGTGCATCCGCATCAACACCCTGCTCAAGGGCCACTCCGGCATCCGCGTGGAGACGCTGCGGGCGCTGGCGGCGATGCTCAACGCCGGGGTGGTGCCGGTGGTGCCGCAGCTCGGCTCGGTCGGCGCGTCGGGCGACCTCGCGCCGCTCTCGCACCTGGCGATCGTGCTGCTCGGCGGCGGCGAGGCCTTCTTCCAGGGCGAACGGCTGCCGGGCGCGCAGGCGCTGGCGCGCGCCGGCCTGCAGCCTGTGGCGCTGTCGTACAAGGAAGGGCTGGCGCTCAACAACGGCACCGCGCAGATGCTCGCCACCGGCGTGCTGGCGCTGGCGAAGCTGGAGGACCTGCTCGACACCGCCGATCTCGCCGCGGCGATGACGATCGACGCCTTCGCGGGACGGCTCGGCGCGTTCGCGCAGGACGTGCACGCGCTGCGCCCGCACCCGGGCCAGGTGCAGGTGGCGGCCAACCTGCGCGCACTGCTCTCCGGCTCGACGCTCGCCGACATCCCCTATCACCTGGTGCCGCGTTTCCGGTCGTGGCTGCCGTCGAGCTGGGACACCGACGAGGCGCGCGGCCTGGGCTTCGACATCGGCTGGGACTGGGTGCCGTTCGCGCAGCGGCACGGGCGCGAGAAGTTCTACACCCGCTTCAAGCCCTTCCGCGGCGGCAAGAAGCACCAGCCGCAGGACAGCTATTCGCTGCGCTGCATCCCGCAGGTGCACGGCGCGGTGCGCGACGCGGTGGCGCAGGCGCGGCGCGTGCTCGACATCGAGCTCAACGCGGTGACCGACAACCCGCTGGTGTTCCCCGACCGGCAGGCCGAGCACGTCGAGCAGCAGGTGATTTCCGCCGGGCATTTCCACGGCATGCCGCTGGCGCTGGCGATGAGCTACGTCAAGGCCGCGATCCCGGTGCTGGCCTCGATCTCCGAGCGTCGCCTCAACAAGCTGGTCGACCCGGCCACCAGCGACGGCCTGCCGGCGTTCCTGATCGGCAACGAGGACGGCACCGAGTCGGGATTCATGATCGTGCAGTACACGGCCGCTGCGATCGTCAACGACCTCGCCAGCCGCGCGATGCCGGCCTCGGTCTATTCGATCCCGACCAGCGCCAACGCCGAGGACCACGTCTCGATGGGCGCCAACGAGGCCCGCCACGTGCTGGCGATGGCCGACGACCTGGGCAAGGTGCTGGCGCTGGAGCTGTACACCGCGGCGCAGGCGCTGGACCTGCGCCGGGAAATGATCAACGCCGCGCGCGACCTCGCGCGTCGCGCCGACGCGCGCGGACTGGCGCGCAAGGTGCAGGGCAGGCCGGACGAGGGCGACGCCGCGCACGCGGGCTCCCTCGGCGAGGTGGAGGCGCTGCGCGCCGAGCTTGCCGGCGCGGATGCCTTTCATCCCGGCGAGGCGGTGGCGCGCGCGCACGACGCGCTGCGCGCGTGCATCCCGTTCCTCGACCGCGACCGCGCGCTCGACGGCGAGGTCGCCACGGCCGTGCGGCTGGTCGCCGAGGGCGTGGTGCTGTCCGCCGCGCGCGAAGCCGGCGCGCCGGAGCGCGCGCGATGAACCTGCCGCTGCACACCGGCTGGCTGGGCGCGCTGGAAGCCGGACTGATCGCCTTCGTGGTCGGCCTGCTCGCCTACCTGCTCAGCCATTTCGTCGCCCGCCTGCTGCGCTGGCCGGCCGGCCACGCGATCGGCTGGGCGGCGTTCGCGTCGGTCGCGATCGGCGCCGGCATCGACCTGTGGCACCTGTTCTCGCTGTTCTTCGTCAACCCGGGCTCGCCGGCCTACGTCCAGCTCGCGCTGCAGGGCATCCACGACCCGGACGGCCTCGGCACGCGCGCGGTGATGGAGATCCTCGGCGCGCTCGGCGGGGTGCTGGTGGCGTGGCTGGGGTTCGAGTCGCGTCGCGCGGGCGACGGCGAACCGACCCGGTAACGCTGGAACCGGCTCGCGGGAGCGGCTTTGGCCGCGAGCTTTTTCGTGACCGCGCGGCACGTGCACCACGGCGCCGACGCCTGGGATCCGCGGCTGAAGCTGCTCCCGCGGCTCAGGCCGCGGAGATCGACGTCTTGACGCAGTCGCGGCCGTGGGCCTTGGCCGCGTAGAGCGCGCGGTCGGCGACTTCCAGCGCGCGGTCGATGTCGTCGAGCGCGCCCGGGACGATCGTGTGCACGCCGACGCTCGCGGAGATGCGGATGCTGTGGCCCTGCGCGCCGCAGGGGGTCTCGACCAGCGCGCGGCGCAGTTCCTCGGCCACCGCGACCGCCTCGTGCAGGTCGTGGCGGGGCAGGCCGACCACGAATTCCTCGCCGCCGAAGCGCGCCAGCAGCGCGTCGTGCGCGCGCAGCACCTTGCCGATGCGCTGCGCCGTGAAGCGCAGGCAATCGTCGCCGACCAGGTGGCCGTGGCGGTCGTTGATCGCCTTGAAGTGGTCGAGGTCGACCATCAGCAGCGAGACCGGCCGGTGCGCCTTGAGCCCGTCGTGCAGCATCTTCTGGAAGGCCTCGTGGAAGTAGGTGCGGTTGTACAGGCCGGTCAGGCCGTCGCGGCGGCTGGAGTCGCGCAGGCGCGAGTGCGCTTCCTCCAGCTGCACCAGCGCGCTGCGCACCTCCTGCGTGCGCTGCGCAACCTTGCGCTCGAGCCTGAAGTTGGCCTCCTCGGTGATGCGCGCGTTCTCCTTGCGCAGCGCGGCGTAGCGGTTGCCGAGCGCGATCGAGAGCAGCAGCATCTCGGTAGCCGAGCCGATCTGCACGCCGTACTCGGTGTAGAAGGTCTTGGGCAGCACGCCGAAGGCGATCAGGGTGAACATGGTCGTGCCGAGCAGGAACATCGCCCAGGCCAGCATGAACAGCCGCGCCGGGGCGTAGCCGCGCCGCACCACCACCACGCAGGCCACCGCGATCCACAGCACGCCCACCAGCACCGCGCGCGCGGCAATGGGGGTGGACACGCGGTAGGGCAGCCACAGCGACGCGATGCCCAGCAGCACGAAGAAGCCGATCAGCGCCAGGCTGACGATGTTGCCGCGCGCGAAGCGCTTCTTCAGCTCCAGGAACGTGCGCGCGAACTGCTGCATGCCGATCAGCGCCAGGCAGATCGACAGCGGCACCGACTTGTCGGTCATCCACGCCGAATCCGGCCACAGGTACTCGAAGCCCAGCCCGTTGAGCGTGAACAGCACCATGCCGAACGCGCTGAGGTGGAACAGGTACCAGAAATAGCTGGCGTCGCGCAGCATCAGCCACAGCACGAGGTTGTAGAAGAACAGCGCCAGCAGGATCCCGTAGTAGATGCCGATCGCGAACTGCGCGTCGCGCGCGATCGAGGCGAACGCGGTGGTGGTGAACAGCGCCAGCGGCACCTGCATCGAGCTCTCGCTCTGCACCCGCACCAGCAGCTCGACCGGCTGCCCGGGCGGCAGGTCGAACTGGAAGTTGGGATGGCGGTCGTGGATGCTGCGCGAGGCGAACGGACGGTGGTCGCCGCTGGCCCGGTGCACGACGCGGCCGTCGGCGTAGCGCACGTAGAGGTCAATGTAGTCGCTGAGCGCGTATTGCTGCACCAGCACCCAGCGCGGCTCGGACGGATCGTGGTTGACGACGCGCGCATGGAACCAGTACGCGCCGGGCTGGAAGCCGAATTCGGATTTACCGCCCGGCAGCGGCGCGAATTCGCCGGCGGCGACGCGCCGGAACGCGTCGGTGGCGTCGTCGACGCCGCCGGCGTCGTGGCGGTAGGCGAGGTACGGGGAAAGCTGGACGTCGCCGTGCCCGGCCTCGAGCCGCAGCGCCTGCTGCGCCGATGCGGTGCCGGGCAGCCATGCCGCGAGCGCGATGACGAACAGCCACGCGAGCATCCGTACGTTGCGCATATCCGTATCCCCGAATCGTCCCCGGCCGACGGAACGGCCCATCCGCATTCTACGGCAGCCGCACGCCGGCGTGAGGACCCGGGATTTGCCCGGTGTGGCGCCTGCCTGGCGGCATAATGGAAGCGGTTCCAGCAACGGAGGCGCGATGCGCCGGACATTGGCGGCAGCGTTGTGGCTGGCCTGCGGCGGCGCGTTCGCGCAGGCCCAGGGCGGCGTGGTGTTCGACGACGGCAACGGCAACGGCGTGCGCGACGCCGGCGAGGCGGGCATCGCCGGCGTGGCGGTGTCGAACGGCCGCGACCTGGTGCGCACCGACGCACAAGGGCGCTATGCGCTGTCGATGCGCGCCGGGCAGACCGTCTTCGTGGTGAAGCCGGCCGGCTGGCGGGCGCCGCGCGGCGAAGAAGGCTTGCCGGCGTTCTGGCGGCAGCAGCCGCTGCCTGCGGCATCATCGCTGCGCTACGGCGGGTTGCCGGTGGGCCCGGTGCTCGACCGCGTCGACTTCGCCCTGCGCCGCGCGCCGGCGCCGGACGCGGACCTCGACGTGCTGGTGTTCGCCGACCCGCAGCCCAAGTCGCGCACCGACGTCGACTATTACCGGCGCGACATCGTCGCGCCGCTGGCAGGCACGCGCGCGGCGCTTGGGCTCAGCCTCGGCGACATCGTCGACGACGACCTGTCGCTGTATCCGCAGGTGAACGCCGTCACCGCCTCGCTGCAGGTGCCTTGGCTGCACGTGGCCGGCAACCACGACGTCGACGCGGACGCCCGCGACGACGCCGATGCGCTGCAGACCTTCCGCCGCCATTTCGGGCCTGATACCTACGCGTGGGAAGAGGCGCGGGCGACCTTCGTGATGCTCGACGACGTGATCCACCAGCCGGATGCGAAGCAGCCTTATGTCGGCGGCTTCCGCGAGGACCAGTTCGCCTTCCTCGAGGCCTACCTGCCGACGCTGCGCAAGGACCGCCTGCTGGTGCTGGGCATGCACATTCCCCTGTTCGAGCCCGCGGGCAAGGACACGTTCCGCGACGCCGACCGCGAGCGGCTGTTCGCGCTGCTGCGCGATTTCCCGCACGTGCTGGTGCTCAGCGCGCACAACCACACCCAGCAGCACTGGTTCCACGGCGCATCGACCGGCTGGCACGGTGCGGCGCCGCTGCACGAATACAACGTCGGCGCGGCCTGCGGTGCGTTCTGGTCGGGCGTGAAGGACGCCGATGGCATCCCGGACGCGACCATGGCCGACGGCACGCCCAACGGCCATGCCGCGCTGCGGGTCATGCGCGACGGAAGCTATTCGCTGGCGTGGCGCCCGGCGCGCTTGCGCGGCGGCGACCCCTCGTCCACCGGAGCGATGGCGCTGCACGCGCCGAAGGTGCTGCGCGCCGGCGCGTACCCGGCCTGGGGCGTGTACGCCAACGTCTACATGGGCCGCGACGACACGCGCGTGGAGTACCGCGTCGACGGCGGCGCGTGGAAGCCGATGGGCAAGGTCGCGCAGCCCGACCCGCGACTGCTGGCGGAGAACATGCGCGACGATCTCGCCGACGCCCTGCGCGGCTACGACCGCTCCCCGGAAGCCAAGCCGTCCGCGCACCTGTGGCGCGGCGCGCTGCCGACCGGCATCGGCACCGGCGTGCATCGCGTCGAAGTGCGCGCCTTCGATGCCTGGCAGGGCGAGGAGCGCGCCGAGACGACCTATCGACTGATGGAGGCGGCGCCATGAAGCAGCAGGGCACGCGGGAACGTGGCATGGGACGGCGCAAGGCGCGGGCGATGTCGGCGGCTGTGGCGCTGTTCGCGGCGCTGGCGACGGTGCTGGCCGCCGCGCAGGCGGCAGGCCCGGGCGACGCGGCATCGCGGGTGGCGCCGTGGCCGGCGCCCGGCATCTCCAGCCCGCAGTTCGAATCGCATCCCGCGTTCGACCCGCGCAACGGCGACCTGTACTTCGTACGCAGCACCCCGCAGTTCAGCGGCTGGCGCCTGTACGCCAGCCGCTGCGGCGAGCACGGCTGGTCGACGCCGCAGCCGCCGCCGTTCGCCGGCGACGGCGTCGAGGCCGATCCCTGGTTCACGGCCGACGGGCGCTCGCTGTACTTCATCAGCACGCGCTCTAGCGACGGTATCCACCGTGCGGACCTGGACCTGTGGCGGGTCGACCGCGACGACGCAGGCCGCTGGGGAACGCCGGCGCGGCTGCCCGCGCCCGTCAATTCCATCGGCAAGGAGTGGTTCCCACGGCCGGCGAAGGACGGTTGGCTGTACTTCGGCTCCGATCGCCCCGGCGGCTTCGGCAAGACCGACATCTGGCGCGCGCGGCGCGCGGCCTCGGGCGATTGGCAGGTCGAGAACGCCGGCGCCGCGCTCAACACCGCCGGCGACGAGTACGAGGCGCTGCCGTCGCCCGACGGCAGCTTCCTCGTGCTGATGACCGGCGACGGCCTCTACCGCAGCGAGCGCGCGCACGGCGCCTGGCAACCGCGCGCGCGGCTGCCCGAAGCGGTCAACGCCAACGGCAGCGAGGTCGGCGCGCTGCTTTCGCCCAGCGGGCATTCGATGCTGTTCGCACGCGACACCAGGGGACCCGCGTCGGGCGAGTTGTTCGTATGGCGGCTGCAGGGCACGGAAGACTGGCCGCCTGCCTGCCCGCGCGGCGCGCCGGCACGAAACGGGAACGCGCGCGATGGCCACTGAGCTGCCCGACGACCTGCCGGTCAAGCCGTTCCGCACCGCCGCGGCCTGGGGAAAATGGCTGGCCGCCCACCGCGACGATCGCGGGGTGTGGCTGAAGATCGCGAAGAAGGAGTCCGGCGTCGCCTCGGTCACCTATGCGCAGGCGCTCGAGGTCGCACTGTGCCACGGCTGGATCGACGGCCAGAAGCGCGGCTTCGACGAACGCTTCTTCCTGCAGCGCTTCACGCCGCGGCGGCCGCGCAGCCCGTGGTCGCGGATCAACGTCGGCCACGCCGAGCGGCTGGTCGCCGAGGGCCGGATGCGACCGGCCGGGCTGCGCGAGATCGAGGCCGCGAAGTCCGACGGGCGCTGGCAGGCGGCCTACGCCGGCGCCGCGGCCATGGCGTTGCCCGACGAGCTGGCGGCCGCGATGGCCGGCAACCGCAAGGCGCGCGCCTTCTTCGAGCAACTGGACAGCGCCAACCGCTACGCCTTCTGCTGGCGCGTGCAGGCCGCGAAGAAGCCGGAAACCAGGCTGGCGCGCGCGGAGAAGTTCGTCGCGATGCTCGCGCGCGGCGAGAAGCTGCATCCGTAGGAGCGCCTCTTGGGCGCGACAGGCTTTCCCGGGAAATCGATCGCGCCCAGGGGGTACGCCTACGGATCGTAGGGATGGGGCACCGCGGGGCCGGGCCGCAGCTGCTCCCGCCAGGCCCGCAACGGCGCGCGGATGCCGTCGCCGACGTCGATCTGCGGCAGCGACGGCGTCTCGCCGTCCTCGCGTTCCCACCCGGCGATCTCGGCGGTCGCGACGTCGTAGGCGCCGATGAAGCTGGTGCCGCGGTTGAGCCCGTCCACCAGCCAGGCGCGGCCGAAGAAGGTCGCGTCGGACTCGCTGCCGCAGCCGAACGAGCTGCGGTCCGCGCGAGCGGCGGTGACCACCAGCGTGCGCGCGTCGCGCAGCGCAGGGATGAAGCCGCCCGAATAGCAGGCCGAGATCGCCACCACGCGGTTGCGGATGCCGGCGTGGTCGAGCGCTGCGCGCAGCTGCGGCGGCGTGATCCATTCCTCCAGCACCGGCGGCAGCGCCACGGCCAGCTCGTGGTCCGGCGTGCCGTGCATGGTCAGGTAGAGCAGCAGCACGTCCTCGTCTCGGTCCATCGCCTTGCCGATGCCGGCCAGCGCCAGGCGCAGGTTCTCCAGCGTCGCCAGCGGCCGCGGCGCGATGGTGAGGCTGTCGAGGTGGTTGACCAGCGTCACCACGCGTCCCCGCGCGCCGAAGCGGCGCGACATCAGCGTGTCGAGGTAGGCGACCTCGTTGCGAAACACGTCCTCGGTGCTGTCGCCGGCGAAGCCGACCACGTACAGGTCGACCTTGCCCGGCACCTGCGGCGCCAGCCCGGCCATGTCGGCGGCGAGCAGCCTGCGGTCGCGCGCGGCGACGCTCTCGTCGGCCGCGCAGGCCGGCAGCAGCAGGGCGAGCGCGGCGAACGTGGACAGCGCGACCGCGACGATGGCGCGGCGCCGGCTCATTCAGGCCGCGTCCGGATCGATGTCGGCGAAGCTCTCCACGCGCCGGTGGCCGTGGGTGGCCTCGCCGGTGCGCGGTTGCGGGTAATCGCTGCGGCGATCGACCAGCACCGTGCGCATGCCGGCCTCGCGCGCGGCGTCGAGTTCCTCGACCACGTCCGACAGGAACAGCACCTCGCCCGGCTCGCGCCCCAGCGAGCGCGCGATGCCGCGGTAGCTGCCGGCTTCGCGCTTGTGCCCGACCGCGGTGTCGAAGAAGGCGTCGAACAGCGGCAGCAGGTCGCCGGCGTCGGAATTGCCGAACAGCAACCGCTGCGCCGGCACCGAGCCGGACGAATACACGGCGAGCGGATAGCCGGCCGCGTCCCAGCGCCGCAGCGCCTGCGCGGCGTCGGGATAGACCGGCGCGGTGAAGTCCCCGCTGCGGTAGCCGGCCTCCCACACCATGCCCTGCAGCGCCTTGAGCGCGGTGTGCTTGCGGTCCTCGTCGATCCAGCCCTGCAGGGCCTCGACGATCATCGCGTCCTGGCACATGCCGCCGTTCTCCATCGCCACCAGGTCCAGCCAGCGCCGCACTTCAGGCTCGCCGCCGCGCGCGCGCACGAAGCCGGGCAGCGCCTGCCGGGCGTAGGGGAACAGCACGTCCTTGACGAAGGAGATGCTGCTTGTGGTGCCTTCGATGTCGGTGAGGATGACGGGTTTCATCTGGTGCCTTGAACGGCTTCCTGCCCTTGTGGGAGCGGCTTCAGCCGCGAGTTTTTCGTCGCTGGTGGAAAGATCAAGAGCGCGCGGCTGAAGCCGCTCCCACGGGAGCCAGCGGGCTCAGTGCGGCTTGTTCTCGTACCGCGGGAATTTCTGCGCGATGTCGGTGCCGGTGAAGTGCCCGACCCAGCCGTCCGGCTCGGTGAAGAACCGGATCGCCACGAAGCTCGGCTCCGGGCCCATGTCGAACCAGTGGGTGGTGCCGTCGGGCACCGCGATCAGGTCGTCCTTGACGCACTCGATCTCGTAGACCTTGCCGCCCACGTGCAGGGTGAACAGGCCGGAGCCGGCGACGAAGAAGCGGACCTCGTCCTCCTTGTGGAAATGCTCGTCGAGGAACTTGGCGCGCATCTCCTCGCGCTTGGGGTTGTCCGGGGCGATGCTGACCACGTCGACGGTCTTGAAGCCGCGCTCGGCGACCAGGCGGTCGATGTCGTCGCGGTAGGCGGCCATCACCTCCTCGGGGCTCGCGCCGGGCTCGATCGGACTGGCGGCCTGCCAGCGTTCGAAGGTCACGCCGATCTTCTCCAGCTCGCGGGCGATGGCGTTGCCGTCGCTGCTGGCGAACTGCGGCGCGTCGGGGGCGTCGTCGGCGAAGATGCGGAGGCGGCTCATGGCGGTGGCTCGGGGCGGGGACGGCCAGACTACCAAGCCCGGCCGCCGCCGGCACGGCCGCCCGGGCAACGCTGCGGTGCGCCGCAGGTCGGGGCTATGCCCCCGACACGCCGTCGACCGAAGCCGTCGCCCGGAGTCCGCCCTACGCGCAGCCCAGCTTGCGCAGCTCCAGCTCGCAGCCCAGCAGGAACTCGAACGCCTCCAGGTGCCGCCGCGCCTCGGCCATGTCGGCGCCCCAGGCGTACAGGCCGTGGCCGTCGATCAGGTAGCCCCACATCGGGCCGCCGTCGAGCAGCGCCTCGACCTGCGCGGCGAGCACGCGCATGTCCTGCGTGTTGGGCAGCACCGGCACGTGCAGGGCGGTTTCGTGGGTGGCGTTGCCGCGGAAGGCCTTGAGCAGCTCGTAGCCCTCCAGGCGCACGTGGCCGGCGCCGGCGAACAGCCGCGAGGCCACGGTCTGCGCCCGCGAATGCGTGTGCAGCACGCAGCCGACCTCGCCGAAGCGGCGATAGAGCTGGGTGTGCAGCAGGGTCTCCGCCGACGGGCGGTGGTCGCTGCCGACCGCATTGCCGTCGAAGTCGACCACCATGATGTCGGCCTCGCGCAGCTTGCCCTTGTCGCGGCCGGAAACGGTGATCGCCGCATGGCGGTCGTCGAGCCGGCGCGAGAAGTTGCTGCTGGTGGCGGGCGTCCAGCCGAGCGCGGAAAGCTCGCGGACGTTGACGATGATTTCGCCGGCGAGTTCGCACAGGCGGTGGCGGTCGTAGGGCAGGGCGTCGCTCATGCCGGCAAGTCTACCGCCGCCGTGCGACGGTGGCTGCGCCCGCGGGCACTGCCCCGCCTGCCGGCCGCCTAGGTGTCCGCAGCGCCGCCGCGGCCGCGCCCGCGCCCGAACCCGCGCCACGCTGCCCACGACAGCAGGATCACCACCCCCGCGCCGACCAGCGTCTTCACCGGGCTGGAGAACACCAGCAGCCCGCAGGCCACCAGCGCGCCCATGCCGAGCAGGCGCTCGCGCGTGCCGGAGGGCTTCGCGCGCGTGCCCAGCAGCAGGCTCAGGCCGGCGGCGACATAGGCCATCACCACCAGCATCACCACCATCTCGATCAGGGTCTCGAACTGGCCCGACACCGTCGGCGCGATGGTCAGGATCGACATCGTGGTCATCGCCAGCGCGATGATGAACAGGCCCCAGCCGGCCGAGCCGTTGGCGCGCACGCGGCCGAAGATCCGCGGCAGCAGGCCGCGCTGCGCGGCGCGCGCGCCGGATTCCCCGGTGACCAGCATCCAGCCGCCGAGCGTGCCGGTGGCCTTGAGCGCCGCGGCCGCCGCGATCATCGGCACCGCCCAGGCGCCGAACATCCTGCCGGCCACCAGCGCGAACGGCGCGCTCGACCCGGCGATTTCCCGCGCCGGCACGATGCCCATCATCAGCACCGACGAGACCAGGTAGACGATGCCTGCGATGAGGATTCCGCCGAGCGTGGCGCGCGGCACGTTGCGGTCGGGGTCGTCGACCACCCCGGCGACCATCGCGCCGGTCTCCAGCCCGACGAAGGCCCAGAAGACCGGCGCCAGCGCGCCGAGCACCACCGACGCGTCCGGGCGGCCGGTGACGTTCCAGGCCGCGCGGTAGGTGTCGGCGTCGAAGCTCGCCCAGCCCGCGGTCAGCACCGCGGCCACCGGCAGCAGCCCGAACACCACGCACAGCGACTGGAAGCGCGCGATCCCGCGCGGCCCCATCAGGTTGAGCGCGAACATCAGCCAGATCAGCACCACCTGGCCCAGCAGCTGCACCGCCGGGCCGTCGTGCACCGGCAGCAGGATCACCAGGTAGCCGAACGCCGCCACCGCGATCGCATTGTTGCCCATCCACGACGCCACCCAGTACAGCGTGGTGGCCAGGAAGCCCATGTCGCGGCCCAGCGCGGGCCGCACGTAGTCGTCGGGCGATTGCAGGTCCGGGTATTCGCGTGCGAGCCGGGCGAACGCGCCGCCGAGCACCACGGCGAGCAGGGTGCCCAGCAGCCAGGCCAGCGCGGTGACGCCGCCGGACCTGGCCAGCGTCGACGGCAGCAGGAAGAAGCCCGAGCCGATCATGTTGTTGGCGACCACGAAGGTCGCCAGCACCGGGCCGATCTTGCGGGCCGCGGGCCGGTTCACGCGGCTGCCGGCGCGGGCATGCCGGGCCGCGCTACGGCGCCGGCCCGGCGCCGGAAGCGCGGCGCGCCCGCGCCACCAGGCTGTGCCGGTAGCCGTAGAGGAAGTAAACGGCGAACCCCAGCGCGGTCCACACCAGCAGCAGGAACCAGTTGTGCGCCGTCATCGTCGACAGCAGCACGGCGCAGCTGACGATGCCGGCCAGGCAGATGCCCCAGGCGAAGGGGATGCGGAACGGCCGCGGCAGGTCCGGCTGGGTGCGGCGCAGGATCAGCACGCCCGCGCAGACCGAGGCGAACGCGATCAACGTGCCCATCGAGGTCAGCTCGCCCAGCACGTCCAGCGGGAACACCGCCGCCAGCACCGCGATGCCGATGCCGGTGATCACGGTGTTGATGTGCGGCGTGCGGTACTCGGGATGGATCCTGGTGAACACCGGCGGCAGCAGGCCGTCGCGCGCCATGATCATGAAGATGCGCGGCTGGCCGATGATCATCACCAGCACCACCGACGACAGCCCGATCAGCGCGCCAACCTCCACCACCACGCGCAGCCAGCCCAGCTCCGGGTGCGCGGCCACGGCGGTCACCACCGGCTCGTCGGTGCCGAGCAGGGTGTAGGGCACCAGCCCGGTCATCACCGCGGCCATCGCGATGTAGAGCACGGTGCAGATGGCGAGCGAAAGCAGCATGCCGATCGGCAGGTCGCGCTGCGGCTTGTGCGACTCCTGCGCTGCCACCGACACCGCCTCGAAACCGATGTAGGCGAAGAACACCATCGCCGCGCCGCGCAGCACGCCGTCCCAGCCGAACTTGCCCGGACCTTCGGCGGCGGGGATGAAGGGCTGCCAGTTGGCGGGATCGACGTACTTCCAGCCGGCGAAGATCACCAGCACGATCAGGCCGGTCTTGAGCACGACCATCGCCATGTTCATCGCCGAGGACTTGCGGATGCCCACGTAGCACAGCCAGGTGAGCAGCAGCACGATCGCGGCCGCGGGCAGGTTGGCGATCGCGCCCGTGGCTTGCAGCTTGCCGTCGAGCGGCGCGCTGGCCAGCGCCGCCGGCAGGTGGATGCCGAAGTGGTCGAGCAGGCTGAGGAAATAACCGGTCCAGCTCACCGCCACCGCGGACGCCGACACGCCGTACTCGAGCACCAGCATCCAGCCGATGAACCACGCGGCCAGTTCGCCCAGGGTGGCGTAGGTGTAGGTGTAGGCGCTGCCGGACACCGGCACCATCGCCGCGAACTCGGCGTAGGCCAGCGCGCAGAACGTGCAGCAGATCGCCGCCAGCACGAACGAGAGCATGATCGCCGGCCCCGCGTGCTCGGCCGCGGCCTGTCCTGTGATGACGAAGATGCCGCCGCCGATGACGGCGCCGATGCCCAGGGCGGTCAGGCCCCAGGGGCCGAGCGCGCGATGCAGTTCGAGCTGGCCCGCGTCGGCGGCGACCGCATGCGGATGCTTGGTGGCGAAGAGCTGTTTCATGCGCGCGTCCGGGAAAGGAGGTCAGCAATGCAGAAGGCCGGCGCATGGCCGGCCTTCATGCCGTTCGCGGTCAGGGGCCGGGATCCGGGCCTTCGTGGAACTTCGGAGCCGGCTCCAGGTGGGCGGGCTCCTGCGGCGGATGGCGGCCCGGCGCGAGGTCGCTGCGGCGATAGCCGTAGAGCGCGTAGAACACCAGCCCGATCGCGGCCCAGACGACGAACACGACCTTGGCCACGATGCTGAGGTTGACGAACAGCAGCAGGCAGCCCAGCACCGCCAGCGGGCACACGACCCACACGAAGGGCACGCGGAACGACCGCGGCCGGTCCGGCTGCTGCCGGCGCAGCACCATCACGCCGATCGAGACCATCGCGAACGCGAGCAGCGTGCCGGCATTCGAGGTGTCCGCCAGCTTGCCGACCGGGAACAGCGCGGCGCAGATCGCGACCACGATGCCGGTGATGATCGTCACCACGTGCGGCGTGTGGAAGCGCGAATGGATCTTCGACAGCACTTCCGGCAGCAGGCCGTCGCGCGACATCGTGAAGAAGATGCGGGTCTGGCCGAACATCATCATCAGGATCACCGAGGGCAGCGCCACGATCGCGGCGACGCCGATCCAGTTGCCGATCTCGACGTGGCCGAGCACGCGCAGCACGTGCGCCAGCGGCTCGTTGCTGCAGACCAGCGCCTGGGCGTTGCCCGGCAGCGCGCAGGCGGCGGCCATCGCCGGGGTGCCCGGGTCGATCGGCAGGCCGTTGGCGCCCATCATCGGCTGCGCGCCGATCGAGCCGGCGGCGCCGTAGCCCACCAGCAGGTAGAAGATGGTGCAGATCGTCAGCGAGCCGATCAGGGCGATCGGGATGTTGCGGTTCGGGTTGCGCGTTTCCTCCGCCGCGGTCGAGACCGCGTCGAAGCCGACGTAGGCGAAGAAGATCGACGCGGCCGCGCCGAGCACGCCGACGCCGCCCAGCGGGGTGCCCCAGCCGCCCGGCAGGAAGGGTTCCAGGTTGCCTGACTTGGCGACCGGCACCGACAGCGCGATGAACACGGTGAGCGCGACGATCTTGATCGCCACCAGCACCGAGTTGACCTTGGCGCTCTTCGAGGTGCCGATGACCAGGAGCCAGGTCACGGCGATGCCGATCATGAAGGCCAGCAGGTTGAAGCCGCCGCCGGAGAACGCGCCGGTCTGCAGCTGCGCCGGCAGCGCCAGCGCCCCGGGCTCGACCATGCCGAAGAACGTCGTGTGCGCGAGCAGCCCATTCATGTAGCCGGACCAGCCGACGCACACGGCGGTCGCGCCGATGGCGTATTCGAGCACCAGCGCCCAGCCGACGATCCAGGCGACGAGCTCGCCCATCACGCCATACGTATAGGTATAGGCGGAACCGGAAACCGGCACCATCGCCGAGAGCTCGGCGTAGGCGAAGGCCGCGAGGCCGCAGACCACCGCCGCGATCACGAACGCGATCATCATCGCCGGGCCGGCCTTCTGCGCGGCCTCGGCGGTCAACACGAAGATGCCGGTGCCGATGACGGCGCCGACGCCAAGCAGCGTGAGCTGGATCGGGCCGAGCTGGCGCACGAGCGCCTTCTTCTCGGCCGTCTGGAGAATCAGGTCGAGCGGCTTGACGCGCTTGAAGAGCATTGGGTTCTCCCCGGATGGTGGGCGGGCGGAAGGCCTGCGCTCCGGCCGGACGCCCGCCCGGAACCCGGCGAACATAACCGCCGTGCGCAGCCCGCACAAGCGCCGGAGGCATGGGCGCGGCTAGACTGCGCGGATGGAAACGCAGATGGGAAAGGCGCCCGAAGACCGCTCCACGGCCGCGCCCGGCGCGCTCGCGGCGCTGTCCGGCGCGCTGGAGGAATACCGCCGCCGCGACGCCGCCGCGGCCGCCGCGGAGGGCATCGACGACTTCGTCGCGCTGCTGGCCGACCCGGCGGATCCCTTCGTCCGCGCGCGCCTGGCCGGCCACTTCACCGCCTCGGCCTGGCTGGTGGACCGCGGCGGCGATCGCGTGCTGCTCACCCACCACCGCAAGCTCGACCGCTGGCTGCAGCTGGGCGGCCACGCCGACGGCGACGCCGACCTGGCGCGCGTGGCGCTGAAGGAGGCGGAAGAGGAATCGGGCCTGGCGGGCCTGCGCGTGCTGCCGGGCATCTTCGACCTCGACCGCCACCTGATCCCCGAGCACAAGGGCGTGCCGGCGCACTGGCACTACGACGTGCGCTACGTGGCGGTCGCCGAAGGCGGCGAGGCCTTCGTGGTCAGCGACGAATCGCACGCGCTGGCCTGGCGCGGGATCACATCGCTGGCGGATGACGAATCCGCCGATCCCTCGCTGCGGCGCATGGCCCGCAAGTGGCTGGCAAGGCCCCGATAGGATCCACGCGCCCGAATGCCTGTGGGAGCGGCTTCCGCCGCGAGCTTTGCAGCAGGCAATCGGCGACCGCCGAAAAAGCTCGCGGCGGAAGCCGCTCCCACCGAAGGCGGGTGGCGGCAGGTCAGTACAGCACGCGCGTGCGCAGCGTCCCCGGGATCTCGCTCAGCGCCGCGCGCAGCTCGCCGGCCTGGCGCTCGTCCGCGGTCACGTCGATGACCACGTAGCCCACCTGGGCGTCGGTGCGCAGGTACTGGCCGTCGATGTTGACGCCGAGCTTGCCGAAGATCTCGTTCACCCGCGACAGCACGCCCGGCACGTTGCGGTGGATGTGCAGCATGCGGTGGCTGCCGGCGTGCTCGGGCAGGGTGACCTCGGGGAAGTTCACCGCCGACAGCGTGCTGCCGTTGTCGCTGTAGCGCACCAGCTTGGCCGCGACCTCGATGCCGATGTTCTCCTGCGCCTCCAGCGTGCTGCCGCCCACGTGCGGGGTGAGGATGACGTTGTCCAGGCCCAGCAGCGGCGATTCGAACGGATCGTCGTTGCCCTTGGGCTCGACCGGGAACACGTCCACCGCCGCGCCGCCCAGGCGCCCGTCGCGCAGCGCTTCGGCCAGCGCGTCGATGTCGACGACGCTGCCGCGCGAGGCGTTGATCAGGTGGGCGCCGTGACGCATCCGCGCGACCTGCGCCCGACCGAACATCAGCCTGGTCGCCGGCGTCTCCGGCACGTGCAGGGTGACCACGTCGCTGCGCGCGAGCAGGTCGTCGAGGTCGACCGCCGGATGCGCGTTGCCCAGCGAAAGCTTGGTCTCGATGTCGTGGAACAGCACCTGCATCCCGAGCGCCTCGGCGAGCACGCCGACCTGGGTGCCGATGTGGCCGTAGCCGACGATGCCGAGGGTCTTGCCGCGCGCCTCGTGGCTGCCTTCGGCGCTCTTGGACCAGCCGCCGCGATGGCACTGCGCGTTCTTCCGCGGGATCCCGCGCAGCAGCATGATCGCCTGCGCCAGCACCAGCTCGGCGACGCTGCGCGTGTTGGAGTAGGGCGCGTTGAACACGGGGATGCCGGCCAGTTCCGCCGCGTCGGTGTCGACCTGGTTGGTGCCGATGCAGAAGCAGCCCACCGCCAGCAGCCGGCGCGCGTCGGCGAGCACCCCGGCGGTGAGCTGCGTGCGCGAGCGGATGCCGACGAAATGCGCGTCGGCGATGCGGCGCCTGAGTTCGTCCTCCGGCAGCGACTTCGCGTGCTGCTCGACCTGGGTGTAGCCGGCGGCGCGGAAGGTCTCGACCGCGGTCTGGCTGATGCCTTCCAGCAGCAGGACGCGGATGTCCTGCTTGGGGTAGGAGGTCTTCTTCATCGGGGCGCCGGCGCGGGGATGGCGGCAGTTTGCCAGCAAGCGCGGGGGTTTGCTGCACTGCCGCACTGGACGGCGATTCGGGCGGCTGGCAGGCTTCGGCATCTGCCGCGCTTCGCCGGCGGGCGCAACAGTGGCCCTCGCCGTCGTCATTCCCGCGAAGGCGGGAATCCAGGGACTTCGCCGTTCATGCCATCGCAACTGCAACGCAAGTCGCTGGATGACCGGACATTCGTCCGTTGGAAACCCCGCCTTCGCGGGAATGACGGCAAGGAGCAGACATGACCGATCCCCGCATCGACGACCTGCAGCGCACCGTCCCCGGCCTGCGCCTGGAAACCGCGCCCGCCGATCTGGAGCACTACGGCCGCGACTGGACCCGGCGCTGGACGCCCGCGCCGCTGGCGATCGCGCTGCCGGGCGATGCCGGCGAGGTCCAGGCGGTCGTGCGCTGGGCCGGCGCCAACGGCGTGGCGATCGTGCCCTCCGGCGGCCGCACCGGCCTGTCCGGCGGCGCGGTGGCGGCCAACGGCGAACTGGTGCTGAGCCTGGCGCGGATGAACCGCGTGCTCGGCTTCGATCCCGTCGACCGCACGCTGGCGGTGCAGGCTGGCATCACCCTGCAGGCCGTGCACGAGGAAGCGGCCGCGCACGGGCTCGCCTATCCGGTCGATTTCGCCGCGCGCGGCTCCTGCAGCATCGGCGGCAACATCGCCACCAACGCCGGCGGCATCCGCGTGCTGCGCCACGGCAACACGCGCGAGTGGATCGCCGGGCTGAAGCTCGTCACCGGGGCAGGCGAGCTGCTCGACCTCGGCCGCGGCCTGGTCAAGAACTCCAGCGGCTACGACCTGCGCCACCTGGCGATCGGCGCCGAGGGCACGCTCGGGATCGTGGTCGAGGCGACGCTCAGGCTCGCCGATCCGCCCCCGCCCACGCAGGTGATGCTGCTGGCGCTGCCCTCGTTCGAGGTGCTGATGCAGGTCTTCGGCGAACTGCGCGGGCGGCTGCGGCTGGAGGCGTTCGAGTTCTTCACCGACCGCGCGCTGCACCACGTGCTGGCGCACGGCGGGCAGGCGCCGTTCGCGTCGGCGCATCCGTACTACGTCGTGGCCGAGTTCGCCATGCAGGGCGACGCGGACGAAGTCGCGATGCTCGCGGCGTTCGAGCACTGCACCGACGCGGGCTGGGTATCCGACGGCATCATCGCCCAGGGCGATGCGCAGGCCGCGCAGCTGTGGCGGCTGCGCGAGGGCATCACCGAGAGCCTGGCGCGCCATCGCCCGTACAAGAACGACGTGTCGGTGCGGGTCTCGGCGATGCCCGGCTTCCTCGCCGAGGCGCAGGCGCTGCTGGCGCGCGAGTATCCGCATTTCGACGTGGTCTGGTTCGGCCACATCGGCGACGGCAACTTGCACATCAACGTACTGCAGCCCGAAGGCATGGAAACCGGTGCCTTCGTCGCGCAGTGCGGCCAGGTGACGGAGCTGCTTGCCGCGGCGCTGCAGCGCCATGGCGGCAGCATCTCCGCCGAGCACGGCATCGGGCTGGTGAAGAAGCCCTACCTGTGGTCGACGCGCAGCGATGCGGAGGTGGCGATCATGCGCGGCATTCGGCGGGTGCTCGACCCGCACGGGATCATGAATCCAGGGAAGCTGTTCGACCCCTGACGCTTCGTCCCTGTGGGAGCGGCTTCAGCCGCGAGTTCTTCATCCCGGTGCAGGGGCTTGCAGAAGAGCTCGCGGCTGAAGCCGCTCCCACGAGGCGCGGCGATCAGTCCGCGCGCCCGGCGAACTCGCCGGTGCTGGTGTTCACCCACACCCGCTCGCCGTTGCCGATGTACTCGGGCACCTGGATCTCGATGCCGGTATTGAGCTTGGCCGGCTTCGGGCGCTTGGTCGCGGTGCCGCCCTTGAGCTCCGGCGGGGTGTCGACCACTTCCAGCACCACGCTCTGCGGCAGCTGCAGCGCCACCGGCTGCTCGTCGATGACCTGCACGTAGCACTCCGCCAGCCCTTCGCTGATGTAGCCGGCGGCATCGCCCACGACGTCAGCATCGAGGGTGTAGGGCGTGTAGTCCTCGTCGTCCATGAACACGAACGCGTCGCCGTCCTTGTACGAGAACGTCGACTGCCGGCGCGAGAGCTCGACTTCCTTCAGGTCGTCCTCGGCGCCGAGGCTGAGGTCGTACTTGCTGCCGCCGGGCACCGAGTACATGGTGAAGCGGAACTTGACGTTGCCGCCGCGACCCTGCGGCGAACTGCGCTCGATGTCGCGCACCTGGTACACGGTACCGTTGTGCTCGACCACGTTTCCTTTCTTGACGTCGTAGGCTTTCATGCGGTGGACCGGAGATGGGGAATGAAAAAATGGAGAGAGGAAGAGTGGGCCCTGTCATTTCGAGCGCAGCGAGAAATCTGTTTTCGCTATCGCGTGACGGGATCCCTCGCTGCGCTCGGGATGATCGCGCTTTGCGCGATCACTTGGGCGCCAGCCGCACCGCACCGTCCAGGCGGATGGTCTCGCCGTTGAGGTAGCGGTTGCCGAGGAGGTAGGCGACCAGGTCGGCGAACTCCTCCGGCTTGCCCAGGCGCGACGGGAACGGGATCGAGGCCGAGAGCGACTTCTGCACGTCCTCGGGCATGCCGTCGACCATCGGCGTCCAGAAGATGCCCGGCGCGATGGTGTTGACGCGGATGCCGAAGCGGGCGAGCTCGCGCGCCATTGGCAGGGTCATGCCGACCACGCCGCCCTTGGACGCGGAATACGCGGCCTGGCCGATCTGGCCCTCGTAGGCTGCGACCGAGGCGGTGTTGACGATCGCGCCGCGCTCGCCGTCCTCGCCCGGGTCGTTGTGCTGCATCAGCGCGGCAGCGGCCTTGGCGACGTTGAAGCTGCCGACCAAGTTCACCATCACCGTGGCGGCGAAGTTCTTCAGCGGCATCGGCGCCTCGCGCCCGAGCACGCGGCCGGCGCCGAGGATGCCGGCGCAGTTGATGGCGGCGTTCAGGCCGCCGAGGAAGTCCTTCGCCGCGGCGACGTTGGCGACCACGCCGTCCTCGTCGGTGACGTCGGTGCGGAAGTAGCGGGCGTTGGCCTCGCCCAGCCCGGCGACGGCGGCCGCGCCCTTGTCGTCGTTGACGTCGAACAGGGCGACCTTGCCGCCGTGGGCGACCAGGTGGCGGGCGACGGCGAGGCCGAGGCCGGAGACGCCGCCGGTGACGACGGCGCGGATCGATTCGAGCTGCATGGCGGTCCCGGGATGCGGAAAACCAGGGATTTTACCGGAGACCGCGGCCGCGGATCAGGGCGATGGCGCGGCTTCGCCAGGCTCGCGGTAGACCACGCCGTCCTTCATCACCAGCGCCGGGTACCGGGTGGCCGCGATATCGGCGGTCGGGTCGCCCTCGAACGCCACCAGGTCCGCGCGCAGCCCGGGCGCGATCCGGCCGATCCTGTCCTGCTGGCGCAGGATCCGGGCCGCCACGGAGGTCGCCGCGCGCAACGCCTCGGCCGGGGTCATGCCCAGCCGCACCATCCATTCCAGTTCGCGGGCGTTGTCGCCGTGGCGGAACACGCCGACGTCGCTGCCGTTGCCGATGGTGACGCCCGCTGCCCGCGCGGCGCGGAACGCATGCTCGGCCTCGCGCATGCGCGGCGTCGGCGGCTGTCCCGGCCGGTAGTGGTTGAAGTAGGTCTCGACCGCCTCGCTGGCGGTGAGCGTGGGCTCGTAGGCGATGCCGTGCTCGCGCATGAGCTTGAAGGTTTCGGCGCTGCCGCCGTCGCCGTGCTCGATGGTGTCGACGCCGGCGGCGATCGCCATGCGCATGCCGGCATCGCTCGCGGCGTGCACCGCGACCGGGTGCCCGGTGACGTGCGCGGCCTGCACCATCGCGTCGAGCTCGGGCTGGGTGAAGGTGGGCGCGGTACCGCCATCGACGCCGACCCGGTAGTCGACGTAGATCTTGATCCAGTCGGCGCCGTGGCCGGCCTGCTCGCGCACCGCGCGGATGCCCTCGGCGACGCCGCTGACGGCCTGCGCGCCGCCGGGCAGCTCGAGGTCGGGGCGGAAGCCGCGCGGGCCCGGACCGTAGCTGTCGGTGGCGACGATCGCGCGGGTGGCGACGAACAGCCGCGGGCCCGGGACCAGCCCGTCGGCGATCGCCTGCTTCACGCCGACGTCGGCGTAGCCGGCGCCCTCGGTGCCGAGGTCGCGCAGGGTGGTGAATCCCGCCATCAGCGTGTCGCGCGCGTGTTGCGCCGCGCGCAGGGTGCGGTAGGCGACCGGCTCCTTCAGCACCTGGTCGTTCCACGCCGCCTCGTCGTAGGGATGCAGGAACAGGTGCGAATGCAGGTCCATCAGCCCCGGCGTGAGCGTCGTGCCGGGCAGGGCGATGCGACGCGCGTCCGCGGGAACCTCGATGCCGTTGGCGGGCCCGACGGCCGCGATCGCGCCGTCGCGCACCAGCACCGCCCAGCCGGCGTGCGCGGCGCCGCCGTCGCCGGTCCAGACGCGGTCGGGGACGAGCAGGTACGCACCGGGGCCGGCCTGCGGGACGGCCTCCGGGACCGCCGCGGCCGGGGAAGCGAATCCCGCGATCAAGGCGCAAGACACGGCAAACCGCCTGATCCACATGCCGGTGACCTCGCGAAGAAGGATGCCCGCCGAGTATAGGCAACGAGGCCCGCGGCGGCTGGCCGTCGGAATCGTCGCCCCCGGCACCGGTGCCGGGGGCGACGGTCCGGATCATCCGGACGTGGCGTCCTGCGCGCGTTCGAAGTCGGGATCGGAGAAGAGCCGCTCGACGAGCTTCTGCACGGCCGCCGGGTAGTTGTCGATCGCCGCGGGGATCGCGATTGCGCCGATGAAGGAAGAATCCCACTGGTGCCGCGCGGTGAGGGTCCTGTCGTAGCGCACGACGCCCTCCCGGCTCAGGACGAAGCGTGCGCTCACCGATGCCTCGCCCTTGCTGGAGCCTATGCCGCCGCTATCGATCGAGTTCCCGGTCAGCGTACAGGCCAGGCTCAATGGCGAGCCCGGCTCGTAGCGTGCGGCGGCGTCCAGCTCGGCCCGCACGGCATCGCGCACGTAGGTGGAGAACGTGCCATCGCCGCCGGCGGACAAGGTGGACCCGCGGATTCCCAGTCCCTCGTTCTCCACTCCGGGGGCGGCATCGAACTTGCCGAGGGAAATCCCGGTCTTGCCGCCGTCGAGCAGCAACCGCGTGTTGCCGATGCCGGGCTGGTACGCGGGCGCCGGCACGCTGACGCATCCCGCCAGCGCGAGCAGCGACAACAGGGCGATCGGGTACGACAGGAACGTTCGCATGCCGGCCCCTAGTCGAATGCGTGCTTGGCGGACAGCTGCTTGAGCAGGTTCCAGGCGATCTGGTCCATCGCCTTATGCACCGCCGCCTGCGGTTCCATGGGCGTGAGTCCTTCGGGCGCCGCATGGTTGCCGATGGTGGTGTGGATTGCGTGCTTCACCTCCGCTTGGGTGGTGATGCCGTCGCGTGAATAGCTCGCGGTGCAGACGTAGCCATCGGTCACCATGCTGCCGACCAGGCCGAAAGTGAGCCCGGTGCCGAAGCCCTTGGCCATCGCGGCATCGTCCAGCACGATGTTGTCGATGGTGACGGTGAGCACGCCGCCGTCCGCCGGCGCTTGCGACACGGTGCTGAACAGGCCGGATTCGGCGGCGGCCGCCACCACGCGCGGCCTGATCTCGGCCGTGGCCTTGGCGTTGGCATTCCCCTTCGTGCGGAATTCGAAGAGCAACTGCACGGGCCTGGGCTCGGCGGCCGGCTGGATGTCGGCCTTGGCGACGGTGGGCAGGGCGGGATCGACGTACATCTTCGTCGACAGGCAGCCCGAGAGCATGAGGCAGGACACGAAGGCGAGCGCGATCGCCCGCGCCGTTGGCGCGACTTGTTTGCGAAGCATGGTTTCCCCTATATGTTCGATTGGTCGAAGGCGGCCTCCCCAGGCCGCGCTTGCTATATACCGATTGTGGCGCCGGTTGTCCTGCTTGACAGCGCGGTGCCCATGGTTCACAGCTCCCGCAGGTAGAAGGTGTCGCAGCCACCATGGCCGGTGGCGCCGAGCGGGTGGTCGATGCGGCGGAAGCCGCTGCGCTCGTAGAGCTTCATCGCCGCGTCCATGCCGCAAAGGGTCTCGAGGTAGCAGCGGCGGAAGCCGAATCCGCGCGCGGCGTCGAGGCAGCGGGCCATCAGCGCGGCGCCGGCGCCGCGGCCGCGCGATTCGGGCAGGAGGTACATCTTGCGCAGCTCGCAGGTGTCGTCGTCGCCGCCGAGCAGCGGGGCGACGCCGCCGCCGCCCAGCACGCGTCCGCCGTCCTCGACCACGAAGTAGGCCGCGCGCGGGATCGCGTAGGCGCGGTGCATCCAGTCGACCTCCGGGTCGTTGATCGCGAAGCCGTCGCCGGCCGCGCCGAATTCGGGCATCACCGCGCGGATCACCGCGGCCACCGCGGCGTCGTCGCCGGCCTCGATCGCGCGGATGCGCAGCGCCTCAGGCACCGGCGACCGCCATGTTGCCGCGCAGGCGCCGCGCGAACTCGTCCGGCGACAGCCCCGGCGCGAACAGGAAGCCTTGGCCGATCGGCACGCCCATCTCGAGCAGGAACTGGCGCTGCTGCTCCGATTCCACGCCCTCGGCCACCAGCCCGAGGCCGAGGCTGCGCGCGATGCCGGAGACCGCCTGGCAGACCGCGACGTCGGATTTGTTGCCGGGCACGCCCTCGAGGAACAGCTGGCTGAGCTTGAGCCCGTGGATCGGCAGCCGGCGCAGGTAGTTGAGCGCGCTGTAGCCCTCGCCGAAATCGTCGATGGTCAGCACCACGCCTTGCTCGCGCAGCCTGGCGAAGGTGCTCAGCGTGTCGGGCGCGTCCTCGATCAGCACGCGCTCGGTGAACTCCAGCTCCAGCGCCGCGCCCGGCAGGCCGAACTCGTCGAGCACGCCGCGCACGTTATCGGCCAGGTCGTCGCCGAGGAACTGCCGGTACGACACGTTGACCGCCACGCGCACGATGCCCAGGCCCTCGTCGCGCCACTGCGCCGCCTGCCGGCAGGCCTCGCGCAGCACCCAGCTGCCGATGCGGACGATGTCGCCGGTGGTCTCGGCGTGGCCGATGAAGTGGTCCGGCCGCATCTCGCCGAGCTGCCGGTTCTGCCAGCGGATCAGCGCCTCGGCGGCGACGATGCCGCCGTTGCGCAGGTCGACCTGCGGCTGGTAGACCAGGTGGAACTCGTTGTTGTCCGTCGCGCGCCGCAGGTGCGTCTCCACCCGCAGGCGGTCCTGCTGCGACTGCGCCAGCGCGGGCGTGAACGCCTGCCAGCCGTTGCGGATGCGCCGCTTGCTGTCGTACATCGCCGCGTCGGCGTTGTGGATCAGCGCCTGCGGGCGGTCGCCGTGCTCGGGCGCGCGCGCGATGCCGATGCTGGCGGTGATCGCGAACTCCTCCTTCTCGAAGCGGAAGCTGTCGCCGAAGGCGTCGAGGATGGCGTCGGCCACGCGCTCGGGACGGTCCTCGTCGTCCTCTGCGCTGCATACCACCAGGAACTCGTCGCCGCCGAAGCGCGCGATCAGCCCCTCGGTGCCGACCGCGCGCAGGATCCGGCGCGCGGCGTTCATCAGCAGCTCGTCGCCGGCGTTGTGGCCGAGCACGTCGTTGACCACCTTGAAGCGGTCGAGGTCGATGTAGAGCACCGCGACGCGCGCCTGGGTGGGGTCGGACATGCGCGCGGAGATCTCGCCGAGGATGGCGTCGCGGTTCATCAGCCCGGTGAGCGGGTCGGTGCGCGCCTGTACGCGCAGGGTTTCCTCGCCGTGCTTGAGCTCGGTGATGTCCTGCAGGGTGCCGGTCAGGCGCGAGGTCGCCGGGTCGCCCGGCACGCCGCCGCCGATCACGCGCACCCAGAACGCGTGCCCGTCGGCGCGCGAGCCCTGCAGGTCGAGGCCGAAGCCGCGGCCTTCCCTGGTGGCGTGGTCGAGCGCGGCGCGCAGGCGCGGGCGTTCGCCAGGGGCCAGGCAGTCGATCATTTCCGGCATCGTCGCGGGGGGCGTGGACTGCGCGAGGATGCGCACGGATTCGTCCGTCAGGTACAGGCTGTCGGTGGTGCAGTCCCATTCCCAGCCGCCGATGTGGGCCAGCGCCTGCACACGGTCGAACAGCGCGCTGTCGCGCTTGAGCTCGGTGACGTCGCTGAACAGCGAGAGCACCTGGTGCGGTCGGTCGGCGTCGGCCGCGAACTGCGGCACCACCGTCACCGACAGCCAGTGCAGCTGGCGGCGCTGGCGGTGGTAGAGGCCGAGGAGCGTGCTCTCGATGATCCGGCCTTCGCGCAGCGCGCGCGCGGCCGGGTACTCGGCCTCGGGCATCACCGTGCCGTCCTCGCGCACGATCATCCAGCGATCGTGGGCCATGGCCCGGTCCAGCGATTCGCCCTCCAGGTCCAGCAGCCGCAGCGCCGCGGAATTGCCGTAGATGAAACGGCGCTCGTCGTCCTGCACGACGATGCCCTTGTCGATGACTTCCATCAGCTCGCGGTAGCGCAGCTCGGCCTCGTGCCGCCCGCTCAGGTCGCGGGCCACGGCGACCAGGCACTTGCGGCCGTCGTGGTCGAAGCCCGCGGTGTGCACCTCGACCGGGAACCGGGTGCCGTCGGCGCGCATGTTGGTGACTTCGACGACGTAGGTGCGGCCGCGGTTGATGGTGTCCCAGACCGGGCCGAGGTGGCCCTTGGGCAGGTCCGGGTTGAGCACCTCGATCGGCTGGCCAACGATCTGCTCGCGCGGGCGCCGGTAGGCCGCCATGCCGGCTTTGTTGAGGTCGAGCACGATGCCCTGCTCGTCGAGGATGCTGACCGGGTCGGGCACGGCGTCGAACAGCGCGTGGTAGCGCAGGCGCGCGGTCTCGGCGTCGCTGCTGGCGGCCTGCAATGCGTCGCGCGCGCTGGCGAGCAGGGCGCGCGCGTCGGCGGGGATCGACAGGTCGCGGCAGGCGGCGTCGAGCTCGCGCGCGATCTGGGCGGTGCCGTCGTTGGCCGAGAGCCTCGAAGTTTCCTCCGGCAGCCGTCGGCCCGTGTTCATGACGCCGTCCGCGCCCGCGTGACCCGGCTGCCGCTCTCGCGGCCCAGCAGGCCGGCCAGCCAGCGCCCGGTGTCGCTGAGCAGGGCGAGGTCGATGCCGGTGGCGATGTCCATGCCGTGCAGCATATACGCCACGTCCTCGCTGGCGACGTTGCCGGTCGCCCCCTTGGCGTAGGGGCAGCCGCCGGTGCCGGAGACCGCGGCGTCGACCACCGCCACGCCTTCCTGCAGGCAGGCCAGGAGGTTGGCCAGGGCCTGGCCGTAGGTGTCGTGGAAATGCACCGCCAGCGCCGGCATCGGCACCGCCTCGGCGACCGCGCGCAGCATCGCCCGGGCCTTGCCGGGAGTGCCCACGCCGATGGTGTCGCCGAGCGAGACCTCGTAGCAGCCCATGGCGTGCAGGGCGCGCGCCACCCGCACCACGTCCGCCACCGGCACTTCGCCCTGGTAGGGGCAGCCGAGCACGGTGGACACGTAGCCGCGCACCGGCACGCCGTCGGCCTTCGCGCGCGCGAGCACCGGCGCGAAGCGCGCCAGCGATTCGTCGATGCTGGCGTTGATGTTGGCCTTGTTGAACGCCTCGGACGCCGCGGTGAACACCGCGATCTCGTCGGCGCCGGCGGCGCGCGCGCGTTCGTATCCCTGCTCGTTGGGCACCAGCACGGGGTAGCGCACGCCGGGCCTGCGCGCGATGCCGGCGTACACCTCGGCGGCGTCGGCCAGCTGCGGCACCCATTTCGGGCTGACGAAGCTGGTGGCCTCGATCGTCCGCAGGCCGGTGGCGGACAGGCGATCGATGAGTTCGATCTTGGCCGCGGTCGGGACGATCGCCTTCTCGTTCTGCAGCCCGTCGCGCGGGCCGACCTCGACGATGCGCACACTGGCCGGCAGCGCCATCTCAGGACTCCAGCACGACCAGGCGCGCGTCGGCGTCGACGAACTCGCCTTCCGCCGCGCGCAATTCGGCGATGACGCCGTCGCGCGGCGCCTTCAGCGACAGCTCCATCTTCATCGCCTCCATCACCAGCAGCTCCTGTCCCTGGGCGACGCTGTCGCCGACCGATGCCCGGACCAGCACGATGCGCCCGGGCATCGGCGCGACGACCTGGTCGCCGCTGCCGTCCGGGCCGGCGTGCTCGGCCTGGTAGGCGGGGACGCGCTCGTAGCGCCAGCGCCGCTGGCCGTCGTGCAGCAGCACGCGGCGCGCGTCGGCGCGGATGCGGTAGTGGCGACCCCTTCCGTCGAAACGCGCGGCGAGGCCGTCTTCGGCCAGCCGCGCGCCGGCAACGGCGACCGTGCGACCATCGTGCCCGATGGCGTACTCGCCGCCGGCGCCGTGCGCGGTGACCTCGTGGCGCGCATCGCCGAGCCGCAGCACCAGCCGGCGCTGGCCGGCATGGCCCAGCCGCCAGCCGTCGGCGATCGCCCACGGCGACGACGGGTCGCCGCTGCGCGCGGCGGCCGCGCGGGTTGCGGCCTCGTCCTGCAGCAGCGCGACGGTGGCCGCGGCGGCGAGCGGGCCGGCATCGCCTTCGCCGGCGGCGACGAACTCGTCGAGGTGGCGGTCGAGGTAGCCGGTATCGATGCTGGCATCGACCACCGCCGGGTGCCGCGCCAGCCGCTCGAGGAAGGCGATGTTGGACTTCGGTCCCTCGACCTCGCACTGCGCCAGCGCTTCGCGCAGGCGGGCGAGGGCGCGCGGACGGTCGGCGTCGTGCACGATGAGCTTGGCGATCATCGGGTCGTAGAAGATGGTGACGACGTCGCCCTCGACCACGCCGGAATCGATCCGCACGTGCGCCGAAGGCGCCGGCAGCGCGAGGCGCTCGAGCCGGCCGGAACCGGGCAAGAAGCCGGCGTCCGGATCCTCCGCGTACAGCCGCACCTCGATCGCGTGGCCGCGCCGGACGATGTCGTCCTGGCCCAGCGGCAGCGGCTCGCCGGACGCCACGCGCAGCTGCCATTCGACCAGGTCCAGCCCGGTCACCAGCTCGGTGACCGGATGCTCGACCTGCAGCCGCGTGTTGATCTCCATGAAGAAGAACTCGCCCGACGGCGCGACGATGAACTCGACCGTGCCCGCGTTGGCGTAGTCGATCGCGCGCGCGGCCTGTACGGCGGCCGCGCCCATCGCCGCGCGCAGTTGCGGCGTCACGAACGGCGAGGGCGATTCCTCCAGCACCTTCTGGTAGCGCCGCTGCGCCGAGCATTCGCGCTCGCCCAGGTGGATGGCGTTGCCGTGCGCGTCGCCGAAGACCTGGATCTCGATGTGGCGCGGCGACTCGATGTAGCGCTCGAGCAGGACGCGGTCGCGGCCGAAGGCGTTCCTGGCCTCGCGCTGGCAGCTTTCGAGGCCGGGCAGGAACTCGTCGACCGCGCGCACGATGCGCATGCCCTTGCCGCCGCCGCCGTGCGCGGCCTTGATCATCAGCGGGAAGCCGATCCGCGCCCCCTCGCGCGCCAGCACCTGCGGCGACTGGTCCTCGCCGGTGTAGCCGGGCACCACCGGCACGCCGGCGGCCTGCATCAGGTCCTTGGCCCCGGCCTTGCTGCCCATCCGGCGCATGGAGTCGCCGGACGGGCCGATGAAGGCCAGGCCCGCGGCCTTTACCGCGTCGGCGAAGTCGGCGTTCTCGCTGAGGAAACCGTAGCCCGGATGGATCGCCCGCGCGCCGGACCGGCGCGCCGCCTCGAGGATCGCATCGCCGCGCAGGTAGCTGTCCTGCGGCCGCGGCCCGCCGATCGGCCAGGCCTCGTCGGCCTGGCGCACGTGCTGCGCATCGACGTCGGCCTCCGAGTACACCGCCACGGTGGCGATGCCGAGCCGGCGCGCGGTGCGGATCACCCGGCAGGCGATTTCGCCGCGGTTGGCGATGAGGATCTTGTCGAACATCGTTTTAGCCCTCCCCTTCAAGGGGAGGGTTGGGTGGGGATGGTGTTGCGCGTTGCAGCAGGGTTTGCAGTATCACTTCGAGTACCCCGTCGATGTTCTCGAAAACCTCGTTGTTCCAGAATCGCAGGACGGCGAACCCCGCTTTCTCCAGTGTTGCCGTCCGTCGCGTGTCGTAGTGTTCCGCGTCTGCGTGTTGGCCGCCGTCGAGTTCGACGACGATTCTTCGTTCCAGACATGTGAAATCGACGACGAAATCCAGGAGGGGATGTTGTCGCCTGAACTTGCATCCTTCCAGTTGCCTGCCGCGCAGGTGCCGCCACAGCAGCATTTCGGCGTCGGTGGGCGTCTTTCGAAGCTTGCGCTGCAGTTTGCCACCCAAGATCTTCCGGTTTGTCTGGCCTTGCATGAGGACATTCCTTGTCCGCTGGTTGAACACCATCCCCACCCAACCCTCCCCTTGAAGGGGAGGGCTTCAAAAGCAAAGCACTATTCGGGCGCGTGGCAGACGGCTTCGATGTTGTGCCCGTCCGGGTCCAGCACGAACGCGCCGTAGTAGTGCTCGTGGTAGTGCGGGCGCAGGCCGGGCGCGCCGTTGTCGCGGGCGCCGGCGGCCAGCGCCGCTTCGTGGAAGGCCCGCACCGCGGCGCGGTCGGCGGCGGACACCGCGACGTGCACGCGCGCCTGGCGGTCGCTGGTGCCGATCCAGAAATCCGGCTTGCCGTCCCGGCCGAAGCCCGCCGCGCTGGAGCCGTCGCCGGTCATCTCCGGCGTGACCTCCATGACCAGGCCGTAGCCCAGCGGCGCGAACGCAGCGGTGTAGAACGCCTTCGAGCGGGCGTAGTCGGAAACCGGCAATCCGATGTGATCGAGCATGAGGTCCTCCTCAGGTTGCCCAGGCGGGCGGACGTTTTTCCAGGAACGCGGTCAGGCCTTCCTGGCCCTCGGGCGACACTCGCAGGCGCGCGATCAGGTCGGCGTTGGCGGCGTCGATCGCGTCGCGGTCGCGACGCCAGACCACGTCGCGCACCAGCGCCTTGGCCTGCGCGCTGGCGAGCGGGCCGGTCTTGAGCAGCAGCGCGACCTGGCGCTCGACCGCCGCATCCAGCGCGTCGGCGGCGACCACCTCGTGGAGCAGGCCCAGGCGCTGCGCCTGCGCGGCGTCGAAGACCTCGGCGGTGGCGAACCAGCGCCGCGCCTGACGCGCGCCGATCGCGGCGATGACGTAGGGCGAGATCACCGCAGGCAGCAGCCCGAGCCGGCTTTCGGTCAGGCCGAACTTCGCGCCCTCGGCGCCGATCGCGATGTCGCAGCACGCCACCAGCCCGACGCCGCCGCCGAATGCCGCGCCGTGCACGCGCGCGATCGTCGGCTTCGGGAGCTCGTCGAGCGTGCGCATCAGGCGGGCGAGGGCAAGGGCGTCGTCGCGGTTCGCGCGCTCGCCGGCCGCGGCCATGCCGCGCATCCAGTTCAGGTCCGCGCCGGCCGAGAACGAGGCGCCGGCGCCTTCCAGCACCACCACGCGCACGCCCGGGTCGGCGGCCAGACCCGCCAGCGCCGCGGTGAGGGCGGCGACCAGGGCATCGTCGAAGGCGTTGTGCAGCTCCGGACGATGCAGGCGCAGGCGGGCGACGGGGCCGGTGCGATCGAGCTGCAGGGAGTCGGTCATCGGTCGGTTCCGGGCGCCGTCGGCTGGGTTCCGAATGATAGCCGCTGGCTTCCAGCGTTCCGCCGGTGCCACCCGCCGCGCGGGTCCGGCGCGCTATAATGAGAACAATTCCCATTTTGATCCGTCCATGAGGCTATCCGAACTGCCGCGGCGCACGAGCGCCACGGTCGCATCCGTGGAGGACCACATGCCCAACGATCCCATCGCCCGCCGCCTGCGCGAACTCGGCTTCGTCGACGGCGAGACCGTGCAGGTGATGGCCTCGGGGCCGGTGGGCGCCGAACCCCTGCTGGTGCAGGTCGGCTTCACCCGCTTCGCGCTGCGGCGCGCGGAAGCGGCGCGGGTGGTGCTGCGCAACGGGGACGCGCGCGAATGAGCGCCGCCGCCATGCCGATGCGACTGGCCCTGGTGGGCAATCCCAACTGCGGCAAGACCGCGCTGTTCAACCAGCTCACCGGCAGCCGCCAGAAGGTGGCCAACTATGCCGGCGTCACCGTCGAGCGCAAGGAAGGCCGGCTGGTCACGCCCTCCGGCCGCAGCTACGCGCTGCTCGACCTGCCGGGCGCCTACAGCCTGCAGCCCTCGAGCCTGGACGAGGCGATCACGCGCGACCTGTGCCGCGGTTTCTACCCGGGCGAACCGGCGCCGGACGTGCTGGTGTGCGTGGTCGATGCGACCAACCTGCGCCTGCACCTGCGCTTCGCGCTGGAAGTGCGCGAGCTGGGCCGGCCGATGGTGGTGGCGCTGAACATGGCCGACGTCGCCCGCCGCCGCGGCATCCGCATCGACCGCGAGGCGCTCGAGCGCGCGCTCGGCGTGCCGGTGGTCGAGACCGTCGCCGTGCGCCACAACGGCGCGCAGTCGCTGGTCGAGCGCATCGAGGCGCTGGGCGAGTCGCCGCACGCGCCCCATGTGCGATTGCCGGCCGGCGCGGACCTGCACGCCGAGACCCGCGAGCTGCTGTCGCTGGCCGTGCAGATGCCCTCGCGCACCGCGCACATGGACGACGTGCTCGACCGTTGGCTGCTGCACCCGGCGTTCGGCCTGCTGGCGCTGGCGACGGTGATGTTCCTGATCTTCCAGGCGGTGTACGCGTGGGCGACGCCGATGATGGACGCGATCGACGCCGGCACCGCGGCGTTCGGCACCTGGGTCGCAGGGGTGCTGCCGCCGGGCCCGCTCAACAGCCTGCTGGTCGACGGCGTCATCGCCGGCATCGGCGGGGTGATCGTGTTCCTGCCGCAGATCCTGATCCTGTTCGCCTTCATCCTGGCGCTGGAGGAATCGGGCTACCTGCCGCGCGCGGCGTTCCTGCTCGACCGCATGATGGCGGCGGCGGGGCTGTCGGGGCGCTCGTTCATCCCGCTGCTGTCGAGCTTCGCCTGCGCGATCCCCGGGATCATGGCCACGCGCTCGATCCAGGACCCGCGCGACCGCCTCGCCACGATCCTGGTCGCGCCGCTGATGACCTGCTCGGCGCGGCTGCCGGTGTACGCGCTGCTGATCGGCGCCTTCATCCCGCAGCGCACGGTGTGGGGCGTGCTCAACCTGCAGGGGCTGGTGCTGTTCGCGCTGTACATGGCCGGCATCCTCAGCGCGCTGGCGGTGTCGTGGGTGATGAAGCGCTGGCGCCACGACAAGAGCGAGCATCCGCTGATGCTGGAGTTGCCGTCGTACCGCATGCCGCATCCGCGCGACCTGCTGATCGGCCTGTACGAGCGCGCGATGATCTTCCTCAGGCGCGTGGGCGGCATCATCCTCGCGCTGACGGTGCTGCTGTGGTTCCTGCTGTCGTTCCCCGGCGCGCCGGCGGGCACGACCGGCCCGGCGATCGACTACAGCTTCGCCGGGCGCATCGGCCACGCGATGACCGCGCTGTTCGCGCCGGTGGGCTTCAACTGGCAGATCTGCATCGCGCTGATCCCGGGCCTGGCCGCGCGCGAGGTGGTGGTTGCCTCGCTGGCGACGGTGTACGCGCTGTCGGCTGCCAACGACGACGCGGCGGCGCAGGCGCTGATGCCGCTGATCGCCGACGGCTGGTCGCTGGCCACCGGGCTGTCGTTGCTGGTGTGGTTCATCTACGCGCCGCAGTGCATCTCCACGCTGGCGACGATCCGCCGCGAGACCAATTCGTGGAAGCAGGTGGCGATCAGCGCCGGCTACCTGTTCGCGCTGGCCTACCTCGCCTCGCTGGCGACCTACCAGGTCGCGCTGGCGCTGGGCGGGGGCTGAGGACGCCGCGATGCAGGCCGGGCTCGCGCTGCAGTACGTGGTGGTCGCGCTGGCCGTGCTGCTCGCGGCCTGGGTGGTGATGAAGAAGCAGTTCCCGCAGGCCACCCGCAGGCTGCGCGTGGCCATCGCGGTGCCGATGGTGCGCGAACGCCGGCCGGCCTGGCTGCGCAGGCTCGGCATCCGCATCGCGCCGCCGGGCATGGCCGGCGGCGACGGCTGCGGTGGGTGCAACGGCTGCGGCTAGGACTGTCCGGGCGCGACGCTCCGGGATTGTCATCCCGAGCGCAGCGAGGGATCTCCTTAGGCCTCGCGCGGACGACGGATCCCTCGCTGCGCTCGGGATGACAAGGTTCCAGGCGCTCAGCGCCGCAGCGCCAGCGGCAACCGCTGGTACCCGTACACCACCAGGCTCGCGCGCTGCCGCGCCGCGGGCGCTTCGCCGCGCGACAGGGTGGGGAAGCGGTCGAGCAGGGCGTTGAGCGTGATCGCCGCCTCGGCGCGCGCCAGCGGCGCGCCCAGGCAGTAGTGGATGCCCTGGCCGAAGGCGAGGTTGCCGCGCGTGTCGCGTTCGGGACGGAACACGTCCGGCTCCGGGAACGCCGCCGGGTCGCGATTGGCGGCGCCGTAGAAGATCGACACCCGCGCGCCGGCCGGGATGCGCGTGCCGCGGATCTCGACGTCGCGCGTCACCTGCCGCGGCAGCCGGTGCACCGGGCTTTCGTAGCGCAGCGTCTCGTTGATCACCGGCTCGACCAGGCCGCGGTCGGCGCGCAGCCGTTCCCACAGCTCCGGCCGATCGGCGAGGATGCCCAGCAGGTTGCCGATCAGGTTGGTGGTGGTCTCGTTGCCTGCCACCAGCAGCAGGATGCAGAAACCAAGGATCTCGGCGTCCTGCAGGCGCTCGCCGTCGATCTCCGATTCCACAAGCGTGGTGATCAGGTCCTCGGCGCCCTGCGTGCGGCGCTGCGCGACCATGCGGCCGAAGTACTGCGCCATTTCCTGGTTCTGCCGCGCGCGCTCCTCGGGCGGCGCGGAGCTGATCGCGAGCAGGCTGTCGCTCCAGCGCTTGAAGGCGTCCAGGTCGGTCGCCGGGATGCCGAGCAGGCGCGCGATCACCGTCACCGGCAGGGGCACGGCGTACTTCGACATGACGTCGACTTCGCCTTCGCCGGCCTGGTCGAGCAGCTTCGCGGCGGTGTCCTCGATCCACGGCGTCAGCGTCTCGATCCTGCGCATGGTGAAGGCCTTGTTGACCAGCTGCCGGAAGCGCGAGTGCCGCGGCGGGTCGTCCTGTAGCAGCACCATCTTCGGGAACGCCTTGCCGGCGAGCGGGTCGCGCCCGGAGGCGAAGGTGTCGTGGTCGCGCAGCGCGGCGATGGCGTCGTCGTGGCGCATGAAGGCCCACGCCATCACCGGCGCGTCCAGCCCGGCGACCGCGCCCTTGGGCAGCAGCACGTACTGCAGCGGGCTCTCGTCGCGCAGCTGCGCATAGGCCGGATAGGGATCGGCGATGACGTCCGGCATCCAGAGCTGGTCCGGTGCGTAGCTGCGATCGGCTGGCATTGCTGGTTTCCCCTGTGCGCGTGTGGAGGTGCACCTTAAATCATCGCGGGCATACCGTTGCGTATGTCGGCGGTATCGAAGTCGGACAGTTCTGCGCTCGGCTCGTTCGATTGCAGGCGACGCGACAACCTGATGGGGCCCCGGCGCGGCCGGCAGCCCTTCGGGGCGAATGTCCTCCGGCCTCCGCCTTCGGCGAATGCCTCCCCCTTTATTTCGCCCCGAAGGGCTGCCGGCCGCACCGGGACGTCTGATCGCAGACTTGCCGAAAACAGCGACGTAGGTCGGGCCTACGCGCCCGACGCCTCGGATGGACGTCAAGCGTCTTGGCGAAGCAGATATCGGAATAATGGATTGTCGGGGACGTAGCCCCGACCTACGGCTTGCTTTGCTCTGCTTCTGAAACCACCGCGCAAGCCGCGACGCGGGTGCGGATGGCCTTGGGGGAGAAATCAAGGAGGAGGCAGCCGCCGACAGGCGGATGCCGGGGGACATTCGCCCCCAAGGCCATCCGCACCCGACGCCCGCGCTATCCAACGGCGAAGCGCCTTCTCGGCTTTCCAGGTCGGAAGAAGAGGAGTCTAAAGAAAAGGGCGCAAGCGCGCCCTTTCTTCATGGCGATCGTCGGTCGCGTCGCCTCAGTGCCGCGTGCCGCGCTTGGCCGGCTTGCGCATGTCGCTGGTCGGGACGACCTCGACCGCGAGGCTGAAGGTGCGTTCCTCGCCGGCCAGCATCGCGCCCACGCCCACCACCTGCCGCGCGATCTCGTTGCCCTCGTCGTCGCGAATGGTCAGCACCACCGAGTATTCCCACGCGCCGCCCTCGGCGGGATGGCGGATCTTGCCTTCCACGTTGAGCGGCGTGATGGTCGCGGCGGTGGCCTGCGCGTTCGCCGAATCGAAGCGCAGGTAGTGCCGGCAGGACGGGCAGATGCTCGAGCTCTCGAGGATCGTCGTCTTGCAGTGCGGGCAGGTGCGCGTGGCACCCGCCGTGCCCGGGCGGGCGTTGCTCACGAGGCGAGTTCGCGTTCCGGCTTGTCGCTCTTCCCGTTCGACTTCTGCACGTCCTTGTCGCCCCAGCCGCATTCGACGTGGCCGCGGATGCGCGAGCCCGCCGCAACCGTGAGCGAGCCGACCTTGAGATCGCCGCTGAGCGCGCCCGATTCGAGCAGGTCCACGCGAGAGGCCGATTCGATGTTGCCTTCCAGCTCGCCGGCCACGGTGACCTTCTTGGCGCGGACGCCGCCGCTGAGCTTGGCGCCCTTCTCGATGGTCAGGTCGCCCTGCACGTTGACGTCGCCCTTGAACTTGCCGGCGATGCGGACGTGGCCGGCGCCTTCGATCTTGCCCTCGATGGTCAGGTCGGCCGCGATCAGCGACTCCTTGGCCACCGGCTCGACGGCGGCGCGCGGCGGCGCGGCCTGGGTCGGGTTGAACTCGGCCACGGCCGGGGTCTCGCGGATCGGGGTAGGGGCCGCCTGCGGGGCGGGCGTCGGGTCGTTGGCGAACGACGGGACGTCTTTCTTGGCGGGGGACTGCTGGTTGAAGATGGCCATGGAGCAACTTCCTCGGACAGGGCTGGAACGGCTGGGGGAGCCGCGAGCCTAGCATGTGAAGGCCTTCACATGGCTGTGACGCCGCTCACCGATTCCGCCATCCGACAAGGGCTTGCAGCGCCCTTGGCAGGGGTTACGCGAAGGCCGGGAGGCCTCCCGCGCCCCGGCTACATCCGGAACACCCCGAACCGCGCCGGCTCGATCGGCGCGTTGAGGGCGGCCGAGATCCCCAGCCCGAGCACCCGGCGGGTGTCGCCCGGGTCGATGATGCCGTCGTCCCACAGCCGCGCGGTGGCGTACCAAGGGCTGCCCTGCGATTCGTACTGCTCGCGGATCGGGGCCTTGAACGCCTCCTCCTCGTCCGCCGGCCAGTTCCCGCCCCTGGCCTCGATGCCGTCTCGGCGCACCGTCGCCAGCACGCCCGCGGCCTGCTCGCCGCCCATCACGCTGATGCGCGCGTTCGGCCACATCCACAGGAAGCGTGCGCCGTAGGCGCGGCCGCACATCGCGTAGTTGCCGGCGCCGAAGCTGCCGCCGATCACCACGGTGAACTTCGGCACGCTCGAGCAGGCGACCGCCGTGACCATCTTCGCCCCGTCCTTGGCGATGCCCGCGTTCTCGTACTTGCGGCCAACCATGAAGCCGGTGATGTTCTGCAGGAACACCAGCGGGATGCCGCGCTGGTTGCACAGCTCGATGAAATGCGTGCCCTTGAGCGCGCTCTCGGAAAACAGGATCCCGTTGTTGGCGACGATGCCCACCGGGTAGCCGTGCAGGTGGGCGAAGCCGGTCACCAGGGTCTTGCCGTAGCGCGCCTTGAACTCGTCCAGTTCGCTGCCGTCGGCCACGCGCGCGATCACCTCGCGGATGTCGAACGGCCGGCGCGTGTCCTTCGGCACGATGCCGTACAGCTCCTGCGCCGGGTACAGCGGCTCGCGCGGCTCGCGCACGGCCAGCGGCACCTGCTTGCGGCGGTTGAGGTTGCCGACCAGGCGGCGCGCGATCTCGAGCGCGTCGCGGTCGTCCTCGGCGAAATGGTCGGCCACGCCCGACACGGACGTGTGCACGTCGGCGCCGCCGAGCGCCTCGGCGTCGACCACCTCGCCGGTCGCCGCCTTCACCAGCGGCGGGCCGCCGAGGAAGATCGTGCCCTGGTCCTTGACGATCACGCTCTCGTCGCTCATCGCCGGCACGTAGGCGCCGCCGGCGGTGCAGCTGCCCATCACCACCGCGACCTGCGGGATGTTCTCCGCGCTCATCCGCGCCTGGTTGTAAAAGATGCGGCCGAAGTGCTCCTTGTCCGGGAACACCTCGTCCTGCAGCGGCAGGAACGCGCCGCCCGAATCGACCAGGTAGACGCACGGCAGGTGGTTCTCGCGCGCGATCTCCTGCGCGCGCAGGTGCTTCTTCACCGTCATCGGGAAATAGGTGCCGCCCTTGACCGTGGCGTCGTTGGCGACCACCACGACTTCCTGCCCCATGACGCGACCGATGCCGCAGACCATGCCCGCGGCCGGCGCGGCGTCGTCGTACATGCCTTCGGCGGCGAGCGGGGCGATCTCCAGGAACGGCGAGCCCGGGTCGAGCAGGGCGGTGATGCGGTCGCGCGCCAGCAGCTTGCCGCGCGCGGTGTGCCTGTCCCTGGCCTTGGCGCCGCCGCCTTCGGCCGCGCGGGCGAGGCGGCGGTCGAGTTCGCGCGACAGCTCGCCGTGGTACTCGGCGTTCTCGACGAAGGCTTGCGCGCGCGTATCCAGGCCGGATCGAAGGACGGGCATGGCGGACCGATGGCAGCGACGGGGCGCAAAGGATAACCGCTGGCCGGCGCGGGCCGGCGCGGATGCGCGCGCGCTCCAAAAAAAGAGGACCCGCCGAAGCGGGTCCCCTCGATGACGCGTCGGCCTTGCGGCTCAGTTCTTCTTGGCTTCCTCGGCGGCGGCGTCGGCCTTGTCGGCCACGTCCTGCGCGGCGTCCTTGGTGGCCTGCGCGGCGTCCGCGGCGGCCTGCTGGGCCGCGTCGGCGGCGTCGCCGGCGGCGGCCTGGGCGGCGTCGGCGGTGGGCTGCATCGCGTCGGCGGCTTCGGTGGCGGCCTCGCCGGTGGCGGCTGCGGCGGCATCGACGCCTTCGGCGGCGGCGGTGCCGGCGTCCTGCGCGGCGGCGGCGGCGGAGTCGCCGGCCTGTTCCATGGCCGACTTGGCTTCGGCGGATTCTTCCTGCGCGGTCGGGGTTTCGTTCTTGCAGGCGGACAGCGCCAGCACGCTGGCGGCGAGCAGGGCGAGCATGCGGATGTTCATCGTCGCGATCTCCTTTGGTTGGTGTGCGATGGCAGGGGCGGGGACGGTGCGCTGGCTGCGCCCGGCCCCATAACGAAAAAGTCGCTGGCGAACCAGCGACTTTTCCGTTTGCAGCGGTGTTGCGAAGCCGGACTTACTGCTTCGGCTCGTCCGTCTTGGCTTCTTCCGCAGCGTCCTTGGCCTGGTCGGCGGCGTCCGAAGCGGCGTTGGCCGAATCGGCAGCGGCGTCGGCGGCGGCGTCGGTGGTGGCGGCAGCAGCGTCGGCAGCGGAATCGCTGGCCTGGGCGGCGGCGTCGGCGGCGGTGTCCGCAGCCTGCTGGGCGACATCGGCAGTGGCGTCGCCGGCGGCGCTGGCCTGGTCGGCAGCGGTCTGGGCGTCGGCAGCAGCGTCAGCGGCGTCGGCGGCCGAGTTCTCGGCCTGCTTCTGGTTGCTGCATGCGGCCAGGGCGAAACCCAGGGCCAGGGCCAGCAGCGCCTTGTTGATCGTCATGTCAATCTTCCTCGTCGTGGATTAGGTTGGCAACGCGCGGTAGCGCGCCCAGTAACATGATGACAAGCCCGTGTCGGCTGTCAAGCGTTTGAACGGGAAATTTTTGTAAGCAACCCGTTAAAGCTTTCACGCCATCTCGACGGCGATCGCGGTGGCCTCGCCGCCGCCGATGCACAGCGACGCGACGCCGCGCTTGCCACCGCTGGTCTTCAGGGCATTGAGCAGGGTCACCACCAGGCGCGCGCCGCTGGCGCCGATGGGGTGGCCGAGCGCGCACGCGCCGCCGTTGACGTTTAGCTTCCCGTGGGGGATGCCGAGATCCTTCATCGGCGCCATCGCGACGCAGGCGAAGGCTTCGTTGACCTCGAACAGGTCGACGTCGTCGACTTTCCAGCCGGCCTTCTCGAGCACGTTTGAAATCGCTTTCACCGGCGCGGTGGTGAACCACTCCGGCGCCTGCGCGTGGGTGGCGTGGGCGACGATCCGGGCCAGCGGCTTCAGGCCGCGGCGGGTCGCTTCCTCGGCCGACATCAGCACGGTGGCGGCGGCGCCGTCGGAGATGCTCGACGAGGTCGCCGCGGTGAGCACGCCGTCCTTGCCGAACGACGGGCGCAGGCCGGGGATCTTGGCGGTGTCGATGCGGCCCGGCTCCTCGTCAGTGTCGACCACCACGTCGCCCTTGCGCGTCTTGACCGTCACCGGCACGACCTCGTCCCTGAAGCTGCCGTCGGCGATCGCCCGCTTGGCGCGGTTCGCGCTCTCGGTGGCAAAGGCGTCGACGTCCTCGCGGCCGAAGCCGTACTTGGCGCAGGCGGCGTCGCCGAACACGCCCATCGCCTGGCCGTCGTAGGGATTGGTCAGGCCGTCCCAGGCCATGTGGTCGAGCATCTGGGTGGTGCCGTACTTGATGCCGGTGCGCGAGCCGTTGAGCAGGTGCGGCGCGTTGGTCATCGACTCCATGCCGCCGGCGACGACGACGCTGGCCGAGCCGGCCTTGATCAGGTCGTGGCCGAACATGATCGCCTTCATGCCCGAGCCGCACACCTTGTTGATGGTGGTGCAGCCGGTCGCGTCGGGGATGCCGGCCGCGCGCGAGGCCTGTCGCGCCGGCGCCTGGCCCAGGCCTGCCGGGAGCACGCAGCCCATGATCACCTCGTCGACCTGGTCGGCGGCCAGGCCCGCCTGGCCGAGCGCGCCCTCGATCGCGGCGGCGCCGAGGGTGGGCGTGGGCACGCCGGTGAACTGGCCGAGGAAGGAACCGATGGCGGTGCGCCTGGCACCGACGATGACGATGTCGGACATGGAAGTCTCCGGTTTGTGCGGGCCGGCAGTGGGGGCCGGAACCGCCCGATTATGCGACCGGATGCTGCAGTGCCGCAAACCGCGCCGTCGTCGTTCCGGTGGGCGGAGCCCGGCGGCTCGAACGCGCCTTGTGGGAGCGGCTTCAGCGGCGAGCTTCTACAGGCCTGGCTGCCGCCGGGAGGAAAAGCTCGCGGCTGAAGCCGCTCCCACGGCGCAGTCCCCCGCCAACCACGGCGGCGAGGGGACGATCAGGCGTTGCCCTCGAACAGCTCGCGCCCTATCAGCATCCGCCGGATCTCGTTGGTCCCCGCGCCGATCGCGTAGAGCTTGGCGTCGCGCAGGATCCGCCCGGTGGCGAACTCGTTGATGTAGCCATTGCCGCCCAGCGCCTGGATCGCTTCCAGCGCGACCTGCACCGCCGACTCGCTGGCCTGCAGCAGGCAGGACGCCGCGTCGATGCGCGAGCGGTGGCCGGCGTCGTAGTCGCGCGCGACCTGGTAGGCGAAGGCGCGGCTGGCCTGCAGCGCGGTGTACATGTCGGCGATCTTGGCCTGCATGATGCCGAAGGTGCCGATCGCCTTCCCGAACTGCCGGCGCTCGCGCACGTAGGGCAGGGCGATGTCGAGCGCGGCCTGCATCAGGCCGATCGGTCCGCCGCTGAGCACCAGGCGCTCGGTGTTGAGGCCGCTCATCAGCACCTTGACGCCGTTGTTGACCTCGCCCAGCACGTTCTCCTGCGGGATCTCGCAGTTGTCGAACACCAGTTCGCAGGTGTTGGAGCCGCGCATGCCCAGCTTGTCGAGCTTCTGCGCGGTGGAGAAGCCCGGCATGCCCTTCTCGACGATGAAGGCGGTCATGCACTTGCTGCCCAGCTCGCGGCTGGCGGTGCGCATGTAGACCACCAGCACGTCGGCTTCGGGTCCGTTGGTGATCCACATCTTGCTGCCGTTGGCGACCCAGCGGCCGTCGCGCAGCTCGGCGCGGCAGGCCATCGAGCCGACCACGTCCGAGCCCGCGCCCGGCTCGCTCATCGCCAGCGCGCCGGTCCACTCGCCGCTGCACAGCTTGGGCAGGTACTTCGCGCGCTGCGCCTCGTTGCCGTTGGCGTAGAGGTTTGACACGCACAGGTTGGAATGCGCGCCGTACGACAGCCCCACCGACCCGGACGCCCGCGAGATCTCCTCCATCGCCACCAGGTGGGCGAGGTAGCCCATGCCACTGCCGCCGTATTCGCCCGGCACCGTCATTCCCAGCAGGCCGAGCTCGCCGAGCTTGCGCCACAGGTCCTGCGGGAAGGCGTTGTCGTGGTCGATCGCCTCAGCGCGCGGCGCGATCTCGGCGTCGGCGAACCGGCGGACCGCCTCGCGCAGCGCGTCGATGTCTTCGCCCAGCGGGAACGTGCGCATGGAAGTCTCCTCGTGTCCTGTGGTCGTGCGTTCCTTCGAAAAGACAACGGGGCATCGCAGCCCCGTCGTCCATCGCCCTGCGGTCCTGCGCTTACGCCCCGCCGCGGATGCGGCCCTGGAAGCGCGGGGTGGTGCGGCCCAGCGGCAGCTTGAGCTTGCCCATCAGCGAGATCCGCTCCTCGGCCATGCGGTCGGCGGCCTTGTAGGTCGGGATGCCGTCGCGCTCGGCGATTTCGTAGATGCGGGTCAGGTTGTGGTAGATCGTGCGCATCATGCGCATCGCGCGCTCGCGGTTGTAGCCGGTGATCTCCAGCGCCACGTTCATCACGCCGCCGGCGTTGACCGCGTAGTCGGGCGCATAGAGGATGCCGCGCTTCTCGACTTCGTCGCCGATCGCGTTGGTCGCCAGCTGGTTGTTGGCGGCGCCGCAGATGATCTTGGCCTTCAGGCGCGGCAGGGTCTGCTCGTTGACGGTGCCGCCCAGCGCGCACGGCGAGTACACGTCGGCGTTGACGTCGTAGATCTCGTCGGCGCCCACGGCCTCGGCGCCGTATTCGCTGACCGCCTTGTCGACCAGGGTCTTGTTGATGTCGGTGACGAAGATTTTCGCGCCGCGCTCCTTGAGCAGCTTCACGTACTCCATGCCGACGTGGCCCAGGCCCTGCACGGCGTAGCTGTACTTGCCCACTTCCTCGTCGCCGAACTTCTTGTTGAGCGTGGCCATCAGGCCCTGCAGCGCGCCGTAGGCGGTGAACGGCGAAGGGTCGCCGGAGCCGCCGTGCACCTGGTGCACGCCGGTGACGAACTCGGTCTCGCGGTAGACGTATTCCATGTCGTTGACGTCGATGCCGACGTCCTCGGCGGTGATGTAGCGGCCGCCCAGCGACTGCACGAACTGGCCGAACGCGCGGAACAGCGCCTCGGACTTGTCCGTGGAGGGATCACCGATGATCACCGCCTTGCCACCGCCGATGTCCAGGCCCGCGACCGCGTTCTTGTAGGTCATGCCGCGCGAGAGGCGCAGCACGTCGTTGAGCGCGTCCTGCTCGGTCTTGTACGGCCACATGCGGGTGCCGCCCAGGGCCGGGCCCAGCACGGTGTTGTGGATCGCGATGATGGCCTTCAGGCCCGCGTCCTTGTTGTGGCAGAACACGACCTGCTCGTGGCCGAAGGTGTCCAGGTGTTCGAAGATCATCGATAAAACTCCGTCGCATGGCGCCGATCCGCTCGCGCGGGACGCCGGCAAAACATGGATGAGGTGGTGGAGCGCTGGCGGCCGGGCGGCCGATGCGGCAAGGCCCGTCGCGGCGGCGCGGTATTCTACGCGGCCCGCGCGGCAAAAGCCCGTACACGCCCCGGGCGGACGCGGAAACGCTTCCGGGCCCATCTACGCTGAATGCGGGTGCGTACGGGGGCGGTGAGGACCCCGATCCGCCCGGGCCTGCCTAAAGCTGCGATTCGATCGGCAGCCAGCCCAGGACGCGGGCGGTGGCGCGCTGCAGCCAGCTGGTCTGCGGCTCGCGGTGCAGCACCAGCGGCGGGTCGCGGCTGCCGTCGATCCAGCACGGCTCGCCGGCCGCGTCGCGGCAGACCTTGTAGCTCAGCGCCGGCCCGGCGAGGCGCCGGTATTCGGCGGCCACCGCGCCGGCGATGTCGGGGTCCTCGAACAGCACGCCCATCTCGGTGTTGAGGTACACCGAGCGCGGATCGAGGTTGAACGAGCCGATGAAGCCGCGCTTGCCGTCGATCACGAACGCCTTGGTGTGCAGGCTGGCGCCGCTGCTGCCGAACAGCCCGGCCGAGCCGTTGCCGCCCTGCGCGCGCAGCTCGTACAGGTCGACGCCGCCGTCGAGCAGCGTCCCGCGGTAGGCCATGTAGCCGGCGTGCACCGCCGGCACGTCGTTGGCGGCCAGCGAGTTGGTGACCACGCCCACCTTCGCGTGCTTGCGCTGCACCAGGTCGACCAGGTGCCGGGTGAGCGTGTCGCCGGGCACGAAGTAGGGCGAGATCACCAGCGCCTCGCGCCGCACCGAGTCCAGCTGCGCCGAGAGCTTGTTGAACAGCCAGCCGGCGCGGTCGTCCTGCTTCCATTTCAGCGGCGGATCGGAGGCGATCTCGATGTGGTCGCTCCAGTGCGGCGCGAGCTCGCCGCGGAAGTAGCCGCGCACCGTCTTCGAGGCGTCGACCCGGTCCAGGTACTGGTGCGCGGATTCGCCTGCCGCCTCGGCCTTGGCGCGGGCGATCGCCCCGGCCTTCTGTCGCGGCGAGGCCTTCCCGATCGCGGACACCGGCACCACCGCCTCGCTGTTCCAGAACGCGTCGAAGATCGCGCTGGCCTGCGCCACCTTCGGCCCGAACAGCACCGCGTCGAGGTCGCGGAAGTTGGTCTCGGTGGAGGCGTCGAAGTATTCCTGCCCGATGTTGCGCCCGCCCACCACCGCGACCCGGCCGTCGGCGATCCAGGCCTTGTTGTGCATGCGGTGGTTGACGCTCCAGATGCGCTGCACCAGTTCCAGCACGCGCATCACGCCGCTGCGGTTGCGGAACGGGTTGTACAGCCGCACCTCGATGTTGCGATGCCCGTCGAGCGCCAGCAGGCCGACGTCTTCGCCGTCGGCGTTCATGTCGTCGAGCAGGATGCGCACGCGCACGCCGCGCTCGGCCGCCTGCCAGGCCTCGCGAGCGAGCAGGCGGCCGGTGGGATCGTTGTGCCAGATGTAGTACTGCAGGTCGAGGCTGCGGCCGGCCCTGCGCGCCGACAGCGCGCGCGCCGCGAACGCATCCAGCCCGTCGGGCACCAGCAGGATGCCGGTCTTGCCGCCGTGGGCGGCCACCAGCGGGACGATCTCGCGGTCGAGCGCGGTCTGCGCGTCGCGCAATGGCAGCGCATGGCTCGGCGCGCCGACCGCGCGAGGCGTCAGGTGGTCGGCCAGCAGCCAGCCGCTGAGCAGCATCAGCGCGAGCGCGAACAGGCCCCAGGCGAAGATGCGCTTGATCCGTGTCATCCGGTTTTTTCCTTTCGATCCCCTGTAGGAGCGCACCTGGGCGCGACCGCCTTCCCCGCGAAAGTCGGTCGCGCCCAGGTGCGCTCCTACAGGGCAGGGCGAGTATCCGGGCCCGTGCAACGCCCGGCAAGCGGCTTTGCCGCCCGCGTCGCGGATTTCGCGAACGTCGCGGTGCATCCTCGGTTGGCGCGCGGGCTTCGCCTTGTCCTCGCCCGCGCCGCGCCGCCGTTCGACCCCTCTGGAGGAACGCCATGGCCACCAAGCAAGCCGCGAAGCCGAAGCCCGCGCCGAAGAAGCCCGCGCGGCGGGACGCGCCGCCCGGGGACGCCACCGCCGAGAAGGCCCGCCTGCTCGACGCGCGCCCCGACACCGCCGACTTCCGCGACCGCATGTTCGAGCCGACCCTGGTCGACGTGCCCACGCACGTGCCGCTGCAAGGCTTCCTCAAGCTCAAGGTCCCGGTGCTGAACCAGGGCAACGAGGGCGCCTGCACCGCCTTCGGCCTGGCCACCGTCGCGCACACGCTGCTGCGCACGCGCGTCTCCGGCGCCGACACCACCCGCGTGAGCACGCGCATGTTCTACGACATGGCGCGGCGCTACGACGAATGGCGCGGCGAGAGCTATTCCGGCTCCAGCTGCCGCGGCGCGATGAAGGGCTGGCACAAGCACGGCGTGTGCTCGGAAACCGCCTGGCCGTACACGCCCGGCGATCGCCTCGAACCCTACACCGACACGCGCGCCCGCGACGCGCTGCGCAATCCTCTCGGCGCCTACTTCCGCGTCAACCACAAGGACCTGGTGGCGATGCACGCGGCCTTCGCCGAGGTCGGCGTGCTGTACGCCTCGTCCGCCGTGCACGCGGGCTGGCTCAAGCCGCCGTCCAGCGGGAAGATCGCGTGGCGGCAGCAGCCGACCGTCGGCTACCACGCCTTCGCCATCGTCGCCTACGACGGCGACGGCTTCTGGTTCCAGAACTCCTGGGGCGCGCAGTGGGGCCGCAAGGGGATCGGCTGGGTGAGCTACGACGAATGGCTCGATCGCGGCACTGACGTCTGGGTCGCGCGGCTCGCCGTGCCGGTGCACCTGCAGCGCGCGCAGTCGGCGGCGGTGAGCAACTCGTCGATCGGCCGCCAGTCGGTGGGCTACTCGCAGGCCGACCTGCGTCCGCACATCGTCAGCCTCGGCAACGACGGCCGCCTGCGCGACAGCGGCCGCTTCGGCACCACCGCCGACGACGTGCGCAACCTCATCCGCCGCGACATGCGCGCGGCGACCAAGGGCTGGAAGAAGAAGCGCATCCTGCTCTACGCCCACGGCGGCCTGGTGCCCGAGGACAGCGCGATCCAGCGCGTGGCCGACTACCGCGAGGCGATGCTCCGGCAGGAGATCTACCCGCTGTGCTTCATCTGGAAGACCGACTTCTGGACCACGCTCGGCAACATCCTCAAGGACGCCGCGCGCCCGCGCAGCGAAGGCCTGATCCAGAAGGCCAAGGACCTGCTGCTCGACCGCCTCGACGACACCCTCGAGCCGCTCGCGCGCGCCATCGGCGGCAAGGCGCTGTGGGACGAGATGAAGGAGAACGCGCTGCTGTCCACCACCGCCGTCGCGCGCGGCGCCGACGGCATGGTCGAGGCCGGCGGCGCCGCGCAGGTCGCGCGCCTGCTCGACGAGTGGCGACGCGAGGACCCCTCGGTGGAACTGCACCTGGCCGGTCACAGCGCCGGCTCGATCCTGCTCGCGCCGCTGCTGCAGTTGCTCACCTCGACGGGGCAGATCGCCAGCGGCCCCGCGCAGGGCATGCTCGGCATGGGCGCGAAGGTGGCGAGCGTCAACCTGTGGGCGCCGGCGCTCACCATGGACCTGTTCCTGATGAGCTACGTGCCGGCGATCGAGGCCGGCATGGTCGACCGCGCCTGCCTGTTCACCCTCACCGACAAGGCCGAGCAGGACGACAACTGCGCCGGCATCTACCACAAGTCGCTGCTGTACCTGGTCGCGCACGCGTTCGAGGCGCAGGCGCGAAGCTGGATCGACCGCCGCCTGTCGCAGGGCACGCCGATCGCCGGCATGGCGCGCTTCATCCAGGCGAAGGACGTCGCCGACCAGGCCTTCGGCTATGAACGCGTGCACAAGCTGCTGCGCAGCGGCCGCCTGGACTGGGTGCAGTCGCCCGCGGTGGGGCAGCCGCCGGGCTCGTCCAACGGCGCCAATTCGACCACGCACGGCGGCTTCGACGACGACACCGCGACGCTGGAAGCCACCATCGCCCGCATCCTCGGCAAGCGCGGCGCGCCGGTGCAGTTCGCCATCCACCGCTCCGAAGCCGGCCTGCGCGATCGCCGCGAAGCCCTGCGCCGCGCGCTGGAAGCGTAGCCACGGATCCCGGGAAGAATCCTCTTGTGGGAGCGGCTTCAGCCGCGAGCTCTTCCCTGCGGACGCGCGATGCCCCGGGTGCCTGTAGAAGCGACGGAAGTCGCGACCGGCATCCCGGGAGGACTCGCCCCTCGGCAAGCCGTCGCGACTTCACTCGTTCCCACAAGGGCCAGGACAGCGAAGAGCTCGCGGCTGAAGCCGCTCCCACTGAAGAGCCTCCTACCGGAAGAGCTTCCTACGGGAAGAACTTCCTACGGGAAGTGCCGGTGGCGGCGGCCCGCGCCGCCGCCCGCGATGCATTACCGCCGCACCCACACCCCCGACCGGAACCGCCACGCCCGGCCATGCCGATACCACGCCCCCGGCCGGTACGCATAGCCGCGCCGCACCCGCTCGTAATGCCCCGGCACCCACACGTAGCGATGCCGGCGCGCCTGCCAGTACCCCGGCGCCCACACGTAGCCCGGACGCACCACCACCCGCTCGTACCGCGGCGCCGGCGGCGGCCCCAGGTTCACGCCGATTCCCACCCGCACCTGCGCCTGCGCATCGGGCGCATGGATCGCGCCGCCCACGGCCACCAGGCCCAGCGCGGCGGACAACAGCAACGGTCGCAACAGCATGGCGATCTCCTCCTGGTCAGCCGGCCCAGCGCCGGCAACGGGACAACGCCACGCACGCCGCCATGTTGACCGCGCGCCCGCCGGCGTTCAGCGCCGCGCCATGCAGCTGAATCCCCTCCGTAGCGGGCACCGCACGCGAAAAACGAGAACCTGCGGGAACGGCTTCACCCGCGAGCTTTGCGCCCGGAACGAATCCCTGCAGGAGCGGCGGAAGCCGCGACCGCTTTCCAATGGCGACGGATCTTCGGGCTCCCGGTCGCGGCTCCTGCCGCTCCTGCAAGAATCTGGCGGCGAGGGGATGGGATGCACACGAAGAGCTCGCGGCTGAAGCCGCTCCCACGAGAAGCCACGGGCTTCGGATCAAGCCCGCGGCGCGGAGGCCACCCCAAGGCCGCCCCCCACCCCCGCGCTACAATTGCCCGATCCCGCATTCACGACCCGGAGCGCGCCATGAGCACGCCAGCCGCCACTGCCTTCGAAGGCGCCAACCCCGCAGCCCGGCCCGACGCCACGCCGCTGCGCTTCGTCACCGCCGCCAGCCTGTTCGACGGCCACGACGCCGCCATCAACATCATGCGCAGGCTGATCCAGGGGCAGGGCGCCGAGGTCATCCACCTCGGCCACAACCGCTCGGTCGAGGACGTCGTCCGCGCCGCCCTGCAGGAGGACGCCGACGCCATCGCCCTGTCGTCCTACCAGGGCGGCCACGTCGAGTACTTCAAGTACATGGTCGACATGCTCAAGGAGCGCGGCGCTCCGCACATCCGCGTGTTCGGCGGCGGCGGCGGCACCATCACGCCCGAGGAGATCCGCGAGCTCGAGGCCTACGGCGTCGAGCGCATCTACCACCCCAACGACGGCATGAAGATGGGGCTGGTGGAAATGATCGAGGACGTGGTCCGCCGCGCCGGCGTGCGCGACGCGCACGACCGCTACGCGAACACCGACACGAACGGAGGCCTGATCTCGACCCACCACGACGAAGATCGCGCGGATGGCGGGTCGAGACCCGCCCTGCAGGACGAGATCGCCATCGGCCGCGTGCTCTCGGACATCGAGGACGGCGCCTACTCCGACGCCGAGCTGTCGAAGCTGCGCAAGCAGTGGCAGCTGGCCGGCGGCAAGACTCCCGTGGTCGGCATCACCGGCACCGGCGGCGCCGGCAAGTCGTCGGTCACAGATGAACTGCTCAACCGCTTCCTCGCCAGCTTCCCGCAGATGCGCATCGCGGTGATCAGCGTCGACCCCACCCGCCGCCGCACCGGCGGCGCGCTGCTGGGCGACCGCATCCGCATGAATTCGCTGCGCAGCCACCGCGTCTACATGCGCTCGATGGCCACCCGCCGCCAGCACGCCGCCACCAACGTCGTGCTCAAGGACGGCATCGCCTTCCTCAAGTCGCTGGGCTTCGACCTGGTGATCGTCGAGACCGCCGGCATCGGCCAGTCCGACTCGGAGATCGTCGACTTGGTCGACTTCCCGATGTACGTGATGACCAGCGACTACGGCGCGGCCAGCCAGCTCGAAAAGATCGACATGATCGACTTCGCCGAGCTCATCGTGCTCAACAAGTACGACCGCCGCGGCGCCGAGGACGCCCTGCGCGACATCCGCAAGCAGTGGAAGCGCAACCGCGTCGCGTTCCAGACCAAGGACGAGGACGTCCCCGTCTACCCGACGATCGCCAGCCAGTTCAACGATCCGGGTATCAGCTGGATGTTCGTCAACCTGTGCAGGTTGCTGCGGGAGAAGCTGCACCTCGGACCCGAGGCGCCCGCGGGCGCCCCTGTAGGAGCGGCGGAAGCCGCGACCTCCAACAGGCGCGACGAAAGCATCGCGGCTTCCGCCGCTCCTACAAGAGCCGGGTCGGGCGCGGACATCGACTGGATGCCCCGCATCGACACCTCCCTCAAGGAACCCCGCGCCACCGTCCTCATCCCCGGCGCCCGCGTCCGCTACCTGGCCGAGATCGCCGAGCAGGGCCGCGCCATCAACGCCGCCATCGACAAGCAGGCCGAAGCCGCCGACCGCGCCCAGGCCTGCTGGCAGGCCCTGCAGGAACTCGACGACCCGAAGCTGCCGAAGCAGCTCGACCTCTACCACGCCGACGACGTTGCCCCGAACCGCCCGGATGTCATCCCGAGCGAAGCGAGGGATCTCCCCCCCGGCAGCGCCACCGCCACGGCAGATTCCTCGGCTGCGCCTCGGAATGACAGGGGGATCGACCGCTCCCTGCTGACCCTCCGCCAACGCTACAACGACGCCATCCACTCCCTCACCTCCGAAAACCTCAAGCTCCTCCGCGACTGGCCCCAACGCCTCAAGTCCATCACCGACGAGATCACCGAATACCAGGTCCGCGGCAAGGCCATCCGCGTCGACAACTACCGCGAATCCCTCAGCCACCAGAAGGTCCCCAAGATCGCCGCCCCCACCTACAAGTCCTGGGGCGAGCTGCTCACCTTCCTCGGCAAGGAAAACCTGCCCGGCAGCTACCCCTACACCGGCGGCGTCTACCCCTACCGCCGCACCGGCGAAGACCCCATCCGCATGTTCGCCGGCGAAGGCACGCCCGAGCGCACCAACCGCCGCTTCCATTACCTCTCCGTCGGCCAGCCCGCCGCGCGCCTGTCCACCGCCTTCGATAGCGTCACCCTGTATGGCGAGGACCCGGCGCCGCGCCCGGACATCTACGGCAAGATCGGCAACTCCGGCGTCAACATCCCCACGCTGGACGACATGAAGAAGCTCTACTCCGGCTTCGACCTGTGCGCCCCCACCACCAGCGTGTCGATGACCATCAACGGCCCCGCGCCGATGATCCTGGCGATGTTCATGAACACCGCCGTCGACCAGCAGGTCGAGAAGTACCTGAAGGAAGACCCGCAGCGCTGGGCCGAGGCGGAACGGAAGATCGCCAAGTTCTTCGAAGGCCGCCAGCGCCCGCAGTACGCCGGCGACCTCCCGCCCACCAACGACGGCCTGGGCCTCGGCCTGCTCGGCGTCACCGGCGACCAGCTGGTGGACAAGGACACCTACGCCCGCATCAAGGCCGAGACCCTCAAGACCGTGCGCGGCACCGTGCAGGCCGACATCCTCAAGGAAGACCAGGCCCAGAACACCTGCATCTTCAGCACCGAGTTCGCGCTGCGGATGATGGGCGACATCCAGCAGTACTTCGTCGACCACGGCGTGCGCAACTTCTACTCGGTGTCGATCTCCGGCTACCACATCGCCGAGGCCGGCGCGAACCCGATCAGCCAGCTCGCCTTCACCCTCAGCAACGGCTTCACCATCGTCGAGTACTACCTCGCCCGCGGCATGAAGATCGACGACTTCGCGCCCAACCTGTCGTTCTTCTTCTCCAACGGCATGGACCCGGAGTACACCGTCATCGGCCGCGTCGCCCGCCGCATCTGGGCGCGCGCCATGCGCGAGCGCTACGGCGCCAACGAGCGCAGCCAGATGATGAAGTACCACATCCAGACCTCCGGCCGCTCCCTGCACGCGCAGGAGATCCAGTTCAACGACATCCGCACCACGCTGCAGGCCCTGTACGCGCTGTTCGACAACTGCAACAGCCTGCACACCAACGCCTACGACGAGGCCATCACCACGCCCACGGAAGAGAGCGTGCGCCGCGCCGTCGCCATCCAGATGATCATCAACAAGGAGCTGGGGCTGAACTTCAACGAGAACCCCTGGCAGGGCAGCTTCGCGGTGGAGTACCTCACCGACATCGTCGAGGAAGCCGTCTACAAGGAGTTCGAGGCCATCAGCGAGCGCGGCGGCGTGCTCGGCGCCATGGACACCATGTACCAGCGCGGCAAGATCCAGGAAGAGAGCCTGTACTACGAGCACAAGAAGCACGACGGCAGCCTGCCGCTGGTGGGCGTCAACACCTTCCTGCCCAAGGAACACGGCGGCGAGATCGCCACCGAGATCGAGCTGATCCGCAGCACCGAAGGCGAGAAGGGCCAGCAGATCGAGAACGTGCGGGGGTGGCAGCAGTCACGCAACGCGCTGGCGCCGAAGGGCGAGACCGACCACCACCACGTCATCGAGGACGATGCCGCCGCGGCCACCGAGCCGCACGACGGCCACGGCCTGGCCTACCTGCAAAAGACCGCCCGCGACCGGAAGAACGTGTTCGCGGCGCTGATGGAGGCGGTGAAGACGCATAGCCTGGGGCAGATCAGCCATGCGTTGTATGACGTGGGTGGGGAGTATCGGCGGAATATGTGAAGCCGCATGAGCTCCTTCCTGCGCCTTCGCTAGGCGTCTCGTCTCCTTCGGACTCCTACCGTTGGGCCGAGCGAAGCGCCGTCTAAGAATTTGTCTCGATCCTTCCACCTTTTATCTTGTGGAGATGTAGGCGTACGGTAATGTTTCCAACGAGCCGAGCGTCTCGTCGTCCGGTGTTGGCATCAGATCGGGGAGGCGGAATTGATCAGGCATGAGGAGGGGATGGCAGAATCCGATGAGGATCAAGCGCTCGTCGAGCGCGAACATATCCTCGATACATTGTTCAAGATTCCGACTCAAAGCGCTCCGGTTGTGTTTCTTGAAGGGGATTCTGGCTCAGGGACTACGACGCTTCTGCAGCAACTTGCCAGAAGGTTTGCTGCTGACACATTTGGAATCTTTCTACGACCTTCGAGTCGCTTCTCGTATGGTGTCGATTACGTTCGCCAAGTACTGGCAGAGCAATTTTCAGCTCACCTTGGACTCTCGGCGAATCTACCCAATGTTGTCGATGAAGCTCAATTTAGGGCGTTGCTCTTCGCTCTCAGAAAAGCGCGAGAGCGTAGGTCTACATACATTGTCGTAGACGGACTCCATCAGGTGCCGGAGGACGACGATCGGATAGTTGCCTCGATCTTCGCTGATGTACTTCCGATCGGAATTGACAGCTTTCGATTCATTATTTGTGGAAGGCAGGAAGCACTTAGCCGTCATTTGCGGACGGTGACGTCTAAGGGCTACCAAATCGCCGACTTTGCATTGCCGGAGACTGCCAGGCTCTTGGCGGGTGCGATCAGGAATGACCGCGATGTCGAAAGAGTTCACAAGCTTTGCAAGGGACTCCCGGGCCGTATTGCTGTTGTACGAAGACTTCTGGATTCCGGGTCATCTCTTGAATCGATATTGGCCGCAGAGCCGTCGGAGTATCTTCAGTTCATTGAGATGGAAGTTCGTTCGGTCGACGCGTTGACCCCTGCGCAGCAATTGGCTGTCGCTGCCATTGCTTTTGCCAAGCATCCCGTAACTCTGGAGACGCTGCTCGCTATCTCGGGGATCGATCTTGATGAGCTAGGCATCATCAGCGATTTGTGCTCGTTCGTGAGCATGCCAACCAATGCAACTCCAGCTGAGATTCAATCAGAAACTCACCGGCGATGGTTGGAAAGGCGGCTAAAAGATTTTCGTGACGATGTGCATGATCGCTACATCGAGCATCTCACGGCAAATCCAGATACGGCTGACGCCATTGAGTTTCTTCCGGCTTACATGCTTGCTCAGCACAAACAGCAGGCGCTGATAGATGCAATTTCACCTAATCACTATGAGAAGCTCTTCGGCGCAACCAGATCTGTAGGCGCTCTACGAGCTCGTGCGCAGCTCGGGGCGCGGGCAGCGGAAGAACTAAAGCTTGCGAGAGAGCTATTTCAATTCTCATTGCAAAGAAGCATTTTCTCAGATCTATATTTTGCTGAGGACTATCAAGGTGAAGTATCCGCATTGATAGCGCTGGGGCGTGCGGAAAATGCGCTGGATATCGCGTCGCAGGCAGCAACCAATGAGGCACGATTGCGGATGCTTGCGGCATACGCGCGTGGTACGCAGGAGACCGAAGGTAATGTTGACCCGAAGATTCGGGAGCACCTCCGAGAGTTGGCGGAATCAATAGAAGCATTCGACAACTCAGAAGTGGTGGATGGCATTGCTGAGGATCTTGCGTTCTTCGACCCTGAGCTGGCTATTGACTTGCTCGACAAGCCCCTCACTAGCGAGGACTCCGAATACAGTAGGAATCTAGCTCTTGCAAGATTGGGCATTAGTTCGGCAGTCCAAGGCTCGGATAACAAGGCGAAGATCCTAGAGAAAACGTCTGGTCGCCTCACTGACGAAAAGTTGCGTTCCATTATTGGCCTTGTCGCTGATATAGCTGATGGGGCGGTGGAGTCTGTAATTGCTGTGGCAGGCCCAATGCCGATAGGTAAGCGGATTCACTTTCTACGAAGCGTCACTGCAACACAAAAGGGAGGGGTGGCGCATGCAAGCTTGCTTGACTATGCGCTCGATCAGCTGATTGAGAGCGCAGTCTATGTGCCTAAGATCAAGGATTTTGCTGATTTGACAGTGGGTATCGAATCGGCGACAGAGGACCTGGTTCGTCTTGGAGGGATGCTGCAAAGAATTGATGCGCAGTTGGGCTTGGTAGATTCGTCAGGCGCGACTGCGGACTATATTCGTGTGCAATTGAATCTAGCGTTGGCTGAAAGGCGGCTGGATTCATCTCGAGCGGCAAATCGAGTTCTAGATGCTTACTACGCAATTTATGATATTGGACCAGTCGAAGTCCGCGTAGAGTGTGCCGCGCTCATGTTGGGCTACTTGCACGAGATCGATCAGGATGGGAGATTGGAAGAGGAACATGGTCTTCGAGATGTTCTCTCCGCGGAACTTACCAACGGATTGACCCATCTTTTGGCGAAGACAGCCGACCATTTCGAAATGGTTAAAGGCGCTGTAGTTGCAATATCTCGTTTCGACGCGCGATCTGCAATGGAGATCGCGTTACGTTTGAATACGAGAAGCTCGCGCGATGCCGCGCTTACGTTGATTGCCAAAACACTAGTGGCATATGAGCGTTCGGATCGGTTGGAAACCACCTATCAAGAAGTGCTGGCAGCGCTATCTTGTGATCGATTGCGGGTCCAATGTGCTGCAGCCTCGATAAAGGCGTTGACGGGCTCGAGGGATGTAGTCGGCTGGGTGTCGGCACTTGGACAATACTGCTCTTCTCTGCGTCCTTCTGGAAAAGTTGGTCAGATCGCTGTTGATCTGGCGCCTCACTTTGCTCGTGCAAAAATAGAGATACCGGGTCATCTGATTGCCCTTATCCGAGCATGTGCAGAGTGCAGCAATGATCCGATACGTCGCGTCGAGTTATTGTTCGCGCTTTCTCGTTGTCTGGCGTCTACCGATCATGCCGCCGCGAGCTCGATTTTCGACGATGCCGTAGCTCTCAAGAAGGCATTGCCCATTAGTTCGTACGGTTCATCGACAACCGTTCGGGCGTGCCTTTCGCTGCTATTGAGAGCTTTCAAAGGGCTAATCAAGTTTGACGAACTAACATCTGATCATCTGGCGAGATTTGGGCGTCTCTGCGATGTCTTCAAAAGTCCGTTAGTCCGCATAGCATTTATGTCCGATCTGGCTGTTAAGGCGTGGTGTGCTGGCAAGCTAGATAAATGTAGATCAATTATTGAAGACTATGTCCAACCTGGATTGGACTCCATCGATAGTGGTGCTGCGCGAAAACGTTCGAATATTGAAGCGTTCCCTGCGATTTATCTATCAAGGGGCGCCATTGCATTTAGAATGCTTGATGATGTTGATGTCGTTAGACGTGACGAGGTTTTGCAGGATGTTGCTCATGTGGCCTTGCGCAAGGTAAGCCCTGGCGACTACTGGGTAGGGGACGAAGATGCGGTCCAGATCGGGCGTATCGAGGCTGATTGCGTTTGTGAAATTCTCCAAGAGATCCAAACGGACCAGTACTTCTACGCGGTCTTGGTATCTCTCACGCAGGCCTTGAATAGCAGGCTCTCTCGGCAGAAGATTACAAAGCAATTGAGAGCCGATATTGGGAGTAGGCTCCTTGAGCTCGCAGAGGGGAAGCTGCCTGACAAGGCAAATATTACACATGATGGGTACAAGATCGTGTCGCGTGCGCGATGCGCAACTCTTATGGACGTGCGTCCGGCCCAATGGCGTGATCTCGTTGAGCAGGCAAAGAGTATTCCTTGTCTCTCTGATTCGGTTCTAATTCGCCTTGAGATTGTTCAATGTATGCCTGAGCGGCTCGGGGCCGAACGAAAGGCGATTCTTAATGAGGTAAGAGATCAGATCAATGAAATCCCTTCTGCATACGATCGATTTTGGCGAATCAATTTGTTTGCGGAGGTGGCCAAAAATGTCGACTTGGCATCGTCTAAAAGTGCTCTGCAAGACGCTTTTAGGGTTACCTTCGAGCTAGAGGATCCAGCCAGTGGGGAGAGTTGTCGACGTAGGGTGCTGGATATCGCGGAGCTAATTGATCCGAAGTTTTCGGATAGTCTGGTTGAGTCTTTGGATGATGACCCAGCTCGAATCGCCGCAAAGGCGGAGGCAGAGCAGCATGCCGAAATATCGCGCGCAGGTCGGAGGCTGGCCAGTGATAAAACCTCGAGCGAGAAGGGGGATTTATCTAACAAAGTCCTCCCTGCTGCGGCTTGGAAGCACGTGGGGTCCCTAGTGTCGGGAAAGTCCGCGCCTGCGCCGCCTCAGGATTTGGAGCGATATATCAAAGCAGCGTCTGAGTGGGATCTGAATGATGCCTATCCCGTGCTTTCCATGTACTTGGAGAATATCGGGCAGCGACTTATGCGCGCTACAGACATCGCGGCCAAGCTTGTGCCTGTGGCAGAAGCTATTTTGCTGTCTTCTGAGTTGGCGGTGGGACTGCTTTCGCGTGTGGCCATTAGAAGCCAGGCGTCTGTCTTTCAATCGATTGCGGAGACTGGCGGCATTGTGGTCGGGCGCGGAGAGCGTGCGGAAGCCTTTGCATACCTTCGTGGTTGGCTGCGAAATCTCAATCCCGACGAGCACATCATCGTCTGCGATCCATATTTCAGCGTGGAAGATTTGGATGTCATACGCCTTATCTCTGCAGAGGCGAGGCCCAGTTTAATCACTGTCCTAGGAAGTAAGCGGAAGTTAGGTGGGCTTCTGCAGAATGAACTCGATCTCGCGTGGAGAAGCGAGTCTGGTCAAGACCCTTCTCCCACGACAATAGTCATTCTTGGTGATGAAATTGACGGCGAATCCCCAGTCCACGATCGCTGGATTGTTACCGGTATGACGGGACTAAAACTTGGCACGTCTTTCAATGGGCTTGGGAACAAGCTGGCAGACATTTCAGTTATTGACGATGGGCTACGGACTGAGGTTTTCAATGCGCTTAAACCTTTCGTAGAGCAACAACGGTTAGTTATGGGGTCGAGGGTGAAATACAGCGTGCTGACTCTCTGAAAGGAGGCCACGTATCACATCACATGGATAAAAACGGACCAGGTTCACTTGTTCGGCAAGTGCCCCTGGCCCCGTTGTCGTTGCGTCCTTTCCGCAGGGTGCCGGAGCCGCGAGAGGGTGAACGATGCCTGCCGAGCCGCGCTTTCGAATGCCTTCAACGCGTTCAGCGATACCGCGGGGCCGGCGTTGACTTGAGATCCTCTTGAAGCTGCCAAGAGATAAGGTCATTTGCGCACGCGTCGGCCAGGCAACACTATAGCCCCGGCATTCCACCGGTCGGGGAGAACGTACGTGCAGCGAATCGCCCAATGCCTGGCATGCGTCCTTGCACTGTCCGTGCTTGCAGCGCATGCCGCGTTCGCGGCCCCGGCCGACGAGAAGGACGCGACCACGAAGGTGGGCGAGTGGCAGGCGCCCTCGGGATTGCGGCAGATCCCGATCTGGCCGCACGCCGCGCCGGACGCGGCGGAAACCACGCGCAAGCCGGAAAGCGTGCTGACGCGGCGCACGCCGCAGGCGCTCAACGGCGACGTCTCGCAAGGCGTGTACGACGTCAGTGTGCCCACCATGACCGTCTATCCGCCGAAGGGGCGCAACACCGGCGCAGCGGTGGTGGTGTTCCCGGGCGGCGGCTTCGTGATGCTGGCCATCACGCTGGAGGGCACGGAGATCTGCGACTGGATCGCCTCGCGCGGCATCACCTGCATCCTGTCGAAGTACCGCGTGCCGGGCGGCAACCACCACTGGGACAAGGACTGCAAGTGTGCGGTCACGCCGAAGCATCCGTTCGCGCTGCAGGACGCGCAGCGCACGATCCGCCAGGTGCGCGCGCATGCCAAGGAGTGGCACGTCGATCCGGACAAGGTCGGCGTCATCGGCTTTTCGGCGGGCGGGTTCCTGGTCGCGCAGACCAGCAACATCTTCGAGCCGGCGTATGCGCCGGTGGACGCCATCGACAACCTCAGCAGCCGCCCGGATTTCGCGATCGCCGCGTATCCCGGCCATGTGTGTCGCAATGGCAAATTCGCACCCGGATTCCAGGTGACGAAACGGACGCCACCAACCTTCGTGCTGCAGGCCTGGGACGATCCGGTCGACAACATCTGCGAAAGCGTGGTGTACACGCGCGCGCTGCAGCAGGCAGGCGTGCCGACCGAAGTGCACCTGTTCGCGAAGGGCGGGCACGCCTTCGGCCTGCGCCCGAACAAGCATCCCGTCGTGCCGATGTGGCCGTTGCTGGTCGAGCATTGGCTGAAGGAGATCGGGATCCTGTAGTCGATCGAAAAATATCTGAAGAACGGCGTCAGGTTTCACTTGTCAGATGAAGCGGCCTTGCGCGGGCGGTGTGCGCCGGGCTTCGGGATGAGCCGATGACGTGGCTCGTTGACGGGGCGGGCGCGGGTCGGACGGCATCCACAGGGCGGCCGCTACCTGGGCAATGGATCGGCGGGGTCCGCGCCAAGTCATGGGGCATCGCGGTGATGGCGTCCGACACCATTTCTGTCGTCCGCTACACTGACCCCGCTTATCGAAGGTCTTGGAAGATGCCAGCGTCCAACCACCGCGAGCGCTTCGTCCACAGCGCAAGCATGATCACCTTGGCGCTGACGTCGTTCGCCGCGGGTGTCGCCACGCTGATCGCCCGGTCTGCGCCCGTGCGCCGGCCGCTGGATCTGATCGTCCCGCCGGTCATGTGCGTGGTCTTCCTGGGCCTGCTGATCGCGCTGTTGCGGTGGCCGGGCCGCGTCGGGACCGTCATGCGCATCGCGATGCTTGCAGGGCTGGCCGCACTGGTCGCGCCAGCCTGGTTCTACACGATGCAGGCAACCTGGACGCCGGGCTTGCGGCTGATCGACACCTACCCGCCGGTCGCTCCCTTGCTGCTGGCGCTGATGGTGATGGCGATGATCCACCTTCCGGGCCGACAGGGCGCGGGCATGGTGGTGCTGGGCTGGTTGCTGGTGGCATTGCCGGTGCTGGTCTACCTGTTTGCCCATCCCTTGGAAATGCGTACCCCGCGAGGTGCCGACCTGTTGATGACCTACGGGCCGATCTTCATCCTTTTCGTGGTGCTGCTGCCGGTGCAACGTGGACTGACCAGGAAGATCCAAAGCCTGGTGTCGCAGCAGGAAAGCATGGAAGCCGAGGTCAACCGGGATCCGCTGACCCGCATCTACAACCGGCGCTTCAGCGAACTCATGCTGGACGACCTGCTCGACAGGCAGGTCCCTGCGGGCGTGATCATGTTCGACATGGATCGCTTCAAGGCGATCAACGACAACCACGGCCACCCGGTCGGCGATCTCGTGCTGCGGCGCGTGGCGGAACACTGCCAGGCCCTGTTGCGCAAGGACGAATGCCTGGCTCGCTGGGGCGGCGAGGAATTCATGGTCGTCGTGCCCGAGGTCGGTCACGCCCCCCTGCAGGCACTGGCGGAGCGGCTGCGAAAATCCATTGCCGAGCTGTCCATCGAGCCGGTCGCTGTCACGAGCGCTTCGTTCGGCATCACACTGCTGCGCGACGGCGACACCGTGGGACAGGTCCTGCAGCGGGTCGATCAGGCGCTCTACCGGGCGAAGAGGCGGGGCGGCAACGTGGTGGAGTCCTGAGAAACAGAACAGGAAAGAACAGGGCCAGATTCATTTATCGAGTGAAGTAGTCTTGCGCGGCCGGTGTGCGGGCCGCGTGCCGGCGAAGCGATGGGTCTTGGCTTCGATCATGGCGCAGAAGTCGTCGCGGCCCCAGGCGCGTTGCTGCTGCAGGTAGTGGCGGACCTCGGCGATCAGGTCGTCCAGGAGGGCCTCGTCCAGCAGGCAGCGATAGGCGGCGGTGCGCTCGGCCTCCGTGGCGCCGAGGGCGCGCCACGCCGATGAGGTGAAGGCCCCGAGTGCGGACGTCGCCCGAGGTTTGCGGCGCAGCTGGCCGGCGTAACGCCCGCTTAAATCCAGGCATGCCACCCTACGCGCCCACCCCGACGCATGTGGAAGGAAAACCATGAAGATCGTGACCAGCCTCAGTTTCCGCGGCCAGTGCCGCGAGGCGTTCGAGTTCTACGCAAAGGTGCTGGGCGGCGAGATCACCGCCGCGTTTCCCTACGGCGACGGCCCGCCGGACATGCCGGTCGACGCCAAGTACAAGGATTGGCTGATGCACTGCTGGCTCCAGGTCGGCGACCAGGCGCTGATGGGTGCGGACATGGACGAGCAGTGGGCGCCCAACATCGCCAAGCCGAAGAACGGCTTTGACGTCACCCTGCACACCGACGACGCGGCTGAGGCGCGCCGCTGGTTCGATGCGCTGAAGGAAGGCGGCAAGGTGGTGATGGACTTCGCCGAAACGTTCTGGTCGCCCGGTTACGGCAGCCTGGTGGACCGGTTCGGGGTGCCGTGGATGGTGAACACGAACGGCAAGTGACGCGTCACTGGCCTGTAGTGGCCTTCGATGTCGGCCCCTGCATGTCAGAACGGGGTCAGGTTTACTTATTGGGTGCAACCCCGTCTTTGACCCCCGGAAACGCAAGAGTTTTTCCTAGGCCAGCCTGCTACCTCGTCCAATCGGCCAGCCTAGAATTCCCGGCGAGCGAGATTCCTCGGGGAGAGCGGGATGCGCGGGCTCAAGCAGGTACGCAATCGTCGAGACGATGCCTTGACTCGCGTGGGCTGGGAAAAGTTCGAAGGGTTGCTGGCCGACTACTATCGAAGGCAGGGTTACCAAGTCGACCACGTCGGGACCGGAAGCGGGCGCTCGCGGTTCGATGGGGGCATCGACTTGAAACTGCGTCGCGACGGCGAATACATCGTCGTCCAGTGCAAGCACTGGAATGCCTACCAGGTAACGCACAACGACGTGCACCAGTTGCTCGGCATCATGGTCAACGAGAGTGCGACCGGGGCCATCCTGATCAACAGTGGGGAGTTCACGCGCTACGCGCGGGAATCTGCTGCCAAGCTGGGGCATGTGCAGCTCATCGATGGAGATGAGCTGCGCCGCATGATCGGTCCGATTGCGGAACCGGAGGCGCGGCGGCAGCCCATGGCAGCCATGCGACCTTCGGTGGAGTCGTTCGCGGCGGTTGTCGGGGAGCGCTTGCTTTCCGCGGCGGAAGACAGGATTCGCGGTCGTCGCCGGGAGCGCTCGCCGCATGAGCTGATGCTGCGCTTGGTCTTGGTAATGGTTGTCCTGTTCGCGCTGTGGCTCTTCGTGCAGGGGATGCTGAAGGCGGTTTCCGCAGCTTTGATACACCCCGTCGCTAGCAATCAGACTACCGCACCCGTCTCGGCACGGCCGGTGCTGGCGCCGAATCCATCACGACCTTCGGCCGTTAGTCAGCCCGCGCAGACTTACGTGTCGGGTCCGCTCATGCGCGAGCGAACTGAAGCGGAGCGGCGCGAAGCCAAACGCCAGGCGGATGAGGCTGCCAAGGTGCTTGAGGCATCGACGCCCGAGATGTAGCGAATGCCTCAAGCATTGGCGCGAACGCTCAGGGCTGGTAACACGCCCCGGACGTATCGTTCTCGATCAGGATCAGCTCGCCACCGCCGCCACCCCAGATATTGCCGTCGCTGAAGGTCAGGCAGCCTTCTTCCTTGTAGTACGCCTGCAGGCGGCGGGCGTCGGTGCCGAAGTAGAACGGGATCCAGCGCTTGCCCGACTCGTAGGTATGGAAGCGATCCGGGGTGCCGCCCATGATCGCTTGCGTCTGCTGCATGTCCATGCCGATGGTGAGCTTGGCGAAGCCGCCGCCGGGGAGCGGGGTGCCCACGATCTCGCCTTCGTCGTCGGCCTCGAGGTGCGTGGCGACGTTCTCGCCGACGGGCGCGCTGGGGTGCGAGGTCGAGGCGCAGGCGGCGGCCAGCAGCGAAATCAGCGTGGTGGCAACGAGGTGATGGGCTTTCACGGGGCGTCCTGCGGTTGAGGTGCCCGCTGTATAGCCCGCGCCCCGGCCAAGTCCTATTGGGAAAATTCCTACACGAGCATGGGAGAACCCCTACACCACGCCGCGGCAGCCGCCGACTCCCACGCCCCGGGCGCCTCGCGCACAGTGCCTCCCGCCCGCGGCAATTCCGCCCGGGCCCACATTGCAGAAGGAACTTGCACACATGTCGCAGAACCTCATTTCCCTTGCCGTTTCCGACGAGCAGCTGGCCTCGGCCGACCAGGGCCTGGACCTGCTGGAGAGCGCTTTCGCGGGCTTCACTCGCGCTGGACGGGGACGAGCGCAAGGGATTGAACCGCATGGGCGGGAAGTCCGAGCAGTTCTGCCGCGAGACGCTCGACGTGCTGGGCCTGAACCCGCAGATCGTGCCGGCCAGCATCGGGCTGGCCGATGCGCAGGCGGACCTGGTCACGCTGGATCGATTGCGGCCACGGCTCAAGCGCCTGCTCAAGCTGGTGGAGCGGGCGCAGGACACCGAGACGGCGCTGGGCAGCGACGTCATGTCGCTGGCGCTGGAGGGCTACGCGCTGCTCAAGGTGGCCGGCAAGAACCAGGGCCTGGAGGCGCTGCGCAAGTCGCTGTCGGGGCGCTTCACCAAGTCGCGTTCGCAGGAGCCGACGCCGCCGGCCGAATAAACGGCGCGGCCGGCGCCGACGCCGGCCGGTGAAGCGACACGCGTCACCCGGAAAGCCGCTCCCGAGCGGCTTTCCGTCGTTCTGGCGAGGCGATCCGCGCCACGGCCGGCGCGCGGCGGGGCAGGGGTGGCGCCCGCGGCGCTTCCCGCGGTTTCTTTCGTGCTTCTCGCGGGTCTTTTCGCGCTTGCCGCGGCGCGATCCGGGCTTGCGACGGCGCTACCGGCGCCGACGCCGGCGCAACTAGCGCCAACGCCGCCGCTTTTTTCCCTCGGGTCATGCGCGAAAAGCGCCGGCGCCGTCGCCGCGCGCGCCAGGCCTGCGGCCGGAAGCGCCGACGCTGGCGCAATTTGCGCCATCGCTGCCGCTTTCCAGGCTCAGGGACGAGTCCGATCGGCCTTCCGGAAGCGCTTCACGCGTCGCCCGTGGCGCTTTTTGCGCCTCGCGCGGCGCGGAGAGCGGCGTGCGTGGTCCTGCAAGGGGCAGTCCCCGGCGCCCGAAGTCCATCGGGACGCCCCGCCAACGCCCCGCTCCCCATCCTCGGCCCGGTCACCCGCAAGGAGCCCCGCCATGGCCGACCCCGCGATCCGTCACCGCCACGAGACCATCGACGGCACGGTCCTGCACGTCGCCGAGGCCGGCGATCCCGCGGCCGCCACCCGCCTGCTGTGCCTGCACGGATGGCCGGAGAGCTGGGCGGCGTTCGAGGCGGTGATGGGGCTGCTGCAGGACCGGGCGCACGTGGTGGCGATCGACCTGCCGGGCATCGGCGGTTCGACCACGGCGCCGGCTTCGGGCGCCAAGCGCGCGATCGCCGGCTGCGTGCGCGGCCTTGTCGAACGGATGGGCCTGGCCGACGCCACCGTGGTGGGGCACGACGTGGGCGCCATGGTGGCGCATGCGTTGCTGCGCTGGCATCCCGGCACGGTGGCGCGCGCGGTGCTGATGAACTCGGCGATCCCGGGTGTCGCGCCGTGGGACGAGGTCGTCGCCAACCCGCGCATCTGGCACTTCGCCTTCCACGCCGTCCCGGGCCTGCCGGAAACGTTGGTGGCCGGGCGCGAGGCCGAGTACTTCGGCTGGTTCCAGCACGCGCTGTCGGCGCGGCCCGACGGCGCGCAGGCGCGCGCCCGCCTGCATGCCGGCGCCTATACGCGCGCGTCGGCGCTGCAGGCCGGCTTCGACTGGTATCGCGCCTTCGAGCAGGACGCCCGCGACACCCGCGAAGCCCACGGCCCCCGCATTGACACGCCCGTGCTCTACCTGCGCGGCGCGGAGGAGCACGGCCTCGACCTTGATCGCTATGTCGACGGCCTGCGCGAAAGCGGCTTCACCGACGTGCGCGGCGACCAGGTGCCGGGCAGCGGCCACTTCGCGCCGGAAGAGCAGCCGGCGGCGGTGGCGGCGGCGTTGATGGCGTTCGCGGGGCGCTAGCGGGCGTGGCAAGAGTGTGATCCGGGTCGTCATTCGCGCGAGCCGGGAGAGCGAAGGACAACGGGCGCGATGCGCAGGCTTCGGCCTGACCTTCCACCCCGCGAAGACGCGCCCACTGGCCGATTCACGCTGCATTTACATATTTCCCCGTCAACTGCGGGGCGGCCAACGTCACTTGGCGCGCCCCGTGACTCCGGCAGAAAGCCGCTATATTCCCGTTTCCCCCGACGAAGGAGCAATGCGATGTCCCTGACCAGAACACTTCGGCCGATGGCCCTCGGCGTGATGATCGTCGCCACCCTGGGCCTCGGCGCCTGCGCGACCTACGATGACGACTTCGCGCGGGTCAATTCGCGCCTCGACACGCTCGACACCAAGGTGCAGAGCGCGGCCCAGAGCGCGGAATCCGCCAACCAGTCCGCGCAGCAGGCCAACCAGCGGCTGGATCAGCTGGAAGGCCGCGTGCAGCAGCTCGAAGCGGCGCCGGTCCGCAAGCCGCGCGGTTGATCGCTTGCACGCATATCCCGTGATCCGGACCGCACTGGTTGCGGTGGCGCTGGCGTTCACGAGCTTTGGCGTGGCCAGCGCCAGGGAGGCCGCTCCGGCGGCCTCCTCCGTCGACCAGCTTCCGCCAGGCCAGGAAGTCTCCCGCACGGTGATCGAGCTTGCGGGCTGGGTGGTCGCCGCCAAGGACAGCCAGGGCTATCCGTTCGCGGTCATCGACAAGGGCGCCGCGCAGGTCCTGGTGTTCGGCGGCGACGGGCGGCTTCGCGGCGCGGCCCCCGCACTCTTCGGATCGGCGATCGGCGACCATACGGCGCCCGGCGTCGCCGGCCTCGCGCTTCGCGAGATCCCGGGCCGGGATCGCACGACGCCTGCCGGTCGCTTCGTGGGCGGTTTCGGCCCGTCGATCGACGCCGGCCGCGTGCTGTGGGTGGACTACGATTCCGCGGTCTCGATCCACCCGACAGCGACCGGCGTCCCGTCCGAGCGACGCGTCCAGCGCCTGGAATCGCCTTCGCCGGACGACAACCGCATCACCCACGGTTGCATTAACGTCTCGCCCGGGTTCTACGAGCAGGTCGTCGCTCCGACGTTCGAGCGGGGCGGGGTGTTCTACATCCTGCCGGACAAGATGCCGATCGCGGAGGTCTTCCCGGAGTTCGCGCAGCGCAACGCGACGGCGCAACGCAAGGACGGACGACGCGCGCGGCACGCTCGCCAGTGAAACAGCCGACCGGCGGCGAACGACGCGAAACGACGGCCGCCGCGACCTGAAGAAGACGGAGTTGATTGAATCGACCGGTCCTGGTTGATTGCCTCCGTCCCTTTGCTGGCAGGACGAGACTCAGGGCGTCGCCGCTTCCCGGTATTTCCGCGCGACGCCTTCGAGCAGGGCGTGCAGGTCGGCGGCGTCGTGCCAGCGCCCGGTCGCCATCACGCCGACCGGCGTGGCCAGCGTCGCGAGCGTATCCAGCGGATTTTCCTCGGACAGGATCAGGTCGGCGCGGCATCCCGCCGCGACGACGCCGAAGCAGGGGCTGCCCGGCTTGGCGGCGGCGAGCATTTCGCCCGGCGTGCGCGTCGCCGTCGACAGGGCCTGGAAGCGGGTCAGCCCCGCCTGCTCGAGCGCGTGCAGGTTCTGGTGCAGTGAAAAACCCGGGACCAGTCCCGGCAGCGACGGCGTGTCGGTGCCCGAGAGGATCGGGATGCCGGCGTCGGCAAGCGCCTTGGTGAAGACTTTCAGGAAGGCGAGGCGATCGTCGAGGCTGCCGCTGCGCTCGTCGTAGCCACCGGCGCGCCAGGCGATGCGGTCGTCGGGATCGAGGAAGCGCACTTCGGGCATGGCGAGGTAGCCCTTCACCACGTCCGGCTTGCCCCACTGCCGCGCGATCGTCGCGTAGGAGTTCAGGTCGGTGGTGACGTACGCCCCGGAGCGCTTGGTGAATGCCACCGCATCCGGGATCTGGTCGATCCGCGGCGCGCGGTTGCCGACATCCGCGCCGGCCGGGAAGAACACCGTGTACAGGTACTCCTCGGCGTGCGCGACCATCAGCTGGCCCGCCGCGAGCTGCCGCTCGATCCCGACCCGGGTCACGCCATGGCCGACCACGGGAATGCCTTCGCGCTTGCCCGCATCGATGAGCGCCTGGAACACGTCCGGCGCGAGGTTGTTGTACGCCTTGATGAAGTCGTAGCCGTTGGTCCGGGCCAGGTCGACGACGGCGCGCGCCTGCGCGGGCGTGGCCACCACGAGCTGGCCGTACTCGGGCGTGCCGTCGACGCGCAGGGCCAGGTAGACGTGCGGTCCCGGACGTTCGCCGCGGTTGAGTCCGGGCACCACCTGGTCGACGAACTCGCTGCGTGCACCGCCCATGTTGAGCACGGTGGTGACGCCGTTTGCGAGGAACAGCACCATGTCGCGGCTGGTCGTGGAATGCACGTGCATGTCGGCCAGGCCCGGCGACAGGTAGCGGGTGCCGCCCCCATCGACCACGAGCGCGCCCTGCGGGCGCCGCAGGCGCGGCCCGATCGCCTTGATCGTGCTGCCCTCGACGAGCACGGACTGGTCGCGCAGCACGCGTTCGCGGTCCATCGGGACCACGTTGACGTGTTCGAACAGCGTCGCTGCGGGCAGGGGCTGCGCGGGCGAAGCGCACCAGGCGGGCAGGGCCGCCATCAACAAGGCCAGGCCGCAGATGATCCGGTTCATTCCTGCTCCGAGGAAAGGGCACGCCCGTCGCGCAGCCACAGGCTAGCCGGGGCGGCCACGGAACCGGAAGGGCCGGATCGCACTTGCCAGCGTGATGGTGGCAGTGCCCTGGCGGGGCGGGCGAGGGCGTCCGCCCACCGGCTTATGCCGACGTCCCGGGCCAGTGGGTAGTATGCGAATCCCATACTCCGAAGCGGCGCCGTCCGCCGCCGCGTCCCACCCGACCAAAGGAACCATCGATGAAGCGATTGATCGTGCTGGCTGTCGCGGCGCTCGTGGCCTGCCCGTTGGCGGCGCAGGTGCCGACCGGGAAGATGGGCGAGCTGCGTCCGGACCAGAAGCAGTTCTTCGCGCTCTACAAGGAACTGGTGGAAACCGACACCACGGTCAGCAACGGCAGCTGCACCCAGGCCGCCGCGCAGGTCGCGGCGCGACTGAAGGCGGCCGGTTTCCCCGACGACCGCATTACCCTGTTCTCCGTCCCCGACCATCCGAAGGAGGGCGGGATCGTGGCGGTGTATCCCGGCACGTCGGCCACGCTCGAGCCGATGCTGCTGCTGGCGCACATCGACGTGGTGGAGGCCAAGCGCGAGGACTGGGAGCGCGACCCGTTCAAGCTGGTCGAGGAGAACGGCTACTACTACGCGCGCGGCATCGCCGACGACAAGATGATGGCGGCGACCTGGGCCGACACCCTGATCCGCTTCCAGCAGGCCGGCTACAAGCCGGCGCGCACCGTCAAGATGGCCCTGACCTGCGGCGAGGAGACCGACACCGCGTTCAACGGCGCGCAGTACCTGGCCAACAACAAGCGTGAGCTGATCGATGCGGCGTTCGCGCTCAACGAAGGCGGCGGCGGCGACACCGACGGCAAGGGCCACCTCGTGGCGCAGTCGATCCAGGTCGGCGAGAAGATCTACCAGGACTACAGGCTGGTCGCCACCAACCCGGGCGGACACAGCTCCCAGCCGGTGCCCGACAACGCGATCTACGCCATGGCCGAGGCGCTGCTGAAGATCCGCGGGCACGAGTTCCCGGCCGAGTTCAACGCCACCACCCGCGTCTTCTTCGAGCGCGCCGGCGCCGCGCGCAAGGACGCCATCGGCGCGGCGATGGCGGCGCTGGCGAAGAATCCCGACGACGCCGACGCGGAGGCGGTGGTCAACACCGACAAGGGCTTCCACTCGATGCTGCGCACGACCTGCGTGCCGACCATGATCGACGGCGGCCACGCGGTGAACGCGCTGCCGCAGCGGGTGGAAGCCAACGTCAACTGCCGCATCTTCCCCGGCCACACGCCGGCGGAGATCGGGGAGCAGCTGGCCGGCGTCATCGGCAACCCGGGCATCTCGATCGAGCCGGCGCGCAAGGACAAGCCGCTGGCCAAAACGCCGGCGCTCGATCCGGCGATCATCGGCCCGATGGAGACGCTGAGCGCGAAGTACTTCCCCGGCGTACCGGTCATTCCGTCCATGTCGACGGGCGCGACCGACGGGCTCTACCTCTCGGCGGTGGGCATCCCCACCTATGGCGTGCCCGGCATGTGGGGCGACCCCGACGGCAACGGTGCGCACGGCCTCAACGAACGCCTCGAGGTGCGCGCGGTCTACGTCGGCCGCGACTACCTGTTCGACCTGGTCAAGGCGCTGGCGGAGTAGGGAAGCCGGGGGTGCGCTGATGCCAGAGGCTCCCTGCGGCAACAATCGTCGTACCGTCGCGGACTACGAACGCACTGCGCGCGAGTACGTCGCCACCGTGGACGGCCGGCCATCGGCCGGTGCCGAAGCGCTGCGGCGACTGGCTGCAGCGGTGAAGCCCGGCACGCGCGTGCTGGAGATCGGGTCCGGCCCCGGCTGGGATGCCGATGCCCTGGAGGCGCTGGGGATCGACGTGCATCGCACCGACGCGGCCGCCACCTTCTGCGAATTCCAGGTCGAACGCGGCAAGCGCTGCGATCGCCTCGACCTGCTGTCGGACCGGATCGATGGGCGCTACGGCGGCGCGATGATGCTCTGCGTCTTGCAGCACTTCGCACGCGCGCAGCTGGGCGGGGTGCTGCGCAAGCTGGCAGGCGCCCTGGACGCGGGCGGCCCGCTGCTGCTGATGTATCCCGAAGGCGACGACGAAGCCCTGGAGCACGGGACCGCCGGCGACTACCTGGTTGTGCGATGGATGCCGCCCGCGTTCGATGCGCAGCTCGCGCAGGCAGGCTTCACGGTGGCATGGGAGCACACCATCGATGGACGTGGCGGGACCTGGCGCATCGTGCTTGCGCAAAGGCGGTCGTAGCGGGATGGCTCGGCATCGCGACCTGGCATCCGGGATCCCGGCCATTCCTTGACGCCGGTGCAGGCGCCGAGCCGCTTCAGAACGGCTGCTCGGCCCTGTCGCTGCGGTACAGCCTGACGCAGGCCTCGCGCGGCTTGACCCGCGGCCCCTTCGCCACCTTGCGCCAGGCATCCAGGGCTGCCTGGTCGCGCCAGCACTCGAAGATGTTGACGCGTTCCGGGTCGAGCGGGTCGGCGCTGATCGACAGGTCCAGGCAGCCGTCCTGCCGTCTTGCGCGTTCCACCATGCCGATGAACGCCGCCACGGCGGCGTCGCGCTTGCCGGCGTCGGTGCGGGTGTGCCCGGCCACGATGATCATGGGTGCTCCTCCCCGTGCGGGGCGGTGCTCGTGCGCACGGCCGTCGCCACGGCGGCATCGCCGCTCTTGACGTAGCCCAGTGCCTCGGTGACCTGGCCGTTGCGCACGCGCATCACGTTCACGCCGCGGACCGATTGCGTCAGGCCGGGGCCGAAACGGAAGCGCCAGCGGATGGTGCCGTGCTCGCCCTGGGCCGTGATGTCCTCGCAGTCGAACTCGCCGTCGCGGCTGTCGGCGAGGTTGCGCCAGAACGCCATGCAGGCGTCGCGGCCCGCGTAGCGCGTGCCGTCGGGCGCGGGTTCCACGCTTTCCATCACGCATTCCTCGGCCACCAGGTCGGCGAGCAACGAGGCGTCGTGCCGCAGGAATGCTTCGTTGAAGCGCTGCAGGGTGTGCAGGGTTTGCGAAGTCGTGGTGTCCATGGACCCTTCTATACTGGTGGCGCGTCGCGCCGGGCAGGAAGCAGTGTGGCGGGGCGCATCGGGACGGGCTTGATCGAAGGTCCGGAATTCCTTGCAGGCGATCTGGTCTATGGATGCACTGTCGGAAGCCATGCGCGCGGTGCGCGTCACCGGCGTGCTCTTCTTCAACGGCGAGTTCTCGGCGCCGTGGCGATTCGCCACGCCGGCGCAGGACGCCATCCGCGCGGCGATCTCATCGGACAGCGAGCGGCTGGTGCTGTTCCACCTGGTGACGGAAGGGCAGGCGCGCGCGCGCGTCGACGGGGGTGACACGCTCGGCCTGGAGGCGGGCGACATCGTCGTCTTCCCGCACGGCGACGCGCACGAGGTGTGGTACGGCCGTACGTCGCGGCGGTTCCCCGGCGCGCGCCTGGCGTCGACGCTCGAACAGGGCGGGCTGGCCACCGAGAAGTGGGGCGGTGGCGGCGACGTGACCCGCATCGTCTGCGGCTACCTGGGCTGCGAGCGCCACGCGGAGCACCTGTTCCTCCACGGCCTGCCCGCGATGTTCAAGGCCAACCTGCGCGACGGCGCGGCGGGCGCGTGGGTGGAGAGCGCGATACGCGCCTGCGTGGAGGGGCCGGAACCGGGACAGGCCGGCCGGCAGGCGGTGCTCGCCAAGCTCGCCGAGGCCATGTTCGTGGAAACGCTCTGCCGCTACATGGACGCACTGCCGCCGGAGCGCACTGGCTGGCTGGCCGGCGCGCGTGATGCACGGGTGGGACGCGCGCTCGCGCTGCTGCATCGCGACCCGGCGCGCGCATGGACGCTGCCCGACCTGGCCCGCGAATGCGGCGCCTCGCGCAGCGTGCTGGCCGATCGCTTCGCCGAACTCATGGGCGAACCGCCGCTCGCCTACCTCGCGCGCTGGCGCCTGCAGCTAGGCGCGCGCCGCCTGCTGGCCACCAACGGCAAGGTCCTGCAGATCGCAGGCGAGATCGGCTACGCGTCGGAAGCTGCCTTCAGCCGCGCCTTCCGGCGCGAATTCGGCGTGCCGCCGGGACGGTATCGGCGGGAGCGGGGGGCCGTGGGCGCCAAAGGCGGCGGCTTTCCCGCGTCTGGCGGTCGAACCCCCACCTGACTTCCAGCACGCTCACCGCGACGTGGCGGGGACAGAGGCAATTGCCCGATCCCGCATTCAAAGACGCAGCGGCGGAAGCGGTCGCGACAGGCGGGGATGCTTCTGGATGCAGTTCTCGCCTTCCATGATCACGATCCCGTCGTAGCTGGCGGCGGCCACGAAATCGCGGCAGCCATCGCTGTTGACATCGGCGGTCGCATAGGCGTGCCGGTGGTAGCCGACGTTGAATCCATTCCTGAAGGGCGGGTCGGTGATCTGCAGCGTGCCGACGAGGGTGCCGTTGCGTTGCAGGTAGACTGCGGTAAAGGGAATGGTGAAGAAATCCGCGAACTGCCTGTTGACCAGGTCGACCAGCCCGTCTCCGTCGAAGTCGGCTAGGGCGGGAGTGCTGGGCATGATGTAGTAGGACTGCAGGACCTGCGCAGAGCCGAAACTGCCGTCCTGGTTCCGCAGGTGGATCTCGTATCCGATCACGGCGTCGTCGCGCGCGTCTCCGTTGACGTCCGCGTAGAACAGATGGTGGGTGCCTTTCGGGGCGTCGTGTATCTCGACTGCGGGCGCAAGGCCGTCCGCGGTCCGGTACGCGACTAGGACCCGGCCGCGCGGCTCCGGGTCCTCGTAGGTCGGAGACCTGTCTATGGAAAACTCGAGATCGGCGAGGCCGTCGCCGTCGATGTCGTGGGTCGCGAGCTCGCGGATGAAGTCCCGCGAATCGGGCAGGTCGAGAGCCACCTGTTGCTTCACGGTGAACTGCCCTTGGCCGTTGCCGCTCAGGACTTGGAAGGAGGGTTGGGTGACGTTGTTGCGCGCAAGGACCAGATCGATGTTGCCGTCGCCGTCGGCATCCATCGATACCATGTCGACGATGCCGTAGCCGGACGCGGGGTACTCCCAGTAGGCATGCCGTTGCGTGGGCAGCATGCCGCGCCTGGAGAGCAGCAGGTCGATGCCATGCCGTCCATAGTCGTCGACGCTCGAGAACGCCACGTCGAGCAGGTCATCCCCGTTGAAATCGCCGGGCGTGATGTACATGTCGGATGAATAGGTGAACGTGCCGTAGCTGTACGTCGCCGGCGCGGGCATCGCACCATCCTTCGATTGCAGGTACACGTCGAGCACGCTCTCGTTCGTCAGCGCGACCAGGTCCTGCCGGCCGTCGCCGTTGATGTCCTGCGCGAGTACCGCTTCGTAGATCGCCGATATCCCGGCTTCTTCATCGAGCATGCGTTCGATATTGCGGGGCGTCCTGAATCCGAACGCTGCCGTTCCCGCCGCCGGGGAAGCCGGAAGCTTCGTGGCGGTCATGCGCTCCGTGGCCGAGGGCCGGTCCTCTTCGACTTGCTGCCGGCCGGCAGCCGCTGCCGCTGGTGATAGAGAGGTCGACGTATCGCAGGCCGCAAGGCAGAGCGCGGCCGCGACGGCGGCCCATCCCGGAGATCGATTGGATACCATGCTCCCCCCCTTGATGGCGGAGTGTAAAGCCCGGTCCGGCGGGGAAGCAAAGCCGCAGACCATGCCATCCTTTTCCCGCATTTGGCGATCGAGAGCCTTACCTGACTTTCAGCACGCTCCCGAGCCGCGATCGGCGCCTAGCGTTGCGCGGGTCCCCGCATCCGCCGCCGCAAGGAGCCGCCATGCCCAGCCTCGACCGCCGCCAATTCCTCCAGCTCGCCGCAGCGCTGGGGGCGACCCTGGCTTCGGGCTGCGCGACCACCCGCCCGTCCTCGAGCGGCTGGCGCGAGCGGCGCGAACTGTATCCGCAGGGCGTGGCGTCGGGCGATCCGGACGAGAACAGCGTCCTGCTGTGGACGCGGCGCCCCTATGCGGACGGGCGCCAGGAGGCCACGTTGCTGGTCGAGGTGGCGGAGGATCCGGCGTTCTCGCGCGTGGTCGCCACCGCGGCGGCGCGCGTGCTGGCGCAGTCCGACTGGACCTGCCGCGTGCTGGTCAGCGACCTCGCGCCGGCGGGCGAGTACTGGTACCGCTTCGTCGACGAGGAGGGCAACGGCAGCCGCATCGGCCGCACGCTCACCGCGCTCGGACGCGACGATCCGCGCCCGTCGCGCTTCGCGTTCGTCAGCTGCCAGGACGTCTGCATCGGATACCTGAATGGCTATCGCCGGATGATCTTCGAGGACGAGCGCGCCGCGCCCGCGGAACGGATCGGCTTCGTGCTGCACCTGGGCGATTTCATCTACGAAGTCGTGGCGTATCCGGACCAGGTCAAGAACGGCCGCAACTTCGACCGCGTCGTCACGTTCCCGATCAAGTATCCGAAGGGCAAGAAGGTCGCGAAGAACCGCTTCTGGGTGCCGGATTCGCTGGAGGACTACCGCGTCGCCTACAAGGCCTACCTGCAGGATCCGGACCTGCAGGATGCACGCGCGCGCTGGCCCTTCGTGTGCATCTGGGACAACCACGAATTCTCCTGGAACGGCTGGCAGTCGATCCAGGAATTCGCCGGCACCGACGGCTGGGTGCCCGCGCAGACGCTCAAGGTCGCGGCCAACCAGGCCTGGTTCGAATTCCAGCCCGCGCGCGTGCTGCCGCCGGGCTCGAAGCTGGATGCATTCAACGCGCCCGACGTCCAGGACGTGCCGCTGAAGGCCACCGACTTCGACGACACCGGCCTGAACACCGAGCCCAACAACCTCACCGCGATCAACAGCCTGATCGCCTACCGCGCGCTGCGTTGGGGCAAGCACATCGACCTGTTCATCACCGACAACCGCAGCTTCCGCTCGCGCGATCCGGGCAGCCACGACGAGATCGGCCCGCTGTTCGAAGGCGACGTGCTCGGCTTCGTCCCCGAGGAGCTGTGGGCGCAGCTCGATGGCGGCCGCGCCTACGACCATGGCAACCCGCCGGCGAAGCTGGTGATGGGCGACAAGAGCGTGGACAACTACGTCGCCAAGGATCCGCCGCAGTCGATGCTCGGCGCTAAGCAGAAGGCCTGGTTCCTCGACAAGCTGCGCGGCGCGACGGCCACCTGGAAGGTCTGGGGCAACTCGCTGGGCACGCTCGACACGCGCGTCGACCCGCAGAACCTGCCGCCCGGGCTGTCGGGCAAGTGGAAGGGCAAGGGCTACGGCCTCATGACCGTGTACGACTGGGGCAGCATGTACCACGAGCGCGCCGAGATCTTCGATGCCGTGCGCGATGCCGGCATGACCGGGCTCGTCGTCGTCGCCGGCGATCGCCACAGTTTCTGGGCCGGCTACGCGGTCAAGGCCTTGCCGCCCGCGGCGCCTTTCGAACCGGTGGGCGTCAGCTTCGTGGGTGGATCGATGACTTCCGTCGGGAGCGCCGAGGCCAACGAGTACGTCCAGAAGAAAGCCGACAATCCCACGCGCGGCCTGTACATCGCCGAGGACAAGGACGGGAAGCCGCAGTGCACCGAAAACCTGACGCTGCGCCATGGCGTGCGCTCTGCGCTGGAGTATGAAAAGACCAGGGACCTGCAGAAGGCGCTCGCGGTGCGCAACCCCGAGCTCGCGCCGCACCTGGCCTTCGTCGACAACGGCGGCCACGGCTATGCCACCGTGCGCGTCGATGCAGAGAAGATGGTCACCGACTTCGTCTGCATCCCGCGCCCGATCACCCGCGCCCCGGGCGAGGACGGCGGCCCGCTGCGCTACCGCGTGCGCCACGAGGTGTCGCTGTGGCGCCCCGGCGAATCGCCGCAGATGCGGCAGACGGTGCTCGAAGGCGACGTGGGGCTGAGCGTATAGGTCGGGCCTACGCGTCCGACGCCCGCGCCCTCAATCGGCGCCGACGCTTCGCCGCAGCAACCGGTACACCGGCCAGGAAGCGCCGACCAGGCCCAGCGCGAACAGGCTGTGCACGGTATCGCTGGCCAGCGCCGCGCCGATGAACGCCAGCGAGCCCAGCAGCGCAAGCCCGGGCACGAGCGGATACAGCGGCACCCGGAACGGCCTGGGCGCATCCGGCTCCCGCCTGCGCACGACGAAGAACGTGGTGAACGTCACCGCGTAGTTGGCCACGAACATGAAGGCCAGCAGGCCGACCATGGTGTTGAAGGTGTTGGTCGCGATCAGGCCCATCGCGACCAGCACGCTGGTCCACAGCGCGGGCACCGGCGTGCCGCCGGCGTTGACCCGCTGCAGCGCGGCCGGCAGCAGGCGGTCGCGGCTCATCGCGAACGGGATGCGCGAGGCCATCAGCACCAGTGCGTTCACGCTGGCGAGCATCGACACGATCATCACGATGCGCAGCACGGTATCGCCGCGCGGGCCGAACACGCGCACCGCCGCGCTCGCCGCCACGAACGGGTCGCCGGCCATCTCCCGGATCGGGACGAGGGACAGCAGCGCCGCGTTCAACAGCAGGTAGATCGCCATCACCAGCAATACGCCGAAGATCATGGTGCGGGGCACGTCGCGCGCGGGGTCCTGCAGCTCCTCGCTGAAGTACACCGGCCCGCTCCAGCCGTCGTAGGTGTAGATCGCCGACTGCATCGCGATGATCACGGCGCCAACCAGCGCGATGCCCATCGGCAGGACCGGCGCGACGGTCGTGGGCGCGACGGGCGCCGGCGCCTTCGCGAAGAACAGCGCGACCAGCGCCAGCGCCACCAGCGACAGCGCCTTGGCCAGGCTGGTGGCCTGCTGGACCACGTCGCCGATGCGCACGCCACGCCACTGCATCAGGCCGAAGGCGAGGACCACGCCGCAGCCGGTCAGCTTTTCGTGGCCGGCCAGGAACGGCAGCAGCGGGGCGATGTATTCGCCCAGGACGATCGCGACCGCGGCGGTGCTGCCGCAGGTCGACAGCCAGTCGCTCCAGCCGACCACGAAGCCCGGATACGGCCCGAGTCCATGGTGGACCAGCGAATACAGGCCGCCGGAGCGCGGGCGCATGGCCGCCAGCTCGGACACCGTCAGCGCGCCCAGCAGGGCGTACAGCGCGCCGGCGACCCACACGCCCATGAACAGCGGCACCGAAGGCACGCGCGCCGCGATCTCGCCCGGCGTGCGCAGGATGCCCATGCCGATGGTGTTGCCGACCAGCACCGCCAGGCCGAAGGCCACGCCCAGCACCTGCAGCAGCCGTCCGGGCGTCGCGCCCGTTGCTACGTACGCCATGGAGTTCCCCTGCTGTGATGTGGCGGCCGTTCGACGCGTCGCTTCGCGCGTCGCGTGCGCGTCATTGCGCGGGCGCAGGCGGCTCGTCCGAGGGATGGTCGACGATGTACTGCCAGCGCCCGTCGATCTTCTTCTGCACGTCCGTGTAGCGCCCGCGTTCGACCGTCACCGCGTGCGTGGCCTTGTCTTCCAGGGTGATCGCATAGGTGCCCCAGGCCACGCGCGCGTCGCCCACGGCTTCCCCGCCGATGGGGTCGAGCCGCGCGTCCCGCACCGTGGCGTTGGCGAGGAAGCCGGCGAAGCCGTCGCGGATCGCCTCACGCCCCTTCGCCATCGGCCCGCCGGGGAACCAGATGATCGCGTCGGGCGCATAGCACATCGACACCGCATCGGCGTCGCTGGCCTTCATCGCCGCGACGAAGCAATCGCCGGCGGACATCTCCGCTTCCGCGGCCGCCGCCGCGCCCGCGACCAGGGCGCTCGCGCCCAGCATCGCCACGCCCAACCCGATTCGTGCACGCATGGTGTTTCCCTCGAAGATGGAAGGCGCGCGCCGCGACCGGCGCGCACCGGGAGCAACGCCGGCCCGGCCGGGGACCGGACAGGCCGCGGAAGCCACGCAGGTCGGGCCTACGCGCCCGACGCCTGCGAACGACGCGCCCGACGCCTTGCGCGCATGACCATCGGCAGGCGACCGCCGCGGGCGCCGCCCCATACTCGACGCTTCTTTCGTCGTCCGGAGCCCGCCATGCCCAGCCGCAGGAACTTCCTCGCCGCGGCCGCGGCCGGCACCGCGGCCTTCTGGTCGAAGGCTGGGACGACCGCGCCGCCGGCGACGGCCGCGCAGGTCGCGCCCGCGTTCGGTGCCGATGGCCTCGTCTTGTCCGTGCAGCCCGGCCGCGTGTTCAAGCGCGGCACCGATCGCAATGCGCTGCGCGCGGAGTACTGGCTGTTCAACCTCCTGCTGCGTTCGCCCGCGCAGGGCGCGCCTGCGCTCGAGTCGCTGGTGGTGACCTGCCGCTCGGGGGACCAGGTGCAGCGCACGACCACCTGGACGGCGGCCGAAGCGGCGCGCGCCAACCTGCTCGCCGCGGCGCCGATGCAGGCGCCGGAAGGCGACTGGCTGGTCGCCGCGTTGCGCATCGCCGATGCGATGCCCGCCGAACTGGCGGTCGACCGCGTGGACTGCGCGTTGCAGTGCCGCACGTCACGCGGCCTGCGGCGCTTCGAAACCACCGTCCGGCTGCAAACCTACGCGCAGAAGACGCGCCTCATCTTCCCCTTCGAAGGCTGCGGGATGATCACGCAGGGCGGCGCGTGGAACGACGGCCATCGCAACCGCAGCGGCATGTTCGCGATCGACGCCATCGGCCTGACCGACCTGTACGCGGCGATGGTGGCGCAGGGCGACGAGCCTTCCGCGGCGGCGGGGTGGGGGCGCACGATCATCGCGCCCGCGGCCGGCACGGTGGCGGTGGCGCGCAACGATCGTCCCGGCCAGCCGGTGCTGGGCGTGTCGGACCCGAAGTACTTCGTCGCGGAGTTCCCCAACGGCGGCGACCCGGGCAACCACGTCGTGATCGACCACGACAACGGCGAGTTCAGCATGCTGGCCCACATGCAGCATGGGAGCGTGCGCGTCGAAGCGGGCGCGCGCGTCGAACAGGGGCAGGCGATCGGCCTGCTCGGCAACTCGGGCGACACCAACAGCCCGCACGTGCACCACCAGCTGCAGGACGGCCCGCTGTGGACCGCCGCGGACGCCCTGCCGCACGCCTACGAGAACGGCCCGAAGCAGCAGCACGACCGGGGCGCGTTCTTCGACGCCAGGCGCTAGCCCCGTGGGCCGACGCGGTTGTGTGGCGCCTCCTGGACCGCTTGCGCCCGCCGTCGCGTCCGCCACCTCACTCGCCTGTCGCCAGCCACCGCGCGCACTCGGCGCCGAGCTCGCGCACCGCCCGCGCCTCGTACTCGGCGACGTCGTCGGAGGTCAGCGTGTCCTTCCAGCGGCCGTTCTCGCCGCGGTGGATGAAGAGCTGCGCGCCGGCGTCCCAGAACGCGCCGCCGAGCGGCACCGAGCGGGTGGCGTGGCGCTTCATCCAGTCGAAGGAGCAGTACGCCTCGATGGCGGGCCAGTCGGCGTCGTCGACGTCGATGTCGAGGAAGCCGGCGATGCGGCGCATCTGGCCTGGCAGGTCGCGCTTGAGGTTGGCGAAGTGCACCAGCAGCACGTTCGGCAGGTGGCGCACCTGCCACCACGAGCGCACGTTGTCCCAGAACGGCCAGAACGGGTAACCGTCGCGATCCATCCACTCGCGCCAGTAGGCGCGGATGTCCTCCGGCGGCCGCTCGATCGGCGGGCCGACCAGGCCGGGCGTGTCGTTGAGCGCGGCGTACCACAGCTGGTTGGCGTTGGCGTGGTGGTTGTACATGCTCCACACCACGTCGCGGCCGTCGCGGCCGAGGTAGATGTACTTCGCGCGCGGCGAGAACACCAGCGCGTCGACCGGCAGGTGCGTCTTGAGGAAGCGGCGATGCCGCTGGGCTTCCACCATGGGCAGTTTCTCCGCCTTGGGCGGCACGCGCAGGTCCAGCCACGGCGACATCTCGGCCACAGCCAGTTCTGGGTCGGGGCCGAGCAGCATCTGGGCGAGGATCTGCTGGGTCCAGGTGGTGCCCGACTTGCCGTAGGTGGCGACGATGATGTCGTCGTCGCGGAAGCGGAAGTCGTTCCAGATGGTGGAATCGAAATGATGGTTGTGCAGCTCGCGCTGCTTGGTGGGCCAGGCGATCTGTTCTGTCACGGCGGTGCATGCGGAATGGGAACGTGCGGCCACCGTAGCGAGGCTGGCCTGTGCGAACGGTTAAGCAAATGCTAGGCGTTCGCTATGCGGGCGCGCGAAGCGCCATGCCGATCGCGCCTACAGCATGCCTCGATTGACATAGGTTGCCTTTTCGAACTCGGCGATGTTGGCGGCGATCCAGCGCACGTCCGGGAACATGGCGGCGAGCTCGCCCACGATCCGTCGCGACAGGTCCGCGCGCTGCGCGACGGTGCGCCCCTGCATGATGTGCGCGAACACGTGGATGAAGTCGTCCCTGCCGCCACCGACGGCATAGACCGCGTACGGATTGACCCGCACCTTGATGTCGGCCTCGTCGAACAGTCCGGTGGCGGTGGCGACGCGGTGCAGCCTCGCGAGGATGTCCTCCTCGCCGTGCTGTCGCAGGATGCCCTGCGAGCAATCGACCACGAAGTGCGGCATGTCGGTTCTCCTGTCTGGTCGGGAATGTGCGGGGCGGCGCGCGACGGCTCAGTCGAGCCGTCGCCAAACCGAGACCGGGATGCTGCCGTCCGCGCGCGGCGGCACTCGGTAGCTCAGTTCGTCGCCTTCCAGCCGGTACTGGCGTCGTTGCACGGTGCCCTCCCAGTTGGGGAAGGACGAGCCTTCGATCGAGAAGACGAGCTGTCCCGCCTTGTCGTCGATCGCGAGCGTGCCGTAATGGGTGCTGCTGCCCATCACCGCGGACTTGAATTCGTCGCCGCTGCCGTCGGCCTTGCTGTCTTCGGCGAAGCGCAGGCGCTCGGACTTGAGGATCTGCAGCGAGTATCGGCCGTCCGCGTCGACGATCAGCCGGCCCTTGGGCCGCTCGCCGTAGTCGCGTGCCCGCGCGCCGCCGGGCAGGATCTTGTCCGCCGCCACCAGGGTCCAGGTGCCGTGCAGCGGGAATGGGGGATGGGCCGGTTCGGGCACGTCGCGCGCGCCCAGGCCGGCCAGCATCGCGAGCATCACGCCAGTGAGTTGGTTCATCGCAAGGGCTCCTCTGTAAACCGGAGCCCAGACTAGGCCGCTTGCATCATCATGAAAAGACATCTATAGAGATAGTTGTCATTTCAGATTCGAATCATTCCGGATGAAGGCGATGGACGTCGACGCGGTCAAGGCCTTCGTGCTGGCCGCGGACCTGCAGAGCTTCACCCGCGCGGCCGACGTGCTGGGCACCACCCAGTCCGCGGTCAGCCTCAAGCTGCGCCGGCTGGAGGACCAGCTCGGCCGCCGCCTGCTCGAGCGCACGCCGCGGCAGGTGCGCCTGTCGGCGGAAGGACTGGCGTTCCTCGGCATGGCGCGCGAGTTGGTGTCGACGCACGACCGCGCGGCGGCCGCGTTCGAGGCCGGTCAGCGCCGGCTGGCGATCGGCGTCAGCCACCTGCTGGTCGGCGGCGAGCTGCCGTCGCTGCTGCGGCGCATGCGCGACCACGATCCGGGCCTGCTGGTGGAGATGCGCGTGGCCGGCACGCGCGAGCTGATGCAGGCCTATGAGCAGGGCGAGCTCGACGCGGTGCTGGCGCTGCGACCGGACGATCGCCGCAAGCAGGGCAGGGCGGCCTTCGTCGAGGCGTTTTCCTGGTTCGCGGCCGTCGGCTGGGAGCCCCAGGCCAACCGGCCGCTGCCGCTGGCCACGCAGGGCGAGTCGTGCCGCATCCGGGCGGTGGCGGTCCGCGCGCTCGACAAGGCCGGCGTCGCATGGAGCGAAGTCTTCGTCGGCAAGGGCGCCGCGATCCTCGGCGCCGCCGCGGCCGGGGGACTGGCCGTCGCGCTGCTGGCCCGGCGCGCCGCGCCCTCCGGCACGGTGGATGTCGGCGAACGCCTGTCCCTGCCGCCGATCCCCGCGCAGGACGTGATGCTCTACACCGCGCTCAGCGACCGCCGTACGCGCGAGGCGCTGCGCGTGCTCACGCTGGCGTTCCGGTGAGCGGACGCTGTCTTCCGCAATAATCGAAAGCACCCATCCCGGAGGATCGCCATGGATCGACGCAATTTCCTGCAGGGCTCGCTCGGCGTCGCCGCCGCTTCCCTCGCATCGCCGGGCTTCGCCCAGGCGCCGTCGGCGACTTCGCCGCAGGCCGCATCCGCAGAGAGTCGCGACGTCTGGCTCACCGGTGACACCGAGCCGGCCGATGGCGCGGCGATGGCGGCGCGGCTGGCGACGCTGGCGCGGGGCAATGGCGGCGATGCCGTCGACCGCTACCTCGCCGAGGGCGAGGTCGAGGCGCTGGAGCGCGCGTTCGCTGAGCTGCTGGGGAAGGAGGACTGCGCGTTTCTCGCCACCGGCACGCTGGCCAACAACATCGCGGTGCGCGTGCTGTGCGGCAAGCACCGGCGCGCGCTGGTGCAGCGCGAGAGCCATCTCTACCGCGACGAGGTCGATGCGCCGCAGCGGCTGTCGGGCATCAACCTGCTGGCGATGGCGCCCGACCGCGCGGTGCCGACGCTCGAGGAGGTGCGGGTGGCGATCGTGGAGGCGGCGGGCGAGCGCTACCCGATGCCGATCGGCGCGATCTCGCTGGAGTCGCCGGTGCGGCGCGCCAACGGCGAGATGGTGCCGCTGGCCCGGGTGCGGGAGATCGCGGGCGTGGCCCGCGCGCACGGCGTGCGCCTGCACCTGGACGGCGCGCGGCTGCTGCTGGCGCCGCCGCGTTTCGACGTAGGCGCGTACGCGGCGCAGTTCGACACCGTGTACGTCTCGCTCTACAAGTACCTCGGCGCGCCCTTCGGCGCGGTGCTGGCCGGATCGAAGGCCGACATCGCCGAGGCGCGCGAGCTGCGGCGGCTCTACGGCGGCACGCTGTGGCAGGGCTGGATGCCGGCGATGCTGGCGCGCGACGCGCTGCCCGGCTTCCGCGCGCGCATCGTGCAGGCGCACGAGCACGCGGCCCGGCTGGTCGCGGCCCTGGTCGCGAGCGGTCAGGTGGTCGACCGCACCTCGCCGGATGCGTCCAACATCCACCTGCTGCAGATGTCCGAAGCGCTCGCGCAGGCAGCCTTCGAGCGCGGCCGCCAGTCCGGCGTGCGGATGCGGCATTGGGAGCAGGGCGTGGTGGCGGTGTTCGTCAACACCACGATCCTGCGCCGGCCGGTGGACGAGTACGTGGCGCTGTTCCTGGGCTGAGGCGGTATGGCGGCGCGTAGGATCGCAGCCGGCGCCGTTTGGACGCGCGGCGTGACGCTGCGTTATCGGATGCCTTGGTACCTTTGCGGCGTGTCGATTTCCGGACCCTTTCGAGACGCGGTCATGCAGGACCAAGCACGGTGAACCTGCGAACGCCGGCAATCCTGAGGATCGTCGCGGGGATCGTGCTAGTGCTCCTGGGCTCGCTGTGGATCGCGCAGGGCGCGGACCTGGTGCGGATCCAGCCGATCCTGTGCTTCGCCGACTGCGAGCCCCTCGTGGGAGGCTCCATCGGCTGGCTGATAGCGGGGCTGGTTGCCTTGGCCGTCGGCCTGTTGCTGCTGCGCCGGCGAGGTTTTCGCAAGTGACGGGCTCCAGGGCATTGCGTTGCGCGCCGGCGCGCGCAGCCAGTGTTGACCGGTCGCCGCCCGGTTTGCGCGTGCGCCATCCAGCCGTTATGGTGAAGAACGTGGATCATGTTTCGCATCGTGCGTAGTCCGATGCCTGTTCTTTGCCACGACTTCCCATTCATCCAGAGGAGATCCCACATGGAGATCACCGACGCGCGTGTCGCCAGCATCCACTACACGCTTACCGACGACGCCGGCAACGTCATTGACAAGTCGCCCGAGTCGCAGCCGCTGCGCTATTTCCACGGTGCCGGCAACATCGTGCCGGGGCTGGAAAAGGCGTTGGCCGGCAAGCATGCCGGCGATTCGCTGAAGGTCGACGTCAAGCCCGAGGAGGGTTATGGCCCGCGCAACGAAGGACTGGTCCAGGTCGTGCCGCGGAGTGCGTTCCAAGGCGTTGACGAGGTCGCGCCAGGCATGCAGTTCCGCGCCGAGAGCGGCGGACGGTCGCGGCTCATCACGGTGGTGGAAGCTGGTGACGAACAGGTCACCATCGACGGCAACCATCCGCTCGCGGGCCGCACGCTGCATTTCGATGTCGCGGTGGCCGACGTGCGCGAGGCGTCGGAGGTGGAAAAACAGGCGGGCCGGGTCGTGGAATGACCGAGACCCCCACCCCGTCGGGGTGCACCGCAGCCGGCCCGCGCGACGGGTGGTTTACTTCCGCAACGGTGGCAGTGGCCCGCTCATGTGCGGCGCCTGTTCATCCATGATGAATTCCACGCGCGTCACCACCGGGTTTGCGCCGACCACGTTGCTGACGACGACGTAAAAAGTTTCGTCGCCCTCGCGCTGGTTATCGCCGTTCAGAATGATGGCGTCGGTATACGCGGACGTCTCGCCTTCCGGGATCTTCAGCGTGCCGCTCACGGCCTCGTAATCGCTGCCCGCCTTGGCGGTGCCGTCGACGGTGCGGTAGCTCAGCGTGACGCCGCCCGCGGGGGCCGGCGCCGACAGGTCGATGATCCCGGAAGTCATGCCATGCGAGCCCGGCGGGCCTTCGAAATCGCGACCGGTGTTCCAGACGATCAGCCCGGGCAGCGTGGACAGTGGCAGGTCCTGCACGTAGCCGGCATTCGTCACCGGCCTGTTGGCCACGACGCGCTGGTATGGCGAGGGAGGGGTGATTTCCATGTAGACCCAGGCGCCGGGCACCACCCACTGGCTGTACTTGAAGTCCGGCGGCTCGAGATAGAAGGGCTGGATCGGTTGGGAAACGCCGTTGATATTGGCGCCGAAAGCCAACCACATCGGTTCGGTGAGCGCAGGTTGCCCGGCCGGCACCCTGACCTTGCCGGAAACGTTCACGCCCTTCTTCATCTTCAGGTCTCGCACCCGCGAGGCCAGGACCTCGCCGAGCGTGACGGGCAGCATCGCGAACGGTGCGGGCGCGTCGACGTAGAGCGTGGGCGAGGCGCCCTTCGGGACCCGGATCTCATAGGCGAAGTCCGGGGGGACCAGTTCCAGCGTGATGCTGTCGGAGCCACTCGCCAGGCCGTTGACGTTCATGAGGAACGAGGAAGTCGGCACCGGCGCGCCGTCGAAGCGCGCGTGTCCCGACACTTTCAGGCGCGGATCGTCGTTGACGATCCTGCCGACGGCCTCGCCGTCGTACACCGTCGCCCCGGTGACGTTGGCCAGTGTCACCTTGATGGTCTCATCCGTTTCCTTGACGGCGTCGCCGATGAGGTCGACGTAGACGCCGACCTCACGCTCACCTTCCGGAATGAGGTATCGGGTCTGCGTAAGCGGGGTGTAGTCCGTGCCCGCCTTGGCGGTGCCGTTGCTCACTACTGCGTCGAACGCAACGCCACCTGCCGGCGCGATGCCGGACAGTCGCACCCGAAAGCTGAGGAACGCCGTCGGGCCGTCCGCCTCGGACTCGTAGGCTTCCGCGTCCACGATCGACAGCGTGCCAGGCGGGCCCCGGAAGCCGGCGATCACGGGCGCCATGTTGCGCAGGCTGCGCGCGTTGTCGGCCTGGTCCTGCAGGCCACATGCCGCGCCGCAGGACGACGAGCCCGGGCTGGAGAAATAGCCGAGCCAGGGTTGCCCGCCTTCCGGGTAGGCCATGATCGTCGCGAACGCGGGCGGCCCAGCCTGGCGGTAGCCGAAGGAGTATTCGTACACGCCATAGTCGAGGTGGCCGTTGGAGGTCATGGTCTCGCGGTCGTGGGCGGACCCGAGGTTGTGCCCCATCTCGTGCGCAAGGACGTAGGGACCGCATGGGGAGACGTTGCTGACCGAAACGCCGTAATGGTCCCAGACGCCCTGCGGCGTGCGGCCGGCGCCATTCATCCAGCCGACCCCGCAGGTCCAATCGGTTTCGTGGTTGGGGCGCACGACGGCCACGAGGTCCGCGGCCTTGTCGTCGCGCAGCTTGGCCAGGTCGACGCCGGCGATGGTGTTGTCGGTCACCGCATAGAGAATGCTCTGGTTATCCAGCGCGGGATCGATGGCGACCCGCTTCAGCGCCGCCACCTTGAAATGCACGCCGGTCGCGCTGTCGACGTGGGCCTGGTTGGTGATGGCGAAGAGGTTGGTCACTTCGGTCTCGGCGGCGGACACGCTGCCGCGCAGGGCGACCAGGTCGTCGGTGTACACGCCCAAGACGACGATCTCGGTGGTCGCCGAGGCGGTCGCTTGCGCGGTGGCCGCAGTCAGGGGCGCCGCGCTGGGGGGGCTCGCGGCCTTGCCACCGCCGGCAGCGGCGGGGATCGCGTAGTCGGGCGTGGCGCCGAGGCGGCTCTTGCGCCCGCGCGGCAGCATGCCGCCGGCGGCCGCGACTTCGACATTGCCGCGCGTGGTGGTGACCTGCATCAGCGAGCCGTCGCGATTCGGCAGCACGCCGAACACGGCGTCGGGGCCGAAGGTCAGTACCATCGCCTGCGGGCCAAGGCGCGTCTGCGCGTGGCCGACCACCGTCCACTGGCCGCCCGGGTCGAACCGCTGCTCTTCAAGTTCAACCGAATAGCGCTGGCCACCCGGCAGGGCGATGTCGAGTCGGCCACGCTGCCATGCCTGTTCGAGCGTGTTGCGCGTCAGCCGCAAGGGGCTGGGCCGATCGCCCTGGATGGCGGGCAGCGCGAGGGTCGTGCGGCGGGACGCGGCCGGGTTGGGCGAGCGACCATCGCTGCCTGTCGCCGTTCGATCCGTGACCGCAGTAGAGGCCTGGCCGTCCAGCGAGGGATCCGTGCTTCCGGCCCCCACGCCGATCCTCGCAACGAGCACCAGCAATCCCAGCGCCGCAAGCCCGGCGCCCGCCGCTTTCCATCGCTTCATGGTTTCCCCTTGCACGGCCCCCAGCCGTCGTGGCCGGATCATAGCGGAACGAACGCGCGTGCAATCACTCGCCTTCGCGTGGTCGCGGACCAAAGGGCCGGTAGCAGCGGTCGCCGGGAATTTTTCCTAGCGCGCGTGCGGGGGCCGAGCTCGGGCGCACACGTAGAATTCCGGCGCCCGGTGCGGCGACGAAGGGAAGCGGACGGCGGGTAGTGCGTTCGCGACATCGTCCGCGGCCGGGCACGCGGCCGCGCATCGCGGCGCGCACCATCGCTTCTACTCAGGGGATCACATGAACAAGACCAGCTCGGCGGCCGCCATGGCCGTCGTCCTCGCCGGTGCCGTCCTGGCATCCACCGCCGCGCAGGCGCAGACCAAGCCGCTCGAGGGCTGGCAGCCCACGCAGGGCCAGGAGCCGGATCCGGCCAGGCGCGTACCGCCGCCGCCGGCGACCAGCGACGACGGCACGGTGCAGGCGCAGCCGGCCGGCATGCAGCCGCAGTCGCAGCAGCCTGCACCGACGCGTTACGAGGAGGCCCGCGGCGGCTTCTTCCTGGGCGTGCAGGGCGGCAAGGGCTGGGTGTACGAGGACGTCGACCAGTCCGCGGTCGCCGTCGACGCCGGCTACCGCTGGCAGGCGGGCGCGGTGTCGCTGCTCGGCGTCGAGCTGGCGCATGGCCAGCTGGACAGCACCGAGGACGATGGCGTGCGCTTTGACAAGGTCGAGTTCGACAGCGTCGGCTTCAACGGGCGCTTCAACTTCGGCACCGGCAGCCCGGTCTATGCCTTGGTGCGCGCCGGTTACTGGACTGCGGACTCCGCCGGCCAGGACGCCGACGGCGGCTACTTCGGGCTTGGCCTGGGCTTCGACGTCAATCGCCACTTCAACCTGAGCCTGGCGTACACCAACTACGTCTACTTCAACGACGTGGAAGGTGACGGCATCCAGTACGACGACGTGAACCGTGCCGACACCCTGATGCTCGGCGCCGAAGTCCGGTTCTGAGTGGACGCCGCGGGGCCCGGCACGCCGGACCCCGCTGGCGCATCACGATTGCTTCGGAAGGACGCATTCCGATGGCCGGCTGCGGGACGCACGCCCGTGCTGCTACGCTGGCAACAACCCCGTCCCTCGAGATCCTCATGTCCGGTTCCACCCCTGAAACGGTCCGGATGGAGGTCGTGGACGGTGTGCCGGTGGCGCGGCTGACGAGCGCGCACAAGGTATTCGACCGGGCGATCGACCAGCTGGCGGGCGTCATCCGCCGGGCGGTGGCGGAAGGCCAGCCGCACCTGCTGCTGGATGTGGGCGACATCGCATTCGACGCGCCGACGCTGGCCGACCGCCTGCGCATGGTGCGCCTGTGGGCGGAGGCCGCCGACGGCCGGCTGCGGATCGCCATGGTGGCGCGGCCGGAGTTCATCGACGCCGAGCGGTTCGGCGTGGTGGCCGCGGGCAAGTTCGGCCTGGCCGGGCAGGTGTTCGAGCGCGAGGACGAGGCCATCGCCTGGCTGCGCGACGAGCGCGCGGCCGAGCTTCGCTGGCGGAAGGAGTGATGTCGTCGTCGCGGAAGCTTCGCGGCATGACGGGCGCGGCGTGACGCGGTGTTATCGGATTCCTTGCTAGGTCGACTGCCTGGCCACTGGTCGCGAAGCGTTTTCGCGATGCCGCCATGTCGTGGCCCAGCATGCCCAACCTCAGGAGCGCACTCATGTCGCAGGTATCCGTGGGAGAACGGTTCCACCACCAGAACTTCACGTCCGGGGACAGGTCGGGACGGGACGAGTACTTCTTCTTCGGCCAGGACGGCAAGCGGTTCCACATCGGGCGACGCGTGATCGTCGGGCAGAACCTGGAGTCGCAGCTGTCGGAGAACTACGTGTTCGAGATCCTGCAGCAGCCGTTCGAGATCACCGTCAATGGCATCACCTTCTCGGTGGACAAGCTCTCCAACGCGGGTGGCGAGTTCACGAAGGTCTGACCGAGGCGGCGAACGCCTCTTCGGCATTCCCGCGAAGGCAAAGAAACCCGCGTCGTCATTCCCGCGCATGCGGGGTTTTCAACAAACGAAGTCTGGTCTCCATGGACGTTGACGGCCTGAAGGCGAAGGTCCATGGATCCCCGCCTTCGCGGGGATGACGGCAAAGGATCCATGCGTTCGTTGGATGACGGCAAGGATCCCCGCGTTCGTCAGGACAACGGCAGAGCGGATCCGGCCTCAGCGCCCTTGCGACGGCGCGGGATGGGCCGGATCCACGTCGCCCGCCAGCGTCCAGACGATGTCGTGGCCCTGCGGGTCGCGGCTGAGGTGGAAGTAGGCCGGCATGCCGGGCGCGAGCGTCCTGCGTGCTTCGGGCGTGGCGCCGGGCGGGTCGAAGGGGACGATGTACAGGCCGCTGGCGTCGATGGTGCGGCGCGCGCGGCGGTCGCCCATGTCGCCGATGTCGTCGATGGTGCCGCCGCGCTCGAGCAGGGCGCGGTCGAAGTCGATCATGAGGTCGACCTTCGCCTGCGGCTGCCCGGGCAGCGCCAGCGTGCCGCCGCTGATGCGCAGGTCGGGCCAGACCTCGCCGTTCTCGGGCAGCTCGTCGTAGCGCGACTGCGGCAGGCCCGCGTACGAACCGGTGGCGATGGCGTCGAGCGCGCCGACCAGGGCGAGGAAATTGAGCTTGCGCAGGCGCTGCTTCTGCACGTCGCCCTCGATGCCGCCGGACTCGATCAGGATCGTCGACACGCCGGCCTGCGAGGTCAGGTCGCCGAACGCGCGCGGGTTGAAGGTGTCGTCCCACTTGGCGATGTGGCCGGCGATGTAGGGCTCGAGCACGGCGCGGATCGCGACCGCCACCTCGATGGCGTGCGCGCGCGTTGCATTGACTTCGCGCGCCTCGTTGAAGGCGGGCGCGAGCAGGGCGATGGCGGTGCCGCGGTCGGAGTCGCCGGCGCGGTAGCCGGGCTGCTGGTCGTGCAGGTTGAAGCCGAACGCCGGCTCGAGGCGCTCGCGCAGGCCGTACAGCGCGCGCCCTTCGGGCGAGGCCAGCGCGCGCGCGTCGCGGTTGACGTCGATGCCCTGCGCGTTGCGGCGCTGGAAGCGCGCGGCGCCGTCGGGGTTCATCACCGGCAGGAAGTGCAGGGTGGTGGACTTGCGCAGGCGCCGCACGATCGGGTCGTCGGGATGCTCGCCGAGGAAGCGGAACAGGTCGGCCAGCGCCATCGAAGCGGTGCTCTCGTCGCCGTGCATCTGCGACCACAGCAGCACGCGCGTGTCGCCTTCGCCCCATGACACGTGGCGCAGCGGGCGACCTTCGGCGCTGCGGCCGATCTCCTCGGTCGTGAATCCGCGCGCCGGCGTCGCCAGCGGGGCGGCGACGTCCCACCAGTGCTCGGGCTGGAAGGCGCGGTCGTCGAGGCCCGCCACGCGGATGCGCTGGTCGTAGAGCGCGTCGAGGCCCTGGAGCCAGGCCGGCGGTGGCGGCATCGCGGCGGCGGTGGCGGTGGCGGGTTTCGGAGCGGGGCCGGTGCCGCCGGCGTGGGACAGGTTCGGCAGCAGCAGCGTCGACAGCAGCAGGGTCGACAGCAGCAGGGACAGCGCGAGCGCGCGAGGCATGGCGATGCTCCATGGAGGGCACGCCGCATGCTCCGAGGGGACGCGCGCGTTGTCAAACGCGTTCGCGCTCGTCGTCGCTGCGCCGTTGCGCGCGCTGTCGGCTCCTGAGCCCCGCTTCGGCCTGCCCCTGCGAACTGATCACGGTCGTCAATCCCGCGAAGGCGGCGTCCATCCTCTCGTCATTCCCGCGAAGGTGGCGTCCATCCGCTCGTCATCCCGGCGAAGGCGGGGATCCAGTGACCTTCGCCGCCGGAACATCACCGTCGCTGGATTCCCGCCTTCGCGGGAACGACGGCGGATGGCCGTCCTTTCCACGGCAACGACCGCCGTTGTGTCGAACATCCCGGCCATCTGGCGTGCCATGCGCTAGTCTGGCCCGCAGTCCAATCGATGGGCAGCCACATGCACAGGCGTGATTTCATCGGAACCGCGGCGCTCGCATCCCTGCTTCCGCTCGCCGGAGCCGCCGGAGGTGTTGCGGCCGCGGCCGCGCGCGAACGATTGCTGCCGGCCGCCCTGAACCCCGGCGACACCGTCGCGCTCGTCAGCCCGTCGTCGGCCACCGATGAACGATTGAGCCTGCAGCTTGCGCAGGAAGCGATGCATGCGCTGGGCTTCAAGGTGAAGACGGGCGCGCACTACGCCGCGCGCTACGGTTCGCTCGCGGGCACCGACGCCGAGCGGGCCGGCGACCTCAACGCGATGTTCGCCGACGACGAGGTCAAGGCCATCGTCTGCGTCCGCGGCGGCTCCGGCGCCGCGCGGCTGCTGCCGCTGCTCGACTACGACGCGATCCGCGCCAACCCCAAGGTGCTGCTCGGCTACTCCGACATCACCGCGTTGCACTGCGCGATCCATGCGCAAACAGGTCTGGTCACCTTCCACGGCCCGATCGGCGCCGGCAGCTGGAACCGCTTCAACGTCGACCAGTTCCGGCGCATGTTCTTCGACCGCGAACTGATGGCGTACCGCAACCTCGTCGAGGCCGGCGACGAGCTGGTGCCACGCAAGCACCGCACGCTCACCATCGCCGGCGGCAAGGCGCGCGGCGAGCTGGTCGGAGGCAACCTGTCGGTGCTCGTGGGCCTGGCCGGCTCGCACTACCTGCCGGACTTCGCCGGCAGGATCCTGTTCCTGGAGGACGTCGACGAAGCGCCGTACCGCATCGACCGCATGCTCACCACGCTCAAGCTCATGGGCGCGCTGGACGCGATCGCCGGCTTCGTCTTCGGCGAGTGCACCGATTGCGATCCCGGCGAAGGCTACGGTTCGCTGACGCTGGACCAGATCTTCGACGACCACATCCGGCCGCTGGGCATCCCCGCCTACCGCGGCGCGATGATCGGCCACATCCGCGAACAGTTCATCGTGCCCGTCGGCGGCGAGGTGGAGCTGGATGCCGACGCCGGCAGCTTCCGCATGCTGTCGCCGGTGTTCCGGGCGGTCTAGGCAACAGGAGGAATCCATGGCGATCCAGTGGGCGCAGTCCACCGACGCGGTCGATTGGGACGAGATGTCCGAGCTCTATCGCATCGCGCCGCTCGGCACCAAGAGCGGCGAGTGGCTGCGGACCGCGTACGGCAACAGCATGTTCAAGTGCGTCGCGTTCGACGACGGGAAGATCGTCGCGGCGGGGCGCGCGGTGGCCGACGGGGTGGACTGTTCCTACCTGTGCGACATCGTCGTCCACCCCGGCTACCAGGGGGCCGGCCTCGGGAAGGCGCTCATCGGAAAGCTGGTCGAGCTTTCCGCGGGCCACCGCAAGATCATCCTGTACGCGGTGCCCGGGCGGGAGCCGTTCTACGAGAAGTTCGGGTTTCGCCGCATGACCACGGCGATGGCGATCTTCGCGGATCCGGGCAAGGCGGCCGCGGACGGGTATACGCAATAGGAAGGCGTGGCGGCGTTGGCTTGTGGGAGCGACGGGCGTCGCGACGCCGGGTGTTTCGGGCATCCCGGTCGCGGCTTCCGCCGCTCCTGCGATTGCGCGGCCCTTCCTGGGCTATCTGTGCTGTCTGGTGAACACTTCGCGCTGGTCGGCGAAGGCGCGCTGGTAGGCGGGCCGCGCTTCGCCGCGGGCGACGTAGGCGGCGATGTTCGCGAACTCGTCCAGCAGTCCCGAGCTGCGCAGCCGCAGCAGCACCGACACCATCATCAGGTCGCCGGCGCTGAACGCGCCGTCGAGCCAGTCGGCATCGCCGAGCCGGCGCGACAGCTGGCCCAGCCGGGTGCGCACACGGTCCCGGAGCAGCGGCAGGCGCGCTTCGAACCAGGGCTCGTTGCGCTCCGCGACACCGGCCAGCGAGAGTTCGACGATCGGCGGTTCCACCGTGTTGAGCGCGGCGAAGATCCAGGTGATGGCGCGCATGCGCGCATCCGCATCCTCCGGCAGCAGGCCGGCGTGGCGTTCGGCGAGGTGCAGCACGATCGCACCCGACTCGAACAGCGCGAGCCCGCCCTCCTCGTAGGTCGGGATCTGCCCGAATGGATGCCGTGCCAGGTGCGCGGACTGCTTCATCGCCTCGAACGACAGCAGGCGCACGTCGTAGGACACGCCGGCTTCCTCGAGCGCCCAGCGCACGCGCATGTCGCGCGCCAGGCCCTTGCCGCGGTCGGGCGAGTTTTCGAAGGCGGTGATGGTGGGCCGCGAGAGCGCGTTGCTGCCGCGCGCCGGGGCGCGGGCGTCAGCCACGGCGCGCGGCCTCGATGGCGGCGACATCGATCTTGCGCATCGTCATCATCGCGTCGAACGCGCGCTTGGCCGCCGCGCGGTCGGCGCCGGTGAAGGCTTCGGTCAGCACGCGCGGCGTGATCTGCCACGACAGGCCCCACTTGTCCTTGCACCAGCCGCAATCGCTCTCCTGGCCGCCGTTGCCGACGATGGCGTTCCACAGGCGGTCGGTTTCGGCCTGGTCCTCGGTGGCGACCTGGAACGAGAACGCCTCGCTTTGCTTGAACGCCGGGCCGCCGTTGAGGCCGATGCAGGGGATGCCCATCACGGTGAAATCCACCGTGAGCACGTCGCCCTGCTTGCCCGAGGGGTAATCGCCCGGGGCGTGGTGCACGGCGTTGACGGCGCTGTCGGGGAAGGTTTCGGCGTAGAACGTGGCGGCATCGAGGGCGTCGCGGTCGTACCAGAGGCAGATCGTGTTCTTGGGGATCATGGCGGGGCTCCGTGGTGGGGTGGTCTTGTCCTTCGACGAACGGGGAGGGGCGGGATCGACACGCGCGTGTTGCGGCCCGCGCCGGGCCTCCGGCCGTGATTTCTTGCTGCCGAACGGGCGGAGGCGCGAAAGACGGTGGATTGGCGGGGAAGCGCGCGGCTGAAGCCGCTCCCACACAGCCTCCGGCGCCGCCCCCCTTGGTGGGAGCGGCTTCAGCCGCGAGCCTTTCGCCAAACGGCGCAGCCTCCCGCGAAGCCCTGCTCAGCGTTCGTACGCCCCGATGTCCGCGCGCGCACCCTTCACCCGGTCGAACCCGGGCCCGCGCTGGTCGAACGCCAAGCCGGCGTTGTTGTTGCCCATGTCCACCGCCGGGCTGCCGGCCCACAGCGCGTGGGTGCGGGTGCGGCCGCCGTTGTCGGCCAGCGGCGAGATGCGCGGGTTGGCGGAGATCGTGTCGGGCGGCAGCGGCAGGGTCGAGGCCTGGACGAGGTTGTCGCTGCCCATGACCTCTCCCGTCCCCAGGATGCCGGTGATGTCGAGCGGGACGCCTCCGCAACGGTTGCGGGCGACGATGGTGCTCTCGAGGAGGACGTCGCCGGTGAACACGAGCGCGCCGCCGCACGGAGTGCTGCGCTGGTTCTCGACGTTGTCGACGATCGTGCTGTTGACCACGGATGTTTCGTCGGCCACCAGCTGCAGCCCGGAGTTGCGGCCGGCGGTGTTGCCGGAAACGGTGGTGTCCACGACCAGCGCGCTGCCGCCCAAGATGCCGACGATGGTGGCCACGTACGCTTCGTTCCCGGCGAACAGCGAGCCCACCACCTCCGTGGCCTGGCCGGTGTTGGCGTACAGGCCGCCGTAGTAGCGCGAGAAGTTGCCGCTCACCTCGCTGTAGCGCACCTGCAGCCCGCCTTCGGTATAGACGCCGCCACCGTAGCCGCCCTGGGCGGTGTTGTCGTTGACGCGGCTGCGCACCAGCGCCAGGTCGCCATGGGCGAGGATGCCGCCGCCCAATGGGTAGATGTCGTCGCTGGGGGCGTAGGCGACGTTGTCGAAGACTTCGCTGTCGTAGAGCGCGACATCGTTCGCGGCGATGGCGCCGCCGCCGCCCAGGTAGCCCAGGCTGTCGTAAAGCCTGCAATCGTGCACGCGCACGTACTCCAGGCGCAGGTCGCCGTCGGAATGGATGCAGCCGCCGGTGGCCTTGTTCTCCTCGTGGTTGCCGTTGGCGATCGACAGCGCGCGCAGGCGCAGGGTGCCGCTGCCCGTATGCAGGAACACCATGTCGACGGCGTTGCCGTCGATCGTGAACGCGCGGGTGGGGCCGAGCATGGTGAGGTCGTCCTGCGTGACGTGGATCGCGCCACTGGTCAGCAGCAGCTGCCGGCATTGCAGCGAACGCAGGTCGATGGTGTCGCCATCGGCGGCCGAGGCCACGGCAGCGCGCAGGCTGCCCGCGCCGGCGTCGTTGCAGTTGCCGACGGGAATGGTTGCGCTCGGGGAGGGCGCGGCCTGGGCCTGGGCGACGGACGGGGCGGCGAGCGCGAGGGCGAGCGCAAGCGCGAGGTGGCGGGACGGATCGGTGCTGGAGCCGGGCATGATGGCCTCCATGGTCTGTTCGGTGTCCTCGTGTCCCGACGGGCATGCCCGCAGCGGGGCGACGCGTGCCTGCGCCGCGTTCAGCGAACGGGATGGCGGCTCCGTGGCGACCACGGTGGTGTCGTCTTCTTCGCGACGCGCGGGAGCGGGGATCGACGATGGCGCGGCGGGTGGAGCGGCGGACGCTACCCCACGGCGCGTGACGGGACGGTCGCGGCATCGGTGGTGCGAGGCCGTGCAGGTTCGTGGGGAAAGGCTCGCGGCTGAGCCGCTCCCACGGAGCAAAAGCGACGCCCCGAGACTCTTGTGGGAGCGGCTTCAGCCGCGAGCTTCGGCCTGGCTCGCGCGGCAGCCGCACGCCTGGGAGCCCGCCCATAATGGCGCATGGAACAGACCACCCGCTGGGCCCGTTTGCGCCGCCTGCTGCGCGAGGAGTGGCGCTCGCTGGCGACCTTCCAGGCGTCCGGGCGGCGCTGGCCGATGCCGCTGGCGGCGGCGCTGGCGAGCGGGGCGCCGCTGCTGGTGGCGGCGATGGCGGGCGACATGCAGGCGGGATTGGCGGGGTCGCTCGGCGGTCTGGTCTTCCTGTACCTGCCGGGCACGTCGATGCACCACCGCATGGTCACGCTGATGGCCTGCGGCTTCGCGATGGCCGCCTGCTACGCGATCGGGCTGGGCGTGCAGGCGCTCGGCGCGGCGGCGCTGCGCGCGCCGCTGATCGCGCTGGTCGCGATGCTGGTGACGATGACCGTGCGCTACTACCGGCTGCCGCCGCCGGGGCCGCTGTTCTTCGTGATGGCGATCGCGATCGGCGCGTACACGCCGCTCCCCGCCGATGCGCTGGCACGCCAGGTGGGCCTGCTGTTCCTCGGCGTGCTGGTCGCGGGGCTGGTCGCGTTCGGCTACAGCCTGGCGGTGCTGGCGCGCTGGCCGGCGACGCCGGATCCCGTGCGGCAGCCGGCGGGATTCGGCTTCGTGGTGGTCGAAGCGGTGGTGATCGGCGCGGCGGTGGGCGCGTCGCTGCTGTTGGCGGAACTGCTGCGGCTGCCGCGCCCGTACTGGGTGCCGGTGAGCTGCCTGGCGGTGGTGCAGGGTGCGAGCCTGCGCGCGGTGTGGGACCGCCAGTTCCAGCGCGTGGCCGGCAGCGCGATGGGCATGCTGGTGGCCGGCGCGCTGCTGTCGCTGCCCTTCGACGCATGGCGCATCGCGATCGCGGTGATGGCGCTGACGTTCGTGGTCGAATCGCTGGTGGTGCGCCACTACGGACTGGCGGTGGTGTTCATCACGCCGTTGACGATCCTGCTGGCCGATGCCGCCGCGCTCGGCAGCGGCGCGCCGGTGGGCGCGCTGCTGCGCGCGCGCTTCCTGGATACCGCGTTGGGCTGCCTGGTCGGGCTCGCGGGCGGGGTTTGCCTGCACAGCCCCGGCCTGCGCGCCGCGCTCGAACGCGGGCTGCGGGCGATGCTGCCGCGACGCTTCCGGTCGGCGAGGTAGCTGTGAGCCGGGCTTCACCGAAAGGCGATGACGCTGGCCTTGAATCCCTCTCCTGCTTCGCGGGGAGGAACGGCGCGAAATCGCCCGGGGCGGGGACCCGCTCTCGCCGCGAGAGTCGGCTTCGATTGCTCCACCCGAATGCGTGGGGAACTTCGCTGCGCGATTTTGCGTGGGCTTCGGTTTGGAGCGCGAAGGAAGTCGCCGGCCGGTGAATCGCTCTCCCCCCGGCAGGACATCCTGTCCTGACGGGGGCGCCGGCCATCCATGGCCGGCTTGACGCGATCCCCCGGCCGCCGCCTTCCTGCCGACTCGCCTCGCTCCGTCTTGAGCCCACCTCCGCTCCCCGGCAGAGGGAGGCAAGCGTTTGCGGTCGCATCGATTTGTCATTCCGAGCGCGCCCGACGTGCAACGCGGCGCTTGCCGGCGGACTAGATGTTGGTGTCCTCCGGCGGCGCGTCGCTGCCCAGCGGCGCGCTGCCCGGCAGGCCGTCGCCGTCGCCGGGTTCGGTGCAGCCCACGGCGTAGCAGGCCATCGACAGCGAGCCGAACGCGTAGCCGTCCACCGGCACCCGCGCGGCCTGGCCGGTGGCCGCGGCGAAGCCGGCGACGTACAGCAGCGGCAGGAAGTGCTCGGGCGTCGGCGCCGACATCGGGTAGTCGCGGTGCGCCACCAGCGAGGCGGCGTCGGCGGGATGCGCGGTCATGACCTCGCGCGCGTGCTCGTCGAAGCGCCGCGCCCAGTCCATGCCGACGTCGGGGCTGTGCCAGTCGATCGCGCGCAGGTTGTGCACCACGTTGCCGCTGCCCAGCACCAGCACGCCGCGCTCGCGCAGCTTCGCCAGCCGCGCGCCGAGCTCGAGATGGTAGTCCGGCGGCTTCTGCGCGTTGATCGAGAGCTGCACCACCGGGATGTCGGCGTCGGGGAAGGCGTGCACCAGCACCGACCAGGTGCCGTGGTCCAGGCCCCAGCTGTCGTGGTCGGCGCCGACGTACTCCGGATGCACCGCGTCGGCCACTTCCTCGGCCAGCTCCGGCAGGCCCGGCGCGGGGTACTGCACGTCGAACAGCTGCTGCGGGAAGCCGAAGAAGTCGTGGATGGTCTTGGGCCGCGCCATGGCGGTGACCGCGGTGGCGTTGACGTACCAGTGCGCGGAGACCGCGAGGATCGCGCGCGGCCGCGGCATCGACGCGCCGATCGCGCGCCAGGCCTCGGTGTAGCGGTTGCGCTCCAGGGCGTTCATCGGGGTGCCGTGGCCCAGGAACACGGCGGGCATGCGGGTGGCGTCGTCCATGGGCGGCGATCCTACGCCGGTGGCCGTGAAAACCGGCGGGGCATGGCCAGCTTCAGGGCGCGGCTGCGCCGGCGGCGCGCGGCGCATTGCCGGTGCGCGCACGCGCCATCAACCGGAACGCGGCGCAATGCGTGATCGCCAGCAGCGGCACGTACAGGATCGGGATCGCGTAGGCCGCGCCCAGCTGGCCCGACAGCGCGGGCAATCCGAGCGTGGCGCCGTGCCAGTAGTCGACGAGCAGGTCGGCGAGGCCCACGACGTTGAACGCGGCGACGAGCCCCCAGAACAGCGGCCGCACCCGTACCGCGAGCAGCGCCAGCATGGCCAGCACGCCGGTGGCCAGGTCGCCGTAGGCGGCGAACGTCGCGAACACGGCCGGCAGCTGCGGCCCGACCACGCCCGGCACGAGGAACGCCAGGCCGAAGAAGCGGAACGCGTGCAGCGTGGCGATGACGCGCTGCGCGGACGCCGCGTCCATCGCCGCGAGCCCCGGCCAGAGATAGGCCCGGAAGCACAGCAGCCAGGGCACGTAGCCCAGCAGCAGGTGCAGGCTGAAGATCGTCGCCGGGGTCATGGCTGCGCTCCGGCCGGCGCCGCGGCGTAGCACCGCTCGCTGGCGCGGGCGCCGCGGGGCGCGCGCGGGTGGGCGGGTGTGGCGGTGGGTGCATCGGTCATGCGGTGTCTCCGCGAAGTCGGGGGATTCCGGCGCCCGCCGCGCGTGGCCGCGGAGCACGGGGCCAAGATAGGACGGCTATCGGCGGTGCACCATCCGCGCTAATGTCGTCGAGGCATGAAGCGGAACTTCACTGTTCGGCAGGGCGCGCTCGACGGCGTGGAGGTGTTCCTCGCCGTCGCCGAACACCGCAGCTTTCGCAAGGCGGCGACGATGCTCGCGGTGACGCCGTCCGCGGTCAGCCAGGCGGTGCGCGCGCTGGAGGCGCGGATCGGCGCGACCCTGTTCATCCGCACCACGCGCAGCGTCGGCCTCACCGAGGCCGGCGAACGGTTCCTCGCGCGCGCCAGGCCGGCGTTCGAGGAACTGGTCGCGGCGAGCGAGGCCGCACGCGATCTTGGCCAGCGCCCGGCCGGCCTGCTGCGCCTGTCGGTGCCGCGCGCCGCCGTGTCGGTGCTGCTGGAGCCGCTGGTCGCCTCGTTCTGCGAGGCATATCCGGAGGTCGAGGTGGAGCTCGCCGCGAGCGAGGCGCTGGTCGACCTCGCGGCCGAAGGCTTCGATGCCGGCGTGCGGCTGGGCCAGTTGATCGCCGCCGACATGGTGGCGGTGCCGCTGTCGGCGCCGTTCCGCTTCATCGTCGTCGGCAGCCCCGGCTACTTCGCGCGCCGTGCGCCGCCCGAACGCCCCGGCCACCTGCGCGGACACGCCTGCCTGCGCCTGCGCCGCGCCGCGGGATCGATCGCGCCGTGGTCGCTGGTCGAGGACGGGCATGCGCTCGAGATCGTGGTGGCCGGGCCATTGATCGCCAGCGACTTCACCACCACGCTCGGCGCCGCCGTGCGCGGCATCGGCCTGGCGCAGGTGCCGGCGCCGATCGCAGCGCAGGCGTTGGCGTCGGGACAGCTCGTGGAAGTGCTGGCGCCACATGCGCCGACGGCACCGGGGATGTTCCTCTACTACCCCAGCCGCAAGCAGGCGATGCCGAAGCTGCGCGCCTTCGTCGAGCACGTGCAGCGCCACTCGCCAGGCAGTGGCGTGGCGCAAGCCGCGGGCCGCGCCGCGCCGCAGGCACCGGCGCCGGCGCGCCGCTCACGCTGAGCTGCCGCGCCGCGCCGTTGCCGGCGATGCGGGAGCGCCGCGCATCGCAGCAGGCGGCCTGCAAGGCGCGACTCGATCCGCGCACGAACATCCGTCGCGCCTGTGCTAATGTCCGCCTGCTTCGACGACAGGGCGAAGGGGCTTGCACGCCCGCCGGGGCATACCCACGCACATGCCGCCAGGCCGCCGGATCGCGGCCGCGCGGCCACCGAATGCCGGATTGGTTTCCCAGGGGGAATGACGTGTCGAAACTGCTCGATCTGATGAGGAAGCTCGGCAGCGATGCCGCGCTGGCGGCGGAATACGAGAAGAACCCGGACGCGGTGCTGCGGCGCGCCGGCCTGTCGGACGAGGAACGCCGGGCGATGGCCGAGAGCGACTACGCCGCGATCAAGCGGCTCACCGGCCTGGCGGACGGTCAGTTCGCCACCAACCACGTCATTCGCGCCTACGACGAATAGTGGTTCGTCGTCTTCGCCGCAGGCAGGCGCCGTGTCCCGGCTGATCGCGATCGCGCTGTGGCTGGTGCTGGCCTGCGCCTGCGCGCCGGCACAGGCCGCCGACGCGCTGGAAGGGCAGGTCCAGGAGATCGAGCGGCTCTCCTTCGCCGCGCCCTGGCGGGAATCGGACGCGAAGATCGCGGCGCTCGCCCCGCACTCCGATGCGCTCACGCCGCTGCAGCGCCAGCGCGTGGAGTTCATCCGCCTGCGCAACAGGGCGCTGGCCGGCGAAGAGCCCGTCGCGATGAAGGGCATGGCTGCGCTGCTGAAGCAGGACATGCCGGCGCCGCTACGGGTGCGCGTCTACACCACCGCCATCAACGTCGCGGCCAACCTCGAGGACTGGCCGCAGGCGTTCGCCTGGCTCAGCGACGGCCTGGCCTACCTGCCCAAGGCGCCGGATGAGTCGGCCAAGCTGCTCGGCGTCGCCAGCTATCTGCACACGCTGGTCGGCGAGACCGGCAAGGCGCGCGAGCTGGCGCTGCAGGAGCTGCGCCAGGTCGAATCCGGCAAGGATCCCCGCGCGCTGTGCCTGGCCCTCAGCGACGTGGCGCTGGCCGAGGACCATGCGCGCAACTTCCGCATCGCCGAGGACTGGCGCCATCGCCAGCTCGAGGCGTGCACGCGTGCCGGCGACCGCATCTACGTCGCCAACGCCAAGTACGGCGTCGGCAAGATGCTGGCCGGCCAGGGTCGCCACGCCGAGGCGTTGCGCTGGGCGCGCGAGGCGCTGGCGGAATTCGAGGCCGTGGGCTTCGCCGCCGGCTCCTACAGCGCCAAGCTGCTGATCGCCGAAAGCCTGATCGAGACCCATCGACACCTCGACCAGGCCGGCGCGCTGCTGGCCGACACCCTGCGCTATTACCGCGAGCAGGAATCCGACCGCGCCATCGCCGAGACCGAGGGCCTGCTGGCGAAGCTGGCCGAGAGTCGCGGCGACACCGCGGGCGCGCTCGCGCACACGCGCCAGGCGATGTCCGCCTCCGGCGCGGCCGAGAGCGGCGCGCGCGAGCGCCGGCTGGCCTACCTGCAGGTGCAGTTCGACACGCGCCTGAAGGAACAGCAGATCGCCCTGCTCGAGACCGAGAAGGCGCTCGCCGCGATGCAGGTCACCGCGACCAAGCGCCGGCAATGGCTGCTGGCGATCGGCATGGGCGGGCTGCTGGTCACCGCGATCCTGCTGTCGGTGCTGCTGCGGCGCTCGTTCCGGCAGCGCCGCCGCTACCGCTGGCTGTCCGAGCACGACAGCCTGACCCGCCTGCTCAACTACCAGCAGGTGCGCAAGCTGGGCGAGGCCGCGTTCGCACGCGCCCGAAGCACCGGGCGGCCGTTCACCGCGATCGTCGCCGACATCGACCTGTTCAAGCAGGTCAACGACCGCCATGGCCATGCCGCCGGCGACGAGGCGCTGCGCGCGCTGGGCGCATGGATCACCGAAACCGCGGGCGCGGGCGCCATCGCCGGGCGCAGCGGCGGCGACGAGTTCACCATCCTGCTCGAGGCCGACGCGGCGGAAGCCGAAGCGATGCTGCAGCGCCTGCGCGCGCGGATCGAGCCGATCACCGTGTTCGGCAGGACGTTCCGCATCAACATCAGCTCCGGCGTCTGCCAGGCCGACGGCCAGGCCGCCACGCTGGAGCAACTGGTGCACGAGGCCGACCAGGCCCTGTACCGGGCCAAGCACGAAGGCCGCGACCGCGTGGTCCGCGCCGACGACGGCGCCGCGGCGACGGCGCCGGCCGCGGGCCTGGTGGTGGTCGGCAGCGGCATCCAGTTCGGCCGCCACGCCAGCGAGCGCTGCCTGTCGGAGATTCGCGAGGCGCAGGTGGTGTTCTGCCTGGCCGACCCGTTCGCGCTGGCGATGATCGCCGGCCTGCGCCCCGACGTGGTCAACCTCGGCGCGTACTACGCCACCGGCAAGGACCGGCGCCAGACCTACCGCGAGATCGACGAGGCGATCATGTCCGAGCTGCGCGCGGGCAAGCAGGTGTGCGCGGTGTTCTACGGCCACCCGGGCGTGTTCGCCGACGTGCCGCACCGGGTGGTGCGCAAGGCGCGCGCCGAGGGCATCCCGGCGCGCATGGAGCCGGGGATCTCCGCCGAGGCCTGCCTGTATGCCGACCTCGGCATCGACCCGGGCCATCGCGGCGTGCAGTCGATGGAAGCGACCCACTTCATGGTCTACGACCGCCAGGTCGATCCCGACGGCCTGGTGCTGCTGTGGCAGGTGGCGCTGTCCGGCGACCTGTCCTGCACCCGCCTGCACGCCGAGCGCGAGGGGCTGCAGGCGCTGGTCGACAAGCTGCTGCGCTGGTACCCGCCCGGCCACGAAGTGATCCTCTACGAGGCCGCGCGCCTGCCGATCGAGACCCCGCGCGCCGAACGCCTCGCGCTGCGCGACCTGCCCGCGGCGCACTACGAGGAATACACCACCCTCGTCATCCCGCCGCTGGGCGAGCTGCGCAGCGACCCGGAGCATGCGCTGGGCGCGAGCGCGTCCTGAGGTTCCAGGCCGGGCCTGCGTGCAGGCCGGCGATGCGCTCGCAGCGGCGGGCCGGAGCGCCCGAGTTCGAGGCCGGCGAGGCGATTACGCGTCCGGGACGGCTCTTGCGTCGCGCCTGACCGCGCATTCCGCGGCCAGCGTGCCGGTCGGTTGACGGAGGTCAAGGGCGCGGCGGGGCGCGTCGCGCATCCTTCGCACCCAACGGCGCACGCCGCGCCTCCATGGGACACCACGATGCAATTCGAACTCTCCGCCCGCGACCTCGACGCGACCACGCTGGCCGCGGCCCTCCGCCCGCTCGACGCCGATGCGCGCATCGCGCTGGATGCCGCGCGCGGCCGCCTGGAGGTGATCTCGACCGCCACCGCCGCGCAGGTGCGCGACGCGCTGGCGGGCATCGGCTGCGCCGCAACGCCGCTGGAGAAGGACGTGCACATCAGCGGCGGCAGCACCTGCTGCGGGCACTGCTCGTAGCTGCTGGCGCGCGGCGCCGGTCGCGCGCGCCGTGATGCCGGCGCTCGTCGCGGCTAGACTGGCGAGATGACGACGATGGGCAACGACAGGCACGGCGAATACAAGGTGCCGGGCGGCAAGCTGGTGGTGGTCGACTTCGCGGTCGTCGACGGCCGGCTCGCCGGGGTGCAGGTCAGCGGGGACTTCTTCCTGGAGCCGGCGAGCGCGTTGGACACCATCGACGCCGCGCTCGAAGGCCTGCCTGCGGACACCGGCGAAGCCGCGCTCGCCGCCGCCGTGCGCAGTGCGCTGGGGCCGGGCCCGCAGCTGTTCGGCATCACGCCCGAGGGCGTGGCGGTGGCCGTGCGCCGCGCGCTCGACGCGCCGGCATCGACGCCGGATGCGGGAGGCGCCGCGTGAGCCGGTCCCGCTGGCTCGATCACGCCTGGCACCTGGTCCACGCCGGGCCGCAGTCGCCGGCGCTGCACATGGCGCTCGACGACGTGATGCTCGACGACGTGTCCGCGGGCCGGCGCCCGCCGACGCTGCGGATCTGGGAATGGGCGGCATCGGCGGTGGTGATGGGGCGCTTCCAGTCGCTGCGCAACGAGGTTGACGCGGAGGCCGCGCGCCGCCACGGCATCGAGGTGGTGCGCCGGATCAGCGGCGGCGGCGCGATGTTCATCGAGCCGGGCAACACGATCACCTATTCCATCGTCGCGCCGCTGTCGATGGTGGAGGGCATGACGTTCGAGCAGGCGTATGCCTTCATGGACGAATGGGTGATCGAGGCGCTGGGCACGCTCGGCATCCAGGCGTGGTACCAGCCGCTCAACGACATCGCCTCGAGCATCGGCAAGATCGCCGGCGCGGCGCAGGCCAGGCGCGGCGGCGCGGTGCTGCACCACGTCACCATGGCCTACGACATCGATGCGGTACGGATGCTCGAAGTGCTGCGCGTGGGCCGCGAGAAGCTCTCCGACAAGGGCACGGCCAGCGCGCAGAAGCGGGTCGACCCGCTGCGCAGCCAGACCGGGCTGCCGCGCGAGGCGGTGATCGAACGCATGGTCGACACCTTCCGCAGCCGCCACGGCGGCCTGGCGCCCGACGTCCTGCGGCCGGACGAACTGCAACGCGCGCAGACGCTGGCGCGCGACAGGTTCTCCACCCCGGAATGGACCGCGTTGCTGCCGTAGGACGATCCCGTCCATTTTCCGCTGGCGCAACCGGATTCGGGTGCTCCACGGGGCCGGGCGACGCCCGGAGAGCGGATGCATTGCCCATCCGGGCCACAGCCGTGCACGATGCCTTCCACCGATTCGGATGGAGAGCTCGCATGCGGACGTTCCTTGCATTCCTGCTGCTCATCGGCGCGGTTGCCGGTGCGCCGGCCCATGCGCGGCCATCGGCGGATTCCCGCCTGCTCGGCAGCTGGGCGGTGGATGTGTCGCGCTTGCCGATGCCGCCCCAGGCGCGGCCGAAGGGCGTCACGATCACTTTCAGCGACGCTGGCCAGGGCAAGCTTGCGATGGAGGTCGACATCGTCGATGCCGGCGGCACGAGGATCCATTCCTCGAGCATCGCCACCCTCGACGGTTCGGGCGTGCGCGTCGATGGCAGCTCCGAGGCGGACTTGGCCGCCATGACGCTGCCGCAGCCCCACGTGCTTGTCGTCGCGCTCGGCAAGGATGGCATCCCGGCTTCGACGCGCGTCTATGCGGCCGCGGCGGACGGCGGAACCATGGTCGAGACCGCCGTGTATTTCGGGCGCGACGGGCAGCCGATCATGCGGACGAACTACTTCACGCGAGCTCGCTAGCAGGATCGGAGCCCCATCACGGAGCCTGTCGAAGGTGGGCCAGCGCCAGCCCCATGATCGCGCCCCGGCCGCGCGATGGCCGGGCAAAGAAATGGGAGGGGCGTTTCCGCCTCCTCCCACTATCAGCATCTTACCAGCCCGGGGGCTTGCCACAAGCCCGGGGGCGGGGTGCAGAGTCCGCGGCCGTTGCCAGGGCCTGCGAGGTGTGCGTGATGCGTGTGGTGTCTTCGATGAATGCGTTGTGCGGGAATCGCGAATCGGACGTGGCGTCCGCGACGGCGTCGCCGGCTGCCGCGATGCCGGCCGGAGCGTGGCGATGAACGCGCACGCGGTGGTGATCGCCGGCGGCGGGCCGACCGGCTTGATGCTGGCGGGCGAGCTGGCGCTGGCGGGCGTGGACGTCGCCATCGTCGAGCGGCGCGCCAGCCAGGAAGTGATCGGCTCGCGCGCGGGCGGCCTGCACGCGCGCACGCTGGAGGTGCTCGACCAGCGCGGCATCGCCGAGCGGTTCATCGCCGAAGGGCAGGTCGCCCAGGCCGCGGGCTTCGCCTCGGCCAAGCTCGACCTCGGCGACTTCCCCACGCGCCATCCCTACGTGCTCGGGCTGTGGCAGAAGCACATCGAGCGCATCCTCGCCGGCTGGGTGGACGAGCTGCCGGTCGCGTTCCATCGCGAACGCGAAGTCACCGGCTTCGTGCAGGACGACGACGGCGTCGGCGTCGCGCTGTCGGACGGCACGACGCTGCGCGCCGGCTACCTGGTCGGCTGCGACGGCGGGCGCAGCGTGGTCCGCAAGGCCGCTGGCATCGCGTTCCCCGGCTTCGAGCCGACGATGAGCAACCTGATCGCCGAGGTCGAGATGCGCGAGCAGCCGCCCTTGGGCGTGCATCGCACGGCGCTCGGCACGCACGGCTTCGGCAAGCTCGAGTACGAGATCCGCGACGGCGAGATCATCTACAAGGACGGCGGCCCGATCCGGGTCATGGTGCCCGAGCGCGAGGTCGGCGCCACCGGCGAGCCCACGCTCGCCGACCTCAGCGCGGCGCTCGTCGACGCCTGCGGCACCGACTACGGTGTGCACAGTCCCACCTCGATCTCCAGGTTCACCGACATGGCGCGGCAGGCCGCGGCCTATCGCGATCGACGCGTGCTGCTGGCCGGCGACGCCGCGCACGTGCACTCGCCGGTGGGCGGGCAGGGCCTCAACACCGGCGTGCAGGATGCGGTGAACCTGGGCTGGAAGCTGGCGCAGGTGGCCAAGGGGATCTCGCCCGACGCCCTGCTGGACAGCTACCACGCCGAGCGCCACCCGGTGGGCGCGCGCGTGCTGCGCGACACGCTGGCGCAGGTGGCGCTGTTCCGCACCGACGATCGCACCGATGCGCTGCGCGACATCGTCGGCGAGCTGCTCGCGATGGACGAGCCGCGCAGGCAGTTCGCGGCGAGGATGAGCGGGCTGGACATCCGCTACGACCTCGGCGAAGGGCATCCGCTGCTCGGTCGCCGCATGCCCGACCTCGACCTGGTCACCGCCGAAGGCCCGCTGCGGGTGTACGCACTGCTGCACGAGGCGCGGCCGGTGCTGATCAACTTCAGGCAGGCCGGCGGCTTCGACATCGCGCCGTGGGCGGACCGGGTGCGGTGCGTCGAGGCCGGCCACGTGGGCGACTGGGAGCTGCCGGTCATCGGCACGATCGCCGCGCCCGCGGCCGTGCTGGTGCGGCCGGACGGCCATGTCGCATGGGTGGGCGAGGTGGGCGAGCCGGGGCTTCCCGATGCGCTCGCGGCGTGGTTCGGGCCCGGTCGCCGGTCCTGATGCGATGCGGATGCCGGATTCCGGCGCGTCGAGCGTCAGGCCGCCTCGCCGTCCTCGCGCACCGGCGTTCCGTTCTCGTCCACCACCAGCTGCACCCGCCGGCCTTCGTGGTAGAAGCTCGCGCGGTACAGGCCCGCGTCCGCACCCGTGCCGCGCTCGCACAGCACCGCGACCTTGCGCGCGTCCATCAGCTGCCGGAAGCGCTCGACCGGCAAGCCAAGACCGCGCGCCACCAGCGCGCCGTCGATCTCGACGGCGCGCATGGGGGCCAGTCCGATGGCGATCGGTTTTCCCAAGCCGGTGTCGCAGCCGGGCGCCGTCAACCGACGGCGATGGTGCCCTTCATGATCGCCGCGTGGCCCGGGAAGCTGCAGAAGAACTCGTAGGGGCCGTCGCCGGTGATCTTGCTGACCGGGAAGCTGACGGTGTCGGACTGGCCGCCGCCGATCAGCTTGGTGTGGGCGATGACGCGCGCGTCGCCGGCCTTGAGGTAGTCCGCTGCGGCGCCGGCGCCCATGCCGTCGGCGGCGACGCCCTGCATGTCGGCGGCCTTGGTGATCACGACGTTGTGGCCCATCGCGGCCACCGGCATCTGGCCCGTGTGCTTGAGCGTGATCTTGAACTCCTTGCACGAGGGGGGAACGGTGATCGAGCCGACGTTGAACTGCATCGCGTCGTTGGCCTCGATCTCGGTCGCGCAGTTGGCGACCACCGCGGCGGGCTTGTCGCTGGCCGGAGCGGCGGCTGCAGGCGCGGGCGCGGCCGGCTCGGTGACGGCGGGCTCGGTGGCGGGCGCGGGCTCGGTGGTGGCGGGCGCGGTCTCGCTTGCCGGCGCGGCGGTGCCCGCGGCCGTGTCCGCCGGTGCGGTGGTGTCCGCGGGCGCGGCCGGCTTGTCGCCGCAAGCCGCCAGGGACAGAACGCACGCGGTGGCCAGCAAGGCTGTGGTGAACTTCATCAGGTGTCCTCCTCGGTGGAAAGTGCGCCCGTCATTATTCGCCACCCCGCGATGGGATCGGGTGAATTGCGCCCGGCGAATCGCCCTCGATTGATGCAGGTCAAGCGGGACGCAGGGGAAGCCGCGCCGCGACGCGCCTGGACGCCGGCGACCGCCGGCACGCCGCAAGCCGGTCGCCGCTCATCGGATGGCGCATGAGTGACGCGTTGCAAGCGTGGCCCGTGGCCCGCGCGGACCTGCGAAGCCGCGCGGCCGGGGGAAGTCGACGCCTGCGGGACTTGCCCGCGATTGTCCTTCGGACCAGTACTTCCGGGACGGGTCGCGGCCGGGCCCGTGGCTATAGTGGCGACACCTTCCAGCAAGGAGCGCAGTGCCGTGGCCAGGTCCAGCCTTCCGCTCGTCGCGTTGTTCGCAGCCGCCACCGCCACCGCGGGCGGGCTGCACGGGATCCACCCCGAGGACATCAACCGCGCAGGCGACGCCTGCACCGACTTCTTCGACTACGCCAACGGCGCCTGGCGCCAGCAGCATCCGATCCCGGACTACATGGATCGCTGGAGCCGCCGCTGGGAGTCGGGCGAAGTCAACAAGGAGCACGTGCGCGACATCCTCACCGAGCTCTCTGCGCGCAGCGACTGGCCCAAGGGCAGCGCGGGCCAGCTCGCCGGCGACTTCTACGCCGCCTGCATGGACGAATCGCGCATCGACGCGCTGGGCAGCAAGCCGGTGCAGCCCTGGCTCGACGACATCGACGCGATCGGCGACCAGGCCGGCCTGCAGGCGATGATCGGCAGGCTGCACGCGGTGGGCGTGGCGGCGCCGTTCGCGGTGTTCGCCGGCGAGGACCTGCACGACCCGTCGCGGACGATCGCGCACGTCACCGCGTCCGGCCTGGGCATGCCCGACCGCGACTACTATCTCAAGACCGAGCCGCGCTTCGTTGAGGCTCGCGCGAAATACCTCCAGCACGTGGCGAAAATGTTCGAGCTCGCCGGCGCCGCGCCGGAACAGGCTGGGCAGGACGCGCAGGCGGTGTTCGACTTCGAGAAGCGCCTGGCGCAGGCCTCGTTCGACAACGTGCAGCTGCGCGACCCGAAGCTGCAGGACAACCCGACGCAGTTCGCCGGCCTCTCCACGCTGGCGCCCGCGTTCGACTGGGCGAAGTACTTCGACGACGCCGGCATGCCGCGCGACGCCCTTAACGTGACCGAGCCGAAGTTCGTGCGGCAGTTCCAGCAGGAGCTGGCCACGACCCCGCTGCCGCAGTGGAAGGCCTACCTGCGGTGGCACGTGCTGGACGCCGCGGCGGACTCGCTGTCCAGGCCGTTCGTCGAGGAGGACTTCGCGTTCAAGGGCCGGTTCCTCACCGGCGCGACCGAGATCAAGCCGCGCTGGAAGCGCTGCGCCGAGCTCACCGACAACCAGCTCGGCGAGGCGCTGGGCCAGAAGTACGTCGAGAAGTATTTCCCGCCGGAGGCCAAGGCGCGCATGCAGGAGATGGTGAAGAACATCCTGCTGGCGATGGACGACACCATCCGCGAACTGGACTGGATGGACGAGGCGACGAAGAAGAAGGCGCTGGAGAAGCGCGCCACCTTCTTCCCGAAGCTGGGCTACCCGGACAAGTTCAAGGACTACAAGGGCGTGGTGGTCTCGCGCGATTCGGCCTGGGACAACGTCGTAGCGGCTTCGCGCTGGAACGTCGCCGACAACCGCGGCCAGGTGGGCAAGCCGACCGATCGCAGCCGCTGGGGCATGACGCCGCCGACGTCGAACGCGTACTACAACCCGCTGCAGAACGAGATCGTCTTCCCGGCCGGCATCCTGCAGCCGCCCGCGTTCGACGTGAACGCCACCGACGCCGTCAACTACGGCGCCATCGGCGTGGTCATCGGCCATGAGATCAGCCACGGCTTCGACGACCAGGGCGCGCAATTCGACGCGAAGGGCCGTCTCGCGAACTGGTGGACGCCCGAGGACAATAAGCTGTTCCAGGCCAAGGGCCAGTGCGTGGTCGACCAGTTCGAGGGCTACGCCATCGAGCCGGGCGTCCACCACAATGGCAAGCTGGTGCTGGGCGAGTCCATCGGCGACCTCGCTGGTGCCAAGATCGCCTACCGTGCCTACCTCAAGTCGCGCGAGGGCAAGGGCCCGGAGCCGACCATCGACGGCTTCAGCCCGGAGCAGCAGTTCTTCCTCGCCTGGGGCCAGTGGCGCGGCGACGAGACGCGCATGGAGACCCAGCGCACCATGGTGCAGGGCGACCCGCACCCGGTCGCGAAGTACCGCGTCAACGGGCCGCTGTCGAACCTGACCGAGTTCCGCGCGGCGTTCCAGTGCAAGGCGGACGCCCCGATGGTGCGCCCGGAAAACCAGCGCTGCGAAGTGTGGTGAGCCAGGCAGGTGCAGGGCGAGCCCTGGCCCGCGACCAGGCACCGTCGAAGAAGCCCCGCAAGCGCGGGGCTTCTTCTTCTCCTTCGCGGCGCCAACGAACCGCTAGCGATAGAAGTACGGATCCAGCACCCGCACCTCGGTGATGCGCTCCACCGGCAGGCGGTTGTTGGCGGCCGCCTTGCGGATCGCCTCGGGGTCGGGGCCGTCGTAGACGCAGTAGGTTTTGGTCTTGTCGGCGTTCACGTAGGAATGCACCCAGGTCACGCCGTGGCTGGCATTGCAGTCGACGACGTCGAGGCAGGCCTTGGCGCCGTCGGCGTCCATCGGGATGTGCAGGCCGGCGGAAAAGTTGCGTTCGATCATGTAGCGCGGCATTGCGATGTCTCCTGTCGTGGGGTGGCGTGGGTGTTGGTGTCGCGTGGGTTGTGGACTGGCGGCGCGCGGCACCTCACTCGGCTTCGAGCGTGACCGGGACCTCGGTGATCGAATCCACCGGCAGTCCGTTCGCCTGGGCCGCGCTGCGGATGGCGATCGCGTCGGGGGCGACGTAGATGCAGTACGTCTTGGTCCGGTCGGGCGTGGCGTAGGACATCACCCAGCGCACGCCGAAGCGGGCGTTGGTCTGGTTCACCTTCTTCTTCTGCGCCGCATCGAGGCCGTCCAGCGCGCCCTTGGGGAAGGTGCGTTCGACGACGTAGCGGTGGGTGGGGGCGCCGCGGCTGGTTTCCGCGGCGAAGGCCAGCGCGAACAACGCGAGGAAGGACATCGCGAGGCCGGCGGCGAGGAGCCTGGGTTTCATTGGGGTTCTCCGTGTTGGGGGATGCGGTCGGGCCGCAATCCACAGGCTACGGAGAGGGCGTGCGCGCGGCTTCGGCAGGATTGCCCGGATTGCGCGTCGCGCCTGCCTAGTTTTGGGACTGCACGCCGGCCGCCAGCGCGGCGGCCATGGCCTCGGTCCGGGTCTTGACGCCGAGCTTGGCGAAGATCGCGGCGACATGGTGGTCGACGGTGCGCACGGAGCGGCTCAGGCGGCCCGCGATCTGGGCGTTCTTCAGGCCGCCGCAGAGCAGGCGCAGCACTTCCAGCTCGCGCGCGGTGAGCCCGTGCGGGTTGGATTGCGTGGACGCGCGCTGGCCCCTGGGCACGCCCTGCACGCCGTCGCGCTGCAGCTCGCGGCGCAGGTGCCGGGCCATCGCGTCGGCGCCGAGGCGCTCGAACGCGGCCAGCGCCTCGCGCCGCGCATCGTCGTCGCCTTCGGCCAGCGCGCGCGCCTCTTCGCAGGCGCAGCCCAGCGCGCGCCAGGCCTGCGCGGCCGCGCGCCAGTCGCCGGCCAGCTGCAGCGCGAACGGCCGGGGGAATCCGTCGGCGATGTCCACGCGCGCGCCGGCGCGCTGCTGCTGGTAGGCGAGCTCGGCGCGGATCCACAGCCGATAGCCGGAATGGTCGTCCGCAGCGTCCAGCGCGCGCATCTCGGCGAGTGCGGCCGCGTCGTCGCCGCGCAGGCGCGCGGCCTCCATCCGCGCCGCCACCACCGGGCCGATGCGCAGGGTCGAATGCGTCGGCAGCGCGAGCGCCAGCGCCTCGTCCAGCAACGCCTGCGCCTGCGGGTCGCCGCGGCGCACGCCGACGTGCCCGAGCACGGCGAGCGCGGCGATGCGGCTGATCGCCGCCAGGTCGGCGCACTGCAGCAGGCGCGACGCCTGCGCGGCGGCGCGCGCCCAGTCGCCGGCGACGAACCACGCCTCGGCCTGGTAGGCCAGCAGGTAGCGCGACCAGGCATCGAGGTCGCGCGCCTCGCAGTAGGCGATGCCGCGCTGCAGGTCGTCCATCGCCGCGGGCAGCCGCCTGCAGATCACCGCGTCGTAGGCGAGGTTGACGTGGGCGCGCGCGGCGTGCTCCTCGTAGCCCTCGGCGAGCGACAGCGCGAGGCTGCGCCCGAGCTCCTCCCGCCCGCCTTCGTCGCCGGCGTCCAGGCGCGCGCTGCCGACGTTGTTCAGCGCATGGGCCTCGATCTCGCGTGCGCCCAGGCGCTGCGCCAGCGCCAGCGCCTGCCGGCCCACCGCGACCGCCTGCGCGGGCTGCCCCTGCAGCATGTGCAGCTGCGCGCGGTTGCTCAGGGCCATCGCAAGCTCGCGTCCCGGCGGCAGCGACTGCAGGATCGCCAGCGCCTCGTCGGCGTGGCGCTCGGCTTCGCGCGTGCGGCCGTTGTACCAGCACAGCCGCGACAGCCAGCGCACCGCGTCGCCCTCCCGCAGCGCCTCGCCGGCGCGGCGCCACAGCTCGCGCGATTGCGCGCGCGCGGCGAGCGCGTCGTCGATCCGGTCGGTGAGGTAGTCCTCGTACGCAAGGTCGTCCAGCAGCCCGGCCCGCACCTCGTCGGGCTGGTCGTGCGCGTACGCGAAGGCGATGCGCAGGTGCGCCGCGGCCTCGCGGTGGGCGCCGCGGCCGCGCGCTTCGGCCGCCGCCTGCGGGGCCAGGCGCAGCACCGCTCCGGCATCGCCGGCGCGATCGGCGTGGTGGACCAGGCGTGCGAGCGGCACCCGTCCGTCGCCCTCCTGTGCGAGCCGCGCCAGCACGCGCGCATGCAGGTGCTGCGCACGCAGGGGCGACAGCGACTGCTCGACGGCCACGCGCGCCAGCTCGTGGCGGAACGACAGCATGTCGCGCCCGGCGACGAGCAGCCCGGAATCCAGGCATTCCTCGATCGCTTCCAGCGGCGGTGCCAGCAGTGCGTCGACCAGCCAGCGCTCCGCATGCCGCGGCACGATCGACGCCAGGTCCATCACCGACCGGGCGTGCGGACCCAGCCGCGCGTAGCGCGCGAGCACCAGGTCCTGCACGCCCTGCGGGATGCCCCCGACGCCGTGCTGGAGCAGCTCGGTGACGAAGAACGGATTGCCCTGCGTCACCGCGTGCAGCCCCTCGGGCGAGCGCAGCGCGCGCCTGGCCATGGCTTCCACCGCGCCCGAGGACAGGTGCGGCACCTTGAGCCGCGCCAGCCGCGGCGCCGGCAACTCGCCGACCAGGCGACGCAGCGGATGGCGCGCGGTGATCTCGTCGTCGCGACAGGTGACCACCAGCAGGCAGGGCAGCCGTTCGATGCGCCGTCCCAGGAACTTGAGCAGGTCGAGCGTGGCCTCGTCGGCCCAGTGCGCGTCCTCGATCACCAGCAGCGTGTGCGCGCCCTGGAGTTCGGCCAGCACCGATTCGAACAGGGCGACGCGTCCCGGGTCCGGCGCGAGCATGGGCCTGAACGCGACCTCCGCGCCGCGCGCGATGTCGTGCAGCGGCGCCAGCGGATGCGGCGTCTGCAGCGCGTCGCACGCGCCCCACCACAGCCGCGCGCCGCCGCGGCGCTCGCGCAGGGCCGTCGCCAGGCTGGTCTTGCCGATCCCGGCCTCGCCGGCGAGCAGGACGACGTGCCCATGGCCGTCCGCGGCCTCTGCCAGCAGCGCCTGCAGCGTGTCGAGGAGGGAATCGCGTTCGAGCAGGTCCATGCGCCGTGGCCGGGGGAGGGCGGGACGACGCACGCGTCGCAAGGCCGCGATCCGCCCGGCGCGCGCGCGCCGCCGCGACCGGCTCCGGGGCGTCGATGCAGACGGCTAACGGCGAAGGCGCAGGCGGCGGGACAGGGCGGGACCGCGCCGCCGGCGGATTCAGGCGTTCGCGACCGCCTTGCCCGTCGCCGCCCGGCGCGGCAGCGCGACGTACTCGCCCCACACGTATCCCCACGGCACCACCGCGGCCAGCAACGGCACGAACGCGAACGCGGAGGCGATCTCCCCGGCCCGGGTGCCGGCGAGCGCGCCGGCCCGCCACAGCGGCCAGGCGACGAACGCCAGCCACAGCGTCTTGTAGCCGATCGCGAACAGCATCAGCGGCAGCCAGCGCAGCGGGCGCGCCAGCCCGAACAGCGCCAGCGCGGGATACGTGGCCCACACGCAGACGGCCACGGCTCGAACGGGATCCCAAGGGCCCGCGTGGCGCAGCAGCGCGCCCCAGGCATCGGGCGCGACGAAGGCCAGCATCAGCAGGTAGAACAGGCGCAGGCCCCAGACCTGCACGGGACGCACGCCCTCGTGGCGCAGCTGATCGGGGGCGAAGAAGCGGGCAAGCGCGTTCATGGCTTACTCCTGCGGCGGAATGGAAGGATCGAAGGCGAGCAGGTCGCCGGGCTGGCATCCGAGCTCGGCGCAGATCGCCTCGAGGGTGGAAAAGCGCACCGCCCGGGCCTTGCCGGTCTTGAGGATCGACAGGTTGGCGACGGTGATGCCGATGCGTGCGGACAGTTCGGTGAGCGTCATGCGGCGCTCGTGCAGCTGCTCGTCGAGGCGGACGACGATGGCCATGTCACACGGTCCCCGCGAGGTCGTCGCGCATGCGGGCGCCGTGCGCGAACACGCCGGACAGCACGAACAGCAGCAGCACCGCCAGCCACGGCACGAGCGAGAAGCCGCCCATCCGGCCCGGTTCCCACACCGCCGCGGCGATGGCGAGGACAGCCAGCCGCAGCACCTCGAGCGCAAGCACGCTCCACGCGATCGCGTCCAGGCGCCGGGCGTTGTCGAGGATGAAGGGATCGCCGCCGCGCACGGTGTCGACGATCGCCAGCAGCTTGCGCAGGACCATGTGCACGACAGCCGCGCCGGCCAGGCCGACGACGATGATCGTGCGCAGTCCCAGCGGCACCAGCGGGTACTTCGCCACCGTGTCGAAACCGAGCGCCTTCTGCATTCCGCCCGGCAGGACGAAGCTGTAGACCAGCAGCGCCGCGATGCACGCCGCGTAGAAGATGTTGAGGATGGTCAGGCCCTGGATGACCGGGCGGGCGACGGCGAGGGCGCGGGCGGAGGTGCGGTTCATGGGTTGGCTCCGGATTATCGTGAATCGATAAATACCATATCGCTAAACGATAATCATAGGCCGGAAGACACCCTCTGGGCGGACTTGGCCGCCGGATGACCGGTCGCGAGTCGCGCGCTGCGCCGGAGCGCGCGACCTTTGCCCGCAGCGCCGCGGACGTCAGGCGGCAAGCCCGCCGGCGTCGGCCGCCCCGGCGTCGCCGGCCAGGAACCCGGCCACCGCCTCGACGAACTCCCGCGGCCGCTCGACGTTGGACAGGTGCACCGTGGGCAGCATCAGCAGCCTGGCGCCGGGAATCGCGGCGGCGATCTCCTCGCCGTGGCGCGCGGAGGTGACCGTGTCGTCGGCGCCGGCGATCACCAGCGTCGGGCGGTCGACCAACGGCAGCAGCCGGCGCAGGTCGGCGTCGCGGATCGCCGCCCAGCTGCCGGCGATGCCCGCGCGCGGGGTGGCGAGCAGCGTGCGCCGGAAGGGCGCGACCGTGTCGCCTTCGTGCTCCAGCATCCGCTCCGGGAACCAGTTGCGCAGAAACGTCGCCGTCGTCGCCTGCATGTCGGGTGCTTCCAGCAGTTCGGCGATCGCGCGGTCCCACTGCGCCGGCGGCCCGAGGCAGGCCGCGGTGTTGGCCAGCACCAGCCGTTCGATGCGCCCGGGTTCGAAAATCGCGAGCCACTGCGCGACGAAGCCGCCGAGCGACAGGCCGAGCACGTGCACGCGCGCCAGGCCCAGGGCGTCCAGCAGCTCGACCACGTCGCGGCCGAGCCGGTCGAGCGAGTAGGGGACGGCCGGCGCGTCCGAGGCGCCGTGCCCGCGCGCGTCGTAGCGCAGCACGCGGAAGCGCCGTGCGAGGGCGGCGACCTGGCCGTCCCACATGTGCAGGTCGGTGGCGATGGAATTGGAGAGCAGCAGCACCGGCAGGCCGGGGTCGCCGTCGAAGCGGTAGGCGAGGCGGACGCCGTCGCCGGTGGTCACGAAGGAGGTGTCGGGGGAAGTCATGCGCGGCTCCGGGAGCGGTGGGGACGACCGTCATCGTAGGAGCCGGGTTTTTCGGTGGATACTACAAATATGCGAAAGACCCTGTAGGAATGGTGGACAGTGGCCGAATTCACCCTGCACGAGCTGCAGTGCTTCGACGCGGTCGCGGCCGAGGGCGGCTTCCAGGCCGCGGCGGCGAAGCTGCATCGCTCACACCCGTCGGTGTTCGCGGCGGTGGCCAAGCTGGAGCACCAGTTGGGACTCGCCCTGTTCGACCGCAGCGGCTACCGCGTGCGGCTCACCGTCGCCGGGCAGTCGTTCCATCGTCGTGCCCGCGCGCTGCTGCGCGAGGCCGACGAGCTGCGCACGCACGCCAGGCAGCTGGCGGCGGGCGAGGAGGCCACGCTGCGCGTGGTGCTGGGCGACCTGTGCCCGCTCGCGCCGGTGCTGGGGCTGCTGGGCCGGTTCTTCGCCGGGCACCCGCGCACGCGCCTGCACCTGCTGTTCGAATCGGTGACCGGCCCCTGGGAGAGGCTGGCCGACGGCGAGGCGGACCTGTGCGTGCATCGCGTCGACAAGGGCGACGTGCGCATGGAATGGACCGACCTGGGACGGGTGGCGCTGGTGCCCGTCGTCGCGCCGGGATTCCTGCGCTTCGCGCCGACGGCGGAGATCACGCCGACGCAGCTGCGCGACTACACCCAGTGCGTGGTGCGCGACTCCGCGCACCGGCCGACGGCGCAGGCGCATTTCGTCGTCGAGGGCGCGGTGCAGTGCTCGGTGCCCGACCACCTGATGCAGAAGGAGCTCATCCTGCAGGGCCTGGCCTGGGGACACCTGCCGTCGTTCCTCGCCGAGGCGGAACTGCGCGACGGGCGCCTGCTGTCGATCGCGGGGAAGCACCTGCCGGGCGTGGTCGAGGACCTCGTCGCGGCGCGCCTGCGCGATCGTCCGCACGGCCCGGTCGCGGGCCTGCTGTGGGAGTTCCTCGAGCGCGAGGCGCCGCTGCTCGCCCCGGCGCTCGGCCGCGTGCCGCACGCCAGGGCGGGCAAGCCGCGGCCCGCGCGGCACGCGCCGTGAGCGCGCGGGGACGAGAGGGGACGAGAGAGGACGATCCTGCGCACAGAAGCCGCGGACCACCGCGTGCTCGACCTCGGCGAGACGTCAAGCCGGGCGCGGCGCGGCTTTGCGCCGCCGCGGCGTCCGGTTTTCCATCCGGGCCGCGAGATTAATTCCTAGGCCGGCTCCGCGACACCGCAGGTTGGTGGGCTTAGCATCGCGCTGATGGATACTGCGCGGAGCGGATCCACGGCCGATGGCTCGGATGTGGGGCACAGGCATGCTCCGATCGAAGATGGCGGAAGCGGTGCTTGCGACGGCAAGCCGGTGCTCGGGGGCAATGGAAATGAACGGAGTCCTGGGGGCGCTGGCCCGTCGCGCAGCATGCAATGAGGTGCAGCACGCAGTTTCTCGATCGAATCCGCGCGGTCGCGCGCCCACAGACGTAGCCGTGGAAGTGCGTCCGACGCCTCGAATCGATGGCGTGAACGTGGGTGGCAGGCCTTCCTTCCGGGGATTGGCCTTGCTGTGCCTGCTGCTGGCCGGATCCGGCGTTGCCGTCGCAGGCGCGTCTCCACCCAACACGGACGAAGCGGCATCCGCGGTTTTTGCCGATGCCCCTGCCGAAATCCGTGAGTTCCTGGCCAAGGCCCAGGCGGCCGACGTCATCGTCGATCCACTGGCCCGCTGCGTGGCTTTTCCGGATTTGCCGGGCAACCGGTGGCCCAAGGGCCTAGCCAAGGCCCATTGCGAGTTCAACTTCGGACCGCATCTCACACGGGCCAAAGCGGAGGATCTGGTCGGTCGCGGCGCGTTCGCGGAGCTGGACGCCATGTTCGCCGCAGACCTGGAGCGGCATTTCAGCGCGACCGACTTCAGCGAGATCATCCATGCCGATTTCGACGCCTTCGATGGATCGTACGAAACCGGGCGGCTGACAAAGAGCTGGCTTGACAATGCGCCGCGAAGTGCATACGCGCTGGCGGCAAGAGCCGTGTTCTATCGCAACATGGCATGGCAGGCGCGTGGCGGGAAGTTCATAAAGGACACGCCCAAGGGAAATATCGAGCGCATGAACGAGTTCGCCGGACTTGCGATCGATCTTTACCGGCGCGCGATCGAGGTCGAGCCGCGCCTGTTGCCCGCGTATGTCGGACTGATGGACATCGGCAATATCGCATCGGCATCGGAGCTTGAGGCGTGGGCGAGGCAGGCCGCCACGCGCATCGATCCAGCGTGCAAGTCGGTGACCGGTACCCAGATGGCAGGGCTCGAACCACGCTGGGGCGGGAGCTATCCGGAGATGCTGCGGCTGTCGAGGGAGATCGCACCCTTCGTCAGCCAGCGCCCGCTGCTTGCGCTCAACACTATCTGGCCCGCCGTCGACCTGGCCGACGTACTCTCAAGAAACAACCAAGACGCCAAGGCGATCGACGTGCTCGAGCCGGTCGTGCTGGAAACCACGCATCCGCAGGCATACGAAATACTCGCTACATCGATGCTGGCGACCGATGGTGATCCTTGGCAGACCCTGGTGTACCTGTTGGAGGCCGCGCGCTTCCGACAGGGCAGACCTTATGTCACCCGGAGCCTCGGGCGCGCGCTGTTATTGCAGGCCCGGCATCCGGAATGGGGGCTCCGATATCTGAAGGAAGCCGCCAAGGCCGATCCGGACGATGCCTACACGCACTACCTGATGGGCGCGGCCTATTCGCGTCTGCGGGACGTGGCAGGCGCCGAGGCCGAATACGGGATCTCGATGCGTGATCGCGATATCGAGGACCTGCGGCGCGACTCCGTGCACGAACTGGTCGACACGCTGATCCGGGCTGATCAGTACGGCAAGGCGCTGAAGCACGTCGAGCTACTGAACCGCGAATACCCGGGGTTCGCGAATGGCTGGAAAGATCGCGCGGTGATCCTCGGGGAGCTGGCAATGGAAGGCAGCGTGGAGGCGATGGAGAAATACGTGCGGCTTGTGGATCGCAGCGACCCCGTCGTGCGAGCCGAGGTCGAGGACATCGAGCGCCAGCTCCGGAAACACAGGGCGCAAACCCGTGGCAAGTAGGGGCGCCCGCCCTGCGCTGGCGCTTGCCGCGCTGTTGGCGACGCCATCCCTTGCGGCATCGCCCGCCAGCGTGCTGCCGCCGGGCGCCAGGGTCGCGGGCCAGGCGCAGGCGGAATACACCGTGAAATGGTGGCAATGGATCAACCGTCTGCCGCCCGGCGTGCGCGCCTACCAGGATCCGACCGGGGCGCAATGCGCGCTCAACCAGTCGGGCGAGGTCTGGTTTCTGGCCGGCACGGACGGTACCGGAGATGCCGCGCGCCATTGCAGAATGCCGGCGGGCAAGCATGTCTTCTTCCCGGTGATCAACATGATCGCGCATTCGATGCCCGGAAAGCCGGTCTCGTGCGGGGACGCAACTGCCGTCGTCCGCGCCAACAACGATCACCTCGGCGAGGTCGAGGTCACCATCGACGGCGTCGTCGTGCGGCATGTCGAGTTGCACAGGCTGGTGTCGCCGCGATGCTTCGATGCCTTCCCGTCGGCGCCCTACCTGAAGAAGGCGCAATCCTGGTATCCGGCGGCGACGGATGGCTATTGGCTCATGTTGCAACCGCTCCAGCCCGGCATGCACCTGGTCAGCGTCAAGGCCCGCTACGACAACCCGGGCAACGACTTGGGCGACCTGGAACAGGTGTTCGAGTACCAGCTGCAGGTCGAGGACATCCACACATCCGAGCCGCTTCGTCAACCGGGCACTGGTGACATCTACATGTAATGCGTGAAGAGCTATGGGGACCGGGTGGGCGCCGACACCGAGCGACTTCCCTGTCGTGCCTCGCCGGCGGATCCGGGCAGCGTGACCGACGGGCCTGCGCGCAACCGAGGGAGCCTGCGCAAGCGTGAATGCGATCGTTGGCCGGCCCCGCTTGAGCGCGCGGGGACGACATGGGACGATCCCGCGGTGAGCAACCAGGCCACCGAATCGCAGCGATTGCGCGACCTCGTGAGGCTGCGCCGCGTGCGCGACCGGATCGATCGCGAGTACGCGCAGCCGCTGGACGTCGAGGCGCTCGCGCGCGGCGCGCACATGTCGGCGGGGCACCTGTCCCGGCAGTTCCGCATCGCCTACGGCGAGTCGCCCTACAGCTACCTGATGACGCGCCGCATCGAGCGCGCGATGGCGCTGCTGCGCGGCGGCGCCAGCGTCACCGATGCCTGCTTCGCGGTGGGCTGCTCGTCGCTGGGCACGTTCAGCACCCGATTCACCGAGCTGGTCGGGGTGCCGCCCAGCCGCTACCGGCGGGAGTCGGCGCGCGCCACGGCCGGGATCCCGTCGTGCGTGGCGAAGCAGGTGACGCGACCGGTCAGGAATCGAGAAGCGCCGGCCCGCGAGCCCGACCTAGCATGACGGCCCACCCACATCGAGTGCGAACACCATGGACATCAGCATCCACGCCAGCTTCCTCCCGCAGAACGACCCCGACGCCGCGCTGGCGTTCTACCGCGACACCCTCGGCTTCGAGATCCGCAAGGACGTCGGCTACAACGGGATGCGCTGGATCACCGTCGGGCCCGCGGGCCAGCCCGCCACGTCCATCGTCCTGTATCCGCCCGAGGCCAGCCCCGGCGTCACCGACGACGAGCGCCGTACCATCGCCGGGATGATGGCCAAGGGCACGTTCGGCATCGTGCTGCTGGCCACGCCGGACCTCGACGGCGCCTTCGCGCGGCTGCAGGCGAGCGATGCCGAGATCGTGCAGGAGCCGACCGACCAGCCGTACGGCGTGCGCGACTGCGCGATCCGCGATCCCGCGGGCAACCTGATCCGGCTGCAGCAGCTGGGCTGAGCGCCGGTCGGAATCCTGCTCGCGCGCGGTTGCGCGGCATGCGATTGCAGGCGGCGCTGGAGTCGCCCTGCGAATGCGGCCGGACCCGATGGCTTAGTATCGGGTCCGGTCCCGATCGAGGAGCGCCGATGCAGCGACATCTCAAGGCGTGGCTCGCAGCCTGCATGGCCTGCGTCGCCGCCGCGGGAACGGCCCATGCGGCGGAAGGCGATGCGGTCGCCGATGCGCTGGTCGGGCGCTGGGACATCGACATCCATGCGCCCGGCGGCGATCTCCCGTCGTGGCTGGAAGTGCGCCGTTCCGGGACGCGCACGCTGGTCGGCGAGTTCGTCGGCGTGGTGGGCAGCGCGCGGCCGGTCTCGCGCGTGGAGGTCGATGGCGAAACGCTGCGCTTCTCTCTGCCGCCGCAGTGGGAAGGCGGGGCGGGCGACTTCTCGTTCGAGGGCAGGCTGCGCGGCGACGGGCTCGCCGGCACGATGGCCTTCCCCGACGGCAGGCGCTTCGACTGGAGCGCGCGTCGCGCGCCGTCGCTGCAGCGGTCGTCGCCGCCGGAATGGGGCGAGCCGGTGCGCCTGTTCAACGGCCGCGACCTGTCCGGCTGGCGCGCGACCGGGCCATCGAACTGGCAAGCCGCCGACGGCGTGCTGCGCAACACCGGCAGCGGCGCCAACCTGGTGACCGAGCGGACGTTCACCGACTTCAGGCTGCACGTCGAGCTGCGCCTGCCCAAGGGCAGCAACAGCGGCGTGTACCTGCGCGGGCGCTATGAGGTGCAGGTCGCCGACCGCTTCGGCGAACCGGCCAGCGACACGCTCGGCGCGGTGTACGGCTTCCTCGCGCCCAGCGAGGAGGCGGCCAGGGGGCCCGAAGAGTGGCAGTCGCTGGACATCACCCTGGTCGGGCGTAGGATCACGGTCGCGGTCAACGGAAAGACCGTCGTCTGCGATCGCGAGATCCCCGGCATCACCGGCGGCGCGCTCGACAGCGACGAAGGCGCGCCCGGCCCGCTGCTGCTGCAGGGCGACCACGGCCCGGTCGAGTTCCGCAACATCACGCTGACGCCCGCACGATGAGCACCGACGACACCAGCTTCGACGCCATCGTCATCGGCTCCGGCATCTCCGGCGGCTGGGCGGCGAAGGAACTTTGCGACAAGGGCCTGAAGACGCTGGTGCTCGAGCGCGGCCGCAACGTCGTCCACATCAAGGACTATCCCACCGCGACGCTGGCGCCGTGGGAGCTCAAGCACCGCGGCGCGCTGACGCGCAAGTACAGGGAAGAGAACCCGGTCGCGTCCAGGATCGCCGCCGAGGACGTCGTGCACTTCTTCGTCAAGGACGGCGAGCATCCCTACGTGCAGGAGAAGCCGTTCGACTGGATCCGCGGCTACCAGGTCGGCGGCAAGTCGATCATGTGGGGGCGCGCCTGCCAGCGCTGGAGCCGCTACGACTTCGAGATGCCCGAGCGCGACGGCTACGGCATCGGCTGGCCGATCGGCTACGACGACGTCGCGCCGTGGTATTCGCACGTGGAGAAGTTCATCGGCGTGTGCGGCACGCGCGACGGGCTCGATTCGATGCCCGACGGCGAGTTCCTGCCGCCGTTCGACTTCAACTGCGTCGAGCAGGCCTACAGCGAGCGCATCCGCGAGCACTACGGCGACCGCTACGTCGTGCACGGCCGCTGGGCACAGCTGACGAAACCGGAGCCGATCCACCTGCAGCAGGGACGCAGCGCCTGCATGGCGCGCAACCTGTGCTGGCGCGGCTGCCCGTTCGGCGCCTATTTCAGCTCCAATTCGTCGACGCTGCCCTGGGCGGCGAAGACCGGCAACCTGACCATCCGACCCGATTCGGTGGTGCACTCGATCCTGTACGACGAGCGCACCGGCAAGGCGAGCGGGGTGCGGGTGATCGACGCGCACACCCACGCGGTCAGCGAGTACCACGCCCGCATCGTGTTCGTGAACGCATCGACGCTCAACAGCACGCTGATCCTGCTCAACTCGGTCTCGAAGCGGTTCCCGCACGGGCTGGGCAACGACAACGGCCTGCTCGGCAGGCACGTCGCCTTCCAGTGCTACCGCGCCAACGGCGGCGGCACGATCGACGGCTTCGAGGACGGCTACTACTACGGGCGCCGGCCATCGGAATGCATCATTCCGAACTTCCGCAACCTGAAGAAGCACGAGATGGACTTCGTCGGCGGCTACACCACCTTCACCGGCGCCTACCGCGAGCGCGGCGCCGACTCGGCCGAGCGCGTGGGCGGCGCGTACAAGGACGCGCAGGCGCGGCCGGGGCCGTGGAAGGTCTACGTGTACATGCAGGGCGAGACCATCCCGAAGGAAACCAGCCACGTCCGCCTGCACGAGTCGCGCAAGGACCCGTGGGGCATCCCGCAGCTGGTGACCTCGGTGGCCTACGACGACAACGACGAGCGGATGGTGCGCGACTGGCGCGCGCAGGCGGCGGAAATGCTGCAGGTGGCCGGCTGCCGCGACATCGAGACGGCCGACACCCACTGGTATCCCGGCCGCGACATCCACGAGATGGGCGGCTGCAGGATGGGGCGCGACCCGAAGACCTCGCTGCTCAACCGCTGGAACCAGCTGCACGCCTGCCCCAATGTCTTCGTCACCGACGGCGCGTGCATGACCTCCACCGGCAACCAGTCGCCGTCGCTGCTGTACATGGCGCTGACCGCGCGCGCGGTGGACCATGCGGTCGGCGAACTCGGGAGGCAAAACCTGTGAACGACGCGGCGCCCCCGATGAAGCCGATGACCCGCCGCGAGGCGCTGAAGGCGACCGCGCTGGCGGGGGGCGCGCTGGCCGTGCCCGGCCTGCTGGCGGCCTGCGCGCCGGATGGCCGCGAGGCCGCGCTGGCTTCGCGGGCATCGGCGGCGGAAGACGGGGCGCTGCTAGACGACATCGCCGACACCCTGCTGCCGGCGACCGCGGCCTCGCCCGGCGCCAGCGCCGCCGGCGTGGGCGCGACGATGGCGCTGCTGCTCGCCGACTGCGAGAGCCTGGACGTGCAGCGGCGCGTCGCGGACGGCCTTCGGCTGTTCCGCGTGGCCTGCCGCGAGCGCGGCGGCACCTTCGACACGCTGTCGCAGGCCGAGCGCGAGCGGTTGCTGCGCGAGCTGGATGTGCAGGCGCTGCAGGCGGGCGAGACGCACTGGTTCGCGTCGGTGCGCGAGCTCGCGCTCAACGCCTACTTCTCGTCCGAGATCGGGCTCACGCGGGCGATGCGCTACGTGCCCGTTCCCGGCCGTTACGAGGGCTGCGTGCCGCTGGCGCCCGGGCAGCCGGCCTGGGGCTGAGGCCGCGCGCCGCCCATCGCCGTAGGAGCGCACCAGGGCGCGACTGCTTTCCCGGCGAAACCGGTCGCGCCCTGGTGCGTTCCTGCAGGAAGGGCCGGGACCGATGGCAGGTCCATCGCCGTTGCCGGACGCGCTAGGGTGGACATCCCCGTCCGAAGCCCCGCGGAGCCCTACTCGATGACGAACGCCACCCAGTCCCCCATTGGCACCCCCGACCGCCCCTGGAGCGACGCAGACAAGGCCGAATGGCGCTCGCGCCAAGGCAAGCGGCGCAGCTACGCCGACGAGGTGCTCGCCAGGATCGATCGCCTGTGCCCGCGCTTCGACGTCACGCAGTACGGCGCGCTGGACTACGCACCCGACGGGCGCTACCCGCTGTTCGCGATCCGCAGCCGCGACTGGGACGACGCGCTGCCCGTGGTGGCGGTGACCGGCGGCGTGCACGGCTACGAGACCAGCGGCGTGCACGGCGCGCTGCAGTTCGCCGAGGCGCATGCGGAGGACTACGCGGGCAGGGCGAACCTGCTGGTCGCGCCTTGCGTGAGCCCGTGGGCGTACGAGCGGATCCATCGCTGGAACCCGGACGCGATCGACCCGAACCGCTCGTTCCGCGCCGACAGCCCCGCGGGCGAGTCGGCGGCGCTGATGGCCCTGGTCGCGCCGCTGCGCGGGCGCTTCCTCGTGCACATCGACCTGCACGAGACCACCGACAGCGACGAGTCGGAGTTCCGGCCCGCGCTGGCCGCGCGCGACGGCAAGCCGTACGAGCCGGGCACGATTCCCGACGGCTTCTACCTGGTGGACGACGCGGAGAACCCGCAGCCGGCGTTCCAGCAGGCGATCATCGACGCGGTGGCGAAGGTCACCCACATCGCCCCGGCCGATCCGGACGGCACCATCATCGGCTCGCCGGTGGTCGCGCCCGGCACGATCCGCTATCCGTTGCACGCCCTGGGCCTGTGCGCCGGCATCACCGGCGCGCGCTACACCACCACCACCGAGGTCTATCCCGACAGCCCGCGCGCGACCCCGCAGCAGTGCAACGCCGCCCAGGTCGCCGCCGTGTGCGCCGCGATCGATTTCGTCCTCGCGTAGGCGGACCCCCGCCTGCCGTCAACGATCGAGAAACCGTAGGGCGGGCCCTGGCCTGCCTTCTGCCCGCAGTAAACCCTGTTCGTGCCGAAAGGGACGCCGAAACCGATCCCGCCGCCCACCTTGACCTTGAAAATTTACCTGACTAAAGTCAGGCAATGGCCGACGACCCCATCCGCCAGATCCGCAGCTTCAACCGCGCGGTCACGCGCCGGATCGGCGTGCTCTCCGACGATTACCTCGGCCGCGGCCGGCCGCTCGGCGAGTCGCGGCTGCTGTTCGAGATCGGCCGCGAGGGCGCGGACGTGGCCGACCTGCGCGCGCGGCTGGGGCTGGATTCGGGCTACCTGAGCCGCCTGCTGCGGGCGCTGGAGGCGCAGGGGCTGGTGGCCTCACGGCGCGGCGCCGGCGACGCGCGCAGGCGCCGGGCCGTGCTCACGCCCAAGGGGCGGCGCGAATGGGAGGCGCTCGACCGCCGCTCGCAGGACGCCGCCGCCGCGCTGCTCGCGCCGCTGGGTCCGTCGCAGCGCGCACGCATGCTCGCCGCGATGGCGGAAGTGGAGCGCTTCATGCGCGCGGCCGCGGTGGTGGTGGCGCCCGCCGATCCCGCCGGCGCGGACGCGCGCGCGTGCATCGAGGCCTACCTGCGCGAGCTCGACGAACGCTTCGAGGCGGGCTTCGATCCCGCGCGCGGGCCGTCCGCCGACCCGGCGGAACTGGTGCCGCCGGCGGGCCTGTTCCTGCTCGCGCGGCTGGACGACGCCGCGATCGGCTGCGGCGCGCTCAAGGCGGGCGGGAGCGGCATCGGCGAGATCAAGCGCATGTGGGTGGCGCCGTCCGCGCGCGGCCTGGGCGTCGCCCAGCGCCTGCTCGACGCGCTCGAGGCGCACGCCGCCGCCATGGGCCTGCACACGCTGCGGCTGGACACCAACCGCAGCCTGGCCGAGGCACGCGCGCTGTATGCGCGCAACGGCTATCGCGAGATCGCCGCGTACAACGACAATCCCTACGCCGACCACTGGTTCGAGAAGCAGGGATTGCCGCAGCCGGCGGCATGATCCCGGCGCGCGGGTCGGTCCAGGCCCCGTGGGAGCGACGGAAGTCGCGACCTGCGCATCCCCGCAGCAACACGAGGATCGTGATCGACGCTTGTCGGCGTTCACGGCTTGTCGTGGATGGCGGTCGCGACGTCCGTTGCTCCCACAGGGCAGAAGGGTGGTTGTGGGCGCCTTCGCCCTGTTCCGTGATGCCGGTCGTGGATCGACATCCGGATGTCATCTTCCGGTTATCGCGGCGGCCTAGCGTCTGGACATCCCCCAGTCCGCAGGAGTCGCCCCATGCATGCAGTCGATCACTCCCGTCGCCAGGTCCTCAAGGGCAGCGCCGCCGCGATGGCGGTCGGCGCCATCGGCAGCCTCGGCGCGCTGTCCGCGCGGCAGGTCTTGGCGGCTGGCGATCCGGTCCGCACCCTGCCCATCCCCAGCGCGTACGGGCCACTCGCACCGGTCGCCGACCGCACCACCGGTCTGCCGTTGCTGCAGCTGCCGCGCGGCTTCAGCTACCGCTCGTTCGGCTGGAGCGGCGATCTGATGGACGACGGCCAGCCGTGCCCGGACCGGCACGACGGCACCGCCGTGGTCGGCGTGCGCCGTCCCGGCCATCGGCGGCACGGGCATCGCCACGGTTCCCACCATGGCCTGGAACTCGTCCTCATCCGCAACCACGAGCGCAGCGGCGCCGTGCCGATCGATGCGCCGGGCATGTACGACCAGGGCGACATCGGCGATGGCCTGCGCGCCGGCGGCGGCACCACGACACTCGGCTACAGCGCGCGCGGCTGGGAGTCGCTCGAACCAAGCCTCGGCGGCACCCTCGTCAACTGCGCCGGCGGTCCGACGCCGTGGGGCACCTGGCTGAGCTGCGAGGAGATCAAGACCAACGCGGTGTCCAGCGCCGGCAAGCGGCACGGCTACGTGTTCGAGGTGCATCCCGACGCCGACCGCACCAACGGGCAGCCACTGGTCGGGCTGGGGCGCTTCAGCCACGAGGCGGTGGCGATCGACCCGCGCACCGGGATCGTCTATCTCACCGAGGACGACCGCAACAAGGCGGGGCTGTACCGCTTCGTCCCCAACGATCGGCGCGGTTGCTACGGCTCGCTGGGCAATGGCGGCAGGTTGCAGATGGCGCGCGCGCGGCGCAAGCCTAACGCGGATCTCACCGTGGCCGGCATCGGCGTCGAGTACGCGCTGGAATGGGTCGACATCGCCGAACCCGACCTCGACTCGGTCGCGGCGCCGGCCGGTTTCCCCGACATCGCCGCCGGCGAGACCCTCAGCGGTCCGTTTGCGCAGGGCTGGGCCGACGGCGCACTGCGCATGAGCCGCGGCGAAGGCATCTGGTACAGCGCCGGCAGGATGTTCATCGTCGACACCAGCACCGGCACCGATGCCAATGGCCGCAAGGGGCGCGGCAACGGCGCGGTCTGGGTGCTGGACCTGGCCAGCCAGCACCTGCACGCGCGGTTCGTCAGCGGTCACCAGCTCGCCGCGCACAACCCCGACAACGTCACCGTCAGCCCGCGCGGCGGCGTGCTGCTGTGCGAGGACCCGGACGCGGCCCCGGCCGGCAGCCCCGACGAATACGGCCCGGGCACGCGGCTTGTCGGCCTGACCCGGCGCGGCGAGTCGTACTACTTCTGCAAGAACAACGTCGAGCTGACCGACATGCAGGTCGCGGGCGCCGACAAGTCGATCGCCGAAGGCGACTACCGAGACAGCGAGTTCACCGGCGCCTGCTGGGACCCGCACGGCCGCACGCTGTTCGTCAACGTGCAGACGCCGGGTATCACCTTCGCGATTACCGGGCCCTGGCAGCGTGGGCCGATGTGATCGCGCGGCGACGTCGGCGCGGCGACGGCACGAATCGCGCCATCGTCTTGACCCGTCGCTAACCCCGCGCGGGTACCGTGGACGGCCATGCCGACGGAGACCGTCCATGCGACTCGAAGGTTCGTGCCACTGCGGCAAGGTGCGGTTCCGCTGCGAAGCCTATGCACCGGTACCGTTCCTCTACTGCTACTGCTCGATCTGCCGCAAGACCGCCGGTGGCAGCGGCAGCGCGGTCAACCTCGGCGCGCGCGCCGGCACGCTGGAAGTGGAGGGGCGCGAGCACCTGGGCGTGTATCGCGCACGCATCCGCGACGACGACGGCAGCTTCCGCACCAGCTCCGGGCAGCGGCATTTCTGCCGGGAATGCGGCAGCGCGCTGTGGCTGTTCGACCCGCAGTGGCCGGACCTGGTGCATCCGCATGCATCGGCCATCGACACCCCGCTGCCCACCGCGCCCGGGCGCGTGCACATGCTGCTCGACTCGAAGGCGAACTGGGTGGAGGTGCCGGAGGGCGCGCACGAGGAGCGGCTGCAGCGCTTCCCGGACGAGTCGCTCGAGGACTGGCACAGGCGACATGGCGTGCTGGACGAAGGCGGCGCGCGATGACGGTACCCGAAGGCGCCGCGCCGGCGACGATCCGGCGGGCCCGCGCCGCGGAAGTCGAAGTGCTGGCGAGACTGTGGCACGACGGCTGGCAGGATGCGCACGCGGCGATCCTGCCGGCGGAGCTGGCGCGCCTGCGCACCCTGGACAGCTTTCGCGAGCGCCTGCGCGCCGCGCTCACGCACGCGTGCGTGGCCGAGGTCGGCGGCGCGCCCGTCGGCTTCTGTATCGTCGAGGGCGACGAGCTGTACCAGCTGTTCGTGGCGCCGCGGGCGCGCGGCACCGGCGCGGCCGCCGCGCTGGTCGCCGATGCCGAGGCGCGGATGGCGGCGGTGGGCGTGCGCAGCGCCTGGCTCGCCTGCGCGATCGGCAACGACCGCGCCGCGCGCTTCTACGAAAAATGCGGCTGGCACCTGGTGGGCAACATGATCAGTCGGCTGCCGACACCTGAAGGCGTCTTCCAACTGGAAGTCTGGCGGTTCGAGAAGTCCCTGGCATCGCCGCTGGCGCCGGGCTGATCCGCGCGGGCGGCGCGGTCAGTCCGTGCGGTCGTCCCTGGATGTCAGCCGCAGGCCGCTGGCCCGGCACACGTCGATCCCGGGATAGAGCAGCGTGCGGCCGTCGGCGAACGCCGCGCGGAAGTCGCGCAGGCAGCCGCCGTCGGGGAGCTCGACGGTGGTCGCGTTGTGGCCACCGTGCAGGGGCGCGCCGAGGATGACCTCGCGAAAGCCGCTGTCGCCCGCGGGCGCGACCGCGAGCGAGGTCACGCTGTCGAACGAGGCATTGACGAGGTCGAAATGGCGTGTCGGCGTGCGCGCGTGCGCGCCGGCGAGGGACGAGGCGACAAGGAGCGTGGCGAGGACGGCGATATGGTTCGGGCGCATGACGGTGTCTCCGGCGGGTGGGCCGCCGGCGCGGCGCGCGTCGCGCGGGCCGGCCGGCGCGCCCATCAGGCTGCGGCGCGGGCACGCCGGAAAGCGATACGGGACGAATCGTCGCTACGCGGCGGCCAATCGTAGGCGGCGCACGACGACGCTTTGCAGCCTGTCGCGCCGCGCTAGGATGCGGTGGCCCCATCCGGATGCCCGCGATGAAGATCCGCCTCGGCGATACGCAGATCGGCCTGTTCCACTATCTCGCCCTGTGGACGGCGGTGGCGGTCGTGTTCGCCGTGCAACGATCGCTGGAAGACGGCCTGCACGGCCAGTCGTGGTCGCTGTTCGACTACCTGCGCTGGTCGATGATCCAGTGGTATGCATGGGCGGCGCTGGCGCCGCTGGTGTTCCGGCTGGCCGCGCGCTATCCGATCGAGGCGCCGGTGCGGCTGCGCGGGCTGGGGATGCAACTGCCCGCGAGCGTGGCGGTGACGTTCCTGGCGATGGTGGCCGGCGCGCTGGCGTCGACACTGTTCGAACCCAGCGGCTTCGCCGAGCAGCTGTGGTTCTTCATCGCCCAGCATTTCGCCACCGGGCTACTCACCTACTGGGCGCTGTTCGCGATCCGGCAGGCGATGCACTTCCACGCCGAGAAGGCGCGCCGCGAGGTCGAGGCCAGCCGGCTCGCCACCGAACTCGCCCAGTCGCGCCTGCAGGCGCTCAAGACCCAGCTGCAGCCGCACTTCCTGTTCAACACCCTGCACGCGATCGTGACCCTGCTCGACGAGGACACGCTGTCGGCCGAGGACATGCTGCTGCGGCTGAGTGACCTGCTGCGCGCGTTCCTCGAGGACTACGACGGCCAGGAAGTCAGCCTGCGCCGCGAGCTGGCGCTGCTCGACCTCTACCTGGGCATCCAGCGAACGCGCTTCAAGGATCGCCTGCAGACGCGCATCTACGTCGAGCCGGAGGCGCTCGACTGCGCGGTGCCGAGCCTGATCCTGCAGCCGCTGGTGGAGAACGCGATCCGCCACGGGATCGGCCAGCGCGTGGGCAGCGACTGCATCGAGGTGGAGGCGCGGCGCGAGGGCGACAGCCTGTGCATCGACGTGCGCAACCGCAACAGCACCGTCGAGGCGACGCCTGCATCCGCCCCCGGGCATGGCATCGGCCTTGCGAACACGCGGCTACGCCTGCGCGAGCTGTACGGCGAGTCCGCGCAGGTGCGGCTCGACGCGACCTGGCCCGAGGGCGTGTCTTGCCGGATCCGGCTGCCGTTCCGCGCGGTGGAGGAGCCGGACGAGACACCGGAGATCGCGCCGGCGTGAGCATCGGCGCGCTGGTGGTCGACGACGAGCCGATCGCGCGCCGCGCGATCGTGCGCCTGCTGCGCGAGGATCCGGCCATCGAGTTGCTGGGCGAGTGCGGCGATGGCGTGTCGGCCGTCGCCGCAATCCGCGGACAGTCGCCCGATCTGGTGTTCCTCGACATCCAGATGCCGGCGATCACCGGCCTGGACGTGGTCGCCACGATCGGCGCTGCGCGCATGCCGGCGACGGTATTCGTCACCGCGTTCGAGCAGTACGCGGTGCGTGCGTTCGAAGCCAACGCGGTGGACTACCTGGTCAAGCCGTTCGGCCGCGAGCGCTTCGCCGACACGCTGCGGCGCGCGAAGGCACGGCTGGCGGCCGGCGAGGGCACCGGGCCTGAAGCGGCCGCGCGGATCCTGCAGGCGCTGGAGGCGCTGCGCCGGCGCGACGACTACCTCGAGCGCATCCCGGTGCGCGTCGACGAGCATGTCGCCTTCGTCGCGGTCGACGACATCGTCTGGATCAGGGCCAACCGCAATACCGTGCAGATCCACCTGGACGACCGCGTGCACGAACTGCGCGAGACGATGGCCGCGCTTGCCGCGCGCCTGGACCCGCGCCATTTCGCCCGCGTCCATCGCTCGGCGATCGTGAACGTGCGCCGCGTCAAGGCGATCCACCCGTGGTTCAACGGCCACCACATCCTCACGATGGACACCGGCCAGCAGCTGCGCATGAGCCGCTACCAGCACGAGACCTTCCTGCGGCTGGTGTCCACGCGAAACGAGGGGACGGCGGGATGAACCAAAGCACGGCTCCCTGCGGCGCGCCGTGCCTGGAGCCGATGGATCCTAGGGCTGCGCGACCCGGGCGCGCTGCCGCGCGATCCAGTGGTCGAGCCGGTTGGCGAATGCCTGGCGGTCGCGCGCGTGGAAGGCGGCGGGGCCGCCTGTCTGCACGCCGGCGCCGCGCAGTTCTTCCATGAAATTGCGCATGGACAGGCGCTCGGCCATGTTGTCGGCGGTGTAGAGCTCGCCGCGCGGGTTGATCGCGATGCCGCCGCGTTCGAGCACGCGCGCGGCCAGCGGGATGTCCTGCGTCACCACGAGGTCGCCCGGCTGGACGCGATCGACGATCGCGCTGTCGGCGACGTCGAACCCGCCCGGGACCTGCAGCGCGCGGACGAAGCGCGAGGGCGGGGTGCGCAGCCACTGGTTGGCGACCAGGGTGACCTGTACCCGGGCGCGCTCGGCGGCGCGGAACAGGATCTCCTTCACCGCGCCCGGGCAGGCGTCGGCGTCCACCCAGACCTGCGGCGCCGCGGCCGGGGCGGCGTCGGTCACGCGTCCTTGCCGTCGGGCGTGCCCGGCGAGGCAGGCGTGGCGGCGTCCTGCCTGGCCGCCTCGCGCGCGGCGCGCTTGCGGGCGTCCTTCTCTTCCTGCTGCTTCTTCTTCGCCAGCTCGCGCTGGCGCTTTTCGAACGAATAGTTGGGCTTGGCCAAGGACTTGCCTCATGCGGGACAGGGCCAAGCAGTGTACGGGGCGCGCCGTGCACGCGCCCGCGAGACGCGGCGACCGGGCCTTGGGTCCCGCTACCGCGGCATCGCCACGAACGCGGTCGCCTCGTCCAGCGCGGCCCGCCGCGTGCCGGCGCCGGCCAGGTCCAGCAGGCCCTGGTAGTACGTGCGGGCCGCGGAGGCGTCGTCCAGCGCACGCGCCGCGCGCGCCGCGCCCAGCAGGCCGTTGAAGCGCTTCGGGTACTGCGTCATCGAGCGCTGGTACGCCGCCAACGCCTGCTCCGGCTGGCCCTGCGCCATCAACAGGTCGCCCAGCAGTTCGTTCGCAGGCAGGGTGGGGCCGGGCGTCACCGCGTGCTTGGGCGTCGCCGTTTCGAGCTCGACGGCCTCGCGCATCAGCGCCACGGCTTCGGCCTCGCGGTCCTCGGCATGCGCCGTCCACGCGGCCAGTTCCAGCCGCAGCACGCCGATGTTGCGCGCGAACAGCGCCTCACCGGCGGCGCGCGCCCGCGCCTCCAGCTCGCCCAGGCGCGCGCCGCCGGCCTTCGCTTCCTCCATCCGCCCCAGGTGCGCGGCGCCCAGGCCCTGCGCGAACCGGGCGATCGCCTCGGGCCACGCGAAGCGATCCCAGTCGAGCGTCGCCGGCTCGCGCGGGACGATCCGCGCGGCCTCGTCCCATGCGCGCCGCTCCAGCGCGTAGCGCGACTGCGTGGAGGCCAGGTGGAACGCGGTCTTGAAGCTCGGCTCGAGGTTGGGGATCGCGCGCAGCCGCCGCAGCTGCGCGGCGGCGTCCTCGTCCGCGCCGCGCTGCAGGTAGGCGTAGACGAGGTATTCGATCGCGTGCGGGAATTCGTCCCAGACGAACTGCCCGCGCTCGCCCGCGGGGAATCGCAGCGCCGCGTCCGCCGCGCGCAGGTTGCCGCGCACCACCGCGTCCCAGTCGCCCAGCCGCGTGTAGATGTGGGTGGGCATGTGCAGCGCGTGGGGGTTGTCGGGCGCGATCGCCTCGTACTTGCGCAGGATGTCCAGCGATTCGCGCTCGCGGCCCGGCATGTCGTTGGCGTGCACCAGGTAGTGCATCGCGCCCGGGTGGTCGGGGTTGCGCGCAAGCACCTGGAGCAGGAGCGCTGCCGCCTGGTCGGCATGCGTGCGCGAGACGCGGTCGGACGGGGCGGTGGCGAGCAGGGCGAGCGCGTAGAACGCATCCGCTTCCGGGTCGTCCGGATAGGCTTCGTGCAGTTTCGCCTGGGCCTGTTCCCAGCGGCGGATGCGCAGCCAGTAATCGGTCGAGGCGGGGTCGAGGAAGAACGCCTCCGCCGCCGCCACGAACAGCCGCTCGCGCCCGCTCGGCGGCGCCAGCGCCTTCGCCCGCTGCACCGCCTCCCATCCGCGCTGCAGCGCCTCGGGGCCCGGGCGGGTCGGCCAGAGCGGCTGGAACAGCGTCATCGCGATGCCCCACTGCGCCATCGCGCACGCGGGGTCTGTCTTCGCTACCTGCGCGAACGCCTCGCGCGCCTGCGGATAGGTCATGTGGTGCAGCAGCAGGACGGCGCGGTCGAATTCCACCCCCGCCGGCGTGCTGCAGCTGACGGGGAAGTGGAGCGTCCCCATCGGATGGCCGGCGTGCGGGTCGGCCTGCCCACCGGCCTGGAGTGCGCCCGCCCACAGCGCGAACACCACGGCGCCGGCGGCGCGGCGGATCGCGATGCGGTGCCTGCGGCCGGCGCCGGGGACCGTCGTCCGCATCGCATGGTCATCGTGGTCCATGGCGCCTCCACCGTGGTTGCGGCCACGCGCACCGCCGTTCGCATTCATCGATGCCGGGCCGGCGCGTGGCCAACGGGAAACGAACGCGCACCCCCGGTCGATGCGGACACGGCCCGCGCCGCAAGCGATCGTCAGGCGCCGAGGCGCCGCGAGATGGTCTGCAGGATCTCGCCGAAGCGATATGGCTTGGCGACGAAGTCGACGTCCTGCGGCAGGCCTTCGATCCAGCTTTGCGCGTGGCCGGAGGCCAGCATGATCCGCAGGCCGGGCCGCAGGTCGGCGGCCTGCTTGGCCAGCTCCACGCCCGACAACCCCGGCATGACGACGTCGGAGAACAGGATGTCGATGCCGGCGTCGTTGCGGATCTTCTCCAGCGCCTCGTCGCCGGTGGACGCGGTGACCACGGCGTAGCCGGCGTCGGCGAGCGCCTCGGAGACGACCTCGAGGATCGGCTGGTCGTCGTCGACCATCAGGATCTTCACGGCGTCGTCGTCATCGGACGTCGCGTCCGGTGGAACCGGGAACGACATGACCACGTTGGTCCCCTTGCCCGGCGCGCTGTCGATCGAGACCGTACCGCCCAGGCTGGACACGGTGCCGTACACCTGGCTCAGGCCGAGCCCGCTGCCCTTGCCGACCGCCTTGGTGGTGAAGAAGGGATCCAGCGCCTTGGCCACGACGTCGGCCGGCATGCCGGTGCCGTCGTCGCGCACCGACACCAGCACGCTCCGCGTCCCGTCCTCGGCCCTGCGCAACCGGGACGAGACCTGGATGCGGCCGCCTTCGGGCATGGCGTCCCGCGCATTGATCACCAGGTTGAGCAGGGCCGCCTCGAACTGGGTGGCGTCGAGCGGGACCCGCGGCAGTCCCGGCTCGAGGTCGATCTCGATCGCGATGACGACGTCGCAAGCGCGGCGCAGCAGAGGCTCGCTCGCGGTGATCACCGCGTTGACGTCCTGCACCCTGGCGTGCGTCAGTTCCCCGCGCGAGAAGGCGAGCAGCTGCTTGGTGAGCAGCGAGCCGCGGTCGGCGGCGCGCTGCGCGATGTCGGCCGAGCGCGCGATCTTGGCGGCATCGCCGTTGCAGGCGACGATGCGGTCCAGCGAGTTGGTGACCACGGTCAGGATGTTGTTGAAGTCGTGCGCCAGGCCGAGCGTGAGCCGGCTGATCGCCTCGGCCTTCTGCGACTGCATGAAGGCCTCCTGCGCCTCCTGCAGGGCCAGGGCGGCCGCGCGCCGCTCCGAGATGTCGCGCGTGACCTTGGCGAAGCCGATCAGCCGGCCTGCTTCGTCGCGGATCGGGTCGAGGACGACGCTCGCCCAGAAGCGCGTGCCGTCCTTGCGCACCCGCCAGCCTTCGGCCTCGAACTTGCCCTCGGCCTCGGCGGTGCGCAGGGCGTGTTCCGGCACCCGGTTGCTGATGTCCTCGGGCGCATAGAAGATCGAGAAATTGCGCCCGAGCACCTCGGCGGGCGTGTAGCCCTTGATGCGCTCGCCACCGGTGTTCCAGCTCGCGATGGTGCCGTCGGGCTCGAGCAGGTAGATGGCGTAGTCGACCACGCCATTGACCAGGATCTGGAACTGGCGCGCTTCGTCCAGCTTCGATATCGAGCCAGGTCCCATCCGTTCCCCCATGCGAGCCAAGTCGGGGGACGCTAGCAGCGGATGGGAGACGGCGTGGTGAAGGCGGCGTCGACGGCGGCGGGGCCGCACCGGCTCAGTGGCCCAGCGCCTTCACCGCTTCCAGCGTTTCGCTGACGTGCTTGTTGGGGTTCAGGTCGGAGTAGGCGTGCGCGATCGTGCCGGACGGGGCGATCACGTAGGAGGTGCGGTCGGACCATTCGGGCTTCTTGTCCAGGATGGCGTCGTATTCTTTCGCGATCTTCGCGCCCGGGTCGGCGGCGACCGCGAACTTGCCGCCGCAGTGCTCGGTTTCCTTCGAGAAGTCGGCGAGCTGGTCGACGTTGCCGGCGGTCACGCCGATCACGGTGGCATGCTGCGCCTTGAACTGGTCGATGGCCTCGGAGAACAGGTGCGCCTCGAGGTTGCAGCCTGGCGTATGCGCGGCCGGGAAGAAGTAGACCACCACCGGGCCCTGCTTCAGCGCATCGGCCAGGTCGAACGTGAAGGGCTCGCCGGCGAGGTAGGCCGGCGCCCTGAACTCGGGCGCCTTCGCGCCGACCTCGAGCGCGGCGAACGAGGGCGTTGCAAGCGCGATGGCGCCGCAGACGGCGAGGGCGGCGAGCTTGGGCAGGTGCTTCATGGCGGGGCTCCGGTTGGACTGCAGCCTTATACACCCGTTGCCGCGCTCCGGCGGTTGAACCCTCTCCCGCTTCGCTGGAGTGCAGCGGGCACCGGCTTCCAGACCCTCTCCCGCTTCGCGGGAGAGGGAGAGCGCGAAGCGCGAGGGTGAGGGCCCGGCATTTCGCCGCGCGGTTCGACTTCTTGCGGTGCTTCGGCTGTCTGCGCAAAGCCCGGACGAATACGGCCGCCGGCATTCAAACCCTCTCCTGCGAAGCAGGAGAGGGAGGGCGCGCAGCGCCCGGGTGAGGGTCCGGCTTTTCGCCGTGCGGTGCGGCTTCTTGCGGGCTTCGGCTGTTGGCGCGAAGGAAGTCGCCGTCCGGTGAATCGCTCTTCAGGGCATCCTGCCCTGACGGGGGCGCCGGCCATCCATGGCCGGCTTGGCGCGATCCGCCGGCCGCCGCCTTCCTGCCACTTTGCACCGCTTCGGCGTTGGACCCTCTCCTGCGCAGCGGAAGAGGGAGGGCGCGCAGCGCCAGGGCGAGGGCCCGGCGTTTCGCCGCGCTCCCTACAGCGCGCGGCGTACCCGCCACCGTTGTCCGGCCGCGCCTGCCACGGGCGTTGACCCTCCGAAGGGGTCCGCATCCGCCACCAGGAGACTTTCGATGGCCTTCACCCGACGTGCCCTGCTCGCCGCTCCCGCCGCGGTCGCCGCGGCCCACCTGCTGCCGGGCGGGCTGCTCGCCGCGGTCGCGAAGGAAACGCCCGCGCTCCCCGACCTCTCCAGCTGGGATTCGATCCGCGCGCAGTTCGCGCTCGATCCGGCCTACGCGCATTTCGCCAGCTTCTTCCTCGCCAGCCATCCGGCGCCGGTGCAGGCTGCGATCGACGGCTACCGGCGCGCGATCGATCGCAATCCCTTCCACGTCGTCGAGCAGGGCATGTTCGAGGACGACGCGCACAACCTGCCGCTGCAGGTCCAGTCGCGGATCGCCGCCTACCTCGGTGCGCGGCCGCAGGACGTGTGCCTGACCGGCAACACCACGACCGGGCTGGCGCTGGTCTACCACGGTCTTCCACTGCGCGAAGGCGACGAGGTGCTGTGCACGACCCACGACCACTACTCGCACCACGAGTCAGTCCGGCTGGCCACCCGCCGCGCCGGGGCGACGATGCGCAAGATCGAGCTGTTCCCCGAGGCCGCCGATGCGACCACCGATGCGATCACAGGCCGGTTGCTCGCCGGCATCGGGCCGAAGACGCGCGTGGTCGGGCTGACGTGGGTGCATTCGAGCACCGGCATCCGCCTGCCGATCCGCGAGATCGCCGCGGCGCTGCGCGCGCGCGCCGGCCAGCCGGTGCTGCTGGTCGTCGACGGCGTGCACGGGCTGGGCTGCACCGACGAGGCCATCGCCACGATGGGCTGCGACTACTTCTGCGCCGGCACCCACAAGTGGATGTTCGCGCCGCGCGGCACCGGCCTGGTGTGGGCGGACGCGGAAAACTGGGCGCGGCTGCAGCCGACCATCCCGAGCTTCAGCGACCTCGACCAGTACACTGCCTGGGAGCAGGGCGGCGCGGAGCCGGCCACGCCCACCAACGCGAGCCGCATGAGTCCCGGCGGCTTCCATGCCTTCGAGCACCAGTGGGCCACCGCGGCCGCCTTCGACATGCACCAGCGGATGGGGCGCGCGCGCGTCGCCGCGCGCATCCGCGCGCTCAACGAGCAGTGCAAGGCCGGCCTGGCGCGCAACCCGAAGGTGAAGCTGCACACGCCGATGTCGGGCGAGCTGTCCGCGGGCCTGGTGGTGTTCGAGGTGGCGGGGCTCAAGCCGGAAGACGTGGTGCGGCGCCTGCTCGACAAGGGCGTCATCGCCAGCACCAGCCCGTACGCGGTCACCTACGCGCGGCTGGCGCCGAGCCTGGTGAACACGCCGGAGGAAGTCGAGCGGGCGGTCCGCGCGGTACGGGAGGTGTCAGGCTGAGCGGTCGGGCCTTGGCGGCGCCGGCGCGCTAGAGTGCGGTGTCCGGGCGGACGTGTCGGCGGGTGAGGGGGCACTGGCCACGCCACGGCGACCGCGCGGCGCATCCTGATGGGGAGTATCGGCATGGCGATCTACCTGCTTGCGTTGTTGATCGGCGTCGTTGCGGGCCTGCGTGCGATGACCGCGCCCGCGGTGGTGAGCTGGGCGGCCTGCTGCGGCTGGTTGAACCTGCAGGGCAGCTGGCTGGCGTTCCTGGGCCATGCCTGGGCGCCCTGGATCCTGTCGCTGCTGGCGCTCGGGGAGCTGGTGACCGACCAGCTGCCGCGCACGCCCAGCCGCACCGTGCCGGTGCAGTTCGGCACCCGCATCGTGACCGGCGCGGCGTGCGGCGCCGCGCTCGCCTTCGCCGGCGGCACGCCGTGGATCGGCGGGCTGGTGGCGGGCGCGATCGGCGCGGTGGCCGGCACGCTCGGCGGGCGCGCCGCGCGCGCGAAGCTGGCGGCGGCGTTCGGACGCGACCGTCCCGCCGCCTTGCTCGAGGACATCGTCGCGATCGGCGGCGCGGTGCTGGTCGTGGCGGCGGCGACGTGAGCGCCGTTGAGCGCAAGGCCGCGACGCGGGAGTTCGACGCGATCGTCGTCGGCGCCGGGCAGGCGGGCCCGCCGCTCGCCGGGCGGCTGACGCAGGCCGGCAGGCGCGTCGCGCTGGTCGAGCGCAAGCTGTTCGGCGGCACCTGCGTCAACACCGGCTGCATGCCGACCAAGACCCTGGTCGCCAGCGCGCGCGCCGCGCACGTGGCGCGACGCGCCGCAGACTTCGGCGTGCTGCTCGATGGCGAGGTGCGCATCGACATGGCCAGGGTGAAGGCGCGCGCCGACACCGTGATCGCCAATGCGCGCAGTGGCGTGCGCGGATGGCTGGACGGCATGGACGGCTGCACGGTGATCGAGGGCCATGCGCGGTTCGAGGACGCGCGCACCCTGCGCGTGGGCGACGAGGCGATCTCGGCGCCGCAGGTGTTCCTCGACGTCGGCGGCCGGGCGGTCGTGCCCGACATGCCGGGGTTGCAGGACATCCCGTACCTCACCAACACCTCGATCCTCGCGCTGGACCGCGTGCCCGCGCACCTGGTCATCATCGGCGGCAGCTACATCGGCTTGGAGTACGCGCAGATGCACCGCCGCTTCGGTGCCGCGGTGACCGTGGTGGAGAAAGGGCCGCGCCTGATCGGGCGCGAGGACGCGGACGTCTCGGACGCGGTGCGCGACATCCTCGCCGGCGAGGGCATCGACATCCGCACCGGCGTCGGCGACATCGCCTTCGGGCGCGACGGCGGATCGATCGTGGCCACGCTCGACGGCGACCGCGTCGCCTGCAGCCACGTGCTGGTCGCGGTGGGGCGGGTGCCGAACACCGGCGACCTCGGCCTCGACAAGGCTGGCGTGGACACCGATGCGCGCGGCTACATCGTGGTCGACGACGAGCTGCGCACCAGCGCACCCGGCATCTGGGCGCTGGGCGACTGCAACGGGCGCGGTGCGTTCACGCACACGGCGTACAACGACTTCGAGATCGTCGCCGCCAACCTGCTCGACGGTGAGCAACGCAGGGTCAGCGAGCGCATCCCGGACTACGCGCTCTTCATCGATCCGCCGCTCGGCCGCGTGGGCATCACCGAGACCGAGGCCGCGAAGAGCGGGCGGCCCTACCTCGTCGCGAAGCGGCCGATGGGGCGGGTCGGGCGCGCGGTCGAAAAGGACGAAACGCTGGGCTTCATGAAGGTCGTGGTCGATGCGCAGACGCGCGCGATCCTGGGCGCCGCGATCCTGGGCGTCGAGGGCGACGAGGCGGTGCACGGCATCGTCGACATGATGACGGCCGGCGCCAGCGCGGACCGGCTGCAGCGCACGGTGCCGATCCACCCGACCGTTTCCGAGCTCATCCCGACGCTGCTGTCGGAGCTGCGCGCGCCCGAAAGCTGAGGAGGGGTGCGCGGTCGCGGGTTCCTGCGTGCCGGGGCCGGATCGACGCGAGGGCCCGCAAGGACGCGCGCGGCACCGCCACGCCATCCTTGCCGCGTCGTGGGCCGTGGTGGCTCAAGCCGCGGGGTTGCCGGTATGCGGCGTGTGGATCAGGTCGGTGAGATCGAAGCCCTGCCGTTGCGCCGTGGCCAGGTAATCGGTGCGCGTGGCTTCATCGAGCGACGGCTTGCGCGAGAGCAGCCACAGGTACTTGCGATCCGGGCTGCCGACCAGGGAGATGTCGTAGTCCTCGGACAGGCGCAGGATCCAGTAATCGCCCTTGGTGAAGGGAATCCAGCGCAGGCCTTCGGGCAGGAAGCTCACCTCGAGCTTGCTGTTGCCGCTGCCCTCGACCGGCTCGGCCACGCCGCTGGACTGCTCGAGACCGCCGTCGCCGTTGCGCGCGCGGTTGTCCACCGCGATCCGGCCGTCGTCGCGCAGCGAATAGGTCGCCGTGATGTCGGTGAAACCGGCGGGCTCATGGCGCATCGGCAGGCGCGCGATCTCGTACCAGGTGCCGAGGTAGCGCGGCAGGTCCACGGCGTCGACGGTGGTCGGCTCGGAGGGCATGGGGGCCTCGCATCGTTGGGCGGGCCTGTATAGCCGCCGCGCGATGAAGGCGGCGGCAAGCCGGCACCAATGGCGATGTCCTGGCCGATGCCGCGTTTGCCTGCAGTGGCCCGACCCCGACTTTCGTCATGCGCGGTCGTCCCCGGGTGGTGGTAAGACTCCGGATCCAGCGCGATCCGGCCCCGGCGCCGATCGCGCGCCCGCCGCCAAGGAGCCATCGCATGCCCGCCACCCGTCGCGACCTGTTCAAGCTCGGCGCCCTCGTGGCCGCCGCGGCCGCGTTGCCCGCCATCGCGGCGCCGGCCGCGCCCGCGCGCGCGCCCGTGGGCCGCGCGGCGAAACCGCTGCGCATCCTGATCCTCGGCGGCACCGGCTTCACCGGGCCGTTCCAGGTCGACTACGCGCTGGCGCGCGGGCACAAGCTCACGCTGTTCAACCGCGGCAAGCGGCCGTCGCCGGAGTGGCCGGGCGAGGTGGAGCAGCTGCACGGCGACCGCAACGGCGACCTGAAGTCGCTCCAGGGACGGCAGTGGGACGTGTGCATCGACAACCCGACCAGCCTGCCGGTCTGGGTGCGCGACGCCGCGAAAGTGCTGAAGGGCAACATCGGGCACTACCTGTTCATCTCGACGATCTCGGTCTATGCCGACGGCAGCAAGCCCGGCATCACCGAGGATGCGCCGCTCGCGCCGTACTCGGGCAAGGACGCGATGGCCGAGACGCAGCAGACGCTGCGCGCCGACATCGAGCACCTCTACGGCCCGCTCAAGGCGCTGAGCGAGGCCGAGGCGCGCAGGCAGTACGGCGACCGCGTGACCATCGTGCGTCCCGGCTACATCGTCGGGCCGCGCGACGAAACCGACCGTTTCACCTACTGGCCGCACCGCGTCGCGCAGGGCGGCGAAATGCTGGTCCCCGGCGACGGCGGCGACCCGGTGCAGGTCATCGACGGCCGCGACCTCGCCGAGTGGATGATCCGCCTCGCCGAGAACGGCACCACCGGCACCTTCAACGCCGTCGGCCCGGACTACCGGATGTCGATGGACGCGATGCTGCATGGCTGCCAGGCCGTGACCGGCGGCGGCGTGCAGTTCACCCACGTGGCGCCGGAGTTCCTCGAGGAGAAGCAGGCGGACACGCCGATCTGGGTGTCGTCCAAGGGCGGACCCTACGCCGGCTACGGGCAGGTCAGCAATGCGCGCGCGCTCGCCGCGGGGCTGACGTTCCGGCCGCTGGCGACGACGGTTTCGGACCTGCTCGCGTGGTTCCACACCCTGCCGCCCGAGCGCCAGGCCAAGTTGAACGCGGGCATGACCCGCGAGCAGGAAGCGGAGCTGCTCAAGGCCTGGCACGCGCGCGCTGGATAGGAGGCGCCGGCAGGCCCGTGCCGGCGCGACGGCGCTAGCCCAGGTCGACGATGCCCGTCTTGTGCTTGTAGTCCTGCTTGGGGTCGCGCCCGAGCAGGAGCTTGACCCCGGCGAGCATGCTCGACTCGTTCAGCCAGACCTCGCCGTCCTCCGCGTCCAGGCGCAGCAGCGCCAGCTTCGGGTCGTCCTTGCCCTCGTACCAGGCGGCGATGAAGGGATTCCACAGGCGGTCGATCACCGCGGGGTCGTTGTCCAGGTGCAGGCTGCCGCGGATGCTGGCGAACAGATCGTGGCCCTTCGCGCTGAAGGCGGCGATGGCGCGCTGTCCCTGTCGCAGCTGGCGCACGAGGGCGTTGTCCCTCGTGGTGAAGAACCAGATCGGGGCGCGGTCGTCCTCGAACAGCGCAGTCATGGGCCGTGCATGGCCATCCTCGACGCCGTCGATGCCGAGCATCAGCGTGCGATCGTCGCCGAGCGCCTTCCAGAACTTGCTTTCGAGGTTGCGGGGATCAGTGGCCATGGGCGCCTCGGTGCTTTGGGGGGAGGCCCGATGTAGCGTGGTGCCGGTGAAGCGGTCGTGTTGCGCGACGGCGCGATGGTCCATGGGGTCCGCCCGGTACGGGCGCGGCGGCGGGGCGCCGGCTATGCTGGCCGTCGAACACGCAAACGGAAGGGCGCCGTGATCCATTTCCATCGTCCCGGCCGCGCGCCGGGCCTCTTCGTGGCCGGCCTGTTCATCCTCGGCTTTGCGCTGCCGTCAAGCGCGCAAACGTTCAAAGTGCGCGCGCCGGCGCAGCCGATCGAGGCGGTCGTGCACGCGGGCGACCGGCTCACGCTCGAGGTGCGCTTTCGAGATCGCGTGCTGGTGCGCGCCACCGGCATCGGCATGGACATCGACGGCGCGCTGCGCGCCGATGCGATGCCGGCGGTGACCGGCGAGGCGCGACGCAGCGTGGACGAGGTGATCCGGCCGACGGTGCCGGAGAAGCGCTCCGTCATCCCCGACCGCTACAACGAGCTGCGGCTGTCGCTCGGGCCGACGCTGGCGGCGACCTTCCGGGTCTACGACGACGGCGTGGCGTACCGGTTCGAGACGACGCTGCCGGGCGAGGTCACGGTGCTGGGCGAGCGCACCGGCCTGCGCTTCGATGACGGCGACCAGGCCTGGGTGGCGCTGGCGACCTGCCGCGAGGACGTCGACTGCTTCCACGGCAGCTATGAGGAGAACTACGCGAAGCTGCCGCTGCGCGAGCTGCCGGAAGGGCGGCTGGCCTTCCTGCCGGTGCTGGTGGAAACGCAGGATGCGTTCGTCGCGTTCACCGAGTCCGACCTGTGGGACTACCCCGGCCTGTGGCTGCGCGGCGTGCCGGGGCAGGCGGCATTCACCGGCGACTTCGCGCGCCATCCGCTCGCCGAACGCGTCATGGGCGGCGAGTTCAAGCAGCGCATGGTCACCCGGCGCGCCGACTACATCGCGCGCACCGCCGGCACCCGCACCTATCCGTGGCGCGTGCTGATGGTCGCGCCCGATGCCGCGTCGCTGCTCGGAAACGATTTGGTCTACCGGCTCGCGCGCCCGCTGGAGCTCGACGACGTGTCCTGGATCCATCCCGGCAAGTCGACCGAGGAATGGATCACCAGCCGCCTGCTGTACGGCGTGGACTTCGTTTCCGGCCTCAATACGCAAACCTACCGCCACTACATCGACTTCGCGGCCGAGTACGGGCTCGACTACATCATGTTCGACGCCGGCTGGTCGGACAACGACGACAACACCAGGGTCAATCCCGACATCGACGTGCCCGGGCTGATCGCCTACGCGCGCGGCAAGGGCGTGCGCGTGCTGCTGTGGAACGAGGCGCTGGCGCTGGAGCGCAACCTCGACGAGGCGCTCGACTGCTATGCGGCGTGGGGCGCGAGCGGGATCATGATGGACTTCATGGACCGCGACGACCAGGTCATGGTGCGCCTGTACGAGCGCGTTGCGCGCGCGGCCGCCAGGCGCCACCTGGTGGTGAACTTCCACGGCGCCTTCAAGCCCACCGGCATGCAGCGAGCGCTGCCCAACCTGCTCACGCGCGAGGCCGTGCTCGGCCACGAGTACGACATGTGGAGCGACCGCGTCACGCCCGACCACGCGCTGACGGTGCCGTTCGTGCGCATGCTCGCCGGCCCGATGGACTGGGAGGGTGGCACGATGGCCAACGGCACCAAGGAAAGCTTCCGCGTGGTGCGCGAGCGGCCGATGAGCCAGGGCACGCGGACCCAGCAGATGGCGCAGTACGTCGTCTACGAGAGCCCGCTGCAGTACCTGGCCGGGGTGCCGTCCGCCTACCGCGAGGCGCCGGAGTTCACCCGCATCCTCGCCGGCATCCCGACCACGTGGGACGAGACCCGCGCGATCGAAGGCGCCGTGGGCGACTACCTGGTGCTGGCGCGCCGCCACGGCGACACCTGGTACCTCGCGGCGATGACCGACTGGACGCCGCGCACGCTGGAGGTGCCGCTGTCCTTCCTCGGCGATGGCACGTACGCGGCCACGATCGTGTCCGACGGGCTCAATGCCGACCGCTACGCCGGCGATTACAGGATCGAGCGCCGCGACGTCGCGCGCGACGCGACCCTGTCGCTGCGGCTGGCGCCTGGCGGCGGCTACGTCGCGCGCCTGTCCAGGGTGCGGCGGGCCGCGCGCAACGCGCCTTGAACGAACGATTCACGCCCTGCGCATCGGCGCCGCGCTAGCGTGCCGGTCTTCCGACACGGGAGCAGGCATGAACGCCAGGGCCAAGCGCATCGCGATCCTCGCCACCGACGGCTTCGAGCAGTCCGAGCTGGTGCAGCCGCGGATCGCGCTCGAGGGCGAGGGCTTCACGGTCCAGGTGGTGTCTCCGGGCAGCGCGGAGATCCGCGGCTGGAAGCACGGGCAGTGGGGCGACACGGTCGCGGTCGACGTGAAGCTGGCCGACGCGCGGCCCGAGGATTTCGTCGCGCTGGTGCTGCCGGGCGGAGTGATGAACCCGGACCGGCTGCGCGCCCTGCCGGAGGCCGTCGAGTTCGTGCGCGCGTTCGATCGCGCCGGCAAGCCGCTCGCGGCGATCTGCCACGGTCCGTGGATGCTGGTGGAATCCGGTGTCGCGAAGGGCCGCGAGGTCACCTCCTGGCCTTCGCTGCGGACCGACCTGGAGAACGCCGGCGCGCGCTGGACCGACGCCGAGGTGGTCACCGACGGGCACCTGATCACCAGCCGCAAGCCCGACGACATCCCCGCGTTCTCGCGGGCGGTGATCGCGGCGCTGTCCTGAAGCGCGTGAAGCCGCGCGCCGCAGCGTTGAAGGCGCGTTAGCGGCCCAGGTGCGCGTCGAAGAACCGCACCATCACCGCATACGCTTCCTTCGACTCCGGCAGCTCCGGGTCGGAGAAGAACGAGTGCCACATGCCGTCCCAGACGTGCAGGTCGGCCTCGACGCCGGCGTTGGCGAGCAGGCGCTGGCTCTGCAGCACCGAGCTCATCGCGAAGTCGCGCGTGCCGGTGACCAGCAGCGTCGGCGGGAAATGCCGGAGCATGGCCGGATCGTTGGCCGGCAGCACCAGCGGGTCGCTCGCGCTCGCGCCCTTGAAGTAGGGCAGGCGTTCGATGCCGACCGGGCCGCTGCCGACCGGGTCGCCGCTGAGCGCCGGCGCGATGTAGCTCGAATCGCCGCCGAACGCCGCGATCGAGCCGCAGAAGGTGCCGATCGCGCCGGGCACGGGCAGGTCGTCGCGGACCAGGCGCGCGACCACCTCGCCGGTGAGCAGGCCGCCGGCGGAGCAGCCGTAGATGCCGATGTTCGCGGCCGCATGCGTCTGGAGCAGTTCGCGGTAGACCGCCACGACGTCGTCGGTCGCGGCGGGGAAGACGTGCTCCGGCCCCTGCCGGTAGTCGATGCCGATCACTTCGATCCGGCCGAGTGCGGCCAGCGGGATCATCTCGACCAGCGCGCCGCTGTGCGCGCCCCACAGGAAGCCGCCGCCGTGCAGGTTGAGCAGCACGCGGCGGCGGTTGGCGGGCGCGACGCCGTCCGCGGACACGGCGACGTCGGTGTCGACCCCGGCGATCCGGCGCGTGGACAGCTCCACCGGGTACAGCTTGCGCATGCGCGCGGCGCGGTCGGCGTTGATGCGGTCGTAGAACGCGCGCGCCGCGTCGATGCCGCCGTCCAGGCCGGGCGATCGACGGCCTTCGGCCAGCACTTCGCGGAATCGCCGCAGCGATTCGGGCGAGGCGAACATCGAGTACGGCACCGTCATTGGCGGCAGCGCCATGCTGCCGTCGGCGCCCGCGACCGCGCGCGGTGGCTCGGCGCCGCGGGCGGCTCCGGACAGGCAGGCGAGACCGGCGAGCAGGCAGGCAAGCGTGCGCATGGCGGCAACTCCGCGGATCGTCCGCTCCGAAGCCTAGCAGGCGCCGGGAACGCCGGCCTGCACGCGTCCGGGCGCGCGGCCTGCGCTCAGGCGGAGGGCTTGCCGGCGGCGGCCCGTGCGTCCTTGCCTGGCGATGCCGGGGCCTCGAGCGCGGGATCGACGCCGATCTTGGTGAGCGAGCGCGTGTTGCCGAGCACCTCGATGCGCCCGCCGGCCGCGCGGAACGTGGCCAGGTCCTCGGCGATGCGCTCGCTGGTGACGTTGGCGCCGCGGTCGCCGGACTTGCCGCTGCCGAAGATGCGGCTGGTGCTTGCTGCGGGTGCGGGTGCCTTGCTGCGCGACATGTCTCCTCCGGTTCAGTACAGGGCAAGCGGGATGCCGCGCGCATTGCGATCGGCGTAGTCGTCGCGGACCGAGCGGCAATACGGGCCGGCCATCTCGAAGCGGCGGCACACGCCGGGCCGGGTGTCGTAGATCGAGCAGCGCATGTGCGCCGCGTCGATCGCCACGCACCAGCCTTCCTCGTCGCGCGCCATCACGTGGAGGCCGTCGTCGTTGCGGGTGGTGAGGTGGCCGGGGATGCGGTCCTCGGGCTGCAGCACCACGGTGAGGCGGCAGCACACCGCGTCGCAGTCGCTGCAGCAGTCATGGCGCGCGGCGGGGGCGGCGGGGTCGCGGGTGTGGCGTCCGGGCACGGCGGCTCCCATGAAGCTTCGTCCCGTTGCGGGACGATGGCGCGTGGAAGGGAGCGAAGCGGGCGACGGGGAAGTCGCGCGTGACGCGCGGACGGCGAACCGATGCGGCCATCCTAGCACTTGCGCAGCGCTGGATTCGTCGCCGCGCGCCACGGGGCGCACCGGCGTTCATTTCCGCGCCGCGATGCGACTCTTGCGCCGCGCAGGCGCGGCGGCCGTCGCGGCCGGCACATTCAGAACAGCACGCGCACTCCCAGCTGCACCTGGATGTCGAGCTGGCGCGGCGCGAGCCCGGCGAGCCGGCGCTGGTCGCGCGTGCTGTCCAGCCGCAGGATCTCGCCCACCACGCGCAGGTTGTCGCGCGGGCGCCAGTTGAGCGCGAAGGTGACCGCGTTGCCGTGCTCGTCGAGCGGCGCGTCCAGCGTGTCGGGCAATTGGCGCAGGCCGAAGACGTCGACGCGCAGCGCGGGCTGCCAGTCGCCGCGTTCCCAACCGGCGAGCAGGTAGCCGGCGTGGAAGCGGGTATCGAGCAGCAGGCCCGGCACCGGCTCGAACGCGGTCGAGCCGTCCATCAGCTGCGCGATGAACACGATGTCGCCCGAGCGCGCCCGCGCGCCCAGGCTCCAGAAGCGCGTGTGCCAGGCATACAGCTCGCGCCCGGCGTAGCCCACTTCGGCCGCCGGATCGGCGCGGTTGTCGTAGCGCAGCAGCGCCAGCCTGCCGTGCGCGGGCGAATCCCACTCGACGCCGGCGTACCAGCCGATGCGGTCGTCGATCTCGATGAACGGCCGGTACAGCATCGGCACCGGCGCGTACGCCACCGGTGCATACACGTCCGGCTCGCGCAGCTCCGCGCCGAGCCCGGAGGTGAGGTCGCCCATGCCCCAGCCGCGCGCGGCGAGCAGCTCGCCGGCCGGATCGTTGTGGCCGAACAGCGCGGCCTGCGCGGTGAGCGTGCCGGCGTCGCCGCGATGCTCGACGCGCAGCTCCGCGCCAACCGTGCGCAGTTCTTCGCCGACCCACGAGTTGATCGCCGAAGGCGTCAGCGTCCAGCGGCTGGTCCAGCCGATGCTGTCGTTCTCCAGCGAGACCGGCGGGAAGAACGCGCCCAGCTTCGCGGACCAACGCCACGGCGTGGTCGACACCGGCCGGTAGCGCACCCAGGCCTCGAGCACGTCGAGCGGATGCCGCGCCTCGGGCAGGTACTGTAGTTCCGCCGAGGCGAGCAGCTCCGGCGTGAGCTGGAAGCTTGCCGCCAGCGCCGCGCCGCCGGAGAAGGCGGCGCCGCCGTCGCCGCCGAAGCGGGTCTTGCCGAGGCCGCCGTCGCTCCAGTCCTCCTCGGAAGCCGGCGCGGCGAGCCGGAAGTCGGCGTAGCCGCGCAGGTCGAGCGATTGCGCCTGCGCGCCGCCCGCGCACGCCGCCAGCGCGAGCAGCAGCGACGCGATCCGCCCGCCGCGCGAGCTGTGCATTGCTTCACGCGTGGACGTCGCCTGTTGCATGCGTTTCGCCTGCATCCTCATTTCCGTCCCGGCCACGCCCCGGCCGCCACGAACCGGTCGAAATCCATCCCCGGCAGCGCGCGCGAAACCAGGAAGCCCTGCGCGTGGTCGCAGCCGACATCGGCGAGGTAGGCCAGCGCCGCCGCGTCCTCGACGCCCTCGGCGGTGACGCGGTAGCCGAGGTGGTGGCCGAGCTCGACGATCGAACGCACGATCAGCTGGTCCTCGCGCACCGTGCCCAGGTGGGCGATGAAGGTCTTGTCGATCTTGAGCTCGCGCACCGGCAGCCGGCGCAGGTAGGCGAACGACGACTGCCCGACGCCGAAGTCGTCGATGGCCAGGTCGATGCCCTGCTCGGCGAGCATGCGCAGGGTCACCAGCGCGGCGTCGGGCTTGCCCATGATCGCGCTCTCGGTGATCTCCAGCGCGACCAGCCGCGGCGGCACCCGGTGCAGCGCGAGCAGGCCGGCGACGCGGCGCGGCAGCTCGACGTCCTCCAGGTCGCGCGCGGAGACGTTGATCGACACCCGCAGCGGGCGGCCCGCGGCGTTCCAGCGGCCGGCCTGGGCGATGCCGGTGGCCAGCGCCCAGCGCGTGAGGCGGCGGATGTTGCCGGTTTCCTCGGCCAGCGCGATGAAGGTGTCGGGCGCGATCGCGCCCAGCGTCGGGTGGGTCCAGCGCACCAGGGCTTCGGCGCCGTCGATCGCGCCGCTGGCGAGCGCGAGCTTGGGCTGGTAGTGCATGTCGATCAGCCCGCCCTCGATGGCCTCGCGCAGGTCGCCCATCAGCGACAGCCGCTCGGGCCGGTGCGGGTCGGTGGCCGGATCGTAGACCGCGACCGGGTCCTCGCTGCCGAGCGCGCCGATCAGCGCGACCTCGGCGCGGCGCAGCAGCACGGTCGCCTCGGCGCCGTGCGCGGGCGCGAGCGCGATGCCGACCGCGGGCGCGAGGTCGAGCGTCAGCTCGCCGTCGCGGTGCGGCTCCGACAGCGCTTCGACGACGCGCAGCGCGGTGGCGATCGCCCCGGCTTCGCCGGCAGCCGGAAGGAAGATCGCGAACTGCGTTTCGGTCGCGCGGGCGAGCATGCCGGCGCCGGCAGGCATGCGGATGCGCTCGCTGGCGTCGCGCATCAACCGGTCGCAGACCACGTGGCCCATGGTCTTGATGATCTCGGGCACCCGCCCGAGGCCGACCATGAGCAACGCGGCAGGTGCGCCGGGATTGGCCGCCAGCGCATGCTGGATCTCGGTTTCGGCAGCGACGCGGTTGGGCAGCCCGGTGACCTGGTCGTGCCCGGCCTGGTGCAGGATGCGCGCCTCGCGCTCGCCGATCGCCTGCGCCATGTTGCGGAAGGCCGAGGCGAGCTGGGCGAGCTCGTCGCCGCGGCCGTGCGCGGGCGCGGGTGGTGCATCGTCGGCGGGCGCGTAGTCGCCGGCCTCGATGCGGTGCGCGGACTCGGCCAGCCGTTCCACCGGCCGCGACACGCTGCGCGCGATCAGCCAGGCGCCGACCAGGCCCACCGCCAGCCCGAGCGCCGTCAGCACCGCCCACGCGGTGGTCGCGGAACGGTAGGGGCTGAGCGCCTCGTCGACCGAATAGCCCAGCACCGCCGCCACCGGCGCGCTGCGCCGCGAGCGATCGAGCCAGACCGCCTGCGCCACGAATTCGCGCCCGCCGATCGACACCACTTCGGCCTGCGTCGGCAGCGCCTTGCCGCCGGTGGCGAGGTGCTCGGCGAGCGCGACGCGGTCGCTGCCGCGCGCGAGCACCGTCCAGCGGCCGCCGGGCGCGGCCGCGGCCAGCTCGATGCGCTTGGGCAGCGCCGATTGCGCCTGCAGGCGCGCCAGCAGGCGATCGTCGACCGGGATCGCCGCCGCGATGAAGCCCACCAGGTCCGGCGCGAACACCGGCACGACCACCATCCAGTACGCGCGCCCGTCCCAGGCCACCACCGCGGCCGAGGGCCGCTCCAGCGCGTCGTCGACGAGGTCGTCGAACGGGAACGACGCGCCGGCGCGCAGCTGGCCACGGGTATCGACCTCGACGTGGCCATCGACGTCGACCAGCAGCATGCGGGTGGCGCCGACGCGGCGGCCGTGGTTGCGCAGCGCCGAGAGCATCGTGGCCTGGTCGCGCTGCGCGATCGCCGAGCGCAGCGCGTAGTCGAGCGCCAGCACCTGCACGCTGGCGGCCACGCGCTCGGAGATGTCGTCGAGCTGGCGCGCGAAGGCGCTCGCGGCGACGCCGAGCTGGCGCTGGCCCTCGGCGATCAGCTCGTGCCGGGTCGCCTGGTAGACCAGCAGCGCGGTCAGGCCCTGCATCGCGACCAGCGCGGCCACGAAGAACGACGCGAGCCGGAGGCGGAAGCTCATCGGCCCGGGCTAGTAGTCGGTGTGCTCGCGGTCGAACTGCAGCCGCGAGTCCGGCAGCAGCGGCAGCGCGAACGCGAGCGTCTTCGACTCGGTCGCGCCCAGCACCACGCCGGACCGGACCAGGTCCGGGCGCCCGGGCCGCAGCCGCGGCTGCCAGACGCGTACGTCGTAGGCGCCGGCCGGCAGTCCCTCCAGGTCGACGCGGCCGCCGGCGTCGGTGAGCGCGATCCACGGCGCGTCGGACACGTACAGGTAGGCGATCATCCGGTCGTGGATGTTGCAGCCCACCGCGACCACGCCGGTCTTGTCGAGCTGCTGCGGCGCCGACGTCTCGCCGGGCGCGAGCACGAACTCGAACGCCTTCACCGGCGAGAACGAATACACGTGGTGGCGGGTGCGGTCGCTGTTGTGGAACACGACCTCGTCCCCGGGGCGCAGGGTCGCGACGTAGGGGACGAAGGCCAGGTCCTTCTGGTCGATCGTCCTGCGCGCCGGCGCGCGCCGCGCGGGCGCCGGTTGCGCGGCCGGATCGCGCGGCAGCACGGTCACGACCGCGTCCGCGACCGCGCGGCCGTGGCCGTCGTCGACCCGCACCGCGAGGTCGGCGGCGCTGGCGCTGGCGCAGAAGAGGATGGCGGTCGCCGCAAGCAGGCGTGCGCTCTGTCCCATGATGCTTGGCCCCCCCGAACCAGGACATCGGCGGATTGGATCGCGTGCGCGGAGGTTAGCATCCCGCCGCGCGGTTGGAAGGGGGCGGGAAAGCGCCGCGGCCGCGGCGCGCCCGTTCAGTCGCGATCGGGCGCGCCCAGCGGGAACAGCGGCCGGTACGGCCGGGCCTCGTCCACCGCGCGCGCGAACGAGGGCCGCGCGAGCAGCCGGCGGCGGTAGGCCAGCACGTTGGCGAAGCGCGCATCGATGCGGTGGGTCCAGTCGGCGTAGAACAGGAACGGCGCGGCGCCGCAGTCGGCCAGGCTGAACGCGTCGCCCGCGGCCCAGGTGCGGCCGGCCATGCGCCGGTCCAGCCATTCGTAGGCGGTGTCCAGCATCGCGCGCGCCTCGGCCACGCCGTGCCGATCGCGATCAGCCTCCGCGCGGATGCGGTCGAACACCACCTTCTGCTGCGGCGTGGAAACGTAGTTGTCGAAGAAGCGGTCCATCATCCGCGCCTCCAGCGCCGCGTCGGGATCGGACGGAACCAGCCGCACCGGGCCCGGATGGCGCAGGTCGAGGTATTCGATGATGGAGGTGGCCTCCATCACCACGCGGTCGCCGTCGACCAGCAGCGGGAAGCGTTTGATCGGCCACATCGCGGCGAATTCGGCGAACACGTCCGGATGCTCGCCGTCGAGCATCATGAATTCGAAAGGCGTGGCGTTCTCGTACAGCGCCACCAGCGCCTTCTGGCTGTAGGACGAGAAGGGATGGGCGTAGAGCTTCAGCGACATGGGAAGTCCTTGGCGGGGGGAGGGATTGCCGTTTCCTCCTTCGACGAGCGGCGGATGCCCGGATCGACAATCGCGGCCGCGGGGCCGCTGCGGCGCACGGCGCCGGCGTCGCTAGAGGTATTTCCGGATCCTTTCCGCTAGCGCCGCCGCCGCTTCCGGCGTGAGCGCGCCGAGCATGCCGCGGCGGCCTTCGGGCAGGTGCGCGACCGGGTCGGCGTCACCGAAGACGTAGTGGTCGAACACCGTCCGCCAGGCCGCACGCTGCGCCGGCGGCAGGCCGCGCAGCGCCAGGACGGCGTGCATCAGGCTGGCAAGCCCCGTCCTCGCGCCGCGATCGTCGCGCGAGGACGGGTACCACCAGTAGTTCACCAGCGCGTTGATGCGGTGCAGGGATTCGACGTGGTGCCACCACAGCGGCGGCAGGTAGAGCGCGTCGCCGGGGTCGAGCTCGGCCTGCAGCGCGTGCGCCAGCGCCTCGCGCAGGCGCGGATGGCGCGGGTCATCGGGGCGGTCCAGGCGCGCGACGCCGATCGCCGCGCCGGTGGGCGCGAAGTCGAGCGGGCCGATGTAGAGGTTGCCGACCTGTTCGATCGGGAACAGCGTGAAGCGACGCCGGCCGGCGGCGACCACCGCGATGTTGTGGTACTCGTCGAAATGCACCGGCGTGGTGACGCGGTTGCCGATCCACAGCCGCGGCGCGATCGCGGGATCGAGCAGCGGCATGCGGTGCGTTTCGACGAAGCCGGGCAGGCAGGCGGGAATCGATGCGCTCTGCAGCGCGATGCCGGGCGGGTCGGGCGCGCGGCTGGCGCTGGCCAGGCGGTGCAGCGCCTGGGTGACGGTCACCCGGTAGTGCCGGTAGTTGAACGCGCCGAAGTCGTCGTCGTAGCCGATCACGCCTTCGGCTTCCGGCGGCAGCAGCAGCGTGTCGACCGGAGTGCCGCCGTCGAAGGCGGCGAGCGCATTGGCGAAGACGGTGTCGGACTGGCGCGCGGCCGCGACGACGGGCCAGTCGGCGCACAGGCCGCGGATGACCAGCGGGCGATCCTCGCCGACGAGGTCGGCGAGGGCGACCGGATGCCCGGCGGCCTGGATCTCGGCGATGGGGCGTGGCATGGCGGCTCCGTCGATGGATCGCGCGATGCTAGCGCGATGGGCGGGCTGATCCGCTCGCGCGGCTGGATGCGCCCGTGCGGCTGCAACGTGGAGGGCGAGCCGGGCGATTCCCTCAGCCGACCGCGGCCTCGAGCGTCGCCCCGCACTCGGCGTCGAGCCTGAGCGTGGCGAGGTCGTCGGCGCGGGTGACGCCGCGGGTGAGGATGGCCAGCGGCAGGCCGAGCTCGCGCGCCATGCGGGCGAAGCGATAGCCGGAATAGACCATCAGCGAGGAGCCGGCCACCAGCATCGCGTCGCTGCCCGCCAGCGCCTCCTGCGCGGCGGCGACGCGCTCGCGCGGCACGTTCTCGCCGAAGAACACCACGTCGGGCTTGAGCATCCCGCCGCAGGCGTCGCACGCCGGGACGCGGAAGCCGCCGAAATCCAGACCGTCCAGGTCGGCGTCGCCGTCGGGCGCGGTGGCGGCGGAAAGGCCGGCCCAGCCGGGATTCATGGCCGCCAGCCGCTGCTGCAGCCCGGCGCGCGGCGACGATGCGCCGCAGGCCAGGCAGACGACGCGGTCGATGCGGCCGTGCAGGTCGACCACGGCGCGCTGGCCGGCGCGCACGTGCAGCCCGTCCACGTTCTGGGTGACCAGCAGGGACAGGCGCCGCCGCGATTCGAGCCGGGCCAGCGCGACGTGCGCGCGATTGGGCCAGGCGTTCGCCACGGCGGGCCAGCCGACGAAGCTGCGCGCCCAGTAGCGGGCGCGCGCGGTGGCATCGCCGGTGAACGCCTGCCAGGTGATCGGCGGCAAGCGCTTCCAGCGGCCGCCGGCGTCGCGATAGTCGGGAATGCCCGAAGCGGTGCTGACACCGGCCCCGGTGAGCACGAACACGCGCCGATGCGCATGCAGCCACTCGCGCAGCGCGTCGATCGCTTGCGTGGCCGGATCGGCAGTGACGAAGGCTTCCACCCGTCGATGTTAGCAACCGGCCGCGGCTGAAGCCGCTCCCACGATCCGGCAATCGCTGTTCGCGCAAGGCAGGAAGCGCAGAATGCACGCGGAACCCGTCGCACGCGCCCCAACCGGAAAGCCCCCATGCGAACCACGATGAGCCTCGTTCTCGCCGCCGCACTGCTTTCGCTGCCGGCAATCCCGCCGGCCACGGCGGCGCAGCCCGATACCACGGACGCGATCACGCAACCCGCCGACACCGATCCCCTGTTCGTCGCCGCGCCCGCCACGCTCACACCCGACCAGGTCGCCTCGCTGCAGCAACGGCTGCTCGACTGGCCGCAGCTCGCGCGCTATCGCGACGACAACGCGGCGCTCGGCGCGCCGAAGCCGGGCGAGGCGCGCGTGGTGTTCTACGGCGATTCGATCACCGATGGCTGGGGACGCGTCGACGGAACCGCGTTCTTCCCCGGCAAGCCCTACGTCAACCGCGGCATCTCGGGCCAGACCACCGCGCAGATGCTGGTGCGCTTCCGCCAGGACGTGATCGACCTGCGACCGGCCGCGGTGGTGATCCTCGCCGGCACCAACGACATCGCCGGCAACACCGGCCCGTCGACGCCGGCGATGATCGAAGCCAACCTGCGCTCGATGGCCGAACTGGCGCGCGCGAACGGCATCCGCGTGGTGCTCGCCTCGGTGCTGCCGGTGGAGGATTACCCGTGGCGCCCGGGCCTGCACCCGGCCGGCAAGGTGCGCGCGCTCAACGCCTGGCTGCGCGCCTACGCCGGCGAAGCCGACGCGGTGTACCTCGACTACCACGCTGCGCTGGTGAACGCGCGCGGCGGCATGGACGCGCGGCTGGCCGCCGACGGCGTGCATCCGACGCCGGCGGGCTACGCGGTGATGGCGCCGCTGGCGGAGGCGGCGATCGCACAGGCATTGGCGGCTCGCGCGCGCTGACGCGGAGGCGACGCCCAGCCTTCCGCGGCCGGGCACGGGATATCGGGCCGCCGGGTGCGGAGGGGCAGGCGGGGTGAGGGCTGAGCCCGACCGACGGTTGGCCACTCGCGGCCGCGCCCCGCGTTGGGGCCGGTGCGACCGCCGGCAGGGGACGTCTCCGGCCGTGCCGCGCGGGCGTCCGCGCGGCCCTTTCGCGTGGAGGTTTCCATGAAACGCTTCGAGAGTTGGCTGGCGGCGCTGCTGCTGGCCGTGGTCGCCGTCCCGATCGCCGTCCCCGTGCCGGCCCAGGAGCGCTCCTACGCCGACGGACCGGTGGTCGTGGTGTCGGCGATCAAGGTGATGGACGGCCAGTTCGAGAACTACATGGCGTATCTCGACGGCAACTGGCGTCGTCTCATGGACGAGTCGAAGAAGGCCGGGCTGGTGATGGACTACCACGTCTATTCGGCGACCGCGCACAACCCGAACGAGGCCGACCTGTACCTGGTGGTGCAATACCCCAACATGGCCGCCTTCGACGGCTTCGACGAGAGGATGGACCCGATCGTCGCGCGGGTGACGAAGATGGACTTCCGCAAGGCCGACGAGGCCTCCGGCAGGCGCACGCCGATGCGCACGCTGCTGGGGCAGGAAGTGCTGCGCGAGCTGGTGTTCAAGTAGCCGGGGCCGCGCAACGCGCCGGCACGGGAAGGCGAGCCGAATCGCGCGGCGAAAAGCCGGGCCCTCACCCGGGCGCTGCGCGCCCTCCCTCTCCCGCGAAGCGGGAGAGGGGTTCTAGGAAGTCGAGGCGTCGGACGCGTAGGCCCGACCTACGGCACCTCCCTCTCCCGCTTCGCGGAAGAGGGTTCGACCGCCGAAGCAGTGGAAATTGGCAGGAAGGCGGCGGCCGGGGGATCGCGTCAAGCCGGCCATGGATGGCCGGCGCCCCCGTCAAGGCAGGATGCCTTGCCGGGGGAAGAGCGATTCCCCGGACGGCGACTTCCTTCGCGCAAGCAACCGAAGCCAGCAAGCAACCGAATCGCATCGAGCGGCGGCTGCCGCCGCTGGCGCAAGCGCGCGCGGCGAAGAGCCTGGCCCTCACCCTGGCGCTGCGCGCCCTCCCTCTCCCGCTTCGCAGGAGAGGGTCCAAGAGCATTCCTCACTCTCCCGTGGAGCGGGAGATAGTTGCCAGCGACCGATCCGGGCCGCCGATCGCGTATCCATGGACAGCGCCCCCGCGCAGGCCGCCGCATGCACGTGCCGATGAACGCGAATCCGCCGCAGGGCGGGATGTCCCGCCTGCTGGCTCGGCTGGCGCGGCGCGACCGCTGGCCGCGGCGCTGGTGGTGGCCGCCGCAGGACCGGCCCGTGTCGACTCCCGACACCGCGAAGGACTATGCCGAGCGGCACCGCGAGATCTCCGAGACCATCCGCTTCTCGATGCTGGGCCTGATCGGCTTCTCGTTCTTCTGCGCCCTGACGCTGGCCGCGCCCGACAGCGTCCTGCTCACCGGCGCCGGCAAGATCCCGGTGCCGTTCGCCAATACCGAAATCGACTTCGGCACCTTCATCACCATCGGCCCGCTGCTGCTGATCGGCTACACGCTGTACGTGCACATCTTCATCGGCCAGCTGCTCAAGCTGCCCGACGTCCCGGAGGTCGACCGCGCGGTGACGCTGTTCAACCTGCGCGGACGCGTGCCCTCGTTCCTGAGCTACCTGGTCTTCTACTGGCTGGCGCCGGCCACCGTGGTGTTCTTCGCCCAGCGCGCCGCGCCGCGCGAGGCGGGCACTTGGCTGTTCTTCGTGGCCGCGGCGTTCCTGCTCGTCCTGCTGGTCCTGCAGCTGCGCCGCAACCCGTATCCGCGGCGCTGGGCGCGGCCGATGCTGTGGCTGCTCGTGCTGGCCGTCGCGCTGGTGCCCGCGCGCGTCGCCTGGTGGGTGGCCCAGGGCGGCCCGCGGCCGTTCCAGCGCTCGTGGGACCTCGCCCAGGCGGACCTGTCGAAGGCCAACCTGATCAGCGCCGAACTCGACGGCGCGAACCTCAAGCGCGCCAACCTGCAGGGCGCCGACCTGACCCGCGCCAGCCTGCGCGGCGCCGACTTCTCCAACGCCGACCTGGGCAACGCGTCGCTGCAGCTGGCCGACCTGCGCGAAGCCGACCTGCGCGGCGCCAAGCTCGACCACGCCGACCTGCGCTTCGCCAACCTGCGCTACGCCAAGGCCGGCGAAGCCGACCTGCGCACGGCGCTCGTCGCCCCGGAGCAGCTCAAGGGCCTGTGCTTCGACAGCTCGACCCTGTTCGCCGCGGGCGCGCAGCCGGCGCAGGTGCCGGCCCACTGCGGCGAACTGGCCCGGTCGAACGAGTTCCGCGCCTGCCGGCTGCCGCGCGAGCCAGTCCAGTGCGACCGTTCCGTGGTCACCGGCGTGCTCGATCCGCCCGACGGCTACGTGGTCGAATGCCTGCAGGCCTGCGACCCGTACTACGTCGACCGCGGCCGCAGCCACACGCTGGCGGAGATCCCGCCCGGGCTGGAGGGCGGGACCTGGATCAAGACCACCAACACCGGCGACAAGAACGAAAGCGCCGGGGATTTCCTGCGCTTCGCGATCGATCCGCCCGCGTTCGTGTACGTGGCCTACGACAGCCGCGTGGTGAAGCGCGGGTCGCCGCCGGCCTGGCTCACGGAAGGCTTCGAGCGCACCGGCATGGTGGTGCAGCTCAACGAGCCCGATCCGAACCAGGACTTCGACGTCTACCGCCGGCTGTACACGCGCTCGCCGGTGGTGCTCGGCGGCAACGAGGCGGCCGGCGCCGACTTCGGCGGCGTGGGCGGCTCGAACTACCTGGTGATCGTCAAGCGCGCCGGCGCGCCGGCCACGCCCGCGAGCGGCAAACCGGCCGAAGCGGCACGGCCGCGCTGATGCGCATCGCCGCGGACGGGCGACGCATGGCGCTCAGGGCGCGAGGAACGGATTCACCGCGCGCATGACCGCCTCCGGCTGGTCCTCGTGCGCGGCGTGGCCGGCATGCGCGATGTGCGCGGTGCGCGCGCGCGGCACCCGGTTCGCCAGCCGCGCGACGCTGTCGCGAGCGAGCAGGTGGTCGTCCTCGCCGCGGACGATCAGCAGGCTGCAGGGGATGCCGTCGACGGCTTCGCCGGGATAGCCGCCGTCGCCCTCGTCCAGCCACATCGCGCGCACCGCGCGCACGAGGGCGTCGAAATCGGGCGCTGGATTGAGCTCGCGGTAGCGCCGATACGAGTCGGGGAACAGGCTGCGCCAGCGCTCGGCGCTGACCATCGACAGCAGCTCGCGCGTCGGGTCGCCGGGCGGCATCTCCCAGTGCGCGCCGATCGCGACCACGCGCGCGATGTCCAGCGCCGGCTCGGCCGCGAGCCGGTAGGCGACGATGCCGCCGTCGCTGAATCCCAGCAGCGCGGGCCGGCGCAGCCCGAGGTGCTCGATGACGCGCTCGGCGTCGCGCTGCAGGCGCGCGTAGTCGAGCGGGCGATCGCCGAGGCTGGAGCGTCCATGCCCGCGGTTGTCGATGCCGACCACGCGCAGGCCCTCGCGCAGCCACGGCATGATCGCCGCGAAGTCGTGCAGGCTGCCCAGGCCCCCGTGCAGCATCAGCAGCGGCGACCCGTCCGGATCGCCGTGCTCCTCGTAGTAGATCCGCGCGCCGTCGATCTCCAGCACCTGCCCGGAAACGTGGTCGAAGGCCTGCATCGGCGTCCCTCCCCATCGGCTGCGCCGGAATCCCGGCGGAGCGCCCGGATGGCGTCGCCCGGCGGGACGTGGCGTAGTGGCCAACGTGCGAAGCGGCCGGGAACGTCCACGGCCCCCGCTTGGCTCAGTGGCGCGCCACCGACTCCTGGCCGCGCGCGACCAGGCGGTTGCCGCCCTGGCGCTTGGCGGCGTACATCGCGCTGTCGGCGCTGCGCAGCAGGGACTTCTTCTCCACCCCGTGCTCGGGGTGCAGGGCGGCGCCGATGCTGGCGGTGACCTGCACGTGCGCGCCTTCCAGCGAGAAGGGGCGCGCGAGCGCGGCGCGGATCGACTCGGCGATCGCGTAGGCGTCGGCCGCGTCGTCGACGCCGCCCAGCAGCACGACGAATTCGTCGCCGCCCATTCGCGCCACCGTGTCGGTGCGGCGCACGCACTGCCGGATGCGCTGGCCGACCGCATGCAACAGCTGGTCGCCCAGGTCGTGGCCGTGGCGGTCGTTGACCTGCTTGAAACCGTCGAGGTCGAGGTAGAGCAGGGCCAGCCGCTGCCGCGCCCGCGGCGCCGCCGCCAGGGCCCGCTCCAGGCGCTCGTCGAAGCGGCTGCGGTTGGGCAGGTCGGTGAGCGGGTCGTGGCCGACCAGGTGCTCGAGCCGCGCTTGGCTGCGCTTGCGCTCGATCGCGGCGGCGATTTGCGCGGAGACGAATTCCAGCAGCTGCTTGTCGCGCTCGGTGTAGCGCACGCCGCTGTTGTAGCTCTGCACGACCAGCGCGCCGATCACGCCCGCGTCGGTGCGCAGCGGCACGCCCAGCCAGTCCAGCGCGTCGCGCCCGACCACCGGCTGCAGCGGCGAGGACTGATCGCCCGGACGACCGGGCGCCAGCAGCAGCGCGTCGCCGCTGCGGATGACCTGGTTGCTGAGCGTCGGCGCCTCCAGCGGCAGCGGCGCGGGCGCGGCGTCGAATTCGTCGACGAAGTAGGGGAACTCCACCAGCCCGCGCCCGGCGTCGTGCAGCGCGACGAAGCAGTTGCGCGCCGGCAGCAGCGTGCCGATGGTCTGGTGGATGCGCGCGAACAGCGCCGGCAGGTCGCCGGTCGCGTGGGCGGCTTCGGAAATCGCCAGCAGCGCCGACTGCACCGCCTCGGCGTGGCGCAGCTCGGTGACGTCGCGCCCCACGGCGATGCGCGCTTGGTCCTGCCCGGACCAGCGCGCCGACCACTGGATGTCGACCACGCGGCCGTCCTTGCGCAGGTAGCGGTTGCGGAAATGCAGCTGCGGCTCGCCCTGCATGATCGTGTCCGCCGCCGCCAGGGTGCGCTCGCGGTCGTCCGGGTGCACCAGCTCGATCATCGGGCGGCCGAGCACCTCGTCGGCGCGATAGCCGAGGATGCGCTCGAAGCCGGCGCTGACGAACAGGTAGCGTCCCTCGCCGTCGACCACGCAGACGGCGTCGAGCAGGAGGTCCATGACCGTGGCGAGCGGGAGCGGTGCGGTGTCCATCCGGGTCCGGGCCGCGGTGGTCCGGTCGATCAAGGGTTCGGTGACGGGGAATTCTATATCCGCCAAGCAAATTGCGTGCCGGACCGCGGGATTTCGCGCGGAGCCGCCAACGTGAACCCGTCGGCTCAGCCTTCGACCGGGTACAGCCCGTCCGCGTAGGCCCCGGCGTGGTAGCCCTTGATGCCGATCGCCTGCGCCAGCGGGCTGCGCGGGTCCGCGCCGGCGCGCAGCCGCGCGATGGCGGCGGCGAAGTCGTGGCGCGGCCGCCAGCCGAGCTCGGCCCGCGCCCGCGCGTTGTCGTAGACGCGGTCGATCGCGGGGAACATGCGCCAGCCGCGGCGTCGGTATTCGTCCTCGTAGCCGGGCACGTGCCGGGCGACGACCGCCGGCGCGTCGCGGCGCAGTTCTTCCAGCTCGCCGCGGTCGAACGGCGTGGTCGCGCTGAGGACGTAGCGAGCGAAGCCGATCCGCGGGGCCTGTTCGACCGCCAGCAGGTGCGCGTCCACCAGGTCCTGGATGTCGGCGCGGCGGTACAGCAGCTCGTTGGCCTTGATGTTGGCGTCGGCGTAGGCGCCGCGCAGCGCCGGGTCGTCGTCGGCCTCGGGGAAGAAGCGCGAGGTGCGCAGCACCAGGCAGGGCAGGCCGTAGTTGCGGTGGAACAGCCGACACAGGTCCTCGGCCGCGGTCTTGGTCGCGCCGTAGATGTTCTTCGCCAGCGGCGCCACGTCCTCGTCGATCCACGCCGCGGGTTCGCCTTCGGCCGGCCGCAGCGCGTCGCCGAAGGCGCTGGTGGTGCTGGTGAACACGAACGCGCCGACGCCGTGCCGCGCCGCCGCCTCGAGCAGGTTGAGCGTGCCGGTGACGTTGGCGTCGACGAAGGCCTGGCGCGAATGGGTGGCGACGTGCGGCTTGTGCAGCGTCGCGGCGTGGACGATCGCCTCCAGGCCGCGGCGGGCGAGGGCGGCGATGGCGCGGTCGACGAAATCGCGGTCGGCGATGGAGCCGGCCAGGTCGGTGTGCGCCGAGGGCGCGATGTCGAGCCCGACAGCGGCGCGTCCCTGCGCGCGCAGGCTGCGCATCATCGCTTCGCCGAGATGGCCGGCGCTGCCGGTGACGAGGATGGGCATGGTCGATGGGTTGGGCGGGAAGCCGATTCTAGGCGGCTCCGCCCCTGGCTGGAGCGACAGGCGTCGCGACCCGCGCACGCGGGCCCGCGGCGTCCGTGCGTCCTGCTGGCTAGACGGCGCTGGCCGCGATCTCCTCGTCGCCATGCGCCGGCGTGGCGACGCGGTCGCGGCCCTGGTCCTTGGCGCGGTACAGCGCGGCGTCGGCGGCGACCATCCAGCGCCGCAGCGACGTGCCGCGCGCGGCCGCCGCGACGCCCAGGCTGACCGTGCAGCGCAGGCCGGGCGCGGCCGGGAAGGCGAGGTTGCGCACGTGGGTGCGGATGCATTCGGCCACCGCCACCGCGCGCGCCTCGTCGGCGGCCATCGCCACCACGAACTCGTCGCCGCCGTAGCGCCCGGCGCGGTCGTGCTCGCCGATGCACGCGCGCAGCGCCTGCGCCACGCCGCGCAGCACGTCGTCGCCGATCGCGTGGCCGCGGCCGTCGTTGGTCGCCTTGAAGCCGTCCACGTCCACCATCACCAGGCTGGCCGGGCCGTGGCCGTCGCGGCAGCGCTGCAGCAGGCGCAGCGCGTGCTCCTCCCACTGGCGGCGGTTGTCCAGGCCGGTCAGCGGATCGGTGCGGCTGAGCTCGTCCAGGCGCAGGTTCTGCGCGTGCACGCGCCGCACCAGCCGGTTGCCGTTGAGGCTGACCGCGACGGTGTGGATCACCAGGATCGGCATGCAGGCCACGATCACCGGCATGTCGGTGGCCGGGGCGAAGGCGAATCCCGTCCACAGCCCGCCCGCGACCGCCGCGCCCAGCATCCCCGGCAGCGAGCGCAGCCACAGGCCGCGCACGCCGGTGTTGATCTTGTCGACCGTCGCCAGGGTGAGGATCAGCGCGCACGGCAGCAGGTTGAAATGCATCATCGGCACCCAGAGCCCGGCGATGACCGAGTCCAGCAGCAGGTTGCGGCGCTCGGTGCGGTCGGGATCGGCGCTGCGGCGCGACCACAGCAGCGCCAGGTGCGGCCACAGCAGGGTGGTGAAGACCAGCAGCGCCCAGGTCGCCGCCGTGGCCTGCAGTTGCCACAGCACGGCGCCCACCGGCAGCCCCGACAGGCCCATCCCGAGGATGCGGAAGGGATACACGGTGCGATGCAGCGGCAGGCGCCGGCTCGCGTCGCCGCCCGGGGCGGGCGCCGCATTGCCGTGTCGTCGATCGCCGTTGGCCAGCGCCATGCCGGTCATGCCCCCTGTTGCAACCGTCCCATGATAGCGGCGGCATGCCATGGTCCGGCGCTCGGGTTCCGGGAATTATTCGCGGCGGCGGCGCGGGAGCGCCCGGAGGCCATCGAAAAAAACGCTCAAGGAATCCCGGGCGCGGCCGATGTCCCTGCAGGAACCCCGTTTCCGGCCGACTTTCCTGGAGTCCTTCCCGTGTCCGCAAGACCCACCGTTCTGCTTTGCGACGATTCGCGCGCCCTGCGCATGCTCACGGCCCGGCAGCTGACCGAGGCCGGGTTCGAGGTGGTGGCCGAGGCCGGCGACGGCTTGGAGGCGATCGAGCAGTACAAGGCCCACGAACCGGACCTCGTGCTGCTGGACCTGGTCATGCCGCAGCTGGAAGGCAAGCAGGCGCTGCAGGCGATCCTCTACCACGACCAGCACGCGAAGGTGGTCATCCTCAGCTCGCTGGGCGCCCAGGGCGACGTCGAGGACTGCCTGCGGCTGGGCGCGGCGTCCTACCTGCACAAACCCATCGACCCGGACGCCATGGCGCGCGTGCTGCACCGGGTCGTCGGCTGACGCATTCCACACACCACGAGGCGTACCGCAATGGCGGCGAAATTCCTGGGCCAGATCCTGCTCGAGCAGGGGCTGATCGACCGGCAGCAACTGCTCGATGCGCTGGATGCGCAGCGCAGCTCCAACCCCAAGCTCGGCGAGCTGGCGCAATCGATGGGCATGCTCGACTACATCCAGGCCGCGCGCATCAACGAGCGCCAGCGCCGCGAGGACAAGCGGTTCGGCGACATCGCGCAGGAGCTGCGCCTGCTCACGGCCGACCAGGTGGAGGCGCTGCTCGAGCAGCAGAAGGCCAAGCGCAAGCTGGTCGGCGACATCCTCGTCGAGCGCGGCGTGCTGAGCGCGGCCCAGCTGGCCGACGCGCTGCGGGCGCAGCGTGGCGACCGCGAGCAGGCGGCGCAGGCGCTGGCGCTCGGCATCGCGCAGCACCGGGCCGGCAGCCTGCTGGGCCCGGCCGTGGAGACCTGCATGCGCCTGTTCCCGCGGCTGCTCGGCACGCATTGCGCCTTCTCCAGCCTCGCGCAGTCCGCCGAAGCCCTGGAGGGCTACGACGTCAGCGCGCGCGTGCGGGTGAAGGCCGGCCGGCCGCTGTGGGTAGGGCTGGCCGCCGACCGGTCGACCACCGCCCGCGTGGCCGGGGCGTTCCTGTCGATTCCCGCGGCCGAATGCGACGACGCGCTGGGCGAGGACGCGCTGGGCGAGTTCGTCAACGTCCTGGTCGGCCACATCGCGCGCGACGTGGTGTCCGACGCCAGCGACCACCGGGTGCTGCCGCCGCAGTTCGGCCCCGCCGCCGGCGAGCTGCTGGCCGCCGAGCCCGAGGCGATGGCCGTCGTGCTGTCCACCGGGCTGGGCAACGTGGTGCTGCTCGGGTCGATCTGACCGGTCGGCGCGGGGCGATCGCGCGCATGCGGCGCGCGATTCCGTCCGCGTCCGCTCCTGCCGTTCCGCGAAGGGCCGCGCCACGCGCGGGCGCGGGTTTGCGTCCAGAATGCGGGCGTCCTTCCCCCGCGAGGCGTCCCATGGCCGACGCAAGCTTCGATCCGATCCTGGCGCGCGCCCATGCCCATGCGCGCGAATGGCTGCGCGAACTTCCGGCGCGCCACGTCGGCGCGCGCGCGAGCCGCGACGAGCTGTTGTCCGCGCTGCGCGTACCGCTGCCGCCCGGCGGCGAGGACGACGGGGCGGTGATCGACCTGCTCGCCGCGCAGGGCGAGCGCGGTGCGGTGGCCAGCGGCTCGCCGCGTTATTTCGGCTTCGTCATCGGCGGCAGCCATCCGGTCGCGCTGGCGGCCGACTGGCTCGCCGCGGCCTGGGACCAGAACGCCGGCATCTTCGCGACCTCGCCGCTGTCGTCGGTGGTCGAGGAGGTCGCCGGACAGTGGCTGCTCGACCTGTTCGACCTGCCGCGCGCGGCGCAGGCCGGGTTCGTCACCGGCTGCCAGATGGCCAGCTTCACCTGCCTGGCCGCGGCGCGCCACGCCGTGCTGCGCCGCGCGGGCTGGGACGTCGAGGCAGACGGCCTGCAGGGCGCGCCGCGCGTGCACGTCGTCGCCTCGACCGAATCGCACGTGACCATCGACGTGGCGCTGCGCTACCTGGGCCTGGGCACGCGCGCCGTGCACCGGGTGGACACCGACGACCAGGGCCGCATGCGCGCCGACCGCCTCGAAGCGGTGCTGGCGGCGCTGGAAGGGCCAACCATCGTCTGCACGCAGGCGGGCAACGTGAATACCGGTGCCTTCGACCCGCTGCGCGAGATCGCCGCGCTCGCCGCCGCGCGTGGCGCCTGGCTGCACGTCGACGGCGCCTTCGGCCTGTGGGCGCGCGCGAGCGCCGCGCACCGCGCGCTGGCCGACGGCATCGAGCTCGCCGATTCCTGGTCCACCGATGCGCACAAGTGGCTCAACGTGCCGTACGACTGCGGCGTGGCGATCGTCCGCCACGCGCAGGACCACCGCGCGGCGATGACCTCCGCCGCGGCCTACCTGGTCCAGACCGGCGGCGCCGAGCGCGACGCCGTCGACTGGACGCCGGAGTTCTCGCGCCGCGCCCGCGGCGTGCCGGTGTACGCCACGCTGCGCGGGCTGGGGCGCGTGGGCGTCGAGCGCCTGGTCGACGGCAACTGCGCCTGCGCGCGCCGCTTCGCCGAACTGCTCGCCGCGGAGCCCGGCGTGCGCGTGCTCAACGACGTGGTGCTCAACCAGGTGCTGGTGCGCTTCGGCGACGACGACGCGGCGACCCGCGCGGTGGTCGCCGGCGTGCAGGCCGACGGCACCTGCTGGCTCAGCGGCACCACGTGGCACGGCATGGCGGCGATGCGAATCTCGGTGTCGAACTGGGCGACCACGCTCGAGGACGTGGAGCGCAGCGCCGCGGCGATCCTGCGGGCGCACCGGAACCGCTGACCCGCGCCATGCGGGGCGTGGCTGCGCCGCAGCGCGTCCGCGCTTGACCCGGATCAGGGCGGCGGCGCCGGCACGGCGCGATCCTGCCTGCCATCGGGGCCCCGGCGCCGCGGAACCGGAGATCGCGATGGAATTCCACGTCCGCCTCGATGGCGCCTCGCCCGACCTGGGCGCGCTGGGCGACAGCCTGCGCGAGGTCGATCCTTCGGCGCTGCTCGACGTCGATCCGGCCGGCCAGGTGGTGCGCGTCGCAGCGGCCCTGCAGTCGGGCGAACTGGTGCGGCTGTTCGGCGATGCCGGCTGGCCGGTTTCCGCGGCGCAGGTCCGGCAACTGCCTTCGATCTGCTGCGGCGGCTGCAGCGGCTGACGCGCTCCCGGCGACCTGCGCGCGCCTTCGTCGTCAGGGGGCGGTTTCGATGCCGGTCGCGATCACGGACGCCGGACGCCAGCGGCGGCTTCAGCCCGGCGGCTGCACCGCCGCCGTGCCCGGGATCCCGCCCGGCGCGGGCGGTTCCGCGACTTCGCGGCCGGCGAGCGCGCGTGCGCGCGCCAGCGAGCGGTCGGCGCGCCGGGCATCGCCCGCTTCGCGATAGGCGCGGGCCAGGGCGAGGTGGAAGCGGTATTCGCGCGGCATCAGCCGCGCCGCCGAGCGGAAATGCTCGATGGCGCCGGCGAGGTCGCCGGCGCGCTCGTCGTCGATCGCCAGCATGAAGTGGTGGAACGGATCCTGCCGCTGCACGCGCTCGAGGCGGTTTCGATAGGTGGCCAGGTCCCGCGCGCTGCCGTCGTGCTCGAGCAGGCCGACCATGTTGAACAGGGCGCCGGCGTTGTCCGGCTCGAGCTGCAGCGCGTGCGCGTAGTCGCGTCGCGCCGATTCCCGGTCGCCGCCGCGCAGCGCCACCACGCCGGCGTTGCTCCAGGTGGACGCGTAGCGCGGATCGAGGGCGATCGCCGCATCCATGTAGCGGCCGGCGTCCTCCAGCCGGCCCTGCTCCATCAGCGCCACGGCCAGGTTGTTGTAGTAGTGCGAGCGCAGGCGCTCGCGATCGATGCGGCCGGGCGGGTCGCGTTCGATCACCGGCTGCGGCGTGGCGTCGACGCGCCAGGTGCGCCGCCCGACGCGCGCGACCGCGCTGACGTGGTTGGTGCGGTAGAGGGTGTTGTCGCGCAGCTGCCAGGCCAGCGAATCCTCGCTTTCCTGCGGCCATGCATCCAGCCCGGCCTCGTCGGCCAGGGCGAGGAACAGCAGCGTGAACGCCACGCAGTTGCCGCGGCGCGTGCGCCAGGCCTGCTCGACGGTGTAGGTCGCGTCCGGCTGGTAGGCCAGCCCGGCGCGCTGCGGGCCGAACAGGAAATCGACCAGGCGTTGCAGGCGCTCGAGCTGCGAATGGGACGGCGCGATCACCTCGGCGTGGACGCGCGCGCGCAGGTCGGGCGGCAGCGCCTCGATGCGCCGGGGATCGGGCGGAACGGCATCGATCGCCAAGACCGTGGCCGGTGGATCCGGCAGCGCGGCGGGCGCCGTTGCCGGTGGGGCCTGGGCGGCGAGGGCGGCCGCGATGATCCAGCCGAACATCCGATCCTCCACGCCGGGCGGCGGGAGTGCGACATGGCCCGATTCTAGCGCCGCGGGCGTGGGCCGCGTTGTGCGCGGCTTGTGCGCAGGCCGCTGCGGGCACCAACGCCGCGACGCCCGGGCAAGCCGGGCGTCGCGGGCTCGAACGATTGCCGTGGCCGTCAGTTCAGCAGCTGGAACCCGATCACCGCAGCCAGCACGGCGGCCAGCAGCGTGTAGTTGCCGTCGTCGTCGCGATGGCCGTAGCGGTAGTCGTCGCGATAGCCATCGTCGTAGCCGCGGCGGAAACCCTGCCGGAAGTAGTAGTTGTACTGGCCCTGGTCGATGTAATAGCCGTTGTAGCCGTAGTTGGCGTCGAGGTAGCCGTAGCTGCCGCGGTAGTCGCTGCGCCAGCCGTCCTCGCGGTCCGCGCGGCCGGCGCGCAGGCCTTCGCGGTAGCCGTAGTTCACCGCCTGGCGGATCAGGTCGGCGCCGTAACGGTTGGTCTGGTACCAGCCGCCGTCGTAGCGGTAGCGATAGCTGGCCGGCGTGTAGTAGTACGGGTCGTTGTACCAGTCGTAGTTGCGCGCCGAGAAGCGCAGCTGCTGCTGGCGCAGGCGGTCGTAATAGGCCTGCTGGTAGCGGTACTGGTTGATGCGGTGCTGCTGGCGCAGGATCCGCGCGCGCTGGTCGGCGGCGCGGCGCTGCATCGCCAGGCGGTCGCGGTGGAAGCGCTCGGCGCGCGCGCGCTCGTTGCGGATGCGGCGCTCCTGTTCGGCGCGGTCCAGGCGCGCGCGGCGTCCGTCGTCACGGTGGTCCGCCACGCGCTGCGCCGGCTGCCGCCCACCCATCGTGCGCGGAGGCCGCCGGTCCTCGTGGCGACGGTCGTTGCGGTCGCGCTCGTTCCGCTGCGTGGCCTGGTTGCGCTGCGCGAGGTCCTGGCGGTGCTGCCTGTCGCGCAGTCCGGCCTGTCGCCGCGCTGCCTGGTCGTGCGTCCTTTGCACGCGCTCCCGCTCGGCCTTTTCGCGCTCGCGCGCCTGCGCCTGGCGGAGGGCGTCGCCGCGCCGCTCGCCGGCACGCTTCTGCGCCTGCTGGTGTTGCGCCCGCTCGCGCTGAGCCTGCTCGCTTCGCGCCTTCTGGCGCGCCTGCGCCTGGCGCTGCTCGCTCGCGCGGTGCTGGGCCTGCTCGCGCTGCGCACTCTGGCGCGCCTGCGCCTGGCGCTGCTCGCTGGCGCGACGCTGCGCCTGTTCGCGCTGGGCGCTCTGACGCGCCTGCGCCTGGCGCTGCTCGCTGGCGCGACGCTGCGCTTGTTCGCGCTGGGCGCTCTGGCGCGCCTGCGCCTGGCGCTGCTCGCTCGCGCGGCGTTGCGCCTGCTGGCGCTGCGCCTGCTCGCGCTGGGCGCTCTGGCGTGCCTGCGCCTGTCGCTGCTCGCCCGCGCGGCGCTGCGCCTGCTGGCGTTGCGCCTGTTCGCGCTGGGCATGCTGGCGCGCCTGTGCCTGTTCGCGGCGCTGGTCGGCCTGGGCCTGGTGCTTGTCGTCGTCGCGGCCGCGATGGTCCTGTGCCGCGGCGGTGCCGAGCGTACCCAGCGAGAGCGCCGCGGCGATCGCGATTTTCCACGCGGCCTTGCGGTGGAAGGTCTTCATCTCGGTTTCCTTGCGCTTCGAGCAGCGCTGCAAACGTTCCAGCAACCACTTTGCGCGCGCGTGATGAACCTGTTCTGAGGCCGCCCCGCGCCATTCAGCGGCTGGAAGGCGTAAGCGTTTACACGCTGGCGGGCGTGGCGACGCATGTCTTCCGGGGATCGTCGGCGCAGCAGGCGGGCATCCGTCGCATCGCGACTGGCGAGCGCGTTGCCGATGGCATCCAGCGCGGTTGCCGCGGCGCCGGGACTTGCGCCCGGCCCCTGAATGCTGCGAACTGTCGGCCCGCCCGCGGATCCGCCGCGGGCGCCCTCACGGAGTCCCACGATGACCCGCACTCCGATGTTCGCGCTGGCCACGCTCGCCCTCGCGCTTGCGGCCTGCAGGCCCGCCAACGAAGCGGCCGCACCGGCGACGGCGGACGCGCCGGCTCCCGCAGCCACGGCCGCGCGCGCCTTGGCGGCCGACACGCCCAGCACCACTGCCGATGGCAACACCTTCGTCGCGCCGGCCGGCTGGTCGCTGGAAACCAGGGGCCCGGCGGTCGTCCTGACTCCGCCGGAAGGGGGCTCCCGGCTCGCACTCGTGGACGTGGGCGGCAAGGACGCCGACGCCGCCGTCGCCGCGGCCTGGGCCGCCTACGACGCCGATGCGAAATGGCCGCTCAAGCTCGCCACCGACCGGCCGGCGCGCGATGGCTGGGAGCAGGTCCGCGGCTACGCCTACGAGACTTCCGCCAACGACCAGCGCAACGTGATGGCGCAGGCGATGCGGCACGGCGACCGCTGGACCGTGGCGATCTACGACATGGCCAACGCCGTCGGCGAGAAGCGCGGCGCACAGGTCGCGCTGGTGTTCGACCGCCTGCTGCCCAAGGGCTACAGCCGCGAGTCGTTCGCCGGCAAGGCCGCGCACAAGCTCGATGCCGCGCGCCTGGAGCAGCTGAAGGCATTCGTCGAGGACGCGAGGAAGCAGCTCGACGTGCCCGGCGTGGCGATCGGCATCGTCCAGGACGGCAAGGTGGTGTTCGCCGAGGGCTTCGGCGTGCGCGCGCTGGGCAAGCCGGACAAGGTCGATGGCGACACGCTGTTCATGATCGCCTCCAACACCAAGGCGATGACCACGCTGATGCTGGCCAGGCTGGTCGACCAGGGCAAGTTCGGCTGGGACACGCCGGTCACGCGGATCCTGCCGGAGTTCAAGCTGGGCGACGCCGACACCACGCGCCAGGTGCTGGTGAAGCACCTGATCTGCGCCTGCACGGGCCTGCCGCGGCAGGACATGGAGTGGCTGTTCGAGAGCGAGGACGCGACGCCGGAGTCGGTGATGAAGACGCTGGCGACGATGCAGCCGACCAGCAGGTTCGGCGAGCTGTTCCAGTATTCCAACCCGATGGCCGCGGCGGCCGGGTTCGCGGGCGGCCACGTGCTGTATCCGGACAAGGAGCTCGGCGCTGCCTACGACGCGGCGATGCAGTCGCAGGTGTTCGACCCGCTGGGCATGAAGTCGACGACCTTCGACTACGCGAAGGCGCTGCGCGGGGACCACGCCATGCCGCACGGCTTCGACGTCGACGGCCGCACCGCGCCCGCCAGCATGGACCTGAACTACACCATCGTCCCGGCGCGTCCTGCCGGTGCGGCGTGGAGCAGCGTCAACGACGTGCTGCGCTACGTGCAGATGGAGCTGGAGAAGGGCGCGCTGCCGGACGGCACGCGCTACATCGGCGAAGGCCCGCTGCTGGAGCGGCGCAGGCAGCAGGTCGCGCTCGGCAACGACGCCAGCTACGGCATGGGCCTGATGGTCGACCGCACCTGGGGCATCCCGGTGGTGCACCACGGCGGCGACATGGTCGGCTTCCATTCCGACATGATGTGGTTGCCCGAATCCAACGTCGGCGCGGTGATCCTCACCAACTCCGATCCGGGCGTGTACATCCGCGGGCCGTTCCAGCGCCGGTTGCTGGAGGTGCTGTTCGACGGCAAGCCGGAAGCGGTGGAGAACGTCGCCTCGCAGGCGAAGCGCCTGAAGGAGAACATCGCCGCCGAGCGCAAGCGCCTGTCCGTGCCCGCCGACGCCACGGCCTCGGCGAAGCTCGCGGGCCGCTACCACAGCGACGCGCTGGGCGACCTCGCGGTCTCGCGCAAGGGCGCGGCGACCTGGTTCGATTTCGGCGGCTGGAAGAGCGAGGTGGCCTCGCGCGGGAACGACGACGGCACGACCTCGTTCGTGACCGTGTCGCCGGGCGAGGACGGCTTCGAGTTCGTGGTCGCCGACAAGGGTGACGCGCGCGCGCTGGTGCTGCGCGACGCGCAGCACGAGTACTCGTTCGACGAAGCGAAGGGCGGGCCGGCTGCGGCGAAGTGATGGGGAAGCGCGGCAGCCGGCGGTGATCCATCGTCCCTATGCCCTCTCCCATCGTGGGAGAGGGCGTTCAATAAATTGATTGAGCCAGGGCGCCGCAAAGGCAAGGGCAGCGTCATTCCCGCGAAGGCGGGAATCCAGCGGCTTCGAAGCTTTCGCGGACATGGCGCCCACCGGCTTGGCTAGCGCCTGCCCGCCGCTACGGCGTCTCCAACGGATCGCCACGGCCGCTCTCCGCCGCCTGCTCCCGGTGCAACTGCCGCAGCCTCGTCCCGAGCAGCTCCAGGTTTCCCTCGATCGACGCCAGCGCCGCCTGTCGCGCCGGCGACAGCAGTCCGCGCGCATCGCCGCGCAGGCGCGCGTCCTGCCGACGCAGCCTCACGGCCTGGTCGCCGGCTTCCTTGGCCAGCGTCTCGCGCTCCACGCGCTGCGGCAGGCCGTAGCCGGCGGGCAGCCATTCGGCGGGCCGGCTGAAGCGGCCTTCCAGCGCCAGCAGCGCCAGCAGCTGCGCACGCGCGTCGCCATCGCCGTCGCCATCGCCATCGTCCGCATCGCTGGGGCGGCCAAACAGCCTGTGCTTGAGCTCGTCGCGGGCCAGCAGCTCCTCGCGCCGCTGCGCGGCCTCCTCGAGCAGCAGCAGCGCCGCGCTGGCGCGCAGGTCGCCGCGGGCGAGCCAGGGCGCGCGCGTCGACGGCGGCAGCGCCAGCCAGTCCTCGACGCGCGCCTGTGGTAACCCGAGCGCGTCGCGCGCGACGTCGAACATCGCCTGGTAGTGCGCGCTCGCCGGCGCGAAGCGATAGCCCAGGCGAAGCGCCTGCGCCGGGTCTTCGAGCACCGAGGGGTCGGCGACGCCGGCGCGCTCGAGCCTGCGCAGCAGGCCGTTGGGCGTGATCGAGGAAAGATGCGCATCCGCAAGCCGCGGCACGCCGTCGTGCAGCAGCTTGAAGGTCTCCACCGCGCAGTTGTTCGTCACGAAGCGATAGCGGCCGTCATAGCTCCAGTGCACGCGCGCGGCGCGCTCGAGCAGGCCCGCGACCTCGCCCTCGTCGAGCCGCAACGGTATCGAGCGCAGGCCGCGCAGCTCGACCTTGGTGTATTCCTCGACCACCTGCCGCAGCGGCAGCATGTACAGGCGCGACGGATAGGAGCCGGTGAGCCCGCGCCAGTTCGAGACCTGCACGTCGTCGACGAAGGCGCGGAAGGACAGCACGCGATGGTATTGCAGGTCGAGCCGGCAGTCCGGTCCGCGCGGCCGGCCGGGCGCGCACACCACCAGCCGCAGCATGGCATGGCCCCAGTGGCTCATGGCCTGGTCGTTGCCCTCGGCCAGCAGGTAGTCGACGCCGTAGACGCGCGCGGGGTCGAGCAGCAGCAGTGGCGGTTCGCCTTCGTCGGTGTCCGCCTGCAGCCAGGGCAGGCCCGGCGCGCATGCGACGTGCGCGGGCGCCGTCTGCAGGCGCGCGGCGAAATGGCGATGCAGCGCGGGCCGCCGGCAGGCGTAGTCCGGGTCGAGCAGGAAATGCTCCAGGTTCACCGCGACGAATTCGGCAGGGCTGTCGAGCTCGTAGCGATCCGGCGAGCGATCGCTGAAGGCATTGCGCGAAGTCCGCAGGCCGAACCGCAGCGGCGCGACCTGCCAGCCGGCGAGGTCGAGCAGGCGCGGGTCGTGCGAGAGCCGGCCGGCCTGCGTGCGGTCGTAGAAGTGCGCCAGTTCGTGGATCACGACGGCCAGCGCCGCGCGCGTGGCCGGATCATCCTCGCCGGCGCCGTCCGGGCGCGCGATCCAGCCGTCCAGCAGCGCACGGCGCAGCAGCATCGTGCCGCCGCGCGCGCGGCCGTGGACATCGGCCGGCAGGTCATCGCGCCACTGCACCGCGATGGGACGGTCGATCGCGCGCGCCCACGCCGCGGGCAGCCGGCGCACGACGTCGTCGAGGACCTGTCGCGAAGCCCGCGCCTGCGCCGGCGACAGCCCGCTGCCGGAGACCTGCAGCCGCAGCGAGGCATGCGCGGGGAGGGCGCAGGCAAGCAGGCACGCCGCGATCGCGCCCAGGCGCGCCCACCGTGCCTGCAACGATGCCGGGCGCCGGTGGCGCCCGCCGGTCACCGCGCCAGGATCGCCTGCGCGAGCTGCATGTCGCTGGCCCTGCGCGCGGCCTCGCTGCGCTCGCGCAGCCGCCGCAGCGCGGCCTCGAGCATCGCCCCGCGGATGCGGCCGTCGCTGGCGACGAAACCGGCGGCGTCATCGCGCGCCTGCAGCACCACCTTGTCGTCGTCGGAACTGCTGCCCGAGGAAGCGGAGGAGCCGGCGGAGGAAGCCCCGGCCGACGAGCCGGCGAAGCTTGAGGCCATGGCGGGCGTGGCGATGGACGCCGCCAGGGCGCAGGTCAGGAGCAGTCGGGTCATCGTGGAAATCCGGATTCGAAGAAGGGGGAATGGGGCCTGGCAAACCTCGTGCAGGCGCCGCGACACGGGGAACGGTCGGCTCGCGCCTGCATGGTACCGGCCCGCGCTCGCCCAGGGCGAGGATCGAGGCTTGACGTGGTTCAGCGACGCCCCGATATGGTGGCTCTCACCAAGCCGCGATTCGCGATCACGGAGGCGACATGGCAACCGGTTGGGCAGGCGATGGCGCCGTGCAGGACCAGATCGACGCGACCATCAAGGACGCGATCAAGCGCGTGCGCAGCCAGCTGCCGCAGGGGCCCGGGCTGGAGCGCTGCGAGGAGTGCGATGCGCCGATCCCGGAGGCGCGGCGCAAGGCGGTGCCCGGCGTGCGGTTGTGCGTCGCCTGCCAGGAAGCGCACGACGCGGAGGAAGGGCGCGCGGCCAGCGGCTACAACCGGCGCGGCAGCAAGGACAGCCAGTTGCGGTAATTGCTCGCTCTCTGCGGAAGACCATTGAGCGCCGGAGGCGATAAATCCCTGCCGCGCGGGTGGATTCCTGGGCGCGGCCGTAAAATGGCCGTTCCCATCCTGCGCGCCGCCGTGACGCCCGACCCGCCACCGATCCCGCCGGAGAAGCCGCTGCCTTCCGATTGCTGCGAGGGCGGCTGCGATCGCTGCGTGTTCGATCTCTACGCCGAGGAACTGGCGCAATACGAGGCGGAACTGGCGGCGTGGCGCGCGCGCAATCCGGGATGCGATCCGGCCGGCGCGCCGGGCGGGCAGGGCGGCCGGTGACGGCGCCGCCTATAATCGCGGCCCCGCCCGATGCCTCCCGATCCGATGCCCGAACTCCCCCATTGCCCGCAGTGCGCCGGCGACAACACCTATCCCGACGGCGACAGCCTGGCCTGCGCCGATTGCGGCCATGAGTGGTCGCAGGCCGATGCCGCGTCAGCCGGCGGGGCGGCGGTGCGCGACGCCAACGGCAACGTGCTGGCCGACGGCGACAACGTCGTGGTGATCAAGGACCTCAAGGTGAAGGGCTCCTCGATCCCGCTCAAGCAGGGCACGCTGATCCGCGGCATCCGCCTGGTCGAGGACGACCCGGAGCACATCGAAGGCAACTCCGACAAGATCAAGGGGCTGGTGCTCAAGACCTGCTTCCTGCGCAAGGCCTGAGGGACCGGCGCGATGCATCGCCGCGGTTCCGCGTCGCCCTCGCAGCCCACGCTCGGCGGCCTGGCCGAGGCGTCGCCGAGCGACCGGCTGTTCTTCGCGGTCTTCCCCGACGCCGCCGCGGCCGCGCGCATCGCCGCGCTCGCCGCCTCGCTGCGCGCCGCACACGGGCTGCATGGCAGGCCGGTGCGCGCCGATCGCCTGCACGTCACGCTGTTCCACCTCGGCGACTACCACGGGCTGCCGATGGACCTGGTGGACGAAGCGACGCAGGCGGCCGGCAAGGTGGCGATGTCGCCGTTCGAAACCGGCTTCGACAGCGCGTCGAGCTTCGCCGGCCGACCGCGCAACAGGCCGTTCGTGTTGCGCGGCGATGAAGCCGGCACCGCGGGCATCGCGGGCCTGCATGCGGCGCTCGGCGAGCGGCTGAAGGCCACGCGCCTGGCGCAGTGGGCCAGGCCCGGCTTCGTGCCGCACGTCACCCTGCTGTACGACGAGCGCACCGTCGAATCGCAGCCGATCGAGCCGGTGGCGTGGACCGTGCGCGAATTCGTGCTCGTCCACAGCCTCATCGGCAGGACCGAGCATCGCCCGCTCGCGCGCTGGCCACTGCAAGGCGGGAGCGCCTGAGCGCATCCCCGCTTCCATGCCCGGATCCGCGCCCCTGTTCCTTCCCGAAGCCCAGCTCGCCGAGCTGGCATCGGCGTACGCGACGCCGCCGCGCGCCTACCACAACTTCGACCACGTCCGCGAAGTGCTCCGCCACCACGCAGACGTCGCCGCCGGCCCAGGCTGGGCGCAGCCCGCCGAGACGTCGTTGGCCGTGCTCTACCACGACGCGATCTACGAAGCCGGCCGCAGCGACAACGAAACGCGCTCGGCCGCGCTGGCCGCCGACGCGATCGCGCGCTGGCTGCCGGAGGGCGGGATCGACGCCGCGCGCGTCGCCGAGCTGATCGAGCTCACCGCGCGCCACGGCCGGTTCGAGCCCGGCGACTTCGGCGAAGGCGCGCGCGCCGACGACACCCGCCATTTCCTCGACTGCGACATGGCGATCCTCGGTGCGGAGCCCGCCGCGTTCGACGCCTACGACCGCGGCATCGCCGCCGAATACCGCGGCAAGGTGCCGGCCTGGCTGTTCCGGCTCGAGCGCCGCCGCTTTCTCAAGGCCCTGCTGGGCAGGCCGCGGATCTACCTCAGCGATTTCTTCCACCAGCGCTACGACGCGCGCGCCCGCGCCAACGTGCGCCGCGCCGTCAACGAGAAGCGCTGACGTGCCGGCGCCGCATCTGCACACGCCGCGCCTGCTCCTGCGCCCGCTCGCGCCTTCCGACGAACGGTTCTACCGCGGCCTCTACGCCGATCCGGTGGTGATGCGCCACGTCGCGGCGCCGCTGGCGCCGGCGGCGACGCTGCGCGCATTCAGGGTGGTGCTGGAACAGCTCGCCGCCGATCCGCCGCTTGCGCGCTACTGGATCCTCTGCCCGCGCGCCGGCGACGACGACCTGGGTTTGATGGCCTGGGTGCAGGATCGCGACGACGCCGGCTCCGCGGAGGTCGGCGTGCTGCTGGTCGCCGCCGCGGAATGCCGGGGCTATGCCACCGAAGCGCTCGCCGCGCTCGCCGATGCCGTCTTCGCCGGGCCCGCACAGCGGCGGCTCTGGACGCGCCATGCCCGCGACAACGGTCCGGCGGTCGGCCTGATGCGCAAGCTCGGCTTCGCGCCGATGGCCGATGCCGACGGCGGGCCGGCACCGCTGCGCTGGCAGCTGGAGCGGCAGGCCTGGCTTGCTCGGCAGGGCCCGGTTTTTGCATCGCTCCCGGCCAACTGCTAGATTCCGGCGGGATATCCGGGGGTGCGGCAATGGCGGCAGGGAAGGGAGGCTTGTCCTGCGTGGGCGTGGGCATGATGCTGGGCGCCCATCTCGGTCCGCGTGCGCGCGCCACCATCGAGCAGGCGGACGTCGTGTTCTGCGCCGTCTCCGATCCGCTGGTCGAGCTGTGGCTGCAGCAGATGCATCCCGACGTGCGCAGCCTCCAGCCCTGTTACGCCGAAGGCAAGTCCCGCCACGACACCTACCGTGAGATGGTCGCCGCGATGCTCGCCGAGGTGCGCGCCGGCCGCCAGGTCTGCGGCGCGTTCTACGGCCACCCCGGCGTGTTCGCGCGCGTGCCGCACCGGGCGATCGCGCAGGCGCGCGCCGAAGGCTTCGAGGCGCACATGGAGGCCGGCGTCTCCGCCGAGGACTGCCTCTACGCCGACCTGGGCATCGACCCGGGCGATGTCGGCTGCCAGCACTACGAGGCCAGCCAGTTCATGTTCTACCGCCGCCGCATCGATCCCTCGGCCTACCTGGTGCTGTGGCAGGTCGGCGTGGCCGGCGACCGCAGCGTGCGCCGCTTCGGTACCGGACCGGCCCATCGCCGGCTGCTGGTCGAGCGCCTCGCGGAGGACTACCCGGCCGACCACGTCGTGACCCTCTACGAAGCCGCGACCCTGCCGATCACCGGGCCGCGGATGGAGTCGCTGCCGCTGTCGCGGCTGGCGGACGCGCAGTTGCACATGCAGACCACGATGGTGGTTCCCCCTGCAATGGCCTTGCAGCGGGATGAAGCGATGATGGAAAGGATCCGTCGACTGGACGAAGAAGTCGAAACCGAAGCCGTGTCCGCCTGATCGGGGCGGGCATGCCGGATGGCGTGGCCGCCTCCTGTTCCAGAGAAAGGGGAATGCAAATGTCCGACGTCATTCGATTCATCGAGCAGCTCGGCCGTCATCCGGCCGGGAGGTTCCCGCAGGACTACAACGCCGCAGTCGGATCGCTGGAGCTGACCCCATCGGAACGCCGTGCCTTGCTCAGCCGGGATCCGAAGGCGCTCCATGACCTGCTCGGCGCGCCGGCGAACACGCCTTGCATGATCACGACGCCCGATTGACGGGCATCCCGGGCTGGGTGCCGCCGAAGCTCCATCATGGAAGGGCGGGGCAGCGGCAAGCCCGGTCATTGCGAAAGAATCGGAAAAACACCAAACAACAGGGGGCAGGCGTGTCGGATGTCATTCGGTTTCTGGAGGTGTGGGCCCACAATCCGGCGGTTGCCGCTGGCTCCCTCGACGCCTATGCGGGCGAGGTCGCCGGGCTGGACGTGACGCTGCCGCAGAAGCAGGCGCTGCTGGCGAGGGATGCCTCCGCCCTGGGCCGGCTGTTGAACGCAAGGGCGGAACTCATCTGCATGGTGTCGACGCCGGACGAGCAGCCGTTGAGGGGGCCGGATGAAGACGGCAAGGATCCCGATGCCGAGGAAGTTCCGGACAAGGACGATTGAAACGGAGGGGCCGGGAGGCTCCGGGGGTGGGCGATGAACAAGTTGATCTGCGGTCTGGCATTCGTGGTCTCCATCGGGGTTGGCATGTCCGCCCCTGCGTTGGCGTCGATGTCTTCGTCGACCTTCGACGCGATGTTGCGTGAGGCCGATGGCCTGCGCACCTCCAGCCCGGCCCGGTACCGGCAGATCCTGACCGAACTCGATGGCGCGGCCGACACCGCGTCGGTCGAGCAGCGCGAAAAGCTGGAATTCATGCACGCCTACCAATCCGTCATGGTCGGCAGGTTCCATGACGCGATCAGCAGGTTCAGGACGCTGCACGATTCGGCCAAGAGCCTCGAGGTCAGGTATCGGTCCGGGGCGATGCTCGCGAACGCCTACGCCATTACCCGGGAGTTCCGCGAGGGCCTCATCATGGCGGAGGAAACGATCAAGCTTTCCGGCCGCATCAAGGACCGGGACGTCAGGCACCATGGCCTCGTGGCTTCCGGCATCCTGTACAACCAGGTCGGGGAGTACGAACTCGGGCGGCGCTATGCCGACCGCGTGCTGAAGGACGATGCCAACGAGAGGAACCGGTGCATCGCCGGCAACCTGCTGGTGGAGTCGTCACTGCACCTGGGCAAGCCGTTCCCCGATGACGATGCGATCGAGGCGCTCCGCCAGTGCGACAAGATCCACGACGCCACGCTGGCGGGGTTTTCCAGCATCTACCTTGCACGCAAGTGGTACGGCGAAGGGCGGACGAAGGAAGCCGTGGACCTGCTGGAATCCCGCCTTCCGGAAGCGGAGGCGACCGGATACCCACGTTTGATCGGCGAGATCCAGTCGCTCCTGGCCGAAATGCGACTGTCGCTCGGGAACCTCCCGGCCGCCCGGCGACATGCCGAAGCCGCCATCGCGCTCAATAGCGGAATGATCGATTCGCTTCCGCTGGTGGTCGCGTACAAGACGCTCTTCGACATCACCGAGCGCGAGGGCGACACCGCAAAGGCGCTCGGGTTGTACAAGCAGTACGCGACCGCGGAACGCGGGTACCGCGAAGATGTCGCGGCGCGTGAAATGGCATACCAGATCGTGCGGGCCCAGTCGTTCCAGCAGAACAAGCAGATCGAGCTGCTCAACAAGCAGAACGAGGTGCTGCAGCTGCAGCAGCGCGTCGGCGAGCAGAAGGCCCAGTCCCAGCGCCTGCTGATCCTGCTGCTGGTCGTGCTGGTGGGCTCGGTCAGCTACTGGGCGTTCAAGACCAAGCGCGTGCAGATGTCGCTCAAGCGCATGGCCGAGACCGATGCGCTGACCAGCATCTGCAACCGCCACCACTTCACCCAGCAGTCGTCGCAGACGCTGGCGCAGGCGGCGCGGGCGGGCGAGGACGTCGCGCTGCTGATGTTCGACCTCGACCACTTCAAGTCGATCAACGACCGCTTCGGCCATGACGCGGGCGACTGGGTGCTCAAGAAGGTGTCCGAGCACTGCCGCACCTTCTGCCGCCGGGTCGACCACCTCGGCCGCATCGGCGGCGAGGAGTTCGCGATCCTGCTCTCCGGCTGCGACCTGCGCGGCGCGACCCGCGTGGCCGAGGACTGCCGCGTGCGCATCGCCAGCATCGACACCCAGCCGAGCGGGCACCGGTTCCTGGTCACCGCCAGCTTCGGCGTCACCGCGTCGTCGCTGTCGGGCTACGACCTGGCCAAGCTGCTGTCGCATGCGGACAAGGCGCTGTACCGTTCCAAGCGCGAAGGGCGCAACCGGGTGACCACCTTCGACGGCGACGGCCGGCCGTGGGCGCAGCTGCAGGTCGTGGCCGCGGACGGCGAGCCGGGGGACCAGCGGGACCGGACGCTCGAGGTGGCGTCCGACGATCCCTTTCGGCGCCTGATCTCCTGATCCCGCCTCGCGTTGCCGGCGTCGCGTTGCCGCCGGCAACGCGACGCGGAAGGCCCGGCGGCAGGCCTTAGAATGCCGCATGGCCAAGCTGCTGATGAACCTGCGACATGTGCCCGACGACGAGGCTGCCGACGTGCGCGCCTTCCTCGAGGCGAACGGCATCGCCTTCTACGAGACCAGGCCCAGCCGCTGGGGCATCTCCCACGGTGCGATCTGGGTGGAGGACGATGTCCGCATCGCCGAGGCCAAGCGGTTGATGGCCGACTATCAGCGCGGACGCCAGGCGCGCGCGCGCGCCGAGCGCGAGCAGTCGTTGCGCGACGGCACGGCCGAGACCTTTGCCGACATCGTCCGCGAGCAGCCGCTGCGGGTGCTGCTGACGCTGGTGGCGATCGTGTTCCTGCTCGGGCTGGTCGCGCTGCCGGTGTGGCTGCTGCACCACTGAGCGTGCAGCGCAAGCCCGGGCGGCCCCGGTGGCCGTTGCCGGGCTGGGCGGGCATGGTTGCCGGCTGCCTTGCCGCGGAAGCGATTGCGGATCGAGTCGCAGGAGCAAGGTGCGCCCGGGCTGCTTGCGGTCGCGCCCGTCGCTGCCGCAAGCGCTGTCCGGGCGCGCCGGCTAACGCCGGCTGAACATTCCATGCTTAAGATGACGCTTCTTTGACTGTCGTGTTCCGGGGATCGAGATCCATGCCTTGTCCTGTTCCCGGCAGCCGCTTCGCGCTGTCGATGCTTGTCGCTTCCGTGTTCCTCGCCGCCGGCTGCTCCCCCAGGGAGCCCACGACGAGCCCTGCGGCCCAACAGCAACCCGTCGCCGACACCGCGCCGGCGCCGCCGGCGATCCCGCAGCACGACCCGGCCACCGCGCCGGTGGAGCGTGCGGCGCCGCCGACGCTGCAGCCGGTGGTGCTGGGCAAGTTCGTGGCCAGCAATCCGGCCGCCGAGGCGGCGACCGGCGCGCTGACCATCGAGGACGGGCAGGTCTCGGGCGCCAACGGCGCGACGTTCACCACCGAGCGCGTCGCGCTGGTCAACGGCGACGATCCGTACACCGGCGACAAGCGCTTCGCCGACGCGATGATGATCGAGCCGCGCCAGCAGGTGGAACTGCGCCACGTGGTCGAGGAAACCGCGCCGACGCAGGCGGGCGGCAACGCGTTCTGCGGCACGCTGAAGACCGGCTACCTGGCCATCGCAAAGGTCATGGACGGCGACGTGGAAGTGGTGAAGGTGCTGGCGCTCAGCGGCCAGGGCCTGCCCGCGGCCTCGGCGACCGACGTGGCGATGTGCGCGATGGCCGAATACCGCTCCAGCGCGAAGAAATAGCGCCGGGCGCGTCCGCGCTCCGGCTCAGCGATCGCCCGCGGCACGCGCCGCCAGCCATGCCACCGCGCCTTCGCCGGCGCGCTTGCCGCTGGCCAAGCACGCGGTCAGCAGGTAGCCGCCGGTCGGCGCTTCCCAGTCGAGCATCTCCCCGGCACAGAAGCTGCCGGGCGGCACCGCGCATGCGGCCTGCCGCAGCATCAGCGCGTCGTCCAGCGCCTCCAGCCGCACGCCGCCGGCGCTGCTGATCGCCTCGGCGATCGGGCGCGCTCGCAGCAGGCGCAACGGCAGCCGCTTGATGGTCGCGGCGAGCGTCGCCGCGTCCTCCATCGCGGCGCGATCGAGCGCTTCGTGCAGCAGCGCCGACTTCACCCCGGACAGCCCGGCCTGGCGGCGGACGTGCTCGCCGAGGCTGCGGCGGCCGCGCGGCCTGGCGAGCGCTTGGCGCAGGCGCGCCTGGTCGCGGCCGGGCGCGAGGTCGAGGTGGAGCAGGGCGCTGCCGTCGCGGGCGATCGCCTCGCGCAGCGTTGCCGACAGCGCGTACACGAGGCTGCCTTCGATCCCGGTCGCGGTCGCGACGCATTCGCCCTGCAGCGCATGCTCGGTGCCGCCGGCGTCCTGCCAGTGCGCGACCACCGGCTTGAGCGGGGCGCCTGCATGGCGTTCGGCGAAGTGGGCGCTCCAGCCGATGTCGAAGCCGCAGTTCGACGGTTGCAACGGCGCGACGTCCACGCCGCGGCTGCGCAACGGCTCGACCCAGGCGCCGTCGGAACCGAGCTGTGGCCAGCTGCCGCCGCCGAGCGCGAGCACCACGGCATCGGCGCGGACCGCGCGTCCGCCCTCGGGCGTGGCGAAGCGCAGCGCGCCGTCGTCGTCCCAGCCCAGCCAGCGATGGCGGACGTGGAAACGCACGCCCTGCGCGTGCAGGCGCCGCACCCAGCCGCGCAGCAGCGGTGCGGCCTTCAGGTCGGTCGGGAACACGCGCCCGGAGCTGCCGACGAAGGTTTCCACGCCGAGCCCGCGCGCCCACGCGCGCAGCGCGTCGGCGTCGAAATCGCGCAGCCACGCCGCGACTTCCGCCTCGCGCTCGCGGTAGCGCCGCGCGAACGCCGGCATCGGCTCGGAGTGGGTGAGGTTGAGCCCGCCCTTGCCCGCGATCAGGAACTTGCGCCCGACCGAGCCCTTGGCCTCGAACAGCTCGACCTCGACCCCGGCCGCGCGCGCGACCTCGGCCGCCATCAATCCCGCGGGCCCGCCGCCGATGACCGCCAGCGTGCTCAAGCCACTTCTCCCGCGGCGTGCCCCGAGGCCCACGCCCACTGGAAGTTGTAGCCGCCGAGCCAGCCGGTGACGTCGACCACCTCGCCGATGAAATACAGGCCCGGCACGTGGCGCGACGCCATCGTCGCCGACGACAGGCCGCGGGTGTCGACGCCGCCCAGCGTGACCTCGGCGGTGCGATAGCCCTCGGTGCCGCTGGGAGTGACCGGCCAGTCGTGCAGCTGCGCGGCGATGTCGCGCAGGTCGCGATCGCCATGCTGGCGCATCGGCCGGCTGTCGAGCCAGGCCTCGCACAGGCGCTGGGCGAAGCGCTTCGGCAGCGCGTCGGACAGCACGGTGCGCAGCTCGGCGGCGGGCCGCGCCTGGCGCTGCTGGCGCAGGAACGCTTCCGCATCGAGGCCCGGCAGCAGGTCCAGGCGCAGCGCGTCGCCGGGCTGCCAGTACGAGGAGACCTGCAGGATCGACGGCCCGCTCAGGCCGCGATGGGTGACCAGCATGAAGTTGCGGAACGCCTGGCCGTTGCACGACGCCTCGACCGGCAGCGACACGCCGCTCAGGTCCTGCAGCCGCTCCAGGTGCGAGCCGCTGAGCGTCAGCGGCACCAGCCCGGCGCGCGTGGGCAGCACCTCGTGGCCGAACTGGCGCGCGAGCTGGTAGCCGTAGCCGCTGGCGCCCATGCTCGGGATCGACAGGCCGCCGCTGGCGACCACCAGCGACCCGGCCGACACCGGCCCGCGCGCGGTGCGCAGCGCGAAGCCGCCGCCCTCGCGCTGGCGCACGTCCTCGACGGCGCAGCCCACCTCGATGCGCACGCCGGCGGCCTCGCACTCGTCCAGCAGCATGCGCACGATCTGCTTCGAGGACTCGTCGCAGAACAGCTGCCCCAGCTCCTTCTCGTGGTACGCGATGCCGTGGCGCTCGACCATGGCGATGAAGTCGGCCGGCGTGTAGCGCGCCAGCGCCGACTTGCAGTAGTGCGGGTTCGTCGAGAGGAAATTGCCAGGCCCGGCGCCGGTGTTGGTGAAGTTGCAGCGTCCGCCGCCCGACATCAGGATCTTCTTGCCAACCTTGTTGGCGTGCTCGACGACCAGCACGCGGCGCCCGCGTCGGCCGGCGGTGAGCGCGCACATCAGCCCGGCCGCGCCGGCGCCGACGATGGCGACGTCGAACGCTTCCGCCATCGGCTCAGCGCGCCCCGGCTGGCGCCATGCGCACGCTGGGCTGCACGGTCAGCGAGGTGCCTTCGCCGTACAGCTCGAGCTGGCCGTCCTGGACCATGCTTTGCAGGCGCATCGTGCGGCTGGCGATCGCGGCCAGGGCGTCGACCGTGGCGCCGGCGATGTCGAGCACGGTGAGGTTGCCGATGCGCGCCAGCGCGGCCCGGTGCCTGTCCCACCAGAGGTCGGCGCTGCGGCCGCCGTAGTTGACCACCACGACCTCGCGCGCGCGGCCGCTGGCCTTGCGGATGCGCGATTCGTCCGGCTGGCCGAGCTCGATCCACAGCTCGATCTCGCCGCCCGGCGACTTGCGCCACAGCGCGGGTTCGTCTTCGCTGGACAGGCCGCGCCCGAACTCGAGCGCCTCGTCGGCGTGCAGCGCGAACGCCAGCAGCCGCACCATCAGCCGCTCCTCGGTCTCGGACGGGTGCCGGGCAAGGGTGAGCGCATGGGTGGCGTAGTAGTGCCGGTCCATGTCGCTGATCTGCAGCTCGGCCTTGTAGATGGTGGAATTGGGCGCCATGCGGGGGCGGAAGGGGCGTTTGCGGGCGCCTAGTGTAGGCGTCCGCCCGCGGCGGCGCCCCGATGCCAGCGAGGCGGCGCCCGCGCATTCCGTAGAATGCGCCGCATGGTCACCAACATCGCCGCCTACCATTTCGCCGTCGTCGAGGACCCGCGGGCCCTGGCCGACGACCTGCGCGCCCGCGCCGAAGCCGCCGCGCTGCTCGGCACCGTGCTGGTGGCCGGGGAGGGCATCAACCTGTTCCTGGCTGGCGCCGGAACAGGCATCGAAGGCTTCCTCGCGCCGCTGCGCGCCGATCCGCGCTTCGCCGGCCTGCAGGTGAAGTACAGTCGCAGCGCCACGCAGCCGTTCGCGCGGCTGAAGGTCAAGGCCAAGCCGGAGATCATCAGCTTCCGCCGCGAGGACGCCTCGCCGCTGCGCGGACGCGCGCCCGCGGTGGCGCCGGCGACGCTGCGGCGCTGGATCGCGCAGGGGCACGACGACGATGGCCGCCGGCTGGCGCTGCTGGACACCCGCAACCGCGAGGAAGTCGCGCACGGCACCTTCGCCGGCGCGCTGGCGCTGCCGATCGACAACTTCACCCAGTTGCCGGAAGCGCTGCAACCGCATCGCGAGACGCTGCGCGACGCGACGGTTGTGAGCTTCTGCACCGGGGGCATCCGCTGCGAGAAGGCCGCGCTGTGGATGCGCGCCAGCGGCATGGACAACGTGCTGCAGCTCGACGGCGGGATCCTCGGCTATTTCGAGTGTGCCGGCGGGCACGGCTACGACGGCCGCTGCTTCGTGTTCGACGGACGCGTCGCGCTCGACCCGGCGCTGCGTCCACTTGCGGACGAATCGCCGCTGGAGGAAGCCGCATGAGCTGGCTGGGGATCGTCTTCGTCATCATCGGCCTGTACCTGGCGTTCAAGGTGGTCGGCGTGGTGCTGAAGATCGCGCTGTGGTTGCTGGTGGTGGCGGCCGGCTACTGGTTCCTGGCTCCGTATTTCGGCTGGCCGCCGCTGGCCGAAGTCATCCACGTCCTCGGGCCGTAGGAATCCCGGCGGTGTCGTACGTGCGCTGCGTTCGCGGCATCGCCTCCGGGATCGAATACCCGGCCGACGCGCCGATGAACCTCGATCCGGCCGACGGGCGGCCGGTGGAGATGGTGCTCGACCTCGAGCGGCTGGCGGCAGAACAGCCGCACGCGCGGTGGTACCAGCCGGACCGGCGCGACATGTGGCGCTTCGGCGGCTTGATGGCGCTCGACGCCCGCGATCCGGACGATGCGCGCCATATCGTCGCGCTGGGCGAAGGCCATACGCCGCTGCTCGACTACGGCTGGCATCCGCTGGCGCGCAGCGCCGGGCTGGCCTTGCAGGTGAAGGACGAAGGCCGCGCGCATCCCGGCCATGGCGCCAATCCGACGCAGAGCTTCAAGGACCGCGGCATGGCGATGGTCGTCGCGCAGGCGCGGCGGCTGGGCCTGTCGAGGCTCGCGGTGCCGACGCAGGGCAACGCCGGCGATTCGCTGGTGCGCTATGCGCTCGCCGGCGGGCTGTCGGTGGCGGTCGCGATGCCCGGCGACACGCCGATGCCGATCCTCGGCAACGTCGCCGCGGCGGCGCGCCTGCATCCCGGGCGCGTGGTGCTGGAACTGGCCGGGCCGACGATCCGCGAGGCCGGCGCCCTGCTGAAGGCGCGCTACGTGCCGCAGGGCTGGTTCTCCGTGGCGACCTTCCAGGAACCGGGCTGGCGCATCGAGGGCAAGAAGTCGCTGGGCCTGGAGCTCGCCGAGCCGGCGCCGGGCGCGACGCGCTGGTCGCTGCCCGATGCGGTGGTGTATCCCACCGGCGGCGGCACGGGCGTGCTCGGCATGTGGAAGGCCTGGGACGAACTGCAGGCGCTGGGGCTGATCGGCGACGCGCGTCCGCGGATGCTGTGCGTGCAGGCCGCGGCGACGCAGCCGCTGGTGCGTGCGTTCGAGGCGGGCGCCGCCGACACCACGCCGGCGGACGCGGGCAGCACGCTGGCGGCCGGGCTCAACGTGCCCGGCGGCGTCGGCCATTTCCGCGTGCTGCAGATCGTGCGCGCCAGCGGTGGCGCGGCGGTCGCGGTCGCCGAGGCGGACATCGCCGCCGAACTCGCCCGCTGCTGGCGCCAGGCGCGCGACTGGATTTCGCCCGAAGGCGCGGCGTGCCTGGCGGCATTGCCGCAGCTGTTCGACCGCGGCTTGCTCCGGCGCGGCGAGCGCGTGGTGGTGGTCAACACCGGCTCGCTGGAAAAATACCTCCCCTCGCTGCGCCATCTGCTGTCGTAGGAACGGCCCATCGGCGCGATGGTTTCCCGAGCCCCTCTCCCGCTTTGCGGGAGAGGGAGGTGCGCAGCGCCGAGTGAGGGTCCGGCTTTTCGCCGCGCGGCTCGCTGCCCGTCTCTCCGGAAGCGGCTCGCTGCGCTCGCACCCTCATCCGCCTTCGGCACCTTCTCCCGCAAGCGGGAGAAGGGCCAGCCGGAACCGCCGGCAGCAGTCAGCGCGGCCGCCTCGGACCCGGCCTGCGCGCGGGCTGCGGCTTCGCGCGCGGCTTGCCGGCGAACGGGCGCTTGCCGCGCGGCGGCGGGGCGCCGGTGTCGGCGGCGTCGGCGCGGCGCATGCGCAGCGGCTGGCCGGAGACGTACACGCGCTTGAGGTGCTCGAGCAGCTCGCGCGGCATGCCTTCGGGCAGGTCGACCAGGCTGTAGTCGTCGCGGATGTCGATGCGGCCGATGTAGCGGCTCTCCAGGTCCGCCTCGTTGGCGATCGCGCCGACGATGTTGCCCGGCTGCACGCCGTGCGCATGCCCGACCTCGATGCGGAAGGTCTCCATCGGGAACTCGTCGCCGCCGCGCGACGGGCGCGGCGCGCGTTCGCGGCGCGGGGCGTCGTCGTCGAAGAACATCGCTTCGGCGGCGTTGGCGGGCGGGCGCGGCGCGGCAGGCTCGTGCTGGCGTCGTTCCTGGTGTTGGCCCGGCCCGTGCGCGTGCTGTCGTCCTTGCTCGTCGTCCCCGCGGGGAGCCTGTCCCCGAAGCGCTTCCGATCGGGGACGGGAATCCAGCGACGGTCGCGCCGCCGGACCTGAAGCCGCCGGGTCCCCGCTTTCGCGGGGATGACGATGCGGCGAGCGTTCGGTGCGTTCCCGCTCATGCCTGCCTGGCCGGCCGCGGTCGAATTCCCCGCGCGATTCGCGCCCGTCGGCCGCATGCCGGCCGAAGCGCTCCGCATGCGGCCGCTCCTGCGGCGCCTGCAGCAGCAGCGGCATGTCGCCCTGCACCAGCCGCGCCAGCGCCGCGGCGATCTCGACCATCGGCACGTTGTGCTCGCGCTCGTAGCGCTCGACCAGGTCGCGGAACAGCGGCAGACGCTCGTCGCCGATCGCGCCGCCGATGCGGTCGAGGAATTTCGCCACACGCTGCTCGTTCACCGCCTCCACGCTCGGCAGCTCCATCGGCTCGATCGGCTGTCGCGTGGCGCGCTCGATCGCGCGCAGCATGCCGCGCTCGCGCGGGGCCACGAACAGGATCGCCTCGCCCTTGCGCCCGGCGCGGCCGGTGCGGCCGATCCGGTGCACGTAGCTCTCGGTGTCGTAGGGGATGTCGTAGTTGAGCACGTGGCTGATGCGGTCCACGTCCAGCCCGCGCGCGGCGACGTCGGTGGCCACCAGCACGTCGAGCTGGCCGTCCTTGAGCCGCTGGATGGTGCGCTCGCGGATCTTCTGGTCGACGTCGCCGTTGATCGCGGCAGCCGACAGCCCGCGCGCGGCCAGTTTCTCGGCCAGCTCCCCGGTGCCGAGCTTGGTGCGCGCGAACACGATCATCGCGTCGAACGGCTCGGCCTCCAGGATCCGGGTCAGCGCGTCGAGCTTGTTGACCCCGCTCACCATCCAGTAGCGCTGGCGGATGTTCTTGGCGGTGGTGGTGGCGGCCTTGATCGCGATCTCGACCGGGTCCTTCAGGTAGGTCTGCGCGATGCGGCGGATCTGCGGCGGCATCGTCGCCGAGAACAGCGCGACCTGGCGCGTCTCCGGCGTGCGCTTGAGCACCGCCTCGACGTCGTCGATGAAGCCCATGCGCAGCATCTCGTCGGCCTCGTCCAGCACCAGGCAGCGCAGCTGCGAGAGGTCGAGCGAGCCGCGGGTGAGATGGTCGATCACCCGGCCCGGCGTGCCGACCACGACGTGCACGCCGCGGCGCAGCGCCGAGAGTTGCGGCCCGTAGCCCTGGCCGCCGTAGATCGGCAGCACGTGGAAGCCGGGCAGGTGCGCGGCGTATTTCTGGAACGCCTCCGCGACCTGGATCGCCAGCTCGCGGGTCGGCGCGAGCACCAGCGCCTGCGGCTTCACCGCCTGCAGGTCGACCTTCGCCAGGATCGGCAGCGCGAACGCCGCGGTCTTGCCGGTGCCGGTCTGGGCTTGGCCGAGCAGGTCGCGGCCTTCGAGCAGCGGCGGGATGGTCGCGGCCTGGATCGGCGAGGGCGACTCGTAGCCGACCGCGGCCAGCGCTTCCAGCAGGTGCGCGGGCAGGCCGAGGTCGGCGAATTTCGGGCCCGCGGCGGGGATGGCGTCGGTGGTCATGGCGATTCCGGGTGGTTCGTGGAGGCGCGCCGTCGCGCCTGGCTCCGTGCGGAGCAGGCGGGGCAGGGGGCGGTCGAAGGAGGACGGCGGGGCGTTCGCGGTCGACGGCGCCGGCTGGCACGGCGCGAGTGTGCAGTTTAACCGGGGAACGGGGCGTGACCGCGTCGCCTCCGGTGCGTCGTGACCCGGCCGTCGGGCGCGAGCGCCTAAGCTGTGCGCATGCCATTGCCTGCGCTGCGCTTCGACAACGCCTTCCTGCGCGAGCTGCCCGGCGACCCGGACACCGGACCGGGCATCCGCCAGGTCCACGGTGCGCTGTGGTCGCGGGTGCGGCCGGAACCGGTCGCCGCGCCGCGGCTGCTGGCGCATTCGCGCGAGCTGGCGCGGGCGCTGGGCTTCGGCGACGAGGACGTGGCTTCGCCCGGGTTTGCGGCCGTGTTCGGCGGCAACGCGCTGCTGGCGGGGATGGACCCGTATGCCGCCAACTACGGCGGCCACCAGTTCGGCCACTGGGCCGGCCAGCTCGGCGACGGCCGCGCGATCACGCTCGGCGAGGCGGTCGGCGCCGACGGCGCGCGCCGCGAACTGCAGCTCAAGGGCGCGGGCCCGACGCCGTACTCGCGCCACGCCGACGGCCGCGCGGTGCTGCGCTCGTCGATCCGCGAGTTCCTCTGCAGCGAGGCCATGCACCACCTCGGCGTGCCGACCACGCGCGCGCTGTCGCTGGTGGCGACGGGCGAGGCCGTGGTCCGCGACATGTTCTACGACGGCCATCCGCGCGCCGAGCCCGGCGCGATCGTGTGCCGGGTGGCGCCGTCGTTCCTGCGCTTCGGCAGCTTCGAGCTGCCCGCATCGCGCGGCGACGCCGCGCTGCTGCGACGGCTGGCGGAGTTCTGCGTCTGGCGCGACTTCCCGGAACTGCTGCCGGGGGGCGCGGGCGACTCGCTGGGGTCGCTGCGCGAGGCGGGCGTCTTCGACGAGGCGCTGTTCGCCGAATGGTTTGCGCAGGCGTGCGAGCGCACCGCGGCGACGGTCGCGCACTGGATGCGGGTCGGCTTCGTCCACGGCGTGCTCAACACCGACAACATGTCGATCCTCGGGTTGACCATCGACTACGGCCCCTACGGCTGGATCGACGACTACGATCCGGACTGGACGCCGAACACCACCGACGCGCAGGGCCGCCGCTACCGCTTCGGCTGGCAGCCGCGCATCGCGCACTGGAACCTGGTGCGGCTGGCGCAGGCGCTCTCGCCGCTGTTCGCCACCGCGCAGCCGCTGCAGGACGGGCTGGGCCGCTTCGCCGCGGCCTACGAGCGCGGCGAGGGCGACGCCACCGCGCGCAAGCTCGGCCTGGCCGAATGCCGCGACGAGGACGTGGCGCTCATCCGCGACCTGCATGCGCTGCTGCAGTCGGCGGAGGTGGACATGACGCTGTGGTTCCGCGGGCTGATGGACCTGGATCCGGCGTCGCCGTCGCTGCGGCCGATGGAGGAGGCGTTCTACGACGAGGGGAAGCGGCGCGAAGCCGAACCTGCGTTCGAGGCCTGGCTGCAGCGCTACGCCGCGCGGCTGGGCGGGGATCCGCTGTCGCCGCCCGCGCGCCGCGAGCGCATACGCCTGGCCAACCCGCGCTACGTGCTGCGCAACTACCTCGCGCAGCAGGCGATCGACCGCGCCGAGCAGGGCGACGACGCGGGCGTGGCCGAACTGCTGGACGTCATGCGCCGGCCGTACGACGACCAGCCGGGCCGCGAGACCTTCGCGCAAAAGCGCCCCGACTGGGCGCGCGAGCGCGCGGGGTGCTCGATGCTGTCGTGCAGCTCGTAGGTCGATCCACCGCGATGCCGGACACGCAGGGTGCGCTCCTACAGGGACGGCAGTTCGCGCAGTCCCCATCGCGAAAGCTGGTTGTCGGGACGACCAGTTCCTTCTCCGGCTCGCTTCGCTCGCGCCCTCATCCGCCTTCGGCACCTTCTCCCGCGAAGCGGGAGAAGGGAACGGCAAGGCAAAAAGAAAGCCGGCTCAGTGGCCGGCTTTCTTCTCCTTCTTCGCTGCGCGCTTTTCCTTCAGCGTCTTCTCGGGTTTCTTCTTTTCTTCCTTCTTCTTGTCCAGGCCCTTGGCCATGCTCGGTCTCCGCTGGTGGTGGTCGACGACGGCGCAAATGTACGCCGGTGCGGGCCGGTCGGGTAGGGCCGGGGACCGCAGCCCGGTAGACTGGGCGCATGCCCCTGGTTTCCCTGAATGCCGTCGACTACAGCGTCGGCGGCCCGCTGCTGCTCGAACGCGTCGACCTGGCCATCGAGCCGGGCGAGCGCATCGCCCTGATCGGCCGCAACGGTGCCGGCAAGTCGACCCTGCTGCGCCTGCTGGACGGCGAGCTGCGCCCCGACGACGGCGAGGTCCGGCGCGAGGGCGGCGTGCGTGTCGCGCGGCTGGAGCAGGAAGTGCCGGCCGGCGCCGCGGGCAGCGTGTTCGACGTGGTCGCCGCGGGCCTGGGCGACCTCGGCGCGCAGCTGGCCGACTACCACCGTCTCTCGCACGCGCAGCCGCTCGACATGGCCGCGCTGGCCGCGGTGCAGGCGCGCATCGAGGCCGCCGACGGCTGGCGACTGGACCAGCGCGTGGTCGAAACCCTGGACCGGCTCGGCCTCGACGGCGAGGCCGCCTTCGACCGACTCTCCGGCGGCATGAAGCGGCGCGTGCTGCTGGCCCGCGCCCTGGTGTCCGCGCCCGACCTGCTGCTGCTCGACGAGCCGACCAACCACCTGGACATCGCCGCGATCGACTGGCTGGAGGGCTTCCTCAAGGCCTGGCCCGGCGCGCTGGTGTTCATCACCCACGACCGCCGCTTCCTGCGCGCGCTCGCCACGCGGATCGTCGAGATCGACCGCGGCCGCGTCACCAGCTGGCCCGGCGACTGGGACAACTACCTGCGCCGCAAGGAGGAGCGGCTCAACGCCGAGGCGCAGGAGAACGCCCGCTTCGACAAGCTGTTGGCCCAGGAGGAGACCTGGATCCGCCAGGGCATCAAGGCCCGTCGCACCCGCGACGAGGGCCGCGTGCGCCGGCTCAAGGCGATGCGCGTGGAGCGCGCGCAGCGCCGCGAGCAGGCCGGCAACGTGCGCATGGAAACCGCGCAGGCCGGCGCGTCCGGCCGCAAGGTGGTCGAAGCCAGGGACGTCTCGTTCGGCTTCGGCGGCCGGCTGCTGGTGCGGGATTTGTCCACCACCATCCTGCGCGGCGACCGCATCGGACTCATTGGCCCCAACGGCAGCGGCAAGACCACGCTGCTCAAGCTGCTGCTGGGCGAACTGCTGCCGCAGGCCGGCGAGGTCCGCATCGGCACCCAGCTGCAGGTCGCGTATTTCGACCAGTACCGCGCCACCCTGCGCGAGGACTGGAACGCGCTGGAGAACGTCGCCGAGGGCCTGGAGTTCGTCGAGGTCGGCGGCAAGCGCAAGCACGTCATCGGCTACCTGCAGGACTTCCTGTTCACGCCCGAGCGCGCGCGCGCGCCGATCACCCGGCTCTCGGGCGGCGAGCGCAACCGGCTGCTGCTGGCGAAGCTGTTCGCGCAGCCGTCCAACCTGCTGGTGATGGACGAGCCGACCAACGACCTCGACGTGGAGACGCTCGAGCTGCTGGAGGAGCTGCTGTCCGAGTACCCGGGCACGCTGCTGCTGGTGAGCCACGACCGCGACTTCCTCGACAACGTGGTGACGTCCACGCTGGTCATGGAAGGCGAGGGGCGCGTGGGCGAATACGTCGGCGGCTACAGCGATTGGCTGCGGCAGCGGCCGGCGGAAGCGCCGGCGGTCGCGAAGCCGGTCCCGGCGGCCTCGGCGCCGCCGCCGCCCGCGGCGGAAGCCCCCGCGCCGGCCCGGCGCAAGCTCGGCTTCAAGGACGCGCGCGAGCTCGAGCAGCTGCCCGCGCGCATCGAGGCGCTCGAGGCCCGCATCGCCGGCCTCACCGTGGCGATGCACGACCCCGCCTTCTACCAGCGCGACGGCGCCGCCATCACCGCCCACGGCGCCGAACTGGCCGCCGCGCAGGCCGAGCTGGACGCCGCCTACCTGCGCTGGGAAGCGCTCGAAGGCTGACGGGCCCCGGCCAGCGTCCGTAGGAGCGGCGGAAGCCGCGACCGGCTTGCGCCGCGAAAGCGGTCGCGGCTTCCGCCGCTCCTGCACAAGCCGAGGAGCTCGCCCTGCGGCAGGCGGCACCGCTTGCGGGCCGCGGCGCGCAGGCGTAAACCGTCGGCGTCCGCGTCCGGAAGGGGAGCACAAGCGATGATGCGATTGCCGTCGGCCTGCCTGCTGCTGGCCTGCCTGGTGTTGACCTGCCTGCTCGCGCCCGCGGCCGCCGCGCGGGTGGTCGACGCCACGCCCGCCGGCTTCACCATCGAGAACGCCCGCGACGTGCCGGTGGACGCCGCCACCGCCTGGCAGGCGCTGGTCGCCGACGTCGACCGCTGGTGGCCGAAGGACCACAGCTGGTGGGGCAAGGACGCGACCTTCAGCATCGAGCCGGTCGCCGGCGGCTGCTTCTGCGAGCGCGCGGCGGACGGCAGGCGCAGCGCGCGCCACATGGAGGTGGTGTTCGTCGATCCCGGCTCCCTGCTGCGGCTCACCGGCGGCCTCGGCCCGCTGCAGGGCATGGGCGTGCAGGGGGTGATGGAATGGCGGCTGGCGCCGATCGACGGCGGCACCCGCATCACCCTGTTCTACCGCGCCGGCGGCTACACGCCCGACGACCTGTCGAAGTTCGCGCCGGTGGTCGACCAGGTGCAGGCGCTGCAGCTCAGCGGCCTGGCCGACCACCTGCAGGCCGGCGGCAAGGCGGATTGAGCGATGGGCCAGCGCGATCCACGGGTGGATGCCTACATCGAGCGCGCGGCGCCGTTCGCGCGGCCGATCCTGCTGCGCGTGCGCGAATCGGTGCACGCGGCCTGCCCGGACGTGGAGGAAACGATCAAGTGGGGCATGCCGAGCTTCACCTACGCCGGCGGCATCCTCGCCGGCATGGCGGCGTTCAAGCAGCACGTGTCGTTCGGCTACTGGAAGCACGCGCTGGTGGTGGGCGAGGGCGTGGAGCGCGACGGCATGGGCAGCTACGGCAGGATGGCGACGCTGGCCGACCTGCCGCCCGGGAAGCAGCTGCTCGCCGACATCCGCCGCGCGATGGCGCTCAACGAGCAGGGCGTGAAGTCGACCCCCGCGCGAAAGACCGCCGCGCCCAGGCCGGCGCCGGAGCTGCCCGCGGAGTTCGCGGCCGCTCTGGCGATGCGCAGGCATGCCAAGGCACGCAAGGCCTTCGAGGGCTTCCCGCCCGGGCAGCAGCGCGAATACATCGAGTGGATCGCCGAGGCCAAGCGCGAGGACACCCGCGCCCGGCGCCTGGCGCAGGCGCTGGAGTGGCTCGCGGAAGGCAAGCGGCGCCACTGGAAATACGAGAAGTGCTGACGCAGGAGGCATGAGGCCCGCTGCCGCAGCGTGACGCAGCGCAGGGTAGCCGCGGTGGCCGCGGCGTATGCTGGCGCCCCCGGACGGCCGGCTGACAGGGGCAACGACCGCATCATGGGTTTGCTGGAAACCGACCCGTCCCGCTCCCGGGACCGTCGTTTCGTCGATCGCATGCACCACATGCGCACGCTCGGCCTGGGGCTGGGCGTGCTGCCGATCGCGTCCGTGCTGCTGGACAACGGCGCGCCGTGGTGGGCGTGGGTGCTGCTCGCGTTCAACGGCTACGGCTGGCCGCACCTGGCGTGGTGGCTGGCACGCCGCAGCGGCGACCCGCGCCGCACCGAGTTCCGCAGCCTGATGGCCGATTCCGCCGCGGGCGGGGCCTGGATCGCGGCGATGCACTTCAACCTGCTGCCCAGCGCCCTGCTGCTGACGATGCTGTCGATCGACAAGATCGGCGTGGCCGGCTGGCGCTTCCTCGCGCGCACCGCGCCGCTGCAGGCCGCCACCTGCCTGTTCGTGTCGGCGCTGCTCGGCTTCCCGGTGCGGCTGGAGAGCAGCATGGCCAACATCGTGGCCTCGCTGCCGTTCATGCTGGCCTATCCGCTGGCGCTGAGCACGCTGACCTATGCGCTCGGGCACCGCGTCGCGCTGCAGAACCGCCAGCTCGAGCGCCTCAACCGCATCGACGTGCTGACCGGCCTGCCCAACCGTCGGCACTGGGACGAGACCGCCGGCAACGAGCTCGCGCGCTACCTGCGCTCGCGCCGCCCGGCGGCGGTGATGCTGATCGACGTCGACAACTTCAAGGAAGTCAACGACGCCCACGGCCACGGCGTCGGCGACGAGGTGCTGCGCTGCGTGGCGCGCGTGCTGCGCGAGTCGGTGCGCGAGATCGACACGCCGGCGCGCTACGGCGGCGACGAGTTCGCGGTGCTGCTCACCGAGACCGACCTGCGCGGCGCGCGCGAGGTCGCCGAGCGCATCCGCCTGCGCTTCCTCGGCGAACGCGGCGACGCGGCCGCGGCCGAGCGCTGCACGCTGAGCATCGGCCTGGCCGAGGCCGACCGCCTGCTGGTCGACGCCGACGACTGGGTGCGTCGCGCGGATGCGGCGATGTACCGCGCCAAGGCGGGCGGGCGCGACCGGGTCGACGTGGCCTGACGCGTCACCGTGCCGCCCGCTCGCCGGCGAAGCGGAACCGCACCAGCACGCCGTAGTGATCCGACGCCCACGTCCCGGCCGCGTCCGGGCGGTCGAGGATCACCCGCGCCTCCACCGGCACGAACGCGCCCCGCTGCAGCAGCACCTGGTCGATGTGCCTGGGCGCGTACTGCGTGAGGTTGAGCGTGCTGTGCGCGCGGTCGCCGTGCGCGACGCGGGGATGCATCGCGGCGTATGCATCGAGGTAGGGACCCAGCAGCGGCTGCAGTTCCGCTGCGTCCATCGACGCGTTGAGGTCGCCGGCGAGCACCGACGCGGTGCCGTCGCCGTGCGACCGGATCCAGCGCAGCGCGTCGGCGACCTGCGTCGCGCGGATCGCGCCGCCCTGCTCGGTCCAGTGCAGGTGCATGTCGTAGACGTCGATCGCGCGGCCATCGATGTCGATGCGGGCGCGGACGATGTTGCGGTAGTCGTCCAGCGGTTCCAGCGGCTTCCAGTCGTGCGCCAGGATCGGGTGGCGGGTGAGGATGGCGTTGCCGAAGCGCTTGGCCGCATCGGGCGGGTCGACCGATGCGAACACGCAGGCGTAGCCCAGCGCGTCGGCGATCGACTCGGCCTGGTTGGGCAGGCCTTCGCGCTGCAGCACTTCCTGCAGCGTGACCACGTCCGGATGCAGTTCGCGCAAGCGGGCGACGATCATCCGCTCGCGCGCGGGCCAGTCGCCCTTGTCGTGCCAGAGGTTGAGGGTGACGAGGGTCAGCTCGCGCGGCGCGCCGCCGTCGTCGTCGCCGTCGCCGTCGCCGGAAGCGGGGTGCGAGGCGCAGCCCTGCGCCGCGAGGACGGCCAGCGTGAGCAGGCCGACGAGGAGGAGGGGACTCGATCGCATGCGTCGCTCCTGCGCGTGGCGGAAGCCGGATTCTGCCGCAGCGCGCGGGACGGGCGCGTGTCCCAGTCGAAGGGGCGCCTTTGCCCCGGATGCCCGCGCCCACCATAATCGGCCGGGCTTCCCCCGGAGCGCGCGCATGCACACCCTGTACTACTCGCCCGGTGCCGCCAGCATGGTGGTGCACTGGCTGCTGATCGAGCTCGGCATCCCGCACCGCCTGCAGCTGGTCGACTTCGAGGCGCGCGCGCAGAAGCATCCGGACTACCTCACGCTCAACCCGAACGGCGTGGTGCCGACCCTTGTGGTCGACGGCCACCCGCACTACGAGGCGGCGGCGCTGCTGGTCCACCTGGCCGAGGCGCAGCCCACGGCGCGGCTGGCGCCGGCGGCGGGCGAGGCGGGGCGCATCGATTTCCTGCAGTGGATGTTCCACCTGGCCAACATCGTGCAGCCGCTGTTCCGGATGTGGTGGTATCCGCACGAGCCCGCAGGCGAGGACAACACCGAGGCCGTGCTCGAGGCGACCCGCGCGCGCATCGAGGCCGAGTGGGCGCGCATCGACGCCCACCTCGCCAGGCGCGGGCCCTGCCTGCTGGGCAACGCGCCGTGCGTGGCGGATTTCTACCTGACCATGCTGATGCGCTGGTCGCGCCACATGCCGCGACCCGCGACCGACTGGCCGCAGCTGGCGCTGCTGGCGCGACGGATGAAGGCGCTGCCGTCGTTCCGCACGCTCTACGAGCGCGAGGGGCTGTCCGAATGGGCCTGACGGGCGTCGCGTAGGCGCCCTTGGGCACGGATCGAGGCCTTCCCGACGCAATCCAGGCCCATGCAGCCCCACGCCGGCGCACGGCGGACCCCGGCGCGGCGCATCGGTTAGGCTAGCCGGCCAAGCCCGACCCGAAGTGCCCGCATGACCACACCCGCCGCGGCGATCGATCGCCCCGCCAGGCTGCCACGGCAGATCCCCTACATCATCGGCAACGAAGGCTGCGAGCGCTTCAGCTTCTACGGGATGCGCAACATCCTGGTGCCGTTCCTGGTCAGCAGCCTGCTGCTGGCCTACCTACCCGAGGCCGACCGCGGCGGCGCGGCGAAGGACATCTTCCACACCTTCGTCATCGGCGTGTACTTCTTCCCGCTGCTGGGCGGCTGGCTCTCCGACCGCTTCTTCGGCAAGTACAACACCGTGCTGTGGCTGTCGCTGGTGTACTGCGCCGGCCACGCCTGCCTGGCGCTGTTCGAGCACAGCCGCACCGGGTTCTACACCGGCCTGTTCCTGATCGCGCTGGGCTCGGGCGGCATCAAGCCGCTGGTGTCGGCCTTCGTCGGCGACCAGTTCGACCGCACCAACAAGCACCTGGCGAAGGTCGTGTACGACGCCTTCTACTGGATCATCAACCTGGGCTCGTTCTTCGCCTCGCTGCTGATGCCGATCTTCCTGCGCGAGTACGGCGCGAGCGTGGCCTTCGGCATCCCCGGCGCGCTGATGTTCGTCGCCACGCTGGTCTTCTGGGCCGGGCGCAACAAGTACGTGCACGTACCGCCGGCGCCGCCGGACCCGCATTCGTTCCTGCGGGTGGTGCGCACGGCGTTGTTCGCGCGCGCGCCGGGGCAGGGCCGCGCGGGCCTGGCGGTGTTCGCCGTCGGTGCCGCGCTGGCGGTGGCCGCGCTGGCCTGGCTGGTGCGCGACGACTTCGTCATCGCGGTGCTGCTCGCGCTCGGGCTGCTGCTGGCCTTCGGCGGCGCGGGCGCCTCGATGCAGCTCGACCGCGCCCGCGGCGTGCATCCGCAGCAGGCGATCGACGGCGTGCGCGCGGTGCTGCGGATCCTGGTCGTGTTCGCGCTGGTGACGCCGTTCTGGTCGCTGTTCGACCAGAAAGCATCGACATGGGTGATCCAGGGCGGCGCGATGACGATGCCGCACGACCAGTGGTGGTGGCCGAGCTGGCTGGTCAAGGCGCCGGCGCAGATGCAGGCGCTCAACCCGCTGCTGGTGATGCTGCTGATCCCGTTCAACAACCTGGTGCTGTTCCCCGCGCTGCGGCGGATGGGCGTCGCGGTCACCTCGCTGCGGCGGATGGGCGCGGGCATCGCGTTCTCCGGGCTGGCGTGGATCGTCGCCGGCCTGATCCAGCTCGCGATCGACGGCGGCGACCCGGTGTCGATCGCCTGGCAGATCGCGCCGTACGCGTTGCTCACCCTGGGCGAGGTGCTGGTGTCCGCGACCGGCCTGGAATTCGCCTACAGCCAGGCGCCGCCGTCGATGAAGGGCGCGATCATGAGCTTCTGGCTGCTGTCGGTGTCCTACGGCAACCTGTGGGTGCTGATCACCAACGCCGCCGTGCGCAACGAGGCAGTGACCGCCCGCATCGCCGGCACCGGGCTCAGCGAGAACGCCTTCCTGATGTTCTTCTTCGCCGCGTTCGCGCTCGCCATCGCGCTGGTGTTCGCGCTTTATGCGCGGCGCTACCCGATGCAGGACAACTACAGGGCCGCCTGATGGGCATTTCGATCACCGTCATCATCGTCGCCGCCACCTGCATCGTCTCGTGGATGGCGTTCAACAACCGCACGCTGCTCGACCGGCTGATCCTGTGGCCGCCGGCGGTGGACCGTTTCAAGCAGTACGACAGGCTGCTGACGCACGGCTTCATCCATGCCGACCTGGGCCACCTGCTGTTCAACATGATCACGCTGTTCTTCTTCGGCAGGCCGGTCGAGCAGGTGCTGTCGCAGCGGATCGGCGCGATCGGCTACCTGCTGTTCTACCTCTCGGCGATCGTGGTCGCGATCCTGCCGACCTACGCCCGGCACCGGCACGACGCGCGCTATCGCAGCCTGGGCGCCTCGGGCGCGGTGTCGGCGGTGCTGTTCGCCTTCGTGCTGATGGCGCCGTGGACGGGGATCTACCTGTTCTTCATCCCGATCCCGGTGCCGGCGATCGTCTACGCGGTGCTGTACGTGGGCTACAGCATCTGGATGGACCGCCGCGGGACCGACAACGTCAACCACAGCGCCCACCTGTGGGGCGCGGGCTATGGCGTGGTGTTCGCGCTGGCGATGGAGCCGGCGCTGCTGCCGCACTTCCTGTCGGCGCTGGCCAACCCCAGCTTCGGCTAGGAGGCGGGCCGGCTCAGCCGGCCGCCTGCACCTGGATCCCGGACGCGTGCAGCGCCGGCGCCTGGTCGCCGCCGTAGGCCTGTTCCAGGCGGGTGTAGATCATCGAATCGAGCTGGCTGTACTCGCAGTTGTCGGTGTCGCCGCTGCGCGCCAGCTCGAACAGGCGGGTCACCGCCTCGTGCTCGTGTTCCGGGCTCTGGTCGTGGTACATGCGCGTTTCCTCCCAAGTCGACTTGGAGAAAGCAGCATCCGTGCCAACCCGGTCGCGTCGCGTCCGCGCCGACGGGTGACGCGACGCGTCAGCAACGCGCCGTCGTGGTCCGCTGGATGACGCCGGGCGCCGCGCGCGCTCACCCGGAGTGAATGCAGCCGGTGCTATCCCTGCCTCACGACACCCATCGATCCCAGACGGAGGCGAAATGGCGACCAAGCGCGCAGCGAAGCGGGCTCCGGCCGGTGCGAAGAAGGCCGCGAAGAAGGCGACGACCGCCAGCAAGCGGCTCGCAACGAAGAAGGCCGCGACGAAGCGGACCGCGAAGAAGGCGACGGCGGCGAAGAAGGCGCCGGCCAGGAAGGGCGCGAAAAAGGCAACGGGGAAGACCGCGAAGAAGACGGCGAAGAAGGCGGTCGCCCGCAAGTCCACCACCGCGAAGGCCGCGTCCAGGAAGGCGAGCCCGCGCAAGGCCGCGGCGAAGAAGGCGGCGAAGAAGGCCGGCGCGAGGAAAGCTACGACCGGCAAGGCCGCCACGAAGAAGGTCGCGGCGAAGAAGGTCGCGGCGAAGAAGGTCGCGAAAAAGGCCGTTGCGAGGAAGGCCCCGGCAACGAAGGCCGCAGCGAAGAAGACCCCGGCAAGGAAGCCCGCCGCGCGGCAGGCCGCCACCGCCAGGTCGACCGCGGCGAAGCGTTCCGCCCCCCGCAGCCGGGCGCCTGCCTCCACGTCCATCACCCCCGAGCAGGCGCTGGAGAACACCCGCCGGCTGCTCGAGGCCAAGCACGAGCACGATCGCCAGGTGCAGCCCTGGCAGCAGCTCGATGGCGGCCACGCCGCCGGCGCGGTGCCGCAGGACGCCGGCGCGCAGTCGGACGAGGCCGCGGCCAAGGCGGCCGAGCTCCACGCCGCCGAGAGCCGCCTGCAGGCGACCCAGGGCGGCATCGGCAGCCAGGACCGCCACAACCAGGGCAAGCGCGATAATCGCTGACACACGCCAGCAGCAGGAGATCGTTCGTGGAAACGCCCCGGATCGGCCATGACCAGGCAGGCCATCGTTTCAGCACCACTATCGACGGCCACGAGGGGTTCCTCGAATACGAGCTCGACCCCGGCGTGCTCGCCATCACCCACACCGTCGTGCCGCCGGAGATCGGCGGCCGCGGCATCGCCGGCGCGCTGGTCGAGGCCGCGCTCGCGCACGCACGCGCGACGGGCCTGAAGGTGGCGCCGCGCTGCGAATACGCCGCAGCGTACATGCGCCGGCACCAGGAACACGCTGACCTGCTGTCGCCTGCCTGAAGGGTGCGGCGCCGGCTTCGACGTACGGGTGACGCCGCGTCCGGTTTCCAATCGCAGGCGGAAAAGAGCGGGATTACCTCCCGGCAGGGCGCGTCGCCGCCTGGTCCACCGCTGCCCCCGCGATCGGCGCGATCGTCTGCCCCTGCACCGGTTCGCCGCGCTCCACCGGCTTGCCGTCGGCGCTGTAGTCCTCGAAGGACGCCGGCAGGCCGTCGCCCTTGCCGAACTCCGGCGCGTCCTGCAGGTGGAAGTGCAGGTGCGGCTCGCTGGTGTTGCCGCTGTTGCCGCAGCGGCCGATCGTTTCGCCGCGTGCCACGTGCTGGCCGGGCTTCACCGCCACGCTGCCGCGCCGCAGGTGCGCGAGCAGCGCGTATTCGCCCTGGCCGAGGTCGAGCATGACATGGTTGCCCGCGATCGCCTCGGTGTTGCGGGTGCCGATGGCCTGGTCGGGCAGGCCGTCGACGGCCTCCAGCACGGTGGCGTCGGCCGGGGCCAGGATCGGCTGGTTCCAGCAGTAGTAGTCGTCCAGCGCCTTGCCGTCGCCGCGGTGGGTGCTGCCGTCCACGCGTTTGACCAGGTCGTAGGCGAAGCGCTGCCCGCGCACGGCGGCGTGGTAGTTCTGCTCGATCGTGCGGCCGCCCCAGAACACGTACCAGGCGCCGTCGAAGGGCAGGCGCAGGTGCGCCCTGGTCCGGTAGTCCAGGTGCGGGGAGGGCGCGGCCTCGGGTTTGGGGCGCACGAAGAAGCCCTGCACCTGACCCTGGGCGTCCACCGCCCACTGCATCTCGATCGGCATCGGCGCCTTGCTCCAGCGCGCGACGCGGATATAGACCTGCAGCCCCGATTGCGCGCCGGCCTGCTCGTCGAGCAGCGATTGCTCCTCGCCGAGGTCGCGCGCGAGCTGGGCCCGAAACTGCGCCAGCGCATCCGCGCTGCCCAGCGCCTCGCGCATCGGCGCGCCCATGCGCGCCCATACCGCGGCGGTGTCGCGGGCGAGGAACAGGCGCGAGAGTTCGCGGCCTGCGGACATGCCGGGGTCCTGCGCGGCCGCCACCGGCACGGCGGCGGGGGACGCTTGCGCCGAAGCCGCGAGCGGGCAGGCCGCCAACGCCAGCGACAGCGCCGCGGCGAGCATGGTGTTCGACATCAGGGATTCTCCTTGCCGGTGGCGGGAACGGAATCGATCAGCGCGGCGATCTGGCGCCGGTAGCGCTGCAGCGCATCGCGGCCGGATTCGGTGATCGCCACGCGGGTGAGCGGGCGCTTGCCGCGGAAGCTCTTGTCGATCGCCACCAGCCCGGCCGCCTCGAGCCTGGACAGGTGGCTCGACAGGTTGCCCTTGCTGAGCCTGCAGACGGTCTCGAGGAAGCCGAACTCGACCTGCTCGGCGCCGGTGAGCACGGTGAGGATCGCCAGCCGCGCCGGCTCGTGCACCAGCCGGTCGATCGCCAGCACCGCGTCGATGGCGTCCTGGTGGCCGGTGTTCACGCGTCGGCGCCGTGGCCGTCGCGCGGCGCGTCGAGGCCGAGTTCGTCGCGCAGGCGCAGGTAGTCGCGATGCTCGCGCCAGCCGGTGGCGACGGCGATGGCGGCGAAGGCCGCCGCGATCAGGATCCAGTACCACGGGTAGTGGCCGCCGCCGATCACCACCGCGGCCTGGCAGACCAGCAGCACGCCGACCAGGAAGTCGCCGGTCGACCAGAACCAGCGCGCCGCCACCAGCGGCATCGCGGCCACGAAGACGAGGTAGGCGCCCATCGGCCAGGCCAGCATGCGCAGGCCGCCCATCCACAGGAGCGGCACCAGGATGAGCGCGGACACGACGGCGAGGTAGCCGACCATCCAGCGATGGACGCGGCGCTGCTTCGCCGACAGGCGCTCGAGCGCGGCGCCGTCGCGCTGGTAGTAGAGCGCGCGCAGCAGTTCCTTGGACAGCAGCCACAGGAGGGGCGCGGCGGCGAGCGTCCAGCGCAGCGCCGGGCCCAGCGGCACGATCGCGCCCACGACGAAGGCCGCCAGGCACAGGACGCCGCCCACGACCAGGCTGAGCCCGCCGGCGCTGCGGGAGTAGGCGGCGTAGCGGGCGGTCGCGGCGGCGAGGCGGGCGAGCGGGTCGGCGGCGGGGGAGGCGTTGGATGGAGATGTGATTCTGTTCATGCAAATTAGTTTGCATCACAAACTGTATTTGTCAAGCCCTGGTCCGGGAGCGGGTGCGCGGCATTCGGCCGGGGCCTGGATTGCGATCGTTCGGACAGCAAGGTCCATGGATCCCCGCCTTCGCGGGGATGACGAGGTCGATATCCGGCAGTCCCGCGCGGGACGGGCGCGGCCGCTTAGAACGCGAGGATCGCGCGCGCCAGCAGCACGCGCTCGGTGGCCTCGGCGCCGGCGCGGTAGCCGATCCGGCTGTGCTCGTAGTCCACCTGCACGCGCCACTGCTTCGGGAACCACAGCGCCAGCGACACGCCGGCCGAGCGCAGGCGGTCGCCGCTGGCCTCGGGGTCCGCGAGGCCCTGTTCGAAGGCGTCCTCGTCCACGCGCACGCCGGCGACGCGCGCCCCGACTTCGACCGCGACCGGCAGGTCCAGCCCGGGCAGGCGCAGGTTGGCCGGCTTGACGCCGTCGATGCCGCGATCCTCGCCGGTGAGCACGCGGCTGGCCTGCAGCTCCCAGCCGCGGCGCGCGACGCGCGCGCGGCGGTTGGCCAGGCGCACCGTCTCGGTCGAGCGGATCGCCTCCGCCTGGACGTACCACGGCCCCTGCTGCCAGTCGGCGGAGACGACGGTGCGCCCGGTCGTGCCGTCGCTGTAGGCGTCGCTGGCGTAGCGGAACCACGTTTCCAGCCCGGGCGTGCGCCCGCGCGCCAGGCGCGCATCGCCGGGCGCGCCCTCGCGCTGGCCGCCGCTGGCGCCGACGCCCAGGCGCAGGCGGCCGTTCCCGAGCCGCTGCGTGCGCAGCGCGTGCAGCGTCCATTCCGCGCCGCCGTCGAGCGAGCCCTTGACGGCGTCGTCTGCGGCGCCGTCGAACACGCCGGCCTCCAACCGCCAGGACGATTCGCCGCCGGTGTCGAACCCCAGCAGCACGCCGTTGTCGCGATTGGGCGTCATCGCCGCGACCACGCTGTTCTCCATCACCACCAGCGCATTGGACGACTGCAGCGAGTTCATGCTCAGCGGCGACTTGAAGCGGCCGATGCGCAGGTCCCACGGCGCGTCCGGGGTGATGTCGACGTAGGCGTCGAGCGCGAGGTTGGTCTCGCGCTCGAGGTCCGGCATGAACCTTGCCGACCAGGCCGGCGACTTGTACTGGAACACCGGCCGGACCCGGCGCACGTCGGATGCGTCGCGGGTGGAATCGAACGGCCGCTCCTGGAAGTCGTGGACGTCGTAGTGGACGTAGCCGCCGACGCTGAAGCCCTCGTCGGCGCGCGCGTCGGGAACGGCGAGCATGGCGGCGAGCGCGACGCCGGCGACGGGCGTGAGGGTTTTCAAGGCGCGCATGGGATCCTCCAGGGCCTGGCTCATCGGGGAAAGCGACGGGTGGGGCGGATCAGTCGCGCGCCGGGCTGCCACGCGCGGAGAAGGCATAGCCGGTGTTGGGGACGTGGCGGATCCAGTCGCCTGCGCCGCCGATGCCGGCCAGCTTGTGGCGCAGCCGGTGCACGAGCTGCTTGAGCGCGTCGCGGTCGGCGGCGTCGCGGTCCGACCAGACGAAGCCGATGATCCGCTGCGCATCCACCGGACGGCCCTGGTGGCCGAGCAGCAGCCGCAGCAGGCGCAGTTCCAGCGTCGACAGCCGCGCGCTGCCGCCGCCGGCCACCGACGCCTCGCTGCGCAGCGCGTCCACCGACAGCGGCCCGTCGGCCAGCACCGGTTCCTCGTCGCCGTCGCCGCCGCGGCGCAGCAACGCGCGCACGCGCGCGAGCAGGGCGCGCGGGCTGAACGGCTTGCGCAGGTAGTCGTCGGCTCCCAGGTCCAGGCCGCGCACCTCGTCCTCCTCGCCGGCGCGCACGGTGAGCATCATCACCGGCACCGCGCTGTCGCGACGCAGCGCCTCGAGCACCTGGAATCCGTCCAGCCGCGGCAAGTTGACGTCGAGCACCACCAGCTCCGGCGCGTGCGCGGCGAACTGCGCCAGCGCCTGTTCGCCGTCGAACGCGGTCACCACCTCGTAGCCGGCGTTGGCCAGCGCGAACTGCAGCAGCCCGACCAGCTCGACGTCGTCGTCGACGACCAGGATCCTCATGTGCGACTCCTCGCTGCGGCGATGCTCACTTGGCCATCCTGATGTGGCGAGCCTGATGCGGCGATTCTGAAGCGGCATCCTGGTGTTGCGATCCTCATGCGACCGGCTCCAGCGGCAGCACCACGCCGAAGCGGGCGCCCTTGCGATGCCGCGGCTCGGCCAGCACCACCTCGCCGTCGTGGCGTTCCACCAGCGCGCGCACGATCGCCAGTCCCAGGCCCGTGCCGCGTTGCCAGGGTTCCTCGTCGGGCGCGCGGCGGAACGGCGCGAACAGGTCGGCGCGCCGCGCCAGCGGCGGCAGGCCCGGACCCTCGTCCTCGACCCACAGCGCAACGGAATCGTCGGCCCAGGCCAGCTCGACCCAGATCGAGCTCTGGTCGGGCGCGAACTTGTTGGCGTTGGCGAGCAGGTTCACCGCCACCTGCGACAGTCGCTGCGGGTCGCCCAGCAGGCGGCGCCCGTTCGTGGGCAGGTCGAGGTGGACGTGCTGGTCGCGCTGCGCGGTCAGCGGGCGCATCAGCTCGACCGCGTCGCGCACCAGCGCGGGCAGGTCCACCGGTTCGCGGCGCAGGCGCATCTCGCCGCTCTCGATGCGCACGCTGTCGAGCAGGTTGTCGACCAGCTGCGAGAGCCGCAGCGCGCCGCGGAACTGCGACTCGACCAGGCGCGTGGCGACCGCGTCGCTGCCGCCGTGCAGGTGGTCGCGCAGCAGCTCGATCGACGCGATCTGCGCGGCCAGCGGGGTCTGGAACTCGTGCGAGAGGTTGGCCAGGATCGAATCGCGCATCGCGCGCGCGGCCTCGGTGCTGGTTTCCTCGCGCACGATCGCCACCTGGCGCTCGCCGAACGGCGCGGTGCTGCGCACCACCAGCCGGCGCGGATGGCCGCGCACGAGGTAGTGCGCGGTGCCGTGGAAGACGCGGTGCTCGCGCGCGAGCTGCAGCGGGTCGGCCACCGTCGCGTCGGCGATGGCGCCGCTTTCCGGCGGCAGCGGCAGCAGCACCTCGGCGAACGGACGGCCCAGCACCTCCGGCTCGCCGCGGCAGACCAGGCGCAGGAAGCTGCGGTTCGCGTAGCGGACCATCTGCGCCTCGTCGACGGCGACGATGCCGTCGTCGACGCCGTCCAGCACCATGTCCAGCTCCTGCCGCTGCTGGCGCTCGCGCTCGGCCAGCGCACGCAGCTGCCGGCGCATGCCGTCGAGGCTGCGCGCGAGCGCGAGCGGCTCGGCCAGCTCGGTCGCAGGCACTTCCACCGGCGTCTCCAGGTCGCCGACGCCCAGGCGCTCCGCGGAGCGCGCCAGCTGCCCGAACGGGCGCGCGATCCGCCGAGCGAGCCAGGCCCCGAGCACGGCCGCCAGCGTCGCCGCCGCCGCGCAGCCCAGCGCGAACCCCGCCAGCCAGCCGAGCGTGTCGCGCAGCACCGCCTCGCGCGGGATCGAGACCGCCAGCAGCGCCTCGATCCGGCCGCCGGACGCGCGCACCGGCTCGATCCGCAGCGCCGCGTGCCCTTCGACCGGGCCGATGGTCTCGGCCACGCGTGTCGCGCCGACGTGGCGCAGCGCGGCGGCCACGCCGCCGGCATCGGTCGCGCCCGCGGGCGCCGGCGTCGCCACGGGATGCAGCCGGATCCGTTCGTCCGCGTTGCCGGTGGCCAGCGCCTGCCCCGGCAGGTGGCGCGCGACCACCACCCGCGCATCGCCTGCGGGCAGCATCGGCTGCGCCTGCACCAGCCAGAAGCCCTTGCCGCCGGGATCGACCTGCAGGCCCGTCTGTCCGATGTGTGGCGGCGCGGTGCCGGCCTCGGCGAACACGGCGCCGCCGCGTTCCACCTGCAGATAGTCCACGCGCGCGGTCTGTCGGAACGTGTCGACGAACTCGCGCGCGGCCGTGCGCCGCCCCGCGCGCAGGTAGCCGTGCAGCGTGGGCCGCTCGGTCAGCAGGCCGGCGACCACGCCGACGTCGCGGCGCTGGTCCTCCAGCCGCGCCAGCGCGTCCGCAGCGGCCTGCGTGACCTGCGCGCGCGCACGGTCCTGGATCGCGCCGTGGATGGTGTTCGCGCCGGCGGCCAGCAGCAGCGCGGCCAGCAGCAGCACCAACCCGACGTGGCTGAGCACCAGCAACCGCGAAAGTTTGCGTCCAGCCGCCATCCTGTCAGTGCCTCCCTCGCCGCGCGGACTGCGCATGTTCCACCCAGGCCTTGGCGAACAGCGTGATCAGGCCCAGCAGCGCCAGCAGCGACGCCACCGCGAACGCGGCGGTGAAGTCGTACTCGTTGTAGAGGATCTCCACGTGCAGCGGCATCGTGTTGGTCACCCCGCGGATGTGCCCGGAGACCACCGACACGGCCCCGAACTCGCCCATCGCCCGGGCGTTGCACAGCAGGATGCCGTACAGCAGGCTCCAGCGGATCGTCGGCAGGGTCACCCGCCAGAACGTCTGCCAGCCGCCCGCGCCCAGCGTGTAGGCCGCTTCCTCCGGATCGACCGACTGCTCCTGCATGAAGGCGATCAGCTCGCGCGCCACGAACGGGAAGGTGACGAACAACGTTGCCAGCACGATCCCCGGCACCGCGAACACGATCTTCAGCCCGGCCGCCTGCAGTGCCGGCGCGAACCAGCCCTGGGTGCCGAACAGCAGCAGCAACAGCAGGCCCGCGACCACCGGCGAGACCGAGAACGGCAGGTCGATCAGGGTCACCAGCAGGCTCTTGCCGAAGAACCGGAACCGCGTCAGCGCCCAGCCCGCCGCGAGCCCGAACACCACGTTGAGCGGCACCGCGATCGCCGCCACCAGCAGCGTCAGCCGGATCGCAGCGCGCGCATCGGGCTCCGACAACGCGGCCAGGTACGTCGCCCAGCCGCCCGCCAGCGCCTCGCGAAACACCAGCAGCAGCGGCAGCCCGAGGAACGCGGCCAGGAACAGCACCACCAGCGCCACCAGCCCGCGCCGCAGCCAGGGCGGATCACGCAGGGCAGGGGAGAGTTCGTCGTGCATCTCAGCGCCCCGCCGCGTGCCGGTGGCCCCAGCGCTGTGCGAGGTTGATCAGCAGCAGCAGCGCGAACGAGATCAGCAGCATCGCCACCGCCAGCACGGTGGCGCCGGCATAGTCGTACTGCTCCAGCCGCACCACGATCAGCAGCGGCGCGATCTCGGAGAAGTAGGGGATGTTGCCGGCGATGAAGATCACCGAGCCGTATTCGCCCACCGCGCGCGAGAACGACAGCGTGAATCCGGTCAGCGCGGCCGGGGCGAGCTGGCGGCCGACGATCCGCGACAGGCTCTGCCAGCGGCTCGCGCCGAGCGTCGCCGCGGCTTCCTCCAGCACCGGGTCCAGGTCCTGCAGCGCCGGCTGCACCGTGCGCACCACGAACGGCAATCCCACGAATACCAGCGCCACCAGGATGCCCAGCGGCTTGAACGCGACGTCGATGCCCAGCGCCGCCAGCGGCTTGCCGAGCCAGCCGTTGCCGGCGTAGAGCGTGGCCAGCGCGATGCCCGCCACCGCGGTCGGCAGCGCGAACGGGAGGTCGATCATCGCGTCGAACAGCCGCCGCCCGGGGAAGCGGTAGCGCACCAGCACCCACGCCGTCGCCACCCCGAACACCAGGTTGATCAGCGCCGCCGCGAACGACAGCCCGAAGCTGATGCGGTACGCCGCCAGCGATCGCGCGTCAGTCGCCAGCGCCCAGATCTGCGCCGGCTCCATCGGCAGCAGCTTGAGGAACGCCGCTGCCATCGGCAGCACCACGATCACCCCGAGGTACGCGGCGGTGATGCCGAACGTCAGCCCGAAGCCCGGGTGCAGGTGGCGCCGCCTGGCCGCGGCCGGTGGCCGCGGCGGCGGCTGCCGCGCGACGGTGGCGGCGTTCGCGTTCACCGGTTGCGCGCGGCGAAGATGCGGTCGAAGCGGCCGCCGTCGGCGAAATGCTCGGCCTGCGCCTGCTTCCAGCCGCCGAACATCTTGTCGATGGTGAACAGCTTCATCGGCGGGAACTCGCCGGCGAACTCCGCCGCCACCTTCGGGTCGCGCGGCCGGTAGTGGTGCCTGGCGGCGATGCGCTGTCCCTCGGGCGTGTAGAGGTATTCCAGGTAGGCCTTCGCCAGCGCCTCGCTGCCGTGCGCGCGGGCCACCTTGTCGACGACCGCGACCGTGGGCTCGGCGAGGATGCTGGTCGAGGGCCGCACGATCTCGAACTTGTCGCTGCCGAACTCCTGCAGCGTCAGCATCGCTTCGTTCTCCCACGCCAGCAGCACGTCGCCGATGCCGCGCTGGGCGAAGGTGGTGGTCGAGCCGCGCGCGCCGGTGTCGAGCACCGGCACCGAGCGGTACATCCTGGCCAGGAACGCCTCCGCGTCGGCCTCGCTGCCGCCGCGCTCGATCACCGAGCCCCACGCGGCGAGGTAGTTCCAGCGCGCGCCGCCGGAAGTCTTGGGGTTGGGCGTGACCACGGCGACGCCCTCGCGCAGCAGGTCGGGCCAGTCGCGGATGCCCTTGGGGTTGCCGCGCCGGACCACGAACACGATGGTCGAGGTGTAGGGCGCGCTGTTGTCGGGCAGCTCGGACTGCCAGCCGGGGTCGATCAGTCCGCGCTCGACGATCGCGTCGACGTCGGCCGCCAGCGCCAGCGTCACCACGTCCGCCTCGAGGCCGTCGATCACCGCGCGCGCCTGCTTGCCGGAACCGCCGTGCGACATTTCCACCCGCACGTCGGCGCCTTGCTTCGCCCGCCACTGTTTGGAGAAGGCGGCGTTGAACTCGCTGTAGAACTCGCGGGTCGGGTCGTAGGACACGTTGAGCAGGGTCGCGGGCGCGCCGCCGGCGGCCGGGGCGCCGGTGCGCGCGGCGTCGCCGGGCGCATTCCCGCCGCAGCCGGCGATGGCCAGCAGCAGGCCGGCCAGCGCGGCGTCGCGCAGCCGGCGTCGCGTGCGCGGATGCGCGGGCAGGAGCGGGGTGGTCGTGGTCATGGCAGGATCCTTCGCAGGTCGGGGGAGAGGAGGTCCTGCGCCGCCTCGTCGCGGCGGAAGCGGGTGGTGGGGCGCAGGTTGAGGTCGGCTTCGTCCGGCTGCACCAGCAGCAGGGTCCAGCGGTCGCGCAGCGCCTCCAGCCAGCGCTGCTGGCGCGCATCGAGGCCGGCGCGCGGCCCGAGGTCGATCGCGACCAGGTCGGCCGGCTCGCTGATCGGGATGCGCACGTCGCGCGGTCCCGGCGGCGGCTGCCGGGTCACGGTGAACGGCACCCGTTGCAGCGCCAGCGCGCTGTGCCAGGACGCCGGCTGGTCGGCCGGCACGCTGCGGTCGAGGTCGCGCACGTCCACGCGCGCGCCGACCTGCGCGGCGAGCTCGGCGAGCAGGTCCATGCCCGGCTGGCTGGCCGAGAACGCGCGCAGCAGCACCGACCAGCGCGCGTCCTCCAGCGCGCCGAGCGGGCTCGCGCCGCTGCCGGCAAGCAGCAGCTGGGGGGTGTCGGTCGCGCGCAGGAACTCGACCAGGCGCTCGGGATCGCGCAGCGTCGCCGGCAGCAGCACCAGGTCGTGGCGCTCGCCCTGCAGGTGGATGCGCGCCGCAGCGAGCGGGTTGCCGCCGGGCTCCACCTCGACCAGCTTGAGCTCGCCCGCGAAGGCCTGGCGATAGTGGTCCAGTTTCGCGTGCAGCGCCGGGTCGCCGATCGCGCTGCCGAGCAGCGTGACCAGCACGCGATGGCGCTCGCCGAAGGCCAGCGCGGCCTCGACCAGCGCGCGGCTGTCGTCGTCGCGGCCCGCGACCACCAGCAGCCGCAGGCCGGGCTGCAGCACCGCGTGCATCTGCCGCGCGACCACCGTGACCTCGTCGCCGGGACGCAGCGGCAGCGCCTGCGTCGCCTCGACCGAGCGCAGCGCCTCGAGCAGGTACTGGCGGCCGCCGGCCTCGCCGCCGGCGGCCACGGCCAGGTGGATGCGCTCGCTGGCGCCCAGGTATTCGGTGCGCTCCACTCGCGCGCGCTGCGCGAACACGCGCGGATCCTGCGGCAGCGGCGCGTCGGCCGGCTCCAGGCGCAGGCGCTCGGGGCGCAGCAGCACCTGCACGCGCTGCGGGATCGCATCGGCGCCGGCCGGCGCGCCGGCCAGGCGGATCCGCACGCCGTCGCCGGCGAGCTCGCCAGGCAGCAGGTTGGCGCGGCCGACGAAGCCGGCGACGAACTCGGTGCGCGGCGAGCGGTACAGCTGCTGCGGCGCGCCCTGCTCGAGCAGCCGCCCGCGGTGCAGCACCATGATCCGGTCGGCGACCGAGAACGCCTCCTCCTGGTCGTGGGTGACGAAGATCGCGGTGGTGCCCAGGCGCTTGAGCAGCTCGCGCAGGCTCTGGCGCAGGTCCTGCCGGATCCGCGCGTCGAGCGCGCCGAACGGCTCGTCGAGCAGCAGCAGCCGCGGCTTGTGCGCCAGCGCCCGCGCCAGCGCGGTGCGCTGGCGTTGGCCGCCGGACAGCTGGCCGGGATACTTGCGCGCACTGCCGCCCAGGCCGACCTGCTCGAGCAGCTCGTCGCGGCGCAAGCGGCGGTCATGGCGCCCGACCTTGCGCACGCGCAGCGCGAACTCGACGTTGTCGGCCACCGTCAGGTGCTCGAACAGCGCGTAGTTCTGGAACACGAAGCCCAGGTCGCGCGCCTTCGGCGGCAGCGCGGTGACGTCGATGCCGTCGACGACCACCCGGCCCAGGTCGGCCGAGGTCAGCCCGGCGACGATGCGCAGGATCGTGCTCTTGCCGCTGCCGCTGGGGCCGAGCAGCGCGACCAGCTCGCCGCCGTCGACCTGGAACGACACGTCGTGGACCACGGTGCGGCCGGCATAGCGCTTGGTCAGGTGCTGGACGTCGAGCGACATGGGGAAACCCGTTCGGCGATACGCCCACGATCCGCGCCCGCGGTCACGCCGTCAGTCGACGCCCGGTCACGCCGCGGTTACGGATCGGCGCCGCCACAGCCCGCGCGGCGTGCCGATATGCTCGGAAGCGGCTTCATCCGCGGCCTTGCTCCCTCCCCTGCGAAGGCAGGGGAGGGCCGGGAGGGGTTGCGTCGGATCCAGCGTCCGCCTTCCCTTGCCTTCCCAGCCATTGTCGCGGGGCACGGCTCGCGGCTGAAGCCGCTCCCACGAAGCCATCCGGCCACCACCGGCGTGATCCGCCCCCACCCGGCGTGCCCCCATCCGGCCGATCTGCCAGACTGCGCGCCCCCACGCCGCCGCCCCTGCGCATGCGACTGAACAAGCACATCGCCGACACCGGCTTCTGCTCCCGCCGCGAGGCCGACCGCCTGATCGGCGAAGGCCGCGTCACCGTCAACGGCCGCCGCGCCGGCATCGGCGCCGAGGTGGGCGAGGGCGACGAGGTCCAGGTCGACGGCCAGGCCCTGCGCGCGCGCAGCGCCGCCAAGGGCAAGCGCCGCCACGTCTACATCGCGCTCAACAAGCCGGTCGGCGTCACCTGCACCACCGAGTCGGCGGTGAAGGACAACATCGTCGACTTCGTCGGCCACGAGCAGCGGATCTTCCCGATCGGCCGCCTCGACAAGGACTCCGAAGGCCTGATCCTGCTGACCAGCAACGGCGACATCGTCAACGCCGTGCTGCGCGCCGAGAACAAGCTGGAGAAGGAATACCTGGTGGCGGTGAACCACCCGGTCACCGACGAATTCCTGCGCGGCATGGCCCGCGGCGTGCCGGTGCACGGCCAGGTCACGCTGCCCTGCAGGACCGGCAAGCTCGGCCGCTTCGGCTTCCGCATCGTGCTGGTGCAGGGCCTGAACCGGCAGATCCGCCTGATGGCCGCCTTCTTCAAGTACCGGGTCAAGCAGCTGGTGCGGGTGCGGATCGGCAACGTCAAGCTCGGCCACCTCAAGCCCGGCCAGTGGCGCAACCTCACCGACGCCGAACTGCAGGGCCTGCTGCCCCGGCACGAGGACTGGTAGCCGGAGGACTGGTAGCCGCGCCCCGCCTCTGACAGCGGAGGCAGACACCTTCGCTCCGCCGGAAGGCAGGCGCCTGGCTTCCTCCCGCTCTAAGGCAGGAGCTCGCTATCTCCGCCACAGGGCAGGCTTGTTTCCTCCCGACGGGAAGCCGGCGCCTTGCTCCCTCCCCTGCGAAGGCAGGAGAGGGCCGGGGAGGGGTCGCGTCGGCGCCCGCTCACTCACCGACCGAGGTCGCGGCTTCCGCCGCTCCTACCGGCGCCGGACGGGCATCGGGAAGCCACCCGCGACCAAAGCCGCCCCGCCGTTCGCAGCAGGTCCGCGCCGCCCCCGCAACCCCGGGCAGACCCCATTCACACTTCCACCCCGAAGTGCGGTATGGTGCGCGCACTGTTCAAAGCCGGGATCACGGTACATCGTGGTTTCGATGCGGTAGATCTGCCGATCCGCTCCATCGCTTCGCGTTACCCCTTGCTGACACAGTCGCGGATCCGCCGGTGGCGGACCGTGTTTCCCAAACAGCTGTTCCAAGGAGTAACTCTCATGTCCGATCGTCAGACCGGTATCGTCAAGTGGTTCAACGACGCCAAGGGCTTCGGCTTCATCACCCCGGAAAGCGGCCAGGACCTGTTCGTCCATTTCCGCTCGATCCAGGGCAGCGGCTTCAAGTCGCTGCAGGAAGGCCAGAAGGTCTCGTTCAAGGTCGTGCAGGGCCAGAAGGGCCTGCAGGCCGACGAAGTGCAGGCCCTGTAAGCCGCATCGCGTCAGCGTGACACCGAGCCCCGGGCGGCAACGCCCGGGGCTTTTTGTTTGCCGTCGTCCCGAACGGGCAATGCAAGCGGCTTCCTTGCTCCTGCATCCCGACGTCCATCCGGGCATCACGCCGCGCTCCCTAGACTGCCCGCGTCCGGCGCGAGCCGCCGGGCGGATTCCATGCCACCAGGGGACACCACCATGAAGCGCCTGCTGACCTGCTCCTTCCTGCTCGCCGTTGCCGCTTGCCAGCGCGAGGCCCCCTCGACGCAGGCCCAGCCCGGCCAGGCGTCGCAGGAAACCCCGGCCGCCCAGGCACCCGCGCCCGCCGCGCCGACGCCGCTGCAGGACGTGATCGAGCGCACCCCGAACCACGTCGTCGGCATCAGCTTCCCCAAGGACATCGACCAGTACCCCGGCCTGGCCGCCGAGCTGCGCCGCTACGCCGACGCCGCGCGCGCCGAGCTCAAGCAGGCCGTCGACGGCCTCGGCGGCGAGAAGCCGCGCGCCCCGTACGACCTGTCGCTGGCCTTCACCACCATCGTGCGGACCCCGCGCATCGTCACCGTCTCCGCCGAAGGCAGCAGCTACACCGGCGGCGCGCACGGCAACCCGCTGGTCGCGCGCTTCACTTGGCTCCCGGAGCGCAACGAGTTGCTGCGGGCCGACCGGCTCCTCACCGGCAAGGACGGCTGGCGCGCGGTGTCCGACGCCGTGCGCGAGCAGCTGCATGCTGCGCTGTCGCAGCGCCTCGACGCCGACGACATGGAGCCGGCGCTTCGCTCGGAGACGCTCGAGTCCGGGCTGAAGATGATCGACGAGGGCTCCGGGCCCGACGCCGGCAACTTTTCCCAGTTCGAGCCCGTGCTCGACGCCACTGGCCGCATCGTCGCGCTGCGCTTCGTGTTCCCGCCCTACCAGGTCGGCCCGTACTCGGACGGCATGCAGACCGCCGATGTTCCGGCCAGCGTGCTGTTGCCGCACGTCGCGGCGCCGTATCGCGACCTGTTCGCGACGCAATGAAACGAACCTCGGCAAGCCGTTCGTAGGAGCGGCGGAAGCCGCGACTCCGCAACCGGCAGGTCGCGGCTTTGCCGCGCTCCTGCAATCATTTCCCCCATCCGCATTTCCGGGCGCGCCATCTTCGGCGTTAACCTAGCCCCAACCGCACCGCCATCCCGCAAGGCATGTCCACCGCGCATCCCCTCCGCGACCGCGTGCAATCCCTGCTCGCCGAAGCCGACATCCGCATCGACGGCGACCGTCCCTGGGACCTGCGGCTCCACGACCAGCGCTTGCCCGCGCGGCTGCTCGCCGGCGGATCGCTCGCCTTCGGCGAGAGCTACATGGACGGCTGGTGGGACGCCGAATCGCTCGACGGCCTGCTGTTCCACCTGCTGTCCGCGCACGTCGACGACCGCGCCCACGGCCTGGCCGACCTGCGCGACGCCCTGCGCGCGCGCCTGTTCAACCTGCAGTCCGGCCACCGCGCCTTCGAGGTGGGCCAGCGCCACTACGACCTGGGCAACGAGCTCTATCGCGCCATGCTCGGCAAGCGCCTGGTCTACAGCTGCGGCTACTGGCGCACCGCCGGCAACCTCGACGACGCCCAGGAAGCCAAGCTAAACCTGATCTGCCGCAAGCTCGGCCTGCAGCCGGGGATGCGCGTGCTCGACATCGGCTGCGGCTGGGGCGAGGCGCTGAAGTTCGCCGCCGAGCGTTACGGCGTTTCCGGCGTCGGCGTCACCATCTCCAACGAGCAGGCGGCGTTCGCACGCGAGCTGTGCCAAGGCCTGCCGGTGGAGATCCGCGTGCAGGACTACCGCGAGCTCAACGAGCGCTTCGACCGCATCCTCTCGGTGGGCATGTTCGAGCACGTCGGCGTGCGCAACTACCGCACCTATTTCGAAGTCGCGCGCCGCTGCCTGGCCGACGACGGGCTGTTCCTGCTGCACAGCATCGGCAGCAACCGCTCGGTGACCCACACCGACCCGTGGATCGGCAAGTACATCTTCCCCAACTCGATGCTGCCGTCCGCCGCGCAGGTCACGGAGGCCTGCGAGGGCCTGTTCGTGCTGGAGGACTGGCACAACTTCGGCCCCGACTACGACCGCACCCTGCAGGCCTGGCGCGCCAACGTCGAGGCCGCCTGGGACCACCTGCCCGAGCGCTACGACGAACGCTTCCGCCGCATGTGGCGCTACTACCTGTCCGCCTCGATGGCCGGCTTCCGCGCCCGCCGCCTCCAGCTGTGGCAACTCGTGCTCTCGCCCAACGGCGTCCCCGGCGGCTACCGCGCCCCGCGCTGAGCGCGCGCGGGTGCGCGGGCGCGATGCACGCTCGTGATCCCGTAGGAACGGCTCCGGTCACGGAACAGCCCCGTTTGGGCAAGCACGAAGCGCCGGCATTGCAACCCTCTCCCGCTCTGCGGGAGAGGGAGGGCGCGCAGCGCCAGGGTGAGGGTCCGGCTTTTCGCCGCGCTACTCATCCTTCTCGCGCGCTACGCATCCTTCTCGCGCGCTACGCATCCTTTTCGCCGCGCCACCAATCCCAGCCGCTTCGTCATCCCCGCGAAGGCGGGGATCCATGGACGTTGATCAATGCATAGGTCGGGCCTACGCGCCCGCCGCCCGGGCCATGCGAGCGCCCGGACCGTGTAAGCGCCAGCCCGACGATACGAGCGCCAGCGCCCCCAACCCTCTCCTGCGAAGCGGGAGAGGGAAAGCGCGAAGCGCGAGGGTGAGGGCCCGGCTTTTCGCCACGAGGATCGGCTTCTTATGGGCTTCGGCTGCTTGCGCGAAGGAAGTCGCCGTCCGGTGAATCGCTCTAGCCGCTCCCACAAGCAATCCAGGCCGCCCGCAAGCCATCCCGATCCCGCGCTCGTCCCGTGCCGCCACCGCGCCGCGTCCATGGCGGCAAACCGTCACGAATCCGGCACGCCGCCGCTTCCACTCGCCACTCCGATGCTAGGCTCGCCCGGCGAACATCAACGGAGGATGTCGATGGGCAGAACGGATGCGATCTCCCTGTGCGCGGCCCTGCTGGCCACGCTGCTCGCCACGGCGTGCGCCGCCGAGCCGATGGCAGCGAGCGCGGCACCACCATCAGCGCAGGATCCCGGCGCAGCGCAACCCGGCGCAATTCCCGCGCAACTGCCCGAACCGCCCGACACGACACCTTCGCCCTGGGTGGAGCACGCCGTGGAAGAAGGGATGGGCGCCACCTGCGTCACGGTCGACGAGCGGAACAGCCACGGCCAATACTTTCTGCTCATCGACGACTATTGCCTGGGTCCCGCGCCCGCGCACCTCGCGCGCGTCATCCTTGCGCTCCCGGCGGCCGAGATCGGCATGTCGACCGAGCAGCGGGAGGCCGGACTCCGCAGCGATCGATTGCCATACACGGCGACGCCCGGCCTGGGTCGACGTCCGGATTTCCTGCTCGGCATCGGCAAGTTCTGGATCCGCTCGTTCGAGGCCCCCGATCCGCGCGACACCGTCTACTTGGTCGTTCCGCTTCGCTGCGAACCTGCTGCGGGCGATGCCTGCGAGTACCTCGATGGCTGGCTCGCCTATCGCCTGGACGGCGAAGGCCAGCCCGTCAACGTCACCGCCGAGGTCCTTCCTCCCAAGCCCGAGCCGACGCCCGATGAGCAGGCGAGATATGACGAACACGACGGATCGGACATCGTCCTGGACGCAAGCAAGTTGCGCTTCGTACCCAACTTGCGCTGGATCATGGAGTTCGATCCGGACAACGGGATCGCCGACTCGGATCCGCGGTTGTTCGGGCGCATGGCCCACTTCGGCTTCCTGGTCTGGAACGGACGGCGATTCGAAGCCAAGACCCTTGTCCCGCGTGAAGCATGGCCATGCAGGCCGGTGACGACCGGACATCGGCCATGCTCCTGGGACGCGGCGCCCGATCCATTCGTCACTGACTGAATTCCATTCATGCAAAAGGACTTGCAATGAGCAACATCGACATACGCCAATCGGCCAACCGCGTCGCGAGCCTGATCCGGGACGGGGAAATGGAAGCCGCCGCCGCGCTATGGCGCAGGCAAGGTGAAGGTGAGCGCCCGGTGGTGCGGGAAGCGATCGATCGTTACGTCGCCGCCAGCGTGCAGAGCGAACTGCCGCTGGCCGGTGATGCGGAATGCGCGCAAATGCTCCAGCGGTTGCGCGAGGCCGGCGGGGCACCCAGGTTCCCGACAGAATCGGAACTCGCCGGAGTCGCGGAATCGCAGAAGTTCGACATCTACGCAAGCATCGTCGCTGTTCGCGGCAACGCGCTGGCAAGCGAATCGCTGTCTCAGGGCAGGCGCGTCATCCTGGGTCTCCGGCAAGAGAACTCGACGCTTGCCACGGCGGACAATCCGGAAACGATCGGCGTCGATGAATCGCTAGTCGCTTCCGGAAAAGGCGTCTATGACGACCGGATCGTCGTCCTGTGGCGGGACGCTGGCGGCGCCCGCCACGTGTTCGAGGCCAAGCAGGCCAACACGGAGCCCACGGCGCAATACGACCATCATGCCGGCAGCGATGGCAGCCGTCCGTTCGCGGACGGAAGCGTGGAACGGAGGCGAATCGCACGTGCGGAAGGATTCGGGGAAGTCAGCCGCCGAAGGAAGATCGAGGGTGAGGATGCCGATGGCGACGGGATGCGCGATCTCGGCCGGCTGGCGGAAGGCACGTTCACCATGGTGCTGGGGCGGCACCCCAACCCGATCCAGCGCGGCGAGATGGACAGGGCACTGCTGCCTGCGCCCGATGAAGTCGTCGCCGGAAGAAGGGAGGGGCGCGTGCAGAGGGACACCAATGCCGATGGCTGGTTCACCGCCGCGGACGCAGAGGGTCTGCAGGACTTGAATGCCAGTTTCAAGATCCATCGTGGGTCGCGCAGAAGCACGGATTCCGCCGGATGCCAGACCATCCAAGCGGACGAGTACACCCAGTTCATGGACGCGGTGCGCGGGGATCCCCACCAGACCCGCTGGCAATACATCCTCACCTCGACCACCCCCGGCGTGTTCCGCAACGTCACCCACGACGCGCCGGTGGCGCCCGGCGATCGCGCGGGCGATGCGCCTGCGCAGGGGCGGGAGGGCCGCGTGCCCCGGCACGAAGGCGATGGCGGGCCCGCGCGGCCCGGCGACGCCATCGCGCCCGGTCATCCTGGCGCACGCGATCCCCGCGATCTCCGCGACCCTCGTGATCCACGCCACCCGGGTCATCCCGACCACGCCGACTACCGCCGCACGCACGAACTGCTGCGCGAGGCCGGCGCGCGCAACGGCATCGGGTTCGACGAGGCCGGATTGCAGCGCGCCGCGCTCGGGTTGATGGCGCAGGCGCGGCGTGACCCGACAGTGCGGCGGATCGACGAAGTCGCCTTCAGCGGCGCGACGCAGATGCATCCGGCGGGGCATTTCGTGGCGGCCATCCACCGGCCCCATGGCGAGCGCGAGCCGGCCTTCGCGGTGCGGGTGAAAACGCAGGCGCTGCTGCAGCGGCCGGTGGAGGAGGCGCTGCGGCAACTCGGGGATGGCGAGCGCCAGGCGCGCGAGCAGGGATTGGCCGTGGAGCCGGCGGCGCAGCTGCAGCGCGAGGCGTTGGTGCGGACGATCTGATCGGCCCGGAAACGCCTGCGGTATGCGATGTGGGAGCGGCTTCAGCCGCGAGCTCTTCCAACGCCGCGCCGCCGCGCGAAAAGCTCGCGGCTGAAGCCGCTCCCACGAGGATTGCAGGGAGCCTTGCGCTTCCCGATCGATCCCGCGGCCGACGCGGGAGGTCGCGGCTTCCGCCGCTCCCACGAGGATTGCAGGAAGCCTTGCGCTTCCCGATCGATCCCGCGGCCTACACGGGAGGTCGCGGCTTCCGCCGCTCCTACAACCGGGCTTCCGCCGCCCCCACCGGGCTTCCACTGCGACTGCACCGGGCCTGCGATGCACCTAAGCCTTGGGCTTGCGCCCCCTCGGAACCTTGGGCTTCGGCTCCGGCATCGCTGCCGCAGTCGCGAGCAGCAGCGCGTGCAGCCGGTCGGCGTCGTCCAGGATCTCGTCCGCCACCGGATAGGGCTTGGCGCCGGGGTAGGGCGGCCGGCTCGGCAGGCCGGCGGTCAGCGCCGCGGTCGCTTCCGCCGCCTTGACGAACAGGCTGTCGTCGCAGGCGAAGGCGACGACCTTGCCGTCGATGTAGATCCCGTACTCGCCGAACATCCGCTTGTGGGTGATGCGATCCCCGAGCCCGGACTGCTCTTCCACGTATTCGACGAAGGACGGATCGGTGGCCACGGTCGTGTCTGCTCCGGTGGGCGGCGGCGCGGTTCAGCGATTCCGCGACTGGAGGAAGGCGCCGATCCCGCACGCCGCCGCCAGCGCCAGCGGCACCAGGCCCAGCGCGTTGTCGTGGGAAAGCATGGTACCCGCGACCATGAGCGCCCCGCAGGCCGCGATGACGAGCTGCTGCGGCGTGAGTCGCTTCAGGTGTTCCATGGCCTAGGCCTTGGCCAGCTTGCTGTGGCGGATGCCATAGCCGAAATACACCACCAGCCCGATCGCCATCCAGATCAGGAAGCGCTCGTAGGTGATCCACGGCAGGCCCGAGATCAGCCAGATCGAGAACGCGATGCCCACGATCGGGATGAACGGCACCCACGGCGTGCGGAACGAGCGCGGCACCCCCGGTGAGCGCTTGCGCAGCACCAGGATCGAGCCGCAGATCACGATGAAGGCGCCCAGCACGCCGATGTTCACCAGCTCCGCCAGCTCGCCGATCGGCAGGAAGCCCGCCGCCAGCGCCGTCAGCACGCCCAGCAGCAGGGTGGGGCGGTAGGGCGTGCCGTAGGTCGGGTGCGGCTTGGCGAACCACTCCGGCAGTAGGCCGTCGCGCGCCAGCGCGAACCAGATCCGCGCCGCGGCCAGCATGAAGGCGAACACCACCGAGATGATGCCGGCCACCGCGGTGAGCGAAATGATCGCGCTGATCCACGGCAGCCCGATGTTGAGGAAGGCCTGCGCCACCGGCGCGTCGTTGCCCAGCGTGGAGTAATGCGAGATGCCGGTGAGCACCAGCGAGATCGTCAGGTACAGCGCCATCGAGATGCCGAGCGAGAGCAGGATCGCGCGCGGCAGGTCGCGCTGCGGGTCCTTGGCTTCCTCCGCCGCCGTGGTCAGGGTGTCGTAGCCGAACACTGCGAAGAACACCACCGCCGCCGCCGTCACCACCCCCTGGAAGCCGAAGTGGCCCACGCCGTTCGCGTCCACCGTGCGCTCGGGGATGAAGGGATGCCAGTTGGCCGGGTCGATGTAGAACACGCCCACGCCGATCACCAGCGCCACGCCCAGCACCTTGATCGCCACCACAAGCGTGTTGAAGCGCGCGCCCCACTCGGTGCGCACGGTGAGCAGGAAGGCCACCAGCATCGCCACCACCGCCGCCACGAGGTTGAACACGCGGCCCTCGCCGCTGCCGTAGGCGCCCTGCGCCCAGGTCGGCAGGTCTATGCCGAGCGCGGTATGCAGGAAGCTCTGCACGTAGCCGGCCCAGCCGCTGGCGACCGCGGCGACGATCAGCGCGTACTCGAGCAACAAATCCCAGCCGATCAGCCACGCCGGCAGTTCGCCCAGCACCGCGTAGCCGTAGGTGTAGGCGCTGCCGGTGACCGGGATCATCCCGGCAAACTCCGCGTAGCACAGCGCCGCCGCGGTGCTGGCGATGCCGGCGATGATGAAGGCGATCGCCACCGCCGGCCCGGCGTTGGCCGCCGCCTGCTGCCCCGCCAGCACGAACACGCCCACGCCGATGATCCCGCCCAGCCCGATCGCCGTGAGCTGCCACAGTCCCAGCACCCGGCGGAAATCCCGCCGCTGGCCCAGCTCGGCCTGCAGCTGCGCCACGCTCTTGTGGCGCGTGAGTCGTGCGATCAGGTTCATGCGTTGCTCCCCGGACAAGTCGCGCGATCATAGCGAACGCGGCCCCGCCGCACCTCCCCCGGACCGCACCGTCCCGACGACTCTCGTGGGAGCGGCTTCAGCCGCGAGCTTTCTCCGCCCGACCGGAAAACCATTCCTGCAGGAGCGGCGGAAGCCGCGACCACATCGCCAGGCATCTCCGCCGTCGCGACTCCCATCGCTCCCACCAGCACGCTCGGGGCCTTGTCGGAGCGGCTTCAGCCGCGAGCTTTTCCCAGCCGGCCTGAACGCCACGGTGGAAGCCAAGGGAGCCATGACCGCGCATCCGGCAACACTTGGTCGCCCCTCCCTTCGCTCGTGCGGAAGGCGGCCAGCAGCAGGTCGAAAAAGCTCGCGGCTGAAGCCGCTCCCACGAGAGCCAGGCGGCGCGCGCCCGGCCGCCGCCGGTCACGTCGACCGCGTATCCACCCCGGTGCGCGCACCCTGACGGGCATCGCCGCACGGGATCCCCGCATGGCCACCCGCAAGCCAACCTCCCGCAAGCCGGCGAAACCGCCGCGCAAGCCCGCCCGCGGCGTGCGCGAGGGCGAGGCGCCGGAGCCGGTCGACGACAGCCTCGCCGCCCTGCGCGAGGCCGCCGCCGGCTGCAAGCGCTGCCCGCTGTGGAAGCCGGCCACCCAGACCGTGTTCGGCGAAGGCCCGCAAAACGCGCGCGTGCTGGTTGTCGGCGAGCAGCCCGGCGACGCCGAGGACCTCAGCGGCCATCCCTTCGTCGGCCCCGCCGGCAAGCTGCTCGACCGCGCGCTCGACGAGCTCGGCATCGACCGCAAGCGCTTCTACGTCACCAACGCGGTCAAGCACTTCAAGTTCGAGCGCCGCGGCAAGGTGCGCCTGCATCGCAGCCCCGCCGCATCCGAGCGCAACGCCTGCCGCATCTGGTTCGACCGCGAGCTGGCCACCGTCCGCCCCGACGTCATCGTCTGCCTCGGCGCGATCGCCGCGCGCAGCGTGTTCGGCAGCAGGTTCGCGCTGATGCGCGAGCGCGGCCGCTGGCACGAGCTGCCCGACGGCCGCCGCGCCTTCGCCACCGTGCATCCGTCGTACGTGCTGCGCCAGCGCAACGACGAGGATCGCCACGCGGCCTACGCCGGCCTGCTCGAGGACCTGTCGCTGCTGCGCGGGTTGGGCCGCAAGTGAGCCGCGTGCGCGGCAAGGGCGTGTACTGCTGCTTCGACAACGACGCCAAGGTGCACGCCCCCTTCGACGCGCAGGCGCTGGCCGAACGCATCCCCGGCGCCCGGCGCTGAGCCGCCGCCGACAAGCCCCTCTCCCGCTGCGCGGGAGAGGGAGGCGCGAAGCGCCGGGTGAGGGTTCGGCTTTTCGCGCGGGACCGCACATCGCGAGAGGCTCTTCCTTCGATGAACCGCGCGGCGACCTGACTCACCCTCACCCCAACCCCTCTCCCGCGAAGCAGGAGAGGGGCTCAAGGACGCACCCTCACCCCAACCCCTCTCCCGGCAAAGCAGGAGAGGGGCTCCAGGAGCAGCGGGAGAGAGGCTCAAGCAAGAAAAAGCCGCCCGGTTTCCCGGGCGGCTTCGTCACTGCATCAACCAAAAGGCGCGCGAACGCGCTCAGCCTTCCTTCGCGCCCTCCGCCGGCGGTTCCGGCGTCTCCGGCGCCGCCGAATCGTCCACTTCCGGCGCCAGCCCGCGCTTGATCAGCAGCGGCTTGATGTCCGGGCCCGCGCCGGTGAAGTCGACGAACAGCTGCGAGGCGTCCTTGCTGCCGCCGCGCGAGAGCAGCGTCTGCCGGAAGCGGTCGCCGTTCTCCACCTTCAGCCCGCCGTGCTGCTTGATCCACTGCGTGGTGTCGGCCGCCAGCACCTCCGACCAGATGTAGGCGTAGTAGCCCGCCGCGTACCCGCCCATGATGTGGCTGAAGTACGGCGTGCGGTAGCGCGGCGGCACCGGCGGATAGGCGATGCCGTCCTTCGCCAGCGCCCTGGCCTCGAAGTCCATGATCGCGCCCGCGTCCGGGATCTGCCCGGCCGGCAGCTGGTGGTAGCTCTGGTCGAGCATCGCCGCGCCCAGGTACTCGGTGGTGGCGAAGCCCTGGTTGAACTTCGACGCCGCGACCACCTTGTCCAGCAGTTCCTTCGGCATCGGCGCGCCGGTCTGGTAGTGCTTGGCGTAGTTGGCCAGCACGCTCGGCCAGTCGGCCCACATCTCGTTGACCTGCGAGGGAAACTCGACGAAGTCGCGCGGCACGCTGGTGCCGCCGAAGTACGGATACTCCACGTTCGAGAACATGCCGTGCAGCGCATGCCCGAACTCGTGGAACATCGTCGTCACCTCGTCCCAGGTCAGCAGCGTCGGCTTGCCGTCGGCGGGCTTGGGGATGTTGATGTGGTTGGCCACCACCGGCTTGGTGCCCATCAGCTTCGACTGGCCCACGTAGCTGTTCATCCACGCGCCGCCGCGCTTGGACGCGCGCGCGTACGGGTCGAAGATGAAGATCGCCAGCTGCGAGCCGTCCTTGTCGAACACGTCGTAGGTCCACGTGTCCGGGTGGTACTTCGGCAGGTCGGTGCGCTCCTTGAAGCTGATCCCGTACTCCTGGTTGGCGGCGTGGAACACGCCGTTCTCCAGCACGTTCTTCATTTCGAAGTAGGGCTTGAGCTGCGACTCGTCGAAGTCGTACTTGGCCTTGCGCACCTTCTCGGTGTAGAAGGCCCAGTCCCACGGCTCGAGCTTGAACGTCGGCTCGCCCTTGGCCTTCTGCTCGGCGTCGATCATCGCCTGCAGGTCGGCCGCTTCCTTCTTCGCGTTGGCCACGGCGGCGGGCGCCAGCTGGCCGAGCATCTTGTTCACCGCTTCGGGCGTCTTGGCGGTCTCGTCGTCGAGCACATAGGCCGCGTAGGTGTCGAAGCCCAGCATCTTCGCCTTCTCGGCGCGCAGCTTGAGCACCTGCGAGACGATGCTTGTGTTGTCGAACTTGTTGCCGCGGCTGTTGCGCGCCACCGAGGCCTCGTGGATGCGCTGGCGCAGCTTGCGGTCGGTGAGCTGCGACAGCGGCGGCTGGCCGGTGGTGTTGAGCAGGGTGATGACGTACTTGCCGTCGAGCTTGCGCTCCTTGGCCTTCTCGGCGGCGGTGGCGATCTGCTCGTCGGTCAGGCCGTCGAGCTGCGCCTTGTCGTCGACGACGACGGCCGAGTCGTTGACCTCGGCCAGCACGTTCTGGCTGAACTGCGTGCCCAGCTTGGCCAGCTGCGCGTTGATGTCCTTCAGGTGCGCCTTGTCGGCCTCGGACAGGTTGGCGCCGCCGCGCACGAAGTCGGTGTAGTAGCGCTCGACCAGGCGCACGCCCTGCGCGTCCAGGCCCAGCGTGTCGCGCTTGTCGTACAGCGCCTTGATGCGGGCGAACAGCTTGGGGTCGAGCCGGATCGCGTCGCCGTGCGCGGCGAACTTCTCGGCGTAGTCGGCGCGCAGCTTCTCGCGCGCGTCGTTGGTGTCGGTGCCGACCAGGTTGAAGAACACCGTCGTGGCGCGGTCGAGCTCGCGGCCGGACTTCTCCAGCGCGATGATGGTGTTCTCGAACGTCGCCGGCTCCGCGTTGTCGGCGATCTTGCGCACCTCGGCCAGGTTCTCGGCCATGCCCTTGTCGAACGCGGGCGCGAAGTCGCTGTCGCGGATCTTGTCGAATTCGGGGTAGTGCAGCGGCAGCGGGCTGTCGGCCGCGAACGGATCGGCGTGGGCGGCCACGTCGGCCTTCTGGGTCATGGTGGCGTCCTGGGCATAGGCGGGCGCGGCGACGGCCAGGGCAACGGCCAGCGCCGCGGCGAGCGGGTGCTTCATCGGTCTCTTCCTCGTCGGATCGGACCCTGAAGCCTACCGGATGCCCGCAGGGGCCGGCCCATGACCAAAGGCACAAGCCGCCGCTTCACCCGCCGGCTACCGCCCGCGGCGCATGCTCGCCATCCCACGGCCACGGCCGGCTTGCGCAACCAGCGATGCCCGCGCCCCCTGGCGGGCGACGCTCCGCATTTCGTGGGAACGGCTTCAGCCGCGAGCTTTCCCCGCGCCCCGACTCGGGATCGGGGGCTCCGGATCCCGGCGCGATGCGCCAACCCGATCCCCAGTCCCCGATCCCGAGTCCCGGCGCCCCGCGCCATCGCAACCATTGCCCACGGAGGTACACCCATGCCCGCCATTACCAGCGTCATGACCGCCAACCCTGCCGCCTGCCGCGCTGACACCCCGCTGCGCGACGTCGCCCGGCTGATGATCGACCACGACTGCGGCCAGATCCCCGTCGTCGATGGCGCCAACGAGCTCGTCGGCGTGGTCACCGACCGCGACATCGCCATCCGCATCGTCGCCGAAGGCCGCGACGGCAACACCGCGACCGCGCAGGACGCGATGTCCAGCCCCGCGAAGTCGGTGGCCAGCGACACCAGTCTCGAAGACTGCACGACGCTGATGGAGGCCGAGAAGATCCGTCGCGTCCCCGTCGTCGACGCGGCCGGTAAGCTCGCAGGCATCGTCTCCATCGCCGACCTCGCCCTGGCCGGCAAGAAGGACGCCACCGCCGAAGTCGTCAAGGAAGTCTCGGAACCGGGGCAGCGCTGAAGCGCCAGTTCCTGCGTTGGCGGAAGGGCTGCGACGCCCAAGGAGGCGCGAAACGCTGCGGCTGGACGGACCGGCTTGTCGCTTGCCGCTCTCCGGGGCTCGCCCCGTTGGGTCCGGTGCACACCCAGCCACGCAAGACCCGAAGACCAGTGGGGATCCCGCCATGACCCACCGCAGCCGCCTCGCCCAGATCATCCTCGACTGCCAGACCCACGACATCGACGGCGCCATCGGTTTCTGGTCCGCCGCGCTCGGCCGCAGGACCCGCCCGCTACCCGACCCGCGCGACGAGCGCTACCGCGCCCTCAGCACCCGTCCCGGTGAACTCAACATCCTGCTCCAGCGCGTCAACCACCCCAGCCGCGTGCACCTGGACTTCGAGTCCGACGACGTCGAGGCCGAAGTCGCGCGCCTGGAAGCCGTCGGCGCCAAGCGCATCGCGCAGGTGCGCACCTGGTGGATCATGGAAGCCCCCACCGGCCACGCCTTCTGCGTGCTGCGCCCGCAGCTCCCCGACCTGCGCGAGCACGGCAACGTCTGGTAGCGGCGGCGTTGGGCGGCACGCCGGTCATGCGCGTCCAGTCGAAGAAGGCGGCGGAACGCCAGCGGGCACCGCCGCAAACAGGAATCGTGGGAACAGGAGTTGCGGGAGCGGGGTTGGTGTGAGCAGGGTCGCGGGAGCAGGAGTCCTGGTAGCAGGATTTGTGGGAGCGGCTTCAGCCGCGAGCCCTGCGCTCAGCCAACAGGAAACCGTCGCGCAAAATCCCTGGTTCTCGCCCGATGCCCGATCGCCGGCCTGCGCGCCACCACCCGCTCGACATCGACGCCGAACCGCCTGCCCAGCACCCGCAACTGGTTGTCGAGCAGGTCCCGGTCGGCCGCCTGGATGGAATTCGACAACCGGCTCGACGCGGCATCGAACACACCCACCATCTCGCTGGGCTTCTTCAGCCGCAGCAGGTGCCCGCTCAGCCAGTCGATCTCCCGCAGCAGGTTTTCGCGCGTGAGCATGGCCACCTCAATGCCCGCGGCCGCTGCCGGACTTCTTGCCTCCGTGGTCCTGCTTGTTCACCGTCGCCCACGCGATCCGCTCCGCGCTCTCCTTCGAGCGTCCTTTCTTCTCCTCGCTCTTCTCGATGTGCGAGGCCTGCCGCTTCTGTTTGTCGGTGTACGACGACTTGTCGCCCTTGCTCATCACCGTGCTCCGGTGGAGGTGTGCCGGCGAATCTAGCAACGCAGGCATCAATGGCCGGTCAATGCCGGGCGATGAAGCGGTAACAATCGGATGCACGCGTCTCGCTGAATACGCGAGGCAGCGCGCCACCGTGGTCATCGCCAATGCGCACGCCGCCCTCGCGTCGGCTCTTGTAGGAGCGGCGGAAGCTGCGACGCATCCCCCGCGCCACCAAAAGTCGCGGCTCCCGCCGCTCCTACAACATCCAGCATCTGCCGATCGATGCAATGCGACCACGCCACCACGACAACGATTAACAACCTCTCCCACACGCTGCGGATTCACGCTCCTTGCCATCCGATTTCCAGGATGGCCTCACTCGACCACATCGGAGCGCACTGCCAGGAGCGATGACCTGTCCGACCGCGGGCGCCACGGCGCTTGCACTGCGGACGCTGCCGGTGGTCACACCGTAGGCCTGCTTGAACGCGCGACAGAAACTGCTCTGGCTCTCGAACCCCAGCGCCTCGGCGATCTCGCAGATCGGCATCCGGGTGTCGCGCGCCATCGTCCACGCGCGCGCCAGCCGCAGGCGCGCGGCGTATTCGGTGGGCGTCTCGCCGAAGACGTCGCGGTAGGCCCGGATCAGGTGCCATGGCGAATAGCTCACGCTGCGCGCGAGCCAGCCGACGTCCGGACGGTTGTTGCGGTGCGTCCTGACCAGGTGCTGCACGCGCAACAGTCGCTGTAGCGTTTTCCGGCGCCGATCCAGCGTGCGCCCGCCGCAGCGCTGCAGGCACGGCTGCAGGTCGGCCTGCTGTTCCAGCACCGCGACCCAGGCCGCCTCGAGCAGCAGGCCCGGATCCGGGCCGATGCCGCCGCGCGCGGCGCGCGCCAGGCGCACCAGCAGCCTACGCAGGCTGCGCGGGCATCGGCTCGTGCGCAGGAAGACCTCGGCGACAGGCTCCTTCACCGCGAGCGCGCGCAGATGGCGGCGCCAGGCCTCGGGCGTCGCCGCCAGCGCCAGCCAGTGGCCGGGCAAGGGGCAGTCCACCCGCAGCGCGGCGTCGCGCCAGACCTGCAGCTCGCCCTTCGCCAGCTCCCAGTATTCGTCCTGCGACTGCAGCTGCAGCTGCCCCGACAGCGGAAGGACCAGCGTCAGCCAGCCAGGCGGCACCCGCAGGCGCGAAGCGCGCCCGCTCCCATGGACGACGTGGACTGCGTCGCGACGGCCTTCGCCGAGATCGGCCTGGCTGGCGAAGTGGAGCGCAAGGTATTCGACGACGCTTCGTCGCGCGCCGATGGGGCGGGGGACGTTCATGGCGATTGCTTCCGGTCGCGCGATGGCGCGTCCGGGGGCTTGCCGGTCGGGAGGCCGAAGCTGGCGTCGGCGTGCGCGGCGAGGGTTGGCGTGTAGACCGACAGGGTGCTGGCTTGGCTGCGCTGCATGGCGGCCAGTCTCCCGCTTGCCGACCTGCCACACTTTGGCCATGATGGAATCATGGATGTCGCCCACTCCGACGCGGGTGTCTCGGCGGTCGCGGCGGCGATTGCCGAGCCGGCGCGCACCCGCATGCTCTATTGCCTGATGGATGGCCATGCGCGCACCAGCACCGAGCTGGCGATCGTCGCCGAAGTCAGCGCGCCGACGGCCAGCACGCACCTGGCGCGCCTGAAGCAGCAGGGGCTCGTGAAGGTGCACGCGCAGGGCAAGCACCGCTACTACAGCCTCGACGGCGAGCGAGTGGCCGCCGCGCTCGAAGCGCTGAAGGTCGTCGCAGGCGTGCCCGCACAGGCGTTCGTGCCGCGCACGCCGCCGCGGCTGCGCGCCGCGCGCACCTGCTACGACCACATGGCCGGCGGCCTGGCGGTCGCGCTGCACGGCCGCTTCCTGGAGTACGGCTGGCTCGCACCATCCGGCGGCGGAGATGACGCCGACGCCTACGAAGTGACGCGGCCGGGAGCCGACGCCTTCCTCGCCCTCGGCATCGATCTCGACGCGGCCCGCGCGCACCGGCGCCGCCGCTTCGCCTATGCGTGCCTGGACTGGAGCGAGCGACGTCCACACCTCGCCGGCACCCTCGGCGCCGCGTTCCTCGACGTCGCGCTGAAGCGCAAATGGGTGACCCGTGACCTCGACAGCCGCGCGCTGGGCCTCACCCGCTCGGGGCGGCGCGAGTTGCGGTCCAGGTTCGACCTCGAGTTCGGGGACTGACCGCGCACGCGATGCGCGCAAGCGCCCCGGCCCGGGAAACGGATGCCGGCTTGCCAGGCCGCTGAGTGATTCCGACGAAAGGTCGCCCGGCGGCCGCCGATTAGCGCGCTTTTAACGTGAACCGGAAGCCACCCGCGCTCTAATGCCGCCGGCAACGCATCCCGCGTCCACCTCCCAGGCGCCGCCATGCACCGACGGTTCGCCAGCCTCCTGGCTGTCGCAGGCATCGCCCTGTTGCTGGGCACGGGCGCGGCGTGGAACGAATACCTGCGCGCACCGCCGCTCGAACGCCAGCCGCTCCCCGCAACGCTCGTCGCGCTCGATTCCCCCGCCGGCCAGGCCTTGCTCGCCGAGAGCGACGCGATCGCCGACTACGACGACTTGAAGGCCAACTTCGTCGCCCAGTCGCGCAAGTCCTACTGCGGCGTCGCCAGCGCCGTCGTCGCGCTCAACGCCCTGCATGCGCCGAGCGCCCCCTTCGACCAGCGCACGGTGTTCGACGCGCCGGCGGTGCGCATGCACCCGCTCAAGGTCAGCTTCATCGGCATGTCGCTGCGCGAGTTCGGCGAACTGCTGCAGGCGCACGGCGCCCGCGTGCGGGTCGTGCGCGCCTCGGCCACCGACGTCGACGCCTTCCGTCGCGAAGTGCGCGCCAACCTTGCCCGCGAAGGCGACTACCTGCTGGTCAATTACGCGCGCGAGCGCCTGGGCCAGGCGCCGTCCGGCCACATCTCGCCGATCGCCGCCTACCACGCCGGCAGCGACCGCCTGCTAGTGCTCGACGTCGCCGCCAACCGCTACCCGCCCACCTGGGTGCGCCTGCCGGACATGTGGGAGGCGATGCGCGCGCCCCTGAGCGCGAAGACACCGGTCTCGCGCGGCTTCGTCGTCGTGCAGGCGGGGCCGGGCGTGGACGACGAGACGTTCGCCGCGCGCACTCCCGTCCGCTGAGCGGCCGCGGCGGCCGTCAGGCGCGACGCTTGCCTGAAGCACGTGCCCGGGCGGCATTTTCCGGGTTCGCTTCGAACAGCGTCCGCAGGTACCCCGCCGTCCGCCCGGCCTTCGCCGCCGCGACCTCCCGCGGCGTGCCTGCCACGACGATGCGGCCGCCGTCCTCGCCCGCGCCCGGGCCGATGTCGATCACCCAGTCCGCATCGGCCACCACCCGCAGCTCGTGCTCGACCACCACCACGGTGTTGCCGGCGTCCACCAGGCTGTGCAGCTGCACCATCAGCTTGTCGACGTCCAGCGGATGCAGGCCGGTGGTGGGCTCGTCCAGCACGTACAGGCTGTCGCCGCGCTGGGTGCGCTGCAGCTCGGTGGCGAGCTTGATCCGCTGTGCCTCGCCGCCCGAGAGCTCGGTCGCCGGCTGTCCGAGGCGCAGGTAGCCCAGGCCGATCGCCTGCAGCAGCGCCAAGGGCCTGGCCACCGCCGGCTCGCCCTCGAAGAACGCCAGCGCTTCCTCCACCGTCATCGCCAGCACCTGCGCGATGTTGCGCTCGTGCCAGGTCACCTCCAGCGTCCTGGCGTTGTAGCGCGCGCCGTGGCAGGTGGGGCAGGGCGCGTAGACGCTGGGCATGAACAGCAGCTCCACGCTGACGAAGCCCTCGCCCTCGCAGGTCTCGCAGCGGCCCTTGGCGACGTTGAACGAGAAGCGGCCGGCGTCGTAGCGCCGCGCCTTCGCCTGCCTGGTCGCCGCGAACAGCTTGCGCACGTGGTCGAACAGGCCGGTGTACGTCGCCAGGTTCGAGCGTGGCGTGCGCCCGATGGGCTTCTGGTCGACGTTCACCAGGCGCCGCAGGCGGTCGGCGCCGGCGGCGATGCGGCCCGCGGTCTCGGAGGCGACGCTCGGCTGCAACGGCTCGCCGTCGGTGTCATCCTCCTCGGGCGCGTGGCCCAGGTGCAGGCAGACCAGTTCGACCAGCGCCTGGCTCACCAGGCTGGACTTGCCCGAGCCCGACACGCCGGTGACCGCGGTGAACACGCCCAGCGGGATGCGTGCATCCAGGCCGTGCAGGTTGTTGCGCCGGATGCCCTGCAACGCCAGCCAGCCCGACGGCGCGCGCGGCGTGCGCGCGGGCGCCTGACCATCGCCGAACAGGTAGCGCGCGGTGCGCGACGCCGCCACCTTCGCCAGGCCTTCGGGCGGCCCGCTGTAGAGCACGCGCCCGCCGTGCTGCCCGGCATCGGGGCCGACGTCCACCAGCCAGTCCGCGCGCCGCATCATCTCCAGGTCGTGCTCGACCACGAACACGGTGTTGCCGGCGCGCCCAAGGTCGTCGAGCGCGCGATGCAGCGCGGCGCTGTCGGCCGGGTGCAGGCCCGCGGTCGGCTCGTCCAGCACGTAGACCACGCCGAACAGGTTGGAGCGGATCTGCGTGGCCAGCCGCAGCCGCTGCAGCTCGCCGGGCGAGAGCGTGGGCGTGGCGCGATCCATCGACAGGTAGCCCAGGCCCAGCGCCTGCAACGTGGCGATGCGCTCCACCAGGTCGTGGGCGATGCGCTGTGCGGCGATGCGCTTCTCCTCCGACAGTTCCGGCGTGCGCCGCACGTCGGAGCCGCCCGCGTGCGCCGAGCCGCCCGCGGCGACCCGTCGCGCGGTGCCCCTGCGCGCGGCCGCGCGCCCCAGTGTGTCCTTGCGTGCGCTGGTCAGGTCGAAGCGGCCTTCCGCAGCCGGCCGCAGGGCGTCGGCCATCCGGTCCAGCGACAGCTGCGACAGCGTGCCGATGTCCATCCCGGCGAAGGTCACCGACAGCGCCTCGCGCTTGAGCCGGCGGCCCTTGCACAGCGGGCACACGCTGCCGACCATGAAGCGCGCCACGCGCTTCTTCATCAGCGCGCTCTGGGTGGTGGCGAAGGTGTGCAGCACGTAGCGCCGCGCGCCGCTGAACGTGCCCATGTAGGCCGGCTCGGTCTTGCGCCGCAGCGCCGCGCGCGTCTCGGCCGGGGTGAAGCCGGGATAGACCGGTACCACCGGCTGCTCGTCGGTGAACAGGATCCAGTCGCGGTCCTTCTTGGGCAGGTCGCGCCACGGCGTGTCGACGTCGTAGCCCAGCGTCACCAGGATGTCGCGTAGGTTCTGCCCGTGCCACGCCGGCGGCCAGGCCGCGATCGCGCGCTCGCGGATGGTCAGCGACGGGTCCGGCACCATCGACCGCTCGGTGACCGCGTACACATGGCCCAGCCCGTGGCATTCCGGGCACGCGCCCTGCGCGGTGTTGGGCGAGAAGTCCTCGGCGTACAGCATCGGCTGCGCTGGCGGGTAGCGGCCGGCGCGCGAGTACAGCATGCGCAGCAGGCTCGACAGCGTGGTCACGCTGCCCACCGACGAGCGCACGCTCGGCGTGCCGCGCTGCTGCTGCAGCGCCACCGCGGGCGGCAGCCCCTCGATCGCGTCGACGTCCGGCACGCCCACCTGGTCGATCAGGCGCCGCGCATAGGGGGCCACCGACTCGAAGTAGCGCCGCTGCGCCTCCGCGTACAGGATGCCGAACGCCAGCGACGACTTGCCCGAGCCGGACACGCCCGAGAACACCACCAGCGCATCGCGCGGGATGTCGACGTCGACGTCCTTCAGGTTGTGCTCGCGCGCCCCGCGCACGCGGATGAAGCCGTCGCGATCGCGCGGGGCGCCGGCACGGCGGGGCGGGGCGGCGGAGCGACGGGCCATCGCCCGATCCTGCTGCACCCGCGGTCACGGCCACGCGATGGCATTGGCGCCCAGGGCTGCCGATGACTCCGCGCCCCCGATCACACGCCCCCCACGGCCCGCACCGCATTGTCCGCACTCCCCACGCACCCGGAGTTCCCGATGGCATCACGAGACATCCTCAAGACCCTGCAGGCCGAGCACGACGAAGTGCGCGGCCTGTTCGAGGAGATGAACGCGACGACCGACCGCGCGACCAAGAAGCGCGCCGACCTGCTGATGAAGATCAAGGCCGGCCTGCTGCCCCACGCCAAGTGGGAGGAGGAAGTGTTCTATCCCAAGTTCGCCGAGCGCGCCGACCGCGACGGCCTGCAGACGCATGCCGAGGCGGTGGAGGAGCATCGCGCGGTGGAGAAGACCGTCATGCCCGACGTGCACGCCGCGGATTTCGCGACGCCGCAGTTCGCCGGCCGGGCCAAGGTGTTCGGCGAGATGATCGATCACCACGCCACCGAAGAAGAGAAGACCATGTTCAAGATGGCGCGCAAGCTGTTCACCGCCAAGGAGCGCTCGGAGCTCGACGAGGCCTACGAGGCATGGAAGGCCTCTCCGGCCGCCGCCTCCGCGATCGCCGCCGCGGAGGCCGAGACCGGCGCCAAGGCGGTCGTCAGGAAGGTCACGCGGCGCGCCTAGCCGCCGTACGGCCGCGCCCGCGCATCAACCTAGTGGCAGTGCCTGGGGGAGCGACCTGCGGGAGCGACGGAAGTCGCGACTGCCTTCGCCCGGACGCGACATCACGCTTCACCACCCGCCACGGCGACCCCGGCCCCTCCCTGCGATGCCGCATTGTCAGGCCTCTGCTTCCGCGCATTGCCGGGCTAACCAGTCGAAGTTTTGCCAGTACTTCGGGTGCCCGCCGTGCTCTCTCCTTGTGGCATCAATGTGCGGCGCAAGAATCTCGTAGCAGTGCTTGACACTGGGGGCCCAGTTCTCCAGTACAACGTGCTTATTCCGGATTAGGTTGGCTTTTAGCAAAGCGGCTACAACATCGTAGTTTGCGCAGACGGTCGATGCGTGTCTCTTCTGTTTTTCATCCCACGAAGAGTGATGCAATTGTGACAAGCTACCCCGGACTATAGCCCTTGCATCACGAGCTTCAGCTGCCTGCAAAAACTCAACGATAGAAATAATGCTCTGTGCCTCTGAGGCATTCTGTGTTGCTTCAATTTGCGAGCTCATCGCGCGAAGCTGGCGGAGCACAAGGTAGACGGATATAAATGCTGCTACCGCTACTGTGGATTGTAAGGCGAGGCTAGCTATTTCGTATTCAGACATCAGATTTCCCCAGAAGGGCTAGCGTGACTTCGTCGGTTTCAGAGATCTGCGCGATAGTGCGAGCAAACAGCGAATTCTCACCTGCTGCTGCGCGGAACAATGTCATGGACGAGACGAACTTGCGGAAATCAGTAGGGCCAAAGATCAAGTCTGGCGACACTTCGCCGTGCAACACCGCTTCGGTGCATTCTGCAAGTCGCGGCCCGAGGATCTCGTGGGCCAAGTACTCACGAGCCTCATCCAGCCCAGATAGCCCAAATCTATTCGCCATCTCGCTTCGCCCGAGACCTAGCAATTGCGGGAATACGAACCACATCCAGTGAGTTCGCTTTTTCCCTGTCCGTATCTCTTCGATGACCGAGTTATAGATCGGATCCTGTGCCTCTACAAACCACTCGAGATGACGGGCATGAGGTCTAACGCCTGAAAGCTGCACGGCGAAGCGATGTCGGCTTGTTGAATTGTTAGGCTTGAGCCGCATGCGTAAGCTTTGTTTCGAGTTCAGCGACCATTGGTTCAACTATTTCTATGACCTGTGTCGAAGAGCCAAAGGTAGCTGGGACGTTCTCAAGTGTAAGACTAGCTAGCTCGTCAGTCTCGAATGGATACCTACCTCGCATGGCCTTCCGCAGTAGCTCCTCTGTGCTGCTAATCACCGACGTTCCGGAGTAGCCAGACTCACCAGCGTCAGGCCGCAAGCCGAAGTCAATGCGTTTCGACTTTGGAATATCCCAGTACTTTTCCTTACATACCTCAATCCGTTCGTGCAGGTCACGTAAGCGCATAGCATTGATGTCGCGTTCCGAACGCGCGCGTGACTCTGCCAACGAGATGACTTGCACGTTGGTCAAGGTGGCGGCTTCCAATGCGCCACTCTGAAACCCGCTCTCAGATAGCAATATTCCTCTGTCAGCCCCGACGTCACTCACGATCTCGCGCAGTGCTAGGACATGCAGCTTTGAAACTCTAGTGCTCCATTGTTTGCATTCAACTATCCACTTGATGTCGAAACCGGAGTGATTCGGACATCAATGTCGTGAGCCGTGCGGACGCCTTGAACTCTTGCATCCGTTTCGGCTGTTAGTCCGAGCGCTCTGAAGAACTCAGCTGCTTCCTCTTGATAGTCTTTCCAAGTCATCTGAGTTCTCGTTTCAAGCCTAACGCCAGAGTTAAGCCGTGCCGCGAAGCGGCATCGCCTTGAATGAATTGTTAGGCAAAGCTGCTAAAGGTAGGAAATCGCCCTGCCGTAGTTGTACAGCTTTGTCAATACATAGTTCGAGATCGCTGCGCGCCCCGTCGTTTTGCGCCACATAAATTCGAGACGTACTGGGCCGTCTTTTGTCTCGGCCACGATGTCTGTCCGGCGGGTTAGGCCGTTACCAAAGTTCATCTCTGGTAGGTACGAATCGATCAGGCTAGACGCCGCTAGCGCTTCTGCAACAGAAATGTTGAGGAGGCTGTCATTGGTACTGGCGATTTTTGCAATCTTCTCGAACGCCGCAACTGTGTTGGTTCCAGCTTTGCCGCCTACTCGTCTTGGTCCGATTGACGACTTCGAGAAAGATAACCCCAGGCTGGACTCGCGCAACCTTTGAAGCGCATCGGAATCAGGGTTGATGGACATTCCCTCGGCGAGCATTCGCGTCTTGAGCGGCTGGTTTCCATAGGAGCGTGCGAGCGTGAGCGCTGTGAGAATAGGAAGATGCAGCACGCGAGCATCGAAGAACGTGCCGAGTAGTCCGAGCTTCTCAGGGTGGCTCTTGAGTTCCGCAACAATATTCGCTCCCGTAACAGAGAGCATGCGATCGACGTCGGCAGAAAAGAAGGTGCCTCTGGTTAGGCCATCAACATCGCCTTCGGGCTCATTGCCTGCCACTACGACAAACCAGACTCGACACTGCTCTTTTGCAACAAGATTTGCGAGGCCCTTCCTGTTTTCTACGAGGTCAGCGCGCACTCGGGCCAAGAAATTCCCAATCGTTGGCGATATCTTTTTCAGCTCTTCCGCACGATCATTGCCTATTCCCAAGTCGTTGAGATTCTCACCTTGGTTGAGTAGCTCGAGCGTACGATTCGCAATGTCAACGTAAAGCGCCTCAGGTGGACCCGAGAAGGAATAGACCGGGTCATCTAAACCAATGAGAGCTTCGCCCCCAAGATCATGCGCGAGGCGCGCCAAGTTCTGTGCCAAGTCATCCTTGTTCGCCAGCCAGACGACGACAGTTCTGCGCCCCGCAGGTGTCCTTATGAACTGATTTACGGCATGCACGGCCTTCTCGAGAGCGTCCTGCTGAACATCGGTCATTGCCTCTCGGCCTTCCAGGATGACGACTCGTAGTGCTTGAGTCGTCGCAGCCATATTGTCTAGTTCAACAGCGATGTCCTTTGACCTGGAGAGGTTTATGGTCTCCACGCCATCACGAAACATTCCTATGGTGTTCGCGAACGTTGACTTGCCTGATCCAGACATGCCCTTAAGAATCAGAAACGTTCCGCGCAATGATGAATGCATTTCATCGGCGAGCTGGTCAATGCGCTCCAGCGCGCTTGAGACCGGAAGTATGATTTGCTGGAGATCCCCGGCCGCAGCGTCCTTCAGCATGTCGTATCGGTCTGGAAGAGTAATTGAATCCTGCGCACCCACAATGCCTCCCTGTCCAACATCAAGTAGAACCAGATAACGGGTGATAGAGCGAAGTTTCGGAAAGCCGGCCAGGACCGTCAATCATATTCCTCGCGAATTTAACGAACTGGCCGGTTCCCGGCGCCCGCGCCGGATCAGCGTGCGTATCTCCTAAAGCGAGGGAATATGCGAGATCAAGTCCGGAAGCGGGGAATAATACGAGTGGATGGGCCAGGCTACGGCCGTTGCCGCTCAAGAGGGTTCGCCGACAGTCGCGATAAGCGACCCCGTTTCTCGATGAGAGTTCGCCTGGGTCCGCCAGCGTTGGAGCCATCCAAGCTGACAGTCCGACTGCAGCGGTGAATCGAACCCGGGGATCAAGATACTGCCCAATCATCCCGCCACCTGCGGATACGCAATCTCCCCGAAGTCCACCACGCCGTCCTCCATCATCAGCAGGATCACCGCCGGCACCAGCACGCCCATGATGCGGGCGCCGTCGCGGACCTGATGGCGGTTGGCGCTGCCGTTCCAGGTGGCGCCGCCGTGGACGAGCTGGTTGCGCAGCACGTGCAGGCGGTCGAGGACGATGGAGAGCAGCAGGCTGGTCTGCTGTTCCATCAGCGCCTTGAGCGCGATGCGCTGGCTGGCGGCGAACTGCTCGGCCCAGCGATTGCCGGCGTCGTGCCCGCGCTGGGCCTTCCAGAACGGTTCGAAGACGAACCTGTTGTCGACCAGGGTGCGGATCGGGCCGGTGAACTGGCGGTAGAGCAGGTCGTGCAGGCGGTGGGCGTGGTCGACGGCGAGCAGACGGGCGAGGAAGGCGTTGGCCTGGTCGCGCTGGCTGTGCTCGAAGCCGGTCTCGCTGGCGTAGGCGGCGTTGAAGGCGATCCAGAGGAACAGGAAGCGGGCGTCGTCGTCGTCGGCTTCGCGTTCGGCGCGGTCGAGCCAGCTGATGGCGCGGTGGATGCGCACGCGCAGCGGTTCGGGCTGGGCGTCGCGCACGGCGCGGTGGCGGGCCTTGAGTTCGGCGGCGGTGGGCATGCGGTCCCCCCTGGACGCGGTGAGGGTAGCGGGTGGGGGTGGTGGGGGGACTGCTACTTTTTCTTGGTAGTGGGTAGCGCTCGCGGCTGAAGCCGCTCTCACGAGTGGCGCGTGGCGTCGGGGCGGTCGCCCCGACCTGCGGTTTCAGCGGCCGGCGCGGCGGTAGGCGTTGGGGGTGAGGCCGAAGCGCTTGTGGAACAGGTCGCCGAAGTGCGAGGGGGTGGCGAAGCCGAGGGCGGCTGCGATGGCGGCGACGGTCTGGTCGCTTTCGAGCAGGCGCTGGCTGGCCAGGTGCAGGCGGTGGGTGCGCACGTAGTCGCTCCACGGCATGCCGAGCTGCTGGTGGAAGCGGCGGCTGAAGTAGGCGGGGGCCAGCGCGCAGAGTTCGGCGGCGGCTTCGGCGGAAGGCGCGTTGGCGGGGTCGCGGCGCAGCTGTTCGATGGCGGGGCGCAGGCGTTCGAGCGCGTCGGGGTCGGTGGGCAGCGGTTCGCCCTCGATGCGCGGGGCGCGGGCGACGGCGCGCAGCAGCGCGGTGGCGAGCGGGGCGGCGATGGGGTCGTCGCCGCCGGTCTCGCGCAGCCAGTCGCCGAGCATGGCGATGCGGGCGGCGAGGGCGGCGTCGGGCCTGGCGCAGAAGGCGTGGGCGAGGGCTTCGCCGCCGGGCGCGCGGGCGAGGGTGGCGGCGGTGTTGGGGTCGATCTGCAGCAGCGTCCAGTCGCGCGGGCCGGGGCCGAGGGCGTAGTCGTGCTGGTGCAGCGAGGGGATCCAGGCGACGGCGCCGTCCTCGAGCGGGTGGCGCTTGCCGTCGGCGATGAAGTCGCCGCGGACACGGCCGAAGAGGACGAGCTCGGCGACGTCGTGGTAGTGCGGGAAGGGGGCGCTCGGGTCTGCGTCGGCGCCCTGGCGCACGCGCTGCACGCGCAGGGGGGCGCCGGGGTGGAGTTCGACGGGCTCGCAGATGGGGCGGTCGAGGTGGGGGACGGGCATGCGCGCAGGGTAGCGCAGCCGATTTTCTCCCTCCCCTTCAAGGGAGGGCTGAGGTGGGGATGGGTTTTGCGCGCGGCGCGGGAGGGGCAACCCCATCCCCACCCAACCCTCCCCTTGAAGGGGAGGGCTTTCAAGCGGGGCGTCCCGTGAAGGGAGGGTTCCAAAGCGGGGCGATGGTGGTTGTAGGAGCGGCGGGAGCCGCGACCGGGGCGTTGAGGTTGCCGAAGGGCCTTAGGCTCGTCATTCCCGCGAAGGCGGGAATCCATGGACGTTCGGGACGCCAAGGAAAGGGGCCCGATAGCCAAGTGCAACAGCAACGTCCCTGGATTCCCGCCTTCGCGGGAATGACGAGCGTGGAGTGAGGCGGGGGACGCCTTGCCGTGCCCTACGGCGCCGTGCCCAGGGCGCGCACTTCCATCGGGGCGAGGACGATGCCGGCCGGGTCGATCGGTGCGCCGCTGCCGCCGTCGGTGGCCGTGAGGTCGATCCATGCGTGCGCGGAGGCTTCTTCGCCCAGCGCCGCCTTCGCCGGCGTCGTGCCGAGGTTGGCCAGCAGCAGTGTGCGCTCGCCACCGGCTTCGCGTTCGATGCACAGCACGGCGCTGGCGTCGTTGCAGAGGATCTGCTGCGTGCCGTGGCGCAGTTCGGGCCGCGCCTTGCGCATTGCAAGCAGGTGGCGGTACCAGTTGAGCAGCGAGTCCGACTTCGCGTCCTGTTCCTCGACCGAGACGCCGTCGTAGGAGCGGTTGTAGCGATCGGTCCACCAGGGCTGGTCGCCGCGGTACCAGGTGGCGGAGCCTGGGGCGTCGAGGTCGGCGCGCCAGCGGAAGGCTTCGCGCAGGGGGATGTGGGCGGCGTCGGACATCGTGCCCTTGCGGGTGATGCCGCGCATGCCCAGCTCCTGGCCGTAGTAGAGCAGCGGTTCGCCCTGCACCAGCAGCGAGATCGCGGCGCCGGCGCGAGCCTTGGCGGGGTCGTCGCCGACCAGCGACATGAAGCGGTCGGTGTCGTGGTTCTCGATGAAGACGATCTGGCCCTTGCCGGGCGGCGTGTGCTGCGCGGTCTCGCGCAGCGCCTTGACGAGTTGCGCCTTGTCGAGCTTGTCGATCGCGCCGCGCAGCGGGAAGGCGAACACCAGGTCGGCGTTGCCGCGCTGCAGCCAGTCCTCGCCGAAGCCCCAGTCGCTCTGCTCGGCGAGGATGCGGAAGCCGGGACGTCGCGCCTTGAGCTTGTCGATGATCGGCGTCCAGAACGTGGCGAACAGGTGCGTGGCCACGTGCTTGTTGTCGAGGTCGTCCATCATGTGGTCGATGCGGAAGCCGTCGGCGCCGTCGCGTCCGCTGCCGTCGCCGTGCGGGTCGGCCCACTGCAGCAGCACGCGCTCGAAGTAGTCGCGCACCCTGGGCGAGTTGAGGTTGACCATGGCGATGCCGATCTGGCGGCCGTCGTAGCCTTCCCATTTCGCCTGGGTGAGGAAGGGCTCGGCCTCGGTGTGCGTCTTGTCGCGCCAGATCAGGAAGTCGGCGAACGGGGCGTCGGGCTTGCCCAGCGAGCGCGTCCACCAGGGATGGCCTTCGCCGACGTACTGGATCTCCATGTCCAGGTACACCTTCAGCCCGCGCGCGTGGGCGGCGCGGATGAAGTCGCGGTAGTCGTCCATCGTGCCGTACACGGGCTCGATGGTTTCGAAGTCGGTGGGGAAGTAGTTGTGGTAGTAGGGCGAGGGTTGCAGCGGGGTGAGCAGGATCGAGGTGATGCCGAGGTCGTCGAGGTAATCGAGCCCGGCGGCGAGGCCGTCGAGGTCGCCGATGCGGTCGCCGTTGCTGTCGCGGAAGCTGCGGAAGAAGACGTGGTAGAAGACTTCCTCGCCGGCGATGGGCTTCCCTCCTTCCCCTTCAAGGGGGCGAAGCGGGCGCGTTTGCGAGCCATCGGCTCGCGCGTCCGCTGAGCGCCACGCGCGCTGCGCGTGACCGGGCAGGCCGGGATGGGGATGGGTTTCGGCTGCAGCGGCGACGGGAGCAACCCCATCCCCACCCGACCCTCCCCTTGAAGGGGAGGGCTTCAAGGCAGGCGTGCAGGCGGCGCAGGCGAGCGTGAGGGCCAGGATGGCCGAGGCGTGGCGGATCATGCGGCGTCCTCCCGGATGGCCTGGTGGCGAAGCAGCACGTCGCCGAAGAAGCGCAGCGTGCCTTCCAGCGCGTCGGACCAGTAGGCCCAGTCGTGCTCGCCGTCGCGCTCGACGTACAGGTGGGCGACGCCGGCCGCGCACAGCGCGTCGTGCAGGGCGCGGTTGCCTTCGACGTACGGGTCGTCGTGGCCGCAGTCGAAGCGGATCGGCGGCAGGCTGCCGGACGCGGCGGCGGTGAGCGCGGCGAGCACGCTGCGGTCGGCGGGCGCGTCGCTCCAGCCGGCACGGTCTTCCTCGACCAGGCCGTCGAATTGCACGATGTCGGTCATCGCCGAGTGCGCGGCCGCGGCGATGAAGCGACGGGGATGCTTGCCGGCCAGGCGCAGCGCGCCGAAGCCGCCCATGCTCAGCCCGGCGATGCACACCGGCGAGCGCAGGCTGCAGCCATCGATGGCGTCGATGGCGAGCGCCGGCACCTCGTGGACGATCCAACGCTCGAAGTCCTGCGCGCGATGGGCGACGTAGCCGGAGCCGTCGCCCCAGAGGCCGTCGGAAGGCATCACCAGTGCAACCGGCGGCAGCGCGCCCTGTTCGACCAGCCGCGCGGCGGTGACGTGCGCGCCGCCCTGCAGCGCCCACGACCAGTGCGAACCGTAGACGCCGTGCAGCAGGATCACGATGGGCAGGTTGGCGACGCCGCGCGCCTGCGGCGGCACGTACAGCGTGGCGTCGGCGCGCTGGCGCAGCGCGCGGCTCTTCGCTGTGGCGAAGCGCAGGCCGGCCAGGGGGATGCGCGGGTCGGAGGTTTCGAGGGTGCGGAACGGGGCGGGGCGGGTGGTCATGTCGTGGGCATCCTTTCCTTGTCGAATGGCGAGCGCCAGGCGCGGGTGGCGGAGGGATCGTCGGTCACGCTCGCGGCATGGCTCGTTCTCCCGAGAAGCAAGGGAGGTAGCAGGCGTCGGATGGCAGCGCTTTGCGCTTGGCCCCTTCCCCCGCTTGCGGGGGAAGGCTGGGATGGGGGTGCGTGAGCGCCGGCGTTACGCGGCGAAGAGCCGGGCCCCCACCCCAACCCTCCCCCGCTAAGCGGGGGAGGGAGTGGAAGCGGGGCGGCGTGGGTGGCGGCGGGTGCCGCGGGCGGCGCGGCGGCGGAGATTCCGGTCGCGGCTTCCGCCGCTCCTACAGGAAGAGTCGCTGCGATCGGCGCGATCCGCAGGACGCCCTTGGCGCTGTGCCCGGCCAGCATGTCCGCGAACGCCTGCGCCAGGCCTTCGAGCGGATAGCGGTGGCTCACCAGCGACGCCAGTTGCAGCTCGCCGGTTTCCACCCAGCCGAACAGCCGCGGGAAATCGCGCGCCGGCACGCAGCCGCCGTACAGCGGGGCGAGGTAGCGCTTGTTCCAGAAGAAGTCGGTGAGCTCGACGCTGCCCGCGCCGTGCGCGCCGCTCACCTGCAGCGCGTTGCCGCCGTTGCGGGCCAGCCGCAGCGGCAGGAAGGCGAGCGCGGGCACGCCGGTGGCCTCGAAGGCGTGGTCGACCCCGCGGCCGTCGGTGAGCGCGAGCACGTCGGCGATCAGCTCGGCGTGCGCGTTGTCGTCCTCGCGCGGCTGCAGCAGGTGGGTGGCGCCGAGTTCGCGCGCGCGCCCGAGCCTGGCGGCGACGCGGTCGATGGCGATGATCGTCGCCGCGCCCGCGAGCCGCGCGCCCTGCACGACGTTGAGGCCGACACCGCCGCAGCCGAGCACCGCGACGCTCTCGCCCGGCGCGACCCGGGCGACGTTGAACACCGAGCCCACGCCGGTCATCACCGCGCAGCCGAGCAGGCAGGCCGGATCCGGCGGCAGCCTGTCGGGCAGCGGCGTGAGCGCCTCGGCGCGCACCAGCGCGTAGTCGGCGAAGGTGCCGAGGTGGAAGGCGCGCTCGATCGCCTGGCCGCGCCAGCGCGTGCCGCCGGCGTGCGCGCGGCTGCTGCCGGCGTGGGTGGTGTCGGGGCCGTGGGTGCGTTCGCACAGCGACGGCGCGCCGTGGCCGCACTGGAAGCATTCGCCGCAGGGGATGGCCCAGTTGAGCAGCACCGGCTGGCCGGGCCGCAGGCCGTGCACGCCTTCGCCGACCGATTCGACGAAGCCGGCACCCTCGTGGCCCATCACCAGCGGGCCGGGCCAGCGCAGCGAGGCGTGGTCGGTGTGGCAGACGCCGGCGGCGGCGATCGCCACGCGCACCTCGCCGGGGCCGGGCGGATCGACCTCGATCACGTCGATGGTGAAGTTGCCGGCGCCGTCGGCGATGGCGGCGCGGCTTTGGATGATGTCGCTCGCGTGCGTGCTCACGCGACGGATTCGAACAGCACCGGGTTCTTCGGCGTGTCGATGGTCTGGCCGACCGTCGCGCCGGGGCACCACTTGTCCCAGTCCTGCTGCTGCATGTGGTTCTCCGGCGCCTTGAGCTTCATGTCGCGGTCGAGGTAGATCACCGTCATCACCGAGCGCGGCCGCGCGGAGCGGTTGGGGCCGGCGCGGTGGAAGGTCCAGCCCAGGTGGAAGCTGACTTCGCCCAGGTCGAACGGCGCGTCCACCACCGGGAAGCCCTGCGCCTCCATGTTGGCGGTGATCGCGCGCTCGCTGTCGTCGGAGATGCCCAGGTCACGGCCGAACTCGACGTCCTGGCTGCCGGCGAAGAACGCCAGCGGGCCCATCTCCTGCGGCACCGCCTGCAGCGGCACCCAGGCGGTGATGCAGCGGTCGCTGGCGACCGGCCAGTAGTACTGGTCGGCGTGCGCGGGGGTGATGCCGCCGCCGGGCTCCTTGTACAGCGACTGGTCGTGGTACAGGCGCACGCCTTCGACCTCCAGCAGCGCGGCGGCGATGCCGGCCAGGCGCTTGCCGAACACGAACTCGCGCGCGGCGCCGCCGTGCTCCCACAGGTTCATCACCTGCAGGAAGGCGCGGTCGTAGGTGCTGCGTTCCTCGAGCGGCGTGGTCTGGGTGTTGAGCGCGATGGTCAGCCGCGTGATCTCCTCGCCGTGGCGGCGCAGGGTGTCGGCGTCGAACACGTCCTTGAGCTTGATGAAGCCGTCGCGACGGAACTGCGCGACCTGGGCTTCGGTGATCGGGTAGGGGGCGTCGAGTGCGGCGGTCATGGCGGGTACCGGTACGGGTGCCTGGGGCATCCGTCGATGGTAGGCAGCCGCGCGCAGTGGCCGCATCCGCAGGGATGACCGATCGCGGGCGGGGAGTGTCGGATCCATGACCTCATCGGCTCTTGCGGGAGCGGCTCTTGTGGGAACGGCTTCAGCCGCGAGCTCCTGCGGTGGCGGGCGATCCCGCTGAAAGCTCGCGGCTGAAGCCGCTCCCACGGGACGGCGACTGTCGAGCCCGCGTCAGAGCGTCTCGAACTGCCGCACGATCCACGACACCTGGTAGGCCAGGCTCGCCACCGCGAACGCAGCGTGGAAGCGCCGGCTGGGCGTGGCCATCGCGATCGCGCACAGCGCGACGTACACCACGCTGCGCGCTTCCAGTTCCGGGCCGAAACCGGCGAAGTATTCGCGTCCCTTGATCCAGGTATCGGCCAGGTCCACCGCGTAGGCCAGCCCGAGCAGGCCGAAGAACCACTTGCGCCGCGACATGAAGTAGGCGCCGTAGCCGTCGTAGCCCTCCAGGCTCTCCGGGAACACGATCGCGCACAGCAGGTACAGCAGCAGCGCGTACAGCGTGACGAACAGGTACAGCATGAACGTCCAGTGCACAGCGTGGCCGAGACGGAACTCCCACCACCAGAAGTGCAGCAGGTACAGGAACATCGACAGCGCCCACAGCAGGTGCACCCAGTCCAGGCGTGGGCGCACGGAGCGGTCGATGATGCGGGCGAAGTGCCGCAGCAGGTGGGTCAGGCCGAGGCCGACCACCATCCCCAGCAGCACCCGCACGTGCAGGTACTGGTTGGCCAGCGAGTCCACGTGCTCGGGCGCGGTCGGCAGCATGGGGCGATTGTTGTGCCGCCGATGGCGGCGGCGCAATACGGAGGCCTCGTGGGGGAGGCTCTGCGGCCCCTTCGATCCGCGACCGACATCTGCCCTTGCAGGAGCGGCGGAAACCGCGACCGCTGTCGCAGGGAAAGCTTCGCGGCTCCCGCCACTCCTACACGGGCCTGGGCCTGCGAGGACGCGCGGACCCGGCGCGGTACTTGCCAGCGCCGGCGGTTTGGAGGTGAGATAGGCGCCGGATCGCACGAGGGACCTGCGCCATGGCCACCGCCTATGACTTCTCCGCCGTCGACATCGACGGGCACGACAAGGCCCTGTCCGACTACGCGGGCAAGGTGCTGCTGGTGGTCAACGTGGCCTCCAAGTGCGGCTTCACCCCGCAGTACGCCGGGCTGGAGCAGCTGTGGCGCGACTACCGCGACCGCGGCCTGGTGGTGCTGGGCTTCCCCTGCGACCAGTTCGGCCACCAGGAGCCGGGCAACGAGGCCGAGATCCGCAACTTCTGCTCGCTGACCTACGACGTCGACTTCCCGATGTTCGCCAAGGTCGACGTCAACGGCGAGGGCGCGCACCCGCTGTGGAAGTGGCTCAAGTCGGAGAAGGGCGGGCTGCTGGGCTTCGACGCGATCAAGTGGAACTTCAGCAAGTTCCTGGTCGGCCGCGACGGCCGCGTGCTCAAGCGCTATGCGCCGACCGACAAGCCCGAGTCGCTGGCCGACGACATCGAGGCGGCGCTGGGCTGAGCCATGGCGAAGACGATGCCCGGCTACGCGCTTGCGATCACCCCGCACGGCAGCGGCGTGCGCGCGGAGGTGAGCGGCGATTCGAACCTGGCGACGACGCTCGCCTACTGGCGCGAGATTGCGGCCCAGGCGCGCGCGTGCGGCGCCGATTCGCTGCTGCTGGTGGACACGCTGACCGGGCCGCCGCTGGAGGAGTCCGACTGGCTGCACGTGGTGACCAGCCTGCAGGGCGAGGGGCTGCAGAAGCTGCGCATCGCCCACGTCAAGCCGCTGGGGCTGGAGCGGGAGGAGTTCTGCGAGATCTTCGCGCGCGACGCGGGGATCGAGGCGCGGGTGTTCGAGAACGAAACCCTGGCCGACATCTGGCTGCGCTACGGCGAGCGCTAGCATCGCCAGGCTCGCTTGTTGTGGGAGCGGCTTCAGCCGCGAGACTTTCGCTGTACGACTGCTGCTGCAAGAGCTCGCGGCTGAAGCCGCTCCCACAGGTAGCCAGGGGGCGGCAACTACTTCTCGACGAAGGCGCGCTCGAACACGTACTGGCCCGGCACGCCGATGCGCGGCGCGGCGCCGAAGCCGCGGGCGTCGAGCAGGCCGCGGAAGTCGGCCAGCATCTGCGGGCTGCCGCAGATCATCGCGCGGTCGTGTTCGGCGTCGAGCGGGGCGAGGCCGAGCTCCTCGGCCATGCGGCCGCTGGCCATCAGGTCCGTGAGGCGGCCGCGCCGGTCGCGGCCGTCGAACGCGAAGTCCTCGCGCGAGACGGCGGGGTAGTAGACGAGCTTCCGGGCGATCTGCTCGCCGAGGAACTCGTGCCGCGGCAGCTCGTTGACGATGTAGTCGCGATACGCCAGGTCCGCCGCGCCGCGCACGCCGTGGCAGAGCACGACGCGCTCGAAGCGCTCGTAGGTCTCGGGGTCCTTGACGATCGCCAGCCACGGCGCGAGGCCGGTGCCGGTGCCCAGCAGGTACAGGTTGCGGCCCGGGTGCAGGTCGTGGATGAGCAGCGTGCCGGTGGGCTTGCGGCCGATCAGCACGCTGTCGCCGGGCTTGATGTCCTTCAGGCGCGAGGTGAGCGGGCCGCCGGGCACCTTGATGCTGAAGAACTCCAGCTGCTCCTCCCAGTTGGCGCTGGCGATGGAGTAGGCGCGCAGCAGCGGTCGTCCCTCGACCTCCAGCCCGATCATCACGAACTGGCCGTTGTCGAAGCGGAAACCGTCGTCGCGGGTGGTGGTGAAGCTGAAGTAGTCGTCCGTCCAGTGACGGACATCCAGCACCGTCTCGGTGCCAAACGCGGAGGACATGCGGGGGGACTTGCGAGGAGCGAGGCGCGCATTTTAGCCGATGGGAAGGGTGGCTGGCCGGCGCGGCCTGCGCAGGGTTTCCCGATGCCGGCAGGGCAGGGCTACGCTGCGTGCGAGGCAAGGCACGCCTCGTGGGAGCGGCTTCAGCCGCGAGCTCTTCTGGTGATATCAGCCCGAGCGGAAAAGCTCGCGGCTGAAGCCGCTCCCACGGCCACGTGCTGGCCAAGGGATTCGCTGCGCTCGAAGCGCTGCTGCCCGCCCTCGTCATCCCGGCGCGGACATACTGTGGGCGGACACTTCCCGGAGACGGCATGAGCGGCAGGCATCGAACCCCGCGGGCCCGGCCCGCCGCGCTGACCGTGTTCGCGGGCGCGCTGGCCCTGTGCGCGGGCGCGCTGGCGGACGGCGCGGCGATCGCGGCGGGCCCCGTCGGGCAGGCCGGCGTCGCGGATGCGGCAGCCGGCGGCGCCGCAGCCCCCCAGGCCACCGAGCTCGACCGCGTCGTGGTCACCGCCACGCGCCAGCCCGACGACGCGCTGCTGGTGCCGGCGGCGATCGACGTCGTCGACGGCGACGCCCTGCACCGCGCGCGCCCGGCGCTGAGCCTGTCCGAGCCGCTGCAGCGCATCCCCGGCGTGGTGGCGCGCGACCGCCAGAACGAGGCGCAGGGCCTTCAGGTCTCGATCCGCGGCTTCGGCGCGCGTTCGACCTTCGGCATCCGCGGCGTGCGGATCTATGGCGACGGCATCCCGGCGACGATGCCGGACGGGCAGGGCCAGGTGTCGCACCTGCTGCTCGGCGCCGCCGGCCGCATCGAGGTGCTGCGCGGGCCGTTCTCGGCGCTGTACGGCAATTCGTCGGGCGGCGTGGTCTCGGTGTTCACCGCCGATCCGCCGCCGGCGCCGGAGTTCTCGGCCGGGTTCGACGCCGGCAGCGACGGACTGCGGCGCGCGTCGCTGTCCTGGCACGCGCCATGGGGCGGTGCGCGCGAAGGTGGCGCGCCGCTCGACGGCATGCTCCTCGACGGCATGCGCGTGGACGACGACGGCTGGCGCGACCACAGCGCGTCGCGGCAGACCATCGCGCAGGCGGTGCTCAAGGGTGGCTTCGGCGACGGCGGGCGGTTCAACCTGCTCGCCAGCACGCACGAGCTGCGCGCGGACGACCCGCAAGGGCTGACGGCGGCGCAGCTGGATGGCGACCGCCGCGCCGCCAGCGCCGGCGCGCTCGCCTTCGACACCCGCAAGACCGTGCGCCAGCAGCAGGCCGGCGGGCGCCTGTCGCAGCCGCTGTCGGCGCACCACGCGCTCGAGCTCGCCGCGTACGGCGGCCATCGCGAGACGACGCAGATGCAGTCGATCCCGGTGTTCGTGCAGGCCGATCCGCGCCAGGGCGGCGGCGCGATCGGGCTGGACCGCGATTACGGCGGCGCCGACCTGCGCTGGCGCTGGACGACGCAGGCGCTGGGCCGCCCGTTTTCGCTGGTGGCGGGCCTCGAGTACGGCGTCTCCGACGAGCGCCGGCGCGGCTACGAGAACTTCGTCGGCGACGCGCTCGGCGTGTTCGGCGCGCTGCGCCGCGACGAAGGCAACCGCGTGGATTCCCGCGACGCCTACCTGCAGGCGGACTGGCAGCCGGCCGATCGCTGGCGCATCAACGTCGGCGCGCGCCGCAGCCGCGTGCGCTTCGCTTCCGACGACCATTACGTCACCGCTGCCAACCCCGACGACAGCGGACGGCTGGACTACGCGCGCACCACGCCGGTCGCCGGCGTGCTGTTCCGCGTGACGCCGGACGCGAGCGTGTACGCCAATGCCGGCAGCGGCTTCGAGACGCCGACCTTCTCCGAGCTCGCCTACCGCAGCGACGGCCGCGGCGGCCTCAACGACCTGCGCGCGGCGCGCAGCCGCAACGCCGAGCTCGGCGTGCGCGGCCGGCGCGCGGGGCTGGCGTACGCGGCGGCGCTGTTCGACAACCGCACCACCGGCGAGCTGGTCGCGGTGTCCAACGACGGCGGCCGCAGCGTCTACGCCAACACCGGCACGACGCGGCGGCGCGGCGTGGAGTTGTCGCTGTCCGGCGCGTGGTCGCCGCGCTGGCGCTACGCGGCGGCGTGGACGTACCTGGACGCCTGGTACGCCAGCGACTTCACCGCCTGCGGCGCGTCGTCGTGCGAAGGCGGCGGCGAGCTGCTGGTGGAACGGGGGCATCGCATTCCCGGGCTGTCGCGGCAAACAGGCTGGGTGGAGCTGCGCTGGAGCGCGAACGCGGCGACCGACGTCGTCCTCGACGGGCGCTATGCCGGCCGCGTCTACGTCGACGACGGCAACGACCAGCACGCGCCGGCATACGCGGTGGCCGGCCTGGGCCTGGAGCGGCGCTTCGCCGCGCTGGGCCTGCATTGGCGTGGCTATGCGCGCATCGACAACCTGTTCGGTCGCGAATACGTGGGCTCGGTGATCGTCAATGACGGCAATGGGCGCTACTTCGAGCCGGCGCCGGGGCGGACCTGGGTGCTGGGGTTAAGCGCGACGAAGGCATTCGATCGCTAGGGCGCGAGGGAGCAATGTGGGAACGGCTTCAGCCGCGAGCTTTCCTGCGATGGCGCCTCGCAAAAGCTCGCGGCTGAAGCCGCTCCCACGATAGGCTGGCGGCTGAAGCCCTCCTGCGAGCGCGGGAGCCAACTGCGGCGCATGCGGTCGCAGTCGCGCCACGCCTCGCCGCATTGGCCAATCGGTCGCGCCCACGTCGCGTCCACCGCTGTCGCGCACAATGCCCGCATGGATGACGCCGGCACGCTCTGGACCATCGGCCACTCGACACGCGAGTGGGAGGAGTTCGCCGGCATGCTCGGCGAGGCGGGCATCGAGGTGCTGGTGGACGTGCGACGCTTCGCCGGCTCGCGGCGCAACCCGCAGTTCTCGCCGCTGGCGATGACGCCGGCGCTGCGCGAGGCCGGGATCGAGTACCGGCCCATGCCCGAGTTCGGCGGACGGCGCGCGCCGCGGGCCGATTCGCGCAACGGCGCCTGGCGGGTGGCGGCGTTCCGCGGCTATGCCGACTACATGGACAGCGGCGAGTTCGCGCTGGCGCGCGCGCAGCTCGTGGAGATCGCGCGCGCGCGCCGCACCGCGGTGATGTGCGCCGAGGCCGTGTGGTGGCGCTGCCACCGGCGGCTGATCGCTGACGACTTCACCGCGCGCGGCTGGGAGGTCGTCCACCTGATGGCGCCGGGCCGCGGCGAGGTGCATGCGCTGAACCCGGACGCGCGGATGGTGGATGGCGTGCTGGTGTATCCGGCGCCGGGCGACGCGCAGGGCGGTCTGTTCGCGTGAATTTCCTGGATCGTCGTGGGAGCGGCTTCAGCCGCGAGCTTTCTCTGGCACCCGCTTGCGTGGGCTCGCAGGGAAAGCCGCTCCATTAAAAGCTCGCGGCTGAAGCCGCTCCCACATGGCGCGGTGTCAGCGCACCAGCGTGACCGGCACCGACGATGTCGCCAGCACCTTGCTCGCCACCGAGCCGAGCAGCAGGTTCTTGAGCGCGGTCATGCCGCGCGAGCCCATCACCACCAGGTCGGCGTCACAAGCCTCGGCGGCCTTGGCGATCGCAGGCGCGGGTTCGCCGATCACGGTCTGCGCCACGAATTCCAGCTTCGCGCGCGAGAGCACGGCGCGCACGTGGCGCAGCGCATGGTCGGCGTTGCTGGCGTGGTATTCGGCCACGGCGCGCGTGCCCATCTTGGCCGCGGCCGCCTTGAGCAGCGGGAGGTCGACGTTGAGCACGGTCAGCCGCGGGGGCTGCGCGAGCTGCCTGGCGAGCTGCACGACGTGCCGCGCGGCGCGTTCGCTGCTCTTGCTGCCGTCGACGGCGAGCAGGATCTTCATGGGGCGACCTCCTGGACATCAGCGGGTGGGTATGGGCGTTCCCGTTCCGAAGACGATTCCCGGCTTCGCCCGCGGTGCGCGTAGTGCGCGTGCGGGGAAACCATGCCCGGGACGGTCCCGGCAGGCCCACTATGCAGCCCGCGGGCCGGGCCTGTCTTGATCGCGATCAAGACAGGTCCCCCGCAAAGGACTAGTGTTGCGCCCATCCCCCGAGGAGGCACCGCCATGTTCAAGGACCTGCTGGTTCCCGTGGTGCTGGGAGAAGTGTGCACGGACGCGTTCGACGCGGCCTGCGCGCTGGCCGGCGAGGAAGGCGGGCGCGTGACCGCGCTGGTCGCGGTCAGCGTGGTGACGCCGGTGGTCGGCACGATGAACTACTTCCCCGACGCCGTGTACGACAGCCTGCGCGAGGCCGCGGCGCAGGCCACGCAGCGCCTGCGCGAGCAGGCCGAGGCCTGCCTTGCGCGCCACGACGTCGCGGGCGAAACGCAGGTGTCCGATTCCATCTGGCTGACCTCGCCCGAGGCCGCCGTGCTGCACGCGCACTACGCCGACCTGGTCTTGCTCGGGCGCGCGGCCGGCGCCACCGTCGAGGCCGAGCGTGCGGTGTTCTCCTCCCTGCTGCTCGGCTCGGGCCGGCCGCTGCTGCTGGTGCCGCGCGAGGCGCGGTGGCCGTCGCCGCTGGGCAAGGTGGTCGTGGCCTGGCGGCCGTCGCCGGAAGCCAGCCGCGCGCTGCACGACGCGCTGCCGCTGCTGCGCCGCGCGCGCAGCGTCGACCTGGTGGTGGTCGATCCGCGCGTAGGCGAGACCGCCCACGGCGAGCTGCCGGGCGCGGACATCGCCGCGCACCTGGGCCGGCATGGGCTGGCGGTGGACGTGGTGTCGGTGCCGCGCGAGGGACTGTCGACCGGGGAGGCGATCCTGCGCCACGCGCGCGAGGCGGGCGCGCAGCTGGTGGTGGCCGGCGGCTACGGGCACTCGCGCATGCGCGAGCAGGTGTTCGGCGGCGTGACGCGCCACCTGTTCGAGCATGCGACGGTGCCGGTGTTCTTCTCGCACTGAACGGGGCGGGGCGCGGCGCCCACCCCAGGCCAGACGATTGCCGAACCCGCGGCTTCAGCGCGGCCCGCGCTCCTCGTGCGGCCGCGCCTTGCGGTCGCCCAGCAGCGCGCTGAGCACGATCGCGATGCCGAGCCCAGCGCCGACCAGGAACAGCACCAGGGCGACCGCCGGGTATCCGAACAGGCGCGAGTCGGTCTCCACCCGCATCATCATCGCCGAGGCCACGATCAGCGCGGCGGTCACCAGCGCGGCGCTGACGCGGTTGGCGATCTTCTGCAGGTTCTCCATCAGGTGCGATTCCTCGAGCCCGGTCATGCGCACCTGCATGCGGTTCTCGGCCAGCAGCGAGAGCAGGTCGGACACCTTGCGCGGCGCCTCGCGCAGCAGCCCCTGCACCTCGATCGCCTCGCTGGCGATGCTCGATGGCGAGAGCGATTTCTTCAGCCGCTCGCGCAGCACGTGCTCCAGGTGGCGTTCGACCACCGCCTTGACGTCGAGGTCGGGATCGAGCGCGCTCGACACCTGCTCGAGGTTGAGCAGGGTCTTGCCCAGCAGGCTCAGCTCGGCCGGCGTGCGCAGGCCGCAGGCGGTCGACAGGCCGACCAGTTCGAGCATCAGCCTGCCCTCGGACAGCGAGCGCGATCCCGCGTGCGCCGCATACGTGGCCACGAGCTGGCCGGTCTCGCGCACGAAGCGGGACTCGTCGAAGTCCTCCAGCCGCGTGCCCATCGCGATCGATTCCTGCGCCACTTCCTCGCCGCGGCCGTCGACCGCGGCGAACAGCAGCTTGAGCAGGCGCTCGCGCTGGCGCGGCGGCACGTGCGCCACCATGCCCAGGTCGAACAGCGCCAGCCTGCCGTCATGGGTCACCAGCAGGTTGCCCGGATGCGGGTCGGCATGGATCTCGCCGTGCACGAAGACCTGGTCGAGGTAACCGCGCATCAGCGCGGCGGCCAGGCCCGACATCGACTGCTCGGTGCGGCGCAAGCCCGACACCTCGGTGACCTTGGTGCCGGCCACCAGCTCCATGGTGAGCACGCGCCGGCTGGTCAAATCCCACACCGGCGCGGGGACGAGCAGCTCGGGATACCCGGCCAGGTGCTCGCCGAAGCGCTCCAGGTTCTCGGCCTCGGCACGGTAGTCGAGTTCGGCCAGCAGGGTGCGGCGGAACTCGTGCACCCAGTCGGCGAAGCGCACGCGCCGCCCCAGGTCGGTGATGCGGTCGGCCTTGCCGGCGAGCGAGGCGATCGCGTCGAGGTCGCGGCGCAGCGTGTCGACGATGCCGGGCCGCTGCACCTTGACCGCCACCAGGCGCCCGTCGCGCAGCGCCGCGCGATGCACCTGCGCGAGCGAGGCGCAGCCCAGCGGCCACTCCTCAAACTCCGCGAACGCCTTGCTGATGCGCACGCCGAGCTCGGACTCGACCACCTCGCGCACCTGCGCGAACGGCACCGGCGCGACGTCGTCCTGCATCCGCTCCAGCGCGGCCAGGTAAGGCGCCGGCACCATGTCCGGGCGCGTGGACAGCGCCTGGCCGATCTTGATGAAGGTCGGGCCGAGCGCCTCGAGATCGTCGGCGAACTCTTCAGGCTTGCCTTCCGGCGGCGGCGGCGCGACCGGGTCGCCGGACGCGGCGTCCAGGTCCAGGCCGGTGAACACGCCGGCCCTGCGGTACTTGAGCAGGAAGCGCAGGATCTGCGCGGTGCGGGCGAGGCCATGGGAATGCCCGGTCATGGCGGTGTCCTGTGCGGGTTCGATCGAATCCATCGCGGCAGCGTAGCCGGCGCGGCGTCAAGGCATCTTCATGGATGCGGTGGATGCCCGCGCGCGCCGCTCCACTGCGTCTTGTGCGGCCTTGCCGCATCGCTCGCGTCGCATCCGCTGTCATCCCGAGCGCAGCGAGGGATCTTGCATGGGTGCCAGCGCCGACAAGATCCCTCGCTGCGCTCGGGATGACAGGGAAACGGACGGCGCGCCGCTAGCGGTAGCCAGCCGCCTGCAGCTCGAACAGTTCCGCGTAGCGCCCGCCCTGCGCCATCAGTTCCTCGTGGGTGCCGCTGGCCTCGATCGTGCCCTGCTCGAGCACGAGGATGCGGTCGGCCATGCGCACGCTGGAGAAGCGGTGCGAGATCAGCACCGCGGTCTTGCCGTGCGAGAGCTCCTTGAAGCGCTGGAACACCTCGAACTCGCTGCGCGCGTCCAGCGCCGCGGTGGGCTCGTCGAGGATCAGCAGCTGCGCGTCGCGCATGTAGGCGCGGGCGATCGCGATCTTCTGCCACTCGCCGCCGGACAGGTCGACGCCTTCCTTGAACAGCTTGCCCAGCATCTGGTCGTAGCCGGCCGGCAGCCGCCCGATCACCTCGTCGGCCATGGAACGGTGCGCGGCGTCGGCGATGCGCGGGTGGTCGCCGCGCGCCTCGATGCGGCCGACGGCGATGTTGTCGGAGGCGCTCATGAAGTAGCGCACGAAGTCCTGGAAGATCACCCCGGTGTTCGCCCGCAGCTCGTCGAGGTCGTACTCGGCCAGCGGATGGCCGTCGAGCAGGATGCGGCCCTCGTCGGGGTCGTACAGGCGCGAGAGCAGCTTGACCAGCGTGGTCTTGCCGGCACCGTTCTCGCCCACCAGCGCCAGTACTTCGCCGGCGTGCAGGGTGAAGTCCAGGTTGCGGACCGCCCAGCGCTCGGCGCCGGGATAGCGGAAGCCGACGCCCTCGAACACGAAGCCGGTGCGGATCGGGTCCGGGAATGGCCGCGGTTCGGCCGGCGAGAGGATCTCCGGCCTGATCTGGAAGAACGAGAACAGGTCGTCCAGGTAAAGCGCCTGCCCGGCGACCTGCGAGAAGCTCGTCAGCAGGCCTTCGAGCAGGGTGCGCAGGCGCCGGAACGAGGACGAGAGGAAGGTCAGGTCGCCGATGCTGAAGTCGCCGCGCACCGTGCGCCAGGCGATGAAGGCGTAGGCCGCGTAGTAGCCCAGCGTGCCGACGGTGGTGAACAGCCCGCCCCAGCCGGCGCGCGCCAGCGCGATGCGGCGGTTGGCCAGGTAGATCGACCAGGCCAGCGTGCGGTAGCGCTCGATCAAAAAGCCGTTGAGGCCGAAGCTCTTGATCTCCTTGGCCGAGGCCGCGCTGGCGCCGGTCTGGCGCACGTAGTCGAGCTCGCGCCGCTCCGGTGTGGCGCGGAAGTTGACCGCGTAGCTTTGCGCGTTGAAGTGCATCTCGCCGACGAACGCCGGCACCAGCGCCACCAGCAGCAGCACGATCAGCCACGGCGCGTAGACCAGCAGGCCGACCGCGAAGCTGACGATGGTGACCACGTCCTGGGCCTGCCCGAGCAACTGCGACATCAGCGAGCTGCGGCCGGACACCTGGCGGCGCGCGCGGTCGAGGCGGTCCTGCAGGTCGGCGTCCTCGAAGTCCTCCAGGTCCAGCGACGCCGCGTGCTCCATCAGCCGCACGCTGGTGGCGTTGGAGTACAGCTCCGAGAGCAGCGAGTCGACCAGCGCGACGATGCGGCCGAGGACGTCGGAGGCCACCGCGAGCGCGAACTCCAGCGCCAGCATCGCCAGCAGGTGGTCGAGCACGCCGTCCTGCCACATCCGCGCGAACGGCTGGTGGCCGATCCCCAGCCCGACCTCCCGCACCGCCTCGTCGACGATGAGCTTGCCGACGTACAGGGTGGCGATCGGCAGCAGCGCGCGCGCCAGGCGCAGCAGCAGGCTGGAAAGCGCGAGCGTGCGGCTGGTGCGCCAGATGTCGCGCAGGAACGGCGGCAGGTTGCGCAGCGCGGCGAAGCGCTCGCGCAGGTTCATCGTGGGTGGTTCATGCCTGCGGCCGAGCCATGGCGGTGCCGACATCGAGGGGCGTCTTCGAACGGAGCCGGCGCCAAGAATGCCACGCCCGCGTGAACGCGGGCGCGGCGTGGCCTTCGATGGGCGTGGCGGTTACTGCAGGAGCAGCTCGGCGGAACCGGAGAAGGTTTCCATGTGGATCTCGCCGGAGCCGCTGCCGTAGCGCTGCTCGAAATCCGAGCCCGGCCCGAACTCGGGCTTGTGGATCGTCGCGCCCGGCGCGCGCAGGTGGCCGCTGAAGCTCTCGCCGCTCACGTTCGCCGACAGCGAGCGCGGCGCGATGACCTTGATGTCGCCGCTCACCGACTCGGCCTTGATGCTGCCGCCGTCGGCCAGGCCGACCTGCAGGGTCGCGTTGCCGGACACGGTGCTGCTGGAGAGCCGGCGCACGCGCTCGTTGCGGCTGTCGACGCCGAGGTTGCCGGACACCGTCTCGGACTCGATCTCGCCGTCGAGGCGGCCGCGCAGGGTGATGTTGCCGCTCACGGTCTGCACGTCCACGTTGCCGCTGTTGAGGGTGAGCGCCAGGTCGCCGCTGACGCTTTCGATGTCGGCGCTGCGAGGCGCGCCGATCGCGGTGACCTTGCCGCTGACGCTCTCGATCTCGAGCGTCTCGCCCGCGGTGCCGCTGACGCTGATGTCCGCGGCGACGCCGTCGATGTCGAGGCTGGCGAGGGTGGGCACGTCGATCACCAGCTGGGTGGGCTCGGTGTTGCGGTCGTTGGTGTTGCGCGGGTAGCGCACCTTGATCTCGAGCGCGTCGCCGTCGCCTTCGATCTCGAGGCGCTCGACGCCGCGGCCCAGGCTGCCGCCGACGTGCACCTGCGGCTTGTCCCAGGTGCGCACCTGGATGCTGCCCTTGAGGTTGGAGATCTCGACCCTGCCGCGGGCGTCGAGCTGGCGGGTCTCGTCAATCGGCGTGGAGGCCAGCGCGGCCAGCGGCAGTGCCGCCAGCAGGACGGGGATGAAGAGGCGGATGGACATGGGGTGCTCCGGTCAGGTGGCGAGGCGTTGGGCGAGGTCGAGCCGGCGCGCGTACAGGCGCTGCAGGCGGTCGAGGAGGTAGCGGGCGTCGGGATCCTTGCGCAGCGCGGCGCGGACCTGCGCGGCGCCGCGGTCGAGCTCGCGCAGGCCGCTGGCGTCGGCGCCGGGCCGGCGCCGCGCGTCGAGCGCGCGCCAGGCGACTTCGTATTCGCGGGTCATGTCGCGGGCCTCGCGCAGCATCAGGCCGGCGACGGCGCCGTCCTGCGCCGCGGTGGGCGAACGCGGGGGCAGCAGCGTCCACGCGACCGCCAGCACGGCGGCGAGCGAAGCCGCGGTGGCCAGCGCGGCGAAGCGGCGTGGACGGCGGCCACGCCGCGCGCGGGACGACAGCGGCAGCGGCGGCGCGGCCGCCCCTGCATCGGCGATGCGGGCCGCGATGCCGGGCCAGAGGTCGCGGCCGGGCAGGCGGTCGTCGCGCAGGTCGCGCAGCCCGCGGCGCAGGGATTCGGGCAGCGGCGCTTCGTGGTCGAGGTCGTGATCGTGATCGTGGGTGCTCATGCGTGTTCTCCCAGCCGCGCGCGCAGCAGGCCGCGCGCGCGATGAAGCTGTGCCTTCGACGTGCCGACCGCCATCTCCAGCTCGCCGGCGATCTCCTCGTGGGTCCAGCCCTCGACGTCGTAGAGCACCAACACCGCGCGGGCGCGCGGGGGCAGGGTGGCGACGGCGCGGTCGAGGTCCATGGCCAGCGCGGTGGCATGGCCGGCGGAGTCCGGCCGGCCGATGCTTTCCAGGCGCTCGTCGTCGGCATCCATGCGCGGGTCGTTGCGCCGCGCGCGCAGGTCCATCAGCGCGGTGTTGGCGGCCAGCCGGTACAGCCAGGTGCCGAAGGCGCTTTCGAATCGGTACGAGCCCATCGCCTGCCAGGCGCGGACGAAGGCGTCCTGGGTCAGCTCCTCGGCGCGCGCCGCGTGGCCGCCGACCAGCCGCGAGATCACCCCGTGCACGCGCGGCAGGTGGCGCCGGTACAGGGCCTCGAACGCGGCCATGTCGCCGCCCAGGCAGGCGCGCACGAGGGCGTGGTCTTCTTCCACGGCGGGCGCCGCGGCGCTGGCGGGCATCAGGGCGGTCACGAGGGTGGTCAGCATAGTCCTTGGGATGCGGGGCGGGGCGCGGGGGTTTAGAGGGCCGGACCGGCAAGGAGGCACCACGGGGCCGGCCCACGCTTGCCCCTGCGCTAAAATCAGCGGGTTTCCCGCCAGCCCCACGCGAGCCCGCCTTGACCACGATCCGCCCGGCCTCCATCAAGCAGGAGGACCTCATCCAGAGCGTCGCCGACGCCCTCCAGTACATCAGCTACTACCACCCCGTCGACTACATCCGGAACCTCTCGGCCGCCTACGAGCGCGAGCAGAGCCCGGCGGCGAAGGACGCGATCGCGCAGATCCTGATCAACTCGCGCATGTGCGCCGAGGGCCACCGCCCGATCTGCCAGGACACCGGCATCGTGACCGTGTTCCTGGCCATCGGCATGGACGTGCGCTGGGACGACGCGACGATGGGCGTCGAGGACATGGCCAACGAAGGCGTGCGTCGCGCCTACCTGCATCCGGACAACAAGCTGCGCGCCAGCGTGCTGGCCGACCCGGCCGGGCGCAGGAAGAACACCGGCGACAACACGCCGGCCGTGGTCAACGTCAAGGTGGTGCCCGGCAACACCGTCGACGTGATCGTCGCGGCCAAGGGCGGCGGATCGGAGGCCAAGAGCAAGTTCGCGATGCTCAACCCGTCCGACTCGATCGTCGACTGGGTGCTGAAGACCGTTCCCACCATGGGCGCCGGCTGGTGCCCGCCGGGCATGCTCGGCATCGGCATCGGCGGCACCGCCGAGAAGGCGATGCTGCTGGCCAAGGAAGCGCTGATGGAGCCGATCGACATCGTCGACCTCAAGGCGCGCGGGCCGGCCAGCCGGATCGAGGAGCTGCGCATCGAGCTGTTCGACAAGGTCAACGCGCTGGGCATCGGCGCGCAGGGCCTGGGCGGGCTGACCACGGTGCTCGACATCAAGATCCGCGACTACCCGACCCACGCGGCCAACCTGCCGGTGGCGATGATCCCCAACTGCGCGGCCACGCGGCATGCGCATTTCACCCTCGACGGCAGCGGCCCGGTGATGCTGGACCCGCCGTCGCTGGAAGACTGGCCGAAGCTGACCTACAACCCGGCCAATGCGCGCCGCGTCGACCTGGACGCCATCACCCGCGAGGAGGTCGCCAGCTTCAGGCCGGGCGAGGTGCTGCTGCTCAACGGCAGGCTGCTCACCGGCCGCGACGCCGCGCACAAGCGCATGGTCGACATGTTGAACCGCGGCGAGCCGCTGCCGGTCGACTTCAACGGCCGCTTCATCTACTACGTCGGCCCGGTCGACCCGGTGCGCGACGAGGCGGTCGGACCCGCCGGCCCGACCACGGCCACGCGCATGGACAAGTTCACCGAGCAGGTGCTGGCGCAGACCGGCCTGCTGGGCATGGTCGGCAAGGCCGAGCGCGGCGACGCGGCGATCGAGGCGATCCGCAGGCACGGGTCGGTCTACCTGATGGCCGTCGGCGGCGCCGCCTACCTGGTCTCGAAGGCGATCAAGGCCGCGCGCGTGCTCGCGTTCGAGGACCTGGGCATGGAGGCGATCTACGAGTTCACCGTGCAGGACATGCCGGTGACGGTGGCGGTGGATTCGACCGGCGAGTCCGTGCACAGGACCGGCCCGCGCGAGTGGCAATCGCGCATTGCGGGCATCCCGGTGGTGGTCGAGACGGCGTGAGCCGTCTTCTTGCCGCGGAATTTCACGGATGAACACGGATCAGGCAGGAAAAGGTGAAACGCAGCAGCCTGCCGCTCCGGTTCCGCTTCATCCTTGATCCGTGTTGATCCGTGGAAATCCGTGGCAAAAGACTTGCGCGGAAGGCTGGCCAGGCTCCCGTTGCCCGCAGCGAGCGGTGTGGGTCGTTTCAGTACCACTCCAGCAGCGAGATCCCGAGACCGATGTAGGTTGCGCGGTGGTTGTAGTCGATCAGGCTCTCGCCGTAGCCGTCGAACACCTGCACGTGGCCGCGCAGGGTGTTGTGGATCGGGAAGCCCCAGTCGAACTGCAGCGCGCCGTGTGAGCGGTCGCCGCCGCGCAGCGAGTGCCGCGCCATCAGCGACAGCTCGTGGCCACCGATGGTGTGCACGATGGTGACGTCGCCGCGGCCCATGTAGTCCTCGATGTCCGGGTTGTCGTCGTCGTTGCCGTCGGAGATGCGCACCCACGGACGGAACGTCACCGCCCAGTCCTCGCGGTCCAGGCCGACGTTGAACATCAGGCGGTTCCAGCTGCGCGAGAGCGGGTCGGCGCGGCCGTTGGACTGGTGGTTGATGCCGACCGCCGCCATCCGCCCCTTCCAGCCGCCGAGGCTGTAGTTGTTGCGGAAGACCAGCAGCACTTCCGGCTCGTAGTTGGTCTCGCGGAACGGCCGCGAGGCCTCGCCGTTGTAGACCTGCCAGCGCGAGCTCTGGGTGTAGCCCATCCAGATGTCGCCGTTGTCCCCGAACAGGTTTTCCCAGGCCTTGGTCTTGAAGCTGATCTGGAACTTGGCCTCGACCTCGTCGAGTTGCTGCGGCTCGGTGACGGTGTTGGGCGGGTTGGGCGAGTGGGGCAGCTCGTTCGGGTCGCTGCTCCAGAACGCCGGCAGCAGGTAGACCGGCTTGTAGGCGCGGAAGTTGAACGTGCCCAGCTTCGATCCCTTGGCCAGCTCCCAGCGGCTGTCGAGCAGCGAGCCGCGGCCGGCGTTGGCGATCGCCTCGTCCGGCTCGGAGGCGAACAGGTCGCTGGCGGCGCCGCGCGCGCGTTCGCTGCGGGACGCGGCGGCGGCCTCGGCCTGTTCGGCCGCCTTCCTGTTCTGCTCGGCGAGCGCGGCCGCGGCGTCGGCCTCGGCCGGACTGCGCGCCTTGCGGCCGGCGTGGCGGTCGTAGCAGGCGAGGCGGTCGACGTCGATCTCGATCAGCGCGCACGCGGCGACGTCGGCGTCCGTCGGCGGCGCGGCCTGCGCCACCGCGGAACCGGCGAGCAGCGCGCATGCCGGCAACAGCAGCGCGACCGGGCGGCGGCAGGTCATGGCGTGCCCTCCTTCCCCGGAACCGCTTCGGAGCCGTCGTCCGCATCGAGCATGTTGCGCGCCGCGCCTGCGCGCTGCGCCTGCGCGAGCTGGTCGTCGATGTCGCGGTTGACCGAGGTGTCGACGGCGCCGGAATGCGCGGGTTCCGCCGGCGTCGCGCGCGGCGCCGCGTCCGGCTCGCGCGAGATCACGACGTGCTGGACGGTGCGCGGCGACTGGATCCCGGCCCGCGCATAGGCGGCCTTGGTAAGGCGGATCGCCTCGCTGCGTACCTTGCCCAGGTCGCTGGCGCGCTGGTCGACCCAGCCGAAGAACTGCAGCTCGATCCCCGTCGGCGCGTTCTGCACCACGGTCCAGGAGGGCGCGGGATCGTCGAGCACGCCGTCGATGCCCGCGTAGGCCTCGAGCGCCAGCGTCTGCGCCTGGCGGATCGAATGCGAGCCGTCGATCGTGGCCCGGAAGTCGAAGCGGCGCTTCGGGTTCTGCGAGAAGTTCAGCAGCACCGACTTGAACACCAGCGCGTTGGGCAGCTGCAACTGGTTGCCGTCCATCGTCATCAGGATGGTCGCGCGCGAGGTCAGCGCGACCACCTTGCCTTCGTAGGCGTCGATGCGGATCTGCTCGCCCGGCGAGAACGGCTTGCGCACGCTCAGCAGCACGCCTGCGATGTAGTTCTCGGCGATGTCCTTGAAGGCGAAGCCCAGCGCCAGGCCGACCACGCCGGCCGAGCCGAGCACCGCGCCCATCAGCGAACTGAGCCCGAGCAGGTTGAGCGCGAGCACGACGCCGACCAGGGTCACCAGCACGCGGATCGTGCGGCGGAACAGCCCGTCCATGTAGGGGTTGTCGGTGCGCAGCCGCAGCAGACCCAGGTTGCGCGACAGCACGCCGCCCAGCCACGCCGCGAACAGCACGATCACCAGCGCCACGAGCAGCAGTGGCGCCTTCGCGGCGACCCCGGCCAGCCTGGCGACCACCTGCGACCAGGCCGACGCGAAGTGCGAGCCCAGGCTGTCGTCGACCTCGACGTTGTTGACCACCGCGGCGACGCCGGGCGTCTTGGTGGCGATCTCGCCGGCCTCGGCCTTGTGCGCCGCCTGCAGCACGGTGCCGTCGAGCTCGGCGACGCCTTCGTCCACGCTCGCGGTGACCTCCTTGAGGTCCTGGTCGGTGGTCAGCCTGGCCTGCAGCTGGCGGGTGGCCGCCGTATCGCGCGGCGTGTCTTTCGCGGAGGTGGGCGCGGCCGCGGATCCCGTGGGCGCATCCGCGCCCGGCGGTGCGGCGATGGCGGATGGCGCCAGCGCCAGCACGCAGGCGAACAGGAGGATCGACGGCAGGACGCGGCGGATCGGAAGCATGGGCAGGCCGGGGGAGCGAAGCGACGGCGCAGTCTAGCGTGGCGCCTGCATGCATCGCGCCGACGCGCGGGGTTCCCGGGCGTGCGCGTCACGCCTCGGTCAGGCGTACCAGGCCAGCGCGAACAGGGCGAGCATCGTGCAGGCCAGCGCGAGCTTGAGCACCACGCCGAACACGATGCCCATCCACGTCCCGAACCCCACGCGCGCGGCCTGGCCCACGCCGGCGCCGTCGATCCTGCGGCCGTGCCAGAGCTCGCCCAGCAGCGCGCCCGCGAACGGACCCACGAACAGGCCGACCGGCCCGAAGAACAGCCCGGCGAACGTGCCGATCACCGCCCCGACGATCGCCTTCCGGCTCGCCCCCACGCGCTTGGCGCCGGCCGCGCTGGCCCAGAAGTCGACCGCCATCGACAGCAGCGTCAGCACGCCCAGGACCACCAGCCACCACCACTCGACGCGCTGGAAGCCGTCGGTCCAGGCGGCCAGCAGCATGCCGCAGAACACCAGCGGCAGGCCGGGCAGGGCGGGCAGCACGATGCCGGCCAGTCCGACCAGCACCAGCAACGCGGCGAGCAGGTACCACAGGGCGTGCAAGTCCATCGGTTTTCCCCTGCCCGCGAGGGCGTCATGGCGCGTTTCCGCGGCGGCCCGGAGAGGCGCCCGCGCGCGTTGCATTTTCACAAATGCCGGGGTAATTTTCAGCCGCTGTGTTTGTCAAGGTCACCGTGAACCGTGGCCTGGATGTGCCCGATCCGTGCTGCATTTGCCGACCGCATTGCCGGCTTGATTGCCAGGCTGCATTGCGGAGTGTTCCGCCACCGATCCGCGACATCGTCTGTTCCCCGTTTCCTCCTTGCGACCAGCTGCCGTCAGACGTCCAAAACAACCGTTACAGGGAGCGAGCAGATGTCAGAGCGCGAAACCGGGACCGTGAAGTGGTTCAACGATGCCAAGGGCTTCGGATTCATCAGCCGCGAGAATGGCGAGGACGTCTTCGTCCATTTCCGTGCGATACAGACCCAGGGCTTCAAGAGCCTGAAGGAAGGACAGAAGGTCAGCTTCACCGTCGTGCAGGGCCAGAAGGGCCTGCAGGCCGACGGGGTGCAGCCGCTCTAGGCGCGACGCCGGCATGGGATGGCCGGACGCGATCGGCGCTTCCCCCGGAACGAAGAAAGGCCCGCGCGAAGCGGGCCTTTCTTTTTGTTTGCCTGCATGCAGGCAAGGCAGGGGCGCTCAGCGCAGGTAGGCGCGGCCGCCGTTCACGCGTACGTACGAGCCTTCGCGGATGCCGCCCAGGTCGGTCTGCTGCACCGTCATCAGGCTGCCGTTTTCCATCCGCACGGTGACGCGGTAGGCGCTCGAGGCCTGGACGCGGTTCTGGATCGCGTTGCCGGCGAGCGCGCCGCCGACAGCGCCTGCCGCGGTGGCGATGTTCTGGTTGCCCTTGCTGCCGCCGGTCTTGTCGGAGATCTCGTGGCCGGCGACCGCGCCGACGATGCCGCCGAGCACGGCGCCGGTGGCGTTGGGCACGTTCTGGCCGCGGGCGACGGTTTCGATGCGCGTGACCGTGCCGCAGTCGCCGCAAACGCTGTTGCCATACGAAGGCGCGGTGCTGTAGCCGCTGCCGCCGTAGCCGGGCGACGTCGCGCAACCCGCGATGGCGAGCGCGGCGATGAGGGTGGTGGCGCCGAGCAGACGAATGTTCATGCCGATCTCCTGGTCGTGGAAGAGGAGCCTGCGGCTCCACGCCTCGACCATAGGCAGCATGCCGTGAACACGTGATCAACCATCGCGGCGTGCGCACGGTGGCGCCGGGCGCTCGTCAGTGCGGGTTCATGTCGGCGGCCTGCGGCCGCCGATGCGCGATCAACCGCGGAAGTCCTGGTGGCAGGCCTTGCAGGCCTCGCCGATCTTGCGCGCGGCCGCGTCGACGCCGGCGCAGTTGAGCGGCGGCGCGGCGAGCGTTTCGTCGAGCGTGGCGCGCAGCGTGCTGGCGTGCTTGGTGAAGCGCGCGTCCTCGCGCAGGTCGCCGAATGCGGGCTCGATGTCGTTGGCGACGGTGCGCAGCGTTTGCAGGTGCGGCAGCGTGTCGGTCGCGCCGCAGCGGTTGGCTTCCACGCTGGCCTTGAGCTGCGCGTGGTGGGCCTGGAACAGGTCCATCACCGCGTCCGGGTAGCGGTCCTGCCAGGTCTTCCTCGCCTCGAGCGTGCGCAACAGCATGACCACCGCGATCGCCCCGATGACCAGGCCGACCAGGAACACGAAGAAGTATCGGCTGGCGGCGGAAGGCCCCGACGGCTTGGCCGGGCTGGCTTCGGGCGTGGTCGACATGGCGCTCTCCTCGTTGGCTGCGGGCGACGATAGCATGGCGCCCGCCGGTAAAATGGCCGGATGGATGCATCCTGGCAGGAACGTTTCTCCGGCATCGACCGCCTCTATGGCCGCGGCGCGCTCGCGCGACTGGCGGCCAAGCGCGTGGCGGTCGTCGGCCTCGGCGGCGTGGGTTCGTGGGCGGTGGAGGCGCTGGCGCGCAGCGGCGTCGGCGCGCTCACGCTGGTCGACGCCGACGACCTGTGCGTGTCCAACACCAATCGCCAGCTGCCCGCGCTCGAAGGGCAGTACGGTCGCGGCAAGGCCGAGGCGATGGCCGAGCGCTGCCGCGCGATCAACCCGGGCATGCGGGTGGACGCGGTGGCCAGCTTCCTCACGCCCTCGAACATGGAATCCTTGCTGGGCGAAGGTTTCGACGTCGTGCTCGACGCCTGCGACAGCTTCCGCGCCAAGGTCGAGGCGATCGCCTGGTGCCGCCGCCGCAAGCAGCCGATCGTCACCGTGGGCTCGGCCGGCGGCCGCATCGACCCGACCCTGGTGCGCGTGCGCGACCTGTCGAAGACCGAGCACGACGCGATGCTGGCGCTGGTGCGGCGCAAGCTGCGCACCGAGTTCAAGTTCCCGAGCGGGCCGAAGCGCTACTTCGGCGTGCCCGCGATCTATTCGCTGGAAAACGTGCGCTACCCGCAGGCGGACGGCACGGTCTGCGGCCTGCGCCCGCAGCTAGGCGCCGACGCCGCGCTCAAGCTCGACTGCGGCGCGGGACTGGGGGCGGCCACGCACGTCACCGGCACGTTCGCGTTCGCGGCGGCGGGCAAGGTGCTGGAGATGCTGCTGCGCAAGGCGCCTTAGGCCGGGGCCGGCAGCCCGAACAGGCGCTCGGCGTTGGCCGTCGTGGCGCTGGCGACCTCGTCCGGTGAAACGTCGCGCAGCGCCGCGATGGTCTCGCACACGGCGCGGAGCCGCGCCGGTTCGTTGCGGCCGCCCCGGATTTCGCTGTCGGGCTGGTCGGGGGCGTCGGTTTCCAGCAACAGGTGTTCGAGGGGCATCGTCGCCGCCTGCCGGCGCAGCCGGTTGGCGCGCTCGTAGGTGACGGGACCACCGATGCCGAGCATGAAACCAAGTTCCCACAGTTGTTCCGCCTGCTGCCCGCTGCCGGACCAGCTGTGCACCACGCCGCGCAGGTTGCCGACGCGGCGGATCGCGGCGATGACCGCATCCACCGCGCGGCGCGCGTGCACGATCACCGGCAGGCCATGGTCGCGCGCCAGCTCGAGCTGCACATCGAAGTAGCGCTGCTGGGCGGCGCGGTCGAGCCCGTCGACGAAGTAGTCCAGGCCGCATTCCCCGATCGCGCGGGGTCGCTCGCGCTCGATCCAGTCGTCCAGCTCCCGCAGGTGCCCGGGCCGGTGCCGGGCCAGGTACATCGGATGCAGGCCGTAGGCCGGGAACAGTCCGGCATCGCCGGCGCAGATCTCGCGCAGCTTCGGCCAGCCGGCCGCGTCCACCGAGGGCACGACCTGTCGCGCCACGCCCGCCGCGCGGGCGCGTGCCACGACCGCGTCGCGGTCGGCGTCGAAACCGGCGTCGTCGAGGTGGCAGTGGCTGTCGACCAGCATCGCGATCAGTCCCCGCGCGGCGGCTCTCCCTCGATCGTGCCGCCGCGGGCGGGCCTGGCCTTCTTCCAGTTCGCCAGCAGCAGCGTGCCCAGGCCGAGCAGCAGCTCGTCGACGAACGGGATCATGTCGGGAAGCAGGGTGTCGCCGACGAACAGCGCGGCGGTCAGCAGGAACAGCTTCGGGTAGCTGAGCCGGCCGAACCAGCGCAGCACCGGGGCGAGCATCGGATTGGCCATGGCGGTCCCCTGTCGCGGGCGGGCATTGCGTCACGCTACCACGCGAGTGCCCGTGGCAAGGTTCATCCATCCGTCAGTTTGGACGCCGGCCGAGGGAGCTGCGTTCAGGTTCGGAATGCTGAAATTCCGGCGCACACAAGAGCGGCGGATGATCCGCCATCAGGAGAGGCTCATGAACAAGAACACCATCGCCATTGCCATTGCCGCCCTGCTGGTCGGTGGCGTGTCGGTCGCCGCGTTCCAGCACGCGCGCGGCCCGCAGGCCGACACCGCGCTGGCGGTCCCGGCCGACGGCGCCCTCGCCGACGGGATGGCCCAGGGCGACGCCGCCCTGCAGGACAACAGCATCCCCGAGGCCGGGCGCATCGCGTACGCCGACGTGGTCGGCGTCAAGCCGATCACCGAGAAGGAAAAGGTCTATGCCGACGTCATCGGCACCAAGGCCGTCAGCGAAACCTCGACCAGCTCGACCCCGCGCGAGGTCTGCAACGACGTCGTCGTCCAGGAACGCCTGCCCGAACGCGACGGCAACGTCGGCGGCACCGTGGCCGGCGCGGTGATCGGTGGCCTGCTCGGCAACCAGGTCGGCAAGGGCAACGGCCGCAAGGCCGCGACCGCCGCGGGCGCGGTGGCCGGCGGCTTCGTCGGCAACCGGGTCGACCGCAACCATGTCGGCGGCAAGGTGGTCAACCGCACCGAGCGCCAGTGCCACACTGTCACCGACACCTCGCAGTCCAGCCACGTGGTCGGCTACGACGTGACCTACCGCAACGCCGACGGCAGCACCGGCACGATGCGGATGGGCAGCAAGCCGGGCAGCCGCATCTCGATGGGCAGCGAGGACAGGACGATCGGCTACGACGTGACCTATCGCTTCGACGGCCGCGAGAACACCATCCGCATGGACCAGAAGCCAGGCGACCGCCTGCCGGTGATCGACGGCCAGGTGGTGACGCAGACCGCCTCGGCCGGCGCCGAAGAGCACGGCTGATAGCGTTTCCACCACTGCGCGAACCGCGGGGCCGGAGCGATCCGGCCCCGTTCTTTTTGCGGCCGCGGCGGGACGGACGCGTCCGGCGCCGGACAACCGGCTAAAATGCCGGTTTTTCCGCCCACCGAACCCAAGAACCCGCCATGGCCCTGCATCCCTACGACCTGTTCGACGTCCGCTCCCTGCTCAGCGAAGAGGAGCGCGCGGTCCAGGACACCGTGGCGCGGTTCACCGACGAGCGCGTGCTGCCGATCATCGGCGAGTGCTTCGACCAGGGCCGGTTCCCGAAGGAACTGGTGCCGGAGATGGCCGAGCTGGGCCTGCTCGGCTCCTCGCTGCCGGAGGAATACGGCTGCGCCGGCCTCAACGGCGTGAGCTACGGCCTGATCTGCCAGGAGCTCGAGCGCGGCGACAGCGGCATCCGCAGCTTCGCCAGCGTGCAGTCCTCGCTGTGCATGTACCCGATCTACGCCTACGGCACCGAGGAGCAGCGCCGGCGCTGGCTACCGGACATGGCCGCGGGCAAGGTCATCGGCTGCTTCGGCCTGACCGAGCCGCAGGGCGGCTCCGACCCGGCCAACATGAAGACCAACGCCAGGAAGGACGGCGGCGACTGGATCCTCAACGGCGGCAAGATGTGGATCACCAACGGCAACCTTGCCGACATCGCCATCGTCTGGGCCCAGACCGACGAAGGCATCCAGGGCTTCATCGTCGAGAAGGGCTTCGCCGGCTTCAGCGCGCAGGAGATCAAGCACAAGATGAGCCTGCGCGCGTCGGTGACCAGCGCGCTGTTCTTCGACAACGTGCGCGTGCCCGAGGCCAACCGCCTGCCGAACGTGAAGGGCCTCAAGGGCCCGCTCGGCTGCCTCACCCAGGCCCGCTACGGCATCACCTGGGGCCCGATCGGCGCCGCGGTGGCCTGCCTGGACGAGGCGCTGAACTATTCGAAGGAGCGCATCCTGTTCGACCGCCCGGTGGCGGCCACGCAGTCGGCGCAGATCAAGCTGGCCGAAATGGCCCGCCGCATCACCCTCGCGCAGCTGCTGGTGCTGCAGCTGGGCAGGCTGAAGGACGCCGGGAAGATGGCGCCGCAGCAGGTGTCGCTGGCCAAGTGGAACAACTGCCGCATGGCGATCGACATCGCGCGCGAGTGCCGCGACCTGCTCGGCGGCGCCGGCATCACCACCGAGCACAACGCCATCCGCCATGCGCTCAACCTGGAGTCGGTGATCACCTACGAAGGCACCGAGACCGTGCACCAGCTGGTGATCGGGCGCGAGTTGACGGGCATCAATGCTTTCTGACGCTGAATCCCTTGTGGGAGCGGCTTCAGCCGCGAGCTTCCTGCCAACGGCACGAGAAAAGCCCGCGGCTGAAGCCGCTCCCGCCGGAGCCTCGTGAATCGGACGCTTCTCGGCATGAATCCCACCGACATCCGCATCGAAACCGAACGCCTGCTGCTGCGCCCGCCGCGGATCGAGGACTTCGACCGCTACGCGCAGATGCTCGGCGACGAGGAAACCGCGCGCTACATCGGCGGCCACCTGCCGCGCCCTGCGGCCTGGCGCCGCTTCCTGCAGATGCCCGGCGCCTGGATGGTGCAGGGCTTCGCGATGTTCTCGGTGGTCGAGAAGGCCGGTGGGCGCTACGTCGGCCAGGCCGGCCCGTGGCGTCCGGAGGGCTGGCCGGGCAACGAGATCGGCTGGACCTTCCACCGCGACGCCTGGGGCAAGGGCTACGCCACCGAGGCCGCGCGCGCGGCGCTGGACTGGGCGTTCGACGAGCTCGGATGGGACGACGCGATCCACTGCATCGATCCCGGCAACGTGCCGTCGCAGCGCGTGGCGCAGCGGCTGGGCTCGCACAACCGCGGCCCGGGCAGGATGCCGGCGCCGTACGAGGATCATCCGACCGACATCTGGGGCCAGACGCGCGCCCAATGGCTGGCCGGACGCACGGGTGCGCGGGCGTGATCACGGTCCATGGCTTTTCGTCCTCGGGCAACTGCCACAAGGTGCGGCTGCTGCTGGAGCAACTGGGGCGCCGGCTCGACGAGGACTACCGCTGGGTCGAGACCGACAGCAGCCGCGGGCAGACGCGGACGCCGGAATTCCTGGCGAAGAACCCGAACGGCCGCGTGCCGATCGTCGAGCTCGACGACGGCCGCGTGCTCGCCGAGTCCAATGCGATCCTGTGCTGGCTGGCGGACGGCACGCCGTTCCTGCCGGACGAGGCCTGGCCGCGCGCGCAGGCGCTGGCGTGGATGTTCTTCGAGCAGTACAGCCACGAACCGTACATCGCGGTGGCGCGCTTCATCCGCGGCTGGACGCCGGCCGACTCGCCGCGCCGCGCCGCCGAACTGCCCCGCTGCCTGGAGCGCGGCCACGCGGCGCTGGCGGTGATGGAGCGGCACCTGGCCGCGAATGCCTGGTTCACGGGGCCGGCCTACGGCATCGCCGACATCGCGCTGTCCGCCTACACCGACGTCGCCCACGAGGGCGGCTTCGACCTCGCGCCGTACCCGGCGGTCCGCGGCTGGCTGGCGCGCGTGCGCGCGACGCCGGGTTTCATCGCCATGCCGCCACCGGACGCGGAGGCGCAGGCGCGACTCGCAATGTAGGTCGGGGCTACGCCCCCGACGCCCGGCCGCCGGGCACATCGACAAAACAGCCGTCGGGCGCGTAGGCCCGACCTACGGAAGACATCGTGACCGCACAACCCATCCCTGCCCGCATGCGCGGCCTCAATCGCGCCGAGATCTGCGACGTCAACTTCGGCGAGTTCGTGCGTGGCTGGAGTGGCCGCGCCGACGCCGCGCCGGCGCCGGGCGAGGCCGTCCTGGACGGCAGCGCGCTCGACGCGCGCGGCTTCCGCGAGCTGTTCGAGTCGCAGCTGGTCAGCCGCCACCTCGACCTGATGGCGCGCGTGCTGCGGGTGCAGAACAAGGTCTTCTACACCATCGGCTCCAGCGGCCACGAGGGCAACGCGATGGTGGCGCGGCTCACGCGCCATACCGATCCGGCGTTCCTGCACTACCGCAGCGGCGGCTTCATGGCCGAGCGCTTCCGCAAGCTGCCGGGCATGGATCCGGTGATGGACTCGGCGCTGTCGTTCGCCGCGTCGAAGGAAGATCCCGCCAGCGGCGGCCGCCACAAGGTCTGGGGCAGCAAGCCGCTGTGGGTGCTGCCGCAGACCTCGACCATCGCCTCGCACCTGCCCAAGGCCTTCGGCACCGCGGTGGCGATCGAGCAGGCGCGGCGCATCGGCCACCAGTTGCCGATCCCCGACGACAGCATCGCGATCTGCTCCTTCGGCGACGCTTCCAGCAACCACGCCACCGCGCAGACCGCGTTCAACGCGGCCGCGTGGACGGCCTACCAGAAGCTGCCGGCGCCGGTTCTGTTCGTGTGCGAGGACAACGGCATCGGCATCTCGGTGAAAACGCCCGACGGCTGGGTCGCGCGCAACTTCGCCGGCCGCCCGGACCTCGACTACTTCGCCGCCGACGGCCTCGACCTGGCCGCGGGCTACGGCGACGTGCAGAAGGCCGTCGAGCATTGCCGCCGCACGCGCCGCCCGACCTTCCTGCACCTGCGCACGACCCGGATCATGGGCCACGCCGGCACCGACTTCGAGATCGAGTGGCGCTCGATCGAGGAACTGTGCGCGGTCGAGGCGACCGATCCGCTGCTGCGCTCGGCCGCGATCGCGCTCGAGTCCGGGCTGATGTCGAAGGACGAGGTGCTCGCGCTATACGAGGACACCAGGAAGAAGTGCTTCGCCGCCGCGGAAGAGGCCGACCGCCGCCCGCGCCTGCAGACGCTGGAGGAAGTGATGGCGCCGCTGGCGCCATACACGCCGGAGGCGGTGGCGAAGGAGGCAGCGCGCGCCGACTACGGCAAGCGCCGCGAGGAGGTGTTCGGCGGCAAGGACAAGCTCCCCGAACGCCAGCCGCCGCGCCACCTGGCAATCCAGATCAACAACGCGCTGCACGACCTGTTCTGCAAATACCCCGAGACATTGCTGTTCGGCGAGGACGTGGCGCAGAAGGGCGGCGTCTACACCGTCACCAAGGGCCTGCAGAAGGCGTTCGGCGCGCGCCGCGTGTTCAACACGCTGCTCGACGAGACCGTGATCCTCGGCCTCGCGCAGGGCTGCGCGAACATGGGGATGCTGCCGCTGCCCGAAATCCAGTACCTGGCGTACTTCCACAACGCATGCGACCAGATCCGCGGCGAGGCGGCGAGCCTGCAGTTCTTCAGCAACGGCCAGTACCGCAACCCGATGGTCGTGCGGATCGCCTCGCTGGGCTACCAGCGCGGTTTCGGCGGGCATTTCCACAACGACAACTCGATCACCGCGCTGCGCGACATCCCCGGGCTGGTGGTCGGCTGCCCGTCGCGTGGCGACGACGCGGCGACCATGCTGCGCACGCTGGCGGCGCTGGCCAAGGTGGACGGGCGCGTGTGCGCCTTCCTCGAGCCGATCGCGCTGTACATGGCCAAGGACCTGCACGAGCCGGGCGACGGCGGCTGGCTCACCGCGTACCCGCCGCCGGAAGAGGCGATGCCGCTCGGCGAGGGCCGCGTCTACGGGGAGGGCAACGACGACCTGGTCGTCTTCACCTTCGGCAACGGCGTACCGATGAGCCTGCGCGCCGCGCGCACGATCGAGGCGAAGCACGGCTGGAAGGTGCGCGTGGTCGACCTGCGCTGGCTGGCACCGCTCAACGAAGCCTTCATCCGAGAGCAGGCGGCCAGCGCGAAGCGCATCCTGATCGTCGACGAGGGCCGCCGCAGCGCCGGGGTGGGCGAGGGCATCGTCACCGCCGTGGTGGAAGGCGGCTACGGCGCACGGCCGTTCCGGCGCGTGGTCGGCGCGGATACGTTCACGCCGCTGGCGGGCGCGGCGTTCCTGGTGATCCCGTCGGAAGAAGAAATCGTCGCGGCGGCCGATTCGCTGGCCTGAGCCGATTTCCGGTCGGGCGCCCGTGCCCAGCAGGAGCGACGGAAGCCGCGACCGCGCGATCGTCACGAAGAACAGTCGCGGCTTCCGCCGCTCCTACGGGTGATCGGTCGGATCGGGGGCTTCGCGGGCCACGAGCACCGCGATCTCGCGCTCCCCGCGCCGTTCCACGCGCACGAGGCCCGGCCCGGGCCGGCCGCCGATCGTCTCCTCGCCCAGCCACGCGAGCTCGCGCAGCAGCACGCTCATGCGCAGGCCCAGGCGCTTGCACAGGCGCGGCAGCGACATGCCGCCGGGCTCGCGCGCGAGTTCGGCGAGCAGCGCGTCCGCAGTGGCCACGCTGCCGGCGGCCCCCTCAGTCGTGGATGGCGAGCGGGATGTCACGGGGTGCGTCTCCTGGCGCCACCGCGGCTGCATCGTGCGCGGAAACCACCACCGGGATCGACTTCGACGTCGGCGTGCGCGCCTGGTCGGCGAAGCTCGACAGCGGCACAAGCGCGTTGGTCTCGGGGAAGTAGGCCGCCAGGCAGCCGCACGGGATGTCGTGGGCCGCGAGCAGGAAGCCGCGCGCATGCCGCGGCACGCCGTCGTCGCACAGGCTCTCGAGGTCGACACGGTCGCCGGCCTGCATCCCCAGCGCGGCGATGTCGTCGGCGTTGGCGAACAGCACGCGACGCTCGCCGAACACGCCCCGGTAGCGGTCGTCGAGACCGTAGATGGTGGTGTTGTACTGGTCGTGCGAGCGCACCGTGGTCAGGGTGAACACCGGCCGGTCGCTGCCGGCGCGCGCGCGGTGCACGGGCAGGTCGGTCGGCACGGCGTGGGCGATGAACGCGGCGCGGCCGCTGTCCGTCTTCCAGCGCCGCTCGCCGGCGCTGCTGGGCAGGCGGAAGCCGCCCGGCACCCGCACGCGGGCGTTGAAGTCGTGGAAATCGTCGAACACGCGCGCGATCAGGTCGCGGATGCGGTCGTAGTCGCCGGCCAGCCAGCGCCAGGGCACCTTGCTGCGCCCGCCCAGCGTGGCCTCGGCCAGGCGCGCGACGATCGCCGGCTCCGAAAGCAAGTCGCCCGAAGCCGGCGCGTTGATGCCGGCCGACAGGTGCACCATGCTCATCGAGTCCTCGACGGTCACCGCCTGCGGCCCGGCTTCCTGCACGTCGATCTCGGTGCGCCCCAGGCACGGCAGGACCAGCGCCTCGCGCCCGTGCACCAGGTGGCTGCGGTTGAACTTGGTGGCCACGTGCACCGTCAGCCCGCAGTTGCGCAGCGCGCGGTGGGTGGCCGCGGTGTCGGGCGTGGCGGTGGCGAAGTTGCCGCCCATCGCGAAGAACACCTTGCCGCGGCCGTCGAGCATCGCCTCGATCGCGCCGATGGTGTCGAAGCCGTGCGCGAGCGGCGGCTCGAAGCCGAACACCTGCCGCAGCCGATCGAGGAAGGCGGGCGAGGGCTTCTCGTGGATCCCCATCGTGCGGTCGCCCTGCACGTTGCTGTGACCGCGCACCGGGCAGGCGCCGGCGCCGGGCCGGCCGAGGTTGCCGCGCAGCAGCAGCAGGTCGACGATCATCTGGATGGTCGCCACCGAGTGCTTGTGCTGGGTGATGCCCATGCCCCAGCAGCAGATCACGCTGCCGGCGGCCATGTAGACGTCGGCGGCGCGCTGGAGCGCTTCGCGGGACAGGCCGGATTCGGCCTCGATCGTTTCCCAGCCTTCCGCCGCCACGTCGGCCGCGAACGCGGCGAAGCCGGTGGTGTGGCGGGTGATGAAGTCGACGTCGACCACGCGCGGGCTGCCGTCGCGCCGCGCCCGCTCGTCAGCCTCCAGCACGTGCTTGGCGATGCCCTTGACCGCCGCCAGGTCGCCGCCGATGCGCAGCTGGAAATAGTCCGAAGAGATCCGCGTGGAGCCGCCGCGCAGCATCTCCAGCGTGTCCTGCGGGTCGGCGAAGCGCTCCAGCCCGCGCTCGCGCAGCGGGTTGAACGAGACGATCGCCGCGCCGCGCTTGGCCGCGCGGCGCAGCTCGCCGAGCATGCGCGGGTGGTTGGTGCCGGGGTTCTGCCCGAAGATGAAGATCGCGTCGGCCAGCTCGAAGTCGTGCAGCGACACCGTGCCCTTGCCGACGCCGATCTGCGGCGTCATGCCGGTGCCTGACGGCTCGTGGCACATGTTCGAGCAGTCGGGGAAGTTGTTGGTGCCGAACTCGCGCACGAACAGCTGGTACAGGAACGCGGCCTCGTTGCTGGTGCGCCCGGAGGTGTAGAAGATCGCCTCGTCCGGCGAGTCGAGCGAGTCGAGGTGCTTGGCGATGGCCGCGAACGCCTCGTCCCACGACACCGGCAGGTAGCGGTCGCTGGCCGCATCAAAGCGCATCGGATGCGTGAGCCGGCCCTGGTCCTCGAGCCAGTGGTCGCTGTAGCGCGCCAGTTCGGCCAGGGTGTGCTTCGCGAAGAATTCCGGCGTCGCGCGATGCTTCGTCGCTTCCGCCGCCACCGCCTTGGCGCCGTTCTCGCAGAACTCGAAGGTCGAAGTATGGTCGCGGTCCGGCCAGGCGCAGCCGGGGCAGTCGAAGCCGTCGGGCTGGTTGACCGACAGCAGCGTCTTCGCTCCGTGGACCGGCACGTCCTGCTCGATCAGGTGTCTGGCCACGTTGCGCAGCGCGTCCCAGCCGCCTGCCGGCCGGTCGTAGCGGCGGATGGCCTTCCTGCGGCTCATGCCGCGACCTCCGGCCGGGCAATGCCTGGCAACCGGTCCGGGCGCGAATAGACCACGCAGCCGTCCTCGCGCGCGAACCCGACCAGCGTCAGCCCGCAGCTTTCGGCCAGCGCGATCGCCAGCGCGGTCGGCGCCGAGATCGCGGCCAGCAGGCAGATGCCGGCCTGCGCGGCCTTCATCGCCATCTCGTAGCTGGCGCGGCTGGTGGCCACGGCGAAGCCCGACTGCGGGTCGATGCCGGCGTGCGCCATCGCGCCGACGAGCTTGTCGAGCGCGTTGTGGCGGCCGACGTCCTCGCGCACCAGCACGATGTCGCCGGCGGTGTCGGCCCAGCCGGCCGCATGGGTGGCGCCGGTGAGCGCGTTGAGCGGCTGGGCGCGCTGCAGGCCGCGCAGCGCGCGATCGAGCGCGCCGGCGTCGATCGATGGGCCGGGGCCGACCGGTGGCGGCGGCCGCAGCACCGCCTCGATCTCCGCGGCGCCGCACAGGCCGCAGCCGCTGCGGCCCTCGAGATTGCGGCGACGCGCATCGAGCGTTGCCGCGCGCGCCGCGGGAATCGAAAGCGCGATCGAAATGCCCTCGAGCGAGGTTTCGATCGCGTCGATCCCCACCTCGTCCGCATCGGCAACGATGCCTTCCGACAGCACGAAGCCGAGCGCGAAGTCCGCGAGGTCGGCGGGCGTGGCCATCATCACCGCGAACGGCGCGCCGTTGATCGCGAAGGCCACCGGCACTTCGGCCGCGACCTGGTCGCGGGCCCGCTCGACGCGGTCGCCCTGGCGGCGCAGGACGGTCCGTTCGACCGCGCCTCCCGATGAGCCTGCAGGGGCGTCGCTGGCGTTCATTTCGACCTGGAAGGGTAGCGCGAAACGAGCGCCTCGTTCAGCGCGCCAGGCCGTCCAGCAGGGCGAGCCGGCGCAAGGGCCTGCCGTCGACGACGGGGACGGCGATGGCCTGGTCCAGCGGCAGCACCGCCAGCGCGCGATGCCGCTGGCCGGCGTCGGCAACGCTGACGATCGTGCCGGCCGCGCGCTCGCCATCCATCACCTGCGCACCGGCGGCGAGCGGCGCGTCGGCTTCGAACAGGACCAGCCCGCGCTTGGCCTGGCCGAGGAAGTGGGTGCGCGCCACGATTTCCTGGCCCGGGTAGCAGCCCTTCTTCACGCTGTACGCGCGCAGGCGGTCGAGGGACAGCTGCTGCGGCGTCCACTGCTCGGCCTGCGACGGTGGCAACCGCGGCAAGCCGTGCGCGAGGTCGAAGACGGCCCAGCGGGCGGCCGCTTCGGCGTCGGCGGGCGACGTCCCCGGTGCCCCGACGCGCAGCGTGCGCGCACCGCCCGCGCCGCCGAAATCCAGCGCGAAGCCGTCGCCCACCGGCGCCGCGGTGGCGCCGGCTGCCGCCGGCCGCGCATCGAACGCGCCGTCTACGCGCAGGTCGTCGCGCACGTCGATCGAGAGCTTGCTGCGGAACACGTAGCGCTGCAGGCGTTGCGCGAACTCGACCGGATCGGCGTCGTGCAGTACGAGCCAGGCCGACTCCGCATCGACCCGCAGCAGCGCGAACAGCGCCACCACGCGTCCCTTCGGCGTCAGCCAGCCGCTCCACTGCCACTGGTGGTCGGCGAGCGCGTCGATGTCGCCCATGAACTGCGCCTGCGCGAAGGCGAGCGCATCGCGGCCGTGCAGGGCGACGAGGCGGTGGTCGGGAAGGGCGAATGCAGGCTGGTCCAAGGGGCGCGGGTCCGGGCGTGCTTGTCCAAAATTGGCCCGGGAATTAGACTGCCCGGGTTGCGAGACCCCGGAATGATAGGCGAAACGCTCCCTCCGCCCGCTCCAGGACCGGCCGAACAGTCCGTCCCGGAAACGAAGCCAGCGCCGGAAGTCGGCGGCCGCGAAGGCCCCGATCCCACGCGCTATGGCGACTGGGAAAAGAACGGACGCTGCATCGATTTCTGAGGCCCTGCATTCGTAGCCTGGCCTGATCCCGGATGCACCGGGGATGGCCGGGGCTTTGCCACAACGTGTCGATCGCGTTCCCGCGAACCGGGCGGCGCCGGCGGCACGTGGCGAAGCGCCAGCCACGCGGCCGCGGCCGCCCAGCGAGAGAACGAGGCAAGATGGCCAATCGCGAACGCCCACTGTCGCCGCACCTGCAGGTCTACCGGTGGCAGATCACGATGACGATGTCGATCCTGCACCGCGCCAGCGGCCTGGTGCTGGTGGTCGGCGCGTTCGCGCTGGCCTGGTGGTTGCTGGCGGTCGCCGCCGGTGGCGACGCGTACGCGGGCGCCGCGGCGTGCCTGGCCTCGCCGCTGGGCAAGTTCGTGCTGTTCGGCTTCTCGCTGTCGCTGGTCTACCACCTGCTCAACGGCATCCGCCACCTGCTGTGGGACGCGGGCTGGGGCTTCGAGATCCCCGAGGTCTACCGTTCCGGCTGGACCGTCGCCGGGCTGACGGTCGTGCTGACCGCGCTGATCTGGTTCTTCGCGCTGCGGGGTGGGGCATGAACGAGTCGCAGTCGAATGCCGCCGGGCAGGATTTCCGCACCCCGATCGGGCGCGCCCGCGGCCTGGGGTCGGCCAAGTCCGGCACCGGCCACTTCTGGTGGCAGCGCGTGACCGCGATCCTGCTGGCCGTGCTGGCGCCGTGGCTGCTCGGCACGCTGGTGTCGTTCGTCGGCGCGGACCTGGCCACCGTGCAGGTCGCGCTGGCCAGGCCGTTCAACGCGATCGCGCTGGCGCTGTTCGTGGTCGCGCTGTTCTGGCACGCCAAGCTCGGCGTGCAGGTCGTGATCGAGGATTACGTGCATACCCGCGCGCTCGAGGTCACGCTGCAATTGTTGACGACGTTCGCCTGCGCATTCGGTGCGCTGGCGTCCCTCTATGCAATCGCCCGGATCGCGCTGCTCGCCTGATAGGAACCCCGCCCGTCCATGACCACCGCCTACAAGATCACCGAACACAAGTACGACATGGTCGTCGTCGGCGCCGGCGGCGCCGGGTTGCGCGCCACCTTCGGCCTGGCGCAGAAGGGGCTGCGGACCGCCTGCATCACCAAGGTGTTCCCGACCCGCTCGCACACCGTCGCGGCGCAGGGCGGCATCTCCGCGGCGCTGGGCAACATGGGCCCGGACGACTGGCGCTACCACTTCTACGACACCATCAAGGGCTCGGACTGGCTGGGCGACCAGGACGCGATCCAGTACATGTGCCGCGAGGCCATCCCGGCGATCATCGAGCTCGAGCACCAGGGCGTGCCGTTCTCGCGCACCGAGGAAGGCAAGATCTACCAGCGCCCGTTCGGCGGCATGACCACCGAGTACGGCAAGGGCACCGCGCAGCGCACCTGCGCCGCCGCCGACCGCACCGGGCACGCGATCCTGCACACGCTCTACCAGCAGTCGCTCAAGCACCACGCCGAGTTCTTCATCGAGTACTTCGCCCTCGACCTGATCATGGACGACGAGGGCGTTTGCCGCGGCGTGCTGGCGCTCGACATGAGCGAGGGCACGCTGCACCTGTTCCGCGCCCACGGCACGGTGCTGGCGACCGGCGGCTACGGCCGCGCGTACTTCTCCGCGACTTCGGCCCATACCTGCACCGGCGACGGCGGCGGCATGGCGCTGCGCGCTGGCCTGGGCCTGCAAGACATGGAGTTCGTGCAGTTCCATCCCACCGGCATCTACGGCGCCGGCTGCCTGATCACCGAGGGCGTGCGCGGCGAAGGCGGCATCCTGCGCAACGCCAGCGGCGAGCGCTTCATGGAGCGCTACGCGCCCAACGCCAAGGACCTGGCCTCGCGCGACGTGGTCTCGCGCTCGATGACCATCGAGATCCGCGAGGGCAGGGGCGTCGGCGAGCACAAGGACCACATCCATCTCGACCTCACCCACCTCGACCCCAAGGACATCCACGAGAAGCTGCCCGGCATCGCCGAGAGCGCGCGGATCTTCGCCGGCGTCGACGTCGAGAAGCAGCCGATCCCGGTGATCCCGACCGTGCACTACAACATGGGCGGCGTCCCGACCAACCACCATGGCGAGGTCGTCCAGCTCAGGGACGGCAACCCGGACGCCGTGGTGCCAGGCCTGTACGCGATCGGCGAGGCCGCCTGCGTGTCGGTGCATGGCGCCAACCGGCTGGGCTCGAATTCGCTGCTCGACCTGGTGGTGTTCGGCCGCGCGGTCGCCAACCGCTGCGGCGAGACGATCCGGCCCGGCCAGCCGCACGGCAGGCTCGCGGCGGACGCCTGCGACCGCTCGCTGGCCAACCTCGACCGCCTGCGCAACGCCAACGGCGGCACGCCGACCGCGGTCATCCGCGACCGCATGCAGCGCACCATGCAGGCCGACGCCGCGGTGTTCCGCACCGGCGAGTCGCTGGCCGACGGCGTGAAGAAGATCGGCGAGATCCACGCCTCGTTCGCCGACGTCAAGGTCAGCGACCGCTCGCTGGTCTGGAATTCCGACCTGGTCGAGACCTTCGAGCTGCAGAACCTGCTCGGGCAGGCGCTGGCCACGATCGTCTCGGCCGAGAACCGCACCGAATCGCGCGGCGCGCATGCGCGCGAGGACTTCCCCGACCGCGACGACGCGCAGTGGCAGAAGCACACCCTGTGCTGGGTGGGCGAGGACGGCAGCACCCGCATCGACTACCGCCCGGTGCACATGTACACCCTCGACGACGAGGCCGAGGTGGTGCCGCCGAAGGCGCGCGTTTATTGATGTTCTTCCGGGGGCGGCCGGCGCCGCTCCCGCGACACCAGGCGTTGCAGGAACCAAGTAATGGCCGAATTCACGCTCCCCAGGAACTCGAAGATCCACAAGGGCCGCCGCTTCTCCGCGCCGGCCGGCGCCACGCGCGTGCGCGAGTTCAAGGTGTACCGCTGGAGCCCGGACGACGGCGAGAACCCGCGCACCGACACCTACGAGGTCGACCTGGACAAGTGCGGCCCGATGGTCCTGGACGCGCTGATCAAGATCAAGAACGAGATCGACCCGACGCTCACCTTCCGTCGCTCCTGCCGCGAGGGCATCTGCGGCTCTTGCGCGATGAACATCGACGGCACCAACACGCTGGCCTGCACCAGGGCGATCGAGGACTGCGGCAAGGGCAACGGCGAGGTGCCGATCTACCCGCTGCCGCACATGGAGGTGGTCAAGGACCTGGTGCCGGACCTGACCCACTTCTACGCGCAGTACGCCTCGATCCAGCCGTGGATCCGCACCCAGAGCGCGCCGCCGCCGGACCGCGAGCGCCTGCAGTCGAAGGAGGACCGCGCCAAGCTCGACGGCCTCTACGAATGCATCCTGTGCGCGTGCTGCTCGACCTCGTGCCCGAGCTACTGGTGGAACGGTGACCGCTACCTCGGCCCGGCGATCCTGCTGCAGGCCTACCGCTGGATCATCGATTCCCGCGACGAGGACACCGGCACGCGCCTGGACGACCTCGAGGACCCGTTCAAGCTCTACCGCTGCCACACCATCATGAACTGCACGCGCACCTGCCCGAAGGGCCTGAACCCGGCCAAGGCGATCGGGCAGATCAAGCAGCTGATGCTGGCGCGGCAGCAGTAGCGGCGGCCGCAGCAGGACACGACAGCGGCAGCCTTGCCCCCACCCGGCCTGTCATCCCGGGCGCAGCGAGGGATCTTTCGCCGGCAACCGGATCCCTCGCTACGTTCGGGATGACAGGCAAGACCGGAATGACAGGCAACGCCGGGTTGACGGGCTGGCAGGATGACGGGGGCGGCGGGCAAGCGCCGGCGCCCACGTGCCGCGGCCATGCATCGCCGACACCGTCGCCCGTGCGCATGGCAAGGTAGCGCACGAATCCGCCAAGGGGATCCCCATGCCACGCGCCATCTTCCTTCCCGCCTTCGCCATGGCCGCCCTGACGCTCGTGGTCTGGCTGCGCATGTACACGACCCGGATCGCGCAGATGAAGCGCGAGCGCATCCACCCGCAGGCCGTCGCCACCTCCGCGCAGGCCGCGGCCCGGCTCACCGACAGCAAGGCCGCGGACAACTTCCGCAACCTGTTCGAGCTTCCGGTGCTGTTCTACCTCGCGTTGGTGATCGCGGCTGTGTCCGGGCTCGCCACCACCGGGGTGCTCGTGCTGGCCTGGCTGTTCGTGCTGCTGCGCGTGGCGCACAGCGCGATCCACTGCAGCTACAACAAGGTGATGCACCGCTTCCAGGCCTACCTGGCCGGTGGCGTCGTGTTGTGGGTGCTGTGGGGCTACCTCGGCTTCCTGCTGTTCCTGCGATGAGCGCCGGGGGCGACGAGGCCGAGCTGCGGCGCCTGCGCTGGCGCTGCCGGCGTGGCATGCGGGAACTGGACCAGTTGCTCGAGCGCTGGCTCGACACGCAATGGGCGGCATCTTCCGAAGCAGAGCGCGGGGTTTTCCTACAGCTGCTGGCCTGCGAGGACGATAGGCTCTGGCACTGGTTCCTCGGCCATGAGGTCGCTCCCGATGCCGCACTCGATTCGCTCGTCCGGCGCATCCGCGCCGTGCCGCCCGGCGGCGACGGCGCCGGCTGACGCATCCGCGCGCAGGTTCGCGCGCAGGCCCTCGTGGCTGCTCGTCGCCGGCTTGGCGGTGCTCGGCGCGCTGGCCGGGTTCGCCACGCTGGCCTCGGAGATGCCGCGCGCCGCCGCGTGGCCTTTGGCGCTGGCGGCCATCGCGCACGGCGCCTGGCTGGGTCTTCGCGAGGCGCGGGCGGCGCCGGGCGAGATCGTGGTCGCGACGGGCGGCGCGGCCGGGACCGTCGACGGCCGCGCGGTCGAGGCGCTGCGGGTACGCTGGCGCGGGCCGATCGCCTTCGTGCAGTGGCGCGAGGCCGATGGCCGTCGCGGCGGCCACGTGTTCTGGCCCGATACGCTGCCTGCCCCGCGCCGCCGTGAACTGCGGCTGGCCGCGCCCGTGCCCGCGGCTGCCGGCGAACCGGCATCGATGGCACCATAGCCACTGCTTCGTCGACCCGACCCCATGTTCAAACCCATCCCCGTCGCCATCGGCCTGCGTTACCTGCGCGCCAAGCGCCGCAACGGCTTCATCTCCTTCATCTCGCTGGCCTCGATCCTGGGCATCGCCATCGGCGTGGCCGCGCTGATCACCACGCTGGCGGTGATGAGCGGCTTCCAGCGCGAGATCCGCGACCGCATGCTGCAGATGGCCGCGCACGCGACGGTGACCGCCGACGGCGACACGATGGAGAACTGGCGGCAGGCGATCGACGAGGCCTACAAGGATCCGCGCGTGGCCGGCGCCGCGCCCTACATCGAGACGCAGGCGCTGCTGTCGGGCGCGCGCAAGGAAGGCGCGCTGATCCGCGGCGTCGACCCGGCGCAGGAAAGCCGCGTCTCGGTGCTGGCCGACAAGATGGTCGAGGGCAAGCTCTCCGACCTTGCGCCCGGCAGCTTCAACATCGTGCTCGGGCGCGAGCTGGCGCTGTGGCTGGGCGTGGGCGTCGGCGACAAGGTCATGGTGCTGACCGACATCCGCGCCACCCCGATGGGCGCGGTGCAGCAGCTCAAGCGCTTCACCGTCAGCGGCATCTTCGAGGCCGGCTACCAGGACTTCGACAAGGGCCTGGCGGTGGTCAACCTGAGCGACGCGCAGCGCGTACTGCGCATGCGCGACGGCGTCACCGGCGTGCGCCTGCGCCTGCACGACATGGACCTGGCCTGGGAGGTGGCGCGCGACCTGGCGCTGCGGCTCAAGGGCCCGTACCGCGTCACCGACTGGACCCGCGACAACGCCAACATGTTCCGCGCGCTCAAGCTGGAGAAGACGATGATGGCGATCCTGCTGTCGCTGATCATCGCCATGGGCGCGTTCAACCTGGTCTCGTCGCAGGTGATGCTGGTGACCGACAAGCAGGCCGACATCGCGATCCTGCGCACGCTGGGGCTCACGCCGCGCGGGGTGATGCAGGTGTTCATGGTGCAGGGTTCGCTGATCGGCCTGATCGGCACGGTCTCGGGCGTCATCGGCGGGATCCTGCTGACGCTGAACCTGGAGCACATCCTGCGCGCGATCGAGCGCGTGCTCGGCGTGCAGCTGATGCCCGAGGACGTCTACTACATCACCGGCCTGCCGACCCAGCTGGAGGCCAGCGACGTCACCATCATCGCCATCGTGGCGCTGGCGATGGCGTTCCTGGCCACGATCTACCCGGCCTGGCGCGCGGCGCGCACGGCGCCGGCGGAGGCGCTGCGCTATGAGTAGCCGCGGACAGGAAGCGAACGACGTGGGCCAGCGCGTGCACGACGGCGAGGTGATCCGGGCGGAGGGGCTGGCCAAGACCTATGCCGAGGGCAAGCTGCGCACGCCGGTGTTCGACGGCCTGGACCTGGCGGTGCACGCGGGCGAGACGGTGGCGATCGTCGGCGCGTCCGGCGCCGGCAAGAGCACGCTGCTGCACCTGCTGGGCGGGCTGGACACGCCGACCGCAGGCGAGGTGCACGTGGCCGGGCAGCGCATGAGCGCGCTGTCGGATTCCGACCGCGGGCGCCTGCGCAACCGCGCGCTGGGCTTCATCTACCAGTTCCACCACCTGCTGCCCGAGTTCACCGCGCTGGAGAACGTGATGCTGCCGGTCATGCTCGGCGGCGTCGCCGCGGGCGATGCGGCGGGCGCCGCGCGCAGCCTGCTCGAATCGGTCGGCCTGGGCCACCGGCTCGAGCACAAGCCGGGCGAACTGTCGGGCGGCGAGCGCCAGCGCGCCGCGGTCGCGCGCGCGCTGGTCAACCGCCCGGGCTGCGTGCTCGGCGACGAGCCCACCGGCAACCTCGACGAGAAGACCGCGGCGACCGTGTTCGAGCTGATGCTCGAGCTCAACCGCGCGCACCGCACCAGCCTGGTGCTGGTGACCCACGACCGCCGCCTGGCGCGCCGGCTGGACCGGGTGCTGGAGCTGCATGAAGGCAGGCTCAGGGAGCTGGCCACGAACGAGGTGTAGGGAGACGCCACATGGACGGGACGGCAAGGACGCCGCCATTCGCAATCGCCACCGCGGTGGCGCTGCTGCTCGGGATCACCGCCTGCCTGCGGCTGCCGGCGATGCCGTCGTGGCCGCTGCTCGCGGCGTTGCTCGCGGCCGGTGCCTGGGGCTGGGCGCGCGGCCGCCGCTGGCGGCGCATCGCCGGCGCCTGCGCGTTCGGCTTCGCGCTGTGCGGGCTGCACGTGGTGCATGCGTTGGCGCTGCAACTGCCGCCTGCGATGGAGCACGCCGATGCCGCGGTCACGGGCACGGTGGTCGACCTCCCGGTGCACGAGGCGCGGCGCACGCGGTTCATGCTGCGGGTCGACGACGGCGCCTCCGTGCCCGCGCCGCTGCGCGGACGGCTGCTGCAGCTGGCCTGGTACGACGAATACAAGGCCGTCGCGCCCTCGCGCCGCTTCACCCTGCGCGCCGGCAGCCGCTGGCGCTTCGACCTGCGCCTGCGCGCGCCGCGCGGATTGCGCAACCCGGGCGTGTTCGACGGCGAGAAGACCGCGCTGGCCCGGCGCATCGCGGCGACCGGCTACGTGCGCAACCCGCGGCACGCGCGGCTGCTGGCGCGCGCGAGTGGCGTGGATGCGTGGCGCGGGGCGATGTCGGCGCGGATCGCGCGCGCGGTGCCGTCGGCTTCCGCCCGTTACGTGCAGGCGCTGGCGCTGGGCGACACCCGCGGCCTCGACGACCTGGACTGGGAGGCGCTGCGCGCCACCGGGCTGACCCACCTGGTCGCGATTTCGGGCTTCCACGTCGGCATGGTCGCGGCGCTGTTCGCGCTGCTTGCCTCGGGACTTTGGCGGGCGCTGCCGCCGCTGGCCAGGCGCCTGCCGCGGCCGCAGGCGGCGGCGCTCGCCGCATTGCTCGGCGCGGGGGGCTATGCGGTCGCGGCGGGCTTCGCGCTGCCGACCGTGCGCACCGTGCTGATGATCGCGGTGGTGGTGGCCGCGCGTGCGCTGCGGCGGCCGGTGCGGGTGGTCGACGCGCTGGCGATGGCGGCGCTGGCGATGCTGATGGTGGACCCGCTGGCCGCGCTGACGCCGGGGTTCTGGCTCAGCTTCGCGGGCGTCGCCTGGCTGGCCTGGTGCCTGCCGGACGCGGGCAAGCGCATCGTCGGCGATTTCCTTTCGGCGCAGGGCGTGGCCACGCTGGGGCTGCTGCCACTGACGGTGGTGCTGTTCGGGCAGGCCTCGCTCGCGGGCCCGCTGGCCAACCTGGTGGCGATCCCGTGGTGGAGCCTGGTGGTGGTGCCGCTGTCGCTGGCGGGTACCGCGCTCGAGGCGCTGCACGCCGGCGCCGGCGAATGGGCCTGGCGCGCCGCGGCCTGGTGCTTCGACCTGGCGTGGCCGCTGCTGCAGTGGCTGGCGGGCAGCCGCTTCGCGCTGTGGTGGCTGCCGGAGCCGCGCTGGTTCGCGCTGCCGCTGGCGCTGCTGGGCGCGTTCTGGTGCCTGCTGCCGCGCGGCGTGCCGGGCAGGGGGCTGGCGCTGCTGCTGTGGCTGCCGCTGCTGTGGCCTTCGCGCGGGCTGCCGGTGCCGGGCGCGGCGGAGCTGGTGGTGCTGGACGTGGGGCAGGGGCTGTCGGTGCTGGTGCGCACCGCCGGGCACAGCCTGCTCTACGACATGGGCCCGGCGCAGCCGGAGGGCTTCGACGCCGGCGAGCGCATCGGCGTGCCCTCGCTGCACGCGCTGGGCGTGCGCCGGCTGGACGCGGCGGTGGTCAGCCACGGCGACAACGACCACGCGGGCGGCTTTCCCGCGATCCGGCGCGCGTTCCCGATGCCGGCGGCGTTCTCGCCCGAGGGCTCCGGCGTCCCAGGCACCACGCCCTGCCGCGCCGGCATGCAGTGGCGCTGGAACGGCGTGCGCTTCCGCTTCCTGCATCCGCCCTTGTACTTCCCGTACCTGGACAACGAATCGAGTTGCGTGCTGCGGATCGAGACCGCGCATGGCGCGGCGCTGTTGGTCGGCGACATCGGCGAGGTGGTCGAGCGCGACCTGGTGCGCCGCGACGCCGCCGCGCTGCGCGCCGAGGTCGTGCTGGTCGCGCACCACGGCAGCGGCGAGTCCTCGGATCCGGCGTTCATCCGCGCCACCGGCGCGCGGCTGGCGCTGGTCTCGGCCGGCTACGGCAACCGCTTCGGCCATCCCAGGCCGGAGGTGGTCGAGCGCTGGCGGCGCTCGGGCGCGCGCGTGCTCGACACCCTCGACGCCGGCGCGCTGCGCGTGCGCCTGCAGCCCGGCGGCGCCCGGGTGGAAGCGCGACGGTGGTCGCATCCGGCGCCATGGGACGCGGCCGCGCGCCTGCACCGCCTCTCCGGCGGCGATCCCGGGGGCACGGAGTAACCGGGCCTTGTATCCTGTCGGCCGGATCGAAGCGGCCAGGGGCCGGGGGAAATCGAGTGCTGGAACTGGTGAAGGCGGGCGGCTGGCCGATGCTGCCGTTGTTGCTGCTGTCGGCGGTCGCGCTGGCGATCGTGGTCGAACGCTTCTGGGCGCTGCGGCGCAAGGCCGTGCTGCCGCCGGGCCTGGGCGGCGAGGTGCGGGCCTGGGCCGCGCGCGGCAACCTCGACCCAGCGCACATCGATTCGCTGCGCGGCAACTCGCCGCTGGGTGCGCTGCTGGCCTCGGCGCTGGACATGCGCAGCCGCCCGCGCGAGGAGATGCGCGAGCGCGTCGAGGACGTCGGCCGCCACCTGGCCTACCGGATGGAACGCTACCTCAACACGCTCGGCACGATCGCCGCGGCCGGGCCGCTGCTGGGCCTGTTCGGTACCGTGGTCGGCATGATCCAGATGTTCCTGGGGATCATGGACTACGGCGTGGGCGACGTGAACCAGCTCGCCGGCGGCATCGGCAAGGCGCTGGTGTGCACCGCCACCGGCATGATCGTCGCGGTGCCGGCGCTGATGTTCCACCGCTATTTCCGCGCGCGCATCGACGGCTACCTGGTCGACATGGAGCACGAGGCGATCCAGCTGATGGACGCCATCGACCCGCGCGCGCGCCGCGCCGCGCCGGCCGTGTCGGCCGTGCCCGCCGCCCAGGGCTGAGCCGATGCGCATCCGCGACCGCCGCGCCGAGGACAACCCGGACATCAACCTCGTGCCGATGATCGACGTGATCCTGTGCCTGATCATCTTCTTCGTGATCACCACCACGTTCGACGCCCGCTCGGTGCTCAAGCTTGAGCTGCCGAAGGCGAACGGCGAGCGCAGCGATGCCAAGGCGAAGCAGCTGAGCCTGCTGATCAACGCGCAGGGCCGCTACTTCGTCGACGACCGCGAAGCGCTGCGCACCGACGTCGAGTCGCTCAAGCGCACGATCGTGGAAGTCGCCGGTGACGACCGCGAGCGCACCGTGCTCATCCGCGCCGACGCGCGCACGCCCTGGCAGGCGGTGATCACCGCCTACGACGCGCTCGGCCAGCTCGGCTTCCGCCGCATCGCCAACGCCACGGCGCCCGAGCAGCGCGCCGCGGAGCCCGCGAGGTGAATGCGCGCCGGCCCGCGGCGGCGTGGCCGATCTACCGTCGGCTGGTCGGCTTCGCCAGGCGCTATCGCCTGCTGCTGGTGCTGGCGCTGCTGGGCATGCTGGTCGAGGCCGCGGCGGGTGGCGCGTTCACCAAGCTGATGCAGCCGGTGGTCGACGAGACCTTCGTGGTCAAGGACGCGAAGGAGAGCGCCTGGCTGCCGCTGGCGATCGTCGGCCTGTTCGTGCTGCGCGGCATCGCCGGCTACCTCACCGACTACAACATGGCACGCGCCGGCCGCGGCATCGCCCGCGACATGCGGGTGCAGGTGCTGGGCAAGTACCTGCGCCTGCCGGGCCTGCGCTTCGACACCGAGCCGGTGCCGTCGATGCTGGTGCGGCTGGGCTCGGACAGCGACCAGGTCGCGCAGGCGACGATCGACGCGGCCAAGGTGATGCTGCAGCAGTCGTTCCAGATCATCGCGGCGCTGGTGGTGATGCTGTGGACCAGCTGGCAGGTGACGCTGGCGGTGCTGGTGCTGGCGCCGCCGCTGGCGTGGGTAATGGACAAGGTCGGCAAGCGCTACCGGCGCGTGAGCCACCGCATCCAGGAAAGCTCGGCGCACCTGATGCAGTCGGCCGACCAGTCGCTGAGCAACCACCAGGAAGTGAAGGTCTACGGCGCGCGCCAGGCCGAGTTCGAGCGCTATTCCGCGCTTGCCGACAAGCACATGAAGCTGTCGCTGAAGATCGAGTCAACGCGCAGCATCTCCTCGGCGATGGTGCAGCTGATGGGCTCGATCGGGCTCGCGCTGCTGCTGTTCGTGGCCGGCCGCGAGGCCATGGCCGGGCGGCTGAGCGCGGGCGGCTTCGTCGCGCTGATGCTGGCGATGATGGCGGTCATCCCCGCGCTCAAGCAGCTGACCAACGTGCAGAACATGCTCCAGCGCGGCGTGGCCTCCGCCGAGCGGCTGTTCGGCGTGCTCGACGCGCCCGACGAGGTCGACACCGGCACGCGCCCGCTGCAGCGCGCGCAGGGGCTGGTGCAGTTCCACAACGTCGTCGCGCGCTATCCCGGCCAGGCCGAGCCGGCGCTGGACGGCGTCAGCTTCGAGGCGCGCCCGGGCACCGTCACCGCCATCGTCGGCCGCTCGGGCAGCGGCAAGTCGACCCTGGTCAAGCTGATCCCGCGCTTCTACGAGGTCGAGTCCGGCCGGATCCTGCTCGACGGCCACCCGCTGGGCGAGTACCGGCTCGCCGACCTGCGCCGGCAGATCGCGCTGGTCGGCCAGCAGGTGATGCTGTTCGACGGCAGCGTCGCCGACAACGTCGCCTACGGCGAGATGGCCGGCGCCGACGCGCAGGCGCTGGAGCGCGCGGTGCGCGGGGCGAACGCGATGGAATTCGTCGAGCGCCTGCCCGAGGGCCTGCAGACGCCGATCGGCGCCAACGGCGGGCGGCTGTCGGGCGGCCAGCGCCAGCGCGTGGCGATCGCGCGCGCGATGCTCAAGGATGCGCCGATCCTGGTCCTCGACGAGGCGACCGCCGCGCTCGACACCGAGTCCGAACGGCTGGTGCAGGAGGCGCTCGAGCACCTGATGCCCGACCGCACCACGCTGGTGATCGCGCACCGGCTGTCCACCATCGAGCATGCCGACCAGGTGCTGGTGCTCGACCAGGGCCGGCTGGTGGAGCAGGGCACCCATGCCGAGCTGCTGGCGCGCGGCGGGCTCTACGCGCACCTGCACCGGATGCAGTTCCGCGAGCCGGGCGGGGCATGAGCGCGCGCGCGCGGACGCCCGCGTACTGGTCCGGCGGTCCGGTGCCGTGGCACGCGAAGGCATTGTCGAAGCTGTACGCCGGCGCGATCGCGCTGCGCATGCGGCTGCTGCGGGCGCGCGTGCTGCGGCGCTTCCGCATCGACCGGCCGGTGGTGGTGGTGGGCAACCTCATCGCCGGCGGCAGCGGCAAGACGCCGCTGGCGATCGCGCTGGTGGAGCGCCTGCGCGCCGCCGGCTGGAACCCGGGCGTCGCCACCCGCGGCTACGGCCGCGACGAGCCCGGCACGGCGCGCTGGGTGGAGCCCGGCACCGATACCGCGCTCGGCGGCGACGAGCCGGTGCTGATCGCCCGGCGCACGCGCGCCAAGGTGCGCGCCGACGCCGACCGCGTTGCTGCCGCGCGCGCGCTGGTCGCGGCCGGATGCGACATCGTCGTCTGCGACGACGGGCTGCAGCATTACCGGTTGCAGCGCGACATCGAGATCGAGGTGATCGACGGCCGCCGCCGCTACGGCAACGGCCGCCTGCTGCCGGCCGGGCCGCTGCGCGAGCCCGCCGCGCGCGGCGAAGCCTGCGACTTCCGCGTGCTCAACGCCGGCAGCGGCGGCATCGCGCCGGGGTTCGGCGAATGGCCGATGCGGCTGCTCGCCGACCAGGCGCTGCCGCTGCTCGGCGGGCGCCCCATGCCGCTGGCGGCCTTCGCCGGCAGGCGCGTGCACGCGGTCGCGGGCATCGGCGACCCGGAGCGGTTCTTCGAGAGCCTGCGCGGCTTCGGCATCGCCGTCGTGCCGCACGCCTTCGCCGACCACCATCGGTATGCTGCGGAGGACCTGCACTTCGGCAGCGACCTGCCGGTGCTGATGACGGAGAAGGACGCGGTCAAGTGCGCGGCCTTCGCCGGCGACCGCCACTTCAGCGTGCCGGTGCGCGCGGAGCTGCCGGAGGCGTTCTGGGTGGCGCTGCTCGACCGGCTGGCGCCGCTGAAGCCGAACTCGAAACCGCCGGGCGCTTCCTGATCCCCTCATCCCGGATGCCTCCTGGTTGTCATCCCGAGCACAGCGAGGGATCTGCTCCGGGCACGATGACACCGGCATTGCCAGATCCCTCGCTGCGCTCGGGATGACGGCCTTCGAAGGCAAGGATCCCCCACCAGGGCAGGATCGGGCCGGCTAGAATCGCCGCATGGCCGCCCCCGATTTCATCGTCGCCATCCCCGCCCGCCACGACGCATCGCGCCTGCCGGGCAAGCCGTTGCGCCTGCTCGCCGGCGAGCCGCTGGTGCTGCACGTCGCGCGCCGCGCGCTGGCGGCCGGTGCGCGCGAGGTGTGGGTGGCGGCGGACGACGAGCGCATCCTGCGCGCGCTCGAGGGCAGCGGCGTGCGCGCGACGCTGACCTCGCGCGCGCATGCCTCCGGCACCGACCGCCTCGCCGAATGCGCCGACATCGCCGGCTGGCGCGACGACCAGGTCGTGGTGAACCTGCAGGGCGACGAGCCGTTCGCGCCCGCGGCCGGGATCCGCGCGGTCGCCGCCACGCTCGCCGGCAGTGGCGCCGACATGGCGACGCTGGCTGCGCAGATCACCGATCCCGACGTGCTGTTCGATCCCAATGCCGTGAAGATCGTGCTCGCCGGCGGCGCGCTGTCCGACGCGCACGCGGGCGGCGAATGGCACGACGCGCTGTATTTCAGCCGCGCGCCGATCCCGTGGCACCGCGACGCGTTCGCGCGGGACCGCCGCGTGCTGATGCCCGGCGAATGCCTGCGCCACATCGGCATCTACGGCTACCGCGCCGGCTTCCTGCGCCGCTTCGCGAAGATGCCGCCCGGACGGCTGGAGCAGATCGAGTCGCTCGAGCAGCTGCGCGCGCTCGAGGCCGGGCACCGCATCGCGGTGGCGCTGACGCCCGAGCCGTTCCCGCCCGGCGTCGACACGCCGTCCGACCTCGCCCGCGCCGAGCGCCACCTCGCGGGGCAGGACGGTGGCTGAGCCGCAGCGGCTGCTGCTGGTCTGCCTCGGCAACATCTGCCGCTCGCCGATGGCCGAGGGCGCGCTGCGCGCACGGCTGCGCGAGGCGCGGCTGGACCGCATCGTCGAGGTCGATTCGGCCGGCACCGGCGGCTGGCACGCGGGCGATCCGCCGGACCGGCGCGCGATCGCGGCCGCGGGCCGCCACGGCGTCGACATCGGCGGCCTGCGCGCGCGCCAACTGCGCGCGGACGATTTCGCCGCGTTCGACTGGCTGCTGTGCGCCGACCACGCCAACCTGCGCGACGTGCGCGCGCTGGCGCCCGGCGATGGCCTCGCCCGCATCGCGCTGTTCATGGACTGGGCGGGCCTGGCAGGCGCGATCGCCGATCCCTACACCGGCGGCGAGGACCACTTCGAGCAGGTGTGGCGCCAGGTCGATGCGGCCGCACTGGCCGCCGTGGCGCGGCTGCGCGACGGCAGGCCCGCGGGGATTGACGCATAATCCCGGCAGGCTTCAGGGGACCCCGCGGCATGGAACTCACCCTCGCTCCCGAATTCCCGCAGACGCTGGAGTGGCTCAACCTGTCCGAACCGCTGCGGATGGCGCAGCTGCGCGGCAAGGTCTGCGCGCTGGCGTTCGTCAACGCGGGTTCGGCGTGGTCGCTGCAGCGCCTCAACGAGCTGGCCCACCTGCGCGCGCGCCACGGCGAGCGGCTGAACGTCGTCGCCGTGCACGTGCCGCGCTTCGACCACGAGCGCGACGCGCGCCGCGTCGCCAAGCGGCTGTCGCGGCAGAAGCTCGACTTCCCGATCGCCCACGACGCCGACTGGACGCTGTGGCAGCAGTACGGCATCGAGGCCTGGCCGACGGTGGTGCTGATCGACGGCGAGGGCAAGGTGCGCGAGCGCTGGGTCGGCGACGGCCAGGTGCGCGAGATGGACTCGGCGGTCAGCGCGCTCAACGACGCGGCCGTGCCGCGCTCGCGCAACGCCGCCCCGGTCGAGCTGCGGCCGTTGCGCGAGCCGATGCTGCCGCTGCGCTTCCCGGTCGGCATCGCGGTCAACGCCAACTACCTGTACGTCGCCGACAGCGGCCACCACCGCATCCTCGAGTGCGACCACGGCGGCCGCGTGCTGCGCCAGTTCGGCAGCGGCGGCCCCGGTTTCATCGACGGGCCGATGGAGCTGTCGGCGTTCAACCGCCCGCAGGGCATCTGCCTGCAGCGCGACATGCTCTACGTCGCCGACAGCGGCAACCACGCGGTGCGGCGGATCCAGCTGCGCAGCGGCGACATCGACACGGTCTGCGGCGCCGGGCGCCCGGGCGAGCCGGTCCAGGGCCAGATCACCGACCCGCGCGCGATCGCGCTCGACCAGCCGCGCGCGGTGTCCGTGAGCGCCGACGCCATGCACATCGCCACCGCCGGCGACAACCGAGTGTGGGCCTACGACCTGGGCAAGCAGGAGATCCGGATGCTCGCCGGCTCCGGCGCGCTGGGCGTGGTCGACGGCACCGGCAAGCGCGCCGCCTTCGCCGAGCCGGTGGGGCTGGCCTCGGTGCAGCAGGTGCTGTACGTGTGCGACGCCGCGGGATCGGCGATCCGCAGCGTCAACGCCCGCACCGGCCAGGTCACCACGCTGCTCGGCGAAGACGCCTGGAACTTCGGCCAGGCCGACGGCGCGCGCGTGGACGCGCGGCTGCAGCAGCCGCAGGCGATCGCGCTCGATCCCGACGCGCCGATGCTGTGGATCGCCGACAGCGGCAACGACGCGCTGCGCATGCTGCGCCTGGGTGGCGGCGAGCTGGCCACCTTCGAGCTGCCGCAGCGGCTGCACGCCCCTTCCGGGCTGGCGGTCGCCGACCGCGTGGTCTGGATCGCCGATACCGACGCGCACGCCGTGCTGCGGCTGGACACCCAGAACGGCGCGCTGCGCCACGTGCCCGTGGGCGAATGAGCGGGCGGCGCCGGGGCGCCGCGTCCCTTTGTCATTCCGGGGCATTCCTTTCTCATCCCGGGCGCAGCGAGGAATCTGCCGTCCAGTCGGCGCGTGGCGACCGCAAGCGGATCCCTCGCTGCGCCCGGGATGACAGGCAGCGGCAGCCCTTGCTTCCCGCCGTCGCAGCCCTCAGCTTTGCCCGCGCATGACCGCTTCGCATCCCCCCTTCGACGGCAAGGCCTTCGTCCGCGGCCTCAGCACCGCGCCCGGCGTGTACCGCATGTTCGCCGCCGACGACAGCGTGCTGTACGTCGGCAAGGCCGGCGCGCTGAAGAAGCGCGTGGCCAGCTACTTCAGCAACGCGCCCAAGCCGTCGCGGACGATGGCCATGCTCGCGCAGGTCGCGCGCATGGACGTCACCGTCACCCGCAGCGAGGCCGAGGCGCTGCTGCTGGAGAACCAGCTCATCAAGTCGCTCAAGCCGCGCTACAACGTGCTGCTGCGCGACGACAAGAGCTATCCCTACGTGCTGCTGACCCAGGAACCGTGGCCGCGCATCGCCCTGCACCGCGGGCCGCGCAACGTCCCGGGCCGGTACTTCGGGCCGTACCCGAGCGTGGTGGCGGTGCGCGAGACGCTCAACCTCATGCACAAGCTGTTCAAGCTGCGCAGCTGCGAGGACAGCGTGTTCCGCAACCGCTCGCGCCCGTGCCTGCAGTACCAGATCGGCCGCTGCACGGCGCCGTGCGTCGGGCTGGTGCAGGCGCGCGAGTACGCCGAGTCGGTCCGCCGCGTCGGGCTGTTCCTCGACGGCCGCAGCGACGAGCTCAGCGACGAGCTCGCGCGCGCGATGGAGGCCGCGAGCGCGCGGCTGGACTTCGAGGAGGCCGCGCGCCTGCGCGACCAGGTCGCGACCATCCGCAAGCTGCAGGCGCGCCAGTACGTGGAGGGACACGCGGCCGACATGGACGTGCTGGCCTGCGCGATGCAGGGCACGCACGCCTGCGTGCTGCTGCTCGCGTTCCGCGACGGCCGCAACCTCGGCACCCGCGGCTTCTTCCCCAGGACCAACGGCAGCGACAACCCGGCGGAGGTGCTGGCCGCATTCGTGTCGCAGTACTACGCCGAGCAGCCGCCGCCGCGCGAGATCATCCTCGACCGCGACATCGAGGACGCCGCGCTGCTGCAGGAAGCGCTCGGCGCCGCCGCCGGCCGCCGCGTGCAGGTCAAGACCAGCGTGCGCGGCGACCGCGCCGGCTACCTCGACCTCGCGCGCCGCAACGCCGCGCTGGCGCTGGCCACCGAGCTGGGCAGCCAGGCCGCGCAGCAGGCGCGCGCCGAATCGCTGCGCGACATGCTCGGGCTGGACGACCTGCCGCAGCGCATCGAGTGCTTCGACATCAGCCACACGATGGGCGAGGCGACGGTGGCCTCGTGCGTGGTGTTCGACGCCAACGGCCCGGTGCGCGGCCAGTACCGGCGTTACAACATCGCCGGCATCGAGCCGGGCGACGACTACGCCGCCATGCACCAGGCGCTGGAGCGCCGCTTCCGCCGCGCGGTGGAGGAGGACGGCGTGCTGCCCGACGTGCTGCTGATCGACGGCGGCGCGGGGCAGGTGGCGCAGGCGCGCGACGTGTTGGCCGACCTGGGCATCGACGGCCCGCTGCTGGTCGGCGTCTCCAAGGGCGAGGCGCGCCGCCCGGGCGACGAAACGCTGCTGCTGCCGGACGGACGCGAGCTGCACCCGGGCGCGGCATCGCCCGGGCTGCAGCTGGTGCAGCAGGTGCGCGACGAGGCCCACCGCTTCGCCATCACCGGCCACCGCGGGCGCAGGCAGAAGGCGCGCAGCAGCAGCCGGCTCGAGGACATCCCCGGCATCGGCCCGCGCCGGCGCGCGAGCCTGCTCAAGTATTTCGGCGGCCTTGGCGGGCTGAGGAACGCCAGCGCGGACGAGATCGCGCACGTCGAAGGCATCAATGCCGCCCTCGCCGAGCGGATTTACGCCACACTGCACGGGTTGCGGGAGCCGGGCGCCGGGAGTCCGGGCTGATGAGGACAGGATGAAGTTGACCATCCCCACATGGCTGACGCTGCTGCGGATCGTGCTGATCCCGGTGCTGGTGCTGGTGTTCTACCTGCCCTACAAGTGGACCAACTTCGCCGCCGCCGCGGTGTTCGCGCTGGCCTCGGTCACCGACTGGCTGGACGGCTGGATCGCCCGCCGCTACCACCAGTACTCGGCCTTCGGCGCCTTCCTCGACCCGGTCGCGGACAAGCTGATGGTCGCGGTGGCGCTGTTCCTGATCGTGCAGGGCCATCCGACCGCCTGGATGGCGCTGTGGGCGGCGGTGATCGTCGGGCGCGAAATCGCGGTTTCGGCGCTGCGCGAGTGGATGGCCGAACTCGGCCAGCGCGCCCGGGTCAAGGTGGCCGCGATCGGCAAGATCAAGACCGTGGCGCAGATGCTGGCCCTGCTGTGCCTGCTGTACGCCGTCTCACCGGACCAGGCGCCGCGCCACGACCTGCCGCTGCGCGACGCCATCTTCCACGTCGGCGACTGGCTGCTGGCGGTCGCCGCGCTGCTTACCCTGTGGTCAGGTTTGGCCTACCTGCGCGCGGCCTGGCCGGTTTTGCGCGCCGGCGAGGGAATTCCTGTTGACAGTTCCGAACGCGACGGTAAAATTCCGCTTCCTCCGCGGGAATAGCTCAGTTGGTAGAGCACGACCTTGCCAAGGTCGGGGTCGCGAGTTCGAGTCTCGTTTCCCGCTCCAGATCCAGCGAAACCCCGGCAATGCCGGGGTTTCGTGTTTTACGGGCGTCGCATGCGGCGCCCCCTGTTCCGGGGTATCGTCCCCCGGCAACGCGTCACCGGCCTGGTGGCAGAGTGGTCATGCAGCGGCCTGCAAAGCCGCGTACGCCGGTTCAATTCCGACCCAGGCCTCCAAGCAAAAACAACGACTTGGCCCGCTTCGGCGGGCCTTTTCGTTTCCGATGATCCCCCGATTGCCGCCCGAAATAGCCTACTATCCACCCGTTTTCGGGTGGTAAACCACCCGGCAGGTGCCCGGTAGGCCGTTGACGAGAGTTCGGATGGCGACGAAGCGACAGCGCAAGGACGGTTCCTGGGAGTTCGTGGTCAAGCGATCGCGGATGCTGCCCAAGCCGATCTCGATGACGTTCCGCGTCGAGGCGGAGGGGGACGCATACGTGCGGCGCCTCGAGCAGCTGCTCGATCGCGGCATCGTGCCCGACGAGTTCCGTACGGCGCGGCGCGAGCGCGCGACGCGGCTGCGCGAGGTGGTGCTCGAGTACAAGGGCGCGGTGTCGCTCTCCGCTGCGGACAGCGGGTACATCAGCGTGGTGCTCGATCGCCTGCAGGCGACGCTCGAGCTGCGTGTCGTGACGTTCGAGTGGGCCACCGGCTGGGTGACGTCGATGAAGCGCGACGCCAACCTGGCGCCGTCAACCATCCGGCACCACGTCGGCGCGCTCGCGCGGTGCCTGGACTGGGCGGTCGCCCATCGGAAGCTTCCGATCAATCCGTTGCGGCAGTTGCCGAAGGGCTACGCGCAGTACTCGGACGCCGACGCGACCGCGGTGGCCACCCGGAAGGGCGGCGGCGAGGCGAAGGAGAGCACTGAGCGCGATCGGCGGCTGGCCGCCGGCGAGGAGGCGCGGATCCGCGCGGTCTTGTCCGGGGAGAAGCGGGCGGACCGGCAGCGGGCGCTCGAGCTGAAGGAGAAGCTCGCGCTGGCCACGTTGTTCGACCTGGCGCTCGAGTCGGCCATGCGCATGAGCGAGATGTACACGCTCGAGGTGGGCCAGGTGGACTTCACGAAGCGCACGGTGTTCCTCGAGCGCACGAAGAACGGGAGCAAGCGGCAGGTGCCGATGACGTCGGTGGCCAAGCGCGTGCTCAAGGCCATGATCGGCAAGCGGCGGTCAGGGCTGGTCTTCCCGTGGTGGAATGGCGATCGCGAGGCGGAGACGATGAAGCGATGCACGGCGCAGCTGTCGCGGCAGTTCGCCCGGATCTTCGAAGCTGCGGGCTGCGCGGATCTCCGGTTCCACGACCTGCGGCACGAGGCCACGGCCAGGCTCTACGAGCGCACCACGCTGACTGATCTGCAGATCGCGAAGATCACCGGGCACAAGGACATTCGATCGCTGGCGCGGTACGCGAACTTGCGCGGCTCGGATCTGGCCGCGCGGCTGTGGTGATTCAATCGTACTTGTAGTCGCGCGCGTACAACTCCGGCGGGAGGCTTTCGCCGAGGACCACATGGCCGTCGCTGTCCTCGGGCGACACGTCGATCACCTCGCGTTTCGAGTCCCAGTCGAAGAAGAAGTACACCTGGGCGTTCTTCGAGCACTTGTTGAGTTCGGCGATCAGCTCTTGCACGGTCATACACTTGCCCTCTGGGTCCTACCTGATGTGGCGCCAGCCGCGGCGGCGCTCGTTCTTGAGCTGCTGCCGCAGCGCGAGCCAACGGCGGTAGCCGAAGGCGAACATGCGCAGCCGCCTGTAGGCGTCGCTGCTCATCTCCCACGAAACGTTCACCGAGCTCCGGAGGAGTAGCGGGTCGGCATTTGGCTCGGCCTGTTGGATCCGCAGAATTTGGCCGTCGACCAGCTTGCCAAGCGGAACGCGAAGGCCGGGCTCGACCAGGATGGAAACGTCTCCGTCATTGAGCTTCAACATGCTCAGTAACCTCGGCGAAGGTCGTACCGTGGCAGGCGCATGCCGCGAAACGCCGAAGGCCTGGAGTGCTCGCGAAGGCGCTTACCCTGCCAGACGGGCTGCTGGAGCCCGCTGTAGCTTTCATGGCGATTCACAGTTTCGACTTCACCGGCCTCGGTCAGCGCAGCGAGAACGGCGGCGCCGCTGTAATCCAGGGTGCTGAACCCGGGGAAGAAGCCGTCCGCCGTGATGAGATGGTTCTGTGCCACCTCGCGTAGCGCTTCGATCGCCATCTGCTGTGGCGTCAAGTTGTCTAGCGAGGGAGGCGTCTGTTCGGTCATGGGCTGCAATCCTCTGGTCAGGCTTCGTCGTTGGCTGCGCCGGCCTCGTAGCGTGCCAGATCCGGCTTCGCGGTGCGCGGGCGTGCGGCGGGGGTGCCGGGATCGTTCGCCGGCTGCAGCGCGGCGTGGCGCTTGGCGCGCTCGGCGGTCTGCCGGACCTCGACGTCGGCGAGGAAGGCGTCGAGGGTCACGCGGCGGAACACCAGGTGCTTCTGGTTGAACGATGTACCGGCGAGCTGGCCGGTGTCGAACAGCTCGCGCGTGGCGTCGCGCCCGAGGCGCAGGTACTCGGCGGCCTGCTCGAGGCCCATGGTGTCGGGCCAGGCGCTGGCCACGGTCAGCGGGGCGGGCTTGGCGCGGCTGCGCCGGGCGGCGTGGTTGGTCATCGGGCCTTCCTCTTTGTGGCCTGCGCCTGGATCCATGCGGGCGGATCCACGCGGCGCGTGGCGTATCGCTGCCAGTAGCGGCGGGCGCGGGACATGACGGAGACACGGGCGTAGCGGCGATAGCCGTCGCCGGCGATGCGGAAGCGCACCTCGCCGGCGGTCGCCCAGTTCTGGACGGTGCCGTCGCTGACGCCGGCCAGGCGCGCGGCGGGGCCGAGGCGGATCCACGCGTCCGAGAGCTTGGGTGCGCGGGCCTTGCGCCGCCTGGCGGCCTTCAGGCGCTGCACCATCGGCGCGCTGAGGTACAGGCGCCGGCGGTCCCAAGGCGCGCGCGAGACGCGCACCGTGCCGTCCTTGATCCGCGCGCGCACCCATGCCGGCGAGCGACCCACCTCGGCTGCGGCCTCCTCGATGGTGTGGCCGGCCTGGGACTGCATCCGCTTGCGCACGGCCTGCAGCGTGACCAGGGGGATCAGCTCGGCGCCGCGCCAGTCGACGCCGGCGAGCAGGTCGCGCAGCGCCGCTACGCCGACGCCGAGCTTGGCGGCAGCCTGCGCCTCGGTGAAGCCAATGCGATCGCGCAGCTCGACGCACTGCTGCCGCGCCACGAGCACGTCGCCGGCGGCGCCGGCGCGCTGTGTGAGGTCGCCGCTGGCCACGAACGCCCGGAGCTCCTTGAGGCTGAAGCCGTACCAGCGTTTCGCGTTGGCCAGCGAGATCCAGGAGGCGCCGTCCTTGCCGGTCGGGCAGCGGCGCGCGATCCAGCGCGTGGCGTCGGTGCGGGTGATGCGCAGCAGGCGGCCATCGCGCGTGGCGCGCAGCATGCCGTTCTCGATCGCGGACTCGACGTCCACACGGCGCCGCTTGGCTTGTCGGGCGACGTCGGCGACGGTGAGGCCTGGGTGCCACCGCAACGTGAGGTGGCGCTTGGCGCCGTGCTCGAGCGGGTGGTAGCGGCTGCAGAAGTCCTCGAAGGTCGTGGGCGCGCCGGCGGTGCCCCATAGCGCCGCGCACGTCGCGCAGCTGGCCGGGTGCTTGCGCTCGCGCCAGCGCTTCCAGGTGTGCCGCAGGTTGTCCGGCAAGGGCTTGCCGTGCCATGGCATGGGGCGTCCCGCATGCCGATCGGCGACCAGGCGGCGGCCCACCTTGGCATCGATGAACCAGCAGCCCCAGCGGGTGTTGCGGCCATCCGGACGAGTCGGATTGCACTGGATGGCCGTGGGCACGTAGCCGAGCTTGGCGAACTCGCAGAGCTTGCTGTCGCTGCGAATGCCGAGCTGCTCGCGGATGCTGGCCAAGCGCACGAAGCCGCGCGGTGCGAGCATTCGGCCCGCCTTCCAGCGTTGCCATGCCTCGCGCGGGATGACGATCAGGCGGCCCTGGCGGAACGTCGGCAGCGACTCGTTGCGGATGGCATTGCGGACCACCTCGACGCTGCCGATCTCGGCGCCGGCGTCGGAGATCTTGATGCCGCCCACGACGTCGGTGATCCACAGCCCGAGGCGGTTGGCCCGGATCTGGACCGCATTGCGATCGCGGCAGGCCGCAGTGTTGCCGGTGAGCTGGCGCAGGCGCCGGGTCAGGATCTCGGAGATCTCCGCCTTGCCCATCTGGCCGATCAGGCCGGCCAATTCGGCGTCCTCGGGCGGCAGCCATTCGAAGCCGGCGGCGCCGGATGCCCGCGGCGCCGGCCAATCAGCCGCCTCGGGCGCGCGGCCGTGCCACTGGGCGAACAGGCGCGGGAAGACAGCCACGCCGCCCCTGCTGCCCCGGACGGCCCCACGCGGGCCGCTGGCAGCGCGTACGCGGCGCACGGCGTCCTCGGGCTGGCCCACGATGGCGGCGAGGAAGGACGCGCCCACGCCGGCCGCCTCCGGCCCGGTGACGAAGGCCTGCCAGCTCAGCGGCATGCCAGCTCGTCCTCGAGCGCGCGGCGGCCCGACGTCATCTGCTGCAGGGTCAGACCGGAGATCGTGGCCAGCAGCGTGACCACCGGGTCCGTGAGGCGCTGCAGGCGCGCCGTCGGGATCTCGCGCATCGCCCGGTCCCACTGGCTGAAGGTGGTGGGCAACGACGGCCGGATCGTGGGCGCCTTCATCGCCACCGCCTGCATGGCCTCGGCCATGGGCATGCGCACCTTCTCCACGCCGCGGCGGCTGAAGCAGAAGAACTCGCCGGGCGCGAGCGATGCCAGGTCGTGGAAGGCGATGCGCGAGGCGCTGAACTGCGGCGCCAGCGCGGCCCAGGCGGTCGGATCCTCCTGGCAACCGATCAACGAGAGGTTCTTGTTGGCAAAGATCGAGCGGTGCAGCGAGCCGGTGAAGCTGGTCGCGGTAAGGAACAGGTCCAGGGCGCGCTTGCGTCCGCGCTGCGCGAACTCGTTGACGATGTCGGACGCGGTGCCGACGTCGTTCTTGCGCTTGCGGCTGGCGCTGAACACCTGGCCTTCGTCGAGCATCACGAACAGCGGCTGGCGATGCTTGTCCGCGGCCTCGAGGATGACGCGGCCGAAGGGGATGAACTCGGTGGCATCCTTCGCGGACACGACCACGATCGGGTGCTCGCGCGTGGCCAGTTGCTTCTCGAGGGTGTCGGGCGTGGCGGCTTCGCCGTACATGGACTCGATCTCGCCCTCGGGGTCGACCAGCACGCTCACCCAGCCTTGCGCGGCCAGCTGCTCGGCGATCAGCAGCCCGGCATTGGTCTTGCCGATGCCGCTGGGGCCGACGGTGACGATGCGCAGGCCGGTGGTGGCGTAGTCGGCCAGTTCGATGGGCGTGCCGCCCAGGTCCAGCGAGGTGCCCACCAGTTCGTTGCGGCGGGTGACCTGTCTCATCGGCTGGACTCCTTCGCGCTGAGGATCACGTCCTTCAGCCGCAGCGCCTGCGCGGTGGAGAGGGAGAAAACGACGGCGAAGTCGTCGACCAGGCGGGCGTCGATCGCGTCCAGCACGCCTTCGCGCCGGGCGTGCGCGAGCAGCTGGCGCAGCGCCGACCAGTCGCCGGCGGGCACGCGCCCGGGCAGGTCGCGGATCTCGCCGTGCAGCTGCTCCATCGTGTAGCGCGCGGCATCCGGGCCGAGGTCGCAGACCAGCCGCTCGTTGAGCAGGCCCAGCAGCTGTTCGGCCGGCATGAAGCCGTGCACGCGGCGGATCAGCGTGCGCTCGGCGAGCGTGAACTCGCGCGCGCCGCCGGCGTGCGTCGCCGCCGGCACCTTGCGGCCCAGGCGGCGGGCCGCCGGGTGGTGCTTGCAGTCGTCGCAGCAGCAGCGCTCCATGTCGTCGACGTCGGGGTCGAGCGTGACGCCGCATAGGGCGCACTTCTCCACGGTGATGTTCATCCGTCGCACCCGCTGCCGACTTCACCCGTTGCGCCGGGCTTGGTGAAGCGCTCGAAGTCGACCCAGCCCTTCGGGCAGTGGAAGCCCCAGCGGCGCACGACGGGTCCGGTGATGAACAGCGTCCAGCACGGCACGGGCGGATCGCTGAGCTGCACGATGGGATCGCCGTTGTCGACGATCTCGCGCAGTAACTCGACGCGGTGAGCGCGGCGCGGGCCGCTGAGCTTGAGGCTGCCGGCCTGGCGCAGCTGGCGGCGGTGGATACCGCCGGCAGCGATGGTGTGCTCCATGTACTGGCCCTGCAGCAGGAACGAGCACCAGGCCCACGGGTGGTCATGCAAGGCTCGGTCGTCGTCGTCGCGCAGGAACTGGTGCAGGTAGACGTTGAACAGGCGATTGCGCGGGATCACCCACCAGCGCAGCAGATAGGCGCCATTGGAGTTGTCGGCGCCGACGATGAAGTCGGGCTCGCGCGCCAGGACGATGTTGTCGAAGAGGAGGCGGAAGAGCCAGGTGGCGAGGCGCTTCATGGGTTGTCTCCCGGGTGCCGTGCCCGTGTGGCGGCACGCTTCGCGGCTTTGCGCTGGCGCTTGGCCTCTGCCTCCGCCTTGCGCGCGTCAGTGAACTTGCGAGGCTGCTTGTCGCGCTCGCGCACTCGCTGCGGCGATGGCGTCGCGTACCCCGCAGCCGCCAGAAGTGCGGCCACGAGCATCGAGTGGCGTGGATTCATCACGCGGCCTCGCTGCCGCGCAGAGCGGCTTGTAGGGCGGCGCGCATGTCCTGCCGAACTGGATCGTCCCTATCGACGCCCTCACCGTAGTAAGCAGCCATCGCCCAATCCACCATGTCCTCCGACACCACGGCCTGCTGCGCGGTGGCGGAATGCGGGATGATCGAAAGGTCGACCCATCTCGGCTCCCCGAAACCAGGAAGGTGCAACGTCCACACGCGTCGACCGTGCGGCTTCTCGCCTGGGTTGCTGACCTTGCTCACGAGCCCGGCGGCTTCCTCGATGCGATGGGCCAGGTGCTCGGCTTCGCACGCCGTGTCGGTCCACGGAATTGCAACAAGGTCGAGATCGCGAGTAAATGAGCCGTGGAGCGTGAGCGCGTAACCCTCCGACCATGCCAAGCACCGAGCAATTGAGTAGATTCGGGCGTAGTCGGGGTCGATGATTCCGTAGGACGGCGCCTCCACTGCACCGTCATTCGCAGCCGGCGGGGTGGTGCTTTCCGCATCGACCGGCCCGGCGGGGCGCAGGGCGGCGATTTCTTCCATCTTGTCGAGCAGCCGGCGATGGTAGTTGTCGCGATCCTTGAAGGCTTCGCCCACATACGAAATGACGTTCGCGCAACGGATAGCCTTGGGCGCAAATTCGCCGTCGGCGCTTGGCGGCGCTGCCTTCAATAGTGCGACGATCATCTGCACCATTTCGGCGATCAGACCGATGGCTTCATCGTCGGTCATAGGCTCGTCCATTGCCGATTGGAGAGCCGCGCGCTCCACGTCAGACATGCGGTCCATCACGCCACCTCACTGCTGCGCAGGGCGGCGGCGACATGCTTGCGCAATTCGGCGCGCCCGCCGATGTCGTATTCCTGCTCGCACAGGTAGTCGGTCACACGATCGACCTTTGCATCCGACACCACGGCCTGCTGCGCGGAGGCGGCGAGGGCTTCGACCAATGCGGACCGCACGATCATCAACGAGTCGTGATAGGCGTTTCCGTCGTTAATCCGGTAGCGCTCGATCAAATCGACCTTCTCGATTGCTCTGCGCAGCTTCGCATCCACCGCCCCATCCTTCGCAGCCGGCGGGGTGGTGCTTTCCGCATTGTCCGGCCCGGCGGGGCGCAGGGCGTCCGCGTGGCGGCCCCACGCGGCGCAGGCCGCGAGCGCCGGATGATTCCAGTTTGTGCCGCATGCCATGACTTCGCCGTCGGCTCGCTCGAACTGGAATGACCACTGTCCAGGCAGGAACTCGACCAACCCGTAGTCTTCGGGCATTTCCAGCGCCTCGGCCAACTGGCGCAGATTGTCCAGCGATGCTTCGGTCGAGCCTTCGTACTCCGGCCAATCCATGACCTTGTGCTTCAGGAAATTCCCCACCCGCGCCGCAACGCAGCAGTGCTCGGAGTTGCGCCCGTAGGTCGTGACGTGTTCGCCGGCGGGCGCGGGAGGCTCGCCGACGCGGCGCGCGATGACGATCACTTGGTCGTAGCCGAAGTTCTTGGCGATCGTTTCGGCCGCGCTGACGGGAATCGGCAGCATGGGCGGCATCTTGGCGCTGCTCATGGTTGCTCTCCAGGTGCAGCGGCCTGCGTGTCGCGATCGGAAGGCGAACCCGGAAAATATGCACCGGGCCACTCGCTGATTGCGGCTGGGATGCGAGCACCAAGTTGCGCAGGGCCGATGAAATAGCGGCCGTCTTCGCAGGCCTCGATCGCGCCGGCTTCGGTGGCGAACACGCCCTGGAATTGCCACACGCCGGTCTCGGGCCAGCGGCCAACGATCCAGACGGAGCTGTGCGGCGGCGGAAAGAGACCGGTTGCCAGGCAGTCGGCCGCGCGGCGGATGATCGCGCGCTCGGCCTGAGACACGCCGTCAGTGCGGAGGCGCTCCTCGATGCGTGCTAGTTCCATGGCGAGCCCTACGTGCGTGGTGATCGTTTCGGTTTGTTCGACTTGCATGTCAGCCTCCGAACAGCCGCTGGCGGAGCGGGCGGCGCGTGTGCTTGCAGCCGTCGATGACGGTGAGGGCATGGGTGGAAGGCAGCTCGGCCTCGGGCACGAGCTGGAAACGGAACCTGGCCCCGCCGCTCAGCGCCCGCTGGACCAGGTCCGGGACCTGCCGGCGCAGCTCGGCAGGCATCGCCGACCAGTGCACGCAATGCAGCGCATGCAGCTGGCGGTAGGCGTCCTTGTCCGGAATGCCGCCGAGCATCGTGGCGACCTGGTCGATCGTGCAGATGCTGAAGGCGTGGCTCTCGAACATGTTGTTGAGCGCCGTCACCGCGATCATGGCCTTGGTGTCGGCGCTCACGACGCGGCCGCCTTGCCCGACTTCGCGGCGGGCTTCTTCGGCGCGGCCTTCTTCGCTACCGTCGGCTTGTTGGCGGGCTTCTTCGCCGCAGACTTCTTGACGGCCGGGTTGCCAGGCGCGGCTGCCGTCGCCGTGGCCTTCTTCGGCTTCGCCTTGGCGGCCTTCGCCGGCGCGGGCTTGGGCGCTTTCGCGGGCTTGGGCGGCTGGTAGCCGTTGCCCCGCAGCGGCTTCGGCAGCCAACCGGTGTTGGCCAGCAGCTTGCCGGCTTCCGCCACGGCGGCGTCCTTCTTGCCAGCCTCGATCTTGGCGGCGGCGTCCTTGCCATGCACCTCGCGCACGGCTTCGGCGACGACCGCCTTGGACACGTGGCCCAGGTAGTGGTCGGCGTCGGGGCGCCACCACTGGGCCATGTCGAGCTTCACCTGGTTGGCCAGCGCGGCGGCCTGCGGCTTGGAGGTGTCCAGCGAGACCGCCGCCACCAGCGCCAGCAGCGCATGCAGCTGGTCGACGGTCTGCGACGCCAGCCACGCCTGGATGTCGGACGCCTTCTTCGGCAGCTTGGCCTTGAGCGCGGCGATCTGCGTGTCGAGCGCCTTGCGCGCCGGCGAGGCCTTGACGTCGGCGAACTGCACGGCCTTGCCATCGATGTCGCTGGCGTGGTGGTTGCTGACGCGCACCGAGAACAGCGAGGCCGCGACGGACGACGAGAACAGATCCGCGAGCAGCTGCGCCAACAGCAGCTCGATCGCGCGCGCGTGGTCGTTGACGATCGCGTGGCGCAGCGCGGCGCGCTGGTGCAGGTGCAGGCGCTCGACCATGTCAGCGCTCAGCGTGGGCGCCTTGGGCTTCGCCTTGGCCGCGGCCTTGTCGGCGCTGGTGGGACGCGCGGTGCCGGAGACCTTGCCGGTGGCGAGCTTCTGGCCGGGCTTCAGGCGCGCCCATTCGATGGTCAGGATCCCGTTCGGGCGGGTGAGGTAGACCAGGCAGCCCGACTGCGCCTTGACGTCGGCTGGCCAGATCATGTGTTGCCCGGCCCGGATGGTCTCTTCCTGCCTTTCCAGGTCGTCGAGCTCTGCGCGCAACGCTTCCTCCTGCTCGTCGCTGAGGTCGTCGGCGTCGAGATCCTGAATCTCCTGCTGACGATTCTCGATGGCCTCCAGCCGCTTCGCATCCGCTTCCGGGAGCGGCGCCCCGGCGGCCCGATCGTCGCCGAAGCCGCGCGGGTACTCGTTGAGCTGGTTGTAATCGAGCGTGATGTGGGCCTCCACCCACGACCAGCCGTCATCGCGCAGCTCCTGCGCCGTCGCTTCGAGGCGATCCATGGCCATCGACTCGAGCAGCTGGCGATCGGCGAGCCAAGCGTCCTTGCCGAAGAGGTCGCGGCGCACCGTGCCGCCGGCGGCCTCATAGGCGTCGAGGCCGATGAAGCGCGCGATCCCGGAGTTGGCATTGATCTCTCGGTTTGTGATCCGGTCGCGAATGTGGTGGGCCCATCGCTGGTACGCGTCGCCGGAGAACCAGATGCTGCGCTGCAGTTCGTGGTCGTCCGTGAGGGCGAGCGCCTGCAGCTGGTCAAGTTCCATGCCGCCGTTGCGGAAGACCTCGAACAGATCCGGATGCACGTTCGCCAGCTTCAGGCTGCGGTCGACCACGATGCGCGCCACGCCGAAGTGCGCAGCGATCTCGTCGCGGCTCTTGCCGTTGTCGGCCATGGCCTTGAACGCATCGAACTCGTCGGCGGGCGCGAGGCGCGTGCGCACCAGGTTCTCCGCGGCGCTGGCCTCGACGGCCTCGCCGTTGGCGATGACGCGGCAGGGCACCGGCACGTTGCCGTGCACATGCTCGCGCTGCAGCTTCTGCAGCGCCTCCAGGCGCGTGCCGCCGGCGACGACTTCGAAGAAGCCGTCATCGTTGGCCGAGGCCTCGACGGTGAGGTTCTGCAACAAGCCGTGCGCCGCGATCGACGCGGCGAGCTGGTCGACCGCGTCCGGGTCGCGCTGCCTGCGGCGGTTCTTCGGCGACAGGCGGAGGCTGTCGAGGGGGATGTACTGGATGGCGTTGTCGGTCATCGGATGAGGTCCTTGATCCAAGGGAAACGGACCTGCAGCTGCTGCTGCAGGCGGTGACTGTTGGCGTGCTGGAAGTGGCCCGCGTAGCTGGCCAGCACACTGCGGGCGGCCTCGTGCTGACGGCGCGTTGCACGCAGGCGCCCGTGGCGCACGTGGAGCGCCTCGATGGCCACCAGCTTCTCTGTGGCATGTGCGACGACGCGCCGGCGCACCAGGGTGTGCGTGGGGCGAATGACGTAGCCGAGGAAGTCGATGCCGTCGGGCAGGCGGCGCAGGCGGATGTCGGGCTTGAGCGAGAGGCGCAGGCGGTCGGCGAGGAAGGCTTCGATCTGCCGGCGCCAGGCGTCGAGCTGGTCGCGGTCGTGGTGCACCAGGACGAAGTCGTCGACGTAGCGCAGATAGCGGCGCGCCTTGAGGGTGTGTTTGGCGAACTGGTCCAGCGCGTCGAGGTAGACGTTGGCGAAGAACTGCGACGACAGGTTGCCGATCGGCAGGCCGCAGCCGGGTGCGGCGTTGGCCAGGCGCTTGTGCGGCGGCACCTGCGCGAGCTCGGCGGCGGTGGCGCGCACGTGCACACCGGCGTGCAGCGGGTCGTGGCGCACCAGGGCGTGGGCGACGCGCTGGACAAGCTCGGGCGTGCCGCGCCGCTGCATGCGCGTCTTGAGCATCGCCCAGAGCGTGGGTCGGTGGATGCTGTTGAAGAAGTTGTGGATGTCGAGCTGCAGGAACCAGCCGCCGGGCTGTCCGCTATGCACCTGGCGGACGAACTGCTGCAGCCGCCGCGTGGCGGCGTGGCTGCCGCGGCCGACGCGGTTGGCGTAACTGTCGTGGATGAAGCCCGGCTCGTAGATCGCCTCGAGCTGCGGCACCAGCCAGTGGTGCACGACGCGGTCGGCGAAGTCCGGCGCGTGGATCTCGCGCGCCTTCGGGCGCGTGGCGATGAAGCAGGTCGACTGCCGCGGCGCCCAGGTGCCGGCGCGGATCTCGGCCTGAAGCTGCAGCAGGCCCTCGATCCACTCGGCGTCGAAGCGCAGCTGGTTGTGGCTCGGCACCTTCTGCCGGCGCGCGCGCCGCCAAGCGTCGTGGAGCGAGCGCAGTGAGGCCTCGGCGGCCCCTTCCCCCTGAAACTCACCGGCACGGCGCACGGCCAACGCGAACCCGTTGTTGTTGCGGTGGTTGTTGTTGACGTTGCCGTTGTTGAAGTTGACGTTCCACGCGGACGCCGAAGACCAGGCGGCCGCCTCCCCGCGCACTTTGGACATCGCCGGCCAGCCGAAGGGGTAGGACGGTGTCGTCATGCGTTGACCCCAGCAGGGGTGGCACGGGTACTCAGTTTCTGGGCGCGCTGCGCGATGGCGCGATGGCCTTGCGCATCCTGGCCCTTGGGGGTGTTGTGGTGGCGGTGCCAGCCGCCAGCCTGCTTGCCCAGCTCGGAGATCTGGCGGGCAAGGTGTTCGAACTGCCGGAAGCTGGCGGTGGCGTTGAGCAGCTTGGCCGCCTGCAGGCGGTGGCGCAGCTCGTCGATCGCCCAGACCAGCTGGCCCACCCATCGCGCCTGGTGCGCGCGATCGCGCCACGCCCGCTGGGCGAGGTCGTACACCTGCATCGCCTTCGCGCGCAGGTCGGTACCGATCGCGTAGCGGTGGTAGCGATCGAACCGCCGAACCGCCTGCTCGATGTCGATGAGCAGGCGTTCGGCAGCTTTCACGATGGGCGGCATCGCGGGCATGGTCAGGTCAGGTCAAAGAGGCCAACTACTGACCGGCACGGCGCACGGCCAACGCGAACCCGCTGTAGTCGCGGGGGCCGCTGTCGACGCTGCCGAGGTCGAAGTAGACGACCCACGCGGACGCCGAAGACCAGGCGGCCGGGGTCGTCGTCCAGTACCAGTCGTTGGCGATGCCTCGGAAGAAGTCGGTGTTGATCGCGGGGCTGCAGCGCGAGCGGTCGATCAGCAGCTGCAGCTGGTCGATGTCGGGCATCGCCCAATCGTCGAAGCCGGCGACCCGCGAGGCCTTGCAAGCGGCCTCGCAGTCTGCGTGGGGGGCGTCCTCGGCCACGTTGGTGGCGGTGAACATGAGGCCGTGGTCGGGCAGCAGCACGGCATCCCACTCGGCCGCGCCGTCGGCGAGCTGCTCGCCCGTGCTGCTGATCTTGATGAGCTTGAGTTGCGACATGGTGGTACTCCTGGTGGTGATCAAAAAGGCCAACTACTGACCGGCACGGCGCACGGCCAACGCGAACCCGCCGTTGCCGCGGAGGTTGCTGCTGACGAGGCCGAAGTTGAAGAGGACGTACCACGCGGACGCCGATGACCAGGCGGCCGCGGTGCTGGTCCAGTGCCAGCGCGGCTTCACGTGCGGGAACAGGTCGGTGTCGATCGCCGGCTCGTGGCGTGTGTCGTCGACGAGCGTCGCGAGTTCGGCGCGCGTGGGCAGGCGCCAGTCGTCGAAGCCGAGCAGGCGCAGGTCGCGGCACCGCTCCATGCAGTGCTCCTGGGTGATGCCGTCGTCGGGCTCGTCCGGGTCGCCGAGGGATTCGATGGACCACATGAGGCCCGTCTGGTGGTCGATCACCGCGGAGTGCACGCTGCCCCCCGCCTTGAACACCTTCTCGAAGCGATCCTGTGGGGTATCGATGGAGGGCGCGTTGGCAGCCTTCGCCGCGCTCTGATCCAAACGCACATCGATCAATTCGCCGCCGGGAATCACGGTGAAGCTGCCGTCGCTGCCGACGATGATGCTGGTCTTGCCCACGCTGATGGTTTGGCACGTCATGCCGCTCTCCTTGAATGGGTTACGCCACCTGAAGGGTGGTGCGGATGTGCTGCAGGCTGTCGTTGGCCGCCTGCAGTTCGATTTGGACACGCTCGAGCGTGCGGAGGTCTTCGCGCCATTCGCCGGCGCGGCGGCGAAACTCGTTCGCATTGACCTCGTTGCCGTTGGCGGCTTCCTGGTCGGCGATGGCCTCGAGCATGTCGGGGCCGGGCATGGCGTTGTACTGGGGCTGGGGCATGACGTCCTCTCAGTCGTCGTTGTCGGATTCGTAGGTGTGGAAGACCTGGGTGATCCCCAGGACTTCGATCTTTCCGCCGCGCGCCTGGAATGCGGCGATGTCGGCGGCGATGCGTTCGCTGGCGCTCATCAGGTGGCGCGGGCGGTCGCTGACGGTGCCCGGTGCGGCGTGGAAATTGCTGCGCTTCGCACGCCGCACCGCAGGCGCGGCGGACACGATGTGCTGCGTGCCGTTGGCCCGGAGGTCGACGGCCGGCGGGGCTTGCTTGCCGATGCGGAAGCGCGCCTTGCCCTTGCCGTGGCCCAGTTGTTCGACATAGCCGCGCTGGGCCATGTAGGAGAGCGTGTTGCAGATCACGCCGATCGCGGCCGTCGGTTCGACGGCGCGGCGGATCTCTTCGGGCGAGCGGGCGGTCTTGACGCGCGCCAGGTACTCGCGCACGTGGCCGACGCGGCCGTTGGTGCGGCCGCGCTTCATTGCGCCGCCTGTGCTGCGGCGCGCAGCTGCTCGGCCAGCGCCACGCCGCGGGCGTTGAGCATGACCCGTTCCGGATATTTGGAGTCGTCGAAGTCGACCAGGCCTTCGCGCTTCAGGCGAAGCGCCATGCGCCTGGTGACGATGACGACGGTGGCCTCGCCGCTGGTGCGGACGTCGTCGGCGAGGGCGATGTAACCATTCCGCATCCGGCGCAAGGTGTGGTTGGGCGACTGCAACGCGGCCAGCAGCGCGGCACGCTGCAGGGGCGGCACGTACAAGGCTTCGCGCGGCGCGCAGGCGCGACAGGGCATCGACATGACAGTCTTCCTCACGCTGCTGCGGCGAGCGCGCGCTCGGCTTCCAGGCGCAGCGCCTGGAGGCGGGTGGTCGGAACGAGGTCGGTTGCCGTCGCCCACAGGTGTTCGGCTGTGCGTGCGGACCACGCAGGCGTGGTGGCCAAGCCGCATCGGCAGCACTCGACGTGGTACATGCTCGCAGGCAAGCCGAAGAGACGCGGATCGGTGCTTGCGTGACCGCGGGATTCGATCAGGTGCGGTGCATTGCCGCACGCATGCTGTTGCAGCGGCTGTTGCGCCGGGATGGCGTGGTGGATCATGGCTTCTCCCCTGTGGCTGTGCGCGCGGCGACGGCGCGCATGTGTTCGGCGAGGAAGTAGAACGCCCTCGCGACTTCCTTCATCTGCTCCTCGGCCTGCCGGCGTACCTGCTTCTGGAAGCCGGCGAGGATCAGGCAGTACACGACGAGGCCGAGAGCGAGCATCGCGCCGGCGTACCCCCACTCGCCGTCGGCGACGCGCATGCCGGCGAAGAACGCGCACCAGGCGAGGACGAAGAGGTCGAGGTGGGGTGCGTGGGAGCGCTTCATCGCTGCGGCTCCACGCGGGCGAGGGCGTCGCGGAGGTCGCGTCGCGGCGAATCCTCTGCACGGAACCCGTCACGCGCTAGCACCGAATCGGCAAACCGCGCCGCGTCGATCAGCTCGCGCACGGCGTCGCGGGCTTCGTCGGGGACGATCCAGTAGGTGCCGGCCGGAAACGCCATCACGGCCTCGGCAATCGTCGTGGTGATGCCCGGCGTGTACTCCGTGAGCGTGATGCGCGCCTCGCCCGGCAGCACGTCTACCCGCTCGGCCCCAGCGCTCACGAGCGCACCGCCTTGACCGCCTCGTTGACCTCGGCGACGGTGTAGAGGGCGTCGGGATCGGCGGCCACGTGCTTCGCGTAGGCGTCGACGCACCGCGCCAGCGTTGCGCTGTCGGCCAAGCTGCGGACGGTGGTGGGCGTGGCGTAGGCGCCGGTCCTGGGGCCGCAGACGTTGTAGGCGCTGGCCAGGATCGCGGCCTGTCGGGTGAGCTGGCTCTGGTCGAGCAGGCGATCGAGCGCGCGGCCCAGCGGCGAATTGCCGTGCTGGTCGCGCAGGGTGCGCACGGTGTAGCGCGCCGCAGCATCCCAATCGATGCGGGTGGCGGTGGCGTTCAATGCAGGTCTCCCTGGCGGGTGCGCGACGCGGCATCGCGGAACAGGCCGTCCGCGCGCATCTGCGCGGCGATGCGGTCCATCTGCGCGGCGATGTCGTCGAACATGGCCATGACGCGGCGCTCGGTGGCGGCAAGCCGGGCGGCGACGCGCTGCACCTCGATGCGGCTGCGCTCGTCGAGCTGGTGCTCGTGACCGGGCAGCACCGGTCGCTCCGGGTCGCGCGCAGGCGGCTGCCAGGCTGGTGTGGCGATGTCCTGGTTGCCGATCTGGATGTGGCCGATGTAGGTCTCTTCGACCTCGGGCTGGTCTTCGGCGATCGCCGGGCCGTCGTCGATCGAGACGGGCTGCGGGCGGGCGAAGAAGATCCCGGTGAGCCGGCTGTTGGCCAGCGCGCTGCGCAGCTTCATGCGGCACCGCCCCGGGTCGGCATGCGACCCAACTGCTGGCGCTGGTCCAGTTCGCTCAGCGGCGGCACGTAAGGGTGGTGGCCGGCGCGAATGTCGGCGAGCACGCGGTTGACCACGGCCTGCCGCGATTCGTCGGGGCTGCCGATGCGCTGGTGCTGCTCGACGGCGTTGGCCACCGGCCCGAGGCGAACGATCAGGGCGCTCATCGCGGGGAGCTCCGCAGCTCGGCGCGGGTGCCGCGCGGCGCGCGGTAGGCATCGCGCAGGTCGAGCGTGGCCGCGTTGGCGGCCTCCGGGGTGCGCGGCGGCGCCGGCAGGTTGCCGTAGAAGATCGCGTCGCCGGTGCGCTGGAAGTGCTCCATCTGGTCCAGCGCGCCGGCGATCACGTTGGCTGTCCGCCGGTCGGCGCGGCGGGCACGTGCGCCCCGCAGCGCCAGGAACGCGAGGATCGCCATGGTCGCTGCCGCCAGGCCGAACGTGAACCCGAGCCGGAAGGCCGGGCTTCTCGCGAGGAAGATGACCTCGTCCATCGTGCGCCTCCATCGAAGATGAAGGCGGCCTGCGAGTCAGCGCCGGCCGCCGCCCCGGGTCATCCCGGGACGCCGCCATTAATACACAAACGAATAGGGTATGCAATACCCCAACGAATTACCGCCCCGCGGCGGCTCCGGCGGGCTGGATCCGGCGGCAGGCGGCGAGGTGTTCGGCGCGTGCCTTGCCGAAGCCGGCGAGGGAGAAGGTGGCGTCCTTGCTCTGGCCCACCATCGAGGAGGAACCCACGCGCACGCGCAGCAGCTGGTGCGCTGCGAGGTCGCTGAGGAAGCGGCCCGTATGGTCATCGGGCAGGGTGGCGAAACGACGCGATCCCGGCCACTCCTGGAACAGGTTGGCATCGAGCTTGTCGAGGCGCGTGTCGACGAAGTAGCCGTCGTTGCTGCCGGGCCAGAGGTCGTCGTTGAAGATCGAGACCGACAGGGCGCCGGTGCTCGTGCAGGTGATGACGAGGGCGCTGGCGAGATCGTCGCTGTGTCCGATCAGGGTGATGCGCTCGACGTCCGTCATCGCATCGATGTCGCGGCGCAGCGTCCATGCAAAGGCGTCCATCCCTGGGCGCGCGACTTCCGCTTTCGCCTCCGCCCGCGAGGGCGGTGTGGGTTGCGCGCACGCGGCAATGCCGAGTGCCAGCGCCATGGTCGCGCCCTGCAGTTTCATAGCCCCCCGCGGCCGCTCCGATCGATCACCCGGCCCACAATGTACACGTTCTCGAGGTCGCTCCCGCTGAGGAATTCATCGGGGAAAAGCGCCTTGTCCGGGTTGTCGCTGACCACGCGCACGCGCCCGTCGGTGGTCTTGAACAGGCGCTTGATCTTGATGTCGGGCTCGACGCCGCCGGTGGCGAACACGTAGACCTTGCCGTCGGCGATCTCGCGATCGGCAGTGTTGATCGCCACGCGATCCCCGTGGAAGAGGGTGCGTTCCATGCTGTCCCCGCGCACCTTCATGACGACGACGTCGATGGGGCGCGCGCCGACTGCCTGGAACCAGGACAGCTGGTAGGTCATGCGGAACTGGGTCTGGGCCATGGCGGGCGCGGTGGCGCCCGGTCCGGCGGAGGCGTGCATGTCGACTTCGGCGATCAGGATCTCGTTGCTCGGGTCGATGCCTTCGCGACCGACGGCGGCCTTGACCCGGTAGGCCGGGATCGCGCCGGCCTCCTTGACACCGGGCGCCGGCAGTTGCGTGCGCAGCTGCTCGGGCGTGACGCCGAAGTACTCGGCCAGCGGGCGGACGGTACCGTCCCGGGGGTCTCCGACCTTCCCGTTCAGGATGCGATGGATCGTTGGCTGGGGCACGCCTGTGTTCCGGGACAGCTGGTTCTCGCTCAGCTTGCCTTCCCGGTCCATGAGTTCGCGCAGATTGGCGGCCAGCCTATTCATGGCTGCATTGTCCGCGCCCGCCGGGAGAGGGGATAGATCGTTCACGTATTGCATACCCTATTCGTTTGTGTATAGGATGCCGCCGTATGGACGAGAACACCCCCACCGAGGCAGTCGAGGCGCTGGTGAAAGCCGGCTGGTCAGAGGCCCGGATCGCGAAGGAGGCCCAGACCTCCCAGCCGACGATCCACCGGGTCAAGAACGGCCACGCGAATGTCACGTTCGGGCTGGGGCTGCGCCTGATCCGCTTGGCGCAGGGGCTGCCTGCCGCCAACGACGACGCCGGCCCACCCGAGGGCGACGGCGCGGGCGAGGGGGCTGGCTGACGTGTCCGCCGGCGCTGCGTCCATCGTGAAGAACACCCCGGCCAGGCGAGTACGCACGCCGTCCCGGATCTCCCACAGGGCCGAGAGGCCCGTTTCTTTCGCGTCGCGCTGCGGCTTGTCCATGGCGGCGAGTCTGCCGCGCGCGCAACAGGGGCACCATGAAGGCTGATCTTCAGATGGCCGAGCCGCGCTCGGCCACGATCCTGCGCCACACGCGCCAGGCGGTGGAGGACCACCGGTTGGTGGTGACGTCCTTCGCCAACGACGTGGTCGACCGCTACCTGGCCACGCACCCCATGCACCTGCGGGTGGTGAAGTTCCGCGAGCCGATGGGTGACGTGGACGCCCTGTGCGATGCGCTCAAGCACAACGCGCAGATCGTCGACCGGTACATCAAGGGCGTGCTCAAGGCGTTCCCGGCCGACCTCGAGGAAGCGTGGACGGAAGCGCTGCCGGCGCCCTACCGCTCGGCCTGCGAGTGCGAGCTGGTCAGGCGGCGGGGTTTCCTCGGCGCCAGGCTGCGCACCGAGGCCGAGCGCGCAGATGCGTCGATCGCCGATGTGATGCATGAGTTCGCCGACTTCGTGTCGGCGAACGGCGAGGCGATGGTCGACGGCCAATACGACGACGCCGAGCGCACGCGCACGGTGCGCGAGATCGATGACGTGATCGCCGCGCTGATCTCGTTTCGCCAGCAGCTGGCAGGTCCGCAGGGCGCCATCGTGATGAAGAGCGAGCGCGATGCCTGACGACATGGATCGCCTGCAGGAGTTCAACGAACAGGCGGTGACCGATGCGCTGGCCCGGCATCGATCGACCCAGCCAGCGCGGCGCAGCGGACTGACGCACTGCGAGACGCTGGATTGCCGAGAGCCGATCGAGCCCGCGCGCACGCGGTTGGGCGCTCGGCTGTGTGCCGACTGCCAGCACGACGCGGACATCCGTGCGCGTCAGTTCGCAAGGGGGAGGGGGACGTGACAGATGAGAGCTTCGGGATGCCGCCGCAGGGTGACGCATCGACCGCCGAACGCGGCATCACGCCGCGGCCTGCTCCAGGCGATGGAGACGCTGTACGACCCGACGACCAGGTCGCTGGATCCGCTGGCAGAGCTGGAGCAGCGGCGCCTCGAGGTCGAGGCCCTGACAAGAAGGCAGGGCGTGCTGCCCTTGAAGCCCGCTCGGTAAGCCACCGGTTCGAGGACCAGGTCGCCATCTACCAGGCGATGCGCGGGTGCGACCTCGACCTGGAGATCAAGTGGCTGACGGCCATGATCCCCAAGCTGCAGCGGCTGAAGGCTGCTGCGCTGCGCGCGCGCCGACGGCAGCGTCGCAAGGTGGCTCGATGATGCCGTCGCGATCCCCGCACCCCTTGGTGTGTGGAAGTCCGCGCGGGAATTGCACGCGGCGACGCGAACGGGTCGCCTTCGATGTTGCGAAGCGTTCGCATTCCGGGCGGGTCCTTCTGGCCATGTCGGCCCCATGCGGGTCGCACAGCCGCGAAAGCCGGGTAGGTAGCGGGGTCGCGGGTTACTGAAATGGCGGCCACGAATTACGACGACGTCCTGCGGCAGTTGCACGATGCCGGCCTGATCATCCCCTCGGGCGAGGGTCTGCGCATCGGCACCCACAAGCCGGTGCGCGTCCTCGTGCAGGACGGCGGCCGCGAGAAGCGCGGCTGGTACTGGCTGCGCGAGTGGTCGCCAAACGTCGAGCGCCTGCTCATCGTCGGCGCCTTCGGCGTCTGGCGCGGCAACGACCGCAACGAGCAGAAGATCGCCCTGCCGAAGGACGACACCGGCCGGATCTCCGAAGAGCAGCGCAAGGCGATGCGCGCGGTGTGGGCCGAGGCCGCGAAGGCCGCCGAGCTGCAGCGCAAGCACGAGGCCGAAGCCGCGGCACTGCGCGCCGGCAAGGCTTGGGCGCGCCTGGCGATCGACGGCGAGTCGCCGTACCTCAAGCAGAAGGGCGTGCTCGGGCACGACCTGCGCTACACGAAGCATGGCACCGCGGTGGTGCCGCTGAGCGACGTCGGCGGCCGGATCCACGGCCTGCAGTTCCTGCGCACGGCCGCCCAGGCGAAGGAAGCCGAGCGGCCCGCCAAGGAGTTCTGGCCGAAGGGCCTGGCCAAGAACGGCCACTACCACCTGATCGGCGCGCCGAGCTGGATCATTCTGGTCGCCGAGGGCTACGCCACGGCGGCGACGCTGTACGAGGCGACCGGCTACCCGGTCGCCGTCGCGTTCGACGCCGGCAACCTCATGCACGTGGCCAAGGCGCTGCGTCGACGCTACAAGTTGGCCAAGATCCTCGTGTGCGCCGACGACGACGTCTTCGGCAAGTGCCGCGAGCCCGAGTGCCGCGCTCGCGTCGTGTTGCCGCTGCAACCGAAGACCTGCCCGGCCTGCGGCAAGGACCACGGCTGCACCAACGCCGGCGTCGACGCCGCCAGCAGCGCCGCGATGGCGGTGTCGGGCGAATGGATGGCGCCGCGCTTCGCCGACCAGGACGAGCGCATCGCCCGTTACCTCGAGCGCGGCATCAAGGACAGCGACTTCAACGACCTCCACCGACTGGAGGCGCTCGGCGTCGTGCGCGAGCAGGTGGCCACCCGCCTCCTGGATCTGCGCTGGCATCCCCCCGTTTTGCGCGGCGATTCTTCCTCAGCATCTGGGGCCGGGGAGGGCAAGCTTCGCCCCATTCATCACGTGGGCGATCTGCTCGAGCGGTTCACGCTGGTGTACGGCGCCAACAACGCCACCTTCGACAAGCAAGAGCATTGCCTGATCACGCTGGCAGACATGCGCAACCTGTGCATCCGCTCCGACGTGCACAAAGCGTGGATGGAGCACAACGAGCGCGACATCGTGCGCCCGGACGAGGTCGGTTTCGATCCCGGCGAGGTGGACCCCAAGATCACCTGCAACCTGTGGGGCGGCTGGCCGACCAGTCCGCGGCCCGGCAACTGCAAGCTGCTGCTCGAGCTGCTCGAGTACATGTGCAGCGGCGAGCGAAACAGCGCGCAGCTGTTCGAGTGGGTGCTCAAGTGGGTCGCGTATCCGATCCAGCATCCCGGCGCGAAGATGAAATCCACCATCGTCGTGCATGGCCCCCAGGGCACCGGCAAGAATCTGTTCTTCGAGACGGTGATGTCGATCTACGGCAAGTACGGCCGGATCCTCGACCAGAACGCCCTGCACGACAAACACAACGACTGGGCCAGCCGCAAGCTGTTCCTGATCGCCGACGAGGTCGTGGCCCAGAAGGACCGCTACGACCTGAAGAACATCCTTAAGACGCTGATCACCGGCACGTGGATCCGCATCAACCCGAAGCACATCGCGGCCTACGACGAAGCCAACCACGTCAACCTGGTGTTCCTCTCGAACGAATCCATGCCGGCGGTGCTCGAGGAAGACGACCGCCGGCACTGCGTCATCTGGACGCCGCCGACCAAGCCGAAGGAGTTCTACAAGGCGCTGCTGCAGGAGATCGACGGCGGCGGCATTGCCGCGCTGCACGACTACCTGCTCAACGTGCAGCTCGGCGATTTCAACCCCGGTACGCCGCCGCCCGACACGCTGGCCAAGCGCGAGCTGATCGACCTGGCCCAGGACAGCCCGGTGGAGTTCATCGACATCGTGTCGCAGGGCGACCTGCCGCAGGTGCTCAACGACGGCATCCCGATCCCGGGCCTCACGCAGGACTGGTTCGAGGCCTACCGCACCTGGTGCGGGCGCGTCGGCGTCAAGCCGGCATCGCTCAAGCGCTTCGTCGACACCGTCAAGCGCCGGCGCGGCATCCATGCCGAGCGCAAGCGCTACGTGCTGCCCGACAGCCAGGACATCGGCAAGCTCGGCCCGCACAGCGTGCTGCTGTTCGGCCAGGAGCCGCCGCCGGGCGAAGACGAGGCCATCTGGATGGGCAAGGCTATCGGCTGCTTCAAGGCGCGCCTCGGCGGCCTGCGGGGTGAACGATGATCCGGCGTTCGCCTGTGCGGCATCGACCCCGCACTGGTGCGGGGTCCTGTGCGGGCAGGAATGGCGCCACGGCGCGCCTGTGCGGCGTGTGCGGGGTTGGAGCGCTCCTACGTGTGCGCGAGGCGGCCCACCAGTGCGGGCACCTGCGCGCGTCCATGCGCGCACACGGGGAACACGCCGCACACCCCGCACACCCCGCACAGGCCAATGCGATCAGGCACTTGCGGACAGGCCTGCCCGCACAGGTTCCCGCACGGCCCGCGCCGATCCCGCACAGGCGCGATCGCGCGCGCGCGCAGGGGTTTCTCGCTTCGAATCTCGGAAAGAAAGGGGAAGGGGAGCACCTCGATGGCTGACGCCGCCGCCACGCCGGAGACGATGGGGTTCCGCGAGTTCGCCGACCACCTGGGCAAGAAGCCCAGCTACGTCACGGAGCTCAAGCGCAAGGGCCACCTGGTCCTCACCGACGACGGGCGCCGCGTCGCGGTCGCCGAGAGCAAGCAGCTGATCGCCGACAGCATGGATCCGGCCAAGGCCGGCGTCGTGGCCCGACATGCCGCGCAGCGTGCCGCGCGGCGCGCCCCTTCCTCCACTGCCTCCCCCAAGGCGGCGGCGGCGCCCGTGGCGGCACATGCGCCGCCGGCGGACGCTGACGTTGCCGATCAGGACAGCGACGGCGAGGGTACCGCCGGCGGCGACACGCCGGCCGCGGCGCCGGCCGATCCCATCGCCCGCCAGCGCGCCGAGGAGCAGCTGGCCCAGGAGCGCCTGAAGCGCCGGGCGCTGGAGCGCACCGAGGCGAAGGAGCTGGGCCTGTTGCTCGAGCGCGAATCGACCGTCTCGGCCCTGGCCAACTTCGTCACCGTCCTGCGCAACCGCCTGCAGGGCCTGCCCGCGCGCCTGGCGCCGGAGCTGGGCGCCTCGGACGAAACGCGCTGCAAGGTCCTGCTCGCCGACGAGATCGAGCACGCGCTCGAGGACCTCGAGCGGAAGTTCAACAGCATCGGGAAAGAGAAGTGATGGACGCGATTGCGAGCCGAGACGAATTCCTGCGTGCTTGCCTGTGCCAGCTCCGCGATCTGCTGCAGGGCCATCGATACACGTTCCGAGACGAGGTGCAGCTGCACGAGGCCATCGCCATGGTGCTCGAGCAGGCCGGCATCCCTTTCGCGCGCGAGAAGGTGATCACCCCGGTGTCCAGGCTCGACTTCTACCTGCCGCTCCCACGGATCGGCATCGAGGTCAAGACGCAGGGCTCAGCAGCGGTTGCTTGGCGCCAGGTGGAACGGTATCTGGCCCACGACGACGTTGATGGCGTTTTGCTCGCCGCCAGCCGGTCCTGGGCCCGCATGAAGGCCGGCGTCGGGCCATTCAGCGCGGCCAACCCGAAGCCCATCGCGATGGCCTACCTCACGAGGCCGCTGTGACGACTTTCGGCACCGTCATCTACGACGCCGCGGCGAAGGCCTGGGGCATCCGCTGCGAGCCCCACGTGCGCTCGCGCCTGCGCCGCGTGTTCCCTCGCGTGCCGCAGTACGCAGCCGCGCAAACGCTGTCGCTCTCCGATACGCCAGAGAACAGCCGCGAGCTGCTGTGGTTTCTCGGCCGGTATCCGATGGAGATCGAAGTGCCGGTGGCTCGCCGCCTCGAGGCGCGCGCCGCGGAGCATGTCGAGCAGGAACAGCGGCTGGCCGACTTGCTGGCGCGCGCCACGCCGCCCGCGGAGTTCAAGCTCGCCAAGCCGCCGCGCGATTACCAGTGCCTGCCCGGCACGATGTTGCCGGTTCGGGGCGGCCTGCTGCTTGCCGATGATGTTGGCGTCGGCAAGACGGTGAGCGCGATGTGTCCCATGACGGAGCCGGGCAACCTGCCGGCCGCGGTCGTGGTGCCTGCGCATCTTCCCGGCCACTGGACGGAGAAGCTGGCCGAGTTCGCGCCGCAGTTGCGCGTGCACACGGTGCGCACCGGCCGTCCGTACCCGCTGGTGCGCCAGCCGCGCCAGCGCCGCGCGGATCTCTGGGACACGCTCCCGGACGTGATCGTGATCAGCTACCACAAGCTGCGTGGCTGGGCAGGCACGCTCAGCGACCTGGTGCGCTACGTGGTCTACGAGGAATGCCAGCAGCTGCGCCGGTCGGATTCCGACATCTTCGGGGCCTGCCGCCATCTGGCGACGCGGGTGCCGCTGCGCATGGGCCTTTCGGCCACGCCGATCTACAACTACGGCGCCGAGTTCTTCAACGTGGTCGACACCTTGCTGCCGGGTGCGATGGGCGAGCGCGAGGAGTTCATCCGGGAGTGGTGCTCTGCCGGCCTCGGTGGCGGCGACAAGGCCCGCCTGCGCGACCCGGAGGACTTCGGCGCCTGGCTCAGGCGCGAGGGCATCATGCTGCGCCGCACGCGCCGCGACGTCAGCCGCGAGCTGCCGCCGGTAACCACGATTCCCCACACCGTCGAGACCGATGCGCCGCAGATCCCGGAGAGCGCCGTCGCGTTGGCACGGACGCTGCTCGCCGATCGCGAAGAGTACAGCGGCCAGAAGATGCAAGCCGCCGGCGAGTTCGACGTCATGGTGCGCATGGCCACGGGCGTGGCGAAGGCGCCGTACGTCGCCGAATTCGTGCGCATGCTGGTCGAGTCGGGCGAGCGGGTGGTGCTGTTCGGCTGGCACCGCCAGGTCTATCGAATCTGGATGGAGCGCCTCGCCGACCTGCGGCCGGTGCTCTACAGCGGCAGCGAGAGCCAGGCGCAGAAGTCCGCGGCAAAAGAGGCGTTCGTCAACGGCAATGCTCAGGTGCTGGTGATGTCGCTGCGCAGCGGCGCCGGCGTCGACGGCCTGCAGCACGTCTGCCGCACCGTGGTGTTCGGTGAGCTGGACTGGAGCCCCGGCGTGCACGAGCAGTGCGTCGGGCGCATCGACCGCGATGGCCAGGCCGATCCGGTGCTCGCCTATTACCTGACGTCCGACGAGGGAAGCGATCCGATCGTGGTCGACGTGCTGGGCGTGAAGCGGCAGCAGTCCGAGGGCGTGCGAAATCCGAGCGGGCCGCTCGCCGAGCGCATCGACATCGGTCAGAACGCGCTACGCCGTCTGGCTGCGGAATTCCTGGAATCACGTGGAGAGGTGATCGCATGAAGAAGCAGGCCACGTACCGCCGCCGCCACCTGTTCCTGGCGATCCGCGCCGCACTGTACGCAACCGACCCGATGGTCTCGTTCGCGCTGTCGCTGCGCGAGCAGGTCCGTCGCGAGAGCGGTGCGTGAGCTACCCGAATCCCGCTCCGATCCTGGGGCATGCGATCGCGCGAGCCATCGCGCCGCGCAAGACCATTCGTGTCAGCGAGTGGGCCGCCGCAAATCGCGTGCTCACCGCGGCAGAAAGCGCGGAGCCGGGCCCCTGGCGCAACGACCGCAACCCGATGCTGGTCGAACCAATGGACTGCATGTCCGCACGCAGCCCGGTTCACGAAGTCGTCGCGATGTGGCCGATCCAGTTCGCCAAGACGATGTTCGGCAGCAACGTCGTCGGCTACAACATCACGGAAGACCCCGGCCCGATCATGGTCTGCTTGCCAGGCGAGGTGCCCATGATGAAATGGGTCTCGCAGAAGTTGAATCCGATGCTGGAGAACTCGCCTGCCATCCAGCGGGCCATGGCGAGTACGAAGAGCCGGGATGCGGCCAACACGCGCACGTACAAGGAGTTCGCCGGCGACGGCCAGCTCTACATCGAGCACGCCGGCAGCCCTTCGCGCCTGAAGCTGAGTTCGATCCGGACGCTGATCGTCGACGAGCTCGACGAGTTTGCCGCGAACCTTACGAGCCAGGACGATCCGGTCGAGATGCTGGATGGACGCACGTCCGCGTTCCCTTCGACCTACAAGCGGTTGTACATCAGCACGCCCACGATTGCCGGCGTGAGTCGTATCGAGGCGAAGTGGAAGGAAAGCGATCAGCGCCGGTACCACGTGCCTTGCCCGGAATGCGGACACTTCCAGCACCTCGAATGGAAGGGCCTGCAGTACACGTCCGACCTGTCGCAGTGCTGGTACATGTGCGCCGAATGCAGCGCGGTGATCGAGGAGTATCACAAGCCGCAGATGATTGCCGCCGGCCGCTGGGTTCCAGAGAACCCGGGATCGCCGATTCGCGGCTACCACGCCAACTGCCTCTATTATCCGTTGGGCCTCGGGCCGCGCTGGCTGGAAATGGCCCAGCGCTGGCGCCGCGCGCAGGGTGATCCCGCGAAGCTGAAGACCTTCATAAACGATCGCCTCGCGGAGGTATGGGGCGACGCCAAGACGAAGAAGCTGCGCGAGGACGGTCTCACCGATCAGGTGGAGATCTACCGCCTGCGCACCGCGCCCCACGGCGTGCTGGCGATCACCGCCGGCGTCGACACGCAAGACGACCGCCTGGCCGTGCAGATCCTCGGCTGGGGCCGCGGCATGGTGTGCTGGGTGCTCGACTACGTGGAGCTCGCCGGCGACCCGGCTGAACCGGCGGTATGGGCGCAACTGGTCGATCTGCTCAACCGCCCGATCGAGCACGCCTGCGGCGGGCTGCTCACGGTGGAGGCGACCGCCATCGACGCCGGTGGCCACCGCACCGACCACGTCTACAACTTCGTGCGCCAGAAGCGCATCCGCCGGCCCATGGCGATCTTCGGCGCCAAGCCAGCGGCCGCGCCGGTGCTGAGCAAGCCGCGGCTCGCGGACGTCAATTACAAGGGCCAGCTGGACAAGCGCGGCGTGCGCATCTACCAGGTCGGCACCGTGCGCATCAAGGACGTGCTGTTCCAGCGCCTGGGCGCCGATGCCGACAAGGCGGCGGAGGACCGCATGGTCCACCTGTCCGAGGACCTGGACGACTTCTACCTCGATGGCCTGATCAGCGAGGTCTACGACCCGAAGAAGAACCGCTACGTGCCTGCCCGCGGCGGTGGACGCAACGAGCCGCTCGACACCTGGGGCTACGCCTACGCGGCCGCGCACCGGCAAGACGTGCGCCTGCACCGCCACACCAAGGCCGACTGGGACGCGCGGGAGACGCGGCTGCTGGCCTCGGCCAAGGTGGGCGCCCTGGATTCCCGTGAAACCTCGGTGCCGGCTGCCAACGACGATGAGCCGGCGGCCGTGCCGAGCGATTCCCGTGGAACACCGGAGCCGATCGCGCCGCCGACACCCCCGCCGCTGGCGATGCGCAGCGCCATCGACCGGATCGTCTGCAAGTACGAGCGCGACCCCCGCGCCGCACCCACCGCCATCGAGCTGGCCGAATGGCGGGCTGCCGCCGGCGGCACGCCGGAGGAGGAGGCCGTCCTGCAGGCCCTGCTGGCGCAGGTGGCCGAAGGCGGCAAGCCGATCACCGCGCTGCTCGACCGCCTGCTGGTCCAGCGCGCCCGCGACCTGCTGTTCGTCGAACCCACCGTGCGCCGCCCGGTGCGCCGCTTCAAGCGCGGCGTGCGCAACGCCGGCATCCGCTGACCAGGAGACGGCATGGCCAATCCGACCGATCACATCGCCAACCGGATCCGCCAGTGGGCCATCGAGGCCGGCGGCGACCAGCTCAAGCGCCTGGGCTACGCAGCCATCGAGGCCATCCGCAACACCGCAGCCGCCAACGACCCCGACTACAGCGCCGACGGTGCCCACATCGCAGCGATCCTCGAGCGCATGCACGCCGACGGCCGCTGGAAGGAGGTGCGCGTGCTGCGGGTGCACTACCTGGCCGCCGGCCTCACCGAGGGCGAGCGCATCCAGCGCCTGCGCCGGGACGGCCTGTCGGTGAGCCGGGCCGCCTACTACATCTACCTCGACGCCGCCCACGCGTACGTGGCCGGCGCCATCGCCTTCGGAGACCATCCATGCGAGTCCTGATCCTCGCCGCCGGCGAGGCCACCCGCTGGGGCGACCACCTCGGCCTGCCCAAGCACCTGGTGCCGCTGCGCGGCGAGCCGATCCTGCACCGCAGCGTGCGGCTGATCCGGCAGCTGCGGCCGGAAGCCGACATCCGCATCGTCGTGCGCGACGCTGCCGACGCGCGCTACCACGTGCCGGGCGCCCGGGTCGAGCAAGCGCGCCTGCGCGAGCAAAACGGCGACGCCGACAAGTTCCTCTCGTCGATGCACCTGTGGCATCCCGAGGACCGCACCGTCCTGCTGTACGGCGACTGCTACCTGACCACGCGGGCGATGGAGCGCATCGTCAGCGGCCGGGGGCACGAGCACGGCTGGCACGTGGTGGCGCGGTTCGGCGCGAGCGCCTGGACCGGTACCGAGTGGGGCGAGAACTTCGCGCACGTGATCGACCCCGACGCCCAGGGGCGCTACCGCGACTGCCTGTTCGAGCTGGCGGCGCGGCGGCGGCGCGAGGAGATCTGGCGCGCGGGCGGCTGGGAGCAGTACGCGCTCATGGCGGGCGGAGACCTGACCGAGCCGGGCCGCAACGTCGGGTTCGCCACTCACGTCGACGACTGGTCCGACGACTTCGACTACCCGGCCGACTACGACCGCTGGTGTCGCCTCTACGCGGCAGCGGCCGACGTCGTCCAGGCCCTGGCGGAGTAGCGCGCATGTACTTCGGAATCGCCATCACCACCCGCAACCGCCCGGAGATCCTGGCCGACACCCTGGCCGCGTTCGCACGGCACACGCCGCCCGACGTGCCGGTGCTGGTCATCGACGACGCCAGCAGCGTGCCCGTGCCGCACGCCGCGCACCGCTTCGCCCGCAACCGCGGCATCGCCGCGGCGAAGAACAAGGGCATGGAGCTGCTGGCGGCCGCCGGCGTCGAGCACCTGTTCCTGTTCGACGACGACACGCGCCCGTGCGCGGACCGCTGGTGGGATCCGTACGTGGTATCCAACGAGCCGCACCTGATGCACAACTTCACCCACTGGGCCAACGGCGAGCCGGTGGGCGACGACCGGGTCTGGTTCGATGACGGCGTGCACCGTGCGCACGTCGCACCGCGCGGCTGCATGCTCTACGCGCACCGCGGCGTGCTCGACGCCGTGGGCGGCATGGACACGGCGTTCGGCCAGTGGGGCTACGAGCACGGCGACTGGTCGAACCGGATCCATGCCGCCGGCCTGACCACCTGGCGCTACGGCGATGTCTGCGGCTCGGAGGGGTTGATCCATTCGCTCGACCGCCACGTGCACCTCAACGGCGGCCACGCGCGCACCGTGCCGGCGGAGACACGGCAGGCTCTGCTCGGTCCGAACAAGGCCCGGCACGACGCGCAGCGCGACCAGGCGCTGTACCGCGAGTACCGGGACGTGCCGCCGCCGGGCACGCGCGACGTCGTGCTCACGGCCTACTTCAGTGGCGTCTATGATCCGCAGCGCGGGCGCGCCTGGCGAACGGACGTTGCCGAGCTGATCCCGCTGTTCGAGAGCCTGCGCGGGCGGGATGTGCAGGTGATCCACAACGACCTGCCGGAGACCGTGCCTGGCATCCGCGTCGGCGGCATCCATTCGCCGTATTTCGACCGCTGGCGCTTCTACTACGGGTGGCTGCGCGCGCACCCCGAGGTCCGCTACGCCTGGTGCGTGGACGCCACCGACGTCGTGTGCCTGCGCGACCCGTTCTCGGACCTGCGCGCCGGCGTGCTGTACGTCGGCTCGGAGCTGGCCACGGTCGGCATCGACTGGATGCGCAAGCACCACCCCGAGTACGCCGGCTGGATCGACCAGCATCGCGACGAGCAGCTGCTCAACTGCGGCTTGGTCGGCGGCGACCGCGCGACGGTGATGGCGCTGTGCCAGCGGATGATGCGCGAATACGGCGACCGCGCAATCGCTGGCTGCACGCCGACGCTGGACATGGGCGCCTTCAACGTCGCGGCGCGCGCGTTCCAGTATGAGACCGGGTCCCGCATCCATACCGTCTTCCGCCGATTCGACCGCGGCAACACGACGGCGATGTGGGCGCACAAGTAGCGGTTGATTAGCAGGTGAGGAATGGCCATGCATGAGGCGATGAAGTACAAGCTGCGCTGCCGCATATGCGGTGACACCGGGGAGATGTGCACGGCCGAAGTCCCCGCGGGAATTGTGCCAGGGCAGGCGGTGGACCATGTCGAAACCGTCTGCGAACGATGTCCGAACGATGGACTGGGTGAGCGAGCCGTGGCGGCCGTCAGCGCCATCGAATCGGAGAAGCGCTGAGCGCATGATTCGTTTCGTCCTGGTGGCCCACCATACGCGCCGTGGCGCCGCCGAGGCGCTCGCGCGCGCTCTCGATGCGCACCTGTGCATGGATGAAGAGAACCACGGCGCAACCTGGAACCATCGTCGCGCGCTCGAGTGGGCCAGGGAGCAGCGCGAGCGCGTCATCGTGCTCGAGGATGACGCACTGCCTGTGCCGGGCTTTGTCGAGCGCGCGTCGGCCGTGCTCGACCGCTGGCCCGACGACCTGGTGAGCCTGTATCTCGGCACCGGGCGACCGCAACGCTTCCAGGCACAAATCGGCGAGGTGCTGCAGGGCAACCCCGACCACATTCGCCTGCCGGCGCTGATCCACGCCGTGTGCTATTCGATCCCGCCGGCAGGACTGCAACGCGTGATTGGCCTGCCGCTGACGCACCAGACCGACTTCGCCATCGGCGACAACTGGGGCAGGCCGGTCGTCTACTGCGTGCCCTCGCTGGTCGACCACACCGACGGCGAGCCCGTCGAGCGCCACGCGGATGGAGAGGCGCGCAGCGAAGCGCGCCGGGCGTGGCGCCTGGGGTGAGGGAGTTCCGCGCGCCGCATCGCGGTTGTTGCGTCTAGACATGCGATGACAAGAATGGGTCACCAGCAGGGCAGGCCGATCGCCTGACCCGCTGCGGTCCGGGCTCCCGGCTCCGCTTCCAGCGCGATGCGGGGACCATGGCGACCACCCAGGAGCAGCTCGACGAAGCGATTGCCGTGCGCCATGCCTGGCGCACGGGCAAGACCAAGGCGTCGGTGACGCACGGCGATCGCCAGATCAGCTACAGCATCGAGGGGATGAAGCGGCTCGACGAGTACATCGCCGAGCTGCGCCGCACGCTCGCCGGCACCGCCCGCCGCGGCCGCAATCGCATCCAGTACGTGACGCCGGCATGAGCGGCAGCGCCGCCACCGCCATGATGCGCCTGCGCGAGCAGATCCCGATGGATCGCCTGCAGCGCGCCCGCGCCGCAGACGCCCCGCTGGTACCGAAGGCCTCTGCCGGCGGCGACAAGCAGGAGACCCGCTGGCGCGGTGCTTCGCGCAGCCTGCGCAGCCTGGCCAGCTGGTTCCCGCAGGCCGGCGGCCCGCGCTCCGACACGCCGTCCCGCGAGCTGCAGACGCTGCGTGCGCGCTCGCGCGATGCCTTCCGCGGCAACCTGATCGCCCGCGCCGCGCTCACGCGCCCGCGGACCAACATCGTCGGCACCGGCCTCATGTGCCGGCCGTCGGTCGACGCCAAGGCGCTCGGCCTGACACAGGAGGCCGCGGACGAGTTCAACGCGCAGCTGGCCTCGTACTACAACGGCTGGGCCGAAGACCCCAACGAGTGCGACATCGAGTCGACGCTCGACTTCTACGGCCACCAGGGCCTCGCCTTGCTGTCGGCGATGGCCAGCGGCGACGTCTTCGTGCTGACCCCGACCGAGCTGCGGGCCGGTGGCGCCTACGAGCTCAAGCTGCAGCTGGTCGAGGCAGACCGCATCAGCAATCCGGAGGGCGTCCAGGACAGCGAGCGGCTGGTGCAGGGCATCGAACTGCGAGGCGCGACGCCGGTGGCGTGCCACATCCGCGACACGCATCCGGGCGATCGCGATGCCATGGGCATGCCCAAGTGGCAGCGTTACCCGTTCTTCGGCGCCGAGACCGGGCGCCGCCGCGTGCTGCAGGTGTGGAACGACAAGGAGCGTCCCGGCCAGCCGCGCGGCGTGCCGTACCTGGCGCCGATCCTGGAGCCCCTGAAGCAGCTCGACCGCTACGGCGGTGCCGAGCTGATGGCCGCGGTGGTGAGCGGCATGACGACGGTGTTCATCGAGCGTGCAGAACAGAAGCAATTCGACGAGGACGGCAACGAGATCGCGGCGTTCGCCGGCGCCGAGCTCGACGAGCAGGGCAACATCGCCCTGGGCAACGGCGCGGTCGTGGACCTGGCGCCCGGCGAGAAGGCGAACCTCGCCAACCCCGCCCGCCCGAACGCCAACTTCGACCCGTTCTTCGTGGCCGTGGTCAAGCAGATCGGCGCCGCCCTCGAGCTGCCGCTCGACGAGCTGCTGCTGCACTACCAGGCCAGCTACTCCGCGGCCCGCGCCGCGATGCTGCAGGCCTGGCGCTTCTACACCATGCGCCGCTGGACGCTGGTGCAGCAGTTCTGCCAGCCGGTCTACAACCTGCTGATCGACGAGGGCGTTGCCTCCGGCCGCCTGCGCCTGCCCGGCTACGACGACCCCATCCGCCGCCGCGCCTGGTGCACGGCGCTCTGGATCGGTCCGGCGCGCGGGTCGATGGACGAGGCCAAGGAAGCGAACGCCGCGAAGACCCGGATCGAGATCGGCGTCAGCAATGAGTCGATCGAGACCGCGGCAATGGCCGGCGAAGACTGGCACCAGGTCATCCGCCAGCGCGCCAACGAGGTCGCGTTCCGCCGCGCGAACGGGCTGCCGGTGGCCGGCGACCAACCCCACACCATGCCGACGACGACGACCGAAACACCCGCCGGGGAGCGCCCCGGCGGGGACGACGGCGACGGCATCGACGACGGCGTCGAGCGCGATCGCGAGGACGCGGAAAACCGCGAGGAGCAAGCCGCATGATCACCGACGCCTTCCACCTGGCGGCGACGCGGCCGTGGGTAATCGAGCCGCAGGCGCTCGAAACCATCCTCGCGATCGCCGACCGCCTGGGCGACCCGCAGGCGCTGCAGGCGAAGACCGGCCGGCCGCTCGAGAACACGCGCCGCGTGGTGATGCGCGACGGCGTCGCCGTCATCCCGGTGGTCGGCCCGATCTTCCGCTACGCGAACCTGTTCACCGAGATCTCCGGGGCGACCAGCACCGGCGTCCTGGCGCGCGACATCCAGACCGCGCTCGACAACGACTACGTGCGCGGCATCGTCCTGGAGATGAACTCGCCCGGCGGCGAGGCGACCGGCATCAACGAGCTGGCCAAGCTGATCCGCGCCGGCGCCAAGCGCAAGCGCATCGTCGCCTACGGCGGCGGCAGCGTCGCCAGCGGCGCGTACTGGATGGGCGCTGCGGCCAGCGAGATCGTCATCGACGAGACCGCGGCCCTGGGCTCGATCGGCGTGGTGATGTCGTACACGGACACGCGCAAGCGCGACGAGAAGTCCGACGTGCGCACGGTCGACATCGTGTCGAGCCAGTCGCCCGACAAGCGCATCGACCCGAACACCGACGAAGGGCGCGCCAAGGTGCAGTCCCTGGTCGACACGCTCGCCGACGTCTTCGTCGCGGCCGTCGCCGACTACCGCAAGACCAGCGTCGAGAAGGTGCTGTCCGACTTCGGTCGCGGCGGCGTGCTGATCGGCGCGCAAGCCATCAAGGCCGGCATGGCCGATCGAATCGGATCGCTCGAATCCGTGATTGCCGAACTGGCCGGCTCAGCCAGCAAATCCACGAGGTTGACCACCATGTCCAACAGCAACAAGGGGCAGGTCACGGTATCGAACACCGGAGACCTGCGAGAGGCGCTGGCGGCCGGCTACACCGGCGACCAGATCTCCATCGCGTCCAACGACGCGGCCATCGCGGCAGCGCGTACGGAAGGCGAGACCGCCGGCCGCGCCGCCGCCACCGACACCGCCGTCAAGGCCGAGCGCAAGCGCGTGCTCGACATCCAGGCGCTGTCCCAGGCCGGCTTCGAAGCCGAGGCCAAGGCGGCGATCGACAACGGCGATTCGCCCGAGGCCTTCGCCATGACCCTGGTCACCGCGGCGCGCGAGCGCGGCGTGACCCTGACCGCGATCCGCAAGGACGCGCCGCCGGCCGCCAAGGGCGCGGCTCCCACCAGCGAAGGCGCGAAGACCAACTGGGATTCCGCCGTCGCCAAGCTCGGAGGCAAGTGACATGAACCAGACCTTCACCGAAGGCGTCCGCGCGGGCGGCTACATCGCCGACGAAGTCAGCGTGAACCTGTCGCGCAAGCAGGGCGTGATGGCGTCGGGCTCCGGGGTGGTCCTGGCCGGCACCGTGGTCGGCATCGTCACGGCGACCGGCAAGTACGCGCCGCTGGACACCGAGGCCGGCACCGGCATCGAAGACGCCGCCGGCGTGCTGTTCGACACCGTGGACGCCACCAGCGCCGACCAGGACTGCGTGGTGAGCGCGGCCCTGACCGCCGTCAACGCGTCCGAGATCATCTGGCCGGACGGCATCAGCGACGGCGACAAGAACACCGCCATCGGCCAGCTCGAGGCGCGCCAGATCACGGTCCTCGCGGCCGACCCCATCAACTCCGGCAGCTGAGGCCACTACCATGGATTCCATCCTCGATATCTTCAACGACGACGCCTTCAGCGCCGTCGAGATGGCGGACGCGCTGGAGCGCGTGCCGTACGTGCCGCAGCTGCTGGGACAGCTGCCGATCTTCACTCCCAAGCCGATCTCGACCACGGCCTTCGCCATCGAGTCGCGTGGCAACACGCTCGCGCTGGTGCCCACCACGCCGCGCGGCGCGCCCTTGCCGCAGGCTGCCTACGACCCGCGCAGCGTGCGCTGGTTCGGCACCCTGCGCGTGGCCAAAGGCGATCGCCTGAACGCCTCGGAGCTGCAGAACATGCGCGGCTTCGGCACCAACACCCTGCAGACCGTGCAGGACGAGGTGCTGCGCCGCCAGACGAAGCTGCGCCGCGACATCGACCTGACGCTGGAGCGCCATCGCTTCGGTGCGGTGCAGGGCATCGTGCTCGACGCCGACGGCGGCGTGCTCTTCAACTGGTACGACCAGTGGGGCATCACCCAGCCGGCCGAGATCGACTTCGAGCTGGACGATCCCGACACCGACGTGCGCGGCAAGATCCGCCAGGTGAAGCGCCAGATGCAGGTCGCCGCGGAAGGCGCCTGGACGCCGGGCACCAGCGTGGGTTCGCTGACGGGTGACGCGTTCTTCGACGACCTGGTCAACCACGCCAACATCAAGGAAACGCGCCTGCAGAACGAGCGTGCGCCGCTGCTGGAGAACATCCAGGGCTACAGCTCCATCGAGCTGGAGGGCGTGACTTTCATCAACTACCGCGGGACCGACGACGGCACCGCCATCGCGATCGGCACCAACGAGGCGAAGTTCTTCCCGATCGGCGCGGACGGCGTCTTCGACTGGGTGCAGGGCCCCGGCGAGACGTTCGACACCGTCAACCGTCCGGGTCGCCCGTACCTGCCGATGGTGATCCCGGACGAGAAGCGCAACGCCTTCGTCGAGCTGGAGCTGTACAGCTACCCGGCGATGGTCTGCACCCGCCCGAAGATGCTGCAGCGGGCCAAGCGCGCCTGACGCAACGAGCCGACGCACGACGATCCCGCCGCCTCGCGGCGGCGGGATCGAGTCCACCGCAGACCGGATCCCCATGAACGACACCTTCGCCACCTTCATCGACCGCGTGCTCTCGCACGAGGGCGGGTACGTGTTCGACAAGCGCGACCCGGGCGGCGAGACGCAGTGGGGCATCAGCAAGCGCAGCTATCCCGCGCTCAACATCAAGGCGCTGACGCGCGACCAGGCCGTGGCGATCTACCGCCGCGACTTCTGGGACGCGCAGCAGTGCGACAAGCTGCCGAAGGCGGTCGCCTTCCAGCTGCTCGACGCCGTGATCAACCATGGCGCGGGCAACGCCGTGCGCTGGCTGCAGGCCGCCGCCGGCGTCGTGGCCGATGGCGCCATCGGCCCTCTCACCCTGGCCGCGGCGCGCCGCGCCGACCCGAACGACCTGCTGCTGCGCTTCAACGCCGCGCGGCTGGAGTTCTACGCCTCGCTCAAGACCTTCGACCACTTCGGCCGCGGCTGGACCCGTCGCGTCGCGGCCAACCTCCGTTTCGCCGCAGGAGACAACTGACATGTTCGATCTGCTCGCCAACATCGCCATTGGCCTCACGCTGATCGTTGCCGGCGCCGCCGCCGTCACGCTGTCGCCGCCCCTGTACCGCCTCGCGACCAAGGTCCGTAGCCGGCTTCGCTTCGGCAACCCGGCGTGGATCCAGGTGCGGCTGGGCACCATCGTCGGCCACGGCGACGATGTGCCGCCGGACGGGCGTTACGAGCTCGTGCCGTCCACGGGCGAGGACGCCTGACCGTGGCGTCGCCGCGCGCCGGCGCCGGCACCAAGGTCGGCCTCGGGGTTGCCGCGGGTGCTGGCGTGTACGCCTGGTTTGGCAGCGCCACCGAAGCGCGCGAGTCGATCGAGTGGGCGTGGACCTTCCTGCTGGGCCTGATCGACAACGGCCCGATCGGGCTATTGGCGGTGGGGCTGGCCATGCTGGGCGGCTGGCTGGTGACGCTGCGGGTGGGGATGCTGCCGATGCGCTGCCTGTCGCCGACGGCGGCCACGCTGATCGCGCAGATCGCCGGCACCGCGGCGTCCTTCTCCATCGTGTGGTGGCTGTGGCGACAGCCGCTCGGGCTGATCGTGGGCGCGATCGTCGCGCTGGCCATGCCCTACAGCTGGGCGCTGGTGCTGATCCTGCTCGAGGTCTGTCCCTGGGCCTGGGCGCGCCGGTGGGCTGCCGAGCTGCGCGGCGAAGGCACGCAGCTCGGCCTCTTCGGGAGGCGCCGGTGAGCGAATCCGCCGCCATGGGGCACTACCTGGTCGAGGACGACAGCCTGCGCAACGCCGTGCAGCTGATCGAGCAGTACGAGACCTTCCACGCGCATCCGCACACCACGCCGCGCGACGGCGTGGTGATCGGGTTCCTGCGGCGCCTGGGCACCAAGGGCATCACCCTGGGCGAGGCGCGCGTGATGCTGCGCGGCGACCTGACCGGCCACCTGGCCACGCTGCGCAACCGGATCTTCTCCCAGGACGCCACGCGTCTCGGCGCGCCGCGCATCGCGGTGATCCTGCACCTGGCCCAGGTCATGGGCGTCCAGTACATCGCGGACTGGCGGGCCCTGTGGGCCGACCTGTCGGCCGGGGATTTCGACGCTGCCGCCAACCTGCTGCTCCTGAGCGAGTGGCCGCGGCTCATCGGCGAGACGCTGCAGGAGCGCCAGCGCGCCGTGGTGCTGCAGCAGATCCTGCGCACCGGCGTCATGCCGCCGAAGGGAGCCGGCCGATGATCGGCTTCCTCGCCTCGCACGTGTGGTGGGTCATCGGCCTGCTGGTGCTGCTCGCCGCAGTTTGCGCGCCGGCGGCGGCGTGGAAGCTGCGCTGGCCGATCGCCGTGGCCCTCGTGGCGATGCTGGCGGGCTCGTACTGGCTGCAGATGAGCGACCTGCGCGTGCAACTGGCGCAGCGCGACACGGCGCAGGCGCGGCAGCAGAAGGATGACGCCGAAGCGCTCGCCGCAGCCCAGGGACAGGCACGCATCGCGGAACAGGCCGCCGGCGTCGCGATCGGCCGCCTCGACGCCAACTACCAACGAGGAAAAGAGGATGCCAAGGCCGAGTTCGATCGTATTGCTGCTGGCGTGCGCGGCGGCGCTGTCGTCGTGCGGAAACGCCTCCAATGTCCGCCCGTCGCCGCAGGCGCAGCTGGTGTGCCCGGTCCTGCCGGAACCGCCGGCGGCGGCGATGGTGCCGCGCAAGCCGGACTTACTGGAGAGGATGCGATCGCTGCTCTTGGAATCGCCGCCAACGGCGACGACGCCATCCGGTCCCTGACGCTGGCGCAGGAAACCATCCGCGCCTACCAGGCGTTGTACGGGCAGCTACCCACGCGCGAGGCGCCGCGATGAGCTTCGACGACGATTTCGCCGCGACCGACCTGCTCGACATCTACGAGACCTTCGGCGTGGACGCCACCGTCGCGCGCGGTGCCGCAGCGGCGGTGCCGCTGCGCATCGTGGTCGACCGCAACCAGGCGCGGCTGGGCGACTACGGCCAGGTCGTGGCGCGCATCGACCGCGTGCGCTGCATGGCCTCGGACTGGACCTTCCGCCAGGGCGACGTGGTGGCGTGGACCGACCGCTTCGGCGCGCACAGCAAGCCCATCGAGGTCGAGAACGAGAACGACGGCATGGAATCGTTCGGGGTGCTCAATGGCTAGCGTCCCCGTCCAGGAGATCGTGGACGCGCTGGCCGATGCGCTGCGCGGCATCTCCACCGCGGCCGGCTACAACACCGACCTGGGCGCCAGCGTCGTGACCGAACGTTCGCAGACCGGCCTGCCGACGGTGGAGCGCTGTACCGTCGCCTGCGTCACCAAGCACCGTGGGGAGAGCGGCGGTCGCCGTCCCGACGGGGAGCGCCTCATCCGCGGCATCATCGAGTTCGAGGTCCCCGCCACCTTCACCAACGCGCTGGCCCACGTATACAGGGCCGAAGAGGACATCGACCGCTGCCTGCGCAAGTACCACCAGATGCCGGGCGCGCTGGCGGTGGTCTACGACGAGGCGGCGTTTCTCGATCGGCCCGAAGGCATGCCCGTGTGCGCGGCCGAGATCCACTGGAGCACCTCCTACCGCAGGACCGACGCCTGATGGCCGGGGTATCCGCCAGCGTCCTGCAGAAGAAGCCCGGTCGCCGCGAACCGATCGGCATCGGCTTCGACATCCGTGGGATCGAGCAGTTCGGCGCCGGCATGGACGAACTGCTCGACGAGCGCCTGCCGTGGATCCAGCAGGAGGCGATGAAGACCGTCTACCGCTCGATCCCCGTCTACGCGCGTCGCGACATCCAGGCCGAATACAACATCCGCGCCGGCCGCGTGCGCGAACATCTGGCCGTGCGCTACCTCGACAGCGGCACCGCGCGCCGAGGCGGCGTGCGCCTGTACGGCCAGTGGAAGCGTGGCATCGGCCTGATGCAGTACCCGGGCACGCGGCGGACGAAGAAGGGTGTGACGTACAGCGTGTACCGCGGCCGTCGCTCGCTCGAGCCCGGCGCCTTCATCGCGCCGCTGCTGGTCGGCAAGGGCCAGGCCGGAAACGTGCACGTGGTCCATCGCTACGGGCCGAAGGTGACGATGCAGGCCGGCCGCTACAAGGGCAAGCAGCGCCAGCGCCTGGCCGTCGAGTACCGCTCCACCGTGGCGCAGATGCTCGCGCACGGGCGCCGCCCGGAGCGCATCGCCGAACAGGCCACCCAGCTGCTCGAGAAGGAGACCCGGCGCCTGGTCTCCCGCTACCTCAACTGATCACCACCCAGCCGGCGGCTGCCGGTCACACCACCGGAGAAAGACCATGCAAGACTTTTCCTTCCAGGGCCGGATCTACCTCGGCACCCGCCTGGCCAACGGCCAGCCCGACAAGCTCACCTGGGTGGGCGACCAGTCGTCCTGCGAACTGTCGCTCAACACCGAGAACGCCGACCGCACCGAGACCTACAGCGGCCAGCGCCTCCAGTCCGCCCGCCTGCGCACCAGCACGACGGTCGAGCTGAACCTGGTGCTGCGCTACTTCAACGCCTACAACGTGCAGCTGGGCCTGTACGCCACGCCGCAGAACGTCGCCGGCGCGAGCGTGGTGGGCGAGGTGTTGCCCGCCGACATCGTCGCCGGCGAGCGCATCGTGCTGGCCAAGCCCGCCAACGTGCAGTCGCTGGCGATCAAGGACAGCGCCGGCAGCCCGGCCACGCTCGCCGCCAACACGAACTACCGCCAGGACGCCAGCAACGGCGGCGTGATCGAGTTCCTGGACGTCGACACGTTCACCCAGCCGTTCAAGGCGGACTACCAGCACGACGGGTTCTCCAGCCTGCCGCTGTTCACGGCGCAGTCGCCGGAGCGCTACTTCCTGCTCGACGGCATCAATACCATCGACGGCAGCCGCATCCGCGCGCACCTGTATCGGGTGCAGTTCAACCCGGTCGAGGGCCTGGCCTTCATCAACGAGGACTTCGGCGAGCTGTCGCTGTCGGGCACCGCGCTGTTCGATTCGGCGATGGCCGCCGACCCGAGCCTGGGCGGCTTCGGCCGGCTGGAGATCCCGACGGAGGGGAGCGGCAGCTGATGGCACGGAAGCTGGCTGCCGGCGGGGACACCGTTGGCAAGGTGACCAAGCGCAAGTCCGCCGCCCAGAAGGCGGCGGACGAAGCGCAGATGCTCGATCCCACGGCCGAGCTGCCGATCGGCGGCGAGACCGTGGTCGTGCGCGAGTACGGCTTCTTCCAGAAGGCGCGCGTGCTGCACCACGGCCGCGCGTTCCTGGCCGACGTCGAAGAGATGGTGGGCGACGTCGAGATCGAGGACGTCTTCGACCACATCCGGCCGCTGCTTGGCGTGCATGAGGAATTCGTGCGCTACGCGATCGCCGAGGCGATCGGCAGGCCGCGTTCGTTCGTCGATGGCCTGAGCGATGCCGAGATCGAGCCGCTGGTCTACCTGTGGTTCGGGGTGGCGGGCCGTTTTTTTTTCGGCGAAATCACCCTGCGGGCCAGGGGGCGCCTCCTGAAGGCGCGGTTGGATGGCTCGACGTCTTCGTCGAGCTCGGGGGCGACATCGAGCGGCTCGGCCGATACACCGAGCGGCAGCTGACCGGCATGTACGAGGCCTCGCTCCGACGCCGGAACGAGTTGCGGGCCGACCTGATCGAGGACCTCATCGCCGGGGGAGCAGATACGGAGAAGGGACTGCGCGCCACCCTGGCGCGGGTCAAGAAGCTGAGGAAGCGCTAGGTGGCAGGCAGCGGCGGCAAGGACTTTGCGATCGACATGCGGATGCGCGCGGACTTCACGGCCGCGCGCAAAGCCGTTCGCGAGACCAAGAAGGATCTGCAGGACCTGGCCGACACCGCGGCCGACGTCAGCGTGCCCGACACTGGCGGCGGCGCCGCCAACGCCCAGGCCCAGCAGGCCTACGTGCAGGCGAGCCGGCTGACGCAGCAGGCGATCTCGCAGGAGATCGCCCTGATCGGCAAGCTGCAGGCGCGCCTCGAGCGCGGCGCCAGCAGCTGGGACGACCTGGCCGACACCGAGGCCATGCTCGACCGGGCGATGTCGAAGGGCCTGATCACGGCCGAGGAATACGACGACGCGCTGGCCCAGCTGGACAAGTCCCAGGCCTCGCTCGCCCGCTCCTCGGCGCAACAACAAAAGTCGCTGGACGCCACGGTGTCGCGCTACGACAAGGCCGGTGCGCAGTTGCGCCAGCTGGCGCGCGACGAGGCCGCCCTGAAGAAGGCCATGGACGAGGGCCGGATCTCGCGCGAGCGGTACAACAAGGCGCTTCTGGGCCTCAACGCCAAGCGGTCCGACATCTGGTGGGACGCCAACCAGGCCAAGGCCTCCGCGCTCACCCCGCTGTCGCCGGCGGATACCAATCGGCAGGTGTCGCTGATGAAGCGCCTCAGCCTGCAGTCGGCCGCGACCCAGCGCGACCTGACGCAGCTGTCGATCTACGCCGCCCGCGGCGACTGGCAGCTGGCCGGCAACCAGATCCTGCAGATGGGCAGCCGGGCCGGTGCGGCGAGCACGCTGCTCAGCGGCTTCGGTCTCGCCCTGGGCGTCGCTGGCGGCGCCACGGCTGCGTTCGCCATCGCGGCCGTCAAGGCCTACACGGAGATGCGCGCGTTCGACACGGCGCTGATCGCGACCGGGAACACCATCGCATCCACCGCCGGGCAGCTGGACACGATCAGCGACACCGTGGGGCGCGCCACCGGCAAGTACGGCGACGCCGACAAGGCGGTGCAGGCATTCGTCAAATCGGGAAAGGTCGGCGTGGATGCGCTCGAGGACGCGACCAGCGCGGCGGTCAACCTGGCCCAGCTGACCGGCGACAGCATCGAGTCCACGACGGCGAAGATCATCAAACTGGCCGAGGCGCCGTCGGCGCAGCTGGCCGAGCTGAACCAGCAGTACCACTTCCTGACGCTCTCGGTCTACGAGCACGTGCAGTCGCTCGAGGCGCAGGGCCGCGCGGAGGACGCCGCCCGCGCGGCGATCGAGGCCTTCGCCCGCGTGCACGAGCAGCGCGTCAAGACGGCGATCGAGCGCGCCGGCACGCTCGAGCGCGCCTGGATCAAGGTGCGCAACGCCGTCAACGACGCCTGGGAGGACATCAAGAACGCCGGCCGCGAGGACGCCGAGTTCCAGAGGAACCACCTCTCGGTACAGATGGCCCAACTGGATGCCGACCGGCGGATGTTCGAGGAGGGCGGCGACCACGCGCGCGCGGAGCAGATCCGCGGCCAGATCCAGGCGTTGCAGGACCGCTACATCGCCCTGTCGCGGGTGGTCGACAAGGAGCGCGAAGGCGCGAAGGTCGCCAGCGACGCCCAGAAGACGCAGGACGAGGCAATCGCCGCCCGTGCGTCGATCGACAAGGCCATCGAGGACGGCTACGACCGGCAAACCAAGAAGCTCAAGGAGCTCAACGATCTGGCGCGCAAGTACGTCGCGATCGACGTCGCCAGCGGCGGCACGGATCCGCGCCTGTTCGACGGATCCCAGGAGCGGTTGCGCAAGGCGATCGAGGAAAAGTACAAGGCGCCGAAGGGGCCCAAGCCGAAGAAGACGGACGCCCAGCAGGACGAGGAAGCCGCGCAGCGCGAGCTGCAGAATCTCCAGCGCCAGATCTCGCTGCTGGGGGACCTCGAGGACGGCGAGAAGAAGGCGGGCGAGGCCGCCCGCATCCTCTACGAGATCGAGGAAGGCAGCTACAAAAACGCGAGCGCGGGCACCAAGGACGCGCTGCGCGACTACGCGCAGATGCTCGACTTCGAGAACATGCGCGTGGACGCCTCCAAGCGGCTCGTCGACGTGCAGCTCGAGCTGGCCAGCCTGCAGGGCAGTGGCAGCGACGCCGCCATCGCGAAGCAGCGCACCGAGCTGGAGAAGCTGGCCAAGCAACTGGAGTTCATCGGCAAGTCGGAAGGTGCGGCGGACGTCCGCAAGCTGATCAAGGCCAAGGAAGCGGTGGCGGAGCTGCAGGACCTGCAGCGCGTCTACGACCAGGTCATGGGCGATATCCAGATCGCCCAGCAGCGCATCCAGCTGGGCGTGCAGTCGGGCCTGATCACCGAGGCCGATGCGCAACGCCAGATCGTCGACCTCTACAAGACCAAGCTGGCCACGCTCGACCAGCTGGTGCCGAAGATGGAAGCGCTCGCCCGCGCGACCGGGAATCCGGAAGCCCTGGCGAACGTGCAGCGCATCAAGCTCGAGCTGGACGGGATGCGCAACACCACGGACCTGCTGGCGAAGAGCGTCACCGGCACGTTCGAAGGCGCGTTCTCCAACCTGCTGACCACCCTGACGATGCAGACCGCATCGTTGAGCGACGCTGTTCGCGGCTTCTTCCTCGACATGGCGCAGGGGCTCGCCGAGTTCGCGGCGCAGCAGCTGGCGGCCGCGGCGGCCGCCAAGCTGCTGGCGCTGTTCACGAAGACCGACTCGTCGGACGTCGGAGCCGGGGCCAGCAAGCTCACAGCGGCGGCCGGCGAGACGGCGCTGGCCGGCGCCGCGGTCGGCATCGGGGCAAACGTCCTGAGCAACGCGGCCAAGGAGCTCGCGGCCGCGGCAACCACGCTGCTGATCGCCAACAGCGTGGGATCCACGTCCGGCTTCGCCGCGGGCGGTTTCACCGGCTGGGGCGGCAAGTACACGAAGGCCGGCGACGTGCACCGCGGCGAGTACGTGATGCCGCAGGAGACGGTGCGCGCCTACGGCCTGGACGCCATGCGGGCCATCCACGCCGGCCGCGCCCGGTTTGCCGACATCGGCGCGCCGGTTGTGGCACCGCGCTCGCCGAGCTTCAGCTTCGCCAACGGCGGCTACGCGCGGGATGCGATGCCGGGCCAGAACCGGATGACGCTGTACCTGATGCAGAACATCGACCAGCTGCGCGCGGCCATCCTCAACCACCCGAGCACCGAGAAGTACATCGTCGCCACGGCTGGCCAGAACGGCAACGCCATCCAGGCGGAGTGGTGACCGATGGCCTTCACCGTCGACGGGCCCAAGGTGTGGCCGATCACCCCGGACTGGAAGGAGGACGTGCGCGAGTCGCTCTCCTGGGGCACGGACGTCAGCCAGTCGAGCGGGACCGCCGCGACGCACCACCGCAGCTATCGCATCGGCCCGCGCCGCGGCTTTTCGTTCTCGCTAACCGCGTGGCACCAGGAGCACCGCGTCGCCGACGCCCTGCTGGCGGGCTACCGGGGGCCGTGGCTGCTGCCAATCTGGCCTGACGGGCAGGCGCTGGCCAGCGTGCTGGCCGATGGTTCCGATTCGATCCCGTGCCAGACTGCGGGCTTCGATTTCGTGGCCGGCGGCCAGGCCCTGCTGCACAGGGCGGTGAACCTCTGGGAGGTCGTCGACGTCGAGAGCGTCGAGGCCGACCATCTGGTGCTCGGGGCGGAGACCCAGGCCACGTTCGGGCGTGGGGATCGGCTCTATCCGCTGCGCCGTGCGTGGCACCAAGACGGCGCCGAGGCGCAGATGAGCAGTGACGTCGCCAGCCGGCGGCGGCTCGCCTTCGACGTCGCCGAGCCCTGCGACTGGCCCGTTCTGACGGAGACCGAGTACCTGGGCTATCCCGTGCTCACCGTTCGCCCCGACGAGAGCGACGACCCGGTCAACGCCTACCACGGCTTCCGCGATGCGGTGGACTTCGGCGCGGCCCTGCCGGTGATCAGCGACCTGCCGGGCATCACGCTGCGTACCCAGCGCGACAGCTGGAAGCTGTTCGGCCGCACGGAGCACACCTGGTTCCGGTCGCTGCTGTACAGCCGGCGCGGCCGGCAGCGCCCGATCTGGGTGCCGTCCTGGCAGTCGGACCTGGCGCCGGCCGCCGCGATCGCCGGCGGCAGCACCATGCTGTCGGTCGAGTGGGCCGGCTACACCCTGTTCGGCCAGGGCAAGCCCAACCGGCAGGACGTCCGCATCGAGCTGCGCGACGGCACCGTCCACCACCGCCGCATCACCGGCGCCGCGGAAGCCGGCACCGTGGAAATGCTGACGCTGGACGCCTCGCTCGATGCCGCGACCATCGCGCCCGAACAGATCCGCCAGATCTCCATCATGGCCCTGGCCACGCTGGCCAGCGACACCACCGAGATCTCGCACCTGACCGACGCCGAGGGCGTCGCCACGGCGCAGACCGGCTGGCAGGCGGTGGTGCCCGATGTTTGAGAGTGAGGTCCACCTCTTCGTGTTCCGGCGCCAGCTGATGACGCTGCGCTTCGCCGCCGCCGATCGCGACCAGGTCGTCGGTGGCTACACGTACAAGTCGGCGCAGATCGAACGCGACGCCATCAAGCAGACGGTCGAGCGCGCGAAGGACAAGCTCAAGATTCGCATGGCGTACCTGCTCACGCCCAACGAGCCGGCCGAAGGGTGGCCGGTCACGCAGCAGATCGGCGACTGGTGGCGGCCCTACATCCCGAGCGATGCCATCCAGGTCGAGTGCCTGTCCTGGGATCCGGACAGCGTTGACGCGCCGCGATCGGAATGGCTCGGCTGGGCGGTGCAGCCGGTCTACGACGACGCGCAGCTGGAGCTCACGTGCGACCCGAACCCGTCGGCGGGGAGCATGGGCAACCAAGGCTTCAAATGCCAGAAGGCGTGCACGAAGGTCGTCTACTCGACCGGTATCCGCGGCTGCAACCTCGATCCCGAGGACTTCAAGATCGAGGCCACGATCGCTTCAAAGGATGCGCTCAAGCTGCAGGCGGCCGATTTCATCGGGACGCCCTTCACGCTCGCGCATGGCTGGCTGAGCTGGACGCGGCTCGACGGCATCGTCGAAGAACGCCCGATCATGGCGCACAACAACACCACGGGCGAAGTCACCGTGCTGTGGGAGGGCGTCGAGCTCGAGGTCGGCGCCGAGGTCGTCGCGCTGCCCAACTGTCCGGGGACGTGGGCCGCCTGCGAGGCGCGCCGGCCTGACCCGCAGAACCACTATGGCGGCGCCATCTACAAGCCGGTGAAGGATCCGATCGCCCAGGGAGTGTCGATGTCATGGGGCTGATCGCGCGCTACCGCCGCCTGCGCTACGCCTGGGGCTGGCGCGCCCGCTACTGGTGGATGGACACCGCCAGCGGTCGCCGCGCGCACGTAGCGGCGTTCTGCATCGGCGTTCTAGTGATCCTGCTCCAGCTGGTGCGCATGTCGGTGGCTGCACTGATGCCGCGGCCAGTGCACGCCCCACAGACGGCGGTGTACTGGTGGGTGATCCAGCTGATCATCATGGTGGTCGCCGCGGCCGTGGCGTACGCCCTGCGTCCGAAGCCGCCCAAGCAGGCCGAACGCCAGATCGAATCGCCCACCGTCGAGGACGGCACGGCGGTGAAGGACCACGGCGGCACCGTGTGGATCGATCACGAGGACAGCTTCCTGCTGGCGTGGAAGATCGTCGGCCGCGACCCGATCAAGAAAAAGAGCGGCAAATGATCGTGACGCACAGCCATTTCCGCACGATCCCGGCGCGCGCCGGCAGCGGCTACTGCAACCGCGGCGGCCGCGCGTGGTTCGAACGCCACGGCCTTGACTGGAGCGACTTCGTGCACAACGGCATCGACGAATCGGCACTGCTGTCGACCGGCGACGGCCTGGCGATCAAGCTGGTCGAGTGGGCGCGCCAAAGCGAAGCGGAGGCCCGCGCCCGTGGGTAAGAGCAGCGAGCAAACCGTCGGCTACCACTACCGGCCCGCGTACCACGTGATCATCACGCGCGGCCCGATCGATGCGTTTATTGCGCTCGCGGGTGCGGACAAGATTGCCTGGGATGGCCGCGCGGTCGACTACAACGACAACGGCAAGACCTACTACAAGCAGGGCGGCAACCGGCCGATCTACTTCGAGCACCTCGACGCAACCGGCGCGCTGACCGCCTCGGGCAGCATCCAGGTGGCCGCACCCAACCTGTTCGGCGGTGAGGATGACCAGGGCGGCATCCTGGGCCGGTTCGACATCATGTTCGGCGAGGCCGACCAGTTGCCCAACCCCTACCTGCAGGCCGTGTTCGGCAACCAGACCGCCGCGTGGCGCGGCCTGACCACGGTGGCCTGCTGCGGCGCGCGCTTCGGTGCCATGAACCCGATGCCGCAGAAGCCTTCGTACAAGGTCCGAAAGATCTTCAACGGGTGGGACATCGGCGAATGCTGGTATCCCGCGAAAGCCTCTGTTCCGATGGCCGATCTTGGCCCGGACGTCGGAGGATTCGTTCTGGGGCGTCGGGTGGTGGTCACGGCGGACGTTGCAATGCCAGACCAAGTGCTTGAAGAGATGGCCATCAAGTACGACTGGAGCTACACCGACAGCGGCGAGGACTATCACTTCTTCCGTGGCAACGAATCCGGCCTGGTGCGCGCAAAGGATCCGGAAGGGGATGGCGACGATCTTTCGGCGGTAGTGGGTCTGATCGACGAGGGGTGGCAGCTCGGTCAAACCGCCGTCATCAAGTTTCACAGCGGGCATCTGCTCCTTTGCGTGATTACCGACGTCAACGAACCGCCGACGGCACCGGAAGGTGCGGAATGGGCGGCGTCGCCTGGCAACCCGATGACCACGGACCTGGGGGTCGTTTACCTCTGGGAGATGGACGTGCTGACCCCGGTCACGCGCTACCTCGAGGCCATGAATGCCGCGCACGCGCTGGTCTACTGCCGCACGGACAGAGAGAAGGGTCGCGAGCCGTTCGCCAATATCGACGACGAGAACATGCAGGCGGCGGCCGACATCCTCTACGGCGAGGGCTTCGGCCTGTGCTGGGAGTTCGACCCGGAGCGCGACACGCCCGACTCGTTCGAGGAGCAGGTGTGCCGCATCATTGGCGGCAGCTTCGAGCGAAGCATCATCGACGGGAAGTGGCGCCTGCAGCTGGCGCGTGCCGATTACGATCTCGACTCGCTGTCGGTCCTCGGCGAGGATGCCGGGCTGATCCTGTCCTTTAGGGAACTCCCGATCACGCTGGACCAGGCCGTCAACTGCCTGGGCGTGCGCTATTTCGATATCGAAGCGAAGGAATCGCGCACGATCTGGGCACGGGCGCCCGGCCTGGCCCGCCAGTTCGGCGAGATCAAGGAGATCCTCGAGTATCCCTGGATCCCGACCGGCACGCTGGCGGCGAAGGTCGTCGAGCGCGAGCTGCGCGATCGCATCACGCCTCGCCGTTCGTTTGAGGTGGACACCGATCCAAGCTTCCGCCACATCGTGCGCAACGAAACGGTCCGATTCCGCTTACCGAGTCGCGGCATCGCCGAGATGGTGTGCATCGTGGGTCAGAAGGAGAATGGCACGCTGACCAGCGGGGCGATTCGTTGGAAGCTCACCCAACACGTTTACTCGTTTGGCGATGCGGTGTATGTCGAAGTCGAGCCGGGCGTCGACACGAGCCCGCCGCAGGTACCCGCGGCAGTCGTCGCCGCTTTCGTGTTCGAAGCCCCCTACCTGATCCTGGTCACCCAGTTCGCTCGCCCGGACCTTCAGGCGCTGCCCGACGACGCGGGGTTCCTGCTCGCCGCAGCGGCGGCGCCGACCGCGGGCCTGAACTTCACCTTGGCTGTGCAGCCGTCCGGCGGCGACTACGGCGAGGCTGGAACCGGGGATTGGTGCCCAACGGCCACCGTGGTGGGTGCCGTGGCCGGCGACATGGGTCCCACCGTCGTGTCGATCGCCAACGGCAGCCGTCTCGGCGCCGTCGATGTCGGCATGGCGGTCGCGTGGGACAACGAGTGGTGCCGCCTCGATGACATCGACCTGGACACCATGACCGCGACCCTGGCGCGCGGTTGCGCCGACACGGTGGCGCAACCCCACGCCGATGGGGCGCGGCTGTGGTTCATCGGTGGCGATCTGGCCGCCGACAGCACCGAATACACCGACGGCGAGGCGGTCAATGCCAAGTTGCTGACCAACACGGCTTCACAGCAGCTCCCGCTCGGTTCTGCTGTGGCCATTCCACTGACGTTCGATGGGCGCCAGGCGCGGCCGTACCCGCCGGCAGCGCTCACGGTGAACGACGACGCGGCGCCGGCTTATCTGTTCGGCGAGCTGACGCTTGAATGGCGCCATCGCGATCGCGTCCTGCAGGCGGACCAGCTAGTCGACCAGGCCACCGCCAGCATTGGCCCCGAGCCGGGAACCTTGTACACCGTGCGCTGCTACCTCGATGGCGTGCTGGATGACACGCAAACGAGCATTGCCGGCGCCACCGCGACGGTGTCGCCCTCTGACAGCGGTCTGGTTCGGATCGAGGTCGAAGCGGTGCGCGGTGGCTTGGCCAGCTGGCAAGCGCAGGTCCGCGAATTCAACTACACCGTGGCCGAAGCCGACCCGCTGTTGATCAACGGCGAACCACTCTTGATCAACGGCGATCCCGTCTACCTGGAGTAACCGATGGAACTCTCGACTGGTCCCAAGACCATCACCGGCCTGACCGGCCGCGAACTGCTGCCGCTGCTGCAGGGCGGCGACGGCATCGCCGCCATGCTCGCCGAGCTGGTGAACCTACCGCGCGGGGCCATGCACCTGCTGCGTGTCAAATACGCGGCCGACAGGGCTGCGACGGCCGATGCCGATCCAGGCGCCAGCAACGTGCGCTGGAATGATGCCGATCAAGCCGCTGCGACCGAGATCTATATCGCCGACGCCGACAGTGATGCAAGTGATCACGGCGCGCTCTGGGCTAGCCTCGACTCGGGCGGCTACCTGTACCTGTGGAAGCAGGCTGCGCCCGCGACGTGGCAGCAGTGGCAGATCACCTCGGTCACGGACGCCAGCGGCTACCTCAAGCTCGGCGTCACTCTGATCGGCGGCGAGGGAACTTTTGCCGATGAGGATCCCGTGGTTTTGACGCTGCAGCAGCCCAACCCAACGGCGCCAGGTGAAGGCGACGTTGTGGGTGCCGAGGGCAGCGTCGACGGCGAACTGCCCGCATTCTCCGGCACCACGGGCAAGGCCCTCAAGGGCTCGGGCGTCACGGTGGATGGCAACAAGGGCATCAGCGGCTACCGGGCGAAGTACAAGGACGTGACCGGTACGACGTACACGGCCGTCGACGACGATTCGGGCAAGGTCCTGCGCTTCACCAATGCATCGGACGTCGTGGTGACGCTGCCTAATGACCTCCCCCGCGGCTGGTGTGTTTCTTGGACGCAGGTGGGCGCTGGCCAAGTCTCGTTTACCGCGGCAAGCGGCGCAACCCGCAACAATCGAAGCGGGCATACCAAGAGCGCTGGTCAGTGGGCGAAGGGGACGCTCGAAATTGACTCGAACAGCGACGACGCATCGGCCATCTACGTACTGGCGGGAGATTGCGCGGCATGACCATCCTCGCGGCCAGCATGGGTGCGGTAGGTCCGATGAGCACGGGTGCCGCGGATCCGGTCGCCTTGTCGATCTACAACAAGCTCGTCTCCTGGTGGGAGATGGACGAGGCGAGCGGGTCGCGAAACGATTCCAAGGGCACGAATCATCTCGCCGTAGCAGGCACGGTGGCAACGGCAGAAGGCGCCCGTGGACCTGGCGACGTAGCAGCTGCTTTTGCCGGCGCGGGCTCTTTGTTTCGAGCCAGCAACAGCAGCTTGCAGGTGCCGGCCGGCGGTGGCGATCACTGCCTGTTCGGCTGGTTCTACGCCAGCAGCATGACGGGCGTGCAATGGGTCGCCGGCAAGTGGGATGCAACCAGCGCCGTCAGCCTCGAATATGGGCTGGACATCGAGAGCGGCGAGCTGCTCGCGCAGAACGGCGGAAGCACCTACTTCTATCCCAATCCAGGCCCGACGCCCGATGCGGAGGCCTGGCATTTTGCTATCATGTGGCGAGACGCGGGAGATGGCGAAGGGGAAGACGACGGTAAGGTTCGAATGTCCGTCGATGGTGGACCGACCTTCCTTTCCGCAGCCGCGAGCAACCCTGGGGGAGGCGGCGGCTCCGCGCTTCAGTTCGGACGCGTGAATGCTGTACTCGGACTCGGCGGCCGCCTGCAGCGATGGGGCTGGATCAAGGACGGGTTCCTCTCCGAGGAAGAGCGCACCTACCTATACAACGAAGGTGCTGGCCTCAAGTGGGCGGAACTGGCAGCAGCTGCTGGCATCTAGGTGGCTTGGGAGTCGGTGCAATCGACGGTTATATGGCGATGCCTAAGCGGGCGATGAACTCGTCTGCGATTGATTTGACGTATTGCTCCGAGAGATGGCGCTTGTCGCGATAGACAGGTCGTCCCTCAGACTTGCGTTTGCACTTCTCCTCGGGACATACAATGTCATTCATGTCCACGATGGACACGTTCGGCATTCCTGAGACAGCCTCAGCTTGCCAATACGCGGCATCGTCAAACGACTGCTCTCCGGTTGATACCAGGTATGGAGTGGAGCGCAGAAGTCTCACTTGGCTTGCGCTCGCGGATAGCCGAGACATCACTGTTCGTGTCCCTTCGATCCACTCTGACCTGCTGAACTTATAGTCGTTAGACGATCCCACGATCACCACGTCCGGTCGAATTCTCTCTATAAAGCGGATGGCCCTGTCTCGCCACCGATCACATTCGACATAATCCCTTTTGATTCGTGGATAGAAAAAGGTCGCATCTACCATCGCGCACGATGACTTCGTAATGACGATTAAGTTCTGGCTTCGAAACTGCAGATAGATTGCGGGGAACCACTGCATCGCGACGCTGTCGCCAATGAGCACTATTGTTTTTTTGGGGTTCCTCCCCGTGAATTTGCAAGGCTTCAATTTGTCGCTGGCAAACCAGTCATCACATCCCGCTGCGTAGATGGAAGGTGTTGGGTTGGGGTCGATGTACGGCTTAGGAACTATGGAGAATGCACCACATGCACTGATGATCAACGAAGCGCATGCGATAGCGACGGTTTTGGCAGGCCGCAACCTACGGCTTTTTCGAAATGGACACTCGATGATTCGATAGGAGATGGCAGCCAAGGCGAAAGATAGGAATAGCAGTAGGAGTGGCGGCATTCCACGGCCGAGCAGGAATACTGGCCAATGCCAGAGGTAAAGCGAATACGAGATCAGCCCTATCCAGACCATTGGTTTTGCCTCCAGCAATGGAGGCGGGTTCTCGCTCTGGATTCCTGCCAGCAGCAGAGCCGAGGCCAAAACCGCGGGTGCCGCGCCTGTTCCTGGAAAGTGAAGGGCAGGCACGAAGCACGCCGCAATGACAAATACAAGCGCCGCATAGCTGACAGTTTTCGATATTCGAATGGGACGTAAGGCAATCAAGCCGCCAATCGCCAGTTCCCAAGCCCTTGTTGGCATGGAATAGAAGGCTGCCTGTTGCTGCCCGTTCCACAGGAACCATTCGGCAAGCGAAAATGAGGCGATAGCCAGCACGGAGAGAGTCGCAACCGGGCGTCGGCGTGCTAACAGCAATACGATAGGCCAGACGAGATAGAATTGCTCTTCGACGCCGAGCGACCATAGATGGAGCATAGGGTTTTGCAGCGGGGCCGGGTCGAAGTAGTCGGTTGTCGATGCGCTAAGGAACAGGTTCGCCGAGAACACGAACGCGGCGGCAGCCGTCCTGGCCGTCTGCGCCAATTCCGTGGGTGGAAGCATGACAACTGCAGCAGCCAGGGTGGCTAGGGTCGCTGTGAAAAGTGCCGGAAGAATCCGTCGAGCACGCCGCGCGTAGAAATCAACGAGGCAGATTCTATTGGTGGTTTGCAGTTCTTCGTAGAGCAGTCGCGTGATCAGGAAGCCTGAAATCACGAAGAAGATATCGACCCCGACAAACCCGGCGGGTATTGGCAATCCCGCGTGGTAAACCACGACCGCTAGCACCGCGACCGCGCGGAGGCCATCAATGGCCGGGCTGTAGCTCATCCCCCTCATGGTGAGGAGGCTACCATAGCCTCGATGGGCGCCGATCGCGCCGATCGCCTTCGAATTGAGCCCCTGGCGGTACGTAGCTTCTGGCATTGCGTCTAGACAGGCCGTGGCCAGAATTGACGGCGTGGATGGTGAGCAACACCGCCGGTATCTCCACGACTACGCAATGTCGCGTGAAAGACAGGGCGGCCGCCCCGAAGTTGGCCCTCCGGAGCGGCCGCCAGTTCCACGTGAGCGAGCACGTGTCCCCAGCCAAGGCCCTGCCACCTCCGCGGGAGGCGGGCCCAGCGTAACAGGACGTGCCCCGTGCCCAACCCGATCATCCCCTGGCCAGGCGGCAAGCGCCGCCTGCTGCGCCATCTGTACCCGCACTTCCCCGCCCACGAGTGCTACGTCGAGGCCTTCGCCGGCGGCGCCGCCGCGCTGCTGATGCGGCCGACGCCGGCGCCGGTGGAGGTCCTGAACGACATCAACGGCGAGCTGGTGCGCCTGTACCGCTGCGTCAAGCACCACCTGGACGAGCTCATCCGCCAGTTCCGCTGGAGCCTGGTCTCGCGCGAGATGTTCGAGTGGGCGCAGCTCGAGCGTCCGGAGACCCTGACGGACATCCAGCGCGCCGCCCGGTTCTACTACCTGCAGAAGCTCGCCTTCGGCGGAAAGGTCCACGGCCAGAACTTCGGCTACGTGGCCAGCGGCAGCGGGCCCAGGCTCAACCTGCTCAGGATCGAGGAGGAGCTCAGCATGGCGCACCTGCGGCTGGCCAACGTGATCATCGAGCACGGGCCCTGGTACGAGGTGTTCGAGCGCTACGATCGCGCCGCCACGCTGCACTACCTGGACCCGCCCTACTGGGAGACGGAAGGGTATGGCGTCGACTTCGCGTTCCACGAATACGAGCTCATGGCGTCCGCCATGCGCGCCTGCGCGGGCAAGGTGGTCCTCTCGATCAACGACCACCCGGAGATCCGCCGCGTGTTCGAGGGCCTGACCATGGTGCCGCTGCAGCTGCGCTACACGATCGCGCGCGATCGCGGCAGCGACGCCGCCGGCGAGCTGATCGTCAAGAACTGGGATGACAGCCAGGCGCAGCTGCTGTGATACTGCGCTACGCGCGGATGCGTGAAAGCGGCAATTCGGGTGGTATTGACGCAATGCCTTGATTCCAAAGGCGTTGAGCGGCCTGCAAAGCCGCGTACGCCGGTTCAATTCCGACCCAGGCCTCCACTACGTACGCGGGTCCCTCCGCAAGAGGCCGCACGCAGATGCGGGTCCCTCCGCAAGAGCCCGCACGTAGATGCGGGTCCCACCGCAAGAGCCCGCACATCCATGTGCGGACTTTTCAAAAGAGCCTTCGCCTCGAAAGGGCGGTCGCGCGGGCTGCGGCTTGCAATCGGCGGGCGGTCAGGCACGCTATCGGCGCCGCGCCCGGGTGGCGAAACTGGTAGACGCATCGGACTTAAAATCCGCCGGCCGCAAGGCCATGCCGGTTCGATCCCGGCCCCGGGCACCACTCCTGCTTCGTGCAAGCGGCTACAGCCGCGCGCCTGTCCCGATGGGAGCGATGGAAGTCGCGACTCGCCAACCCTGACCACGGTGCCTGTCACGACTTGAGTCGCCGCCACGGGAGCTGCTCCTTGCCGGGCCCGAAAAGCTCGCGGCTGAAGCCGCTCCCGCAAGAGGCGTCTCCTGCCGGCATCGCTCCCGCGGGCCACCGTCTGCAACAATGCCAGGCGACCGCAAGCCGAGGGCCAGCCGGATGTCGCGCTATTTCACCTACGTCGCCTGCGTCGCCCTGGCGCTGCTGTCGGCGTGGATGGTGCTCGTGCTGCAGCACGCTGCCTGGCGCTGGCCGCTGGGCATCTTCGGCGCGCTCGCGCTGCTGGGCACCTGGGACCTGCTGCAGCGGCGCACGACGCTGCGGCGCAACTATCCGATCCTCGCGCATTTCCGCTACTTCCTCGAGTCGATCGGGCCGGAAATCCGCCAGTACTTCATCCAGTCCGACATGCAGGAAGTGCCGTTCTCGCGGCAGCAGCGCTCGCTGGTCTACCAGCGCGCCAAGAACGTCATCGACGTGGTGCCGTTCGGCACCGAGCGCGACGTCTACGGCGTGCAGTACGAGTGGATCAACCATTCGCTGCTGCCGACCTCCATCGCCTCGCACGACTTCCGGGTGCGCGTCGGCCCCGGCACCGCGCAGCCCTACGACGCCAGCGTGTTCAACATCTCGGCGATGAGCTTCGGCGCGCTGTCGGCCAACGCGATCCGCGCGCTCAATGCCGGGGCGAAGCGCGGCAACTTCTACCACGACACCGGCGAGGGCTCGATCTCGCCCTACCACCGCGAGAACGGCGGCGACCTGGTGTGGGAGATCGGCTCGGGCTACTTCGGCTGCCGCGGCGAGGACGGGCGCTTCAGCGAGGAGCGCTTCGCGGCCAACGCGCGCGAGCCGCAGGTGCGGATGATCGAGCTCAAGCTGTCGCAGGGCGCCAAGCCCGGCCACGGCGGCGTGCTGCCGGGGCCGAAGGTGAGCGCGGAGATCGCGGCGACGCGCGGCGTGCCGCAGGGGCTGGACTGCATCTCGCCCTCGCGCCATTCGGCGTTCTCCACGCCGGTGGGGCTGCTGGAATTCGTGGCGCGGCTGCGCGAGCTGTCGGGCGGCAAGCCCACCGGGTTCAAGTTCGCGCTCGGCCATCCCTGGGAGTGGTTCGGCGTGGCCAAGGCGATGCTGGAGACGGGCCTGCTGCCGGACTTCATCGTCGTCGACGGCGCCGAGGGCGGCACCGGCGCGGCGCCGGCGGAGTTCGTCGACCACGTCGGCGTGCCGATGCACGAGGCGTTGATGATCGTGCACAACACCCTGGTCGGCATCGGCCTGCGCGACCGCATCCGCATCGGCGCGGCGGGCAAGATCACCAGCGCCTTCGACATCGCGCGCACCGTCGCGCTGGGCGCGGACTGGTGCAACGCCGGCCGTGGCTTCATGTTCGCGCTGGGCTGCATCCAGTCGCTGAGCTGCCATACCGACCGCTGCCCGACCGGCGTGGCGACGCAGGACCCGGCGCGCTGGCGGAAGCTCGACACCACCGACAAGTCGGCGCGCGTGTTCCAGTTCCACGAGAACACCGTCAAGGCGCTGCGCGACCTGCTGTGCGCCGCGGGCCTGGAGCATCCCGGCCAGCTCGGCCCAGAGCACATCCTGCGTCGCGTGTCGCCGACCGAGGTGCGCTCGCTGGCGGCGCTGTACCGGTTCCTGGAGCCGGGCGAACTGCTCGGCCGCATCCCCGAGCACGTGGTGTTCCGCAACTTCTGGGCGGGCGCGCGCGCCGATTCGTTCGTGGCGCCGGACCGCGTGCTGGCGATGCGCGCGGCGAAGGTGCATTGACGGGGACGTGCGCTCGCGTGGCCCGTGTCATCCCGGGTAGGGCGAAGGATCCGGTTGGGAACACGGCGCGGAAAGCAGATCCCTCGCTGCGCTCGGGGCGGCGGTCCTTGCCTTACCGTTCTCGCCGCGCGTCCTTCCCGGCTTTCAGCCGTGGCAGGCCATCAGCACGGTGTCGCCGCAGCGCAGCTTCACCTTCACCCCGGTCGGGTGGCCGGTGCTGCGGTGGCGGGCATAGGCCAGCTGGCTGGCGTGCTCGATGGCCACCAGCGGCGTCGGGTCGGGCGGCTCGTTGCCACCGCTGGCCGTATACACGACCCAGCCCCGGGCCGATTGTTCGATCGAGAACAGCTCGCGTTCCATAGGTCGTCCCCCGGAAAGCCGTTGCGTAGGGAAGGCAAAGCAATTCGCGTGCCGTCCGTGGACGGCCCGGCGCCGGGGCAGGATGGCGCGCCTTCGTGACAGGAAGGGGCGCGCGGGTGCCGGGATGCGTCGCTGATGCGCCCTGCGGGGCCGGGGGAAGGACGTTCTCCCGGCTTGGCACCCGGCCCGGTGGGGAATGCAGCCCTGCGCCCTCGCGGCCTGACCTCCGGCTGGCCCCGGCGGGCCGCCCGCTCAGCCCTCGAGCTGCCGCGCCGGGTCCGAAAGCTCCAGCTCGCGCAGCACCACCCCGGCCTGGGTGCGGTTGCGCACGCCCAGGCGGTCGAAGATGGCCGACAGGTGCGCCTTCACCGTGCGCTCCTGCACGTCCAGGCGGTCGGCGATCTGCTTGTTGAGCAGGCCCTGCGCGACCAGGGCCAGCACCCGGAACTGCTGCGGCGACAGGCTGGCCAGGCGCGCGGCCAGCGCGCTGTCGTCGGCCGAGGACTGCGCGCGCGCCACCGAGGCGCGCAGCGTCGCCGGCAGCCACTGCTCGCAGGCCATCACGCTGCGGATCGCCTCGCGCAGCTCGTCCAGCCCGGCGCTCTTGGGCAGGTAGCCGGCGGCGCCGTGGTCGAGCGCGCGCCGCACCACGCGCGGGTCGTCGTTGGCCGAGACCACGATCACCGCGACCCCGGGATGCTGCGCGCGGATCGCCGCCAGCCCCGCCAGGCCGTGGTTGCCCGGCATGTGCAGGTCGAGCAGGACCAGGTCGATCCCCGGTTCGGCGTCGAGCGCAGCCAGCACCTCGTCCAGCGAGGCCGCCTCGCGCACCTGCAGCGCGTCCACCGCGTCGGCCGCGGCCTGGCGCAGCGCAGCGCGGAACAGCGGATGGTCGTCGGCGATCAGCAGCAGGGGCATGCGGGGATTCTGGCAGGAATCCCGCCGCGCGCGGGCGCCGCGCCGTGGTACCAAAGTACGATGAACGCCGCCGCCGCGCTTGCTACTGTCGCGCCATGACCACGACCACCATCCGCGCCGGCACCTTCCTGTCCTTGGCCCTGCTGCTGGGCGCCTGCGCCGTCACGCCGCAGCGCGACGCCACGGAGGCATCGATGTTCACGTCCGAACGCAGCACCGAGCACCGGGGCGGCGACGACCTGCTGACCGCGGGCCTGGGCCTGGACGGCCTGCGCGCGATGGCGCCGCCGGCGTTCGCCGACGCCGCGCATCCCACCGCGGCCGAACTGCGCCGCCGCGCGATCTGGAGCAACTGGCGCGGCATCGCCGACCTCGCGCCGGGTGGCGGCTACGGCACGCTGTACGGCAGCACGCAGGCGATCCCCGGGCGCGAGTTCTCCGCGCTGGCGAAGGTGCCCGGCGCCATCCAACCGCACCGCGTGCTGGTGCAGGTGCCGGACGCGTTCGACAAGGCCAGGCGCTGCGTCGTGGTCGCGCCGGCCTCCGGCTCGCGCGGCGTCTACGGCGCGATCTCGATCGCCGGCGCCTGGGGCCTGCCGAAGGGCTGCGCGGTCGCCTACACCGACAAGGGCGCGGGCACCGACTATTTCGACCTCGACGCGCAGGTCGGCGCGCGCGCCGACGGCACCGCCGGCGGCCTCGATGGCGGCGATGCGCTCGCCTTCGTGCCCGACGCGCCGGTCGGCGCCAGCGGCGTCGCCTTCAAGCACGCGCATTCGAAGGACAACCCCGAGGCCGATTGGGGCCGGCACGTGAGGCAGGCGGCGCAGTTCGCCCTGCACGCGCTCGACGAGGCCGTGCCGGACGCCGCGCCGTTCACCTTCGGCAACACCCGGGTGATCGCGGTCGGCATCTCCAACGGCGGCGGCGCGGTGCTCCGCGCGGCCGAGCTCGACGGCGACTGGCTGGACGCGGTGGTCGCGGGCGAGCCCAACGTGCACGTCGAGGGCGCGCGGCCGATCTACGACTTCGCCACCGAGGCGGCGCTGCTTCAGCCGTGCGCGCTGCTGCACCTGGATCCGGCCTCGCTGGCGCAGCCACCGATGCGCGCGCAGGCTGGGCCGCTGTGGACGCTGCGCTGCGCATCGCTCAAGGCGGCCGGCCTGGTCACGGGCGCGACCGCCGCGGAGCAGGCGAAGTCCGCTTACGACGCCATGCGCGCCAGCGGCTGGACCGACGCCGCGCTGCGTTCGGGCGCGGCCTCGAGCGGCTTCGACCTGTGGCGCGCGGTGGCGGTGGCCTACGCCTCGGCCTACGGCCGCTACGGCGTCGGCGAGCATCCCTGCGGCTACGCCTACTCGGCGCAGGACGCGGGCGCCGGCGCGCGCGCGGCCACCGCCGCGGAACGCGCGGCCTGGTGGTCGGACGCGGCCGGCATCCCGCCGGGCAACGGCGTCGGCATCGTGGACGCGAAGACGGCGGCTCGGGATCCCGTGCTACCCGGCCTGCGGTGCCTGCGCGCGCTGTGGGACGGGCAGGGCGTCGACGCCGACCGCGTGCGCAAGGGCGTCGCCGAAACCCGCGCCTCGCTGCCGCGCGCAGGCCTGCCGGTGATCGTGGTGCACGGCCTCGACGACGGCTTGGTGCCGCCGGCCTTCAGCAGCGCGCCCTACGTCGCCGCCGCGCAGGCGGCCGGGCGCGAGGTGCGCTACTGGCAGGTGCACAACGTCGAGCATTTCGACGCCTTCCTCGGCTTCCCCGACTACGCCGCGCGCTACGTGCCCTCGCTGCCCTACGTCTACGCCGCGCTGGACCGCATCGACGCCTACCTGGACGGCAAGGCGCCGCTGCCCGCGGATGCCGTGGTCGCCACCATGCCGCGCGGCGCCGGCAAGCCGCTGGAGGCGGCGAACCTGGCGATGCCGGAATAGCACCGCGGCTGCCCGTGGGAGCGGCTCCAGCCGCGAGCTTCAACCGGTGATTGGCGATTCGCGATTCGGAGGAGCGAGGCCCGGGCCTCGGCTTCTTCGCCCGCATCACTCCGTTGCCCGCAAGCTCGCGGCTGAAGCCGCTCCTACAAGGGGCGGGGCGGCGCGCCTGCATGTTGCGGCGACGCGGAATTTGGCACCCTGTCGCCTCCCCGGACCGGAGCCGACCATGCAGCGCCCCCGCCATTTCTCGATGCTGCGCGATTTCCAGCTGGCCGACTGGTTCACCCTGGCCAACGCATTCTGCGGCACCGGCGCGGTCTTCGCGGCGATGCGCTTCCTGCACGAAGGCGTCGTGCGCGACCTGATGGTCGGCATGGCGCTGATCCCGCTCGCCTTCATCTTCGACGCCCTCGACGGCCGCGTCGCGCGCTGGCGCAAGGTCGCGTCCACCCTCGGGCGCGAGCTCGATTCGCTGGCCGACGTGATCTCCTTCGGCGTGGCGCCGGCCGCGCTGGGTTACGCCTGCGGCATGCAGGGCGGCTGGGACTGGGTGGTGCTGAGCTATTTCGTTGGCTGCGGCGTCAGCCGCCTGGCGCGCTACAACGTCACCGCCGAGACCCTCGCGGACGGCGGTGACAAGGTGAAGTTCTTCGAGGGCACGCCGATCCCGACCAGCGTGGCGATCGTGGTCGTGCTGGCGGTGGCCGCGCACCTGGGGCGGATCGGCGACGGGCTGTGGTTCGGCGAATGGCGACTCGGGCCCTGGCAGCTGCATCCGCTGGTGCTGCTGTACGCGCTGTCGGGCTCGCTGATGATCAGCAAGACACTGCGCATTCCCAAGCCCTGAGCGCGCGCGATTGCAACGGTCGCGTTGCTATGATCGCGGCAGCCGGAGGAGGCGACGATGCAAGACAGCAGGCAGGGCGGAAGCGGGATCCCGGGCGACTTCGACGCACTGGCGCGGCAGTACTGGAGCGCCTGGGGCGAGGCGCTGCGCGCCGCCGCGCCGGGCGCCGCGCGGTCCGGCGCGCAGCCCTGGCAGGAAGCGCTGGACTGGTGGGGCCGGTTCGCGCAGGGCGGCCGCCAGGACGGCAACGACGCGCTGGAACGCTTCAACGCGCAGGCGCGACAGTGGCTCGGGCAGATGCAGCAGGTGGCCGCGCAATTCGCCGGCCAGCCGGCCAGCGCGGCGGACATCGCGAAGGCCTGGAAGGGCGCGATGGAATCCGCCGGCGGCAATCCCTTCCTCGACCTGCTGCGCGGCATGCGCGGGCCGGGTTTGCAGGGCTTCGAGCAGTGGTTCGAGCAGGCCTCGCCCTACCTGGAGGGCCTGCGCAACGAATCGCTGTCGTGGCTGCGCATGCCGGCCTTCGGCTTCGCGCGCGAGCACCAGGAACGCTGGCAGCAGCTCGCGCTGGCGATGGCCGACTACCAGCAGTGCACCCAGGCGTACGACGAGCTGATGCGCCAGGCCACGCGCGCGGCCTATGCGATCTTCGAGGACAAGCTCGCCGAGCGCGAGGAGCCCGGCAAGCAACTGCAATCGGCGCGCGCGCTGTTCGACCTGTGGGTCGACGCCGCCGAGGATGCCTATGCGAAGGTCGCGCTGTCGAAGGCGTTCCGCGACGCCTACGGCCAGCTGGTCGACGCGCAGATGCGCCTGCGCGCCGGCGTGCAGCGCGAGGTGGAGCTCGCGAGCGGGCTGTTCGGCATGCCCACCCGCACCGAGGTCGACGCCGCGCACCGCAAGATCGTCGAGCTCGAGCGCCAGCTGCGGCGCCTGCGCGATGCCGCCGCGGCGCCCGGGCAGGCGCGTCCCGCTGCGAAGAAGACCGTGGCGAGGAAGACCGCGGCGAGGAAGGCCGCCGCCAGGGGGAAGCCCGCATGACCGGACCGCTCGACATCACCCCGGACCGGCTGGCCGCCGAGGCCGCGGAATTCCAGCGCAAGCTCGCCGCCGGCCTGCAGACCCTGCGCGAGCTCGACGACGTCGACTACGGCGCGACCGCGAAGGAGGAGGTCTGGCGCGACGGCAAGGTCGTGCTCTACCGCTACCGCGGCGAGGGCACGCCCACCGCGAAGGTGCCGCTGCTGGTCTGCTACGCGCTGGTCAACCGCCCGTACATGGTCGACCTGCAGGCCGACAAGTCGATCGTGCGCAACCTGCTGGCGCGCGGCGAGGACGTCTACATCATCGACTGGGGTTACGCCGACCGCTCCGACCGCTACCTCACGCTCGAGGACTACATCGAGCGCTTCCTCGGCGGCGCCGTCGATCATCTGCGCGACGCGCACGGCCTGGACGCCATCAACCTGCTCGGCATCTGCCAGGGCGGCGCGTTCTCGCTGTGCTACGCGTCGCTGCACCCGGGCAAGGTCCGCAACCTGATCACCATGGTCACGCCGGTGGACTTCCACACCGACGACAACATGCTGTCGAACTGGACCCGCGGCATGGACGTGGACCTGTTCGTCGACACGCTCGGCAACGTGCCGGCGGACCTGATGAACCTGTGCTACCTCACGCTCAAGCCGTGGCGGCTGTTCGCGCAGAAGTACGTCGGGCTGGTCGACATCCTCGACGACAAGCGCGCGGTCGAGGATTTCCTGCGCATGGAGAAGTGGATCTTCGACTCGCCCGACCAGGCGGGCGAGGCGTTCCGCCAGTTCATCAAGCAGTTCTACCAGGGCAACGGCTTCGTCAACGGCGGCATCGTGATCGGCGAACGCGAGGTGCACCTCGGGCTTGTCGAGATGCCGGTACTCAACATCTATGCCGAGCAGGACCACCTGGTGCCGCCGGCGGCGTCGAAGCGGCTCAAGGAGCTGGTCGGCAGCAAGGACTACTCCGAGCTGTCGTTCCGCGGCGGCCACATCGGCATCTACGTTTCCGGTCGCGCGCAGAAGGAAGTGCCGGGCACGATCCACGACTGGCTGGCGAAGCGGTCGGGCTGAGGCGGGATCGATGCCGCGCCTGGCCCGCGCCGTCGCCGCAGGCATCTTCGCCGCCTGGGCGTGCGTGGCGCGGCCGGTGGCTGCGGCGGACGGCGGCGTCGCCGCGCGCGAGATTGCGGGGCTGATCGAGGAGCTCGGCGCGTCGGGTTGCCGGTTCGAGCGCAACGGCCGCTGGTACGAGGCCGGCCGCGCGCGGGCCCACCTGCAGCGCAAGTACGACTGGGCGCGCAGGCGCGGGCTGGCGGGCACGGCGGAGGAGTTCATCGATCGCGCCGCCAGCCGCAGCAGCATCAGCGGCCGGCCCTACCGGGTGCGCTGCCCGGGGCGGCCGGAGATCGATTCGCAGGCCTGGTTCCGCGACGTGCTCGGGCGCCTGCGCGCGCGGGGCGTTTAACGCCGGACGCGCTAGACTTCACCGGTCCCCGGCCATGCACCCGTTCCCGATGACACAAGCGCAACGCTTCACCCGCTCGATCAACGACCGCGTCCTGGCCGGCGTCATGGGCGGCATCGCGCACCGCTACGGCTGGAACTCGACGCTGCTGCGCGCGATCTACGTGGTCGTCTCGGTGGCGTCGGCCGCGTTCCCCGGCATCCTGGTCTACCTGATCCTGTGGCTGCTGATGCCCGAAGGCGACGATTGAACGACGCCGGCAACGCATCGACGTTGCCGCCGGCGGCGTTGCGCGCCCTGCAGGCCGCGGGCGCGCTCTGGACGATCCCCAACACGCTCGCCGGATTGTTGCTCGGCGTCGCCGGCATGCCGTTCGGCGCGCACGCGCACCTGCGCGCGCGCGAACGCGCGATGGTGTTCCACCGCTGGCCGTGGGGACCGGGCGGCGCGATCACGCTGGGCAACGTGATCCTGCACACCGGCGACAATCTCGACTCGCCCTGCGTGACCTACGCGCACCGCGCGGGCCACGCGCAGGAAGCGCCGATCGTGCTGGCCGACCACGAGCGTGCGCACGTGTTCCAGTACATGGCGCTCGGCCCGCTGTTCCTGCCGCTGTACCTGCTGTGCGGCGGCATCAGCGCGCGCAACCGCTTCGAGCGTGCGGCCGACCGCTACGCGCAGTCGGGCGGCGGCTGGTGGCCGTGGTGATGCCGCGCGCCGACGAACGGTCGGCGTGTTTTACGCATCGCTAACGGCGGTTGCGATAACGTGCACGCGTCGAAGAAAAAGCGGAAGGCGAAAGCCGGAAGCAATCGCTTCGACAACAGAAGGCTCAGCCGGACGGAGAAATCCGCCAGACTGGGCCTTCTACTTTTGGGCGCGAAAAAGTTGCGGCCAACCGGATCAAGCGCATGCGCGATGCGCTGCAGGCAGTCCTTCAAGCGTCGCCTGCAAGTGGAAGCATCCGTTGCGGGCCGGCCTCGCGCGCCCGGCGCGTGCGTTCGCCGGCCGATCCGCGAGGATGGCGCGCATCGTGCACGTGACCATTGAATGGATGGTCGCAAGTGCGCGATTCGGCGTGCGGTTCGCAGCCGTGCGCGCCGACGCGGCACGGGCCGCATCGAGGCGGCCGTCGCTTCCGGCACGGGGAAGGGGCGCGCCGCCCGCCCGACATGCGCTACGCTCCGCCGAAACGGGGAGGGCAGGGCATGAGCCGAGGCGATACGTGGGTGGCGCTGACACCCTGGTCTTTCTTCGTGCCGACGCTGCTGGCGGCGGCGCTGGGCGTGTTCATCGCCAATGCGGCGAGTCGCCTGGTGTTCGGCGATGGACGCGAGGCGCGTGGCGGGGAGGCCGGGCAGGTCGAAAGTGCTCCGAAGGCGGGAGAAGCAGGCGCCAGCAAAACCACGGACGCACCAAGTCCCGCTGATACCACCGCGCGAGCTTCCGCGGCGCCGGAACGCCCGCGCCCCGCCGCGTCCCCGGCGACGACCGGCGCCGCCGCTGAAGCGCAGGCGCAAGAACCCCTCCGCCTGCCGGGTCCCAGCGTCGCGCGCCGCGACGGCGGCGAGCGCGCCTGCATCAACGGCACCGTCGCGCGCCGCGCCTCCAACGGCTGGGAGCAGGAAGTGGTGGGCGACGCGCCGGCGCGCTGCGTGGCGACGTCGAACTGACGCAGGGGTCCGGGCGGTCGTTCAGGTGATCGCGAAAAGCCGGGCCCTCACCCGGGCGCTGCGTACCCTCCCTCTCCCGCTGCGCAGGAGAGGGTTGCGACAGGCGCTTCGTGCTTGCCCTTAGCAGGTCAAATGCCGCGCCACCGAAGCAATGCGAAGTCGGCAGGAAGGCGGCGGCCGGGGGATCGCGCCAAGCCGGCCATGGATGGCGGCGCCCCCGCCAAGGCAGGATGCCTTGCCGGGGGAAGAGCGATTCACCGGACGGCGACTTCCTTCGCGCAAACAGCCGAAGCCTGCAAGAAGCCGAACGTGCGGCGAAAAGCCGGGCCCTCACCCTGGCGCTTCGCGCCCTCCCTCTCCCGCTGCGCGGGAGAGGGTTGCGTAGCTGGCGCTTCGCGGTTGCCGGGATGATTGGACGATGTGCCCCTTCCCGCAAAGCGGGAGGGCGCTGGCGTCAACTGCGTCCGGTGTCGGGATGCCCCGCGCCGGAGCGGCCGGTTTCGGGGAGATCGGCATCGGGGCGATCGGTGTCGGGGCGGCCGGCGTCGGGGCGGCTCGCGTCGGGGCGGCCGGCGTCGGGACGACTCGCATCGGGGCGGCTCGCGTCGGAGCGGCCGGCGTCGGGGAGATCGGCGTCGGGGCGAGCCGCGGCAAGCGGCAGCGTGGCCAGGCTTTCCCCGAGGATGATCGCGTCCGGACCGTAGCGGCGCTCGGCGAACACGATCGCTTCGCGGCCGGCCAGCACGACGCTGCTGCAGCGCGTCCCGTAACGTTCGCCTCGCACGAAGGGCGGCGACAGCGTGCGCTCGAGCGCCAGGCCGACGCCGGTGTCGGGCAGGGCGTCGTCGGGCGCGGTGGTGGTGTCGGCGAGCGCGTCGAGCAGGGGCGCCAGCGCGGGCATGTCGAAGGATTCCGCGCCGGCCGCGGGCGACGCCAGCCAGGCGGACAGTGCGCGCGTGGCGTGGGTGCTCTTCGGCCAGGGCGCGTCGAAGGCGCCGTTGGACATCGCGTGCAGGCCTGGCTCGACCGCATGCGTCGCGAAGCCGGGATGGTTGCTTGCGAACGCCAGCGCCTCGCCGTCCCAAGCCAGTAGGTTGAAGCGGCCGAATTCCGCGGCGATCGGCGCCAGCGCCCGCAGCGACGCATCGGCGCGCCCGTCGCCGCGCGCGAAATCGCGCACCAGCGCCCCGCGCGAGCGTGGCGCGGCCTCGTTCGCGAGCCCCGCGCGCACGTTGGTCACCGCCGCCAAGCGCCCGCGCGTGGACGCCTGCAGCCAGCTGCCGCCCTGCAGTAGGTCGCGGCCGCCGTACACGTCGGGCGCATCCGGGTCGAAGCCGGCCGGCGCGGTCGGCCGGCCGTGGAATTCGTCGCGGTTGGCGATCAGCGCGAGCGGGAAGCGCGGATGCACGCGCCAGGCGATGGCGATCAGGCACATGCGACGATGCTAGCGCAGACGGCAGCCGCGCGACGCCGCCGCTACCGCGATGGCAGCAGGTCGAGCACGGTTTCCGGCGGCCTGCAGATGCGCGTGCCCAGCGGCGTGGCCACGATCGGCCGCTGCATCAGCACCGGGTGCGAGAGCATCGCATCGAGCAGCGCGCCCTCGTCGAGTGACGGGTCGTCCAGCCCGAGCTCCGCGCATGCCGGCTCCTTCTCGCGCAGCAGCGCGCGTGCGGGCAGGTCCATCGCCGTGAGCAGCGATTGGAGCGTCGCGCGATCCGGCGGCTCGCGCAGGTACTCGACCACGCGCGGCTCGATGCCGGCTTCGCGGATCAGCGCCAGCGCCCCGCGCGAATTGCCGCAGGCGGGGTTGTGGTAGATGGTGACGTCCGGTGCATTCATGTCGTTGCTCGTGGGAAAGAAGAGGGACGCGCCCGCGCGTCCAAGGTTCCCGGAAGCCGGCAAGCGCGGTCAAGCGGCTGCACGCGGCGTGGACGAGCCTAAACGAAGGGTGAACCCGGTCATCCTGACTGCGCGCGATGTCGATCCGCACCATCGTGGATCGACGTCTCCATGAGCGCGGCCTGCGGGGCGCGCATCACACCAACCGCATCCGCGAGGAACCCGCCATGAGCTATGTCGATGGATTCGTCTTGCCCGTCCCCGAGAAGAACCTGGCCGCCTACCGCCGGCTCGCGCGCAAGGCCGGCGCGATCTGGAAGGAATATGGGGCGCTGGAGTACGTCGAATGCGTGGCCGACGACGTGCAGTCCGGCAAGGTCACCTCCTTCCCGCAGAGCGTGAAGCTCAAGCCCGGCGAGGTGGTGGTGTTCTCGTGGATCGTCTACGCCTCGCGCGCGCAGCGCGACCGCGTCAACAAGAAGGTCATGGCCGACCCGCGCATCGCCGGGATGGATCCCAAGTCGATGCCGTTCGACGGCAAGCGCATGTTCTGGGGTGGCTTCAAGCCGATTGTCGAACTCTAGCGGGCCGACGAGGCAGCCGCGGCCGCCCGTGGGCGCGCCGCGACGCCTCGACGATTTCCGCGAAACCCACCGACCACCATCAGGAGACATCGATGACTGCACGACCTGCCGCCCCGCGCTCCATTCTCGCGCTGGCCCCGCTGCTGCTCGCCAGCGGCCTGGCCTGCGCCGCCACCGTCACCTACGACATCGACCCGGAGCACACTTATCCGAGCTTCGAGGCCGACCACCTCGGCGGGTTGTCGGTGTGGCGCGGCAAGTTCAACCGCAGCAGCGGCAAGGTCACGCTCGACAGGGCCGCGGGCACGGGCACGGTCGAGGTGGAAATCGACGCGGCCAGCATCGACTTCGGCAACGACGCCCTGAGCGAGCACGCACGCGGTCCCGACCTGTTCGACGTCGGCAAGTATCCGACGGCACGCTACGCGGGCCGGCTGGAGGGCTTCGCCGAGGGCAAGCCGACGCGCGTGGTGGGCGAGCTGACCCTGCATGGCGTGACGCGTCCGGTCGAACTGCAGGTGAAGAGCTTCAAGTGCATGCCGCACCCGGTGCTCAAGCGCGAGCTGTGCGGCGCCGACGCGCTGGCGACCATCCAGCGCGACGAGTTCGGGATGCCGGCGGGCAAGGACTACGGCTTCGGCATGGCGGTGACGTTGCGGATCCAGGTCGAGGCGATCGCGCAGGAAGCGGCCGGCAAGTAGTTGCGCCGGCGGCCCGTTGGCGCATGGCGCGCGATTCCCCCGCGCGGCGCGATGCCGCGCCTACGCCGCGCAGTCGCGCGCCTTGGCCAGCAGCAGTTCGCGCTCGCGCGCGTTGCGGGTCATGTCGGCGGCGCGCTCGAATTCGGCGCGGGCCTCGGCGTGGCGGTCGAGCCGGCGCAGCAGCTCGCCGCGCACGCTAGGCAGCAGGTGGTAGTTGCGTAGCGCGCGGTCGCCGGCCAGCGCGTCCACCGCCGCGAGCCCGATGTCCGGACCCGACGCCATCGACACCGCCACCGCGCGGTTGAGCTCCACCACCGGCGAGGGGGCGACCTGCGCGAGCGCGTCGTACAGCGCCACGATGCGCGGCCAGTCGGTCGCCTCGACGCTGGTGGCGCGGGCGTGGCAGGCGGCGATCGCAGCCTGCAGCGCGTACGGGCCGCGCGCACCGCCCAGCCTGATCGCCTGCTCGAGCGCGGCCAGTCCGCGCCGGACCAGCAGCTGGTCCCAGCGCGCGCGGTTCTGCGCGGCCAGCAGGATCGGCTCGCCGCCGGGGCCCACGCGCGCCTTGTTGCGCGAGGCCTGCAGCTCCATCAGCGCCAGCAGGCCGTGCACCTCCGGCTCGCCGGGCATCAGCCCGGCCAGGATGCGGCCCAGGCGCAGCGCTTCCTCGCACAGCGCCGGGCGCAGCCAGTCCTCGCCCGCGGTGGCCGCGTAGCCTTCGTTGAAGATCAGGTAGATCACTTCGAGCACCGAGTCCAGGCGCTCGAACCGGTCGTCGCCGCGCGGCACCTCGAACGGCACCTGCTTCTCCGACAGCGTGCGCTTGGCGCGCACGATGCGCTGGGCCATGGTCGGCTCTGGCACCAGGAAGGCGCGCGCGATCTCGTCGGTCGACAGCCCGCCGAGCAGCCGCAGCGTCAGCGCCAGCCGCGCCTCGCGCGGCAGCACCGGATGGCAGGCGGTGAACACCAGCCGCAGCAGGTCGTCGCCGATGTCGTCGTCGAGCCGGTCGTCGGCGTCAGAGGCGGCCATGGCCTGCTGCTCCTCCAGCTCGCGCGCGATCTCCGCGTGCTTGCTCCACTGCAGCTTGCTGCGGCGCAGGCGGTCGATGGCGCGGTGCTTGGCGGTGGCCATCAGCCAGGCGGCCGGGTTGTCCGGCACGCCGTCGCGGGGCCAGCGCTCCAGCGCGACCACCAGCGCGTCCTGGGCCAGCTCCTCGGCCAGCCCGACGTCGTGGACCATGCGGGCGAGGGCCGCGATCAGCTTGGCCGATTCGATCCGCCAGACCGCCTCGATCGTGCGATGGATATCCGTGGTCGCCATGGCGGGGGATCACAACATCGCGGCGGCGGCCGCGCAAGGGCCAATGCCGTGGACCGGGCCTGGGCCTGCCGCGGGCCGCGACAGCCCGGGCGGCAAGCATGGCCTTCGTTGCCGATGCGCTCGCCATGGCACCACCTCGCTCGCATGCGGGGCCTGGAGCCGCCGGCCAATGCCGGTCGCACCGGCCGCGGAATCCAGGGGCGATCGTCGCGACCTCTGTCGCTCCCACAACAGCGGGAGTTACTGCTTCGCCGCGATCTGCGTGCGCAGGCGTTCCTCCTGCTCGCGCGCCTCCGGCGTGAACGCCTCGCCGAAGTCTTCGGCTTCGAACACCGGCCGGATTTCCACTTCGAACGTGTCGCCGTCGGGGTTCGGGATGCGCCGGGTCCATTCGATCGCTTCGGGCATCGACTTGACCTGCCACAGCCAGAAGCCGGCGACCAGCTCGCGCGTCGCGTCGAACGGCCCCTCGGTGACGACCGGCCGGGCAGCGCCGGAAAACCCGACGCGCACGCCCTTCGAGCTCGGGTGCAGCCCTTCGCCGGCCAGCATCACGCCGGCCTTGACCAGTTGTTCGTTGAAGGCGCCCATCTGCGTCAGCACCTGCTCGCTCGGCATCGCGCCGGCCTCGCTTTGCGGATTGGCTTTCATGATCACCATGCAGCGCATGTCGTTCTCCTGTCGTGGCGGGGAGAGGCGGCGCGCTTTCCGTCGGCCGCGCTCTTGCCTTCATGACGAAACAGGAGGGGCCGGATCGACAAGGATCGACGGGGGGCGGCGCGCGCCCGTCAGGCCTGGAGGGGTGACGCACGCAGCGACGGCGCGAGGCCGCTCAGTGCTTGTTGCGCGCAACGGCCTCCGCTTCGCCGGCGGCTTGCTCGTCGGCTTCCGCGCCCTCGGCGACGTCCTCGTTGCCGGCTTCGCGCGCCTCCCTGGCGAGCCGGGCGAAATACTTGCGCTGCTTCTCCAGCGCCTCGTCGTCGAGTTCCTCGAGCGCGAGCAGGCTGTTGTTCGCCGACCCGGTGGCGCGGATCAGCTCGTCGAGCTTGATCTGCAGCGCCTCGGTGTCGCGGTTCTGCGTGTTCTGGATCAGGAACACCATCAGGAAGGTGATGATGGTGGTGCCGGTGTTGATCACCAGCTGCCAGGTGTTGTCGAACTTGAAGATCGGCCCGGTGATCGCCCAGGCGATGATGAGGCCGGCGGCGAGCGCGAAGCACATCGGCTTGCCGGTGAATTTCGCCGCGGACTGCGCGAAACGGGTGAATGCCTTGGAGCCCTTCATGTCGAGCCTCGCTGTGCCGGGGGCGGGAATCGTCGCTCGCCTCAGCCGCGCGGCCCGCCCATCACCGGCAGCACGATGCCGTTGACGTAGGAGGCGGTGACCGGCGAGGCGAGGAAGACATAGGCGGGCGAGACTTCCTCCGGCTGCGCCGGGCGGCCCATGTCGCTGTCCTTGCCGAAGCCGGGGACGTCCCTGGCCGGCTTGTCGGCGGGATTGAGCGGCGTCCACACCGGGCCCGGCGCCACCGCGTTGACGCGGATGCCGCGCTCGAGCAGGTTGCTCGCCAGCGACAGCGTGAAGGCGTGGATGGCACCCTTGGTGGCCGAATAGTCGAGCAGGTGCTTGTTGCCGAAGATGCCGGTCTCCGAGCCGGTGTTGATGATGCTGGCGCCTTCGCCCATGTGCGGCAGCGCGGCGCGCGCCATCCGGAAGTAGCCGCCGATGTTGGTGCGCAGGGTTTCCTCCAGGCGCTCGTCGGTGATCTCGCCGATGTCCTTCGCGTTGAGCTGGAAGGCGGCGTTGTTGACCAGCACGTCGAGGCGGCCGAAGGCCTCGACCGCCTGGCGGACCGCGTCCTCGCAGAACGCCGGGTCGCCGACGTCACCCGCGACGAGCAGGCAGTGGCGGCCCTCGGCCTCGACGTGGCGCGCGGTTTCCTTCGCGTCCTCGTGCTCGTCCAGGTACAGCACGGCGACGTCGGCGCCCTCGCGCGCGAACAGCACGGCAACCGCGCGGCCGATGCCGGAATCGCCCCCGGTGACGATCGCCGCCATGCCGTCGAGCTTGCCGCTGCCGGCGTAGTCGGGCGCGAGGAAGCGCGGCTGTAGTTCGAGGGCATGCTCGTTGCCGGGCTTGCGCAGGTGCTGGCGCGGCATCGGGTTGGTGGGCTGGCGGCGGGTGCCGGCCTGCACGGGCGTCTTCTTCTTCGCTTTCGCCGCTTTCGCCGCTTTCGCCGCCTTCTTGGCCTTCTTCGCGACCTTCGTGGCCGCGGGCTGCTTCGAGGCCGACTTCTTCGCCGCCTTCTTCGCGGCCTCGGCGTCGGCCTGCTGCTGGATCGCGCGCTGGCGCCGCGCGGTCGCGTCCGCGTTCTTCGCGTGCTTGCCCCGGGTGGCGGCCATTGCGAAGCTCCGTGGGAGGGAGCGCGAACGCTAGCGGAGGCGCCGTCGTCGCGACGTGACCCGCGCCACGCCGGCCTTCATTCCTTCGGCGCTTTCGCGGGCACGAACGGCGACGTCGGATCGCTGGCGGGGAAGGTTTCCTCCAGCGCTTCGTCCTGGTTCTCGCTCTCGTGCTGCTTGCGCTCGCGACGGTGCTCCGGCGCCTCCGGCGGGCACTGCTTGTCGCCGTCCACGGAGGGATCCTTCCGGTCCTGGCCGCCGTTCATGGCCGGCCTCCGCGCCTTGCGCAGGCATGCGGGGATGCGTGGCTTCGATGCGGGATCCCGCGGGCTGTACTGCGTGGCATGGGGCGCTCCTGTTCCGGGGCCACGCACTATCCGCCGCGTGTCGTTGTGGCCGCGTCAAGGGCCGGGACGCGCGAGCGGCGTCCCGGCCGCGGCGGGATCGCTAGCGCCGAAAGCGCGGCGCGGCCCGGAACGCCACGTAGGCCCCGCTGCCCGCGTCGATGGCCTGCCCGGTGATCCTGCCGAAATCATCGATGTCGTTGGCGGTGTAGAGCGCGCTGTCGGCGTCGTCGATCGCGCCCAGGTCCGCCACCTTGCCGTCGTGCCAGAGGAAGGCGCGGCAGTGGCCGGCAGCATCGCAGGACTGGCCGACCACCTGGCGCCATTCGTTGATGCCAAGCGCCTGGCTGGTGACGTCGCCCGGCAGCATCTCCAGCCTGCGGATAGGCTGGCCGCGTAGTTTCACGAACGCGCGTGGGTTGAAGCCGGTGCCGTCGGAGACGGAGTCGTTCGCGAAGCCGACGATGTCGCCGCGCTGGTTGATCGCCATCGGGGTATTCCAGGCGATGCCGCCGAAGTCGCCGATGTCGGTCGGATGGCCGTTCTCCCACAGCACGTTGTGCCTGGCGCTGAGGCCGCCGACGGCGTTGCTGCACGAGCCGGAGATGCCGACCACCTGGCCGCGGTCGTTGATCGCGGTGGCCGAGCTGACCGAGTCGCCAGGCAGCGGCGGCAGTTCGCGTACCTGCGCGTGGCCGGGCCCCCAGAGCGCTGCGCGGAACTGCAGCACCTGCGGCGCGGTGCAGCTCGGATCGTGCACGGAATTTTCCGCCCAGCCGACGACCTGGCCGCGGTTGTTGGCGCCAGCGGCGAAGCCATGGGTGCCGCCCAGCGTGGGCAGCGGCGTCATCACGCCGTCCTTCCAGCGGAAGCCGAGGCAGCGCGTGCCGCTGCGCTGGCTGCCGGGGAAGAAGTAGTAGCAGCTCCAGCGTTCGTTGTAGGGATCGGGCTCGGCGGTCTGCGCGATGCCGACGACGAGGCCGCGCAGGTTCTCGACCGGCCACAGCACCGCGCTGTTGGCACCGCCCAGCGTGCCGAGGCGGGTCATGTGCTGCCCGCGCCACAGCACGGCTTCCACGGCGGCATCGCCGGGCAGCTTCGACGTGCCGGTGATCCAGCCGCGGTCGTTGATGCCGTTGCCGCTGCTGGGACGGTCGCTGATGCCCTGCAGCAATTCGATGTGGTAGCGCGGCCATTGGCCTTGGCGCGCGGCATCGCCGGCGTGGGCTGCGCCGGTGAGCAGGATCGTGGTCGAAAGGATGGAGCAGGCGAGGCGTGTCTTCATGGGGGGTTCCTCCGGGACGTGCGCGGCCGCTGCAACGGCGTCGGCGCCGCTTCAGGACTCGTCCTGGCGTGCAGCGCGCGGCGGCGTTGCCGTCGCGCTTCAGGTATGCGCGTACGCGTCGTCGATTGCTCGCCGTTTTCGGACAACGTCACCGCGCGACATGCGCGGCGCGCGGACGCGCGAAGCGGCGCAGCATGCCGGCTTCCGGCAATGGAAGCGTCCGCGCGGCACGCACCATGCGGATGGAAGGCCGTGTTCCCGCGGCGACTGAGCGCGCTGGGTTTCGGCCAACGCTTCGAGCCTTGCCCGGCGCGCTACCCGCCAGCCGATCGTGGCCGCGCCGAACAGCACCAGCGCCGCGACCAGGAACACCGCGCCCGCATGCGGAAGCCACGTGCGGGGGCACGAATGGCCCGGCGGTGAGCGCCGGACGCGGCACCCATCCGAAAAGGGCAGGAGAAGCGCGAGGCTTCCCAGTTGGTGGCAACGACCCGCATCGGCTGTCCCCCCGGCGAACAAGGGGCGCGATGCCACAAGGACAGGCCGCGCTTGCCAGGCGCCCGCGGGCCCGCGCGGCCGGTAATCAGCGCATCTCGCCGCGCCGCTTGGCGTCCATCCACTTCGACGCCTGCGCGGGCGTGTAGTCGCGCAGCCAGGCGAACAGGCCGTCGATGTCGTCGCCGTGCCACAGGTCGCGGCGCTGGTCGGGATGCAGGAAGCGCTCGGCGACCATGCGGTCGATCATCGCCAGCAGCGGATCGTAGAAGTCGTCGACGTCGAGGAAGGCGCAGGGCTTGCTGCCCAGCCCGAGCTGGCGCCAGGTGAGCATCTCGAACATCTCGTCGAGCGTGCCGAAGCCGCCGGGCAGGGCGACGAAGGCGTCGGACAGGTCGAACATCCGCGCCTTGCGCTCGTGCATCGAGCCGACCACCTCGAGCCGGGTCAGCCCGGTGTGCGCGACCTCCCAGTCGACCAGCTGCTGCGGGATCACCCCGACCACCTCGCCGCCGCCCTCGAGCACCGCGTCGGCGACGATCCCCATCAGCCCAACGTTGCCGCCCCCGTAGACCAGCGCCAGCCCTTCCTTGGCGATGCGCGTGCCCAGCGCCATCGCCCGCTCCGTGTAGGCCGGACGGAGGCCGGCGTTGGAACCGCAGTAGACGCAAATCGATTTCATGGGAGGCCGGGGATCGGGAACAGTGAGTGGCGGAATGGCACGAGCAGGGCCTGGGATCACCGCGGCAAGGGCGAGTACCTGCGTTGGCCGTCAGACAGCGGAGAAGCCCACCCTTGTCATTCCGAACGTAGTGAGGAATCTCGTGAAACCGTCGAGATGGATCTCTCGCTGCGCTCGAGATGACAAGCCTGGATTTTCCCCGCGCGGCTTTTGCCCCAGCCCCCAGGTTGGAGGCGGTTCGCGCCGAAGGCGCGAAGGGGCGGGGATGGCATGCACGCTTTGGGGCCCACGGTTTGCGCAGCAAATCGTGGGTGCAAGGCGAACGTCAGTTCGCCTTGTGGATCGCCCGCTTGTCCACCGCCATCGCCGCGTCGTGGATCGACTCCGACAGCGTCGGGTGCGCATGGCAGATCCGCGCCAGGTCGTCGGCGGAGCCCTTGAACTCCATCGTGAGCACGCCCTCGTGCACCAGCTCCGACACGCCCACGCCGACCAGGTGCAGGCCGAGCACGCGGTCGGTCTCGGCGTGCGCGATCACCTTCGCGAAGCCGGCCGGCTCGGCCATCGCCACGGCGCGGCCGAGCGCGGCGAACGGGAAGCTGCCGGTCTTGTACGGCGTGCCCTCGGCCTTGAGCTGCTGCTCGGTCTGGCCCACCCAGGCCACTTCCGGCTCGGTGTAGATGACGTTCGGGATGGTGTCGTAGTTGACGTGGCCGGGCAGGCCCGCGATCAGCTCGGCCACCGCGATGCCTTCCTCGAAGCCCTTGTGCGCCAGCATCGGGCCGCGCACGCAGTCGCCGACCGCCCAGACGCCGTCGACGCCGGTGTGGCAGTGCTCGTCGACCTCGATCACGCCGCGCTGGTCGAGCCTGACGCCGGTGCCTTCGGCAAGCAGGCCCTTGCTCGCGGCGCGGCGGCCGACGCAAACCAGCAGCTTGTCGAAGGTGATCGTCTGTTCGCCGTCCTTGTCGGTGTAGGTGACGACCACTTCCTTCTTCTTGCCCTTGCCCGTGACCTCGGTCTTGGAGACCTTGGCGCCCAGGCGGATGTCCAGGCCCTGCTTCTTGAACTCGCGCGCGGCGGTCTTGGCGACCTCGGCGTCGGCGGCGGGCAGGAAGTCGGGCAGGGCTTCAAGCACGGTCACTTCCGCGCCCAGGCGCTTCCACACGCTGCCCAGCTCCAGCCCGATCACGCCGGCGCCGATCACGCCCAGGCGCTTGGGGACCTCGGTGAAGTCGAGCGCGCCGACGTTGTCGACGATGTACTCGCCGTCGAACTTCGCGAACGGCAGTTCGATCGAATCCGAGCCCGCTGCCAGGACCACGTTCGGCGCCTTGAGCTCGATCTCCGAGCCGTCGTGCTGCTTGACCTTGACCACGTTGCCCGGCTGCAGCTGGCCGAAGCCGTAGTACGGCGTGACCTTGTTGGCCTTGAACAGCATCGCGATGCCGCCGGTGAACTGCTTCACGATCTTGTCCTTGCGGCCGATCATGGTGCCGATGTCGACCTTGGCGTCCTTGAAGCTGATGCCGTGCTCGCCGAACAGGTGGCCCATGTTCCAGTACTGGCGCGAGGAATCGAGCAGCGCCTTGGACGGGATGCAGCCCACGCGCAGGCAGGTGCCGCCGAGCGCCGGCTTGCCGTCCTTGCCCAGCGCGGCGTCGATGCAGGCGGTCTTCATGCCCAGCTGCGCGGCGCGGATCGCGGCGTGGTAGCCGGCGGGGCCGGCGCCGATGACGATGACGTCGAATTGTTCGCTCATTGCGTAGTCCTTGTTCCTGGTTCCCTCCTCTTCAAGGGGAGGGCTAGGGTGGGGATGGGTTGCCTCGCGGCGCCGGTGGGGAAACCCATCCCCATCCCGGCCTTCCCCTTGAAGGGGAAGGGGAAAATCACATGCCCAGCAGCATCCTGTGCGGATTCTCGAGCTGGTTCTTGATGTCGACCAGGAACAGCACCGCGTCCTTGCCGTCGATGATGCGGTGGTCGTAGGACAGCGCGATGTACATCATCGGCGCGGCGACGACCTGGCCGTTCTCGACGATCGCGCGCTCCTTGATGGTGTGCATGCCCAGGATCGCCGACTGCGGCGGGTTGACGATCGGCGTGGACATCAGCGAGCCGAACGTGCCGCCGTTGGTGATGGTGAAGGTGCCGCCCTGCAGGTCCTCGAGCTTGAGGCCGCCCTCGCGCGCCGCCTTCGCGTAGCCGTCGATGGCCTTCTCGACCTCGGCGAACGACATGCGCTCGACGTTGCGCAGCACCGGCGTCACCAGGCCACGGTCGGTGGAGACCGCGATCGAGATGTCGGCGTAGCCGTGGTAGATCACGTCGTCGCCGTCGACCGAGGCGTTGACCACCGGGTACTTGGCCAGCGCGTTGGCGGCGGCCTTGGCGAAGAAGCTCATGAAGCCGAGCTTGATGCCGTTGTCCTTCTGGAACTGCTCGCCCAGCTCCTTGCGCATCGCCATGACCTTGCCGAGGTTGACCTCGTTGAACGAGGTCAGCATGGCGATGGAGTTCTTCGACTGCATCAGGCGCTCAGCGATGCGCTTGCGGATGCGCGTCATCGGCACGCGCTCTTCCGGGCGGGCGCCGCCGGACACGCCGGCAGTCTTGCCGCTGGCGTAGTTGACCAGGTCTTCCTTGGTCACGGCGCCGCGGCGGCCGGTGCCCTCGACCTGCGCCGGGTCGATGCCTTCCTTCGCCGCGGTGAAGCGGGCGCCCGGCGGCAGGTCGGCCACGCCGGAAGCGGGCGCGGGCTTGGTGCTGGCCGGCGCGGCCGCCTCGGCCTTCGCGGCCTCGGCCTTGGGCTGGACTTCCTGGGCGCCGGCGGCCGGGCCCTTCTCGGCCTTCGCCTCGGCCTTGGGCGCCGGCGCGGCGGCCGCGGCGCCTTCCTCGATCACCGCGATGACCTGCTGGCTGGTGACGGTGGCGCCTTCCTCGAACTTGAGCTCCCTGACCACGCCGTCGACGGTCGAGGGGACCTCGAGCACGACCTTGTCGGTTTCGAGGTCGACGATGTTCTCGTCGCGCTTGACCGCATCGCCGACCTTCTTGTGCCACGACGCGATGGTGGCGTCGGAGACGGATTCGGGCAGGACGGGGACTTTGATTTCGGTGGCCATGGAAACGGTCCTAGGTTGTCATTCCGGCAATGATGGCGTCGTCCCGGAGCGTGTCCGGAATGACAGGGAGTGGGATCACTCGGCGGCGTGCTTGCCGTTGAGCGGGTTGACGAGGGCGTCGGCCACCAGTTGCTGCTGTTCGGCCACGTGGTCGTTGAAGTGGCCGACGGCGGGCGAGGGCGAGCGCGCCCGGCCGGCGTAATGCAGCGACTGCCCCGGCTGCAGGCAGGCGTCGAGGTGGTGCTTGATCTGGTACCAGGCGCCCTGGTTCTGCGGCTCTTCCTGGCACCAAACGACGTCCGTCGCCTTCGCGTGGCGCTTGAGCTCGGCGGCCAGCAGCGCCCGCGGGAACGGGTACAGCTGCTCGACGCGGATCAGCGCCACGTCGTCGGCCTTGCGCTTGTGCATGTCCTCGAGCAGGTCGTAGTAGACCTTGCCAGAGCACAGCACGACGCGCCTGGCCTTCTTCGGGTCGCTGGTGGTGTCGGCGATCAACTGCTGGAAGCCGCCCTTGGCCAGCTCGTCCAGCGACGACACCGCCTGCTTGTGGCGCAGCAGCGACTTGGGCGTCATCACCACCAGCGGCTTGCGGGTGGCCATGCGCATCTGCCGGCGGATCATGTGGAAGGCCTGCGCCGGCGTGGTCGGCACGCAGACCAGCATGTTGTCCAGCGCGCACAGCTGCAGGAAGCGCTCCAGGCGCGCCGAGCTGTGCTCCGGGCCCTGGCCCTCGTAGCCGTGCGGCAGGAACAGCGCCATGCCGCACAGGCGGTTCCACTTGGCCTCGCCGGAGCTGATGAACTGGTCGATCACCACCTGCGCGCCGTTGGCGAAGTCGCCGAACTGGCCTTCCCAGATGTCGAGCGTGTCGGGATCGGCCGTCGAGTAGCCGTATTCGAACGCCATCACCGCCTCCTCGCTGAGCAGCGAGTCGATCACGGTGGCGTCCTCGGGGTTCTCCACCAGCTGCCGCAGCGGCAGGTAGTGGGTGTCGGTCTTCTGGTCGTGCAGCACCGCGTGGCGGTGGAAGAAGGTGCCGCGGCCGCTGTCCTGGCCGACCAGGCGCAGCTTGTGGCCTTCGTCGAGCAGGGTCGCGTAGGCGAGGTTCTCGGCGAAGCCCCAGTCGCCCGGCTGCTCGCCGGCGGCCATCCTGCGGCGGTCGTCGTAGATCTTCGCCACGCGCGGGTGCAGGACGATCTCCGCGGGGACCGTGTTGATCGCCTTGGCCAGCTTGTCGAGGGTGGCGCGCTTGACCGTGGTGTCGACCGGATCGGACAGCGTGCCGGACAGGTACTTCGACCAGTCGATGGTGAACTCGTCGGGCTTGACCGTCGCCAGCTCGGTGGTGACCTCGCCGGCGTCGAGCTTGTCGCGGTAGTCGTCGACGACCTTCTGCGCCTCGCCTTCCTGCAGCGCACCGGCCGCGAGCAGCCTGTCGGCGTACAGCTCGCGGGTGGTCTTGTGCGCGCGGATGGCCTGGTACATCAGCGGCTGGGTCGCGGCCGGCTCGTCGGCCTCGTTGTGGCCGTGGCGGCGGTAGCAGACCAGGTCGATGACGACGTCCTTGCCGAAGCGCTGGCGGAAGTCGAACGCGAGCTCGGCGCAGAACACCACCGCCTCGGGGTCGTCGCCGTTCACGTGCAGCACCGGCGCGCCGACCATCTTGGCCACGTCCGTGCAGTACAGCGTGGAGCGCGCGTCGTCGGCGGCGCTGGTGGTGAAGCCGACCTGGTTGTTGATGACGATGTGGACCGTGCCGCCGACGCGGAAGCCGCGCGCCTGCGACATCTGGAACAGCTCCATCACCACGCCTTGCCCCGCGAACGCGGCGTCGCCGTGCAGCAGGATCGGCAGCACCTGCCTGCGCTGCGCGTCGCCGCGGCGATGCTGGCGCGAGCGCACGGAGCCCGCGACCACCGGGTCGACGATCTCCAGGTGCGAGGGGTTGAACGCCAGCGCCAGGTGCACCGGACCGCCGGGGGTGGCGATGTCGGCCGAGAAGCCCATGTGGTACTTCACGTCGCCGGTGTGGGCGCGATCGTCGTGGGCGTGCTCGAACTTGCCCTCGAACTCGTCGAACAGCTTGCGCGGCGACTTGCCGAGCGTGTTGACCAGCACGTTGAGGCGGCCGCGGTGGGCCATGCCGACGACGATGTCCTTGACCCCGTCCGTGCCGGCGCGGCGGACCATGTTGTCGAGCAGCGGGATCATCGAGTCGCCGCCCTCGAGCGAAAAGCGCTTCTGGCCGACGTACTTGGTGTGCAGGTAGCGCTCAAGGCCTTCGGCGGCGGTCAGGCGCTCGAGGATGCGGCGCTTGTCGTCGCCGGTGCGCTTGTAGTCGCCGCCGGCGGCTTCCAGGCGCTCGTAGATCCAGCGACGCTGCTCGGCGTCGGTGATGTGCATGAACTCGGCGCCGATCGGGCCGGTATAGGTGGCCTTGAGCAGCGCGAGCAGGTCGCCAAGCTTCATCCGCGCGTTGCCGCCGACGCCGCCGGTGCTGAACTCGCCGGACAGGTCGGACTCGGACAGGCGGTGGAAGGCCAGGCCCAGGTCCGGGGCCTCGGGCTTGCCCTGCATCGCCAGCGGGTCGAGCGCGGCGGCGAGGTGGCCGCGCGAGCGGTAGGCGGTGATCAGGCGGCCGACGTGGCGCTCGCGCTCGTCGCCCGCGCCCTGGGCGGCGACGGTGCCGCGCGCGGCCTGGCGGCCCGCCGCGGCGACGCTTTCGATGACGGCCGAGTGCGGGATGTCGCCGGCTTCGCGGCCCTTGAACCCGTCGAACCACGCCTTCCATTGCGGCCCCACGCTGTCCGGGGCGACCAGGTACTGCTCGTACAGGTCCTCGATGTAGGCGGCGTTGGCGCCGAGCTGGGAGGACTGCGCAAACTGCTTCAGGAGACTGTCCACGTCTGGCGTATCGGGCTCGAAGAGGAGGGGGCAAGCGCCTGATTCGACGGGGTTTTCACAGGCCCGTGGAGTGGCGCGGGAAAGAACCGGGATTATAGCCCGCGGTCTTGCCGCAGTGCATCATGGGACAGGTGCCACGCGGGCGACGCAGCGTTTCCGCATTTGTGTAGGAGCGCACTAGGGCGCGACCGCTTTTTGTGGCCGCCCGTGGAATCCAAGTCGGAAGCGTCGCCGGGAAAGCGGTCGCGCCCCGGTGCGCTCCTACAGGCCCAGCGCGCGGTATTCGCTGCAGGGGCGGGCGCGCTCCCAGACCGGGCGGAACTGCTCGGCCAGGTGGCGGGCGCGGCCGGCGGCGGCGCTTTCCGCTTCGCCGTCGAAGCGGTGGCCGAGCGGGCGGAAGTAGTAGCCGCCGTCGTCGTTGGCGATGTAGGCCGATGGATAGGCGCGGTCGACCGGGTCGGCGACCTCGCGGAAGGCGATCGCGCTGGGCAGGCGCTGCGCCAGCGCCAGCAGCGGGGCGAGCGCGCGCTGCGGCGCGGTGGCGTCCTGCAGCAGCACGTGCAGCTCGCTGCCGTCGCCGCGGGTGGCGTAGCCGCGGATCGCCTCCAGCACGCGCGGGGCGTCGAGCAGGCCGGGATCGAGTTCGCGGCTGTAGACGTACAGCCGGCGGCGCGCCTGCCGCACCAGGTCGACGGTGGCGAGGATGGCCGCGTCCCGGTCATCGATGGCGCGCGGGCGGTCGATGCGGCGCCGCATCGGCTGGTGCTCGATGCCGGCCTCCATGAAGCGCGCGCCGGACGGGGCGAAGCCGTGGCGGACGTAGAACGCCTGCGCGGAAAGCTGGGCGTTGAGCGCGACGTCTTTCCAGCCCAGCGCGCGCGCCTGCCGCAGCAGCGCGTGCAGCAGGGCGTCGCCGACGCCGGCGCCGCGCCATTCGCGCAGCACCGCCATGCGGCCGACGCGCGCGGGCTCGCCTTCGCGCCCGGGCGGGACCAGACGGCCAGTGCCGATCGCGGCGCCGGCGCGGTCGCGGGCGACCACGTGGCGGCACTGCGGGTCGAGCGCGTCGCGCTCCAGCTCGGGCGGCACGTGCTGCTCGTGCACGAACACCGCCTCGCGCACCGCCAGCAGGTCCTCGGCGCCGCTGGCGTAGTCGACCGGCTCGACGCGGAACGGGCCCTTCGATGCGGCGGCGCTCACGGCGCGGCCTGCCCGGGCTCGAGCAGGCGGTAGTGGCCGCCCTGCAGCAGCTCGTAGACGACGTCGCGGCCGCGGTCGGAAAGCCTCGCGTAGGCGGCGCCGTCGATCGCGCCCGCGGCTGCGATCGCCTGCGCGTCGCGCACGGGCAGGGCGTGGTCGTGCCCGGCGGCATACAGGCGCGCGCCCTTGGCGGCGCGGCGCCAGGCCATCCGCGTCCATGGATGGCGCTGCAGGACGTGGCCCTGCTGCAGGTCCCATTCGATCTCGATCCGCGAGCGCCCGTCGTCGGCCGGCACCGCCTCGCCGGCGCTGCGGTAGACGGTGATGAAGCGGCCGAACCAGTCGCCCAGGCGCTCGGGGTCGTTCATGCGCAATGCGTTCAGCGCGGCGATCGCGCGCTGCATCGCGGCGTCGTCGATCTCGTTGGGATCCTTCGCCGGCGCCAGGTCCGGATCGGCGTAGCGCACGGCCTCGTCGGCCTCCGCGGCCAGGGTGTCGACGAAGTCGCCGAGCAGCTCGGCCGTAGACGGCGCGCGCATGCCCACGGAGAACGTCAGGCAGGGATCCTCGGCCACGCCGTGGTGCGGCACGCCGGGCGGCAGGTAGAGCATGTCGCCGGGCCCGAGCACCCAGTCGTGGGTCGGGGTGAAGCGCTGCAGCAGCCGGATCTCGGCGTCCTTGCGGAAGTGCACGGGCGGATCGTCCTGGGTGTCGATCTGCCAGCGCCGGTGGCCCTGCGCCTGCATCAGGAACACGTCGTACTGGTCCACGTGCGCGCCGACCGAGCCGCCGGTGGCGGCGAAGCTCACCATCACGTCGTCGATGCGCCAGCGCGGCAGGAAGTCGAACGCCGGCAGCAGCGCGGCGATGTCGGCGTCCCACTTGTCGACGTCCTGCACCAGCAGCGTCCAGTCGCGGTCGCCCAGGCCCGGGAAGACCTCCTCGGCGAACGGCCCGTGGCGCACCGTCCATGCGTCGCGCGCGCGGTCGTGGCGGACCAGGCGCGCCAGCGCGCCGTCCTCGCAGGCCAGGCCGGCGAGGTCTTCCGGCTCGATCGGCGACACGAAGCCGGGGAAGGCGCTGCGCACCAGCAGCGGCTTCTTCTGCCAGTAGTCGCGCAGGAAATCGGCCGCGGGCATGCCCAGCGGCGGCCGGCCGGCGCCGTCGACTTCGATGGGGAGGGGCGTGCGGGGGCGTGCCATGCGGGGGTCCGGGCGTCGTCGGACCGGCATTGTCGCGCCAAATGCACCGGCGGGAGGAGGGATTGTCGCGAACGCGATGTGGGAGCGGCTTCAGCCGCGAGTTCTCGCCCGACTACTGCGCCGCGCGGCAAAAGCTCGCGGCTGAAGCCGCCCCACAAGGATCTACGGCTTTCGCTCTAGGCGGGATCCGCGATCTCGTCGTAGCCGCACCCGCGGAACTCGACCAGGCACCAGCCATGGCCGAACGGATCGGCGAGTTGCACGATGCATCCCCAGGCGGCCTCGCGGATGGCGCCTTCCTGCATGGCGCCCGCGGCCAGCGCGCGGTCGAGGGCGCCATCGAGGTCGTCGACCACCACGTCGCAGTGCAGCGGCGTCCAGTGGCGGCCGTAGCCGCGCGCGCAATCCGCGGCGCCGGTGCTGCCCTCGGGCTTGCGCAGCAGGTACAGCGGCGCCTGCGCGCCGAGCAGTTCCAGCACGTCGCCGCCGAAGCGGCGCGCGGGCCGCAGGCCGAACGCGGCGACGTAGAAGGCCTCGGCCGCCGCGAGGTCGGGGACGTCGATGTTGAGCAGCAGGTTCACGCCAGCGGCTGGGCGAAACGGATCTCGAAGCCGCTCGGGTCGGCGAGCGTGAAGTCGCGCAGCCCGTAGTAGCGATCGCCGATCGGGTGCGCCGGCGCGACGCCGAGCGCCAGCACGTGCTCCCAGAGCGCGTCCACGTCGTCGACCATGATCCGCAGGTTGACCCGGCGCGGGGCCGCCGGCATGTCGGGCTTTTCAGCCAGGAAAAGCCGTTGTCCGCGCCAATGCACGACCGCGAAGGGCCCGCTGCGCCGCAGCAGCCCGAAGCCGAGCGACAGGTAGAACGCGAGCGAGCGTTCGAGGTCCGGGCAAACGATCTCGACCACGCCCTGGGCGAAGCCTTCGCCACCCGGCGCGTCCGGCGCGTCGCCGCGCACGTTCAGACCGCCTTGGCCAACGACTCCGCCAGGCCCGTGTAGCCGCCCGGCGCGAGCGCCAGCAGGCGCGCCTTGTCCGCCGCCGGCAGGTCCAGCGATTCGACGAAGGCGCGCATCGACTCGCGGGTGATGCCCTGGCCGCGGGTGAGCGCCTTGAGCTGCTCGTACGGCTCGGGCAGGCCGTGGCGGCGCATCACCGTCTGCACGGCCTCGGCGAGCACTTCCCAGGCCGCGTCGAGGTCGGCGGCCAGGCGCTCGGGGTTGGCCGAGAGCTTGCCCAGGCCGCGCAGCAGCGCGTCGTAGCCGACCAGCGCGTGGCCGAACGCCGTGCCCAGCGCGCGCAGCACGGTGGAATCGGTGAGGTCGCGCTGCCAGCGGCTGACCGGCAGCTTGGCGGCGAAGTGCTCGAGCAGCGCGCTGGCGACGCCGAAGTTGCCCTCGGCGTTCTCGAAATCGATCGGGTTGACCTTGTGCGGCATGGTCGAGCTGCCCACTTCGCCGGCCTTCACCGCCTGTTTGAAGTAACCCAGCGAGATGTAGCCCCAGACGTCGCGGCACAGGTCGATGCAGACGGTGTCGATGCGCTTCTGCGCGTCGCACATTTCCGCGATGCCGTCGTGCGGCTCGATCTGCGTGGTGTAGGGATTGAAGTCCAGGTCCAGCGCCTCGACGAAGCGCTGCGCGAACGCGGGCCAGTCGACATCCGGGTATGCAGCGACATGGGCGTTGTAGTTGCCGACCGCGCCGTTGGCCTTGCCGGTGAGCGACACCGCGGCCAGCTGCTCGCCCTGGCGCTGCAGGCGCGCGACGACGTTGGCGAGCTCCTTGCCGACGGTGGTCGGCGAGGCGGTCTGTCCATGGGTGCGCGAGAGCATCGGCAGCGCGGCGTGCTCGTGCGCCATCGCGCGCAGGCGCTGGATCAGCTCGTCGAGCCTGGGCAGCAGCACCGACTGCCGCGCCTCGTTGAGCATCAGCGCGTAGGACAGGTTGTTGATGTCCTCGCTGGTGCAGGCGAAGTGGACGAACTCCAGCGCGGGCCCGAGGTCCGCGTCGTCCTTCAGGCGTTCCTTGATGAAGTACTCGACCGCCTTGACGTCGTGGTTGGTCGTGCGCTCGATCTCCTTGACCCGCGCAGCGTCGGCAACCGAGAAACCGTCGGCCAGCGCGCGCAGCCGGGCGGCCGCGGCATCGTCGAACGGTGCCAGCTCCGCGATCCCCGGCTCGGCGGCCAGCGCCAGCAGCCATTCCACCTCGACCCGCACGCGCGCCTTCACCAGCCCGTACTCGGAGAAGACCGGGCGCAGCGCGTCGGCCTTGCCGGCGTAGCGGCCATCGAGGGGGGACAGGGCGAGCAGCTGCGATTCGATGGACATGGCGGCGGGGCGGGGCGGGAGCGGGAAACCGCGCATTCTACTGCCGCAACTGGCCGCCCGCCCCATGCCGGAATCCTGTGGGAGCGGCTTCAGCCGCGAGCTTTTCCATCGGCCGGAAAGACTCGCGGTTGAAGCCGCTCCCGCAAAGGCGTCCCGCGAAGTGGCGGCGTATCCTGACGGCCCCGCACCGGAGGACGCCATGGCCACGCAGCGCTACCGCATCGAACACGACAGCATGGGCGAGCTGCGCGTGCCCGCCGACGCGCTGTGGGGCGCGCAGACGCAGCGCGCGGTGCAGAACTTCCCGGTCTCGGGCCGGCCGATGCCGCGCGGCTTCATCCGCGCGCTGGGCCTGGTGAAGGCCGCCGCGGCCGGGGTCAACGCCGAGCTCGGCCTGCTGCCCAAGGGCATGGCGAAGGCGATCCGCGCGGCCGCGCTCGAGGTCGCCGACGGCGCGCACGACGCGCAGTTCCCGATCGACGTCTACCAGACCGGCTCGGGCACCTCGTCGAACATGAATGCCAACGAGGTGATCGCCAACCTCGCCTCGCGTGCCGGCGGCAAGCCTGTGCATCCCAACGACCACGTCAACCTCGGCCAGAGCTCCAACGACGTCGTCCCGACCGCGATCCGCGTCTCGGCGCAGCTGGCGGTGATCGAGGACCTGCTGCCGGCGATCAGGCACCTGCGCAAGGCCATCGACGGCCGCGCGCGCGCCTTCGGCAAGGTGGTCAAGACCGGCCGCACCCACCTGATGGACGCGATGCCGCTGACCTTCGGCCAGGAACTGGGCGCCTGGTCGTCGCAGCTGGCCTCGGCGCAGGCGCGGATCGAGGACGCACTCAAGCGCCTGCGCCGGCTGCCGATCGGCGGCACCGCGATCGGCACCGGCATCAACGCCGACCCGCGCTTCGGCAAGGCGGTGGCGAAGGCGCTGTCGACGCTGTCGAAGATGAAATTCGAATCGGCCGCCGACAAGTTCGAGGGGCTGGCCTCGCAGGACGACGCGGTGGAGCTGTCCGGCCAGCTCAACGCGCTGGCGGTGGCGTTGATGAAGATCGCCAACGACCTGCGCTGGATGAACTCCGGCCCGCTCGCCGGCCTGGGCGAGGTCGAGCTGCCGGCGCTGCAGCCGGGCAGCTCGATCATGCCCGGCAAGGTCAACCCGGTGGTGCCGGAGGCGACGGTGATGGCCTGCGCGCAGGTGATCGGACACCACACGGCGATCACCGTGGGCGGCGCGAGCGGCAACTTCCAGCTCAACGTGACCCTGCCGCTGATCGCGGCGAACCTGCTCGATTCGATCGGCCTGCTGGCCAGCGTGTCGCGCCTGCTGGCCGACAGCACCATCGCCGGCATGAAGCTGCGCCGCGACAACGTGTCCGCCGCGCTCGACCGCAATCCGATCCTGGTCACCGCGCTCAACCCGATCATCGGCTACGAGAAAGCGGCGGCGATCGCCAAGCGCGCCTACAAGGAGGGCAGGCCGGTGCTCGACGTGGCGCTGGAGGACAGCGGGCTGCCGGTGGCGGAGCTCGGGAAGCTGCTCGATCCCGCCGCGCTCACGCGGGGCGGGATCCAGCGCGGGTGACGGCGGATTCCGCCGGCCCCCTGCGCGCTCAGCGCATCGCCAGCTCGCTGCGGACGTCGCGCTCGCAGTCCTCGACGTCGTCCTCTTCCAGCGTGGCGTAGGGCCGGAATTCGGGCAGGCTCGTGGCCAGTGCCTGCTGCGACTCCCGCAGCTGCGGCAGGCGCTGGCAGATCCGCAGCACGGCCGGCTGGATCTCGCGGACCACGGTGGCCTTGACCCGGCGCTCCAGGCTGCCGGTCATGGCACCGACGAACATGCGGAACAGCGAGACGTCGGTGGCGTCGATCGCCAGCATCGCGGCCCGCTCGCCGGCGTCGAGGCCGGTCTTCGCCACCTCGATGACCTGCCCGCGATAGGCCAGCAGCATCCGCCGCTGCGCCGCGTCGATGGCGACCGCCTTGCCGTCCACCAGCAGGTCGCCGCCAGGCGTGATCTCGCCCTCCGGCACGGCCTTGTGCCGCCTGGCGTCGTGGCCGTGGTCCTTGCCGAAGTGCAGGCCGTCGAGCGAGAGGTTCCCGTTCTCCAGCCGGTCGCGCTCCTGCGCCAGGTCGGTGCGCACTTCGGCGCGGGCCTCGGCGAGGTCCTGCCGCACTTCGCCGCGGATGGTGCCGGCGTGCGCGGCCAGCGGCGCAAGCGCGAGCAGTAGGGCGGCGGCGTGTTTTGGATTCATGGCGTGCTCCCGTCGTCGTGGTCGTCCTCGCGCAGCCAGCGCTGCGTGTCCTGCAGGCGGTAGAAGCCCGAGTCCGCGGCCAGCTGGCGCATCCAGTTGCCGTGGCCGGCGCCGTAGAGCACCAGCACGCGGTCGCCCGGCGCGGTCGCGCGGACGATGTTGTTGAAGATGTAGAGGTTGCGCGCGAACCACAGCGTCACCCAGTTGGCGCCGACCGGGTCGGACTGGGTGCCGTACTTGCCGATGCGGAAGTACGCGCGCGCGTTGGCCTCGATCCACTCGGGCGAGTTGAGCCGCAGCAGCATGTCGCGGACGCTGCCCTGGTCGAGGACCTGCTGGTCCCGGGCGGCGACTTCCTCGCCCAGGCGCATGTCCTCCTTGCGCTGCGCCTGCTGCCCGTGGCGTTCGATCGCGGCGAGGAAATCGATGCTCGCCTCGTCCCTGATCGGCCCCAGGTCGTTCCAGTCCACCGCGACCACGCCGGGGAGGCCGAGGTCGCAGGCGATCCGGTAGCCGAGCTGTTCGACCTCGTTGCGTTCCAGCGGTCGCTTGCCGGCGCACGAGGCGGCGTACTCGCCGTCGATGCGTGCCTGTGACGTTGTCTCGACCTCGACGAAGACCTTGGTGGGGCGATAGCGCTCGACCAGGCGCACCACTTCCGCGATCTCGCGCTGGCGCTTTTCGGCCAGGACGTCATCGGCCCTGGTGTTGTGGACGTCGCGCCCCGGGTTGTCCATGTGGTAGCTGCCGAGGAACAGGAAATCCGCGGACGGCGCGGGCTCCGCGGCGCGGGCCGTGCCGAAGGCCGAAGCCATCGCCAGCGCGGAGAACACCGTGGCCATCGCCATCGCGTACGCGGCTGGCGCGCCACGCTTCGATGAAGGGATCGGTCGCGCGCGCATGAAGGTCAGCCTCGGCATTGTTCCGCATCCTCCAGTTCGGGGTTCGCGTAGGGTCGGAAGCGGGGCAGCGCGTCCGCGAGCGCCTGCTGCGCCGAGCGCGCGCGGGCGACTTCGGGGCACAGGCCACGCAGCCTGGATTCAAGGCGCGCGCTGTCCTCGTCGATGCGGCGATCCTGGCGTTCCTCGGTGCCGGTGAGCGCGCCGAACAGCGCGCGGCGCATCGAGCGGCGCGCTAGCGGTCCGGCTTCCTTCGCGCTGGCGTCGAGCGCGGCGTCGCCGTAGGCGACCATCGCCGCGCGGTAGTCGCGCAGCGCCTCACGCTGCACGCCGCTGGTGGCCACGGCTTCGCCGCGGATGGTGAAGGCGCCGTCGGGGGTGATGGCGGCATCGGGCTGCCCCTTCGCGTGCAGCATCATGGGATCGCGATGCAGTTCGGTGCGCGCCTGGGCGATGGAGGCGTCGATCTCGCGGTCGATGCCCGCCATGCAGCCGCTGGCGGCCAGGGCGGCGAGCAGTCCGGCGAGCGCGGGCCGGGCGCGATGGAAGCGGGGGTGTGGTCGGGTCAAGGGGCGCCTCCTGGCGGAGTGGTGGTCAGGATGCGGGGCTCAATCGCCGCGCCTGCAATCGTCGACGTCGGACTGGTCCATCGTCGCGTAGGGCTTGAACTCGGGCAGTTGGGCGGCGAGCTGCCGCTGGGTCTCGAGCAGCGGCGGCAGGTGGTCGCAGATCCTGCGCGCGCGCTGCTCGAACTCGCGCGCCTGCGCCTGGATCTCCTTCTCGACCTGGTCGCCGTTGCCGCTGAACGCGCCCCGCAGCGCCTTGCCGGCGGCCTGCATGCCGAAGTCCGCGCCCTGCATGCCGATGTCGGCGCCCGCGGTGGCGACGTCGATGATCTTCCCGCGGTACGCGAGCAGCAGCGCGCGCTGGGCGTCGTCCACCGCGACCGCCTTGCCGTCGATGAGCAGGTCCCCGCGCGGGGTGATCTCGGCCCTGGGCAGCCGGTCGTCGTCGTTGGACAGCGTGAGGTTGTGGGTTTCCATCCGCGTGCGCATCTTGTCCATGGTCTTGCCGGCCATGGCGCCGATCGCCGAATGCGGGGCGCCGTTCGCGGGCCTGGCCGGAGGCTGGTCGTGGCGGCCGCATGCGCCCAGCAGGGGCAGGCAGGCGGTGAGGGCGAAAGCGAGGCTGCGTGCGGCGTTCATCGTCGCGATCTCCGTGTGTCGGGGAACGGCCTCGTGCTTCGACAAGGCCTCGTCAAGCGGGATGTCGCCGCGGCGACGCGGCAAGGAATGCGTGCCCGATGGATGTGTCCGGGCGCCCGGCGATCCGGGAACGCGCCCGGTCAATCCTCGCGCGGCAGGTCGACGCGGCCGGTCACGCCGTCGTGGTCGACGTCGCCGCTGCCGATCGAGCGCACGACGAGGTCGCCGCGCACGCTGCTGGCGCCGACGTCGCCCGAGCCGATCGAGCCGACGGTCACACCGCCGCCGATGTCCCGCAGGTCGATGTCGCCCGAGCCGAGCGAGCCGATCTCCACTGGCCCGCGCGTGCCGCGGATGCCGAGGTCGCCCGAACCGACGCTGCCGACGCGGCTGGGCCCGCCGATGTTGCGGGCGGTCGCGTCGCCGGAGCCGACCGACAGCAGGTGCAGTGCCCTGGCATCCTCCACGACCACGTCGCCGGAGCCGACCTTGGCCGTCACCTCGCCGCGGATGCCGCTGGCCCTGCCGTCGCCCGAGCCGACGTCGATGCTGGCGGCGCGCACGCCCTCCACGCTGCCGTCGCCGGAGCCGATGTCCAGCTGCACCATCACGTCCGCGGGCACGCTGGCATGCAGCTTCATGTAGGCGTAGTGGTTGCCGAAGAAGAGGCCGCCCAGGGCGCCGTCCTCGCGCCGCGCGGTGACGACCAGGCGGTCGCCGGACTTGCGCTGCGACAGGGTGAGCCGCGCGAGTTCATTCTCGCTCGAGGCGCAGGCCTGGCCTTCGATCCGGTTGCCGGTACCGGCGCGCACGTCCACTTCGTTGGCGCCGATCTCGAACACGACCGTCTTGACGCCGGCCAGGTCGAGCTGCAGGTCGCGCGGCTGCGCGTGTTCGCAGCGGCGGTCGTCCGCCTGGGCGGCGAGCGGCAGCAGGAGCAGCGCGCCGAGGATCAGTGTCCGCATCTTGGGTCTCCTCGAGGCGCCGCACGCGGGGCCGGTGGTCCGGCGCCACGTGCGGCGGTGGGGTGGGTCAGTCGGCGAGTTCGCGGCGGCGGCGCAGCTGGATGGCGCCGTAGATCATCAGCGCCCCGGCCACCACGCCGATCCACAGCGCCGGCGTGGCGAGCGTGGACAGCTGGCTGGACGCGGACAGGCTGTCGAGGACGCCCCGCAGGTTGTGGTCGCCCACGTTCGACCCGCCTTCGCGGTAGACCAGGTCCATGCCGGGCACCGTGCCCAGCAGCAGGCGGCCAACCACGTTGCGCCAGAACCAGGAGCTGTCGAGCTTGAACAGCTCCATCAGGTCGAACCAGCTCACGAAGATGCCGGCGAACAGCGGGACCATGATCGCCCACAGGAACGGCTTGCTCCGCGACCAGGCCGAGCACAGCATCAGCCAGCCGATCGTCGGCAGCGCCCACAGCGCGTAGACCGGGATCCAGGCGATGCTGCCCGCGGCCACCTGGAGCGGGTTGGCCGGGCCCCACAGCAGGGTCCAGGGATTGCCGCCGTGGAACAGCACCACGATGCTGATCATCACCATGAAGCCGAACATGGTCACGATCGACGCGGCCACCGCCAGCAGCGGTGCGACCAGCGCCACGCTCGCGACCTTCGACAGCACGGTCTGCGCGTCCGACACCGGCAGCGACTTCCAGAACAGCACGCTGCGGTCCTTGCGCTCGTCGTACAGCGCGCCTAGGCAATAGAAGAAGGCCACGAACGCCAGCACGATGAAGGGCCAGGCCGAGCTCAGGAACAGGCTCAGGTCGATGCCCTGCGCGAACTGCGCCATGTCCTCGGCGCTCATCCGGCTGGTCAGCCTGCCGATGTCCAGGCCGTTGACGTTGAGGCCGTCGATCTGGATGTCGCCGTTGGCCACCGCGCGGTGCGCCATCACCAGGCCGAACACGATCATCATCATGGTCAGCAGCAGCGAGATGCCGCCGGCGATCAGCGGCGCCCACAGGAACCCGCCCTTGTGCTCCCAGAACTCGCGGCGCAGCAGCAGCCGGAACTTGTGGGTGGGATGGACCGGCGTGGCGGCGGGCGTCGCGACCGGCGTGGTGTCGAGGGCATTCATGCGTAGGTTCCCTTCATGGTGGCGACGAACAGGTCGGCCAGGCCCGGCGCGCGGGTCTCGCCGAAGCGCGCGAGCTGCGCCTGCGGCGCGCCGTCGAACAGCATCACGGTCTTGCCGAAGGGCAGGGCGCGCTCGTCGATGGGCTGCAGCGCGCGCGCGGCCTCGGCCTGGTCGGCGTTGACCAGCACCTCGGTGAAGCGCTCGCCGACCTCGTCCATCGGCGCGTCGAGCACGATCTTGCCGGACCGGATGAACATCACGTCGGTGAGGATGTGCTCGACCTCCTCGACCTGGTGGGTGGTGATGACGATGGTCTTCTGCTCGTCGAAGTAGTCCTCCAGCAGGCGCTGGTAGAACTGCTTGCGGTAGAGGATGTCCAGGCCGAGTGTGGGCTCGTCGAGCACCAGCAGCCTGGCGTCGATCGCCATCACCAGCGCCAGGTGCAGCTGCACGATCATGCCCTTGGACAGTTCGCGCACGCGCTGGCCCGGCTTGAGCTGGGTGTTGGCGAGGAAGCGCTCGCAGCGGGCGCGGTCGAAGCGCGGGTGCACGCCGGCGACGAAGTCGATCGCCTCCCTGACCCGGATCCAGCGCGGCAGCACCGCCACGTCGGCGATGAAGCAGACCTGGTTCATCAGCTCGTCGCGTTGCGTGCGCGGGTCCAGGCCCAGCACCCTGAGCTCCCCGTCGAACGGGGTCAGGCCGAGCATGGCCTTGAGCGCGGTGGTCTTGCCGGCGCCGTTGGGGCCGATCAGCCCGATGATCTTGCCGTTGCCGATCTCGAAGCTGGTGCCGTCCAGCGCCAGGGTGTTGCGGTAGGCCTTGCGCAGGTTGCGCGCCGAGACCACCGGGTTGTCCATCATCGTGGCCTGGGTGTTCATGCCGTCCCCCCGCCGAGCGCCGGCTTGAGCAGTTCTTCCATCGACAGGCCCAGGCGCTGGATGCGCTCGAGCACCAGCGGCCATTCCTCCGTCAGGAAGCGTTCGCGTTCGTTCGACAGCAGCTTCTTCGATGCCTCTTCGGTGACGTACATGCCCAGGCCCCTGCGTTTTTCGACCAGTGCTTCGTCGGCGAGCTCCTGATAGGCGCGCGAGACGGTGATCGGGTTGAGTTGGTATTCGGCCGCCACCTGGCGCACGGAGGGCAGGGCGTCGCCGGGCTTGAGCACCCCGTCGAGCATCATCGCCACGACCCGCTCCTTGAGCTGGCGGTAGATCGGTGCGCCGTCGTTCCACTGGATTCCGCTCATGGCTCAGCTCCGGCTGCCGCGGCGCAGGCCCTGCGCGAACGAGAAGTAGGGGACGGCGAGCGCGCTGCGGACCTGGCGCGCGTGGCGGCGCTGCGCCCTGGCCTGCTCGCGCTCCTGGCCGGCTTCGTCGTCGCCGGCCTCGAGGGCGGCGCTGAGCGCGGCCTCGGTCGAGACCGCGGCGGCGAAGCCCACGGCGCTGGCGATGGTGTCGCCGAGCGAGGCGCTGCGGTCGAGCTGCGCCTCGAGCTCGCGGGCGCGGGCCTCGATGTCCGCCGCGCGGGCCTTGGCGACTTCGGCGCGGGCGAGGACGGCGGCATCGAGCCCGGCGACCTGGGCCGCGGCAGGGGCGGACAGCGCGACCGGGGCGGAGACGTCCTGGCCGGGCTGCACGGGGGAGGCGGCGAGCAGCGCGAACACCAGCATCAGGCCGGTGGCGGAGAAGGCCAGCATCGAGTTGTGGAGCTTGCGGTTCATTGTGAACGTCCTGCTCTGGGTGATCGGTGTTGTATGCAACTATAACACCAGAACACGCCATGTCAACGGATTTCCGTTCCCGGGCGGCCCAACTGAAGTCATGGTGGGCGCGAGCCGTGCTGGAATCACGCATTCACCAGCAAAATCAACTACTTGCAGTTCTTGGCGCCGGCTGCGCCCGCGGAATCGGGGCCTTGGCGGGGCGAAAGAAGGCCATCAGGAGCGACGTCGCACGCCGCTCCGGCGGCGGGAAAGGGGCCAGTTGCGGGGTGTGGGCAAGCATCGCGGCGGCGCGGGTTCGAACGTCTCCATGCGCCCGCCGTCCCGCGAGGCCGCGCCTCGATCGACCCAGGCCGATTCGAACACGCCGCGAAGCCGCCGCAGCCGCAGGTCGGGGCTACGCCCCCGACGGCTTTCACGACGAAACGGAAATCCATCGCACGATCCGGAGTCAGGGGCGTCGGGGGCGCAGCCCCGACCTACGGGGAACCATATCGGTCAATACGCTGTCCGGCTCGTCGCGCCGATCCCGCCGACATGAACGCCGCAGGCGCGCTTCGCCGTCGACATTGCCCGCGGCAGGCTGCGCCGCGACAATAGCGAGCTTCGCGCCGCGACCCGCGGGCGTCCATGAGGAGTGGTTCCGGATGAAGTCCCTGCTGCGCGGCGCGACCGCGCTGTTGATCGCCGCCACCGCGCTGCCGTCCGCCGGCGTCCTTGCACAGGACAAGCAGGCGCTGTCCAGCGAACGCGACAAGGTCAGCTACATGGTCGGCATGGATGTCGCCAGGTCGCTCGCGCCGGCCGCGGAGGACATGGACCTGGCCGCGTTCGAGCGCGCGGTGCGCAACAGCCTGGACGGCGGCAAGCCGCTGATCGAGGAAAAGGACGCCGTCGAGACCGGGCAGGCGCTGATGCAGCGCGTCGCCGCGCGCAGCGGCCGCCCGGTGCCGGGCCTGCCGCCCGGCACCCAGCCGCCCGCGGTCGACAAGGCCAAGGTCGGGCTGCTGGTCGGCGCCGACATCGGCCGTTCGCTGGCGCCGCTCAAGGGCGAAATCGACCTGCCGGTGGTGATGCAGGGCCTGCGCACCTCGCTGGCCAAGGGCCAGACCCTGCTCAGCGACGCCGAGGCCGACGCCGTGCGCAAGTCCTTCGGCGAGCGCATGCAGGCGAAGATGCAGGACCAGGCCGCCGAGGCCGCCACCCGCAACGCCACCGAGGGCGCGAAGTTCCTGGCCGCCAACAAGCAGGCCAAGGGCGTCTTCACCACGCCGTCGGGCCTGCAGTACATGGTGCTGCGCCAGGGCGCAGGCCGCAGGCCGCTGCCCAGCGACACCGTGCGCGTGAACTACCGCGGCACGCTGCTCGACGGCACCGTGTTCGACAGCACCGAGCAGCACGGCGAGCCGGCCGAGTTCGGCCTCAACCAGGTGATCTCCGGCTGGACCGAGGGCGTGCAGCTGATGCCGATCGGCGCCAAGTACCGGTTCTGGATCCCCAGCGAGCTGGCCTACGGCAAGAAGGGCAATCCTGCGATCGAGCCCAATTCCACGCTGGTGTTCGACATCGAGCTGCTCGACATCCTCTGATCCGCGACCGCTTTCCCCCTTGCCGGCCGCTGGCCGGCGCCTTCCGCTATCACCCCGGAGCCGCACCGACATGATGCATCGCCACCGTTTCGCCGCCGCCAGCCTGCTCGCCGCTTCCCTGGCGCTGGGCTTCGCGGCCTGCAAGCCGATCGACAAGGATGCGAAGAAGGCTGACAAGGCCGACGCCGCCGACGCCGCCGAGGCCAACGCCGACATCGCCAAGGCCACCGGCCTGAAGACCGCCAAGGAGCAGGCCAGCTACATGGTCGGCATGTCGGTCGGCAAGTCGCTCGAGCCGATCAAGGACGAGGTCGACACCGACACGCTGGTGAAGGCGATGAAGACCATGATGTCCGGCGGCAAGCCGCTGCTCAGCGACGAGCAGGCGCAGCAGGTCGCGCAGGCCTTCGACCAGCACCTGCAGGCCAAGAAGACGGCCGAGGCGCAGGCCGCGGCGAAGAAGAACGCCAGCGAGGGCGAGGCCTTCCTCGCCGCCAACGCCAAGAAGCCGGGCGTCAAGACCACCGCTTCGGGCCTGCAGTACCAGGTGATCACCGAAGGCAAGGGCCCCAAGCCGACCGCCGAGGACATGGTCAAGGTGCATTACAAGGGCGAGCTGCTCGACGGCACCCAGTTCGACAGCTCCTACGATCGCGGCGAGCCGGCGCAGTTCTCGCTGCAGCAGGTCGCGCCGGGCTGGGCCGAGGGCGTGCAGCTGATGCCGGTGGGCAGCAAGTACAAGCTGTGGATCCCGAGCAAGCTGGGCTACGGCGAGCAGGGCACGCCGGGCGGCCCGATCCCGCCCAACGCGACGCTGGTGTTCGAGGTCGAGCTGCTCGACATCGTCAAGCCGGCCGCCGCCGGCGCCGACGCCAAGTAAGGGCCGCACATGCGCGTCGCGATCTTCGGCACCGGCTACGTCGGCCTCGTCACCGGGACCTGCCTGGCCGAGGTCGGCCACGACGTGGTCTGCGTCGACATCGATCAGGCCAAGGTCGACGGCCTGGACAACGGCATCATCCCGATCTACGAGCCGGGGCTGGAGCCGATGGTCAAGGCCAACCACGCCGCCGGCCGGCTGCGCTTCACCACCGACGCCGCGCAGGCGATCGCCCACGGCGAGGTGGTGTTCATCGCCGTGGGCACGCCGCCCGACGAGGACGGCAGCGCCGACCTGCAGTACGTGCTGGCGGTGGCGCGCACCATCGGCACGCACCTGCAGCGGCCCGCGGTGGTGGTCGACAAGTCGACGGTGCCGGTGGGCACCGCCGACAAGGTGCGCGCGAAGATCGCCGAGACGCTGGCCGTGCGCGGCGCCGACGTCGCCTTCGACGTGGTGTCCAACCCCGAGTTCCTGAAGGAGGGCGCGGCGGTCGAGGACTGCATGCGCCCGGACCGCATCGTGATCGGCGCCGACAGCCCGAGGGCGGTCGAGAAGCTGCGCCGCCTGTACGCGCCGTTCAATCGCAACCACGAGCGCATCGTCACCATGGACGTGCGCTCGGCCGAGCTGACCAAGTACGCGGCCAACGCAATGCTGGCGACCAAGATCAGCTTCATGAACGAGATCGCTAACATCGCCGAGAAGGTCGGCGCCGACGTGGAGATGGTGCGCCAGGGCATCGGCTCCGATCCGCGCATCGGCTGGCACTTCATCTATCCCGGCGCCGGCTACGGCGGCTCGTGCTTCCCCAAGGACGTGCAGGCGCTGGCGCGCACCGCGCAGCAGCACGGCCACGCGCCGACCCTGCTCGAGGCGGTCGAGACGGTCAACGAGCGCCAGAAGGGCCATCTGTTCGAGCTGGTGCAGCGCCACTACGGCGGCGCCGGCGCGCTGCGCGGCAAGACCATCGCGCTGTGGGGCCTGGCGTTCAAGCCCAACACCGACGACATGCGCGAGGCTTCCAGCCGCCGGTTGCTGCAGCAGCTGTGGGATGCAGGCGTGCAGGTGCGCGCCTACGACCCGGAGGCGATGGACGAGACCCGGCGCATCTTCGGCGAGCGCGACGACCTGGTGCTGTGCCGCGGCGCGCCCGACGCGCTGCAGGGCGCCGACGCGCTGGTGGTGGTCACCGAGTGGAAGCAGTTCCGCAGCCCGGACTTCGCCGCGCTGAAGGACGCGCTCGCCGACGCGGTGGTCTTCGACGGCCGCAACCTGTACGAGCCTGCCGACGTCGAGGCCGCGGGCCTGGCCTACTACGGCATCGGCCGCGGCCGCTCGATCCTCGTCGACTGACGGACATGGCCGTCGACCTCGAGCAACGCATCGTGGAACTGGAGACGCGGCTCGCGTTCCAGGAGCAGGCGCTGGCCGAGCTCGGCGACGCGCTGGCCGCCGCGCGCCTGGAATCGGCGCGCAACGCCGACATGCTGCGCCGCGCGCTGGAGGCGATGCAGCAGTCCTCGCGCGACGGCTTCTTCGCCGACCCGGCGGAGGAACCGCCGCCGCCGCATTACTGACCCGCCGGGACCGTGGTCAACAAGATCGCCCCTGGCACTCCGGCTGTCATCCCGAGCGCAGCGAGGGATCCGGCTTAAGATGAGGAGCATGGATCCCTCGCTGCGCTCGGGATGACGATCCACCTCTTCTCGCGAGTCTTCACGACACCCATCATCCATCCCGTCATTCCATGAGCGACACCCTCCGCGACCAGCTCCTCGGCCTGGGCTTCAAGCCCGCGCCGAAGCACGACAAGCCCGCACGCGGCGACGCAGGCAGGCCCGGCAAGCCGCGCCCCGACCGCGCGCGTGGCCACGAAGGCAGGCAGGCCGCGAACGCCCGCGCCGGCAACAAGCCGCGGCACGGCAAGCCCGGCCCGCGCGAGGACATCGACCTCGCCAAGGCCTATGCGATCCGCGCCCAGCGCGAGAAGGACGAGCGCATCGAGGCCGAGCGGCGCAGGCAGGAAGAGGCACGGCAGCGACGCGAGGCGAAGGCCAGGCTCGCGGTGCTGCTCGACGGCAAGGCGCTCAACGACGCCAACGCGGACCTGGTGCGCCACTTCGAGTACGGCGGCAAGATCAAGCGCATCCACGTCAACGCGGCGCAGCTGGCCGCGCTCAATGCCGGCGGGCTCGGCGTGGTCCAGCTCGACGGGCGCTACCTGCTGGTCGATGCCGCGGTGCTGGCCGAGGCCGAGGCGGTGTTCGCGCCCGCGGTCGCGCTCAAGGTCGATCCTTCGGCGCCTGCGCAGGACGATCCCTACGCCGATCCCCGCTACCAGGTGCCGGACGACCTGGCCTGGTAGGCCTCCGGCTGGCCGGTCGCGCGGCGCGATTGCGTTCGGGCAAGGGCTGATGTCCCCCTGCGGGAGCCGGCCCATGTACCGAAGCTTCCGCTACTGGGGCTTCCTCAGTTACAGCCATGACGACCGCCGCGTCGCCGAGAAGCTGCATCGCGCGCTGGAGTCCTATCGCATCCCGGCGCGGCTGGTCGGCCTCGATGGCCCCTTCGGCCCGGTGCCGGCGCGGCTGCTGCCGATCTTCCGCGACCGCGACGAGCTCAATGCCGGTGGCCGCCTCGGCCCGGAAGTCGAGCATGCGCTGTCGGTCAGCCGCTCGCTGATCGTCGCCTGCAGCCCGGCCGCCGCGGCATCGGAGTGGGTGCAGGCGGAAATCAGCGCCTTCATCCGCCTGCATCCGGACGGTCCGCTGTTCTGCGTGCTGATCTCCGGCACGCCGCTGGCATCCGGGCGCGACGACGATGCGCTCGAATGCCTGCCCGCCGCCGCGCGCGAGCGCTTCGGCGGCAGCCGCGGCCTCCACGACACCGCGCCGATCGCGGTCGACCTGCGCGATGGCGGCGACGGCTGGCGGCTGGCGGTGCACAAGATCGTCGCCGGGCTCACGGGGCTGCCGCTCGACCAGCTGGTGCAGCGCGACGCGCAGCGGCGGCATCGGCGCCTGGCGTGGCTGTCCAGCGCGCTGGTCGCGGTCGCGCTCGCGCTGGGCCTGCTCGCCGTGCTCGCGTATCGCGCGCGCGACGAGGCGCGCCAGCAGCGCGCGCAGGCCGAGGGGCTGATCGAGTTCATGCTGGTCGACCTGCGCAAGCGGCTCGAGCCGGTGGGGCGGCTGGACGCGCTGGAGGCGGTGGGCAAGCGCGTGCTCACGTACTACGACCGGCAATCGCTCAAGTCGCTCGATCCCGACGCCCTGGGCCAGCGCGCGCGCGCATTGCACCTGATCGGCGAGATCGACGACCGCCGCGGCGACATGAAGGCCGCGCGCTCGGCGTTCGCGCGCGCGCGCGCCTCCACCGCCGAGCTGCTGGCGCGCGAGCCCGACCGGCCGCAGCGCATCTACGACCACGCGCAGAGCGTGTTCTGGAACGGCTACATCGACTGGCAGTACGGCGACATTCCCGGCGCGGAGCGCGCCTTCGTCGAATACGCCAGGCTGGCGCGCAAGCTGCTCGCGCATGACCCGGACAACCCGGATTGGCTCACCGAGGTCGGCAGCGCGCATTCCAACCTCGGCAGCCTGCTGCTCGAGCAGCAGCGCGCGGGCGACGCGATCGCGCAGTTCATGGAAAGCCTGCGCGTCGACCGCAGGCGCGCCACGCTGCCGGGCGATGCCGCGGCGGTGCAGCTCGACATCGGGCAGGACCATTCCTGGCTGTCGTCGGCCTATTACGCCAACCGCCAGCTCGGGCCGGCGATCGCCGAGCGCGAAGCCGAGCTCGCCCTGTACCAGCGCCTGGCCAGGGCCACGCCCGACGATGCCGTGCTGCAGGACCGGCAGATGACGTGCCACCGCTTCCTCGCCGAGCTCTACCTCGCGGCGGGATCGAACGCGCGCGCGCAGGCCGAGCTGTCGCGTGCGCTGGCGATGATCGAGGGCCAGCGCAAGCTGGCGCCCGACAGCGTGCTGTGGCGCGAAACCGCGGCCCACGCGCGCGTTGCGGCGGCGCGCCTGGCGCGCCTGGATGGCCGGCTGCCGGAGGCGCAGGCGCAGCTCGATGCGGCGCAGGCGCTGCTGGCCGCGCAGCTGCAGCGCGATCCGGAGGCGTGGGCCTGGCGGGTGGGGGTCCAGGAGCGGGTCGCGCAGGAGCAGGCCGCGCTGCTGCTGCAGGAACACAAGCCGGAGCAGGCGCGCCACGTGCTGCTGGCCTCGCAGCAGCGGCTGCAGGAAGCCGCGCTGGAGCCATCGCGCGAAGCGCGCGTGCTCAACGACCGCATCGCCAACCTCGCGCTGCAGGCGCGGCTCGAGCGGATGCAGGGCCACGGCGCCGAAGAACGGGCGCAATGGATGCGGCTGCTGGCGCTGGCCGGCGGGCGCGAGCGCCAGCTCGACGGCGACGCCACCGCGCTGCTGGCCGAGGCCATGCTGCACACGGGCCGGGAAGACGAGGGCCGGCGCCTGCTTGCGACCCTGGCGGCCGCGGGTTTCCGGGTGCAGCAGGCCGTCCCGTCCGGCGTCGCCAACCGTTGACCGGGAAAACCGGGGCTGGGGTTTTCCCGCGCCCAGGCCGGCAGGAGGCCGGTACGGCCCATGGATGGCGTCTTGCAGCATGCGGGCCGCGAAAACGGCATCTCGCCGGCATCCCGGCCGCCCCGCCACCGAAGGGAGGATGCCCCATGGCCGATTACCGGCAAGCCGAGTGCGAGGACCCGATCCTCAAGAGTTTCCTCACCGACCACAACGTGTTCGTCGATGTCGTCGTCACCCAGCGCCAGGGCCATCCGCACCCCGGCTACGGGTTCACTCCCGGCACCTACGTCGACGGCGAGGGCGACGTGGTCTGCATGGCCTTCGGCAGGTGCCAGCTGAAGTTCCGGCTGTTCTGGAGCCCGAAGGAGTTCCAGAGCGTGATGTTCGCCGACCGCGACTGCCTGATGGTCGGCCGTCCCTGTTCCGACGGCTGCGCCGAGCCCGTGGCCGATTCGCCGTTCCACGACGTGGTGCGCGAGCCGACCGGGCAGATGGTGTCCGTCATCAACGACAACCCCGAGGTCTGGCGCGAGCAGGTGTTCGCCTACCGGCTGGAGATCGTCACCAGGCGACGCGGCGAGGCGCCGCAGGTCATGGTGATCGATCCGCGCATCATCAACCGGAGCCGCCCCCAGTAGCGGCCGGGCGCCCGTCGTGCCCGACGCCGATGCCATCCCGCTGATCGTCGGCGTCACCAGCCATCGCGACCTGCTCGCGGGCGAACTGGCGGCGTTGCGCTGGCAGGTCGCCTCGCTGTTCGAGCGCCTGCGCGCCGACTACCCGGACCTCGCGCTGACCGTGCTGTCGCCGCTGGCCGAGGGCGGCGACCAGCTCGTGGCCGAGGAAGGCCTGAAGCAGGGCGCGCGGCTGGTGGTGCCGCTGCCGCTTCCGCTGGATGCCTACCTGCAGGATTTCCACGGCGCGGAGCAGCGGCGCCGGTTCCTGGGCCTGCTGGCGCGCTCGGAGACGATCCTGCTGCCGGTGCCGGAGGGCACGGATCCGGCGACGCTGTTCGCGCAGGGCCCGGCGCGCGACCTGCAGTACGCGCGCTGCGGCCTGTACGTGGCCGACCACTGCCATGTGCTGATGGCGCTGTGGGACGGCCGGCCCTCGCAGCGCCTGGGCGGCACCGCACAGGTGGTCGCGTACTACCTGGGCCAGTCGATGCCGGGTGCGCGCAATACGCGCACTCGCGTGCGCCAGGTGCTGGCCACCGACGACGACAGCCTGGTGTTCCACATCCCCGCGGGCCGGCGCCAGCACGACGGCGACGGCCCCAACGGCGAGGAGGCCGCGTGGCTGACCTCGCGCGGCAGGACCGCCGCGGCCGCGCCGATGCCGGCGGGCTTCCGGCTGATCTTCGAGCGCCTGCAGGCCTTCGCGCGCGACCTGCGCCGGCATCCGGAAGAGCCGGGCCAGGAGGCGGCCACCACGCTCGCCGACCATCTGTTCCGCCGCGCTGACCGGCTCGCGGTGCACTTCCGCGGCCGCGTGCTGCTGGCGATGCGCGCGACCTACGCGATGGCCGGGCTGATGGCCATCGCGCTGCTGGTGTACCAGTACCTGCCGCGGCCGCAGTGGATCCTGTGGCTGTTCCTGGCGATGTTCGCCGCCGGCGTGCTGCTCACGCTGCTGGCGCGCCGCCGCGAGTGGCACCGCAAGTACATCGACTACCGCTCGCTGGCCGAGGGCCTGCGGATCCAGGCGTTCTGGCGCCGCGCCGGCATCTCGGCGACCGGCGACCAGCAGTTCGCGCACGACAGCTTCCTGCAGAAGCAGGACGTCGAGCTGGGCTGGATCCGCAACGTCATGCGCCACGCGGGCCTGGAGGCGACGCGGCCGGCGGCCGCGGCCGACGTGGAGCGGGTCTGCGAGGAATGGGTCGGGAGCGACGAGGGCGGCGGCGAGCTGGCGTGGTACGCCGCGCGCGCCGACGAGCGCGGCCGGCAGGAACGCACCACGCGGCTGCTCGGCGGCTTCTCGCTGTGGACCGGCATCGCCATCTGCCTCCTGCTGGCGCTGGCCTATCCGCGGCTGTCGCAGCCGCAGCGCAACGCCTGCGAGATCGCGTTGGGCACGCTGTCGATCATCGCCGCCGTGCGGTCGGCCTACGCCTTCCGCAAGGCCGACCGCGAGCTGGTGCGGCAGTACCGCTTCATGCAGCGCATCTACCTCAACGCGCGCAAGGCGCTCGACGCCTGCGCCGACTGGCGGCAGAAGCAGGAGATCCTGCAGGTGCTCGGCGACGCCGCGCTGGCCGAGCATGCCGAATGGGCACTGATGCACCGCGAGCGGCCGCTGGAACACGGCAAGCCCTGAGGTGGGGTCGGGCTGTCATCCCGAGCGCAGCGAGGGATCCATTCCGTCGGTGCCGCAGATCCCTCGCTGCGCTCGGGATGACAGGAACCGCGATCCTGACGCCGGCGTCACTCAGGATCGTAGTCGAGGTTCGACGCCAGCCAGCGTTCCGCCTGCTGCAGCGAGGCGCCCTTGCGGCGGGCGTAGTCGGCGACCTGTTCCTTCGAGACCCGGCCGACGACGAAGTACTGGCTCTTCGGATGGCTGAAGTAGTAGCCCGACACCGCAGCCGTGGGCAGCATCGCGAAGCCCTCGGTCAGCGTCATGCCGGCGTTGGCCTCGGCGTCCAGCAGGCGGAACAGCGTCCGCTTCTCGCTGTGCTCGGGACAGGCGGGATAGCCCGGGGCAGGGCGGATGCCGCGGTACTGCTCCGCGATCAGCGCCTCGTTGCCGAGCGATTCGCCGGCCGCGTAGCCCCAGAACTCCATGCGCACGCGCCGGTGCAGGTGCTCGGCCAGCGCTTCGGCGAGACGGTCGGCCAGCGCCTTGAGCAGGATCACGGCGTAGTCGTCATGATCGGCGCGGAAGCGCTCGATGTGCTCCTCGATGCCCAGCCCGGCGGTGACCGCGAAGGCGCCGATCCAGTCCTGCCGGCCGGATCCCTCCGGCGCGATGAAGTCGGCCAGGCAGAAGTCCGGTCGCTCGACCGGCTTGTCTACCTGCTGGCGCAGGAAGTGCAGGGTGGTCTCGCCCGTCTCGTGGCGCAGCACGACGTCGTCACCGACCGAATGCGCCGGCCAGAGGCCGAACACCGCCTTCGCCGCCAGCCACTTCTCCGCGATGATGCGGTCGAGCATCGCGCGTGCGTCGCGGTACAGCTCGCTGGCGGCCTTGCCGACCACCTCGTCCTCGAGAATGGCCGGGAACTTGCCCGCCAGCTCCCAGGCCTGGAAGAACGGCGTCCAGTCGATCACCTCGACCAGGTCGGCGAGGGGATAGTCGTCGAAGACGGTGATGCCCGGCTTGCGCGGCGCCGGCGGTGCGTAGTCCGCCCAGCCGCCGTCGAACTTCTGCGCGCGCGCCTTCTCCAGCGGCACCAGCCGCTTGGCGTCGCCGCGGTTGCGGTGGCGCTGCCGGATCTCGGCGTAGTCGGCGTCGTTGGCGGCGACGAAGGCCTCGCGCAGCTCGCGCGACACCAGCGACTGCGCCACGCCCACCGCGCGCGAGGCGTCCTTCACCCAGACCGTCGGCGACTTGTAGTGCGGGTCGATCTTCAGCGCCGTGTGCGCGCGCGAGGTGGTGGCGCCGCCGATCATCAGCGGGATGGTCATGCCCTGGCGCTGCATCTCGCGCGCGACGTGGCCCATCTCCTCCAGCGACGGCGTGATCAGGCCGGAGACGCCGATGATGTCGGCGTTCTCGGCGATGGCGGTGTCGAGGATCTTCTGCGCCGGCACCATCACGCCCAGGTCGACCACGTCGAAGTTGTTGCAGGCCAGCACCACGCCGACGATGTTCTTGCCGATGTCGTGCACGTCGCCCTTGACCGTGGCCATCACGATCTTGCCGTTGCTCTTGCCGACGTCGCCGGTGCGCAGCTTCTCGGCCTCGATGTACGGCAGCAGGTAGGCGACGGCCTTCTTCATCACCCGCGCGGACTTGACCACCTGTGGCAGGAACATCTTGCCGGCGCCGAACAGGTCGCCGACCACGTTCATGCCGTCCATCAGCGGGCCCTCGATCACGTCGAGCGGGCGGGTGGCCTCTTGCCGCGCCTCCTCGGTGTCGGCCTCGACGTACTGGTCGATGCCGTGCACCAGCGCATGGCTCAGCCGCGCGCGCACGTCCTTCTCGCGCCAGGACAGGTCCTCGGCCTTCTTCTCGCCCTTCCTGCCCTTGTAGCGCTCGGCCAGAGCCAGCAGGCGCTCGGTGGCGTCCCTGCGGCGGTTGAGGATCACGTCCTCGACGTGTTCGCGCAGCTCCGGCTCGATCTCGTCGTAGACCGGCATTGCGCCGGCGTTGACGATGCCCATGTCCATGCCGGCCTTGATCGCGTGGTAGAGGAACACGCTGTGGATCGCCTGGCGCACGGTCTCGTTGCCGCGGAAGGAGAACGAGACGTTGGACACGCCGCCCGACACGTGACAGTGCGGCAGCGTGGCCTTGATGGCGCGGGTGGCCTCGATGAAGTCGACCGCGTAGTTGTCGTGCTCCTCCATGCCGGTGGCGATGGCGAAGATGTTGGGGTCGAAGATGATGTCCTCGGGCGGGAAGCCCACCTGGTCGACCAGGATCCGGTAGGCGCGGGTGCAGATCGCCACCTTGCGCTCGGCGGTGTCGGCCTGGCCCTGCTCGTCGAAGGCCATCACCACCGCGGCGGCGCCGTAGCGCAGCACCTTGCGCGCGTGCTCGATGAACGAGGTCTCGCCCTCCTTGAGCGAGATCGAGTTGACCACGCCCTTGCCCTGCAGGCACTTGAGGCCGGCCTCGATCACGCTCCACTTGGAGGAGTCGACCATCACCGGGATGCGGGCGATGTCGGGCTCGGAGGCGATCAGGCTGAGGAAGCGCGCCATCGCCTTCTCGGAGTCGATCAGGCCCTCGTCCATGTTGACGTCGAGGATCTGCGCGCCGTTGGCGACCTGCTGGCGCGCGACCTCGACCGCCTCGTCGAAGCGGTCTTCCTTGATCAGCTTGCGGAACTGCGCGCTGCCGGTGACGTTGGTGCGCTCGCCGACGTTGACGAACAGCAGCTCGGGCGTGATGACCAGCGGCTCGAGGCCGGAGAGGCGGGTGTGGCGTTGCGGGGTCATGGAAAAGCCTTTCTGGCCACGGATTTGCACGGATGAGCACGGATAGCAAAAGCCTGCTGAGGAGAGAGCCAATTCAAGGCTCATTGCCCCTATCCGTGCTCATCCGTGCAGATCCGTGGCAAAAACCAGGGTCACGCCGCGAGGGCGCGCGTGGAAGGGTTGCGGGGCGCCAGGCCTTCGACGGCCTCTGCAATGGCGCGGATGTGGTCCGGGGTCGTGCCGCAGCAGCCGCCGACCAGGTTGAGCAGTCCCGATTCGGCGAACTCCTTCAGCGTCGCCGCCATTTCCTCCGGCGTTTCGTCGTATTCGCCGAAGGCGTTGGGCAGGCCCGCGTTGGGGTGCGCGCTGACGTAGCCATCGACGATGCCGGCGAGGGTCTCGACGTGCGGGCGCAGCTCCTTCGCGCCGAGCGCGCAGTTGAGGCCGACCGACAGCGGCCGTGCGTGCGCGACCGACGCATGGAAGGCCTCGGCGGTCTGGCCGGAGAGCGTGCGCCCCGAGGCGTCGGTGATGGTGCCGGAGATCATCACCGGCAGCCGCCCGCCGCGCGCCTCGAAGGCCTCGTCGATCGCGAACAGGGCGGCCTTGGCGTTGAGGGTGTCGAAGATCGTTTCGACCATCAGCACGTCCGCGCCGCCGTCGACCAGGCCCTCGGCCGCCTCGCGGTAGGTGTCGCGCAGTTCGTCGAAACTGGTATTGCGGAAGCCCGGGTCGTTGACGTCCGGGCTGATCGACGCGGTGCGGCTGGTCGGGCCGAGCACGCCGATGACGAAGCGCGGCTTGTCGGGCCTGCCTTCATCGGCATCCCTCGCTTCGGCGGCGTCGCAGCTCGCGCGGGCGATGCGCGCGCCCTCGCGGTTGAGCTCGTAGACCAGGTGCTCGAGGTGGTAGTCGGCCTGGCTGACCGAGGTCGCGTTGAAGGTGTTGGTTTCCACCAGGTCGGCGCCGGCCTCGAGGTAGGCGTCGTGCACGGCGGAAATCACCTCGGGCTTGCTCAGCAGCAGCAGGTCGTTGTTGCCCTTGAGGTCGTGGCCGCACTGCGGGCCATGCGCGTGCGAGGCGTCGAAGCCGCCCGCGAAGCGCTCGCCGCGGTAGTCGTCCTCCTCCAGCCGGTGGCGCTGGATCATCGTCCCCATCGCACCGTCGATCACGAGGATGCGCTGCGCGAGCGCCGATTCGAGCGCGGCGACGCGCTCGGGATGCAGCCAGGGAAGGGTCGTCACTTGCATGTGCTCCTATAAAGCGGTTCTGCCACGGATCAGAGCCGATAACCACGGAACAAGCGAACAAGAATGGAAAAGCCTTGATCCGTGTTGATCGGATTTGATCCGTGGCAAAAGAACTTCACGGCTTCTTCGCGATCAGCGAGATCACCTCGAAGTGCGGTGGCCGCTTCTCGCGCGTCACGGTCTCCGAGGTCTGCACGGAGAGACCGGCCTTGTCGGCGAAGCGGCGCAGTTCCTTCTCGGTGAAGCCGAGGTTGGCGTGGCCGTAGGCCTCGACCACGCTGCGGTGCTCGTGGCGGGCCAGGCTCGACAGCAGCAGGCGGCCGCCGGGACGCAGCACGCGCGCCGCTTCCGACACCGCCTGGGCCGGCTTGGCGGCGTAGGTGAGCGCGTGCATCAGCACCACCAGGTCGAAGCTGCCGGCGTCGAACGGCAGCGCGTGCATGTCCGCCTCGCGCACCTCGACGTTGCGGTAGCGGCGCAGGCGCTCGGCGGCGGCGGCGACCACGCGGCGGCTGGCGTCGATGCAGACGTAGCGGTGCGCGTGCGGCGCCAGCAGTTCGGCCAGCACGCCGTCGCCGGACGCGATGTCGAGCACGTCGCCGGTTTCGAACAGCGGCAGCACCGAACGCGCCAGCGCCTCCCAGGTGCGGCCGGGCGAGTAGTGGCGCTCCATGTCGCCGGCCACCGAATCGGCCCAGTTCTGGTCGGCCGCGCGCATCGCCAGCACGCCGGCGACGCGCTCGGCGTCCTGGCGCAGCAGCGGGTCGTCGCTGCCGGCGCCCACCGCCTGCCAGAGGCTGCGTTGGGCCGCGTCGAGCGCGCCCTCGTCGAAGCGGTAGTAGGCCGAGACGCCGGAGCGGCGGTCGCGCACCAGGCCGGCCTCCTTGAGCCTGGCCAGGTGCGTGGACACGCGCGGCTGCGCCAGCCGGGTGATCGCCGACAGCTCGGCCACCGTCAGCTCCTCGCCCTCCAGCAGCGCCAGCAGGCGCACCCGGGTGGGGTCGGCGAGCACCTTCAGGCGGGTCGACCAGCCTTCGAGGTCCATCAATATCTTCCTATCGCGATATAGAGATAAGTGTCCTCCGCCGGGCCGGGCAGGTCAAGGGCGCGCGGCGTTCGCCGGGACCCACGCCGCGGACGGCGCGGGAAAGATGCGGCGGCTCGCGGCGAGGAGCGCCGCACCCTTCGGTTCCACGCGGCCGCCGGCTACAATTCCGCATCTGACTTCAACGCGGAGCGCGCGACGTGGATTTTGGGTTCACCGAAGAGCAGTTGATGATCCAGGACGTGGCCCGGCGCATCGCGCAGGAGAAGATCGGGCCGAGCGCCGAGCACTTCGACAAGACCGGCGAATTCCCGCTCGAGAACATCCGCCTGCTGGGCGAGAACGGCCTGATGGGCATCGAGGTGCCGGCCGAGTACGGCGGCGCCGGCATGGACCCGGTGGCCTACGTGCTGGCGATGGTGGAGGTGGCCGCGGCCGACGCCGCGCACTCGACCATCATGTCGGTGAACAACTCGCTGTTCTGCAACGGCATCCTGACCCACGGCACCGAGGCGCAGAAGCAGAAATACGTGCGCGCGATCGCCGAGGGCGCCGCGATCGGCGCCTTCGCGCTGACCGAGCCGCAGTCCGGCTCCGACGCCACCGCGATGCGCTGCCGCGCCGTGAAGCAGGCCGACGGCAGCTACGTGGTCAACGGCAAGAAGAGCTGGATCACCTCCGGGCCGGTGGCGAAGTACATCGTGCTGTTCGCGATGACCGACCCGGAGAAGGCCGCGCGCGGCATCACCGCCTTCCTCATCGACACCGACCGCGAGGGCTTCCACCGCGGCAAGACCGAGCCCAAGCTCGGCATCCGCGCCTCGGCCACCTGCGAGATCGAGTTCGCCGACTATGTGGTGCAGCCCAACGAGGTGCTGGGCGAGGAGGGCCATGGCTTCAAGATCGCCATGGGCGTGCTCGATGCCGGCCGCATCGGCATCGCCTCGCAGGCCATCGGCATCGCCCGCGCGGCCTACGAGGCCACGCTGGAGTACGTGCGCGAGCGCAAGGCCTTCGGGCAGCCGATCGGCGCGTTCCAGATGACCCAGGCCAAGATCGCCGACATGAAGTGCAAGCTCGACGCCTCCCTGCTGCTGACGCTGCGCGCGGCCTGGCTGAAGGGGCAGGGCAAGCGCTTCACCACCGAGGCGGCGGTGGCCAAGCTCACCGCCTCCGAGGCGGCGATGTGGATCGCCCACCAGGCGGTGCAGATCCATGCCGGCATGGGCTACAGCAAGGAAATGCCGATCGAGCGTTATTTCCGCGACGCCAAGATCACCGAGATCTACGAGGGCACCAGCGAGATCCAGCGACTGGTGATCGCCCGCCACGAAACCGGCCTGAGGTAGGGCGCGATGGCCGCCCCCGCCGCCCAGCACTCCGGTGCCCGCGCTGGCTCGCTGCCGATGGCCGGCACCCGCTGAAGCATGGACACCCCGTCGAAACCTCCGCAATCGCGGCGCACCGCCTGTCCCGGCGCACGCGGCCGCGATCGCCGCCCGGCCCCGATCGCCGTGCCTCCGCGCAACCTCGCGTTGCCGCACCCCGCGCCCATGCCCGCATGAGCCAGGCACGCCCTGCTAGATCCGTTTGGTGAAACCTCCACCCGGGGCCCGGCACGCGCGCGGGCTCCATGCATTCGGACAACGATCCCGATGAGCAAGCAAAGCAAGACCGCATCCCCGCGTCCCTCCAAGGCTGCGGCTTCGCAGCGCCGCGCCCCCCGCGTCGCGGCGGGACTGCTCGACCCCGTCTTCGAGGCCGTGCGCAAGCGCGCGGGCAAGGTCCGCGAGGCCGACGCGACCGCATTCGCGAAGGCCTTCTACCATCGCATGACCGTCGACGAGCTCCCGTTGCACGACGCCGACGGCTGGGCGGCGCTGTCCAACGACTTCCTGGATTTCGCGCGCATCCGCAAGCCGGGCACCGCCAGCGTGCGCCTGTTCAACCCCAACCGGAAGCAGCACGGCTGGGAATCGCCGCATACGGTGCTACAGGTCGTCAACGACGACATGCCGTTCCTGGTCGACTCGGTGACCATGGCGCTGGCCGAGCACGGCATCGGCGTGCACGTGCTGGGCCACCCGGTGGTCCAGATGACGCGCGACAAGGCCGGCCGGCTGGCCGAGGTGGGCAAGGGCGAGCCGGAGTCGCTGATGCACCTGGAGATCGACCGCCAGACCGGCGACGCGATCGCCGCGGTCGAGGCCGACATCCAGGCGGTGCTCGCCGACGTGCGCGCGATCGTGTCCGACTGGGGCGCGATGCGCGGCAAGATGCTGCAGGTCGCCGACGACATCGCCTCGCGGCGGATGCCGGTGGGCGAGGCCGGGCGCCACGAGGCGCAGGAATTCCTGCGCTGGGCCGCGGACGACCACTTCACCCTGTTCGGCTACCGCGAGTACGTGGTGAAGAAGAAGGGCAGCGAGGAGATCCTGTGCGCCGTCGACGGCAGCGGCCTGGGGCTGCTGCGGGCCAAGGAGGTCGGCAAGCCACGCCTGCTCAAGTCGCTGGCCGCGCACTACATGCCGCAGTCGGGCTCGGTCGACGCGCTGATCCTGACCAAGACCAACGCCCGCGCCACCGTGCACCGCCCCGGCTACATGGACTACATCGGCGTGCTCGAGTTCGATGCCGGCGGCAAGCCGGTGGGCGAGCAGCGCTTCCTCGGCCTGTACACGTCCAGCGCCTACAACCGCCGCCCGTGGGACATCCCGCTGGTGCGCGAGCGCTTCGAGCACGTGATGCGCGAGTCCGGGCTCAAGCCGACCAGCCACAGCGGCAAGGCGCTCAAGCACATCCTGGAGACGCTGCCGCGCGACGAGCTGTTCCAGTCCAGCGAGGACGAGCTGCTGAAGCTGGCGACGGGCATCCTCGGCCTGCAGGAGCGCGTGCGCAGCAAGCTGTTCCTGCGCCGCGACCGCTACGGGCGGTTCTATTCGGCGTTGGTCTACCTGCCGCGCGACCGCTACAACACCGACCTGCGCCTGCGCATCGAGGGCCTGCTCAAGCGCGAGCTGCACGCCGACCAGGTCGACACCAACATGCAGGTCGGCGAGTCGCCGCTGGCGCAGCTGCACATGATCGTGCGCCCGCGCGCGGGCGAGAAGTTCGAGCTCGACCAGGCGGCGCTGGAAGCCGAGCTGGCCGACATCGTGCGCAACTGGCACGACGACCTGCGCGAGGCGCTGGTCGCGCAGAGCGGCGAGCACGACGGGCTCGCGCTGGCCACGCGCTACGGCCGCGCGCTGCCGGTGGCCTACCTGCAGGAAGCGGGCACCGAGGTCGCGGTCGAGGACGTGCGCAACCTGGCCTCGCTGCGCGGGCCGGAGGACCTCGCGCTGAGCCTGCACCGCCGCCACGAAGGCGTCGGCGGCCTGCGCCTGAAGTTCTACCGCCAGGACAACGACATCCCGCTGTCCGACGCGCTGCCGATGATGGAGAACATGGGCCTACGCGTGATCACCGAGCACCCGTACCGCCTGCGCGTGGACGACACCGCGGTGTACCTGCAGGACTTCGAGGTCGAGGCCGCGCGCGCGTTCGACATCGACGCGGTCGGGCACGTCTTCGAGGACGCGTTCCTGCAGGTCTGGCGCGGCAACGCCGAGAACGACGGCTTCAACCGCCTCGTGCTCGGCGCCGGCCTGGACTGGCGCCAGGTCGCGATGCTGCGCGGCTACTGCAAGTACCTGCTGCAGGTCGGGGTGCCGTTCTCGCAGAGCTACGTCGAGGAAACCTTCTCGCGCTACCCGCTGCTGGCCAGGCTGCTGGTGGAGCTGTTCGAGGCGCGCTTCGACCCGCGGGCGGGCAAGGCGGGCAAGGCCGAGGCCGCCAGCGGCGGCGCGCGCTTCGCGCGCCAGCTCGAGGCGCTGTGCGGCGACGACGCGGAGGCGTTCAGGACGCTGCAGCCGCTGGTCGATGCGCACGGCCGCGATCGCCAGGCCCGCTACGAGGCCGCGCGCGCCGCGCTCAAGGCGCTGCTCGACCGCGTCGCCAGCCTCGACGAGGACCGCATCCTGCGCAGCTTCATGGGCGTCATCGACGCCACGCTGCGCACCGGCTACTACCAGCGCAACGCCGACGGCGCGCACAAGGACTACATCGGCTTCAAGTTCGACTCGGCGCGCGTCCCCGACCTGCCCAAGCCGCGCCCCTACCGCGAGATCTTCGTCTACGGCCCGCGCGTGGAGGGCGTGCACCTGCGCTTCGGCCCGGTCGCGCGCGGCGGCCTGCGCTGGTCCGACCGCCGCGAGGATTTCCGCACCGAGGTGCTGGGCCTGGTGAAGGCGCAGATGGTGAAGAACACGGTGATCGTGCCGGTCGGCTCCAAGGGCGGCTTCTTCGTCAAGCAGTCGCCGGTCGGTGGCGACCGCGACGCGGTGCTCGCCGAGGGCATCGCCTGCTACCGGATGTTCATCAACGGCCTGCTCGACGTCACCGACAACCTGGTCGACGGCAAGGTCGTGCATCCGGTCGACGTGGTGCGCCACGACGGCGACGATCCCTACCTGGTCGTCGCGGCCGACAAGGGCACCGCGACCTTCTCCGACATCGCCAACGGCATCGCCCGCGAGCACGGCTACTGGCTCGACGACGCGTTCGCCTCCGGCGGCTCGGTCGGCTACGACCACAAGGGCATGGGCATCACCGCGCGTGGCGCCTGGGAGTCGGTCAAGCGCCACTTCCGCGCGCTCGGCCGCGACAGCCAGTCCGAGGACTTCACCGCGGTCGGCATCGGCGACATGTCCGGCGACGTGTTCGGCAACGGCATGCTGCTCTCCAGGCACATCCGGCTCGTCGCCGCGATGGACCACCGGCACGTGTTCCTCGACCCGGATCCGGACTCGGCGCGCTCGTTCAAGGAGCGCCAGCGCATGTTCAAGCTGCCCCGCTCGAGCTGGGAGGACTACGACAAGTCGTTGATCAGCAAGGGCGGCGGCGTTTACCCGCGCTCGGCCAAGTCGATCCCGGTTTCGCCCGAGGTGCGCGTGGCGCTGGGCCTGGAGGACGGCGTCACCGCGCTGAGCCCGGCCGAGCTGATGAGCGCGATCCTCAAGGCGCCGGTCGACCTGCTCTGGAACGGCGGCATCGGCACCTACGTCAAGTCCAGCGCCGAGTCCAACGCCGACGTCGGCGACCGCGCCAACAACGCGATCCGCGTCGACGGGCGCGACCTGCGCTGCAAGGTGGTGGGCGAGGGCGGCAACCTCGGCTGCACCCAGCGCGGGCGCATCGAGGCGGCGCAGAACGGCGTGCTGCTCAACACCGACTTCATCGACAACTCGGCCGGCGTGGACACCTCCGACCACGAGGTCAACATCAAGATCCTGCTCAACGGCCAGGTGCAGGCGAAGAAGCTCAAGCTGGACGACCGCAACCGGCTGCTGGCGTCGATGACCGACGAGGTCGCCGGCTTGGTGCTCAACGACAACTACCGCCAGAACCAGGCGCTGAGCCTGATGGAGCGGATGAGCGTGTCGCGGCTGGGGTCGAAGCAGCACTTCATCCGCACGCTCGAATCGCAGGGCCTGCTCGACCGCCAGATCGAGTTCCTGCCGTCCGACGCCGAGCTCGCCGACCGCAAGGCGCGCGGCCTCGGCCTGACGCGGCCGGAGCTGGCGGTGCTGCTGTCGTACTCCAAGCTGGTGGTGTTCCAGCAGCTGCTGGAGTCCGACGTGCCGGAGGATCCGTACCTGTCCAAGGAGCTGGTGCGCTACTTCCCCGAGCCGCTGCAGAAGAAGTACGCCAGGGCGATGGAACAGCACCGCCTGAAGCGCGAGATCATCGCCACTGCGGTCACCAACTCCACCATCAACCGGATGGGCGCGACCTTCCTGCTGCGCATGCAGGAGGACAGCGGCCGCACGCCGGGCGAGGTGGCCAAGGCCTTCACCATCACCCGCGAGACCCTCGACGCACGCTCGCTGTGGGCGCAGATCGACGCGCTCGACGGCAAGGTGCCCGAGTCGGTGCAGATCGATGCGCTGCAGGTGATCTGGTCGCTGCAGCGCTCGATGACGCGCTGGCTGCTGGCGCGGCCGGGCGCGATCCCGGACATCGCCACCGCGGTGGAGCGCTACCACGACGGGTACCGCGACATCCGCGCGGGCGAGGCGATCCTGCCCGATTCGCAGCGACCGGCCTACGAGGCCAGCCTGGCCGAGTGGCGCGCCAAGGGCATGCCGGAGGAGCTCGCGCTGCAGCTGGGCGCGCTGCCCTACCTGGAGCCGTGCGCGGACATCATCGAGGTCGCGCGCGAGCGCAGGCTCAAGACCGTCGACGTCGCCCGTGTGCACTTCCGCCTCGGCGACGCCCTGCACGTGCCGTGGCTGATCGAGCAGATCGACCAGCTGCCGGTGGAGGGCCGCTGGCACGCGGTCGCCCGTGGCGTGCTGCGCGACGAGCTCGCCGCGCAGCAGCGCACGCTGGTCGGCCAGGTGCTATCCATGCCTGGCAGCGGGCCCGACGCCAAGGTGGCCGACTGGATCGGCCGCGACGATCCCGCGCTGCGCTTCACGCTGGCGATGCTGGACGAGCTGGCGGCCCAGCGCGCGCTCGACTATCCGACCACGTCGGTGGCGGTGCGCAGGCTGGCGCAACTGGCGACGACGGCCGGCTGACAAGGGCCGTGGCCGAGCGGCAGCCGGCGCTGGAACGGACGGACGGCCGCTTCGCGCCGGCGTGGCTGGCGCGGGCGGCCCTGGTGGCGCTGCTGTTGGCGGCGGCTCCAGGGCTGGCCCGCCAGCCACGCGTCGAGATCCGTGCCGCCACGGGCCATCCCGACGAGCAGCGCGCCGTGCACCAGTTGCAGCGGTTGCTCGACGAGTACGACGTGGAGCGCTGGACGTTCACCCGTGAGGTCGTGCTGAAGAAGTGGGAGATCCCGCATAGCCATCCGGTGCTGACCTTGAACTCGGCGTACCTGGACGACGACCACGCACAACTCGCATCCTTCCTGCACGAACAGTTCCACTGGTACCTGGAGGAGCGGCGGGTGCGAGTCGACGAAGCCATCGCCGCGTTCGAGCGGATGTTCCCGGATGCACCGGTCGGCAACGGCGCCGGGGCCCGCGACAAGCGCAGCACCTACCTGCACCTGGTCGTCTGCGACCTCGAGCTACGGGCGATGACGGTGCTGCTGGGAGAGGCGGAGGCACGCCGCGTGCTGCGCGGCAACCGCCACTACACGTGGATCTATCGACAAGTCCTGGACGATCCACGGGTGCACGCGACCAACGTGGCGGCCGGGCTTGCGCTCCCGGACGACGAGCCGGTCGCTCCGCGCTGACTGCCGATTCGGGCCCTCATCGCCGGCGACGCGACACCGGGCCGGGTTATGCTGGCGGCATGCAGCCGGGAAACCGTCGATGACCGCGCAACCACGCATCGCCTTCCTCGCCAGCCAGACCGACGACGCGCAGGCCGCGCTCGCGGCGCTGTCGGACCACCACGGCCAGCACGCGCCGGAAGAGGCCGACGTGCTGTGCGCGCTCGGCGGCGACGGTTTCATGCTGCAGACGCTGCATCGCCACGGCGGGCTCGGCAAGCCGGTGTACGGGATGAAGCTGGGCAGCGTCGGCTTCCTGATGAACCATTACCGCGCCGAAGACGCGGGCGATGGCCTGGTCGAGCGCATCGCGGGCGCCGAGCCGGCGGTCCTGCGGCCGCTGGAGATGCTCGCGCAGACCGAATCCGGCGCCAGCGTCGGCTCGCTCGCCTACAACGAGGTCTCGCTGCTGCGGCAGACGCGCCAGGCCGCGCACTTGCGCATCGACCTCAACGGCCAGCCGCGGCTGGACGAGCTGATCTGCGACGGCGTGCTGGTCGCGACGCCGGCCGGCAGCACGGCCTACAACTTCTCTGCGAACGGCCCGATCCTGCCGCTGGGATCGAAGGTGGTCGCGCTCACCCCGATCGCCGCCTTCCGCCCGCGCCGCTGGCGCGGCGCGGTGCTCAAGGCCGACACCGAGATCCGATTCCACGTGGTCGATCCCTACAAGCGCCCGGTCAGCGCGACGGCCGACTCGCACGAGGTCCGCGACGTGGTGGAGGTGATGATCCGCGAGTCGCGCGACCGCACCGTCACCCTGCTGTTCGACCCAGAGCACAACCTCGAGGAGCGGATGCTCGCGGAGCAGTTCACCAGCGGGTGAGCGCACGCGCCGGGCCGATGGCCCGTCGGCATCGATTGGACCCTAGGCCAGCAGGTCCGCCTTCGCCGCGCAGATGAAGTCGTTCTCGCTCAGGCCGCCGACGTCGTGGGTCGAGTAACGGACCACGCAGCGGTCGTAGTGAACGCCGAGGTCGGGATGGTGGTCCTCGCGGTTGGCCATGTGGGCCAGGGCGTTCACGAACGACATCGTCCGGTAGTAGTCCTTGAAGCGGAAGGTGCGGCCGAGGGCATGGCCGTCCTCCAGCAGTTCCCAGCCCGGCACCTGCGGCAGCAGTTCCTGCACGCGGGCCTGGGTGAGCTTGTGCTCGCTGCCCTTGCGCGGCGCGCAATGGGCCTGGGCGAGGGGGATCAGGTCTGGCATGGCGGTTCCATCGGTGGCTGCGCGACGGCGCGCATGAACGGGAAATGTTGGCCCCGGCTGTTTTACGGAACCGGAACGAACGTGAATCGGCGGGATCGCTAGAATACGCCCACCACGGGCCGGGCCGGATCCGCGCGATCCCACCCGGACCGCATGCCGGATGGACAGCAGGACATGATCGACATCACCGAAGCCGCGCAGGCGCATTTCCGCAAGCTGATCGAGCGCGAGGCCGTGCCCGGCATGGGCGTACGGCTGGCGGCGAAGGACCCCGGCACCGCGCGGGCCGACGTGCGGCTGGAGTTCGCCGAGCCGGCCGACCTGCACGGCGACGAATGGGCGATCGATTGCGAAGGCTTCACCCTGTGGCTGGACGCCGGCAGCGCGCCGTTCCTCGACGGCGCGCGGATCGACTACACGACCATGGCCACCGGCGGCCAGCTGCAGATCCGCGCGCCGCGGATCAAGGGCGAGGCGCCGGCCGAATCGGCCTCGCTGGTCGAGCGCGTGCGCTGGCTGGTCGAGCACGAGATCAATCCGCAGCTGGCGCAGCACCGCGGCAGCGTGGCGGTGCAGGAAGTGACGTCCGACGGCGTCGTCGTGCTGCGTTTCGGCGGCGGTTGCCACGGCTGCGGCATGGCCGACGTTACCCTCAAGCAGGGCATCGAGAAGACCCTGCTGGAGAAGGTCCCCGGCGTGACCGCCGTGCGCGACGCCACCGACCACGACAGCGGCGCAGCGCCGTACATCGCCCGCGGCACGGCGTGACTGGATGACGTTTTCATCGGCCGACCTGATCGACGCCCTGCGACGACGCCGGCGCCGATCGTTGCGGCCGGAGCGTCCCGCGGGGGAATTCCCGCCCGGCTGGGCGGCGTGGTTCGACGCGATGCGCGCGCGCGCCGGCGCGGTGACCGGCGCCACCGCCGAATCGATCCTGGCGATCTTCCTCGCGCGCGAGCCCGCGCTGCCGCCGCGCGCGCTCGCCGAGCTCAACCGCTGGCAGGCGTTCAACACGCTGTGGCGCCAGCAGTGGCATCCGGCCAGCGAGGACGAGCGCGGCCTGCGCATCTTTGCCAGCGTGGTGACGCTGGTGGTGCACCTGTTCCTGGCGGTGTTCCTGCTGTACCTGGCCTACGTGCGCTTCATGGGCAACCCGGCGCCGGCCAGCGAGGGCGAGGACGTCGTCCAGGTCGAATACATCGGCGAAGGCACGCCTGAGGACACCGGCGGCGGTCCGCCGCAGGGCGAGGCGACCGCGCAGCAGGTGCCGGCCCCCGCCGCCAGCGCCGCGAAGTCGCCGAGCCCGCCGGCGCCGCGCCCGCCCGCCCAAGCGGCGGCCCAGCCGCCGCCGGCGCCCGTGTCGCCTCCGGTGGCCGCGGCCGAGCCATCGGTGCCCACGCCGCCGGTGCCCACGCCACCGGTCGCGCAGCCGTTGCAGGTCACCGAAACGCCGGAGCCCGACCAGTCCTTCACCCTGCCGCCGGTGCGCGCCGCCGACATGCCGCGGCCGACCCTGCGCACGCCGGACCTGGCCGCGCCCGCGCCCCGGCTGCGCACGGTCGACGTGCCCGCGCCACCGGTGGTGCCGGCGGTGCAGCCGCGCGAAACCGCGTCGGCGCGCATCGCCGCGCCGCGCCTGCAGCAGCAGCCGGAAACCGTGGCCATGCGCGAGATCCCGGCGCCGCTGTCGCCGGTCGAGGTGCCGCGCGTGGCGATGCCGACCGCGCCCGCGCCCGACCTGCGCGCGCAGGCCCCATCGGTCGCCGTGCGCAGCATCCCGACCCCGGCGCCGCCGGCTGCGCAGCCCGGGGGCGCTACCGCGGCGCCGGCCGCGAGCACGGCGTCGGGCGCCGCCAGCCAGGCGCCGGCCCCCGGCAGCGCCCTCGCGTCCGCCGCGGCGGCCGGGACGCCCAATGCGCCCGGCAACGCCCCGGCTTCCGGCACCGCGGCCGCCAGCACCGGCACGCGGCCCGGCGCCGCGGCGAGCGGGAGCGGCAAGACCGCCTCGCCCAGGCCCGGGGCGCTGCCTTCGCCCAGGCGTGGCGACGACTGGGGCGTTTCCGACCGCAACCGCCCGGGAGGGCAGGCCGGCAGCTCCGGGCTGTTCAACGCAGACGGCACGCCGAAGCTGGCGGGCAGCCAGGGCAAGGTCGGCGGCGGCCTGCCGCCGGGCACGATCACCGAGGACTTCGCCAAGATCGACCGCAACGGCACCTGGCTCAAGCGCCCGCCGTTCGACTACACGCCCACCGATTTCGACAAGTTCTGGATCCCCAACGAGACCCTGCTTGAGGAATGGGTGCGGCGCAGCGTCAAGCAGGTGCTGATCCCGATCCCCGGCACCACCAAGACCATCAAGTGCTCGGTGGTGCTGCTCGCGCTCGGCGGCGCCTGCGACATCACCGACCCCAACCTGCAGGACGTCGAGGCCGAGGCGCGCAAGCCGCCGGACGTGCCGTTCAAGCCGGAACTGCAGGAGAACCAGGAAGCGCTGCTGCGGCCGGCGCCGCCGGATCCGCCGCCGGCGACCACGCCCTGAGGCAACGGAAAAGGCCCGCGCGAGGCGGGCCTTGGCGGGGCACCCGGATCGATCGTGGGAGCGGCTTCAGCCGCGAGCTTTTCGAGCAGGGAGCTCGCGGCTGAAGCCGCTCCCACAACGGCAACGCGCGGCTACTTGACGTCGTGCAGGTCGCGCAGGTGGGTCTGGCGCGAGCCGAAGTAGGCGGCGAGGTCGGCGATCTGCTGGTCGGTCAGGCTCTTGGCCTGCTGCGACATCAGCGCGTGCTCGCGGTCGCCGTCGCGGTACATCTCCAGCGAATGGGCGATGTAGTCGTAGTACTGGCCGCCGAGCTTGGGGTAGCTCGCGTCGATCGGCGCGTTGCCTTCCTCGCCGTGGCAGTCCACGCAGGACTGGCCGGTGGCCTTGCCCTTGGTGTGGGCGAGCTTCTCGCCGGCGTCGATGTGGCCGGCGGGCAGCCCCGCCGACGACGAGGTGTGGCCTTCGGCGCGGTCGGCCGAGGAGTGCTCGGCGGGCGTGTCGGCGCCCGAGCAGGCGGCGAGTGCGAGCGTGGCGGCGAGCGCGACGGCGAGCCGGGAAGCGGAAACGATCGTCATGGGGCGGCTCACTGCTTCAGCTCCGAAAGGTAGGCCGCGATGTCGGCGATGTCCTGCTCCGAGAAGCTCTGTGCCTGCGCCTGCATGGTCGGGTGCTTGCGCGCGCCTTTCCTGTATTCAGTCAGCGCGTTGGTCAGGTAGACCGCGGACTGCCCGCCGATGCGTGGCACGTGGTAGTTCGGGTACGCGTTCTTGTAGCCGGTGACGCCATGGCAGCCCTGGCAGGTGTAGGTGAGCTGCCGGCCGCGCTCCGCGGAACCGACCGGCGCCGAGGCCGCCGGGGCGGCGGTGGCGGCCGGCGCGGCAGGCTCGGCCTGGGCGGGCGGCGCGGTTTCGGTCTGGGCGAACGCCGCGAGTGACAGCGCGGCAATGGCAAGGCTGGCGGCGATCGGCAACGGTCGCGTCATGTCGTGTATCCACATCCTGAGATGGCTGGAATGGAGCTGGCTGGTCCCCGCACGGCTGTCCGTCGTGCGAAACCGCAACAGTATAGCGACAGCTTGAGACCAACCCAAAGCCGACGCACCGGCGAGCACGCGGCCGGCATCCGCCGGCAGTCACCGTGACCTTCGGCGGATGCGGCCGGAAAGGCCGGTGATATACCTTGCTACAACACCGTAGGGGTCACATCAGAACATGGACAAGAAGACCGGGTTTTCAGGCGTCGGGCGCGTGGTGCTCGTCGCCTTTTTGCTGGCCGGCGTGGCGTCGCTCGGCGCCTGCAAGGGCGATGGAGAGGGCAATGCGCAGGCCAAGGCGCCCGAGGCCGAAAAGGGCCCGGATGCGATCCCGGTCGAGGTCGCCAAGGCCTCGCACCGCGCGGTGGCGGCCAGCTACAGCGGCACCGGCGCGCTGGACGCGCGCGCCGAATCGCAGGTGGTGGCCAAGACCTCGGGCATCGCGATGGCGGTGCTGGTCGAGGAAGGCCAGCACGTGCGCGCGGGCCAGGTGCTGGTGCGGCTCGACCCCGGCCGCGCGCCCCTGCAGGCCGCGCAGACCGCCGCCCAGCTGCGCAAGCTGGAGGCCAACTACAAGCGCGCCGTGCGGCTGGCCGCGCAGCAGATGGTCAGCGCCAACGACCTCGACCAGCTCAAGTACGACATGGAGGAGGCGCGCGCGGCCAACAACCTGGCCAACCTCGAGCTGTCCTACACCAACGTGGTCGCGCCGATCTCCGGCGTGATCGCCTCGCGCTCGATCAAGCCGGGCAACTTCGTCCAGATCAACACCCCGATCTTCCGCATCGTCGACGACTCGCGCCTGGAACTGACCCTCAACGTGCCCGAGCGCGAGATCGCCACGCTCAAGTCCGGCCAGCCGGTGAAGCTGCAGGTCGACGCGCTGCCGGGCAAGACGTTCGACGGCATGGTCGACCGCGTCGCGCCGGTGGTGGACTCGGGCAGCGGCACGTTCCGCGTGGTCTGCGCCTTCGCCGGCGGCGACGTGCTGCAGCCGGGCATGTTCGGCCGCATCCGCATCGACTACGACAAGCGCGCCAACGCGCTGGTGATCCCGCGCGTCGCGCTGCTCGACGACCAGGGCGCGCCCGCGGTGTACGCCGTGCGCAAGGGCAAGGCCGCGCGCGTGGCGATCAAGACCGGCTACACCGACGGCGAATGGACCGAGGTGCGCGAAGGCCTGAAGCCGGGCGACGCCGTGGTCACCGCCGGCAAGGTCGCGCTGCGCGACGGCAGCCCGGTGCAGGTGATCGGCCAGCCGGCGGCCAAGCCGCTCGACAAGGCGGTCGCCGAAGCGGAAAAGAAGCGATGAGCGCCGGCGCGCAGGATCCCGGCGGCGCCGGCCAGGCGCCGGCGCCCGGTGATGATGGCGGCCTGGGCGGTGGCCTGGTCGGCTTCTCCACCCGTCGCCGCGTCACCGTGGCGATGTTCTGGATCACCATGCTGCTGTTCGGCGCGATCGCGCTGTCGGCGCTGAAGGTCAACCTGCTGCCCGACCTGAGCTACCCGACCCTGACCGTGCGTACCGAGTACACCGGCGCCGCGCCGGCGGAGATCGAGACGCTGATCACCGAGCCGGTCGAGGAAGCCGTCGGCGTGGTGAAGAACCTGCGCACGATGAAGTCGGTCTCGCGCACGGGCCAGAGCGACGTGGTGCTCGAGTTCGCCTGGGGCACCGACATGGACCAGGCCGGGCTGGAAGTGCGCGACAAGATGGAGGTGCTGCAGCTGCCGCTGGAGGCCAAGGCGCCGGTGCTGCTGCGCTTCAATCCCTCGACCGAGCCGATCCTGCGGCTGGCGCTGTCGACCAAGGGCAAGCCGGCCAGCGACGAGGACGCGGTGCGCGAGCTGATCGCGCTGCGCCGCTACGCCGACGACGACCTGAAGAAGAAGCTCGAGCCGGTCGGCGGCGTCGCCGCGGTGAAGGTCGGCGGCGGCCTGGAGGACGAGATCCAGGTCGACATCGACCAGCAGAAGCTGGCCCAGCTCAACCTGCCGATCGACACCGTCATCCAGCGCCTGCAACAGGAGAACATCAACATCTCCGGCGGCCGCCTGGAGCAGGGCACGCAGCGCTTCCTGGTGCGCACCGTCAACCAGTTCGCCAGCGTCGACGAGATCGCCAACATGCTGGTGACCACGCAGGGCGCCGGCGGCGGCGACGCCGAGAGCGCGGCGCAGCAGATGGCGCGGGTGGCCGCGGCCACCGGCGACGCCAGCGCGATGGCGGCCGCGGCTTCGGTCGAGAGCGCCTCGTCGTCGAGTTCCAGCGTCGTCGCCAACGGCGTTCCCGTGCGGCTACGTGACGTCGCCACCGTGCGCCAGGGCTACAAGGAGCGCGAGGCGATCATCCGCATGGGCGGCAACGAGGCGGTGGAGCTGGCGATCTACAAGGAAGGCGACGCCAACACCGTCGCCACCGCCGACGCCATCCGCAAGCGGCTGGAGCAGATCAAGTCGCAGATCCCGCCCGACGTCGAGGTGACGACCATCGACGACCAGTCGACCTTCATCCGCAGCGCAGTGCACGAGGTCAAGCGCGACGGCGTGATCGGCGGCATCCTGGCGATCCTGGTGATCTTCCTGTTCCTGCGCGACGGCTGGAGCACCTTCGTGGTCGCGCTGTCGCTGCCGGTGTCGATCGTCACCACGTTCTTCTTCATGGACCAGCTCGGGCTGAGCCTCAACGTGATGTCGCTGGGCGGCCTGGCGCTTGCCACCGGCCTGGTGGTGGACGACTCCATCGTCGTGCTCGAATCGATCGCCAAGGCGCGCGAGCGCGGCTTGGGGATCCTGCAGGCCGCCGTCGCCGGCACCCGCGAGGTCAGCATGGCGGTGTTCGCCTCGACCCTGACCACCATCGCGGTGTTCCTGCCGCTGGTGTTCGTCGAAGGCATCGCCGGCCAGCTGTTCCGCGACCAGGCGCTGACGGTGGCGATCGCGATCGGCATCTCGCTGGTCGTGGCGATGACGCTGATCCCGATGCTGAGCGCGCTCAAGGGGCGGCCGCCGATGGCGTTCCCCGAGGAGCCGCCGCACCCGCAGTGGCGTCCCGACCGCAAGTGGCAGAAGCCGGTCGCGGCGACCGGCCGCGGCGTCGGCATCGGCGTGCGCGGCGCATTCTTCGGCATCGCCTGGCTGTTCGTGCGCGTGTGGCGCGGCGTGGCCGCGCTGGTCGGCCCGGTGATGCGCAAGGCCAGTGACATCGCGATGGCCCCCTACCACCGCGCCGAGCGCGGCTACCTCAGGCTGCTGCCCGCCGCGCTGCGCCGGCCGTGGCTGGTGCTGGGCTTCGCCGCCGCGGCGTTCGCGGTCGCGCTGGCCTGCGTGCCGATGTTGGGCGCTGACCTGATCCCGCAGTTCGCCCAGGACCGCTTCGAGATGACGGTGAAGCTTCCCCCGGGCACGCCGCTGCGCGAGACCGACCAGCTGATCCGCGAGCTGCAGGCCGAGCACGACAAGGACGCCGGCATCCAGACGCTGTACGGCGTCAGCGGCAGCGGCACGCGGCTGGACGCCAACCCGACCGAGAGCGGCGAGAACATCGGCAAGCTCACCGTGGTGATGGCCGACGGCGGCAGCAAGGACGTCGAGGCCGCCGAGACCGACAAGCTGCGCGCGACGATGAAACGCCACGCCAGCGCGCAGGTCGACTTCAGCCGGCCGGAGCTCTTCAGCTTCTCCACGCCGCTGGAAATCGAGCTGCGCGGCCAGGACCTGGCCTCGATCGAGGACGCCGGGCGCCGGCTGGCGACGCTGCTGCGCAAGAACCCGCACTACGCCGACGTCAAGTCGACGGTTGAGCAGGGCTTCCCCGAGATCCAGATCCGCTTCGACCAGGAGCGCGCCGGCGCGATGGGCCTGACCACGCGCCAGATCGCCGACATCGTGGTGAAGAAGGTGCGCGGCGACGTCGCCACGCGCTACAGCTTCCGCGACCGCAAGATCGACGTGCTGGTGCGCGCGCAGGTGGCAGACCGCGCCTCGGTCGAGGACATCCGCCGCCTGATCGTCAACCCCGGCAGCGCGCGCCCGGTGACGCTGTCGTCGGTCGCCGACGTGGTCGAGACCACGGGTCCGAGCGAGATCCACCGCTCCGACCAGGTGCGGGTGGCGATCGTCTCGGCGAACCTGCGCGACATCGACCTGGGCGGCGCGGTGCGCGAGGTCGAGCAGATCGTGCGCGAGAACCCGCTCGGCGCCGGCGTCGGCCTGCATATCGGCGGCCAGGGCGAGGAGCTGTCGAACTCGGTGCGCTCGCTGCTGATGGCGTTCGGCCTGGCGGTGTTCCTCGTCTACCTGGTGATGGCCTCGCAGTTCGAGTCGCTGCTGCACCCGTTCGTGATCCTGTTCACCATCCCGCTGGCGCTGGTCGGCGCGATCCTGGCGCTGCTGCTGACGCGCTCGCCGGTGTCGGTGGTGGTGTTCATCGGCCTGATCCTGCTGGTCGGGCTGGTGGTGAAGAACGCGATCATCCTGATCGACAAGGTCAACCAGCTGCGCGAGGCCGGGCATGGCAAACGCGAGGCGCTGGTCGAAGGCGCGCGCTCGCGCCTGCGGCCGATCGTGATGACCACGATGTGCACGCTGTTCGGCTTCCTGCCGCTGGCGCTGGCCTTTGGCGAGGGCGCCGAGGTGCGCTCGCCGATGGCGATCACCGTGATCGGCGGCCTGCTGGTGTCGACGCTGCTGACGCTGGTGGTGATCCCGGTGGTGTACGACCTGCTCGACCGCCGCGCCGACGATTACTACGCGGCGCGCGCCAAGCGCGGGCGGGCGGAAGCCGTGGCCGCGCACGACGCGATCGAGGCGGACGGGGACCCGGCATGAGCGTCGCCGAGTTCAGCATCCGCCGGCCGGTCACGACGATCATGTTCTTCGTGTCGATGTTCGTGATCGGTCTGATCGCGGCGGTGCGCCTGCCGCTGGAGGCCTTCCCCGAGGTCTCGCCGCCCTTCATCTTCGTCTCGCTGCCGTACACCGGCTCGACCCCGGAGGAGATCGAGCGCACCGTGCTGCGCCCGGCCGAGGAAGCGCTCTCGACCATGACCGGCATCAAGCGCATGGAGTCGAACGCGCGCGCCGACGGCGCGCAGCTGTTCATCCAGTTCAGCGACTGGAGCAAGGACGTCGCGATCGCCGCCTCCGACGCGCGCGAGCGCATCGACGCGATCCGCGACGAGTTGCCGGAAGACCTGCAGCGCTACTTCGTGTTCAAGTTCTCCACCACCGACCAGCCTGTGCTGCGGGTGCGACTGGCCGCCGGCAACGGCCTGGACCTGTCGGGCGACTACGACCTGATCGACCGCGAGTTCAAGCGCCGGCTCGAGCGCATCCCGGGCGTGGCCAAGGTCGAGGTCTCCGGCGCGATGCCCAACGAGGTCGAGATCGCGATCGCGCCCGACCGCCTGACCGCGCACGACATCGGCCTCAACGAGCTGGCCAAGCGCCTTCAGGACCTGAACTTCTCGGTGTCCGCCGGCGAGATCGAGGACGGCGGCCAGCGCCTGCGCGTGCAGCCGGTCGGCGAGATCGTCGACCTCCAGCAGCTGCGCGACCTGGTGATCAACGAGCGCGGCCTGCGCCTGGGCGACATCGCCAACGTGCAGCTCAAGCCGGCGCGCCTGGACATGGGGCGCCGCCTCGACGGCCATCCCGCGGTGGGGCTGGACATCTTCAAGGAGCGCAGCGCCAACCTCGTGGAGGTCTCGCGCACCGTGCTGGCCGAGGTCGAGGCGATCCGCAGCGAGTCGGCGCTCAACGACATCCAGGTCAACGTCATCCAGAACCTCGGCAAGGACGTCACCACGTCGCTGCTGGAGCTCGCCGAGGCCGGCGGCATCGGCCTGCTGCTGTCGATCACGGTGCTGTTCTTCTTCCTGCGCCACTGGCCGTCGACGATGATGGTGACGCTGGCGATCCCGATCTGCTTCGTGATGACGCTGGGCTTCATGTTCTTCGTCGGCGTCACCCTCAACATCCTGACCATGATGGGCCTGCTGCTCGCGGTCGGCATGCTGGTCGACAACGCGGTGGTGGTGGTCGAGAGCATCTACCAGGAGCGCGAGAAGCTGCCGGGCAAGCCCAAGCTGGCCTCGATCATCGGCACCCGCCACGTCGCCATCGCGCTGACGGCCGGCACGTTGTGCCACTGCATCGTGTTCGTGCCCAACCTGTTCGGCGAGCGCAACTTCCTCAGCATCTACCTTTCGCAGATCGCGATCACCATCTCGGTCTCGCTGCTGGCCTCGTGGCTGGTGGCGGTGAGCCTGATCCCGATGCTGTCGGCGCGACTGAAGACGCCGCCCGCGGTGCAGAAGTCGGGTGGCCTGATCCCGCGCATGCAGCACCGCTACGCCGGCCTGCTGCGCTGGACGCTCGAGCACCGCGGCAAGAGCATCATCGGCATCCTGCTGATCATCGCCGTTAGCATCGTCCCGGTGGTCAAGACCAAGACCAACATGTTCGGCGGCGACGGCGGCGACCAGGTCAACGTCTACTACCAGTGGAAGGGTTCCTACACGGTCTCGCAGATGTCGGAGGAGATCCTGCGGGTCGAGAAGTTCCTGGACGCCAACCGCAAGCGCTTCCACATCAAGCAGCTCTATTCCTGGTTCAGCGAGCAGGGCGATTCGGGCACGATGGTGACCTTCGACACCTCCGACCCCGACGAGGTCAAGCCGCTGACCGATGCAATCAGCAAGGCGTTGCCCAAGTCCGCGCGCGCCGGGATCGGCATCGGCAACGACGGTGGCGGTGGTGGCGGCGGCGCGCCGGGCCAGAACGTGCAGGTGCAGCTGGTCGGCGACTCGTCGCAGACGCTCGCCGAGCTCGGCCGCAACATCGTGCCGATCCTGTCCAAGCGCAAGGAACTGCGCGACGTCCACGTCGACGCCGGCGACCAGAACAGCGAGTTGAGCGTGCGCGTCGACCGCGAGCGCGCGGCGGCCTTCGGCTTCAGCGCGCAGGAGGTCTCGCAGTTCGTCGGGCTGGCCCTGCGCGGGGCCTCGTTGCGCGAATTCCGGCGCGGCGACACGGAAGTGCCGGTGTGGGTGCGGTTCGCCGGCGCGGAGAAGTACAGCATGGCCGACATCGCGACCTTCATGGTGCGCGCGCCCGACGGCCGCACCGTGCCGCTGCTGGCGATGGTGGACGTGTCGATGGGCGCGGCCGCGACCCAGGTGCAGCGCACCAACCGCCAGACCACGCTGACCATCCAGGCCAACCTCGCGCAGAAGGTGACCGTGCCCGAGGCGCGCAAGGCGATGGAGGACACGCTCAAGGCGTTCGCGTTCCCGGCCGGCTATTCGTACAGCTTCGACGGCGGCGCGTTCCAGGACGAGGACGAGGCGATGGGGCAGATGATGTTCAACCTGCTGATCGCGCTGGTGATGATCTACATCGTCATGGCCGCGGTGTTCGAGTCGCTGCTTTTCCCGTCGGCGATCATGAGCGGCGTGCTGTTCTCGGTGTTCGGCGTGTTCTGGCTGTTCTGGATCACCGGCACCGAGTTCAACATCATGGCCTTCATCGGCATCCTGGTGCTGATGGGCGTGGTGGTGAACAACGGCATCGTGATGATCGAGCACATCAACAACCTGCGCCGGCGCGGCATGAGCCGCACCGACGCGCTGGTGGAGGGCAGCCGCGAGCGGTTGCGCCCGATCCTGATGACGATGGGCACGGCGATCCTTGCGATGGTGCCGATCGCGATGTCGACCTCCAACAGCAACGACATGCCGGCCTACTACCCGATGGCGCGCGCGATCGCCGGCGGGCTGGCGTTCTCGACCATCGTCAGCCTGCTGTTCCTGCCGACGATCTACGCGATGCTGGACGACCTGCGGCATGGCACCGCGCGCCTGCTGCGGCGGGCGCGCGGCGCGCGCCCCGGGCAGGTGCCGGGCGCCGCGATCGCGGCCATCAGCGCCGAGTAACCGCTCCGCAGGCCGGCAGCCATCGCTTGTGGGAGCGGCTTCAGCCGCGAGCTCCTGGACATGTCCTGGTCAAGGAGCTCGCGGCTGAAGCCGCTCCCACAGCAGGCCGGCAGGCCCGGCAGGTCAACCAACGAGCTTGCCGACGATCCTCGCCCCGGCCAGCCACACCCCGATGCCGGTGCCCAGGTTGGTAAGGATGAAGTTCAGCACCACGCGCGCGACGCGGTTGCGGTACCAGCCACGCAGGGTCTGGGCGTCGTCGCGCAGCGCGAGGAAGTCGCCGTAGGCCGGCTTGCGCATGCGCAGCTCGGCCAGCGCGCTGAAGGTGCCCGAGGGAATGCCGGGCCGGAACGGCTTGAGCGGCGCGGCCACGGCGCCGGCCAGGATGCTCAGCGGATGCCCGCCGGCCAGCAGGCAGCCCAGCGCCGCCAGCCCGGCGGTGAATACCACCCACTGCTCGAGCAGGTCGGCACCGACGGCGAAACCACCGCGCCAGAAGCCCCAGCCGATGCCTCCGAGCACCAGCGCGGTCAGCACCATGGTGAACCACGGCACCTTGCTCTTCCTGCGGACGACGTCCAGCTCCTCGCAGATCGCGCGCGGCTCGCGCGTTTCCTCGCGCAGGTAGCGCGCCAGTCCCTGCAGGTGGCCCGCGCCGACCACCGCCAGCACGTCGCGCGCCTGCCCGCTGCTTTCGCGCAGGCGCGCGGCCATGTAGCGGTCGCGCTCGTCGATCAGGGTCGCGTACAGCGCCGGGCTCTGCCTGGCGAACTCGCCGAAGCTCGCCTCGAGCATGTCGCCCTGCTTGAGCTTCTCGATCTCGTCCTCGCCGACCTCGTCGTCGACCAGCAGCCCGGCGAGCAGCCCGGACACAAGCCGGATCCGGCCGAAGAAACCCAGCCGCGCCGAGATGCGCTTGAAGGTGGTGCCGACCTCGCGGTCGATGAGGTGGACCGGCAGGCCGCGCGCATGGCCTTCGTCGGCCGCGGCCTTGAGCTCGGCGCCGGGCTCGATGCCGAGCTGCTCGGCGAGCCGGCGCTGGTAAGCGGCCAGCCCGAGGTTGGCGGCGAACAGCGCGGCCTTGCCCTCGCGGATCACCTTGACCAGGTCGAGCTTCGCCAGCGCGTCCGGGTCGCTGAGCGCCTGCATGCGCTGGGTGTCGAGCTCGACCGCCACCGCATCGAACGCGCCGGTATCGATCGCCGCGCGCACGGCCTCGACGCTGTCGCGCGAGACATGCGCGGTGCCGAGCAGGGTGTAGCGCACGCCGTCGCGTTCGACGATGGCGTGCGGCTGGCGGGCGAAGGATTCGGTGGGAGCGGGCAGGGCGGTTTCGGTCGTCATCGAGGCGGGCTGCGGGGATGGATCGCCACGGCATCGCCACGACGGTGGCGCAGCATAGACGCTCGCCGGCGCCGCCCGCAAAAGGCGGCGGAAGTGTCGTTCAGGCGATCCCGTAGGGCAGCGCGGCGGTCGACACGACCCGTTCGCCTACAGCCTCGCCGCGCAGGAAGCGCAGTGCCGCCGCGATCACGGCCTCGTCCTGGGCGATCCGGTTGTGGCCCAGGCCGCGCGTGCTGAGCAGGCGCGCGCCGGGCCAGAAGCGCGCGTAGCGCTCGCCCTCGTCCCACGGCACCTCGCGGTCGCCGACGTCGTGCACGATCAACGCCGGGCGGCCGATCCGCGGCGCGCTGTTCTGCGCCTGGAACTCGTCGAACGAGGCGCCGACCATCGATTCGAACATCGCCACCATCCGCCGGCACGATCGCATCGGCAGCCCCACCACGCGCGCGAAGCGCTGCGCGGCCGCGACCGGGTCCGCCGCCGGCGCGATCAGCACCGCGCGCGCCGCGGGCAGCCCGTGCGCCAGCGCCACCGCGACCGCGGCGCCGCCGAGCGAATGCCCGACCGCGGCCGCGGCAGGGCCGAAGCGCGCGGCCACGGCCTCGAGCGTGCGCACGAACTCGGGCAGGTTGCTGCGCCGCCCGCTGCTGCGCCCGTGCGCCGGCTGGTCGAACGCCACCACCGCCAGCCCCGCCTCGCGCAGACGATCCACCCACGGCAGGAAGCGCGTGCCGTGGCTCGACCAGCCATGCGCGAACAGCACGTACGGCTGCGCCGACGGATCGCCCCAGGCGTAGGTGTGGATGCGCCGGCCGGCGACTTCGAGCTCCCCCTCGACGGCGGCGCCGGTCGGGGCCTGCAATGCGCGACCGCGCGAACTGGCCAGCGGCGTGCTGAAAAGCCGGCCCGCGCGCTCCAGGGTATGGCGCGGACGCAGCAGGGCGCCGAGCCGGAAGCCGGCACGCAGCAGGCTGAGCCTGGGATCAAAACGAACGATCGTGCTAATTCTGGACAGGATGGCGGCCATGGCAAGGCACCTCGGGGCGGGGATCAGCGGGGGGAGTCGGCGGCGGCGCGCGCGGCGAACCAGCGATCGACCGCGGCATCGCCGTGGCGGCGCGCGATCTCGTAGCCGTACAGGCCGGCGTCGTGGTGGACGGCGAGGGCGATCGCGTAGAGCTCGAACACGTGCTGGTCGCTGTCGCCGGGGGCGAGATGCCCGGCCTCGACGGCCAGGTCGATCGCCCGGCGCAGCGCTTCGCGCCAGCGCCGGTCGTTGTGCAGGACGCGGTCGCGCAGAGGGCCGCGGCGGTCGTCGTATTCGGTGGCCGCGCCCAGCAGCACGCAGCCGCCGGACGTGGTGCGCACCCATTCGAACCAGTTGCGCATCATCGCGCGCAGCCGCGGCAGCCCGCGCGGCTCGGGCAGGGCGGCGACCAGGACCGCCTCGCCGAAACGATCGGCGGCGCTGTCCAGGACGGCCAGTTGCAGCCCCTCACGGGAACCGAAGTGCGCGAACACGCCGCTCTTGGACATGCCCACCGCGTCGGCCAACGGCGCGATCGACAGGCCCTCGAGGCCGTTGGCGCAGGCGATGGCGTAGGCCCGGTCGAGGATGGCCTCGCGGGTGGCGGCGCCCTTGGGAGTGGCGGTCAGCGTCGACATGCCCGCCTTTATAGCACGACCGTTCGTTTTATTGGTGTGCAGGAAGAGTGGGTTGGCCACGGATCTGCACGGATGAACGCGGATAAGAGCGGACTGTAGAAGATCAGTCCAAATTATTGATTTCTAAATAAAGTAACTCACGACGCAACGCTCTTGCCAAGCGCAGGAAGGCAGGGCGGCCCATCAAGAAGCGTTTGATCCGTGCCGATCCGTGTAGATCCGTGGCCAAAAAAGGCCCGCGCCCGGCAGCGTCAGTCGCGATAGCGCCTCAGCAGGTCGCCGTAGGCGTCGATGCGGCGGTCGCGCAGGAAGGGCCAGATCCGGCGCACGTGCTCGCTGCGCCCGAGGTCGACCTCGCAGGCCAGCACGGTCGCGTCGCCGCCGGCCTGGGCGACGAATTCTCCCTGCGGCCCGAGCACGTGGCTGTTGCCCCAGAAATCGATCCCGGCCGAGCCCAGCGGCGAAGGCTCGTGGCCGACGCGGTTGCAGGACAGCACCGGCAGGCCGTTGGCGACCGCGTGGCCGCGATGGCTCAGCACCCAGGCATCGCGCTGGCGGTCTTTTTCGGCCTGGTCGTCGCCCGGGTCCCAGCCGATCGCGGTGGGGTAGAGCAGCAGTTCCGCCCCGGCCAGTGCCATCAGGCGCGCGGCCTCCGGGTACCACTGGTCCCAGCACACCAGCACGCCGAGGCGGCCGACCGAGGTGTCGATCGGCTCGAAGCCCAGGTCGCCGGGGGTGAAGTAGAACTTCTCGTAGAACCCCGGATCGTCCGGGATGTGCATCTTGCGGTACTTGCCGGCGGTCGAGCCGTCGGCGTCGAAGACCACCGCGGTGTTGTGGTACAGGCCGGTGGCGCGCTTCTCGAACAGCGAGCTGACCAGCACCACGCCGTGCCGCTTGGCCAGCGCCGACAGCCGCTGCGTGCTCGGCCCCGGGATCGGCTCGGCGAGGTCGAACTCGTCCACCGACTCGTGCTGGCAGAAATAGGCGCCGTTGTGCAGCTCCTGCAGCAGCACCAGCCTGGCGCCGAGCTTCGCGGCCTCGGCCACGCGCGCCTCGATCACCGACAGGTTGGCGTCGGCGTCGCCGTGGTTGCGCTCCTGGACCAGGGCGACGGGCAGGGAGTTGGTCTTCATGCGCGCATTGTATTCGCTGGCCGCCCAAGCGGCCGCGAATGTTGCGCACCACGTCCCAGCAGGAAGGCGGTGCAGCGCGGCGTCGCGGACGGCCTACGCGAGCCCTTCGGGCAGCTGCATGGTGATGCAGTGCAGGCTGCCGTTCTGCCAGATCAGCGGGCGGCAGGGGACCGGCACGACCTCGCGCCCGGGAAAGGCTTCGCCGAGCACGCGCGCCGCGGCCTCGTCGGCCGGGTCGCCGTAGGCCGGCGCCAGCACCGCGCCGTCGATCACCAGGAAGTTGGCGTAGCTGGCCGCCAGCCGGCGGCCCTCGTCCTCGATCGGCGCCGGCCAGGGCAGCGGGAACAGCCGGTAGGGCCGCCCGTCGCGGGTGCGCAGTGCGGCGATCTCGGCGGCCATCGCCTGCAGCTCGGCGAAATGCGAATCGGCCGGGTCGTCGCAGGCCTGGAACACGATCGCGTCGCCCGGCGCGAAGCGGGCGAGGGTGTCGACGTGGGCGTCGGTGTCGTCACCTTCGAGGTAGCCGTGGTCCAGCCACAGCACCCGGTCCTGGGCCAGCCAGCTGGCCAGCCTCGCCGACAGCGCGTCGCGCGGCGTATCCGGGTGGCGCTCGTGCAGGCACTGCCAGGTGGTCAGCAGCGTGCCGGCGCCGTCGGTGTCGATGGCGCCGCCTTCCAGCGCGAAATCAATGCTTTGCCGCGTACTCCTTCGAAACGCCTGCGCCATGTCGAGGCTTTCGACGAGGCGGTCGTCGCGGCTGGCCTCGAACTTGCCGCCCCAGCCGGTGAAGCGGAAGTCCAGCAGCCGGAAACCATCGCCCTCGCGCAGCGTGATCGGACCCGAGTCGCGCAGCCAGGTGTCGTCGTACGCGACTTCGAGGAAGCGCACCCGTTCCATGTCCACGCGCGCCGAGGACAGCCGCGCGCGCGCATAGGCCTCGACGTCCTCGTCGGCCACGCACACCAGCGCGCGCTGGAAACGGGTGATCGCCGCGACCAGCGCGATGTAGGTTTCCTCGACCCCGGCGAGGCGGTCGGCCCAGTCGGTGCCGGCATGCGGCCAGGCGACCAGGACCGCGGACTGGGGCTCCCACTCCGCGGGGAAACGCAGGTTCGAATCGGGCATCGGTGTTCTTGGTGGTGGACTCGCGCCCCGCCGCGCGATCGGTTGCGGGCGCCTAGCGGATGGCAGGCTTGGGGCCGACCTCGTTCGGCGCGGCCTTGTTGGCGACGGCGTCGATGACGTGGTTCTTCTCGAAGTAGACGACGAAGCCCGGGTAGACCCAGCGGTTGATGGTCGGCCACTGGCGCTTCTGGCCGCCGCGCGGATCCATGCGCTCGGCCGGCGCGCCGAAGCGGGCCTCGACCTGGGCCATGCTCATCCCGCGCGCGGGCATGGCGGCCTTGTTTTCCTGCTGCACGCGCTCGACCAGCAGGGTTTCGGCGGAAGCGGCGCCGGCCAGGGCCAGCAGGGCGGCGAAGGACAGCGAGTTCAGGACACGCGACATGAGCGGACTCCCCCAAGGCTGAAGATGAATGCCGCTGCGTTGTAGCAGATTGCAGGCCCCGCGGGCCATGCCGGCGACGGTACTGCGCAGCTTGTCACGCCAGCGCGAAAGGCCCCCTGGCGCGGCGGCACGAAAAAGGCCGCATCGCTGCGGCCTCCTGCGTCCCTTGCGATCGCGATCGCGACGGGGTTCAGCGCTGGCGCGCCTTGAAGCGGGGGTTGCTCTTGCAGATCACGAAGACCTTGCCGCGGCGACGGACGACCTTGCAGTCGCGGTGGCGGGCCTTCGCCGATTTCAGGGAGGACAGGACCTTCATGACATACCTCGAAGACGGGTTGGGGCAAACAAGCCCGCTATTCTAACGGGTAATTCCCCGGGTATTCAAGCGTTTGCGCCGTTCCGGACATGGGGCCGGCTAGAATGCCGCAAACCCGGGGAGGCAAGGCAATGGCGGCAGACGAGATTCCGGTCCTGACCATCGACGGGCCGTCGGGCTCGGGCAAGGGCACCATCAGCCGCGCGGTCGCCAGGCGGCTGGGTTGGCACTATCTGGATTCCGGCGCCTTGTACCGGGCGGTCGGCCTGGCCGCCGGCTGGGCCGACCTGGACCTGGACGACGCCGGGGCGCTGGTGCGCTGCGCCTTCGATACCCGGATCGAGTTCCGCGACGCCCCCGGCGGCGAGCCGCGGGTGCTGGTCGACGAGTACGACGCCACCGACGAACTGCGCACCGAGACCGCCGGCGCCGCGGCCTCGGCCATTGCCGCCATCCCCGAGGTCCGGGCGGCGCTCAAGGACCGGCAGCGGGCCTTCCGCCAGCCGCCGGGGCTGGTCGCCGACGGGCGCGACATGGGCACGGTCATCTTCCCCGGCGCCCGCTTCAAGGTCTTCCTCACCGCCAGCGCCGAGGAAAGGGCCGAAAGACGCTATAAGCAGTTGAAGGACAAGGGGGTTTCCGTTACATTGGACGGTCTGCTGCGCGAGATCCTCGCCCGCGACGCCCGCGACGCCAACCGCGCGGTGGCGCCGCTGCGGCCGGCCGAAGACGCCGTCCGCATCGACACCACCGGCATCGGCATCGAGGACGTGGTCGGGCGCGTGCTGGACGTGGTGGGCGCGTAAGGATGGGGATGGGTTTCCGTGACGTCGCCGCGAGGCTTGTGCTCGAACCCATCCCAACCCTCCCCTGAGGGTGAGGGAGCTGAAAGTCCGCCCCGGAGTGGGGAGGCAATGAAGGCCCGACCTTCGTAGGTAGAGGGAGCGGGATTTGCAACAGGCCCCGTCGGCTCGCCGGCGGGTTTTCCAACCACAACACTCACGGCCACGCGCAATCCCGCGCAAGCCGACAACGGGTGGACCGGGACACGCGCAATCCGGCGCGCCGGTCTGTGTCATCAACCGAGTATTTCCCAATGACTGAATCATTCGCAGAACTGTTCGAGCAGAGCCAGGCCAACCTCGCCAAGCTCAAGCCCGGCGCCATCGTCACCGGCACGGTGGTCGACGTGCGCACCGACGTGGTCGTCATCAACGCCGGCCTCAAGTCCGAGGGCATCGTCCCCATCGAGCAGTTCCGTAACGACGCGGGCGAGATCGACGTCGCCGTCGGCGACACCGTCAAGGTGGCGCTGGACTCCCTGGAGAACGGCTTCGGCGAGACCGTCCTTTCGCGCGAGAAGGCCAAGCGCGCCATGGTGTGGGACGAGCTCGAGGAAGCCCTCGAGAAGAACGAGACCATCACCGGCCGCATCAGCGGCAAGGTCAAGGGCGGCTTTACCGTCGACATCAAGGACGTCCGCGCGTTCCTGCCGGGCTCGCTGGTCGACGTGCGCCCGGTCCGCGACCCGGTGTACCTGGAAGGCAAGGAGCTCGAGTTCAAGCTCATCAAGCTCGACCGCAAGCGCAACAACGTGGTCGTCTCCCGCCGCGCGGTGGTCGAGAGCGAGCATTCGGAAGAGCGCGAGCAGCTGCTCGAGAAGCTGGTCGAGGGCGCGGTGCTCAAGGGCGTGGTCAAGAACCTCACCGACTACGGCGCGTTCGTGGACCTGGGCGGCATCGACGGCCTGCTGCACATCACCGACATGGCCTGGAAGCGCGTGCGCCATCCGTCCGAAGTCGTGGAAGTCGGCCAGGAGCTCGACGTGCGCGTGCTCAAGTACGACAAGGAGCGCAATCGCGTCAGCCTGGGCCTGAAGCAGCTGGGCGAGGATCCGTGGGACAACATCGCGCGCCGCTACCCGGCCAACACCCGCGTGTTCGGCAAGGTCTCCAACGTGACCGACTACGGCGCGTTCGTCGAGATCGAGCCGGGCGTCGAGGGCTTGGTGCACGTGTCCGAGATGGACTGGACCAACAAGAACGTCAACCCGTCCAAGGTCGTGCAGGTGGGCGACGAGATGGAAGTGATGGTGCTGGACGTCGACGAGGAGCGCCGCCGCATCTCCCTGGGCATCAAGCAGGTCACCTCCAACCCGTGGGAGACCTTCGCCGCGATCCACAAGAAGGGCGACAAGGTCGAGGGCCAGATCAAGTCGATCACCGACTTCGGCGTCTTCATCGGCCTGGACGGCGGCATCGACGGCCTGATCCACCTGTCCGACATGAGCTGGAACTCCAACGGCGAGGAAGAAGCGCGCAACCTGAAGAAGGGCGACACGCTGGAAGCCGTGGTGCTGGCGGTCGACCCGGAGCGCGAGCGCATCAGCCTGGGCGTCAAGCAGCTCGAGCAGGATCCGTTCGGCCAGTTCATGGCGGCGCATCCGCGCGGCTCGAAGGTGTCGGGCACGGTCAAGGAAGTCGACGCCAAGGGCGCGACGGTGGAGCTGGCCGATGGCGTGGAAGGCTATGTCGCCGCCCGCGACATCGCCGACGAGCGCGTCGACGACGCCAGCCAGCGCCTGAAGGTCGGCGACCGCATCGAGGCCAAGTTCATCGGCATGGACCGCAAGGGCCGCTCGCTGCAGCTCTCGATCAAGGCCAAGGACGAAGCCGAGACCGCCGAGACCCTGGCCGAGTACAACAAGGCCTCGGCCGACGCGTCCAGCGGCACCACCAAGCTCGGCGCGCTGCTGCGCGAGCAACTCGAGAACAAGTCCGAGTAAGCGGCACCAGGTGGCCCGGCTCCGGCCGGGCCACCGCATCGGCCCGTCACCACGATGACCGCGTCCATGACCAAATCGGAATTGATCGAGATCCTCACCCAGCGCCAGGGCCACCTGAAAGCCGAGGACGTCGACATGGCGGTCAAGTCGTTGCTGGAGATGATGGGCGGGTCGCTGGCGCAGGGCGAGCGCATCGAGATCCGCGGCTTCGGCAGTTTTTCCCTGCATTACCGGCCGCCCCGCACCGGCCGCAACCCCAAGACGGGCGATGCCGTGGCGTTGCCCGGCAAGCACGTCCCGCATTTCAAGCCCGGCAAGGAGCTTCGCGAGCGCGTCAGCACCGTCACGCCGCTGCCGCCGGACGAGGACTGAAGGCGCGCGGTCGCACCGTGCGCGCCTCGGCTAAGCTTGTGGCCGTAGCGTCCAAGGGTCCGCGACCATGCGATTGATCCGCTTCCTCATCGCCCTGCTGTGCATCGCCTTCGGCGTCGTCGTGGGCGCGTTGAACCCGCAGCCGGTCGCGCTCGACTTCGGTTTCGCCACGCTGCGCGGGACGCTCGGCGTGTCGCTGCTCGTGGCGCTGCTGGTCGGCGCGATCGCAGGCGGCGCGATGCTGGCGGCCTCCGTGGTGCTCCCGCTGCGCCAGCAGCTGCGGCGCGAGCGCGCGCGGCGCGGCGCTTCGACCATCCCCAACGACGGCGACGCCTGACATGGATTTCATCACCCAGTGGTTCTGGCTGTTCCTGCTGCTGCCGATCGCCGCGCTCAGCGGCTGGGTGATCGGCCGCCGCGGCGGCGAACGCCACAGCGACACCCAGGTCAGCCGGCTGTCGACGACCTATTTCCGCGGCCTGAACTACCTGCTCAACGAGCAGCCCGACAAGGCGATCGAGCTGTTCCTGCACATCGCCGAGCTGGACAAGGACACCTTCGAGACCCAGGTCGCGCTGGGCCACCTGTTCCGGCGCCGCGGCGAGGTCGACCGCGCGATCCGCCTGCACCAGGGCCTCGTGCAGCGCCCGGACCTGAGCGACCAGCAGAAGGTGCAGGCGCTGCTGGCGCTGGGCGAGGACTACATGCGCTCGGGCCTGCTCGACCGCGCCGAGACGGTATTCACCGACCTGGCAAAGATCGACCAGCGCGCGCCGCAGGCGCTCAGGCACCTGATCGGCATCTACCAGTCCGAGCGTGACTGGGCCAAGGCGATCGAGAACGCATCGCGCTACGAGGCCGCCACGGGCGAGCCGATGGGCAAGCTGATCGGGCAGTTCGAGTGCGAGTTGGCCGACCGCCTGCGCGCCGCGGGCGACGCCGATGGCGCGCGCGCAGCCGTCGCGCGGGCGTACGCGGCCGACTCCAACCTGGTGCGCGCCGGGATCCTCGAGGGACGCATCGAGGTGGACGCCGGCAACGACGTCGCCGCGATCCGCGCCTTCGAGCGCGCGGCGCGGCACGACCCGGACTACCTGCCGGAGATCCTGCCGGGACTGCTGGCGGCGTACGAGCGCGTGGGCGACATGCCCGGGGCGCGCAACTTCCTGTCCGAGATGAGCGAGCACTACCGCGGCATCGCGCCGGTGCTGGCGCTGACGAAGCTGGTCGAGGCCGAGGACGGGGTGGCCGAGGCGCGCGCGTACCTGGCGCGACAGCTCAAGGACCGCCCGTCGGTGCGCGGCGAGGCCGCGCTGATCGACCTGACGCTCGCTGCCGGCGCGGATTCCACCGCCACGCTGCAGGACCTCAAGCACATCACCGACCAGCTGCTGGTGCGCAACCCCAGCTACCGCTGCAGCCGCTGCGGCTTCGGTGCGCGCAGCCACCACTGGCAGTGCCCGAGCTGCAAGGAGTGGGGGACGATCAAGCCGCTGCTCAACTACGCGGTGGTATGAGCACGCCGGCATTCGCGGCCACGGCGGGCTGGCTCGTGGCGCTGCTGGCGGCCAGCCTGGCCGGCACGATCGCGGCGCGTCGCTACGCGTTGAGGCGCGACCTGCTCGACCATCCGGGCGAACGCCGCAGCCACGTCGTCGCGACCCCGCGTGGCGGCGGCATCGGCATCGTCGTCGCCATGCTCGGCGCGATGGCGCTGCTGGCGTATCGGGAGCCCGGCCAGGCCCTGGTGATGGCACTGGCGGCCGCGGGCCTGCTGCTGGTGGCGGGGATCGGCTGGCTCGACGACCACCGTCCGCTCCCCCCGTGGCCCCGGCTGGCGGTGCACGCCGTCGCCGCCTGCCTGCTTGCCGCGATCGCCTACCGGGCCGGCGGGAGCGGCCTGGCCGCGCTGCTCGCGTTCGTGCTGGCCATGGTGCTGGTCAACATCTGGAACTTCATGGACGGCATCGACGGCATCGCCGCATTGCAGGCGCTCGTCGTGGCCTGCGGCTATGCGGCGCTCGCGCCGGATCCTGCCTCGCGCTGGATCGCGCTCGCACTCGCGGCCGCCTGCCTGGGCTTCCTGCCGATGAACATGCCGAGGGCGAGAATATTTCTCGGCGACGTCGGCAGCGGCGCACTCGGCTATACGCTGGCGCTGGCGATGGCGTTGCTGGCGGGGCGTGAAGGGGAAGGCGTGGCGGCCTGGGGGCTGCTGCTCCTGCCGCCCGCGGCCTTCCTCGTCGACGCGGCGTTGACACTGCTTTCGCGCATCGTGCGCGGCGAGCGCTGGTGGACGCCGCACGTCGGGCATGCCTACCAGCGCTGGGCGCGGGCCGCCGACAGCCACCTGCCGGTGACGCTGGCCTATGCGGCCTGGGCGGTCGCCGGGAGCGTGCTCGCGTGGTGCCTCCGCGATCGGCCCGCAGCGTTTATCATGTGCGCCGGCGTCGCGTGGTACCTGGGGGGAGGGATCCCGTGGCTGTGGTTCCAGTCATGGCACGGTCGTAAGGGTTGGCCAGGGAAACAGAGCGGATGAGTGTTTGGAAAACCCGGGTGAGTGCCGCGCTGCCCCGCGCAGCGATCGTCGCGCACGATCTGTTCATGGTCTGGCTGTGCTGGGTCGGCCTGAACCAGTTCCGCTACTCCATGGAGATCGTCTCGCTCGACCTGCCGTTCTGGTCGCCCGAGGTCCTGGTCATCCTGGTCGCGCAGGGGCTGGTGTTCTGGAAGGTGGGCCTGTACCGCGGCGTCTGGCGCTTCGCGAGCCTGCCGGACCTGTTCAACATCCTCAAGGCGAGCCTCGCCGGCCTGCTGGCGATCGTGCTCGCGCTGTTCCTGTACAACCGCCTCGACCAGGTGCCGCGCTCGGTCCTGGTGCTCTATCCCATCGTGCTGACCGCGCTGCTCGGCATGCCGCGGTTGCTGTACCGCACCTGGAAGGACCACGGCGTGGCGCGCACGGACAAGGCCGCGATCCGGGTGCTGATCCTGGGCGCGGGACAGGCCGGCGAGACCCTGGTTCGCGACCTGCGCCGCGCCGGCGCCTACCAGCCGGTCGGCTTCCTGGATGATGCCGCGAAGCTGCGCGGCAGCCACCTGCAGGGCCTGCCCGTGCTCGGCAGGATCGACGACGTCGGCAAGATCGCGCCCGAAACCGCGGCCAAGCTGCTGGTGATCGCGATGCCGTCGATCGACGCGGCGGCGATGCGGCGCGTGGTCGCGGCCTGCGAGCGCACCGGGCTTCCGTTCCGCACGGTGCCGCGCCTGGACGACCTGCTCGAGGGCCGCTCGCTGCCCGGCGAGCTGAAGGAAGTCGCGATCGAGGACCTGCTCGGCCGGCAACCGGTCACGCCGGACTGGAAGGCGATCCGCGGCTGGCTGGGCGGGCGCAGCGTGCTTGTGACCGGCGCCGGCGGCTCGATCGGGTCCGAGCTGTGCCGCCAGTGCGCCAAGCACGGCGCGCGCCAGATCGCGCTGCTGGAGATCGACGAGCTGGCGCTGATCACGGCCGAGGCGCAGCTGCGCCGGGATTTCCCGCAGATCCAGTGCGTGCCGATCCTGGGCGATTGCGGCGATCCCGCTGTCATGCGCCACGCGCTCGACCGGTCCGGCCCCGATGCCGTGTTCCATGCCGCCGCCTACAAGCACGTGCCGGTGCTCGAGGTCCAGCTGCGCGAGGCCATCCGCAACAACGTGCTGGCCACGGAAACGGTGGTGCAGGAAAGCCTGCGCGCGGGCGTGGGCACCTTCGTGCTGATTTCCACCGACAAGGCCGTCGACCCGGCCAACGTGCTCGGCGCAAGCAAGCGCCTGGCCGAGATGATTTGCCAGGCGATGGCCGATCCGGTCACCACGCGCTTCATCACCGTGCGCTTCGGCAACGTGCTGGACTCGGCCGGCAGCGTCGTGCCGCTGTTCCGCGAGCAGATCCGCAGCGGCGGCCCGGTCACGGTGACCGACGCCGAGGTGACGCGCTACTTCATGACCATCCAGGAAGCCTGCCAGCTGATCCTGCAGGCGTCCGCGATCGGCTCGCAGGAGGCGATCTACACGCTCGACATGGGCGAGCCGGTGCCGATCCGCCTGCTCGCCGAGCAGATGATCCGCCTGGCCGGCAAGCAGCCCGAGCGCGACATCGCCATCGTCTATACCGGCCTGCGCCAGGGCGAGAAGCTGCACGAAACACTGTTCCACGCCGACGAGCGCTACCGGCCCACCTCGCACCCGAAGATCCTGCAGGCCGAGGCGCGCGAGGTCTCCGTCGAACGCATCAATGCGATCCGCGCGCAGCTGCGGGAGGCGGCGACGCGCTACGACCTCGATGCGCTGGCCGTGCTGTTGCGCGAGGCCGTCCCCGAGTTCGTCCCCGCCGGCACGCCAGAGGAAGCGCCGCAGAAGGTCGCGACCGTGGTCGCATTCCCCGCAAGGGCATCCCGAAGGACATGACGAAAAGAATCCGCAAGGCCGTTTTCCCCGTGGCGGGCCTGGGGACCCGCTTCCTCCCCGCAACCAAGACCGTGCCGAAGGAGATGCTGCCGATCGTCGACCGGCCGCTGATCCAGTACGCCGTGGACGAAGCCATCGAGGCCGGTTGCGACACCCTGGTGTTCGTGACCAACCGCTACAAGCACGCGGTCGCGGACTATTTCGACAAGGCCTACGAGCTCGAGCAGAAGCTGGAGAAGTCGGGCAAACACGAACAGCTCGACCTCGTCAGGAACGTGCTGCCGGAAGGCGTGCGCGCGGTGTTCGTGACCCAGGCCGAGGCGCTGGGGCTGGGGCACGCGGTGCTGTGCGCGAGGGCGGTGGTCGGCGACGAGCCGTTCGCCGTGATCCTTCCCGACGACCTGATCTGGAACAAGGGCGGCCCGGGCGCGCTGAAGCAGATGGCCGACCACGCCGAGGCTAACGGCGGCGGTGCGATCGCGGTGCAGGACGTGCCGCGCGAGCAAACCGGCAGCTACGGCATCGTCGCCACCGACGGCTTCAACGAGCGTTCCGGGCGGATCCGCCGGATGGTGGAGAAGCCCAGCCCGGAAACCGCGCCGAGCACGCTGGCGGTGGTGGGGCGCTACGTGCTGCCGGCGGGGATCTTCGATGCACTGGAGACCACCGGCCGCGGCGCCGGCGGCGAGATCCAGCTCACCGACGCGATCGCCAGCCTGCTCGATGCCTCGAGAATCGACGCCTACCGCTTCCGCGGCACGCGCTTCGACTGCGGCACCCACCTGGGCCTGGTCGAGGCCACGATCCGCTTCGCGCTGGACCACGAGAAGATCAGCGACGCCGCGCGCGACAGCATGACGCGCACGCTCAGCGACCTGGGCGTTATCGACCTCGACTGATCTTTGCTCCCTCCCCTTCAAGGGGAGGGCTGGGGAGGGGATGGGTTTGACTTCCGGCCAAGGTTGCGGGAATTACCGCGGCGTTACGGAAACCCATCCCCATCTTTTCCTTCCCCTTGAAGGGGAAGGAAATTCGTGTGGGCGCTGCGCGCCCACCGCTTCTACAGCGCCTCGAAGATTCCCGCGGCGCCCATGCCGGTGCCGATGCACATCGTCACCATGCCGTACTTCTGCTGGCGGCGGCGCAGGCCGTGGACGATGGTGGCGGTGCGCACTGCGCCGGTGGCGCCGAGCGGGTGGCCGAGGGCGATCGCGCCGCCAAGCGGGTTGACCTTGGCCGGATCCAGCTCCGAATCGCGGATCACCGCCAGCGCCTGCGCGGCGAAGGCTTCGTTGAGCTCGATCCAGTCGAGCTGGTCCTTCGTCAACCCCGCCTGCTTCAATGCCTTCGGGATCGCAGCGATCGGGCCGATGCCCATCACCTCCGGGCGCACGCCGGCGACCGAGAACGACACGAAGCGCGCCAGCGGCGTCAGGCCGTAGTCCTTGATCGCCTGCTCGGAAGCCAGCAGCACCGCGCCGGCGCCGTCGCTCATCTGCGAGGAGTTGCCTGCCGTCACCGTGCCGCCGAACTGGCCGTTGCGGAACACCGGCCGCAGCTTCGCCAGCCCCTCCATCGACGTGTCCGGGCGCGGGCCTTCGTCGTCCTCGACCAGCAGCTTCTTCAGGCGGATGGTGTTGCCGCCCAGGTCGGGCTGGTGCGAGACGACCTCGTATGGCGAGATCTCGTCGCGGAACTCGCCGGCCTTCGTCGCCGCGAGCGCCTTCTGGTGCGAGGCCAGCGCGAACGCGTCCTGGTCCTCGCGCGAGACCTTCCACTCCTCGGCGACCTTCTCGGCGGTGATGCCCATGCCGTAGGCGATGGCGACGTGGTCGTCCTTGAACACGCTGGGCGAGAGCGCGACCTTGTTGCCCATCATCGGCACCATCGACATCGATTCGGTGCCGCCGGCGAGCATCAGGTCGCTGTTGCCCAGCCGGACCTGGTCGGCGGCCAGCGCCACCGCCTGCAGGCCGGAGGAGCAGAAGCGGTTGATGGTCTGCGCGGCGATCGTGTTCGGCAAGCCTGCCAGCAGCACCCCGATGCGCGCCACGTTCATGCCTTGCTCGCCCTCGGGCATCGCGCAGCCGATGATGGCGTCCTCGATGCGGTTCACGTCGATGCCCGGCGCCTGCGCGACCACGGCCTTGAGCACGTGGGCGAGCATGTCGTCGGGACGGGTGTTGCGGAACACGCCCTTGGGCGCCTTGCCCACCGGGGTGCGGGTGGCTGCGACGATGTAGGCGTCCTGGATCTGCTTGGTCATGTCTGTCTGTCCTGTGTCGTCGGCGCTCAGTTGCGGAGCGGCTTGCCGGTCTTGAGCATGTGCGCGATACGCGCCTGCGATTTCTCCTGCTGCGCGAGCTCGACGAAGTGCTTGCGCTCCAGCCGCAGCAGCCATTCCTCGTCGACCACCGCGCCACGGTCGACCTCGCCGCCGCACAGGACGGTGGCGATGCGGGTGGCGATCTCGTCGTCGTATTCGCTGATGAAGCGCCCCTCGAGCATGTTGACCAGCAACATGCGGAAGGTGGCGATGCCGACGTCGCCGGCCACGCGGATGCGGCGCGCGGGCAGGGGCGGGCGGTAGCCGCTTTCGGCCAGCGCGCGCGCCTGCTGCTTTGCGACGTACAGCAGCTCGTGGGCGTGGAAGACCACCTTGTCCTGTTCGCGCAGCAGGCCCAGTTCCTTCGCCTCCATCGCGGAGGTCGACACCTTGGCCATCGCCACGGTCTCGAACACGCGCTTGAGCTCGGCGAACACGTCGCCGTTCGGGCCCGCGGCCTCGGACGCGCGCACGGCCAGTTCCTTCAGGCCGCCGCCGGCCGGCAGCAGGCCGACGCCGGCCTCGACCAGGCCGACGTAGCTCTCCAGGTGCGCGACCGTGCGCGCCGAGTGCATCTGGAACTCGCAGCCGCCGCCCAATGCCAGCCCGCGCACCGCGGCCACCACCGGCACCAGCGCGTACTTGATCCGCTGGCTGGTGGCCTGGAAGTTGGCGACCATCGCCTCGAACGCGTCCACCTTGCCGGCCTGCAACAGGCCCAGCGCACCGGCCAGGTCCGCGCCGGCGGAGAACGGCTCCTTCGGCTGCCAGACCACCATGCCGGCGAAGTCGCGCTCGGCGCGCGCCACCGCTTCCTGCAGGCCGTCGAGCACCTGGTCGGACACGGTGTGCATCTTGGTCTTGAACGAGGCCACGGCGATGTCGTCGCCGTCGGTCCACAGCCGGATGCCGTCGTTCTCGAACACCGTCTCGCCCTGCGGGAACGACTCGCCAAGCAGCGGATCCGGGAACCGCTGGCGCTGGTAGACGGGCAGGGCGGAGCGGGGCAGCTTCGCGTTCTTGCCCGGGCTGTAGCTGCCCTCGGCCGAATGCACGCCGTCGCGGCCATCGAACACCCAGTCCGGCAGCGGCGCGTCGCTCATCGCCTTGCCGGCGACGATGTCGTCGGCGATCCACTGCGCCACCTGCTTCCAGCCCGCGGCCTGCCAGGTCTCGAACGGCCCCAGCGACCAGCCGTAGCCCCAGCGGATCGCGAGGTCCACGTCGCGCGCGGTCTCGGCGATGTCGGCCAGGTGGTAGGCGCTGTAGTGGAACAGGTCGCGGAACACCGCCCACAGGAACTGCGCCTGCGGGTGCCGGCTCTCGCGCAGCGCGGCGAACTTCGCCACCGGGTCCTTCGTCTTCAGGATTTCCACCACTTCCGGCGCCGCGCCGCGGTCGGCCGGACGGTAGTCCTGCTTGCCCAGATCCAGCACGAGGATGTCCTTGCCCGCCTTGCGGAAGATGCCGGCGCCGGTCTTCTGCCCCAGCGCGCCCTTGTCGATCAGCGCGGCCAGCCACTTCGGCGACTTGAAGTACTTGTGCCAGGGATCGTCGGGGAGGGTGTCCGCCATCGTCTTGATGACGTGGGCCATGGTGTCCAGGCCCACCACGTCCGAGGTGCGGTAGGTCGCCGACTTCGGGCGCCCCACGAGCGGGCCAGTCAGGGCGTCGACCTCGTCGAAGCCCAGGCCGGTCTCGGCGGTGTGGTGGATCGTCGACAGGATCGAGAACACGCCGATCCGGTTGCCGATGAAGTTGGGGGTGTCGCGTGCGTACACCACGCCCTTGCCCAGGGTGGTGGTCAGGAAGGCCTCGAGTCCCTGCAGCACTGCCTTGTCGGTGCTTCGCGCCGGGATCAGCTCGGCCAGGTGCATGTAGCGCGGCGGGTTGAAGAAGTGCACGCCGCAGAAGCGATGGCGCAGCTTCGCGGGCAGCACCTCGGCCAGTTGATTGATGCCCAGGCCGGAGGTGTTGCTGGCGAGCACGGCGTGGTCGGCGACGAAGGGCGCGATCTTTTCGTACAGCGCCTGCTTCCAGTCCATGCGTTCGGCGATCGCCTCGATGACCAGGTCGCAGTCGCCGAGCTTCTGCAGGCCCACCTCGTAGTTGGCCGGCACGATCGCCTCGGCCAGCGACCTGCTCGCCAGCGGCGCCGGGCTGAGCTTGCCGAGGTTGGCGATCGCCTTGAGCACGATCCCGTTCGGGTCGCCTTCGCTGGCGGCGAGGTCGAACAGGACAGTGTCGACGCCGGCATTGGCCAGGTGGGCGGCGATCTGCGCGCCCATGACGCCGGCGCCGAGCACCGCGGCCCGGCGTACAAGCAGTTTCTCAGGCATTTCTTATATCTCCTTGAAAAACAAAATATTTGCCACGGATCAGAACCGATCAACGCGGATCAAGGGCGGGGCACGCCTTGTGCCCCTTGATCCATGTCATCCGCGTTCATCCGTGGCGAAGTCAGCTCTTGAAGCCGGCCGCCGCGAAGCGGATCAGCTCCTGCGCGGCCTTGGCGCGATGGGTGGCGTCGCTCACGCCCGAGGGGCGTTTGATCAGCCCGAAGTCGGCCATCGCGTAGGTCAGCGCCCCGGCGAGGAAATCCAGCCGCCAGTAGAGCTGCTCCTTGCTAAGTTCCGGCACGCAGCCGGCGATGGCCTTGGCGAACTCGCGCAGGACATGGCCGTACTGCTCGGACAGGAACTTGCGCAGGCCGTCGTTCTTCTCGGCATAGGCGCGCGCGATCACGCGGATGAAGGCGCCGCCGCCGTTGCGGTCCTGGGCCAGTGCCAGCGCGGGCTCGACGAAGGCGGCCAGGATGGCCTCCAGCCCGCCGGCGTCCTGCGCGCGGGCCTGCTTCAGCAGTGCCAGGCGCTGCGCGCTCATCTCGTCCATGCGCCGGCGGAAGACCTCGGTGACTAGGTTCTCCTTGCTGCCGAAGTGGTAGTTGACCGCGGCGATGTTGACGTCCGCGCGACTGGTGACCTGGCGCAGCGAAGTACCGCCGAAGCCGTGCTGCGCGAACAGCTCCTCGGCGGCGCCGAGGATGCGGTCCTTGGTGGAGAACTGGGTGTTGGCCATGTGCCCGTCGTCGAATCAAACGCTTGTTTGATCGTAGTCCGGAGACCCCGGCCCGTCAAACGCCGACCTGCGGGAGCGGATGCGCCGGGACCGCCGTTGGGCTAGAATTGCCCGTAGCCAAGTCGGCTAAACCCGCGTCCACACGCGGGTTTTTCCATGTTACTCTGGGCCGCGCCCACCCTGCGGCCCGCCTACCGGAGATCATTCCATGGCGCTGGAGCGCACCCTTTCGATCATCAAGCCCGACGCCGTCGCCAAGAACGTCATCGGCGAGATCTATTCCCGCTTCGAGAAGGCCGGCCTCAAGGTCGCGGCCGCGAAGATGAAGCACCTCTCGCGCAAGGAAGCCGAAGGCTTCTACGCCGTGCACCGCGAGCGCCCGTTCTTCGCCGCGCTGGTGGAGTTCATGATCAGCGGCCCGGTGATGATCCAGGTGCTGGAAGGCGAGGGCGCCGTCGCGAAGAACCGCGAGCTGATGGGCGCGACCAACCCGAAGGACGCCGCGGCGGGCACGATCCGCGCCGACTTCGCCGATTCGATCGATGCCAACGCCGTGCACGGTTCCGACGCCGCGGAAACCGCCGCGGTCGAGATCGCGTACTTCTTCCCGTCGACGGACGTGTACGCGCGTTGATTTTTCGCCACGGATTTGCACGGATGAACACGGATAAAGCAAAAAGGAAAACGGAGCGCAGCGCGATACGTTCTGCCTCTCCGCTTTTTGATCCGTGTCATCCGTGTCGATCCGTGGCGAACAGCTCTTTACTTCCACGAGTCCAGTGAACGAAGCAACCTCCAAGCAGAACCTCCTGGACCTCGATCGCGCGGGGCTGGAGCGCTTTTTCGCCGAGAACCTGGGCGAGAAGCGCTTCCGCGCCCACCAGGTGATGAAGTGGATCCACCACCGCCACGTCACCGATTTCGACGAAATGACCGACCTGGGCAAGGCGCTGCGCGCCAAGCTGCAGGCGCATGCGCAAGTGCGCGTTCCCGCGGTCCAGTTCGAGAAGCCGTCGGCCGACGGCACGCACAAGTGGCTGCTCGGCATGGACGGCAGCAACGCCATCGAGACCGTCTTCATCCCCGACAAGGGGCGCGGCACGCTGTGCGTGTCCTCGCAGGTAGGCTGCGCGCTCAACTGCCAGTTCTGCTCGACCGCCACCCAGGGATTCAACCGCAACCTGTCGACCGCCGAGATCATCGGCCAGGTGTGGGTCGCCGCGAAGCACCTGGGCAATGTCCCGCACAGGCAGCGCAAGCTCACCAACGTAGTGATGATGGGCATGGGCGAGCCGCTGATGAACTTCGACAACGTCGTGCGCGCGATGAGCGTGATGCGCGACGACCTCGGCTACGGCCTGGCCAACAAGCGGGTGACGCTGTCCACCGCCGGCATGGTGCCGATGATCGACCGGCTGGGCGAGGAGAGCGACGTCTCGCTCGCGGTTTCGCTGCACGCGGCCAGCGACGAGCTGCGCAGCGAGCTGGTGCCGCTCAACCGCAAGTACCCGATCGAGCAGCTCATGGACGCCTGCGTGCGCTACGCGCTGCGCAAGCGCGGCACCTCGGTCACGTTCGAGTACACCCTGATGAAGGGCGTCAACGACCAGCCCGTGCACGCGCGGCAGCTGGCCCGGCTGATGCGCCAGTTCGACAACGCGGTGCAGATGAAGGACGCGGGCAAGGTCAACCTGATCCCGTTCAACCCGTTCCCGGGCACGCGCTTCGAGCGCTCGCCGGAGGCGGACATCCGCGCGTTCCAGAAATCGCTGCTCGACGCGCAGGTGCTGACCATGGTCCGGCGCACGCGCGGCGACGACATCGACGCGGCCTGCGGCCAGCTCAAGGGGCAGGTCGCCGACCGCACGCGGCGCCAGGCCGAGCACCGCCGGCGCCTGCAGGCACAGGAAAGGGGGAACGGGGATGCGGCCGCATAGCGCCATCGCCTTCGCAGTCGCGCTGGCGCTGCTTGCCGGCGCCTGCTCGCGCCTGACCTTCGTCAAGCGCGACATGGGCAGCGGCGACTACGAGCGCACCGCGCCCTCGTACGAGTTCCACGACGACCCGGCGACGAAGCAGCGGACCCGGCTGCGCAACCACCTGGTGCTGGCGGGCAACGCGCTGCGGACCGGCGACCTCGAGCAGGCCCGCGGAGAAGCGCGCGCGGCGCTGGAGATCGATCCCCGTTCCGCGGATGCGAATACCTTGCTGGCGGTGGTCGAGGGGCAGGCCGGGAACGCCGGCCTCGCCGGCGGCTACTACGCCAAGGCGGCCGAGCTCGCGCCGGAACAGGGCGTCGCGCTCAACAACTACGGCGCCTGGCTGTGCGCGAACGGCCGTGCCGGAGAGTCGCTCGCCTGGTTCGACCGCGCGCTGGCCGATGCGACCTACCGGGAGCGCGCCTCCGCGCTGGCCAATGCCGGTTCGTGCGCCCTGGCCGCCGGCCAGGTCACCGGCCGGGTGGAAGGCAACCTGCGCCAGGCCCTGTCGCTGGATCCGGTCAACGCCACCGCGCTGGCGGCGATGGCCGACTACCAGTACCGCACCGGTCATTACATGGACGCGCGCGCCTTCTCCGAGCGTCGGCTGGCGGCTGCCCCAGCGTCGCCGCCCGTGCTCCTACTTGCGTCACAGATCGAGGAAAAACTTGGCGACAAGGCCGCCGCCGCTCGTTATGTTCATCGACTGCGGGCGGAATTCCCGCAGACGGGGACGGTTCAACCGGGGGAAAGCAGTCGACCATGATGCCGCCCAACCAAGACATGGCGGGACAGCAGGCCGTGGGTAGCGCGCCGGGGTGCGGCCAGCGGCTGCGCGCCGCCCGCGAGGCCGCGGGCCTGAGCCTGCACGACGTCGCCGGACGCCTGAAGATGCCGGTGCGCATCGTCGAGGCGCTGGAAGCGGAGGACTGGACGCGCATCGGCGCGCCGGTGTTCGTCCGTGGCCAGCTGCGCAGCTACTCGCGGCTGCTGGGATTGCCCGTCCAGCCGGTCGAGGCGGCCTCCGGGGTCGCCCCGATCGAACCGACGCGGCTGGTGCCGCGCACCCATACCCCGCGCATGCAGCGCATCGCTGACCAGGTCGGCGGGCGGCTGGTCTACGTCGTGATCACCGCCCTGATCATCCTGCCGGTGTGGGTGGCCACGCAGTCGCACATGGCCGGGGTGCAGGAAGTCGCCGCGCCGCTCGACCTGCCCGCCGGCAAGGTCGCCGCCGCGCACAAGCCGCCGGCCGCCGCCGAACCGGCCGCCGTGGTGGCGTCGATGGCGGCGCTGCCGCCGCGCCAGGCGGCACAGGCGCCTGCGCTGGTGCTCGAGTTCCACGGCGACAGCTGGATGCAGGTCGTCGCGCCCGACGGCCACGGCGTCGAGGAGGCGCTGCTCGGCCCGGGCGACAGCCGTAGCTATCCGGCCGGCGAAGTCGGCCGCATCGTGCTCGGCAACGCCGCTGCCGTGCAGGTGCGCAGCAACGGCCAGGTCCGCGACCTGGCGCCCTACATGCGCGCGAACGTGGCGCGCTTTACGGTATCCTCTGACGGTTCCCTCGCGCCGGTCTCCGACTGACCCGCAAGCGGGTCCAGCGAGGTTCCTGCGTTCCGGCAACGGCGCATGAATCCGGCCAGCCCAGCCGGCGTTCGCGCGCGGCCGGTCTGGTAACGTCGGCCCGCCGCGGGCCAGCCCATCCCATGATCGCCCGCATCGCAGGTGCCGGGCGGGAGAAACGCATCACGACATGGCAATCGACGACCTGCTCGACGAGCACGAACAAAGCGAACGCGTCCTGGCCTGGCTGCGCAGCAACGGCGCCGGCCTGGTCGGCGGCGTCATCCTCGGGCTGGCGCTGATCCTGGGCTGGCAGTGGTGGCGGGGCCAGCAGTCGGCCAAGGCCATGCAGGCCGGCGACGACTACCAGGCCATGCTCAAGAACATCGAAGGCAAGGACCTGAAGGCCGCGCAGGCCAGGCTTGCCGGGCTCGGCGACACGCCCTACGCGACCCTGGGTGCGCTCGACCTGGCCAAGGCGCAGATGGACGCGGGCCAGCGCGATGCCGCCTTGGCGACGCTCAAGGCCACCGATCCGTCCGAACCGGCCCTTCGGCAGGTCGTCCTGCAGCGCCGCGCGCGGCTGCTGATCGACGCGGGCAAGCCGGCCGACGCGGTGCAGGTGCTGCAGGGCGCCACCGACGCCGCCAGCCTCGACGTGCGCGGCGATGCGCAGGTCGCGCTCGGCAAGCGCGAGGATGCCCGCAGGTCCTACGCCGAAGCGCTGGCCAGGCTGGACGTCGCCTCGCCCGGCCACCGGCTGGTCGAACTCAAGCTCACCGATGTCGGCGGCTCGCCCGACAAACCCGAGGCGCGCAACCGATGACGCACGCGATGACGCATTCCGCCCCGCACCGGGCCCGCCATGTCGCCATCGCGCTGCTGTGCGTGGTCGCACTGGCCGGCTGCAGCACCATCAAGGGCTGGTTCGGCGGCAAGGACAAGGACAAGTCCGGCGAGCCGGTCGAACTGACCGAATTCACCGCCACCGCCACCGTGAGCAAGCTGTGGTCGGCCAAGGCCGGCAAGGGCGAGGAACTGCTCGGCGCCCGCCAGGGCCCTGCGATCGCCGACGGCCGCGTGTACGCCGCCGCGGTCAAGGGCGGCGTGCACGCCTTCGACCTGCAGACCGGGGCGAAGCTGTGGTCGTACGATTCCGACCTCCAGCTGTCCGGCGGCCCGGGCGCGGGCGACGGCCTGGTCGTGGTGGGCGGCCTGGAAGGCGACGTGGTCGCGCTCGATGCCGCCACCGGCGCCGAGAAGTGGAAGGCCAAGGTCGTCAACGAGGTCATCGCCGCGCCGGCGATCGGGCAGGGCATGGTGTTCGTGCGCTCCAACGACGGCCGCGTCACCGCCTTCGACGCCGCCACCGGCGAGCGCCGCTGGTTCTGGAACCACGACCTGCCGATGCTGACCGTGCGCGGCAACGACGCGCCGGCGCTAGGCCCGGGCTACGTCTTCGTCGGCAACGACGACGGCACGGTGTCGGCGCTGTCGATGGCCGACGGCCGCGAGCTGTGGAGCCAGACCATCGCCCAGGCCGACGGCCGCAGCGAACTCGAGCGCATGGCCGACGTCGACGGCACCCCGGTGCTCGACGGCGCCGTGCTCTACGCCACCAGCTTCAAGAAGCAGACGCTGGCCATCGAGGCCCCGAACGGGCGACCGCTCTGGGCGCACGACAGCGGCGGCGCCGGCCGCGTCGGCCTGGCGCCCGACCGCATCGTGGTCACCGATCCCGACGGCATCGTCTGGGCGCTCGACAAGAACACCGGCACCGCGATGTGGTCGCAGCCGGCGATGGCGCGACGCGGCCTGACGGCGCCGGCGATCCAGGGCGACTACGCGGTGGTCGGCGATTTCGACGGCTACCTGCACTGGCTCAAGCTCGACACCGGCGAACTCGCCGCGCGCGTGCGCACCGGCCGCGACGCGGTGCGCGCGACCCCGGTCGTCGTCGACGGCATCCTCGTGGTCGAGGACACCGACGGCGGCCTCAACGCGTATCGCGTCGGCCAGTGACGCCGGGAACCGGCGTGCGTGAAGGCGGCGCTCGCCGCCGGACGCGTCCCGGTCCCGTCGATTCCATCAACATCGTGAAAGAGGATTGAGCATGGGAACCAGGTAACCCGGGCAGTCGCGAATCGCCATCGATTCCCGATTCCCAATTCCCGATTCCCGGCCCTTCGCCCATGCTTCCCCTCGTCGCCCTGGTCGGTCGCCCCAACGTCGGCAAGTCCACGCTGTTCAACGCGCTGACGCGCACGCGCGATGCGCTGGTGCACGACGAGCCCGGCGTCACCCGCGACCGCAACTACGGCGTCTGCCGCCTCGACGAGGCGCAGCCGTTCGTGCTGGTCGACACCGGCGGCATCGCCGGTGAAAACGTCCACCTGGAAAGCGGCAACCTCGCCGGCGCCACCGCGCGGCAGGCGCGCGCCGGCGCGGAGGAGGCCGACCTGGTCCTGTTCGTGGTCGACGGCCGCGAGGGCCCTTCGGCGCTCGACGACGACCTGCTGCGCTGGCTGCGCAAGGCCGCGCGCCCGACCTTCCTGGTCGTCAACAAGATCGACGGCGTGGACGCGCGCGCGGCGCTGGCCGAGTTCTCGCGCTTCGGCTTCTCCGACGTCTTCGCGATTTCCTCCGCGCACCGCCAGGGCATCGACGAACTGGTGGCGAAGGTGCTGGCGAAGCTGCCGGCCGACGGCGACGCGCAGGTGCCCGACGACGACCCCGGTCGCGTGCGCGTGGCCTTCGTCGGCCGTCCCAACGTCGGCAAGTCGACCCTGGTCAACCGCATCCTCGGCGAGGAGCGAATGATCGCCTCCGAGGTCGCCGGCACGACCCGCGACTCGATCGCCGCCGACCTCGAGCGCGACGGCCGCAAGTACCGCTTGGTCGACACCGCCGGCATCCGCCGCAAGTCGAAGGTGGAGGAAGCGGTCGAGACCTTCTCGATCATCAAGACCCTGCAGGCGATCGAGCAGTGCCAGATCGCGGTGGTGATGCTCGACGCCAGCGAGGGCGTGACCGACCAGGACGCCAGCGTGCTGGGCGCGGTGCTCGATGCCGGGCGCGCGCTGGTCGTCGCCGTCAACAAGTGGGACGGGCTCAGCGACTACCAGCGCGGCCAGGTCGAGTCGCTGCTCTCGCGCAAGCTGGCCTTCGTCGAGTGGGCCGAGGCGGTGCGGATCAGCGCGAAGCACGGCTCGGGGCTGCGGGAGCTGTTCCGCGCCATCCATCGCGCGCACGCCTCGGCGACGCGCCAGTTCGGCACCGCCGAGATCACCCGCGCGCTGGAGACCGCCTACGAGGCCAATCCGCCGCCGGTGGTGCGTGGGCACGTGGCCAAGCTGCGCTTCGCGCACCCGGGCGGGGAGAACCCGCCGACCTTCGTCGTCCACGGCACGCGCCTGCGCACCCTGTCGGATACGTACCGCAGGTACCTGGAGAACTTCTTCCGCAAGCGCTTCAAGCTGGTCGGCACGCCGGTGCGCTTCGTGTTCAAGGAAGGCGAGAACCCGTACAACGACCGCAAGAACGTGCTGACCGAGCGCCAGGTCGCGTCGAGGAAGCGCCTCATCCGGCACGCCAAGCGCAACAAGTGACGTGGCGCGCTTCGGGCGCGCTGTCGCTGTGGCGTCATCCCGCGAAGGCGGGGGTCCCGGAAAGCCGGACCGGCGAAGGCTTATCCTGTCGGGTCATCCCGTCGCAACTCCGCTCGCCATGACCGCACGCCCGGTTCCCGCCGCAGACGAAGGCGTCACCCTCGGCATCCTCGCCGGCGGTCGCGCCACGCGCCTGGACGGTCGCGACAAGGCCTGGCTGGAGCGGGACGGGACGGCGCTCGTGCTCGCGCTGGCGCGCCGGCTGCAGCCCGAAGTCGACGCCACCATCGCCAGCGCCAACCGCAATCCCGAGCGCTACCTCTCGCACGGCCTGCGCGCGGTGCACGACCGCGTGGGTGGCGTCGGCCCGCTCGGCGGGCTGGATGCACTCGCCGCCGCCTGCCAGACGCCGTGGCTGCTCACCATTCCGGTGGACGTGGTCAGCGTCAACGACTGCCTGCTGCGCAGCCTGCGCGCGGCGGGCCCGCACGGGGCCTGGGCCGAGGACGAGGACGGGCCGCAACCGCTGGTCGCGCTGTGGCGCACGGCGGCGCTGCGATCGGCGACGGAAGCCGCGATCGACTCCGGCGACCACGCCGTCCATGCGCTGCAGGCGCAACTCGGCATGGCGCGCGTGCGCTTGCCCGGCGTGCGCTTCGGCAACCTCAACACGCCCGCCGACCTCGCCGCGGCGGGTATCGCCCACTGAGCCCAGGCACGCATGTTCCCGACCCGGATTTCCTTCGAAGAGGCCCGCGCGATCCTGGACCGCGTGGCCGACGCGCAGCGCCTTCCCTCCGGTCCCGTCGCGCTTTCGCGCGCGCACGGGCACGTGCTCGCGCAGGACGTCGTGGCGACGATCGCGCAGCCGCCGTTCGACAATTCGGCGATGGACGGCTTCGCGCTGCGCCACGCGGACCTGCGCGCCGGCGGGGAGACGGTGCTGCGCCTCGTCGGCGAACAGTTCGCCGGCCGCGCGCTCGACCTCGCCGTGGAGGCGGGGCAGTGCGCGCGCATCACCACCGGCGCCCCGCTGCCGCGCGGCGCCGACACGGTGGTGATGAAGGAGAACACGCGCGCCGACGGCGACCGCGTCGCCGTGCTGGTCGCGCCCACGCCGGGGCAGCACGTGCGCCGCGCCGGCGAGGACACCCGCGCGGGCGAGCGCGTGCTGCGCGTCGGCGACGTGCTGAAGCCATCGCGCATCGCGCTGGCGGCCTCGCAGGGCCTGGCCACGCTGGAGGTCGCGCGCCGGCCGACGGTCGCTGTCTTCACCACCGGCGACGAGCTGGTCGAGCCGGGCCTGCCACTGGCGCCCGGGCAGATCTACAACTCCAATCGCGAGCAGCTGATGGGCCTGCTGCGCGGCGACGGGCTCGAACCGGTGGCCTGGCCGACGCTGGCGGACGATCCGGCGCAGGTCGAATCCGCGCTGCGCCACGCCGGCCACGCCTTCGACGTGGTGCTCACCTGCGGCGCGGTGTCGGCGGGCGAGAAGGACCACATCCCGGCGCTGCTGGAGGCGCAGGGCGAGGTGCACTTCTGGAAGGTGCGGATGAAGCCGGGCATGCCCGTGCTGCTGGCCGGCGGCGGGCGCCTGGGCGGGGCGCTGTTCCTGTGCCTGCCGGGCAATCCGGTCTCGGTATTGGCGACCTGGCTCGCGCTCGGCCGGCCGCTGCTGGACCGCCTGCAGGGCAGGGCGGAGCCGCGGCCGCGCTGGCGCGCTCGGCTGGCGGCGCCCTGGCGCAAGACGCACGAGCGGCTGGAGTTCCTGCGCGGGCGGCTGCGCCCGTGCGCGGACGGGGGGCTGGAGGTCGAGCCGAACCCGGCCGACGGCTCGCACCGGATGCGCGCGGCAGCCGATTCGGATGCGCTGGTCGTGCTGGAGGAGGGCGCGCGCGCCTACCCGGCCGGCGCGGTGGTGGACGTGCTGCCTTACTGATTCCGCCCGGATCGCCCGGCGCTTTCGTGGGAGCGGCTTCAGCCGCGAGCTCTTCAATCGGCGATACCGAGAAGAAGCTCGCGGCTGAAGCCGCTCCCACGAGGTCGACGGCCCGGTCGATGGAACGCTGCGTGGCGCTGCGTCCCGCACGCGGATTTCCGCGATAATCGCGCCATGGCGATCCCGGAAATCAGTCCGCGCGAGGCCCACCAGCGCCTGTCCCACGGCGCGATCCTGGTCGACGTGCGCGAGGACCACGAGCGCGAGCTCGGCATGGCGGAGGGCGCGCGCGGCATCGCCCGCGCCGAGCTCGAGGAAGACCCGACCTTCCACTTCGCCGACCGCGACGCCGAGCTGGTGCTGATCTGCCAGAGCGGCGGGCGCTCGATGCTCGCCGCGGAAGTGCTGCAACGGCTAGGCTATCGCAACGTCGCCTCGGTGCGCGGCGGCACCAGCCGCTGGATCGCCGAGGGCTTCCCGGTCGCCCGGCCTGCGGCGGACATCGACCACGATTTCCACGACCGCTATTCGCGCCACCTGCTGCTGCCGGAGATCGGCGTGCGCGGGCAGAAGCGGCTCGAGGCGGCGCGCGTGCTGGTGGTCGGCGCCGGCGGGCTCGGTTCGCCGGCGGCGTTCTACCTCGCCGCCGCCGGCGTGGGCAACCTGCGGATCGCCGACGACGACGTGGTCGAGCGCAGCAACCTGCAGCGGCAGATCCTGCATGCCGATGCCGACACCGGCGTGCCCAAGGTCGCCTCGGCGGAGACGCGGCTGTCGGCGCTCAACCCGCGGGCGAAGATCGAGGCGGTCGCCGAGCGCGTGACCTCGGCCAACGTGGAGCGGTTGCTGGAGGACGTCGACGTGGTGCTCGACGGCGGCGACAACTTCCCGGTGCGCTACCTGCTCAACGACGCCTGCGTGAAGCTCGGCAAGCCGCTGGTGTACGGCGCGGTGCACCGCTTCGAAGGGCAGGTGAGCGTGTTCGACGCCGGCCGCCGGCGCGGCGACGCGCCGTGCTATCGCTGCCTGTTCCCCGAGCCGCCGCCGCCCGAGGCCGCGCCCAACTGCAGCGAGGCCGGCGTGCTGGGCGTGCTGCCGGGGGTGATCGGCATGCTGCAGGCCACCGAGGCGCTCAAGCTGCTGCTGCACGTGGGCGAGCCGCTCGCCGGCCGGCTGCTGCACTTCGACGCGCTGTCGATGCGCTTCCGCGAGACCCGGCTGCCGCCGGATCCTGATTGCCCGCTGTGCGCGCGCGGGAAGCCGTTCCCGGGTTACATCGACTACGCCGCCTTCTGCAGCGGCGCTTGAGCGCCGGGCAGGGGACTCGTGGGAGCGGCTCCAGCCGCGAGCCTGTCCCTGGCGTCGCGCGGGATCGAGTTCGAAGACCTGACTCGGCGGGATCCCGGGTCAAAGGCTTCAAAGGATCGCGGCGGCGTGAACGACGAAGGCGTCGTCCTGCATTAGGCTGCGCGCTGGTCCGCACGTTGCAGGCAGCGATGGCATCCGGCCCGTTGACGAAATTCCTCGTCGCCTGCGCGGCCTGGCTCGCGCTGGCCCTGCCGGCGCCGGCGGCGGCCGCCGACGTCTGCCCGCTGCTGCGCGCGCAGGTGCAGTCGCCGGTGGTGTCCACGCGCATCGCCGCGGCGGCCTGCGAGGAGCACCAGCTCTGGTTCCGGCCCTTCATCGACCTCGAAGGGCGTTACGCCGGCTCCCGCGTGCGCGAGGCCGAGACGGCGCTGCTCGCCAACGGCCAGCCGGCCTGGCTGCGCGTGGTGGACTACTGGCGCGGCAGCGGCACGCTCGCGTCGGCGTCGATGCGGCCGGGCGCGAACGATTGCGCCTACGCAGGCATGGCCGGCGGCTACGCATCGCCCGCGTGCCGCGCCTTCGTGGTCGACACGCCATGGTCGGCGGCGTTCGTGTCGTGGGTGATGCGGCGCGCGCAGGTGCCGGGCTTCGACGGCTCGGCCAGCCACGTGAGCTACGTGCGCGATGCCTACCGCGACCCGACCGGCAATGCGTACCGGGTCGCCAATCCCGTCGCCACGCGCCCGGCGCAGGGCGACCTGCTGTGCTCGGTGCGCGCGGCCTCGCGCGTGTACGGCTTCGCCGGGCTGGCCACGTTGCTGAGCAGCCAGGGCTCCGGCCTGGGCATGCACTGCGACATCGTGGTCGCGGTCAATCCCGACAACGACCACATGGCCTACCTGGTCGGCGGCAACGTGCTCGACGGCGTGACCATGCGGTTGCTGCGGCTCACGCCCGGCGGGCAGTTCGCCGACCTGCCGATGCGCTCGCCCGGCGAGCCGGAGTGCTCGCCGGACGCGCCGGCCGCGTGCAACGCCAACCGACAGGATTGGGCGGTGCTGCTGCAGTTGCGGCCGCCGCAGGAACTGGCCGGGCTGGTGCCGGCGATGCCGATGGCGCCGTCGGCTGTCCCGCAACCGCAGCCTTCGCAGCAGTGCTGCGTGAACTGCGTGGTCGGCTCGGGCATTCCGCGCTGCCCGGCGGGCATGCCCGCGCCGGTGCCGGCCAGGCCTGCGTCGCCGGTGCCCGCGACGCCCGTACGCCCGGCCGCGCCGACGCCGTGTTGCGTCAACTGCGTGGTGGGCTCGAACGTGCCGCGCTGCCCGGCCGGGGCGACGCCTTCCGAGCCATGAGAGAGCCGGACGCCTCGCATTCGTAGGAGCGGCGAAAGCCGCGACCCTGGCAGCGGTCGCGGCTTCCGCCGCTCCTACGAGGAGGGAGGCAGCCGAAGCGACCTGGATTCAACCCCTGCGCTGCGCCGCCTCGAACGCCGCCAGCTGCTCCGGCGTCGCCTCGCGCTGGTGCCTGGCCTTCCACTGCGCGAACGGCTCGCCGTAGACCGCCTCGCGCGCCTCGTCCTTCGTCATCGTGATGCCGCGCGCCTCGGCTGCCTCGCGGTACCAGTCGGCCAGGCAATTGCGGCAGAAGCCGGCGTTGATCATCAGGTCGATGTTCTGCACGTCGGGGCGGTCGCGCAGCAGGTGCTGCAGCAGGCGCCGGAACACGGCGGCCTCGATGGCGGTGGTTTCGTGGTCGCTGGCGGCCATGCCCGCCTCCCGTGTCGTGTTGTAGGAGCGCCCCTCGGGCGCGATGGCACGGCGCCCGGAAGCTGCGGAAAGCATCGCGCCCGAGGGGCGCTCCTACAAGCGACCGCGGAATCGGGGACAATGTCGCCCCTCGACCGCAGCGCCGCCGCCACGCCCGCATGACCGACCAGCCCCCCGCCCGCATCCTCGACGGCAAGCGCATCGCCGAGGACCTGCTCGACTCGCTCAAGCTGCAGGTCGACGCCCGCGTAGCGGCGGGCAAGCGCCGCCCCGGCCTGGCGGTGGTGCTGGTGGGCGGCGATCCGGCCTCGCAGTCCTACGTGCGCAACAAGCGCCGCGCCGCGCAGAAGGTCGGCATCCGCGCCCTCGACCACGACTTCCCCGACGGCGCCAGCGAGGCCGAGCTGCTGGCGCTGATCGACCGCCTGAACGCCGATCCCGAAGTCCACGGCATCCTCGTCCAGCTGCCGCTGCCCGGCATACCGGACGCCACCCGCCTGATCCACCGCATCGACCCGCGCAAGGATGTCGACGGCTTCCACCCGGAGAACGTCGGGCACCTGGCGCTGCGCCAGTTCGGCCTGCGCCCGTGCACGCCGCGCGGCATCACCACGCTGCTCGCCTACACCGACAGGCCGGTGCGCGGGCAGAGCGCCACCATCGTCGGCGTCAGCAACCATGTAGGCCGGCCGATGGCGCTGGAACTGCTGATCGCCGGCTGCACCACCACCTGCTGCCACAAGTTCACCCCGCCCGAGGTGCTGCGCCGGCACGTCGGCGAGGCCGACATCCTGGTGGTGGCGGTGGGCCGGCCGGGGCTGATCCCGGGCGAGTGGGTGAAGCCGGGCGCGGTGGTGATCGACGTGGGCATCAACCGGCTCGAGGACGGCCGCCTCGTGGGCGACGTCGGCTTCGCCGAAGCCGCCAGGCGCGCCAGCTGGATCACGCCGGTGCCGGGCGGGGTGGGGCCGATGACGGTCGCCACCCTGATGCAGAACACCCTGGAAGCCGCCGAGGCCGCGGACGCGGGCTGAGCTTCGCGCCCGGCGGAGAGCGGCTTTGTGGGAGCGGCTTCAGCCGCGAGTTTTCCGGGATCCCGGGCGCTTCCGGAAGAAGCTCGCGGCTGAAGCCGCTCCCACAAGGTCACTGCGGGTCCCAGGTCCTCCGGGCCGCCCGCCGTTCGCGTTACAATGTCGTGCTTCACCCCACCGGCACGCCCATGCTGCGAATCCAGGCTGAAGCGCTCACCTACGACGACGTTTCGCTCGTCCCCGCGCACTCGACCGTCCTGCCCAGGGACGTCTCCCTCGCCACCCGGCTCACCCGCGACCTGCGCCTGAACCTGCCGATCGTGTCCGCCGCCATGGACACCGTCACCGAGGCGCGCCTGGCCATCGCCATGGCCCAGCTCGGCGGCATCGGCATCCTCCACAAGAACATGTCGGCCGAGCGCCAGGCGGCCGAAGCGGCGCGGGTCAAGAACTTCGAAGCCGGCGTCATCCGCGAGCCGTTCACCGTCGGCCCGCAGACCACCATCGGCGAGGTGCTCAAGCTCACCCGCGCGCGCAACATCTCCGGCGTGCCCGTCGTCGACGGCGGCCACCTGGTCGGCATCGTCACCGGCCGCGACATGCGCTTCGAGACCCGGCTCGACGACCCGGTGCGCAACGTGATGACCAAGAAGGAGCGCCTGGTCACCGTGCGCGAAGGCGCCAGCGAAGAGGAAGTGCTGCAGCTGCTGCACAAGCACCGCATCGAGAAGGTGCTGGTGGTCAACGACGGCTTCGAGCTGCGCGGCCTGATCACCGTCAAGGACATCCAGAAGGCGCACGACAACCCCAACGCCGCCAAGGACGCCTCGGAAAGCCTGCTGGTCGGCGCCGCGGTCGGCGTCGGCGGCGACACCGAGCAGCGCATCGAGCTGCTCGCCGCCGCGGGCGTGGACGTGGTGATCGTCGACACCGCGCACGGCCATTCGCAGGGCGTGATCGACCGCGTCGCCTGGGCGAAGAAGCAGTTCCCGAAGCTGCAGGTCGTGGGCGGCAACATCGTCACCGGCGACGCCGCGCTGGCGCTGATGGACGCCGGCGCGGACGCGGTCAAGGTCGGCGTCGGCCCGGGCTCGATCTGCACCACGCGCGTGGTCGCGGGCGTGGGCGTGCCGCAGGTGACCGCGATCGACATGGTCGCCGAGGCCCTGCAGGACCGCATCCCGCTGATCGCCGACGGCGGCATCCGCTACTCCGGCGACATAGGCAAGGCGCTGGCCGCCGGCGCGTCGACGGTGATGATCGGCGGCCTGTTCGCCGGCACCGAGGAATCGCCGGGCGAGACCGAACTGTTCCAGGGCCGCAGCTACAAGAGCTACCGCGGCATGGGCTCGCTGGCCGCGATGGAGAAAGGATCGAAGGACCGTTACTTCCAGGACGCCAGCGACGCGGACAAGCTGGTGCCCGAGGGCATCGAGGGCCGCGTGCCGTACCGCGGCCCGCTGTCGGGCGTGGTCCACCAGCTCGCCGGCGGCCTGCGCGCGACGATGGGCTACGTCGGCTGCGCCACGGTCGAGGACATGCGTACCAGGCCGAAGTTCGTAAAGATCACCGGCGCCGGCCAGCGCGAGAGCCACGTGCACGACGTGCAGATCACGAAGGAACCGCCGAACTACCGGGCGGGGTGAGGTGGCGCGCTTGCGAACCACTGGTTCGCGCGCCGCCGAACGCCCGGCCACGGATGGCCGGGCAGGGCGATCCGAAGCCCGCATTGCACCGCCAGGGATGGCGGCAGTCATCCCACCGAAGTCGAACCGCGCCGGCCCATGACCGACCTCCACACCGACAAGATCCTCATCCTCGACTTCGGCGCGCAGTACACGCAGCTGATCGCGCGGCGCATCCGCGAGTTGGGCGTCTATTGCGAGATCTGGGCCTGGGACCACGACCCCGGGGAGATCGCGAGGTTCGGCGCCAAGGGCATCATCCTGTCGGGCGGCCCGGAGTCGACCACCGAGCACGGCGCGCCCGCCGCGCCTGCGCAGGTCTTCGACGGCGGACTGCCGCTGCTGGGCATCTGCTACGGCATGCAGACGATGGCCAAGCAGCTCGGCGGCGAGACCGAGGCCGCGGATTCGCGCGAGTACGGCCACGCCGAAGTGACCCTGGCCGCCGAAGACCGCCTGTTCGACGGCCTGAAGGACCACCCGGGCGCGCCGCCGCGGCTGGACGTGTGGATGAGCCACGGCGACCACGTGTCGAAGGCGCCACCGGGCTTCACCGTCACCGCGCGCACCGACCGCGTCCCGGTCGCCGCGTTCGCCGACGACGCGCGACGCTGGTACGGCGTGCAGTTCCATCCCGAGGTGACGCACACCAAGTCGGGCCAGGAGATCCTGCGCCGCTTCGTGGTCGACATCTGCGGCTGCGCGACGCTGTGGACGGCGGCCAACATCATCGAAGACCAGGTCGCGCGCGTGCGCGGGCAGATCGGCTCGGACGAAGTGATCCTGGGCCTGTCCGGCGGCGTCGATTCGTCGGTGGTCGCTGCGCTGCTGCACAAGGCCATCGGCGACCAGCTCACCTGCGTGTTCGTCGACACCGGCCTGCTGCGCTGGCAGGAAGGCGACCAGGTGATGGCGACCATGGCCGAGCACATGGGCGTGAAGGTCATCCGCGTCGACGCGCGCGAGCGCTACTTCGAGCGCCTGCGCGGCGTGGCCGACCCCGAGGCCAAGCGCAAGGCGATCGGCAACCTGTTCGTCGAGATCTTCGACGAACAAGCGGGTCGGCTGAAGAACGCGAAGTGGCTGGCGCAGGGCACGATCTATCCCGACGTGATCGAGTCGGCCGGCAGCAAGACCGGCAAGGCGCACGTGATCAAGAGCCACCACAACGTCGGCGGCCTGCCCGAGGACATGAAGCTGGGCCTGGTCGAGCCGCTGCGCGAGCTGTTCAAGGACGAGGTGCGGCGCCTGGGCGTCGAGCTCGGCCTGCCGCGCGAGATGGTCTACCGCCATCCGTTCCCCGGGCCGGGCCTGGGCGTGCGCATCCTCGGCGAGGTCAAGCCCGAGTACGCCGAGCTGCTGGCGCGCGCCGACGCGATCTTCATTGACGAGCTGCGCAGGGCCGACCTGTACGACAAGGTCAGCCAGGCCTTCGCGGTGTTCCTGCCGGTGAAGTCGGTGGGCGTGGTCGGCGACGCGCGCGCCTACGAATGGGTGATCGCGCTGCGCGCGGTCGAGACCATCGACTTCATGACCGCGCACTGGGCGCACCTGCCGTACGACTTCCTCGGCCGCGTCTCCAACCGCATCATCAACGAAGTCCGCGGCGTCTCGCGCGTGGTGTACGACATCAGCGGCAAGCCGCCGGCGACGATTGAATGGGAGTAGATTTCAGCCAAGGATGAACACGGAAGGCACGGATAAGCGCTTTCGATGATGTTTCGCTTTATTCGTGTCCATCCGTGTCATCCGTGGCGGAAGCTCGTGAGCAATGGACCAACACGACGACGAACGCTGGATGCGCCAGGCGCTGGCGCTGGCCGAGCGCGCCGAGCGCGAGGACGACGAGATACCGGTCGGCGCTGTGCTGGTCGACGCCGGCGGCAACGCGATCGGCGAAGGCTGGAACCGCAACATCACCGAGCGCGACCCGACCGCGCACGCCGAGGTCGTCGCGATGCGCCAAGCGGGCAGGGCGCTGGGCAACCACCGGCTGGTCGGCTGCACCCTGTACGTGACGCTGGAACCTTGCGCGATGTGCGCGATGGCGATGGTGCATGCGCGGCTGGCGCGCGTGGTCTACGCGGCCAGCGACCCCAAGACCGGCGCCGCGGGCAGCGTGTTCGACCTGCTCGCCGATCCGCGCCACAACCATCGCGTGCAGGTGCAGGGCGGGGTGCTGGGCGAGGAGGCCGGCCGGCGCCTGAGCAACTATTTCCGCCGCCGGCGCGGGCGGCCCGAACTCGACTGATCCCGTGCCGCCGCGCGCGCACCGGCCTGCGACCGCCGCTGGGCTATGATGCGGCGCCCCACGCAACGAGGATGCGCATGGCCAGCAACGCAGGCGACGGCAGGCTGATCTGGATCGACCTGGAGATGACCGGGCTCGACACCGACCGCGATTCGATCATCGAGATCGCCACGGTGGTGACCGATTCCCAGCTCGAGATCCTCGCCGAAGGTCCCGAGCTCGCCATCCGCCATCCGCTGTCCACCCTGGAAGCCATGGACGAATGGAACCGCACCCAGCACGGCGGTTCCGGCCTGTGGCGGCGCGTGCTGGAGGAGGGCGTGCCGATGGCCGAGGCGGAGGCGCGCACGCTGGCGTTCCTGCAGCAATGGGTGCCGGCCGGCCAATCGCCGATGTGCGGCAACTCGATCTGCCAGGATCGCCGCTTCCTGCACCGGCAGATGCCCTCGCTCGAACGGCACTTCCACTACCGCAACCTGGACGTCAGCACCATCAAGGAGCTTGCGCGTCGCTGGGCGCCGGAGGTGCTAGCGGGCGTGCGCAAGGAGTCCTCGCATACGGCTCTGAGCGACGTGCGCGACTCGATCGCGGAGCTGAAGCATTACCGCACCGCGATGGGCGTGTTCGGCGCGCCGCACTGACGCGCCACAGGGCCGATACCCTGCTTCTGCAAAAGAGAGGCCGGCTCTTGGCCGGCCTCATCACGATTCCCGTCAGGAAGCCGCTTTCGACTTCGCCAGCTTCAGCCAGGTATCGACCACGGTGTCGGGATTGAGCGACACCGACTCGATGCCCTCGCGCATCAGCCACTCCGCGAGGTCCGGGTGGTCGCTCGGGCCCTGGCCGCAGATGCCGACGTACTTGCCCTTGGCGCGCGCGGTCTTGATCGCCATCGACAGCAGCTTCTTCACCGCCGGGTCGCGCTCGTCGAACAAGTGGGCGACGATCGAGGAGTCGCGGTCCAGGCCCAGGGTGAGCTGGGTCAGGTCGTTGGAGCCGATCGAGAAGCCGTCGAAGATCTCGAGGAATTCCTCGGCCAGCAGGGCGTTCGACGGCACTTCGCACATCATGATGATCTTCAGGCCATCCTGGCCCTGCTTGAGACCGTTCTTCTCAAGCACCTCGACCACCTTGCGGCCCTCGTCGAGCGTGCGCACGAACGGGATCATCACCCACAGGTTGGTGAGGCCCATCTCGTTGCGCACCTTGCGCACCGCCCTGCATTCCAGCGCGAAGGCGTCGGCGAACGTCGGGTCGACGTAGCGGCTGGCGCCGCGGAAGCCGATCATCGGGTTTTCCTCGTGCGGCTCGAAGCCTTCGCCGCCGATCAGGTTGGCGTATTCGTTGGACTTGAAGTCCGACAGCCGCACGATCACAGGATTCGGCGCGACCGACGCGGTCAGCGTGGCGATGCCCTCGGCGAGGCGGTCGACGTAGAAGCCGACCGGGTCGGCATAGCCGGCGATCTTCGCGTCGATCTTCTTCTTCGTCGCCGCGTCCTGGCGGTCGTACTGCAGCAGCGCGTTGGGATGCACGCCGATGTGCGCGGCGATGATCATCTCCAGCCGCGCCAGGCCGATGCCGGCGTTGGGCAACTGGCCGAAGTCGAACGCGCGCTCCGGGTTGGCGACGTTCATCATGATCTTCAGCGGCGCTTCCGGCATCGACGACAGGTCGGTGGTGATGCGCTCGAAGGGCAGGGCGTCGGCGTAGATGAAGCCGGTGTCGCCCTCGGCGCAGCTCACGGTGACTTGCCGGCCGTCCTCGATCAGGTCCAGCGCGTTGCCGGTGCCGACCACCGCCGGCACGCCCAGCTCGCGGGCGATGATCGCCGCATGGCAGGTGCGGCCACCGCGGTTGGTGACGATGGCGGCGGCGCGCTTCATCACCGGCTCCCAGTCGGGGTCGGTCATGTCGGCGACCAGCACGTCGCCGGGCTGCACGCGGCCCATGTCGTCGAGCGAGCGCACCACGCGGGCGGTGCCGCTGCCGATCTTCTGGCCGATCGCGCGGCCCTCGGCGATGACCTCGCCGCGGCGCTCGAGCTGGAAGCGCTCGATCTGGGTCGCCTTGGCGCGCGACTTCACCGTCTCCGGGCGCGCCTGCACGATGAAGAGCCTGCCGCTGTTGCCGTCCTTCGCCCATTCGATGTCCATCGGGCGCTGGTAGTGCTTCTCGATGACGAGCGCCTGCCTGGCCAGCTCGTGCACGTCATCGTCGCTGATCGAGAACCGGTTGCGCAGCTCGGCCGGCGTGTCCTCGTTGCGCACGCGCTCGCCGGGCTGGTCGGAATACACCATGCGGATCTGCTTGGCGCCGAGCGAGCGGCGCAGGATCGCCGGCTTGCCCTGCACCAGCGTCTTCTTGTAGACGTAGAACTCGTCGGGGTTCACCGCGCCCTGCACCACGTTCTCGCCCAGGCCGTAGCTGGAGGTGATGAACACCACGTCGCGGAAGCCGGACTCGGTGTCGAGCGTGAACAGCACGCCCGAGGCGCCGATGTCCGAGCGCACCATCAGCTGCACGCCGGCCGACAGGAACACGTCCTCGTGCTTGAAGCCGTGGTGGACGCGGTAGGCGATCGCGCGATCGTTGTAGAGGCTGGCGAAGACCTCCTTGACCTTGCGCACGACGTCGTCGGCGCCGGTGACGTTGAGGAAGGTTTCCTGCTGGCCGGCGAACGAGGCGTCGGGCAGGTCCTCGGCGGTGGCCGACGAGCGCACGGCCACCGCGACGTCATCCCCGTTCGAGGCGGCGCCGCCGTTGTCGGCGCACAGCTTCGCGTAGGCCTCGCGGATGTCGCGGTCGAGCTCCGGCTGCAGCGGCGCGTCGATCACCCAGCCGCGGATCTCCCTGCCGGCGGCGGTGAGCGCGGGCACGTCCTCGACGTCCAGCGTTGCCAGGCGGTCGAAGATGCGCTGGTGCAGGGTGTTGTGGGCGATGAAGGCCTTGAACGCGTCCGCCGTGGTGGCGAAGCCGCCCGGAACCGAGACCCCGAGGCCCGCCAGTTCGCCGATCATCTCGCCGAGCGAGGAATTCTTGCCGCCGACCTGGGCCAGGTCGGTCAGTCGCAGGTCGTGCAGCCACAGGATGTTGGTGCTCAAAACGGGCACTCCGGGGTTGTGCGGGTCGGGGATGGCGGGCGGGGCAGGCGGTGCCGCCCGAAGTTGGCTATTTTAGCAAGCCGATCCGCCGCGGCGCCCGTCGCATCCACAGGAAAACGTTTACGCATGTCCGAGACACGCCCGGTCTTCTATGTTTCCGACGGCACCGGCATCACCGCCGAGACCATCGGCCACAGCCTGCTGACGCAGTTCGCCGACACCCGGTTCACCACCGACCGCATCCCCTTCGTCGACAGCCCGGAACGCGCGCGCGAGACCGCCGAGCGCATCCGCGCGATCGGCGAGCAGCAGGGGGTGAGGCCGGTGGTGGTGAGCTCGTGCGTGGACCCGGAGCTGACCACGCTGCTCGCCGAGAGCGGCGCGCTGATCCTAGACATCTTCGCGCCCTTCATCGAGCCGCTCGAGCGCGAGCTCGGGCTGCAGCGCAAGTCGCAGGTGGGCCAGGCGCACGGCATGGTCGACTTCGAGACCTACCATTCGCGTATCAACGCGATGAACTACGCGCTGACGCACGACGACGGCGTCTCGATCAACTACGACGACGCCGACGTGATCCTGGTGGCGGTCTCGCGCGCCGGCAAGACCCCGACCTGCGTGTACCTGGCGCTGCACTACGGCGTGCGCGCGGCCAACTATCCGCTGACCGAGGAAGACCTCGAGCACGACCGCCTGCCGCCGCGGCTGCGGGCCTACCGCAACAAGCTCTTCGGCCTGACCATCGACGCCGCGCGGCTGCAGCAGATCCGCCAGGAACGCCGGCCCAACTCGCGCTACGCGCAGCTCGACACCTGCCGCAGCGAGGTGAATGCGGCCGAGGCGCTGTTCCGCGCCGAGCGCATCCCGGTGCTGAGCACGACGCACAAGTCGATCGAGGAAATCGCCAGCAAGGTGATGACCACGCTGGGCATCCACCGCGGGATGTTCTGAGCGGGGACGGCTCGCGCCGGGTGGGCTCCGGGGGCGTTTCGCGGGCCTGTGGCGCTGCGCGAAAGAGCCTTGAAGTTAGGCTTTGCAGGCGCATCCGTCAATGCTGCCGCGCGGCGCTTCGTGCGTGTAGCATCGGGCCATGCCCCGCGTCGTCGACAACGCCCTGCGCATCCCCCGCCTCAGCCGCTTCGGCTGGCTGATGGGCCTGTACGCGGAGAACTTCATCCGGCTCACGCGGCTGTTCGAACCGGCCGACCTCGCGCCCGGCTGCTACGTGTCCTCGATCGGCGACGGCCTGGACCTGCGGGTGGAAGTCATCGAGCAGCACGCCTACACCACCGAGCTGCGGCTGACCTACGGACTGCAGGACCCGGTGACCGGCGAACCCGATCCCTCGGCCTTCCTGCGACTGTACCGCGACGCCCGCCAGGTGGAGGCGACCCACTGCTACGTCGGCCGCCGCTGGCAGGACGTGATCGGCATGTACCCGCCACCGGCGGAAGTGATCGGCCACCGCATGCGCATGAACACCTTCCTGGGCAAGTGGCTGCAATACCTGGCCGAGCGCGGCCACGGCGTGGCCACCCTGCGCGCGGCCGAGGCCGAAACCGAGCCCGCGTAGCGCGGCGGGGCAGGGTTCAAGGGCCGTTCACGCCTTTACGCCCAGCAAACGCGCGGCTGCTAGGATCGGCCCCCGACGCGCCTGAATGCGCATGAGGAGACACCGATGACCAAGCTCGACAAGCCGTTGCGACGCGAAGTGCAGATCGGCGACAAGGCCTATACCCTCACCATCGATCCCGACGGCCTGAAGCTGGTCGAGAAGGGCCATCGCAAGGGCATCGAAGTCAGCTGGGCCTCGCTGGCGAGCAGCGAAGGCGAGGGTGGTGCGCAGTCGTCGGTGATGTAGGCGGGCGGTCGCGGCGAAACGAGCGAAGGCCCGCCGATGGCGGGCCTTTTCGTTCTGCCACGCATGGTCCGTGATTCCGCGCCCGCAAAAGAAAAACGCCCGCATCGGCGGGCGTCTGGAAAAGTGGCGTCCCCACGGGGATTCGAACCCCGGTGTCCACCGTGAAAGGGTGGTGTCCTAGGCCTCTAGACGATGGGGACGCGGGTGGAAGCGTTGATTCCATGCCGGCCGGGTTGGCCGGAAAGTGGTGGAGCCAGGCGGGATCGAACCGCCGACCTCCTGCATGCCATGCAGGCGCTCTCCCAGCTGAGCTATGGCCCCACGGGCTGGAAAGCGCGAAATTCTAGCCAGCGGCCGACGAACGCGCAAGCGTTGTTTTCGTCCGCGTCGCAGCGGGGTCGCCGTCGAGCCGCGCCAGCCGCAGGCGCAGCGCGTTCGCCACCACCGACACCGAGCTCAGGCTCATCGCCAGGGCCGCCAGCATCGGCGAGAGCAACTGCCCGGTGAACGGATACAGCAGGCCCGCGGCGACCGGGATGCCCAGCGCGTTGTAGGCGAAGGCGAAGCCCAGGTTCTGGCGCATGTTGCGCACCGTCGCCTCCGACAGCGCGCGGGCGCGGGCGATCGCGCGCAGGTCGCCGCGCACCAGGGTCAGCTGGGCGCTGGAGATCGCGACGTCGGTGCCGGTGCCCATCGCGATGCCGACGTCGGCGGCGGCCAGCGCCGGGGCGTCGTTGATGCCGTCGCCGGCCATCGCCACGCGATGGCCCTCCGACTGCAGCCGGCGCACCAGTTCGAGTTTGTCGGCCGGGCGCACTTCGCCGTGCACCTCGTCGATGGCCAGCTCGCGCGCGACGGCCTGCGCGGTGACGGCGGCATCGCCCGAGGCCATGACGATGCGCAGCCCGGCGGCGTGCAGCTGCGCGATCGCCTCGGCGCTGCCAGCCTTGACCGGATCGGCCACGGCGAGCAGCCCGGCGAGCCTGCCGTCGACGGCCAGGTGCATGACGCTAGCACCCAGGGCGCGCAACGCGTCCGCGCGCGATTGCAGCGGCGCGGGATCGACGCCTTCCTCGCGCATCAGCACGCCGTTGCCCAGCGCGAGCGCGTGGCCGTCGACGCGGCCGCGCACGCCCAGGCCGGTGGCCGAGTCGAAATCGCGTGCCGGCGACAGCGCCAGCCCGCGGCCGCGCGCCTCGGCGACGATGGCCTCGGCCAGCGGATGCTCGCTGCCAGCGTCGAGGCTGGCGGCCAACCGCAGCACGTCATCGCCGCTCCACGGCGCGACCGCGATGGCTTCGCGGAACACCGGGCGTCCTTCGGTCAGGGTCCCGGTCTTGTCGACCACCAGGGTGTCGACACGGCGCAGCGTTTCCACCGCCTCGGCGTCGCGGAACAGCACGCCGGCCTGCGCGCCGCGGCCGGTGGCGACCATGATCGACATCGGCGTGGCCAGGCCCAGCGCGCACGGGCAGGCGATGATCAGCACCGACACCGCGGCGAGGATCGCGTGCGTCCACGCCGGCTCCGGGCCGAACAGGCCCCAGCCGAGGAAGGCCAGCAGCGCGACCGCGAGCACCGCCAGCACGAACCAGAACGCCACCCGGTCCGCCATCTTCTGCATCGGCGCGCGCGAGCGCTGTGCCTGCGCGACCAGCTGCACGATCTGCGACAGCACGCCGTCGTCGCCGGTCCGCTCCGCGCGCACCACCAGCGCGCCGGTGCCGTTGAGGGTGGCGCCGATCACGCGGTCGCCGGCGGCCTTGGCGACCGGCACCGGTTCGCCGGTGAGCATCGATTCGTCGACGTGCGAACGGCCGTCGACCACCACGCCGTCGACCGGGACCTTCTCGCCGGGCCGCACGCGCAACTGGTCGCCGATCCCGATGCGGGCCAGCTCGACGTCTTCGTCGCCGCCGTCGTCGCGCAGGCGGCGCGCGGTCTTCGGCGCCAGCCCGAGCAGCGCCTTGAGCGCGGCGGACGTCCGCGAGCGCGCCTTGAGTTCGAGCAGCTGCCCGAGCAGGGTCAGCGAGACGATCATCGCCGCGGCCTCGAAGTAGACGCCGACGCGGCCGTGGTCGCGGAACGAATCGGGGAACAGGTCCGGCGCCACCGTCGCCACCACGCTGTAGCCGTAGGCCGCGAGCACGCCGGTGCCGATCAGCGTCCACATGTTGGGGCTGCGGTTGCGGATCGACTGCGCCCAGCGCGCGAAGAACGGCCAGCCGGCCCACAGCACCACCGGCGTGGCGAGGACGAGTTCCACCCACGGCTGCAGCGCCGGCGCGACCAGCGCGAAGGCGTGCCCGGCCATGGCCAGCACCATCGTCGCCAGGCTCAACGGCAGGGTCCACCAGAAGCGGCGGCGGAAGTCGGTCAGCTCGGGGTTTTCGCCTTCGTCCAGCGAAGGCATTTCGGGCTCCAGGGCCATGCCGCAGACCGGGCAGGTGCCCGGGCCGTCCTGGCGGATTTCGGGGTGCATCGGGCAGGTGTAGGTCGCGCCCGGCGGTGCGGCTTCGACCGGCCGCGGCTCGAGGTAGCGGGCCGGATCGGCCAGGAACTTCGCCCGGCAGCCGGCCGAGCAGAAGTGGTGCTCGACGTCGTGGTGGCGGACGTGGTGCGGCGTGGCCGCGGGATCGACCGTCATGCCGCAGACCGGATCGAGGGCCTTGCCGGGAGCGTTCGCCGCTGGAGCGCCTTGCGCATGGCAGCAGGTGTCCCCTGCGTGCCCGTGGGCAGGATCGTGCGCGCTCACGCCTGCGGCTCGGTCGTCAGCGCCGCCATGATCGGGCAGGTCGCCAGCGCGCCGTGGCCGGGGCAGGCCTCGGTCAGCTCGCGCAGCGCATCGCGCACGCGGGTCAACTCGGCCAGGCGCTGCTCCACGACTTCCAGTTTTTTCGTAGCAGCCGCCTTCATCCCCTTCATGTCGGTGGAAAGATTGCCGCTTAGCGACATCAGTTCACCTATTTCCTCAAGTGTGAAACCGAGGGTCTTGGCGCGCCGGATGAAGTTCAGCCGGGTCACGTCGTCGAGGCCGTACTGCCGGTAGCCGCTCGCCGTGCGCGGCGGCTCCGGGATCAGGCGCTGGCGCTCGTAGTAGCGGACGGTGTCGATCGGCACGCCCGCCTGGCGTGCCAGCTGGCCGATGTTCATGGCGATCTCCCGGAAACAGGGCGCCATTATCGGCCCTTGACCTTGGTCAAAGGTCAAGGGTTCGACGCCGGAACGCTCAGAACCAGAAGCGCAGGCCGGCGACCCAGCCGTGGTCGTCGGCCTCGTCGCCGGCGGCCTCGAAGCGGTCTGCCGTGCCGCCGAAGCGGCGTGTCCAGGCGTAGCCGGCGTACGGCGCGAAGCGCGGGCTGAGCTCGTAGCGCAGCCGCAGGCCGAACTCCGCGTCCGACAGGCCCTTGCCGATGCGGTTGGAGTCGTCGTCGCGGCCGTAGAGGTTGGCTTCCAGCCGCGGCTGCAGGACCAGGCGATTGGTGAGCAGGACCTCGTATTCGCCCTCCAGCCGCGCGGCCAGCCGTCCGGATGCGCCGACGTAACCGATGGCTTCCAGCTCGAGCTTGTACGGCGCCAGTCCCTCCACGCCGATCGCCGCCCAGTCGCGGTCGCGGCCGCCGGGATTCGAATCGTGGCGCAGGCCGAGCGTGCGGTCCCACCACGGCCCGGTGGCGTGGCTCCACAGCAGTTCGGTGACGGCATGCCGCAGCGCGCCGTCGCGGCGCTTGCCTTCGCTGCGCAGCCAGAGCTTGTCGAAGTTGCGGCCGATGCCGGCGCGCAGGTCCCAGGTGAGCGCGCCGCCCCCGGTGCGCTCCAGGCGGTCGCCGCGCAGCACCGCGACCAGCGGGTTGTCGTCCATGTGCGCGCGCATGTCCATGCCCTCCAGGCCCGGCGGGAACGCGGCGGCGCGCTCGGCGGCGGTGGGGGCGGGGAGGGGAGAGGGGGATGCCTGGCCGTCGTGCTGCGCGTGCGCCGCGGCTGCGGTCGCAGGCTGCGCGGCCTGCGGGGGATGCGCATGATGGTGCTGCGCGCGGGCCGGCAGCGTCGCGAGCAGCGCGGCCGCGAGGAGCGGGGCGGCCGCCTTCATTCGACCCGCACCTCGCGGAACATGCCCAGCTCCATGTGCAGCAGCATGTGGCAGTGGAACGCCCAGCGCCCGATCGCGTCGGCGCTGACGCGATAGCTGCGCACGCTGCCCGGGGGCACGCTGACGGTGTGCCGGCGCACGTGGAAGGCGCCGGACGCGTCCTCCAGGTCGCTCCACAGGCCGTGCAGGTGGATCGGGTGCTCCATCATGGTGTCGTTGACCAGCACGATGCGCATGCGCTCGCCGTAATTCAGGCGCACCGGTTCGGCCTCGGAGAAGCGGATGCCGTCGAAGCCCCAGACGTAGCGTTCCATGTTGCCGGTCAGGTGCATTTCGACCGTGCGCGAGGGCTCGCGCGGGTCGGGATCGTCGAACGTGCTCTTCAGGTCCGCGTGGGTCAGCACGCGCCGGCCGTTGCCGCGCAGGCCAATCCCGGGGTCGTCGAGCCCGCGCGACGGCGACATCGCCTGCATGTCGACCGCGGGGTTGCCGCTTTCGCTTCGCGGATGCGACACCATCCCGGCGACGGGCGCGGGCGGTGCGTGCATCGAATGATCCATCGAGGAATGATCCATCGAGCCGCCATCCATGGCGCCATGGTGAATCCCCGTGCCGCTGCCGGCGCCCGCATCCGGCTCCGCCGGCATGTCCATGCGCGCCATGTCGTGGCCGCCGTGGCCCATGTCGGCCATCGTCAGGATCGGGCGCGGGTCGAGGGCAGGGACGGGCGCTTCGAGGCCCAACCGCGGCGACAGCGTCGCGCGGGCATAGCCGCTGCGGTCCATCGCCTGCGCGAACACGGTGTAGGGCTGGTCCTCCATCGGCGTGACCACGACGTCGATCGTCTCGGCCACGCCGATGCGGAACTCGTCCACGCCGACCGCATGCACGGGCTGGCCGTCGGCCGCCACCACGGTCATCCGCAGCCCGGGGATGCGCACGTCGAAATAGGTCATCGCCGCACCGTTGACGAAGCGCAGCCGCACCTTCTCGCCGCGCTTGAACAGGCCCGTCCAGTTACCGGCCGGCGTGGCGCCGTTCACCAGATAGGTGTAGGTCAGGCCGCTGACGTCGGCCAGGTCGGTCGGGCTCATCCGCATCCGGCCCCACATGCCGCGATCCCGCAGTGCAGCATCGAGGCCGTCACGGCGCGCGTCGCGGACGAAGTCGCCGACGGTGCGCTTGTGGCGGTTGTAGTAATCCGGCTGCAGCTTGAGCCTGCGCACCAGCGCGTGCGGATCCTCGTCGCTCCAGTCCGAGAGCAGCAGGACGTAGTCGCGGTCGGCGGCGACCGGGTCGGGTTCGTCGGGCTCGATCACGATCGCGCCGTAGACGCCGCGGGCTTCCTGCAGGCTGGAATGGGCGTGGTACCAGTAGGTCCCGGACTGCTTCAGCGTGAACCGGTACGCAAACGTTTCGCCGGGCCGGATGCCGTGGAAGCTCAGGCCCGGCACGCCGTCCATGTTCGAAGGCAGCAGGATCCCGTGCCAGTGGATCGACGTGTCCACGCCGAGCCGGTTGGCCACCCGCAGCGTCACCGTGTCGCCCTGGCGCCAGCGGAGCAGCGGGCCAGGGACGCCGCCGTTGACGGCGATGGCCGTGGCCGGGTGGCCGGTGTAGTCGACCGGGAGGGCGCCTACGGACAGGTCGTAGGCGGTGGCGACGGGGTGTTCCCGCACATCCCGCTCCATCTCTAATTTCGCAATCTTGGTACTATTGGCAGGTGTTGCACTTCAAAAAGCCTGCACGCGTAAGGTCTGCGATAGCATTTGACCTTAGAATGTGTTGCGTAGTCGCTACTCGCGAGTCTGTTGCCATCGCTTGCCGGCTTCGGCGCAACAACTTCAGCTGGCTCTAGCCGGCGTTCCCCACAGCCTGTTGCGCACTTCTACTACCGCCCGACCGCAACCGCCTCGGTTGCTCACGGGCGCACGTCGGTTCGGAGTTGACAAAAGCGAGAATCGGAACAATCATCCGCTTTACAAATCCGCAATCGGGAACCGGCAAGTGGACAAAGTGGCAAGTCCCTCAGATATCTCCGACGAGTTGACCCCTGGTCGCCTGAGCATTATTGCGCAGGTGATGCTGGATGTCCTGCACAAGGCGCTGCTCGATACGAACACCGAACACGATTGCGCATATACCCGCGGCACGCTCCCCTGGGGTCGTATCAGGAATGCGCTGAAGCAGTTGATCGCGACGCGGCGATATCCCTGGTTGAGTTTGAAGCACGGCGGCAACGACCTCTTGATCGGCATCGGCCCCCATCCTGTTCGGTTTTTTCTGGATGACCACCTCAATCCTCGCAAGCTTCGAGTGTTGAACCCCACCGAGAGTGAGGCAATCCAGCTTGAGCTCTTGCCCGAGTCCGGAGACAAGTCGGTCGATCTGTGGCGATTCATTGTCGAGCGCGCGCTGACCGAGGACGACGAGCACCAAGTCTTCTTTGTCGGTTACAACCGAATGACTGAAGTGGTTGCGCAGTGGCAGTACAGCGAGTCGGTGCGTTCGCTCTATGCGGTGGACGATCACATCCCGGCAGCGGCCGAACTTGCGCCACTCGACCTGACTCCTATTTACGACGAAGCAGCAACATCCGGGGACTCCTATGAAGCCAACGCAAACGCCGACGCAGTTGGTGACCGAGACCTTTAATGGCGGACAGCTTCGACTCGCACGTCACTTTTGGGGCAAAACACTAAACGACGTAGCGGTCGATATCGACAAAACCCGTCAGTACGTATCCCAACTGGAAACCGGAAAAGCAAAACCCCGATCAGATGACCCGATAGTTCTTTCACTAGCGGACTCGCTCCAGGTCATGCCGGCATTCTTCTACAAGTCTGCCGGTACTTTATTGTCCGAGGACCAGGCGCACTTCAGGAAATTGGCGACCACCAAGACCAGCACGCGGCAACGGGTGCTGGCGATGGGCACTATTTTCGACCAGCTCGTGGAGTTCTTCGACACGAAGGTGAGGTTGCCGGATGTCGATTTTCCGGATGAGTCCGGTGCTCACACGGCGGAAGAGATCGAGCTTGCGGCGGAGAGAGTGCGTCGCCATTGGTCGCTGGGCGTAGGCCCAATCGCCCATATGGTGCGCGTCGTGGAGAGTGCGGGCGCCGTTGTGGCGTTTTTCAAGGACGCCTCGACCGAGGTTGATGCGCTCTCGATCACGTCACGGCGCCCGGTCATCGTTCGCAACGACGCCAAAGCCAGCCCATTTCGGATGCGTTTTGACATAGCCCACGAGCTGGGGCATTTGGTCTTGCACGAAGGGCATGTAACCGGGGATCGCAGGACCGAATCGGAAGCCAATCGATTCGCTTCGGCATTCCTCCTTCCGCGATCGACATTCCTGAAGGTTTTCCCAAAACGCGGAACTCGCATCGACTGGGCCGGTATTCGTGCGCTGAAGCTGGAGTTCCAAGTCAGCAAGGCGGCAATCTTGTATCGGGCCAAATCCCTGGAATTGCTCGACGACGATCAGTACCGAGGCGCCGTAATCACCCTAAAGAACCGTGGCGAGGCGATTCAGGAAGCCGAAGATGCGTTCTGCCAGAAGGAAGAAGCGGAGATCGTAACCAAAGCGTTGGAAGTCCTTCGCGTCCATCATAAGCTCAGTCGTGAGGCGGTGGCCAAGCAGCTGGACGTTAAACCTGCGCTACTCGCTCAGATTTTGCCCGTTAGCCCGGAGCTTGCTGAACCACCGCGGGCGAAGCCCGTGCTGCAGCTAGTAAAGTAACCCCACCAGGAGCATCGCATGAGCAAAGGCCGAGACAGAACCGTATCCGTGTACTGCCTGTAGCTGCTCGTAGACACATCGGTCATTGCCATGAAATATGACTCCTAGGTGTCTACAGAAGCCTGGCCGGTCCAACTGCAGGCAGACTAAGCTTTTAAGACAAATTGAAGTCCGGGGGGGCTTAATGTGGACCGATAACGAGACCGAACGTGATTTCCTGAACTTCTCTGGTGTGGCGGACACCATCGCCGAAATCATCGCGCAGGCTCAGGGCAAGCCGATTTCAATCGGCGTGTCCGGGCAATGGGGCAGGGGTAAGTCCTCGCTGATCAAACTGACACGAGCATCGTTGGCGGGCCGTTCCAAGAAGAGCGGTGATCGGGACTTTGTGTTCGTGGAGTTCAATGCGTGGCTCTACCAGGGTTACGACGATGCACGTGCGGCATTGATGGACGTCATCGCCGAGAAGCTGCAGGAAGAAGCTGAAGAGCGAGACAAGGGCAAGAGCAAGGTCCTGGAGTTCATCACACGGATCAAGTGGTTTCGCGCCGCTAAGCTGGTCACTGGGGACGCCATCGCGTTGGCGTTGGGGCTGGCTCCAACCGGCCTGTTGGGCGGTCTCTGGCGCACGGCTAGAGGCATGGCCGATGGCGTGAGTCAGAAGGAGTTCGAGCAGGGTAAGGAGCAAGCCAAGGCAGCAGCCGACGAGGCTGGCTCCCTGCTGGGGCCCAAGCCCGATGACTCTCCCCCTAAGGAAATTCAGGCGCTTCGCGACAGCTTTGAGGAAGCCCTAGAAGAGCTTGGTATCACGCTCGTTGTCTTGATTGACGACTTGGACCGTTGCTTGCCGCCCACCACCATCTCGACCCTCGAGGCTATCCGGCTCTTCCTGTTCTTGAAGAACACGGCGTTTGTGATCGCGGCCGATGATGGAATGATCAAGCACGCGGTGCGCAAGCATTTCGAGGGTCTTGAAGACGATACGCTGGTTACCAACTACTTCGACAAGTTAATTCAGGTTCCCATCCGTGTGCCCGCACTGGGGACCCAGGAAGTTCGGGCTTACATGATGATGTTGTTCGTAGACAACAGCGAGCTTGAAGCATCTGTCAAGGAAACCATTCATCAGAAGGTCGGAGAGCGTCTGCGCCAGAGCTGGCTCGGAAAGCGCGTGGATCGTGCTTTCATCCAATCGCTGGAACTTGACCTTCCCCCTAGTTTGCTCGGGCAACTGGACACAGCGGATCGGTTGGCGCCTTTGATGGTTGCCGCGTCGGACATTTCGGGCAACCCGCGTCTCGTTAAGCGGTTTCTCAATGCGCTGTCGATACGAATGACCATTTCGAAGGCTCAAGGAGTCGGCGTCGATGAGGCCGTTCTGGCTAAGTTGCTGCTGTTTGAGCGCCTGGGCGATCCAAAGGCTTACGCCCAACTCATTGCTTCGGTGAGCTCGCATGACAGCGGTCACCCAACGATACTCGCGGAATGGGAGGAGAAAGCTGCCAGTGGTGGTGCTGTCGAATTGGCTGCACCTTGGCAAGGGTCTTTCGTGCAAGAGTGGTTGACGTTGCCGCCCGCGTTGGCCAAAGAAGATCTTCGTGGCGCGCTATACGTTGGCCGGGAGCATGCGCCTCTGATCATGCCCGAGGATAGGCTGTCGTCAGACGCTGCGGACGTATTGACTGGATTGCTGGCGAGCCCAGACATGGCGAGTGTGCTGAAACCACGCTTGGCGGCCATCAGCCGTCCGGAGATTGCCATCATGATGGATCGCCTCTTGGATCGGGCCCGGCAGGAGCAACAGTGGGGCGTTCCAGAAATCTTGGAGGCTTGCTTGGTCGTTGGGGAGCACGATCTTGCCCAAGGGCTGCGTTTGGCGTCCTTCCTTCGTGATCGGCCAATCGCGCAAATCCAAGCCAGCATCGTGCCCAAGGTCAATGGCCAACCGTGGGCGGACAGTCTTTTCGATCACTGGCTCAAACAAGGGGTCGGTGGTCCAGCGAAGAAAGCAATCCAGCAAAGGACGAGCTGATGGGAACCTCTCAGAGCAGTAAAGGGCCTGGGTCGGGCGTGCCGATGATTCCACCGTGGGCGGACGGCTCGGCGCCAGGCGGTCCGGCTGGGGATGATCCTAGGCAAGACGGAGAAGACGGGCAGCCGGGTGAAACTCCCACTCCCACACCGATGGCACCTCCGGCCAGGTGGGGGACGACCCGTAGGAACTTGGGGGACTACGCGCAAACCGGTGACAGCAGGTCGATGCGTAGGGCGCTGAAAGGATATGTGCGCAGTGGGTATGGAGGATCCGGCACAGCGGCTCGCCGGATGGGCAGCACGGCAACAACCGCAGGGACGCTGTCTACAGCTCTCAGCAGCTTGGCCCGAGGGGCGACGTCCGATCCCACTGCGGTGTTGGATCGCGCTTTGCTAGTCGGACGCAACGCCGACGAGATCATGGATGCGATCGTCGAAGCCGTGCGGCCGGTGGATGGCACCCAGGATGCGGAAGCCTCACGAGCAGCGATTCGAGACGCTTTGTCCGAGCTCTTGGCGCGCTACGAGAACGCCAACCTGCTGCAGCTGACGGACGAGCAGCGGGAATTCGCGATCGAGCGTTTCACGGCCAACGACGTCGTTCGTCGGTTCGAGCTCGATACGGGCCAAGTCATCATCGAAAAGGCGCCTACCACCACCATGGGTTTGACGAGGCTGAAGGAGATTCGCAGCTATATCAAGCAGACGGTATCCGCTTCTTTTCGGGCGTTAAAGCAGGCAGGACGCCAACTGAGTTCCGGCAGGGTCACCCAAGTGGTGAGGGACGCGCTGCGGGAGACATTCACGGTGTTCGAGGAGTATGTGTCTTGAAGATCTTCTGCGCACCGAAGGGCTGTCCGGTCCCGCAAGGCCACGATCTTGAGGTTCTGCTTTATGGCCAGCGCAACCGGTCCAACGATTGCCAGGGCAGTGCGGGAGAAGCAGTGCAGCGGGAAATTTACCGCGCTGGACTACTGCCGGACCAACGCGCCTGGGACTTTCTCTCGCTGGCATTGGCGGTGGTGACGGCAGACGTGTCGGTGACGCGCCGTGACAGTCCCGACGGGTGGACGCGCCAGATAGAGCTGGTCGTCGCCGTTTCGGATCCTAGCTTCTGGTCCACCCAATCCAATGCCATCCAAGCAATGCTGGGCTTTCTGTCCACGGATCGCTGGAACATCCGTTTTGTTGAAGGAGGGCACACACCCAAAGCACCATCGAAGTTGGTTCGGCCGAAGGAAGATTGCGTGGTGTTGCTTTCCGGGGGGCTGGATAGCTTGGTCGGTGCGATCGATTTGGTGGAAAAGGGCTTTTCGCCCATTGCTGTGAGCAATGTGGTCCGAGGCGATGCAGACAATCAGAGCGTGTTCGCTGAGCGTATCGGTGGGGGACTTAAGCACTTGGCACTCAATCACAACGCTACCCCACCGTGGGACAAGGAAGATTCACAGCGCGCCCGATCCATCATCTTTTTGGCATTCGCCGTAGTCGCGGCAACAACGCTCGAGCGCTATCACGAAGGCGAGGAAGTCCCCGTGTTCGTCTGCGAGAACGGATTCATCGCCCTTAATCCATCTCTCACTCATACGCGATTGGGCAGCCTGAGCACCCGCACGGCGCATCCGGAGTTTTTGAGCAGGCTACGTGATCTTCTGGCCGGAGCGGGGCTGAGGATTCGACTGGAAAACCCTTACGAAGACAAGACGAAGGGCCAGATGTTGAATGAATGCAAGGACCAATCCTTGCTGGAAGAGCTTGCTCTCTCTTCCGTCAGTTGTGGCCGCTACCGCGTGTTTGGCTACCAACATTGCGGGCGCTGCGTTCCTTGTCAGGTCCGTCGGGCGGCCATCAATGCCTGGGAGCATGTGGACGACACGGGCTACAAATTCAAGAACCTGGGTAAGAAGGACACCCATCACGCGAAATTCGATGACGTAAGATCCGTCGCCATGGCTATTGCTGAAGTGAAGGCGGATGGGATCGATGCTTGGCTCTCTTCCTCCTTGTCGTATCCGCGGATGGGGAACAGGGCACCACGCCAAGCGCTCGTGCAACGTGGACTCGCTGAGCTTGAAGGCCTGCATGCCGAGCTTGGTGTGACGTGATCGACTTTCATTGCCACTTGGACCTGTATCCCGATCCGCACGCGGTCGCTGCGGCGTGCCAAGAGCGGGGTCTCTACGTCCTGTCGGTCACTACCACGCCGTCGGCCTGGAAGGGCACCTCGGCGTTGGCGTTGGGCAAGAGCCGCATCAGAACCGCCTTGGGGCTCCATCCCCAAGTGGCCCACCTGCGCAAGTCGGAGCTTCCGCTCTTCGAACAGTTGGTGGAGCAGACGCGCTACGTGGGTGAGGTTGGGTTGGATGGCGCGCCAGAGTTCAAGTCACACTGGAATGACCAAGTGGAAGTCTTCGAGCGAATCCTTGCGGCCTGCTCCAATGCAGGGGGCAAGATCCTCTCGTTACACAGCCGCCGCGCTAGCAAAAACGTTCTGAGTCGGCTGGCAGAGCATCCGAGCGCTGGAATTCCTATCCTTCATTGGTTCAGTGGTACGGTGAAAGAGGTCGACAAGGCGGTGGAGCAGGGATGCTGGTTCAGTGTAGGTCCGGCGATGCTAGGCAGTTCAAAGGGCCGCGCTTTGGTGGATCGCATGCCCAGGGACAGGGTGCTCACCGAATCCGACGGTCCGTTTGCGCAAGTTGACGGCCGCTCCATTCTTCCGTGGGAGGCCTCGTCCGCGGTGCTGGGATTGAGCGCTGCGTGGGCAGTGCCGCCCGCTGAAGCAGAGCAGCAACTTACTGAGAATCTGATGCACTTAGGCTCGGCACCGTTCTAGAAGTGCCAGCGAACGCACCTGTCAGCCGTCGCGGAGACGAGCGGACGCCTTGTCGATGAAGAGTGACATCTCCAACCGGGAGGACAATGCCCCGGGCGGGACTTCTGTAGCTAGCTTTTGGGCGAGCACCGATGCCAAAGCCATTTGGGCATCAGTTGGTGCCTTGATGTCCCAGTCCAAGGCTTCAGACAGTGCGCTGGTCAAGTGTTTGCCAAGCCTGACGTTGAATCGCTCACGCGCAGCAGCCTCGCGCAACCGGGCCCATTGACGAACGAGGGCGCGCTCGTCCGACTCAGAGATCGGGACCTCGAGGGCTATGCCGTGCTCAGGTGCGACCAGATAGAGGCCCATGGAGGCAGTTGGATCCTTGAAGACTTGACCGGCTACTAAGGATATCTTAGTGTGAAAGCGTGGGCGGTTGGGCCATCCTATGGCTCCAACCGTAGGGGGCCCAGTGTCCGACACCACGCGTCCAATCTTTGCCCAAAGACTTGCCGAAGCACGTAGTCGTGCGGGTCTTTCCCAGGCGCAGCTTGGCGTTCTGGCCGGTATGGAGCCTGAAGTGGCGAGCCCTCGCGTCAACCAGTACGAACGCGGCGTGCATGAGCCTCGCGCCGAGATGGCGAAGAAGCTTGCGGAAGCCTTGAATGTGCCTGCTGCATTCTTGTACACCGAGGACGAGATGTTGGCCAAGCTGCTCCTGCGCTGGAATGATCTCAGCAAGACCCAGAAGCGCGATCTGGTGAAGCAGATCGAGCAGTCAACTGCCACAAGCAAGTGACGATAGGACTGACAGTGCGCGCGACGTCCATTCGGACGGTGACTCGGGAGATGTGAATGCCTGACGTCCGGAACGAATCGGTAAAGGTCGCCTTTACCTCCGAGGAGAAGCGCAAGCTCGTCGAGTCCGCCCGCACAGAAGGCCGATCACTCGCTGACTACATCCGCGAACGTGTCCTTGCGGAATGCCGAGTAGAGGATGAGGTGTTTCATCTCCTGCTAAACGATTTGGCTCGCGCAACGATGCTGCTGCACGGGGTCGGAACCGATCAGCCGGATCCAGATGACGTTAGTGTGGGACAAGAGCTGCCGGAGCAGCAGCGCGCACGTATAGCCAAGGAAGTGCGGGCTTCATTGTCTGGCGAGCAGGTTGAAGCCCTGTCCAAATTTTTGAATCCCGCGTTCGAGCAGGGGCTTTGGCCCAGCCCCATGCCGCGAAATGAGAGGATGGAAGATGAGCAGCCAGGGCCTGAATGAGGGTCGGCAGGGATTCGTGTAAAAACGGGCCGAAAGTGAGCTAACTGCCTGTCGCAGCTGGCTTTCTTGGCCGCTCCAGAAAATCGAGGGTTGGGCAGCACTCTCCCGCCGGCACTTGGGCGCACCGCGCTATTTTCTGTTCGAGATCCCTCTCCAGCTGTCGCAGCTCGCGGATTCGTAGACGGACATCGACGAGCTTTCGCTCGGTCAGCTGACGGGTCTGCTCGCAAGAACGTTCGCCTGTGATCTCTAGCAGGCCAGCGATCTCGTCGAGGCTGAATCCCATCATCTGAGCGCGCCGGATGAACTGAAGCCGATTGACATCGTTTTCGTCGTAACGACGCACGCCTCCTATGGGTCGCTCGGGTTGACGCAGCAGCCTACGTCGCTGGTAGTAGCGCACGGTTTCGACGTGCACATCGGCCGCCGCCGCCAGCCGGCTGATCGTAAACGTGTTCGGACGCACGGCTTGACTCCGTACCTAGGTACAGAGGCTAGTATGCTCTGATGCAAACAACCCCGGCCAAATCGTCTGTTCCAGCCATCGTTGGCGCGAGCATCGCCGCCATTGGCGCATCGGTCTGCTGCGTCGTGCCGCTGGTGCTGGTCCTGCTGGGCATCAGTGGCGCCTGGATCGGCACCCTGACAGCTCTCGATCCCTTGAGGCCCTGGTTCAGCGCCGCCGCCGTACTGTCCTTGGCCGTGGCGTTTTGGATGCTGTATCGACCGGCGGCACGGTGCGGTGTGGATGGCAGTTGCATCGCCCCGGACGCTCTGCGACGCAGGCGACGTTGGCTCTGGTTGGCGACAGCCCTCATCGTCCTGTTGCTGCTGTTTCCCTATTACATCGTCTGGATTCTGTAGGAGGCGCGATGCACAAGTGGATACTGGCCCTGGTGGCTGCTCTGTCGGTCGGTGCCGCTCTTGCGACGCCCGCAACCGTAGTGATGCTCGATGCTGAGAACATGACCTGTCCCGCCTGCGGCATCACCATCAGGAAGGCGCTGGAGAAGGTGCCGGGCGTGGCCGATGTGAAGGTGGACACCCGGGCTGAAACAGTCACGGTGACGTTCGAATCGAGCCAGACGGATGCAGCCGGAATCGCGCGTGCAGTCACGGAAGCAGGCTTCCCGGCCAAGGTGCGGACTGGCGGTGAGTGACGTCAAGCTGGAAAGCATCTTGACCTGCCCGGAGTGCGGCCATCGGGCGACCGAGACAATGCCCATCACAGCGTGTCAATTCTTCTATGAGTGCACGGGCTGTGGAGCGGTTTTGCGTCCGCATCAAGGCGACTGCTGTGTGTTCTGCTCGTTCGGAACAGTGCCATGTCCACCGATCCAACAGAACAATCCCTGTTGTGGTTGAACCGCGGACTCCGATAATAGTTGGACAGACAGGCTGCGAGATCGACTGTGCCACCCTGGAAAGCGCGCCGCTCAACCAGCGGTGTGCATGCGAAGTGGTCGACATCCTCCGTCTGCACGAGTCGATCCGGGGTGCCTTTCCGGAGTTCACGACTGATCCCGCCGTACACGCGCACTTATTTTCACCCTATGCCTTGTTCGTTGATCGGCCCGCGTTGGAGGCCATGGGACGAGTCGCGGCGGCGGTCTTCGACGTCGCAGGAAACCCGGGATATAGCCAACGGGTCCTGCAATGGGCCCCTGACATTGCAACCCATGATCCGGGTTCGGCGGGGGGCGTCCTGGGTCTGGACTTTCACCTGACGGTCGATGGGCCGCGGCTGATCGAGGTCAACACCAATCCCGGCGGCCTGCTCCTCAATGCAGTGCTGCTCGATGGCGTGCGGTCTTGCGCGCCGGCTGCGTGGACCACCTGGACAACGACGGCGAAGGCCCGCAACGCGGCTGTCGCCGCCTGGCTGGACGATGCCCGGCAGCAGTTCGGCCGCGCGCCTGCGCGTCTGGCGATCGTGGACAGCGCCCCGCGGGAGCAGTTCCTTTACCCGGAGTTCGAGCTGTACGCGGACGCATTCCAGGAGCATGGGGTGGACTGCGTGATACGCGCACCCGAGGAACTGAGCCTTGGCCCGGACGGGCTTGCAGATGCCCATGGCCGGATCGACATGGTCTACAACCGGTTGACCGATTTCGCGCTCGAGGAAGCTTCGCATGCAGACCTTCGTCAGGCTTACCTGGCGGGGGACGTCGCATTCACCCCGCATCCACGTGCGCACGCGTTGTTCGCCGACAAGCGCAACCTTGCGGTGCTTGGAGACCCGACCTTGATCGGCGGGTTCGGGGTGGATGCGGGCTCGGCGGCCCTGCTGGCCCAGGTGATCCCGCCCACGGTTGAAGTCGTGCCCGGAAACCGGGATGCGCTGTGGGCAGCGCGCAACGGCTATTTCTTCAAGCCTGCAGCAGGGTTCGGCAGCCGCGGGAGTTATCGGGGCGACAAGCTCACCCGGCGGACGTGGGAGTCGATGGTGTCGGCGACCTACATCGCACAGACCTTCGCGGCACCGAGCTTGCGGATCGTGCATGGGGGGCAGTCCCTCAAGGCCGATGTGCGCTGCTTCGCATCCGAGGCGGGTGTGCTGCTGTTCGCGGCCAGGTTGTACCAGGGCCAGACCACGAATATGCGCACCCCGGGCGGGGGATTTGCAGCGGTGCTCACGGCACCAGTCACTGACGCGTGATCGCGCTGTGAGAGCCACATCCTTGGACCTTGGCGTGCGCTAGAGCCAGATCAACGCCAATTCGGCCAATTCGCGCGCCTCATCGATCGCGACGTTCCATATGGCCGGTCCAACCCGCAGTCGATCCTCACGGCTCCAGCGTTGTTGCCGGGAGCTGGCGCAGGCCGAGCCAGCCCAGGCGCGCGACGATGCGCGCCTGTGGGCGCGCGATGGCCGATGCCGCGAGAAGAAGACATGCTCAAATTCGCCGATTCCCGTCGCCATGGCCGCTATGGACCGCGCAATCCGGACTGCAAACAGTTCCACGGAAAGCTGGGCCTGCGGGCTGGGATCGGCGAGCAGCACACGCATGCCGCTGAAGTGGATGAGGGCCGGGTTAGCTGCCTACTCAAGGCGAGATCTGATGCCTTCCATCTGATCGATTTCGGAGCGTTGCGCCCTGATGATGTCGTCGCACAGCGCGAGCAGTTCGGCGTCATGCAGCCTGGCTTCCCGGCACATGAGGATCGCGCCTGAATGATGCGGAATCATCGAGTCGATGAACTGGCGGTCATCGACAAACGCCTGCGCGCGCGTGGCGGCGAACGAGCCGATCGTCACTGCGATGAAGATCGCATGGAGCGCAATGTTAAGGCTCCTCCGGGGGAACATTCCCGGCATGGTGGCGAGCATGAAGATCCCCATGGGGGCCCACATGGTCAATGCCATGTAGAACATGTTCAGATTGTTCCGGAAGTCGCGGGAACTGTCGATCATCGAGAACATGACGATGTACATGACCGCGAGACCGAGCCCCATGTTGATCCAGAACAACAGATAGGGACGTCCGCCGCCCTCCCCATGCTTGTGGCCCGTGCTGTGAGCAGGGTGCGCCATGTCGTTTCTCCCTTGCTTCTGGTTCAGTGTCCCACCCCGACGCCCATAGGCTTGACGAGCATCCAGACGGCCATGCCCACCATCATCAGGTTCTCCGTCAGCGAAACAAAGCCAAGAGGAACGTTGCTGTTGCCGCCGACGCAGGCGCACTTGAGTTCGCGCCTGTCGATGTAAACCGCCTTGAATACCGAGGCTGCCCCGATGCTGCCGATGAATAGAGCCACCGGGATCGACAGCCACATGAAGGTTCCGGCAACCATCAGGACGCCGGCGACCAGCTCTCCGAACGGGTAGACGTAGGAGTATGGGACGAACCGGCGAGCCAGGACGTCGTAGTTCAGGAACATGGTCGAGAAACTCTCGACGTCCTGAAGCTTCAGGAGTGCAAGGATGCACATACTGAAGGCGATGAACCACTCTCCTGCGGCGATCGTGAGCAGCGAGCCAGTGGCGGCCCAGCTCGTTGCCAGCGCCAACAGTGCGGCGACGGCGAAGACCGCAACCACAGGCCGGTAGCTAGTGGCCTCCGGATCTCGAACGCGCTTGCCAAGATGGAGTCTCAGATCGTCGTACCCACCGATCCGCTCGCCTCCGATGAAGGTCTGCGGCGTGGTCTCGATGTTGTGCTTCGCCTTGAACGCGTCGGTCTCCTCGCGCGTTTCGAGCCATCGGTCATCGACCTCGAAGCCATTGCGCTTCAGGAGGTCGACGGCCTTGAGACCGTAGGGACAGATGTGATCCGGCATCACCATCCGGTAGATGGTTGCTTTCGCTGCAGTCTGGATTGCCATGGTTTCACCTCGACCTTCGGACGGCCGCAATAACGGCGTGGATCGCTCCGGGTTCACGAGACATCTCCAAGCCTTGCATCACGACAGTCACGGAAGTGTGTATGAGCGCAAGCGATACTCGGTGCGTTTACGGAGGAGCGCGACTCCCAACACGACCGGGCCCGCGCGTACGCGGTCCCTAGTTCCCGAGTTCGTTGCAGATGAGCCACATCACGACAGCTCCGCCGGCAGCGGCGCTTGCGCCGGAGGCTTTCCAGCCAGCTGTCGCTGCTTGATCAGCGAGTACAGCGCCGGAATCACCACCAGGGTGAGTACGGTCGAAGAGACCATGCCGCCCACCATCGGCGCGGCGATGCGGCGCATGACCTCCGAGCCGGTGCCGCTGCTCCACATGATCGGCAGCAGGCCGGCCATGATCGCGACCACGGTCATCATCTTGGGGCGCACGCGGTCGACCGCACCTTCGACGATCGCCTCGCGGAGGTCGCGTGCATCCAGCGAGCGGCCTTCGGCCTGGCGCTGCGCGGCGCGCGCCTCGAGCGTGTGGTCGAGGTAGATCAGCATCACCACGCCGGTTTCGGCGGCAACGCCCGCCAGCGCGATGAAGCCCACGATCACGGCGACGCTGACGTTGTAGTCGAGCATCCACATCAGCCAGACGCCGCCGACGAGTGCGAACGGTACCGACAGCATCACGATCAGCGACTCGGTGACGCGGCGGAAGTTGAGGTACAGCAGCAGGAAGATTAGGGCCAGCGTCACCGGGACGACGACGCGCATCTTCTCCGCAGCGCGCTGCATGTACTCGTACTGCCCGCTCCAGGTCACGTAGTAGCCGGGTGGGAACTGCACCTGTTCGGTGACCGCTTCCTGTGCCGCCTTCACGTAACGGCCGAGATCGCTCTGACGCGTATCGACGTAGATGTAGGACGCCAGCATCGCGTTCTCGGTGCGGATGCTCGGCGCCCCTTTCCTGACCTCGATCCGCGCCAACTCGCCGAGGGGCACCTGCGCGCCGCCGGGCACGGGCACCAGGACTTGGCTGCCGATACGGTGCGGGTTGTCTCGCAGCTCGCGTGGATAGCGCACGATCGCGCTGAAGCGTTCGCGGCCCTGCAGGATGGTGGTGACGATCTCGCCGCCCAGCGCGGCCGCCACCACGTCCTGCACCTCGCCCAGGGTCACGCCGTACTGGGCCAGGCTGCCAAGGTCGGGGGTGATGTCGAGGTAGTAGGCGCCGGTCAGGCGCTCGGCGAACGCGCTGGTCGTCCCCGGCACTTCGCGCACAACGGCTTCGATCTCGGTGGCCAGCGCGTCGAGTTGCTCAAGATCCGTGCCGAACAACTTGATGCCCACGGGCGTGCGGATGCCGGTGGCCAGCATGTCGGTGCGGGCCTTGATCGGCATCGTCCAGGAGTTGGCCACGCCCGGGAACTTCAGCGCCTCGTCCATCTCCGCGATCAACTTGTCGGTGGTCATGCCGTCCCGCCACTCGTCCTCGGGCTTGAGGTTGATGACGGTTTCGAACATCTCCAAAGGTGCAGGATCGGTGGCGGTCAGGGCGCGGCCCGCCTTGCCGAACACCGACTCCACCTCCGGGAAGCCCTTGATGATCCGGTCCTGCTGCTGCAGCAGCTCCGACGCCTTGGTCACCGACATGCCCGGCAGCGACGCTGGCATGTACAGGAGGGTGCCCTCGTTGAGCGTGGGCATGAACTCGCTGCCCAGGCGTGACGCCGGCCACAGGCTGGCGAACAGGGCGACCAGCGCGATCGCGATCGTGGCCATCCGGTACCGCAGGACCACGTTGATCACTGGCCGGTAGGCCGCGACCAGGAAGCGGTTCACGGGATTTTTCTGCTCGGGCACGATCTTGCCGCGCACGAACAGCAGCATGAGCACCGGCACAAGGGTCACCGACAGCAGCGCCCCCCCGGCCATGGCGAAGGTTTTGGTGAAGGCCAGCGGCTTGAACAGGCGACCTTCCTGCGCCTCCAGGGCGAACACCGGAAGGAAGGAGACGGTGATGATCATCAGACTGAAGAACAGTGCCGGCCCGACCTCGCGGCAGGCGTCGATGATCAGCTGGACCCGGCTTCGGGAGCCGTCGGAGCGCTCGATGTGCTTGTGCGCGTTCTCGATCATCACGATCGCCGCGTCGACCATCACGCCGATCGAGATCGCGATGCCGCCCAAGCTCATGATGTTGGAGTTCATGCCGAGCGCACGCATCGCGATGACTGCGATCAGCACGCCGACCGGTAGCATGACGATCGCGACCAGCGCGCTGCGCGCATGGAACAGGAACAGCAGGCAAACCAGCGCGACGATCAGGCTCTCCTCGAGCAAGGTCGTGCGCAGCGTCTTGATCGCACGCACGATGAGATCTGACCGGTCGTAGACCGCCTGGACGCTGACGCCTTCGGGCAAGCCGCGTGCAAGTTCCGCGATCTTTTCCTTTACCCCGCCGATCACGGCCAGGGCGTTCTCGCCGAACCGCGCAATGACGATCCCCGCCACGACGTCGCCTTCGCCGTCCAGGTCGGCGATGCCACGGCGCCCGTCGGGCACCAGTTCGACCCGGGCGACGTCGCCGATCAGCACCGGTGCGCCGCCTTCGGCGCGCAGCACCAGGCTCTCGATGTCCTCGATGCCGCGCAGGTAGCCACGTCCCCGGACCATGTACTCGGTCTCGGCCATTTCGATCACGCGGCCGCCGACGTCGCGGTTGCTCGCGGCGATCACCTCGGACACCCGCGAAATCGGGATGTCGAACTCGCGCAGGCGCACGGGGTCGACGGTGATCGAGTATTGCCGCACGAAGCCGCCGACGCTGGCGACCTCGGCCACGCCAGGCGCGGTGGTGAGCTGGTAACGCAGGTACCAGTCCTGCATGGCGCGCAGCTCGTCCAGCGAATGGCGGTCGCTCTGCAGCACGTACTGGTAGACCCAGCCCACGCCCGAGGCATCGGGTCCCAGCGCAGGTGCCACGCCGGCCGGCAGGTTCTTCGACGCGACGTTGAGGTTCTCGAGCACGCGCGAGCGCGCCCAGTACAGGTCCGTGCCTTCCTCGAAGATGACGTAGATGAAGGAGGCGCCGAAGAACGAAAAGCCGCGGACGTCCTTCGACTTCGGCGTCGCGAGCAGGGCGCTGGTCAGCGGATAGGTGACCTGGTCCTCGACCACCTGGGGCGCCTGCCCCGGGTACTCCGTGAACACGATCACCTGCACGTCCGACAGATCCGGCTGTGCGTCCAGCGGCGTGTTCATCAGGGCGTAGATGCCGCCGGCGACGATCGCCAGCGTCATCACCAGCACCAGGAAGACGTTGCGTACCGACCACTCGATGAGGCGACCAAGCATGTCAGTGCCCCTCGTGGCCGGTGGCGGAGGGCGGAGCCTCCTCCGGGGTGGCCGGCATCGAATGACCCGCGTGCGGATCAGCGGCTTCGTCACCATGGCCTGCGTGCGGGTCGGAGGCGCCATCACCGGACCCGGGCTGCGGATCCTCGCCGGTGCCCGAGGGCGCCCCGTGTCCTGCGTGTCCCTCAAGTCCCTCGAGTGCCGACTGCAGGTTGCTTTCGGCGTCGATCAGGAAGTTGGCGGAGACCACGACCTGTTCGCCCTCTGCCAAGCCGTCGAGGATCTCGATCCGGTCACCGCCGCGCCGACCCAGGGTGACATCGCGCGGAGCAAATCGGCCGGGACCGGTCTCGACCAGCACCACCTGGCGCGTGCCGCTGTCGAGCACGGCCGAACGCGGAACGGTCAGGACCGGCCCGGCCCCCGGCTCCTCGAGCAGCACGGTGCCGTAGAGTCCCGGCCGCAGGTCGCCAGCGGGGTTGGGCAGGGCGATGCGCACGTCCACGGTGCGCGTCATCGCATCGATGACGGGCTGCACGAAGGTGACCTCGCCCTCGGCCACCTGGCCGGGCAGAGCCACGGTTTCAAACCGGGCCGGCTGGCCGGGCTGGATGCCCGCGGCCTGCGCCGCCGGCACCTTGGCGATCACCCACACCGTCGACAGGTCGGCCAGGCGCAGGATGGTCTCGCCGGGCTCGAATCGCGCGCCTTGGACCACCGGCTTCTCGATCACGACCGCGTCCGCGGGTGCGGTGAGCACCAGGCCCGTCTTGCCCAGCTGCGCGTCGCTGATTTCCCAGTTGCGCAGGCGGGTGCGTGCGGCATCGCGCAGCCGAATCATCGACGCCGCGCTGGCGGGGTCGGAGGCCGCCAGCCTGCGAGCCGTCTCGTCGGCCAGCCGGTATTCCTGCTGCGCCGCGGCCAGCTGCGGGCTGTAGACGGACAGCAGCGGCTGCCCGGCGCGGACCCGCATGCCGGTCTGGTTCGCGTACAGCCGCTCCACCCAGCCTTCGAAGCGCGGGGCGATCGCGTACTGCCGGGTCTCGTCGACCTCGACCGTGCCGCTGGTGCGCACGGTCGCGGCCAGGGCATCGCGCCTGACCGCTTCGGTGCGCACGCCCAGCGCCTGCACCTTGTCCGGCGGCAGCACCACCGTGCCCGGAGCCGCCGGCGGTGCGTCGTCGGTATAGACCGGGACGTAGTCCATGCCCATCGGGTCCTTCTTGGGTACCGGCGAGGTGTCCGGAAGGCCCATGGGATTGCGGTAATAGAGCACCTTGCGTTCGGTGGCCGCCGCGTCAACCGACGTGCCTACGGTCGGGGAATCGTTCGTGGCGCGGCCCGCCATCCAGCCGACGGCGAGGGCGGCGAGTGCAACGCCGATGGCGAGCGACAGGGTCTGGACACGGGTCATCGGATCTCTCCTTCGATGGCGCGCACGGCGGCGGCGCCCAACAGTTCGTCACGCAGTGCATCGACCCGTGCGAGGTCGGCGCCCTGCCATTCATTGAGTGCTTCCAGCAGCGTCCCGAAGTCGACTTCGCCGACCTGGTAGCTGGCCAGCGCGGACTGCCAGGTGGCGTCGGCCTGCGGCAGCAGCGTGTTCTCGATCAGTTGCCGGCGTTCGCGTGCGCTGGTCCACTGCGCCCAGGCAGAGGCGCCGCGTTCCTCGACGGCCCGCAGCGTGGCGTCCATCCGCGCCAGCGCCGCTTCTTCGAGCAGGCGCGATTCGCGCTCGCGTTCGCGGCGTGCACGCTGCTGGAACGGGATCTCGACCTCCAGCATCAGCTCGGTGCTTTCGATGCCGTTGCCGAGCTGCATCGCGCCAACGCCCACGGTGATGTCGGGAAACCGGTTGCGACGCTCCAGCACCACGTTCGTGCGGGCGGCCTCGGCGCGGGCCTGCTGCGACCGTACCGCCGGATGCGCATCCGCGCCGTTCAGGGCTTCGGCAAGGGACGCGCTGCGCACGAACAAGCCGGGCGCCTCGTCGGGCGTGGCCAAGGGCGCGTCGGAGCGGCGGCCGAGCACGGCGTTGAGCGTAGCGACTGCCTCCTGTTTGGCCGCGAGGCGCTCGATCCGCTCGCGCTGGAGGCTGGTCTGCTCGACCTGGGCACGGATCGCGTCCTGCTGTGCCGCACGGCCCAGGGCGTAGCGAACGCCGGCGATCTCTTCGATCTGGCGGAGGAGGACGATGCGCCGATCGAGCACAGCGACCGCCTGGTCTGCGTGCCAGTAGCGTGCGTAGGCCGCCTCGGCATCAGCCAAGAGGTCGCGCGTCGCGGTGACGCGGTCGAGGCCGAGCGCGACCGCGTCCTGGCTGGCGACGGTCCGCGCCAGGCCGCGCTTGCCCCAGAGCGGGAAGCGCTGGCGCAGGGCGTAGGAGACTTCGCGACCGGCATCGGGAGTCCGCCAGGGCTTGTCCGGATCCAGGCCGCTGAAGCCCACCGACGCAGACGGATCGGGCAGTGCGCCTGCAGGCAGGATTCGCGCCTCGGCGGCCTGGGCTTCGAGGTCCAGTGCCCGCAGCTCGGGGTTGTGTTCGAGGACCCAGGAGCGGATCGACTCGAGGCTGTGCCCCGGGGCGGGTTCGGTAGCGGTCGCCGGCAGCGCCAGGATCCATAGGGCGCCTGCGAGCAGGCAGGACATCAGGTGCCGGAGCGCGTGCCTGGGGTGGAGCAGGGGACGAGGGTGCAGGCGCCTGGCCTGCAAACGCTTGAACGGGGATGCCATGTCAGTGTCCTTGGGCCGACGCGACGCAGGTCGCTCGGACGAGGGCAGGAGCACATGCCGTGATGCAGCACGGCACGAACGCAGAGCACTGCGCCGCACAGGAGGTGCGGGGCAGTCAGCGTTCGGGCATCAAATCAGCAGGAGGGCCGCTGGATGGGCAGTTGGTCGGTGCCAAGCGGGTCTGGGGGGCGAGTCGACCCAGGGGGACGTGGCCACCTGGGAGCCATTCGCGACATCAGCCACCGCGAACCAGGGGTGCCAGGCGCCGGCGAGCAGCGGCGGGACCGGAGGGATGCGCCCACTGTCCGCCGAGATGTCACCTTCGGTGCAGTGTGCGTCGCACAGCGCCTTGCTCGCCGAGGGGAGCAAGGCATCGCAGTCGTGGCCGTGGTTGTGTCGGGCGTCGCTGGCGGCAGTAACGAGTGCGGCCGGCGAACCTGGGAGATCCAGGCACTCGCCATGCCCGGCTAGCGCGAACTGGGACCAGAGCAGCGCCGCCATCGCGAGGAGGACGGTGCGCTGGAACCATTTCCGGTGGCGAAGGCGGGCCATGACGGGAGCTTAGCTCTTGCCGGGGACGGTGCAACTGATCCGTGTCACGTCCATGTCAAGTCCGGGCCAGGCCCGGCGCCTGGTCTGGTGCATTCGTCGTCGGTCCCGCCGGGACCGACGCGGACTTCGCCAGGCGGAGCGCGTTGGCCACAACGGAGACCGAACTCAGGCTCATGGCGAGCGCCGCAACCATCGGGCTCAGCAGGATCCCGAACGCGGGGTAGAGCACCCCAGCCGCAACCGGGACCCCCAGCGCGTTGTAGAGGAACGCAAAGGTGAGGTTCTGCTTCATGTTGGCCACGGTGGCCTGGGAGATCTTCCTTGCTCGCAGGATGCCGCGCAGGTCGCCCTTGACCAGGGTGATCTGTGCACTCGACATCGCGACATCGGTGCCCGTGCCCATGGCAATGCCGACGTCGGAGGCGGCCAGCGCCGGCGCGTCATTGATGCCGTCGCCCGCCATTGCCACCCTCCGGCCTTCGCGCTTGAGGCGCTGCACCAGTTCGGCCTTGTCCTCGGGGCGGACCTCGCCATGCACTTCGTCCAGGCCCAGCTCGGTGGCCACGGCCCGTGCGGTGGTGAGCCCGTCGCCGGTGGCCATGATGATGCGCAGCCCGGCGGCGTGCAGTTCATTGATGGCGGCCGCGGCAGAGGCTTTGATCGGGTCTGCGACCGCGATCAGACCCGCCAGGCGACCGTCCACGGCGAGGAACATGGCGCTCGCGCCCTCGCGGCGCAGACGCTCGGCGACGTCGACATATGCACCGGGATCGGCGCCCAGATCGTCCATGAGTGCGGTATTGCCCAGCGCAAGCGCATGACCGGCTACGGTTCCGCGCACACCCATGCCCGTCACCGAGTCGAAGTCCTCCACACGGTCGAACTCGAAGTTCCGGCGTCGGGCCTCGGCCACGATCGCATCGGCCAGCGGATGCTCGCTGCCTTGGTCCAAGCTGGCCGCCAGGTGCAGCACCTGGTCGGCGTCGAAGCCCTCGAAGGCCACGACTTCCTTGAAGGCCGGGCGCCCTTCGGTGAGCGTGCCGGTCTTGTCGACGATCAGGGTGTCGATGCGGCGCATCTGTTCGATGGCTTCGGCATCGCGGAACAGCACGCCGACCTGTGCCGCCTGGCCCGTGGCGACCATGATCGACATCGGTGTCGCCAGGCCCAAGGCGCAGGGGCAGGCGATGATCAGCACGGACACCGCGTTGAGCACCGCGAAGGTCCAAGACGGCTCCGGGCCGAAGAAGCCCCAGATGAAGAAGGTGGCCACTGCGATCGTCAGCACCGCGAGCACGAACCAATAGGCCGCGGTGTCGGCCATACGCTGCATCGGCGCGCGGGAGCGCTGCGCCTGTGCTACCAGCTGCACGATCTGCGAGAGCACGGTGTCGGAACCGACCTTGGCGGCACGGATCACGAGCGCCCCGGTGCCGTTCTGGGTCGCGCCGATGACCTGGTCGCCGGCGGTCTTCTCGACCGGGATCGGCTCGCCCGTGAGCATCGACTCGTCGACGCTGGAGCGGCCTTCCACCACTTCGCCATCCACCGGCACCTTTTCGCCGGGTCGCACGCGCAGGTGGTCGCCGACATGCACGTGGGTCAGCGGGATGTCTTCCTCGGTGCCGTCGGCATTGACCCGCCGAGCTTCCTTGGGCGCCAGACCAAGCAGGCCCTTGATCGCCGCGGACGTTTTCGAACGCGCCCGCAGTTCCAGCATCTGGCCGAGCAGCGTCAGCGACACGATCACCGCCGCCGCCTCGTAATACACGCCGACGCGCCCGTGCTCGGTAAACGACGGCGGGAACAAGCCGGGTGCCAGCGTGGCGACCAGGCTGTAGCCAAAGGCGGCTGCAACGCCAATCCCGATGAGGGTGAACATATTCGGGCTGCGGTTGCGGATCGACTGCACGCAGCGCTCGAAGAACGGCCAGCCGGCCCACAGCACGACGGGTGTGGTCAGGACCAGCTCGACCCAGGTTTGCAGGTCGATCGACAGCGGCAGGATCTGCACGCCGCCCAGCACGATACGCGGGAGGTACTGGCCGAACATGGCCAGCACGAGCGTCACCACCGTCAGCGGAAGCGTCCACCAGAACCGGCGCGAGAAGTCGCGAAGTTCCGGATTGTCGTCGTCCTCCAGGCTGGGCATTTCCGGCTCCAGCGCCATGCCGCAGAAGGGACAGTTGCCTGGACCCTGTTGCCGAACTTCCGGGTGCATCGGGCAGGTGTAGATGGCGCCGGGCCGTGCCACCTCCGGTTCGTCCTGGGGCGTCAGATAGCGCTCCGGATCGGCCACGAACTTTGCGCGGCATCGCTCCGAGCAGAAGTGGAAAGATGAGTCGGCGTGGGTCGCATGATGCGGCGTGGTGGCGGGATCGACCTGCATGCCACAGACCGGATCGGTTACCCGTCCATCCGCAGCCTCGACAGGGGCTTCGCCTGCAGAATGGTGATGGTCATGGGACGACGGTGAGTTCATGCCGATGCTCGCTTTAGTGGGGATGGACTGCCAAGGCAGTGTGCCATTGGGGGTTACACAGCTATTCGGGGCTGAGCGTCCCGAGCACTGAAACAACAACCAGGATCAAGATGGCCAGCGCGGCCTCAGCCGTAACACTCTGCCGCAAAGCCCGCACCTCCTGCGCGGGATCTCCGCTGGTCAGCGCTCGTTCCAAGCGCGGCACCAGCGTCCATCGGTGCAGCGCTCCCAAACCCAGCATTCCAGCGAACAGGGCCAGTTTGAACAGCAGCAGCTTCCCGTAGGTGCTCTGAAACAGGGCCGACAACGACCACGCAGTGAGATCTCCGTAGTGCGCGATGCCGGACACGACGAGCGCAGCAACGAAAATCGTTCCCAGCGTCGAAAATCCATGCAGAAAGTCATGCGTTGATCGCAGACGCCCGCTGCCGGAGGCCTCCTTGCCGCGCAGGAGCATCCCCAGGAACATCAGGACCGCTGCGATCCAGCCGCCTGCCGCAAGAAGATGGACAAGGCCCGCAGCAAGCCGGACCGCGCCTGCCACGCCCTCACCAGCGGCCGCGTGGCCGTTCCATGCCAGAGAAGCGAGTGCGCCGCCCGCCAGCGTCGCCGCCAGCGGGAAGGCGGTCTCCACCTTCCCGCGGCGACGATGCCATCCGAGCACGAACATCAGGGCGACCAGCAGCGCGCCTCTCGCCATGGCTGCCCGGCCCGCGGACGTCTCGAGCAGATACCAGCCAAGCGATGCGCGATCAACGTCGGCAACCGGCATTCCCATGATGCCCGCGGTTTTGAGAACGATATCGGCCCCGGTGAGCACAGTACCGACGGCGGCACTCACCAATAGAACGCCCATGAGTGGCCACCCGGCCAAGGCGTCGGCGAGTGTCGATCGACGCGAACCGTACCAACCGAACAGTGGAACCCCGAAAAGCACCATGAGAACAAGGTATTCCAGGAATCTCAGTGCATAAGCCGACAGGTCGAACATTTGTGGCTCCTCAGCGCACCGTGAAGCTGAAATTGCCCGTCATGGGGTGGTTGTCGCCTCCCACGGCGCGGTATTCCACGGTATAGACGCCCGGAGCCAGCGGTCCAGGCAACTTGGCACGCAGGGTCTTGCCGTTGTTGACGATCTCGGTCGTGAAATTCTCGATCGGCATGGTGGAACTGCCGTGCTTCATGAGCAACTTGAGACGCGACGCCCGCGGAATCAATGTCTCGTTGAACACGAGATCGATCTGGCCTGGCGAGGCCACCACCGCATTTGCCGCCGGTGTGGACTGCTGCAGCGCGGCGTGGGCGTGCGCGACCTGCAGCGAAAACTGCCCGGCCGCAATCGCGAGGACGAGCGCAAGGGAGCGAAGGAGGTTTGACGACTTCATAGGGATAAATTCTCATTGCGAATGTGATGCAAAGCCCCGTTCGGGGGCGTGCTGTGTTGGATCCGACAAGCGTTAGATGTCGGGCTGTCACCGAACCACGGTTGGTCGGCTTTTGATACCAACGGCTTCGCGAGATGAGGATCCCGCCGGCTCAGGCGGGATCCTCGACGCATCAAGCCGCCATGGCGCTGCAGCTTTCCGCGCAACGGCGACAAACTTCGGCGCAGCGCGTCATCTCAGGATCGTTCATGGCGTCGCATGCATCGGCGCACTGGCGGCAGATCTCCGCGCAGGCACCGCAAACGACCTCGTGAACGCTGGTACCGCGCAGCATCGCGTCGGCACTAGTTGCGCAGATATCGGCACACGTCGCCAGCAGGGCAATGTGTTCCGGCGCTGCGTGGGCACCTCCTTTGGTCAGGCAGTAGTTGATGGTCTCCAGGCAGATCGCATGGCACTGCGTGCAGTTGTCGATGCACTCGTTCATGGCCTGGGGCCGGTGTGCTGCGGAATGGTGAGTCATGTGGTTCTCCTTCTTCCTCGCGGGCGAGAATCGGCGCGCCCGCAACACCGCCCCCTGTTGCTCCGACGGATCAGTGCTGTGCGAACGGTACGGTGGTTCCGTCTTGACGGACCAGTTCGACCGTGTACGGCTGCTGGCGCCCATCCGGGACTTCCATGCCCGGAGAACCAAGCGGCATTCCCGGCAGGACCAGGCCGCGTGCGTCCGGCTTTTCCTCCAAGAGGCGCTTGATGTCCGCGGCCGGAACATGGCCTTCGATGAGGTATCCGCCGATCTCGGCGGTGTGGCATGAACCCTTCGCGTAAGGGACACCCAGACGTTCCTTGACCGGACCAAGGTCATCCATGTCGTGCACATCCACCGTGAAGCCCGCTTTCTGCACGTGCTCGATCCAAGCGCTGCAGCAACCGCAGGTCGGGGATTTGTGGACGGTCATGCGGGGCAAGGCCTTGGGAGCCGCGTCGGTCGTTTCCAGGGCAGCCTGCGCGGCTGGGGCAGTGGTGGCGGATTGCGCGGGTGAAGCGGCCTGGGAGCAAGCACCCAGGCCGATCACGGCAAGACCCAGCCACGTGAGGCGGTTGACTCTGTGAGGGTTCATTCGGGAGTCTCCGCTCAGCGCTTGGTCCGCGAGGACCAGTGGATGTGGACGATCCGCCAGCCGTCGGCGGTCTCCTTCAGCACCATCGTTTCGGCGCTCTGGACGGTCAGTGGCTTGCCGTCCTTCTGGGCATGCAACTCGCTTTCGGTTCCGACCCATGCGAACTCGCCAGCGGTGCGTGCGCGCTGACGGAGCAGTTGGCGGTGGGCGCCCTTGAGGAACGCCGCATCGCTTGCGGCGTGATGGCCCATGTATTCCTCACGGCTGCGCTCGGCGCCTCCGGACTCCAGGATGAGCACGTCCGCAGCGAGCAGGGCTTCGACCGTGGTCAGGTCGCCGCTGGACAGCGCGGTGTTGAATCGTTCCGCCACAGCGACCGCGGCTTCTGCCGCAGGGGGGACGTCCACGTCCGCGGATGGCGCGACAGCCGGGTAATGGGCATGCGGCTGTGTTGCCTGCGCCATCGCGGGCGACACGACGGCCAGAGCAAAGGCGAGGGTGAAGGAGGTTGTTATTGCTTTCATGCATGGACTCCAAGGGATCAAAGGTTGTATGTCTGGCCTGCGAAAACGCGGATCAGCCAGGCGCGCTTCAGGTGTGTCGTCTTCACTGTCCTGCTTCGCGTCAGAACCATATTCGAACGCCGGCAACGATCCTGGTGTCGTCGATGTCTCCGGACTGCGCGCGCCGCTGGTCCGCCGTCCCGCCGTAGGCACGCTCCCAGACCACACCGACATAGGGAGCGAACTGACGATGGAACTCGTAGCGCAGGCGGAACCCGGCCTCGACGGTGCTCAGCCCACTGCCAATTCCGACCTCGGGATCGTCCTTGCTCCAGGCCTCACCTTCGACCAGCCACTGCCCGATCAGTCGATTGGTGAACAACATTTCGTACTCGGCTTCCGCCCCGATCCCGACTTGGCCGGACTCGCCCAGGTACGCCGTGGCTGAGACTTCGAACATGTACGGCGCCAAGCCGATCACGCCGAGCGCCGCATAGGTGCGGGACGGACCGGCGCCAAAGCCAAAGTCATGGCGGACACCGGCGACCGCATCCCACCACCGGGCGATGGCGCGGCCGTAGAGGACCTCCACGTCGGCGGACTCGGTGGATCCACCAACACGCTCGCCCTCGCTGCGCAACCAGAGCCGGTTCAAATCGGAGCCGACCCAGCCTTTCGCTTCCCAGGCCATGCGGGTGCCGTCCTCATCCGCGTCCCACGCCTCAAGCCGGTCAAGCGCCCAGTAGGAGTTGATCGATTCGCCGTGCAGTACGTGCGCGTCGAGGTCCTGGAACGCCGCGGCGCGATCGGCCGGCGTAACGACAGGAATAGGCTCGTGTGGTTCGGCCGTGGCCGGGAGGTCCTGGCTGGTACCTGCCTGGTGGCCCATGGAGGCGTGGTCCATGCCCGAGTGGTCCATGTTCGATCCATCCATTCCAGAGTGATCCATCGAGGAATGGTCCATCGTGGAGTGATCGCTAACGGCAGGGTCCGCTGCCCCCTGTTTCATGGCGCCGTGGTCCATGGCCCCGTGATCCTGCGTTCCATGTTCCATCGGTGCCACCGGCGATTTTGACGGGGTTGCGTGCTGCGCATGGTCGCTGGTGTGTGGGTCAACCGGCTTGGCCGTCGACTGTGTGGCAGTCGGCTTCGCTGCCGGATGGTGCGAGGCGTGATCTGTCTCCTGGCCCCACGCCGGCGCGACACCAGCAGTGAGGAGCAGTGCGGTGGCCAAGCCGAGGGTGAGCGGATGGCGGCGGGAAAGTGTCATGGCGTTCATTCCTCCACCCGCACTTCGCGGAACATGCCGGCTTCCATGTGGTAGAGCAGGTGGCAGTGGTAGGCCCAGCGGCCGAGCGCATCGGCGCGCACCCGGTAGCTGCGCTTGGTGCCAGGCGGCATGTCGATGGTGTGCTTGCGCACCATGAAGTTGCCGGACTCGTCCTCGAGATCGCTCCACAGGCCGTGTAGGTGGATCGGGTGCGACATCATCGTGTCGTTGACCAGCACGATCCGCATGCGCTCGCCATAGTTCAGCCGCAGGGGCTCCGCGTCGGCGAACTTCAGTCCGTTGAACGACCAGGCGAAGCGCTCCATGTGGCCGGTCAGGTGCAGCTCGACCGTGCGGCTGGGTTCGCGGCCGTCCGGGTCGCGGAACGTGCTGCGCAGATCGGCGTAGGTCAGCACGCGTCGGCCGTTGTCGCGCAGACCAATGCCCGGATCGGCGAGCTTGGGCGCGGGCGTCATCGTCTGCATGTCGACGAGGGGGTTGCTGGTTTCGGTGGCCGGGTGCTGCTGCATTCCGCCGGCGCCGTGATCCATGCCCGCCATGCTTCCGCCGGCCATTGCGCTTCCGGTCATCGACGACATGTCGTGGCCGCTGTGGTCCATTCCAGCCATTGCGTTATTGGACATCGAGGACATGTCGTGACCGCCGCCGCCCATTCCGCCGTGGCCCATATCGTCCATGGTGAGGAGCGGCTTGGGACCGACGTCGGGCACCGGCGCACGCAAGCCGTCCCGGACGGCGAGGGTGCCGCTGATGTAACCGCTACGCCCCAGGTCCTGCGCGAAGATGGTGAACGCATCCTGCCCGGTGGGTTCGACGATGACGTCGAAGGTCTCGGCGGTGGCAATGCGAAACTCGTCGACCGTGACCGGATGCACGTACTGGCCGTCGGCCGCGACCACCGTCATCTTCAGGCCCGGGATGCGCACATCGAAGTGCGTCATCGCGGAGCCGTTGATGAAGCGAAGGCGGACCTTTTCACCGGAGCGGAAGAGGCCGGTCCAGTTGCCGAGCGAGGTCGTGCCGTTCATGAGGAAGGTGTAGGTGTTGCCATTGACGTCCGACAGGTCGGTCGGCGTCATCCGCATCGCGCCCGCCCACATCTTGCGGTCTTCGACCGTGGGGGCCCAGCCGCGCTGCTTCACGTCGTCGAAGAAGTCGCCGACCGTCTGCTTGGCGTAGTTGTCGAAATCCGACCGCTTCTTGAGCCTGGCGAACAGGTGGCGCGGATCGAGATCGGTCCAGTCCGACAGCATGACCACGTAGTCGCGGTCATAGGCGAAGGGCTCGGGCTCGAGCGGCTCGATCACCAGCGGCCCATACAGGCCGGCCTGCTCCTGGAAGCCGGAGTGGCTGTGGTACCAGTAAGTGCCGCCCTGCACGACGTTGAAGCGGTACTGGTAGGTTTCGCCGCGGTTGATTCCGTCGAAGCTCAGCCCGGGCACGCCGTCCATGTTGGCCGGCAGCAGGATGCCGTGCCAGTGGATCGATGTCTGGTTGCCATGGATCGAGCCGGGGGGCAGGGCATTGCGGACCCGCAGGTTGACGGTGGTGCCCTCGCGCCAGCGCAGTAGCGGCGCCGGAATCGAGCCATTGACCGTGATCGCCGGACGAGTGACGCCGGTGAAGTTCATCGGCGTCTCGCCGATGGTGAGGTCGAAGTCGGTGCCCGAGAGCACGTTGGGGAGGCCCTCGGCCTTGACGGCCCAGCTCGAACGGGGCCATAGACCCAAAGTTGCGACGGCCCCGCCAACAGCAAGGCCCTGAACGAAGCGGCGGCGCGACAGGGCAGACAGCCCTTCGGCACGGCCGAAAGAATCGGATGACATGGGAACTCCGGGAAATATCGAGCGCTCGCGTGGCGAGCCTTACCCTGTCGGTGGGGAGCAGCGAGCAGGGTTCATCAGCGCCATGGAAAGGCGCGCAACGATACTTAGCCGATCGGAGGTCGGAAAAGATTGGTCAGCGCTGCGGACGCATGCACCGACAGGAACGGTGCGACGGTTTGCCGATACTGGACGTTGAAATCAGCAAGCGCAGCTTGTGCAAGTGCCGCGGAGCAATGATGCATGCACGGATAGCAATTGGCGGTCTCGCAGCAATCGTCCAGCGGCGGTGTTGCCACGGCTTGGTCAGCAGCCTGGAGGTACTGATGATCGGTCACCGGAGCGATCACCGTGGCATCGTGGCAGGCGGGGATGGCTACAGCCTGCTGTGCTGTCACACTAGCGGCTTCGCCCATGGAACCGCGCAAGTGCTCCACATGCATGGATGCACCAGCAATTCCCGGACCGTTGGCCAGCAAGGCAACGATCAGGAGCAATCGCATCAGGAGTGCGCGGAGAGACATACACTTCAATCATACCCTCACACGTAAACGGGGGATGAATGCCTATGAAACAAAAACAAGGCAATGGCTCATTGAGCCTCAAGGCTGAACCAGAATACTGTTCATCCAGTCCCAAGTCCGGATCGCCCAAGGCAGGTGGGCGCAGCCGATGGAACGGGCGACATCGTGCTCGACCGTCTCAACGGCGCACCGCGCTACTTCCCAGGGAAGTCCCTCGTCATTTTGGCCGCAGATCGCAGGCCCGCCGATCCAACAATAGATCCCTGGGATGCGGCTACGAACTAATGCCGCGAGTCGCCAACATTCGCCTCATCTCTGTAACTCCGCCAAGCCATGCGGAGTACGCGGGTCGCCGACCGCAGAAACATCAGCAACAGTCCACCGGCGATGACCAGATCGGGCCAGCCGGCATCGAACAGCCACACGCCGGCGGCTGCCAGCAGCACCGCAACACCCTCGTACAGGTCATTGCGCGAGCACTCCCAGGCCGATGACATGTTCACGTCGCCAAAGCGGTACGGGGTAAGCAGCCACAGGCACAAGGCGTTGAACGCAAGATTGATCACGGCGGCGATGCCGATGGCCTCGAAGATCGGCACCTCCGGGTGGGCCAGGCGCCAGCCGATCTGGATGGCGACCGCAACCGCGGCACCGAGGATCAGCAATCCCTTGAACAACGCCACCCTGGCCTTGGCGCGCAGGCTCGCGCCGATCACTGCCAGGCTCAGCAGATAGGTCAACGCATCACCGAGGTTGTCGAGGCTGCCCGACAGCAACGAGGACGAGCCGCTGTAGATCGCTGCGGTGATCATCATCACGAAGCTGGCGATGTTGATTGCCAGCACGATCATCAACACGCGCCGCTGCCCCGCCTCCAGGGCGCGGATATCCACCGTGCTTCCGCAGCCGCACGAATCACTCATGATCATGTCTCCGAGTCGAGCGGGCGTCCGAGGATTTGCGGCCCGCTTCCAGGTCGGCGATCCTAAACCCCGGAGTCGCTACAGAGTCAAGCCCATGAAGATCGGAGAGGTCGCGGAGCGCAGCGGGTGCCATCCCGAAACCGTGCGCTACTACGAGCGCATCGGGTTGTTGCCTGCCCCGCCGCGCACGGCGGGCGGGTATCGCGACTACCGTCCCGCCGACGCGGATCGGCTGCGCTTCATCAGCCGCGGACGCGAACTGGGCTTCTCGCTGGAGGAGATCCGCAGCCTGCTGGGCCTGGCCGAAGACGACGGGTTGTCCTGCCAGGATGTCGACCGTCTTGCCCGCGGGCACCTGCTGGACATCCGGAACCGGCTAAACGACCTTCAGCGGATGGCCTCGGAGCTCGAACGGGTGATTGGCAGTTGCAGCGGCGGCGAGCGCGGCCAGTGCGCCATCCTCGACACGCTGCGCCACCCGCCATCCTAGGTCGGCACTCAAGCGTCCTCTTCGCCACGGGCATCCTGCAGGATCTCGATGCCCCCTTTCAGGGCGATCGCCGCCACTGCGAGCCCCACGACGAGGTCGGGCCAGGCCCGCCCGGTCCACAGCACCAGTCCGCCACCCACGAGCACGCCTGCGTTGGCGATGAAATCGTTGGTGCTGAAGGTGGTCGCGGCACGCACGTTCACATTGGCCTGCCGGATTTTCTTGAGCAGCCACACGCATGTCGCGTTTACCAGGCCGGCCCCCAGCGCCATCACCATCATCGTCGTACCAATGGGCTCGGCGTCACCCAGGAACCGACGGCCCACGTCGACCAGGATCCCAGCGGCGAACAGGATCAGCAGCCAGCCGGACACTTTGGCCGCCGACCGTTTCCAGGCTTGTGAGCGACTGAGTGCGAGCAGGGTGATGATGTAGACGGCGCTGTCGGACGCATTGTCCAGTCCATTTGCGATCAGAGCGCTTGAGCCGGCGGCGACGCCCGTGACCCCGAACCCCGCGGCAAGCGCGAGGTTCAGGGCGAGGACGATCAACAGGATCCGGCGCTGGTGCGCGTCGTGTATCTCGATCTTCTCTTCACTCAACTCAGTGGGCCTCCAGTTGCGGCTTCGCTGCGTCGCCGCGATGCAGAAGACGGTAAAGGGTGGGCAGGACAAGCAGGGTGAGCAGCGTTGAAGACACGATCCCGCCGATCACGACGGTGGCGAGCGGACGCTGCACCTCCGCGCCCGCGCCGACATTGAGCGCCATCGGGACGAAGCCGAGCGACGCCACGAGGGCAGTCATCAAGACCGGCCGCAGCCGCCCGAGCGCGCCGTTGAAGACCGCGTCGTCCAGCGACTGGCCTTGTTCGCGCAGGTTGCGAATGAAGGCGATCATGACCAGGCCGTTGAGCACGGCCACGCCGGACAGCGCGATGAAGCCGACACCTGCGGTGATCGACAACGGGATACCGCGCAGAGCCAGTGCGGCCACGCCGCCCGACAGCGCCAGCGGCACGCCGCTGAACACGATCACCGCGTCCCTGGCCGAGCCAAAGGCCATGAACAACAGGCCGAAGGTGAGGACCAAGGTCACTGGTACCACTACTGCGAGCCGTTGGCTGGCCGAGATCAACTGCTCGAACGTGCCGCCGTAGTCGATCCAGTAGCCCTCGGGTACGTTCACCTGCTGCCCGACGCGCTGCTGCAGCTCTTCGACGAAGCTACCCAAGTCGCGATCACGCACGTTGGCGGTGACCACCACCCGGCGCTTTCCATTCTCACGGTTGATCTGGTTGGGCCCCAGCAGGCTCTCGATCTGCGCGACCTCCCGCAGCGGCACGGTCCGCGCGCTCGCCCAACTGGGTTCCAGGCTCGACCGGTCCGCGTTCGCCACGTCGGGCAAGGGGATCGGCAGATCCTCGAGGGCGGTCGGATCGACGCGCATCTGTTCCGGCAGTCGCACCACGATGTCGAAGCGGCGGTCGCCCTCGAACAGCTGGCTGGCCACCTGGCCACCGACCGCAGTGGCAACGGTCTGCTGCACGATCCCCGGATTCAGGCCGAAGCGCGCAAGCGCCGCGCGGTCCGGGACGATCGTCAGCAGTGGCAAGCCGGTTGCCTGTTCGGTGTTGACGTCGACCGCGCCCTCGACCTGCCTGGCAGCCGCCTCGACCTGTTCGGCCACTTCGACCAGCGTGTCCAGGTCGTCACCGAACACCTTGATCGCCACATCCGCACGCACCCCCGAAATCAGCTCGTTGGTCCGCATCTCGATCGGTTGCGAGAACTCGTAGTTGTTGCCTGGCAGCGTGGCCACTGCGGCTTCGATTTCGTCGATCAGAACGTCCCTGGGCTTGCGTGGATCGGGCCATTGCCCGCGTGGCTTCACCATCAGGTAGGAGTCCGCCACGTTCGGTGGCATCGGGTCGGTGGCCACCTCAGCCGTGCCGACCCTGCTGAAGACCCGCTCCACTTCCGGAACCTGCACCAGCCGTTCCTCCACGGCCACTTGCATCTTCACCGACTGCTCCAAGCCCGTTCCGGGTATGCGGATCGCTTGCATGGCGAGGTCGCCCTCGTCCAGGCTGGGAATGAACTCGCTGCCCAGGCGCGTGGCGACCAGCAGGGACACGACGACCAGTATCAGTGCCCCGCCAAGGACCCAGTTCTGACGACGGAGTGACCACGCAAGCAAGGGCTCATAGCGTCGGCGCGTCCACTGGACCAGCCGGTTCTCCTTCTCCTCGACGCGGTTGCCCATGAAGATCGCGATGGATGCGGGAACGAAGGTCAGCGACAGCACCATCGCGCCGGTGAGGGCCAGCACCACGGTGATCGCCATGGGATGGAACATCTTTCCCTCGATCCCGGTCAGCGCGAAGATCGGCAGGTACACCGCGGCGATGACGAACATGCCGAACAGGCTGGGCCGGATGACTTCGACCGTGGCGGTGGCGGTCAGTTCATTGCGCTCGTCGCGTGTGAGCGCCCGGCCAAGCCGATGCTGCATCTCGCCGAACCGGCGCAGGACGTTCTCGATGATGATGACCGCGCCATCGACGATCAGGCCGAAGTCGAGTGCACCCAGGCTCATCAGGTTGCCGGAGACGCCGCCGCGCACCATTCCGGTGATGGTGAACAGCATCGCCAGGGGGATGACGGCGGCGGTGATGAGTGCGGCGCGGACATTCCCCAGCAGCAGGAACAGGACCACGATGACCAGCAGGGCGCCCTCGATCAGGTTCTTCGAGATGGTCTGCATGGTGCGTTCGACCAGCACGGTGCGGTCGTAGACCGCCGTCGCGGTCACGCCTTCCGGCAGGCTCGCGTTCGCGTCCTGCAGCTTCGCCGCCGCGGCCTGCGCGACGCTGCGGCTGTTGGAGCCCACCAGCATCGACACGGTGCCCAGCACGACCTCTTCGCCGTTCTGGGTGGCCGCGCCGGTACGAAGCTCCGGGCCTTCACCCACCTGCGCCACGTCGGCCACCCGGATCGGCAGGCCCTCGCGCCGGTCCAGCACGATGTTCCGGATCTCGTCGACGCCGCCGACCTGGCCGGGCACGCGCACCAGGTACTGCTGGCCGTTGCGCTCGATGTAGCCGGCACCCATGTTCTGGTTGTTGGCGGCGACCGCGTCGACGATGTCCTGCAGCGTGAAGCCGAGTGCGACCAGCTTGGACGGGTCCGGCGTGATGTGGATCTGCCGCTCGAAGCCGCCGATCGTGTTGACCTCGGTCACTCCCGGTGTGTTGCGCATCTGCGGCCGGATGACCCAGTCCTGCAGGGTGCGCAGGTCGGTGGCGGTCCACAGCGTACCGTCCGGCTTGGCCGCGTCGGGTGCAGCGTCGACGGTGTACAGGAAGATCTCGCCCAACCCGGTCGAGATCGGCCCCATTTCGGGCTCCAGTCCCTCGGGAATCTGCGAGCGGATCTGCTGCAGCCGCTCGGCCACCTGCTGCCGGGCGAAGTACAGGTCGGTGCCGTCCTCGAACACCACGGTGATCTGCGACAAGCCGTAGCGTGACAGCGAGCGCGTGTAGTCGAGCCGCGGCAGGCCGGCGAGTGCCGTCTCGATCGGATACGTGACCCGCTGTTCGGACTCCAGCGGCGAGTAGCCGGGCGCTTCGGTGTTGATCTGCACCTGGACGTTCGTGATGTCCGGTGTTGCATCGATCGGGAGCCGGGTGAAGCTCCAGATGCCTACTCCGATCAAGCCCAGGGTCAGCACCAGCATCATCCAGCGATGCCGGATCGAGAACCGGACGATCCGCTCCAGCAGGCCGGACTGGTGGGCTGCGGCGTCAGTCGTCATCCGACACCCCCGCCTTGCCGATGTCCGCCTTGATCAGGTAGCTCTCCGCGACCACAACATCCTCGCCCACGCTCAGGCCCGCGCGGATCTGCACCTGCGTGGTATCGCGGGCGCCGGTTTCGACGTGTCGGGTCAGGTAGGTCTCGCCCTCACGTACGAACACGGCCTCCCGGCCATCCATCGACTGCAGCGCCGTCAACGGCACCATCAGGTCCACCGGCTCCTGCGCGACCGTGATCCGCGCCTTGACCGCCGTACCCGGCCGCCATTGGTTGTCGGCGTTGTCGATCGTTGCGCGGGCGACAGTGCTCTGGCTGGCCGTGGCCATGCCGGGGAGCACACGTTCGAGCGTGGTGTGGACCAGCTCGCCATCGCTCATGCGGGTGACCGCCACCGGCACCCCGGGCTTGATGTGCTGGGCGTCGGCGCCAAAGATGTGGAGGTCGACCCAGAGCTGCGAAAGATCGGCGATCTGGAACAGGGGCGCACCCTCGCTGGCCAGGCCACCGACCGACGCACTGCGCTCGACGACCACGCCGGAGATGGGCGCGGCGACGCTGTAGGTGCTCAGGCTGAGGTTGCTCTCGATCGTCGCCAACGTCTGGCCGGCGCGGACCTGGTCGCCAACGTTGGCGCGCAGCGAACGGATCGGGCCAGGGAAGCGGGCGGTGACTTGGGCGACCCGACCTTCGACCGGGGTCAACAGGCCTTGTACCTCATGCTCGTCGGCGATCACGCCGGGGCCGACGGGCTGCGTCTGGATGCCGGACTTCTCGGCGATTTCCGCTGGGATGACCGTGCTGGCGACTTCACCCGCCTCATGGCCGTGTTCGTCGGCCTCGGTTCCGTCGTGGGCGGTCTCGTCCGCATGAGCGTCCTTCGCCGGCGGGTCCGGCTCGCCACTGCATGCCGCCAAGACCAAGGCCAGCGCCAATGCCGGGATCAGGTGGACAGGCTTCATGGGGTTGCTCCTTGGTTGTCTTGCGGGCCCGGGCCGGCGACGAATGCCTGGCCGGTCAGCCGCTGGATCTCGATCAGGGCGCGCTGGGCTTCCAGCGCAGCTGCCAGCTGTTGCTGCCGTGCGGCGGCGCGCTCCGCCTGCAGGCTCGACCACTCCAGATAACTGGCGGCGCCTGCGCGGTACGCGGTGGCGGCCGCTGCTTCGGCCTTGGCCAGACGTGGAAGCACGTCCTCACCCAGCCGCTGTGCTTCCAGGCGGGCCACCCCGAAGCGGCCATGCGCCTCACCGAGGGTGGAGTAGAGCGACAGCCCCACGGCCTCCCGTTCGATTTCCAGCGCTGTCAACTCGGCGCGTGCGGCACGGATGCCCGGTTGTGCCCGGCGGGTGGTGCCCAGCGGGATCGAGACACTGCCGACCAAGCCGAAGTCATCGCCGTCCGCCATCCGTCGCACGCCCACCTGCCAGTCGAAGTCCGGGGTCGCTTCGCTGCGTGCCAGCTGCAGGCGTGCCTCGCCAATGCGCTGCTGATCGACGAACTGCGCGAGCTCGGGAGTGCGTTGCAACCAGTCGGCGAGTACCGCGAAGTCCGCGATCTGGGGCACGGCGAGCAGATCGCCCCCGAGGATCTCGAATGCGGGATTTCGCTCGCCCCACAGGGCCGCGAGATGCTGGCGGGCGGCCGCCTGACGTTGCCGGGCTCGCGCGCGATCCAGTTCCGACCGCGCGAGGGCGGCCTGGGCGGTGAGTACGACCGATTCCGGCGAAGCGCCGGCCTCGTGACGCCGGCGCGCCGCAGCAACGGTGCGTTCGCGCTGGTCGACGTCCAACTGCGCAAGCTCGCCTTCGCGTTGCGCACCGACGACCGCCAGGTAGCGGCGGGCCACTTCGGCCAGGAGATCCAACCGCTGCGCCTCGCGCTCGATGGCCAGCGCGTCGATCCGGCTTTGCGCGAGCGTGCGGCGGGCATCGAGCTTGCCGCCGCGCTCCAGCACGGAGGCGAGGCTCAGCGTGATCTCGGCGCCATCCAGGCCGCTGGCCGGGCCGGTACCGAGCAAGTTCTCGACCTCGGCTCCAGCGACCAGCGCCGGGCGCAACGAGGAGCGATCCAGTTCGGCTTTCAGGGCCTCATGGCGGGCACCAAACAAGCGTAGATCGGGATGGGCGTCGGCAACGCGAAGGAAAGCGTCGTCCAGGGTGAGGGGGTCGGCGGCGTGCGTGGGCAATGCCACGGCACACACGGCGACGAACACGGCCAGGGCCGCTGATCGCAAACGCATGGGGGTTGCTCCGATGAATCGAATTGACGGGAGTCGGCATCAGGCCGACGGCGCGGTCATCCGGAGATCGGAGGCTTGAATGGGCTCGGCAGACGCAGGGCGGCCGGGGGCGATGCTTCTTCGATCCCGATTCCACCGGCGACCGGCCGGGTAGACAAGGAATCGTGGACCGGCAATGCAGCCGCGGCCGAACCACAGCAATGGGCGAAGTCCAGCAACAGGTGCAACGCCTCCGACCCATCCTGATCGAGCGCACCCGCCGCAACGGACTCCGCGCGCGGATCGTCGGCATGCGGGCCGTGGCTGTGCGCGCCCGATGGATCGTGCGCGAGCTCGTGCATCTCGCCAGCGGCTGTCATCACCGGCTGGACCGCCACGCCCAGCGCCAGCACGCCCAGCAGGACGACGCGCAGGAGCGGCAACACGAAGCGGGAGTGCAGGCGGGTCATGCCCGCGCAGGGTACCTGCGGACGATGGGGTTATACAATTCCGCTGAATGCGTCGAGAGGGCTACAGGGAAAAGGCGCGCTCCAGTTGTCGGCCATGGCACCGCTTGTACTTGCTTCCACTGCCGCACTGGCACGGCTGGTGGCCGCGCAGCCCCGACAATAGTGCGTATCCCAGGAACTGGTGCGCCTGCTGCAGCGGTTCGATTTCATGCGCGGGGACACTGACCTCGCCGGGAGCCGCCGGGACGCCCCGGCTCAGCACGCGCGTGATCGCTTCCGAGACCCCGATGAAATGTCGAATCAACTGGTCATCGCGGATCGGCAGACGCACATTGTCAACGGTGGCGCCGCTGTAGCTGCGCCGAGCGTCCGGGACGAACAAGACCGTAGTTTCGTGGTGGGGTTTGGGCGTGAGGTCGACCATCTGACCGTCGGGCGACAACCAGACCGCATGGAATTCCGCTTCGACCAGCACGTGCGCCCACTCCCAAAGTTGCCAGCCACGGAGCATGCGGCCGCCGGCTCGCGCGATCTTGGCCTCGACATTCGGGAAGCATTCCTTTTCGAGCGCATCGACTTCGGGCTGGACGGCCATGTACGACGCCACGCCGCCAGGAACCACTTTCTGGATCAGCTGGCGGATATGTCGGGTGATCTGCGGCGGCGTGGTGGTATGCAAACGTCGATCCTCTAACGGCGCCGGCGAACGCCGACGCTCCGATCACGATGTAACCCGACTGGATCTCGCCGCATGAGATCACGATTCCGGCGCTGTCGCATTGGCGGTGCTGGCGGGACGCAGTTACGCGAGCAGCTCTTCCAGCGTCTCCAGGCGGACGCCGGCCCGCAGCGCCTTCGACTCGGCCGATTCACGACGGCCCCGTTCCTGGGCGGCTTCGGCGCCGGCGCTCGCCAACTCGGTGCGCAGCGCCTCCAAGGCTCGGGTGTCTTCCACCCAGCGGCCCTGCAGGGCCTCGTGTTCCGCCGCCGTAAAGCGCATGGCCTAGATCGACGCCTTGGCGGCGTGGGCGGACAGCCTTCGCTAGCGTCAGAATGTTGCTAGGCTGTCATGAGGTCTAAAACTCATGTCGGCTACTTGGATGACGTGGTGAGATCGGCTTTACCTCAGCTTCCGGCAGCGCTCGCAACTGCGCGAGCTGATCCCTTGAGCTGCGGTACGACTCATAGAACTGTGCCCATTTACTGAATCCGCCCAATTCGCCGACGGCGCGGATCATCGCTACGTGGGATGCTGTTAGCAAGGCGACTTGCGATTCGAGCTCGGCGATGCGCACGTCGCGTTCTGCTAGTGCGTTGGCCGCGGCGACACCGGAGAGCTTGCCCGGCCTGCCACGCCAACGACGGAACTCGGCTTGCCGCTCCTGATACTGCGCAAGCATGTGGCTGCGTTCGGCGCTCCGGGTGATCGACGACGCTGCATTGATTCGCGGATGCAATCGTGCAACTGCCCGCGCGGTGATGTCCTCGTCGCGTGAGAGCAGGTCGTCCAGCACTCGGCGCATTTCCGGATCGGAATCGGATGTGGGTTGTTCCAAGCTGTCGTTATCCATCCATGACTCCCGCGCGGCGAGGAAGAGAGAGGTCGGGACCATCGGGAAATGGCTTTTCGCCCTGTTCGGTCGCCAAGAGCGTACGCACGCCGTCAAGCCGGACCTTGGCATGCTGAATCTGGTTTGTGCGGCCGATGCTCTTTGATGGCTTAGCCTCCGCGGTCTCGACAGCCGCGGCCAACTTGAGTTCGAGGGTGCGCAGATGGCCACGGTTCTCGGGCAAATTGGTCGCCGAAAGATGGCGGCAGCCGGAAAAGCACTCCAGATGTTTCGGGCACGGATCGACAGTGAAGCTGTTCAAGCAATGCCCGTAGGGAGTCGCGTGAAAGCCGTCGGCTTCGACCTTCAGGAACTCGAACGCGGCGGTGTCACCCTCGCTGCTCTGGATCCGCTTGAACGCATCCACGATCGGACCGCTGGCTTTGCCGGATTGGATCATCTTCGCGACAGTGCTGGCTTTCTCGCCGAGCGCCATTTCCACGTCGGCAGGCAGTTCGAGTTGATCCAGCTCTTCCGCCAGGCTGCGATGATCGTATTCGTAGCTTTGGGCCACGCTGCGGCGATTGAAGCGCTTGGAGATGATGGTGTCGGCGACGCCGAGACGGAAAAGCTCGGTGTTCTGTAGGTGACGCAGGGTGTGGGAGGTGAGCACCAAGTCCTTATCGTCGTCAGATTGCCCATACCGCTTGAACAGCGTGTCGCGGGACTTCTGCTCGCCAAGGGAAAGATTGACCAAGCTTGTATCAGGCCGACCAACGGAGACGTATCGGGTGACATCGCAGACCCCATTGTTTCGCTCCTCAGCCAGGGATCGTTTCGGATGCAGGAAAAGGAATTCCCAGGAAGCAAAGCTGCGATCTGCCAGATTGAAGAAGTCAGTGTCTGGACGTTTTGAGGACTTCGCAACACGAAGGTGGCTTTCGAGGTCTTCAATCTTCACGAAAACCTTGTTCATGTCCCACATGTCCATGAGCGAAATGACCGTGCCGTCGGCGCTTCTCAGTGCTAGAGCCGAAGCATCCTTCCTGTGCAACTCCGTCATCCGACGGAAGTACAGATGCGCAGCTGCGCTCATATCTCCCCGATGGCTAACGCTCGTCTGCTCTTGCATCCTCTGCAGTTCGTCAAAGCTGTCGACCGAATAATTTTCACGGCACCTTTCTATCCAATAGCGCTTCTTCTCTTTAGGCAGATCTAGCCAAAAAGCGTTCCCGGAAAGGCGAGTGTAGAGGCGCGTAATCGGAACCAGTTCATCCATCGCAAAGTCTGGCAAAACGCGCCCTGCTTCAGTCTGCTTCCTCAGCGTGCTTCGTAGCGGGTTTGTGATTGCCTCAGCACGGGTCAGGGTCTCACTCACAATCTCCTCGAACATCAGGGGGACGTAGTGAGTCTTGGCGACGAGCACCTTGCTATCGGCGTTCTTTGCTTGCTGCTTTTCGGCGAAGTGTCGGATCATGAGCGATTGGGAATACCCACCTAGCTCCCCGGCAGGACGCTGCTTCGAGTCGTAGTAGTGCCGGTCCGTTCGCCACTCAGCGGGAAGGAGCGTGGCCTCTCCAATTCGGAAGCCCGTCAAGATCATGATCCGAATGGCTGCAAAACGCAGTTCGTCCATGAAGGTTTGGGGCTGCTCGGTCATGACGATCCGGACCAGCTCCCAGAAAGCGCGACGTTCGGGTAGGCGCTCAGCGCGTTTGCGATCTTCCAGGTTGTGCCGAATCTCCTCTTGAGAATTAAGAAATTTGGACCGTCGAGTGGCTCTAGGCTGGAGACGTGCGGTGGCGAGGGCAGGGTAGAGCGGTCCCACGTCGGCCAAGTGGTTGGTATCAAATAGCACCTTGGTCAGCCCCGCGATCAAATCGCCAAGCTTGCCCGATGCCTGGATGCTGTTGCCGGTACGAACCGCGAGAGCCATCTCATCAACAGTGACACTCCACGGCTCGGCGTCTCCCGCGCATGTAGCGATTACGCGCAAGGGGCGTGCCACATTGTTGGCGATGTGACCGAACGAGTTGCGGCGAACAAACAGCTGTTCCATGACTGCAGCTTTGATGAGGTCTTGCCATGCCCGCGACAAAGTGCGAGCAGACAGTGCCGGCATCCCGTTGGAAGAGCGAGCTGCGTTGAGCGCATCAAGTGCCGAACGTTCCGAACTGAAGTGGCGCAAGCGATGCTTGGGAGCAACGCCCCCTGCTAGCGTCGTGAGGTCCCATTCATGTCCTTTAATTGCAGTGCCGCTTTGGTCCAGCGGCATCTCCCAGGTGACGCCGTGCGCTGCGGCGAGCTCTTTCCCAAGCTGGATGAAACCTGAGAAGTGAGGATTCAAGACGGCGAACCTTCGAGCTCGAGAACCACTGCCTGAACTTCAGCAATTGTCCGTTCAAGCTGAAGATAGGCTGGCGAAGCCGCGTCGCCACGAGATGATTCATGGAAGAACCGCGCCACACCCCGAAAGTCGGCTAGAACTCTCGAGTGCATCTGAACGTCGTAAATCGGCATGAACTTCCTACAGCCATAGCAGGACAAGATTGGGTTGTAGGGACACGCAGCCTGCCCGGAGGTGCATCCACCGATCCCCGCAATCGGAACACCATGTGGCGCTCCGCCGATCTGCTGGGACTCCTTCAACTGCGCGAGCTCTTCTGGACCGATAAACCGATCGTGGGCAATGCGAGCCACGCGTTGATAGATCTCGGAGATTCCTAGCGCCTTGTTCACCCGCTCAGCCTGGTTGGCCGATGTTTCGTAGTACACGAGCGCAGTTGTCATATCCGAGTGCCCAAGGAACTCGGCCAGTTCCTCTTGGCTTGCGCCGGCGTCAACGAGGCGTTGAGCGGCTGTGTGCCTCAGATTGACGGCAGTCGCGCCGAGCTCGAGAAGGTCGCGAAGTAGGGAGCTGATGCGACGACTTGCTTCATTAGCGGAAGTGGCGCCGAACACCCTAGCGCCCGCATCATCGCCACTAGCCTGATAGTGCCGATCGATCTCTACGAAGAGTGGGGTCCACTCGCGTTTCACGCGCCTAAGCAGCGGCTTGGCGGCACTGGAACTGCGCTGCTTCGCCATCCGGAATGTGATGTGGACAGACGCGAGCATGCCGACATGTTCCCGACGAACTTTTACGTCACGAAACGTGAGCATTGCAATCTGAATAGGTCGCATTGCGAACTGATACGCACAAAGCAACATCGCTGCGTCTTGCACATCTTCGAGAGCCAGCAACGACTTCTTTGCCTGGATCGCCGCTTCATCCAAGAACCGGACTACCGCAGCTTCATCGTCAACCGAAATAAAGGCTTCACCCGATCGAACGACGGCATACTTGCCTTTGAAGGGGAGGGGTAGAGCAGATATGACATCGTGATAGGAGTCCGACCAGCCCTTGATGCGATGTTGGCAGAGCAATTTGAGGATCGATTTAGCGCAGGAGTAGGCGTCTGTGGGCAAGGTTTTCGCGAGGAAGGCGGTCCATACGGAAGAAATTCCTGTGGGTCCAGACCCCAAAAGCTCAATAACATCTTCGCTTCCAAAGTGCTTCCCTCCGAGCGTGTACATTGCGGCGGTCCTCGGCGCGAAGCCCTCTCCAATGATGCGCAGGAATACGTGTTTTAGAAGGGTTCCAAAGGCCTCTTGAAACAGAGCGAACTCGATGTTGATAACGCTTCCATTCGCATGAACTGCGAAGCGATTGGCTGTCGCAGGACTTCGAATGGAGCGAGTCGTGTCGTCGAAATCGTCGTAGTACCTAATCACGGGCGGCAATGGCGGAAGCTGCGCAGCGACTTCGCTCAGCGTTGACGCGTCGAGCCGACGATGATGATCACGTTGCATATCCATATGTATTTCCAATGGCGCAACTCAGGAAGGAATTGCTCTCAGAACCTCTACTCGGTCGTCAAATGCGTTGTTCCACACCGACGATAGACGGTCTTCGAACACCGCTCGCGCATAGCGAACGGGCATCTGTGATTCTCGCGACCAGCCGAAGAAGGCCCGGAGCTTCTGCAGTGCTTCATCCATTGAGTCCCCATGGCGAAGAAGTTGATTCAGTCGCACTACGGCGCACGTATGACGAAGGTCGTGGGGGGTGACTGATTTTTTTCCGCTTCGTTCCTTCAGTTCCCGGAGAATGGAGGGTGGTAGGGCGGCGGAAACTTTCAGGAACATCTTCGTCAAGGATTCAGTGGACAGCGGGCTGTCCTGCTGTGTGTTCAGCAGGAATGCGTGACCTGGCCTACCTCGATAGTTTTCAACATATGTTTGTACTAACCCCGCGACCGCTTCGCTCACCGGCAGTTGGCGGACAGAGTTCGCCGACTTGATGCTGGGTCTGGAATACCGCGGGTCATCGCCGTCATCGGAGTACAGGCTCTCTTGCACATTCATCCAGCAGCGAGACCTCTGCTGCCCTTCATCAAATCCGTCCTTGATCACGTCCGCGGTAAGCAACAGGAGCTCGCCGCGTCGGAGCCCCTGATGGAGCATCAAAAGGAAGGAAGTAAAGGCGAGCCATCGCGTGTGCTGTCGTGCAAAGGGATTGGTAGCCGATGCCGGGTCTAGCATTTCGTAGAGTGCCTTGATCACGCTCGCCGGCAATGAACGGATCTGACTCGGTTGGCGGCTCCTGCGGACGTGGAGCTGCCCATACAAGTGGGATAGGCGATGCAGGCGAGCTTCAATCTGCCGGAGACGGTCGGTCGGCAACGTTGACTTGGACAACCAGGTGACCACAGACCCGACAAATGCTAAGCCGGCGCGCCAACGTGATTCATCCGCCGGACCAACGGAAGGTTGATTGCGGATCGATATGAACCAGGACTCTAGGATCTCGGCAAGCACGACCTCGTTCAGGTGGCCCAAGGCGTCATCCAGCGCGTGGGCGCCGAACTGACGATCCGCATGGCCGTACAAACTCTCGATGTACCGAAGCTTCTTTACCTGGCTGGATGCGGCGAGGTCATGGTTGGACATCAACGCCCAGACGCTAGCCCAGTAACGAGGCAGCCTGTGAACATCGTCAACTAGTAAGGCGCCCCGTAGGTAGGCTGGAACCTGAGGATCCGTAAGCACGTTGAGCAAAGGCTGTTTCCTGTTGAGGAAGCAACACTATATGTACCATCGAACAAAGGCTCTGTTGCGGAAGGAAGACTCCAATCTAGGGCTTCCACGCAACACTACGAGAAGTACTAGATTTTCGCATAATGCCTATTATGTAAAGTATCGGTATGGGATTGCCCCAGAACCCGGGTTGCCGGCGCGGCGGCCAGCCCTGCCACGAATCGACGGCGCGAGATCGAATCCATGCCGCGAGCCTAGCAACCCTGGAGCGAGGTCCATGCAACCCCGCGGCGCCATTCACGGCCGGCACCCGTCATTTGCCGACGTAGGCCGGCGCCACGACCAGGCGGCTTTCGCAAGGTGGATTCGTCGCCGGCAGCGGCACCGCATGGCGAAGTTCGTAGCGGCCGGGTTCCAGCCTGGCGCGGGCAAGCTCGATGGACAGGTGCCGGCCGTTCCAGGAGCTGAGCCTCGGATGCTCCACCGGGTCGATCGGCCTGGCTTCCCGGGCGCCTTCGCGGGCCACGCTGGTTTCGGGGTTCCAGCCAGCCGACAGCGTCGCCGCCTCGAGGACGCGCCACGCGGCCCGACGGTTGTTGGCGTCGCGGACCGTGCACTCGTACGAGATCGAGTACAGGCCCTGCCGGCGGATCGCGAACGGGCTCGAGCCCGAGGCGCCGGCATGCAGGTCCACCGACAGCGCGGTTCCCTGCCGGCCTTCGCAAGCCGTGCAGGCCAGCAAGGCGATGGCGAACCCAATGGACAACGGCAACCGCTGGTGGCGCATCGGACGAGCCCCCTGATGTCGGCGCCCGCCTCCGGCGCCGTCGCGGGATCTTACTTGCAGGCCTCGTAGACACGGTGGTTCCAGCGTGAGAGCTCGTCCATGGTGACGTGGATGCTGCGGCGACGCTGGAAGTCGTCGCGGGCGCGCTTCTCGCGGGTGCATGGATCGACGCTGGGCTTGCGGCGCTTCGGGCGGCCGCGCACGGATGCGCGGGTCGCGTGCGTGCGCCGCGTCGCTGGCGCCTGCGTGGCCGCGCGACCGGCGGCGACCGGTATGCCGGCGGAAGCCGAGTCCGGATCCGCCACGGCTTCGTGTCTGGCGACGAGGCGCTCGCCGGCGAGGCAGTCGCCTTCGCGGTACGCGGTGGCGCCGCCCTGCCCCTTGCACTGGCTCAGGGCGTGGGCCTGCGCGCAGGCGCATAGCAGCAGCCATGCGGGCAGCAGCAGTATCGGTCGCATCGTGGACTTCCTTCCGTGGTGGTCTCGCTGCCTGCAGAGGATCGGCACGCAAGCGAGGCCCGGGAAGCGGGATCGGCCGCGCCGTGGCATCGGGGACAGGCGTGCGCACGCGTAGGGAATTTCTGCGGCGCGATGCCGCTACGAGGCCAGCCACAACTCCACGGCGTGCTGCGCGTAATCGTCGCGCAGCGGGATCGCCAGGCCCGCCTGCTCGACACCGTCGACCAGCAGCCTCGAGGGCGCGTCGCCGTCGCCGCGATGCACCTGGATGCGGTACACGGTGTCGCGGTAGCGATAACGGATCGCATAGCCTGGCCATTCGGGCGGGATGCACGGCGACAGCCGCAGGGTCTCGCCCTGCAGGCGCAGGCCGAGCAGCGATTCCACCAGCAGCCGGTACATCCAGCCGGCCGAGCCGGTGTACCAGGTCCAGCCGCCGCGGCCGACGTGCGGCTCGACCGCGTAGACGTCGGCCGCGAGCACGTAGGGCTCGACCTTGTAGGTGGCGATGCGCGCGGCGCTGTCGCCGTGATGGATCGGGTTGATCATGCGGAACAGCTCCCACGCGCGCGCGTGGTCGCCGATCTCGGCGAACGCCATCGTCGCCCACACCGCGGCGTGGGTGTACTGGCCGCCGTTCTCGCGCACGCCGGGCACGTAGCCGCGGATGTAGCCGGGGTCCTGCGCGGTGCGGTCGAACGGCGGGTCGAGCAGCTGCACCAGCCCGGCGTCGCGCCGCACCAGGTGGCGGTCGAGCGATTCCATCGCCTGGCGCGCACGCGCCGGGTCGGCGGCGCCGGAGAGCACCGACCAGCTCTGCGAGATCGAGTCGATGTTGCATTCGTCGCTTTCGGTCGAACCCAGCGGCGCGCCGTTGTCGAACCACGCGCGCCGGTACCAGGCGCCGTCCCAGGCGTGCTCTTCCAGGTCGCGGCGCAGCTGCGCCGCGCGTTCCTGGCAGCGCTCGGCGAACAGCAGGTCGCCGCGGTCGCGCGCGACGCCTTGGAAGCGCACGAGCACGTCGTAGAGGAAGAAGCCAAGCCACACGCTCTCTCCCCTGCCGCCCTCTCCCACCCGGTTCATGCCGTCGTTCCAGTCGCCGGTGCCGATCAGCGGCAGGCCGCGCTCGCCGAAGCGGTCCAGCGCGTGCTGCAGCGCGCGCACGCAATGCTGGTAGAGCGTCTCGCGCAGGCCCGAGCGCGACGGCAGGTCGTAGTACGACTCCTCGTCGTGGTTCACCCGCCGGCCCTCGATGTAGGCCACGCGCTCGTTGAGCACGCCGCGGTCGCCGGTGGCCTCGACGTAGCGGCAGGCGGCCAGCGGCAGCCAGAGGTAGTCGTCCGAGCAGCGCGTGCGCACGCCGCGGTCGAGCGGCGGATGCCACCAGTGCTGCACGTCGCCGTCGGTGAACTGGTGCTCGGCGCACAGCAGCAGGTGGGCACGCGCGAGCTTGGGATCGGCGTGCAGCATCGCCATCGTGTCCTGCAGCTGGTCGCGGAAGCCGAACGCGCCGCCGGACTGGTAATAGCCGCTGCGCGCGAAGTAGCGGCAACCGATGGTCTGGTACAGCAGCCAGCCGTTGGCGAGCAGGTCCATCGCCGGATCCGGCGTCTCCACCTGCACGGCGCCGAGGGTGCGCAGCCAGCCGACGCGGACTTCGTCGAGCGCGTCCCAGGCAGCGTCGCGCCCGCGCAGGCGCCGCGCGGTGGCCAGCGCGTCGGCATGGGTGAGGCCGGCGCCGAGGCGGAACACCACTTCGCGCATCTGCCCCGGCGCCAGGTCGACCGCCAGCTGGATCGCCGCGCAGGGATCGAGCCCGGCGCCCAGCCGGCCGGACAGGCGCTCGCGCGTCATCGCGACGGGGGCGCGGAGGCTGCCGTTGCGGCCGATGAAACCGGCGCGGTCGCCGCTGACGCTGCGGCGCGCGGCTTCGTCGTGCCAGCCGGCGGCGTCGACGTCGGCGTCGAAGAACGCCACCCGGCCGCCGAACTCGGTGTTGTAGGCGTTGCGCGCGAATACCGCGCCGCCCTCGTTGTCCGGCTCCGGCTCGGTGACCACGTGCATCTGCGTGCGCGCATGCAGGTCGCCGAGGATCCACTCGACGTAGCCGGTCGCGCTGAGCCTGCGCGTGCGGCCGCTGTCGTTGCGCACGCGCAGCACGCAGAACTTCACCGGCGCCTCGCGCGCGACGTACACCCACAGCTCGCTGGCGATGCCGTCCTCGACGTGCTCGTAGACGCTGTAGCCGAAGCCGTGGCGCACGCGGTAGCCGCCTTCGCCGCGGCACGGCAGCGGGGTCGGCGACCAGAACCGCCCGGTCTGCTCGTCGCGCAGGTAGAAGGCCTCGCCGCTGGCATCGCACACCGGGTCGTCGTGCCAGGGCGTGAGGCGGAACTCGTGCGCGTTCTCCGACCAGGTGTAGCCGGTGTTCGACTCGCTGGCCACGCATCCGAAGTGCGGGTTGGCGAGCACGTTCGACCACGGCGCCGGCGTGGCGTCGCCGGGCTTGAGGTCGATCACGTATTCGCGGCCGTCCGCGGAGAAGGCGCCGATGCCGTTGCCCTCCCGCAGCGGTTCGTCGACCGGATCGAAGGGCCAGGGATCGATCGCCGATGCGTGTTCGTCCCGCGGCGGGGCCGTGCCGGCGCCGGCGAGCGGCACCAGCTCGTATTGCGTGGGCTGCGGTTGCAGCGGCGGCACCGGCGCCTCCGGCGGCGGGCGCCGGCCGACCTGCTCGGCCAGCGTGCCGTGCGCGTCGCTGACGATCACGCGCGCCACCGACTGCAGCAGGATGCGGTCCTCCTGCGGCAGCTGCTGCGCCGGGCGCACGAAGATGCCGCCGGGCTTGTCGATCACGTTGGCTTCCACGCCCGCGGTGATCAGCCCCATGATCTGGTCTTGCAGCTGCTGGCGGTAGCCGCCCTGCTCGTCGTTCCAGATCACCAGGTCCGTGGTCAGGCCCTTGAGCCGCCAGTAGGCGTAGGCCTGCACCATCTGCCGCACCAGCTCGATGTGCTGCGCGTCGGCGATCTGCACCAGCACGATCGGATGGTCGCCGGAGATCGCCTGTCCCCACAGCCCGGATTGGCCGCGGCGGTTCTGCAGCAGCAGCGCCTGGTCGGCGCGCAGCGCCGGGTGCGCGTGCAGGATCAGCCCGGCCAGGCGCTCGTACAACTGCGCGTCCGACTGCGAGGCGTTGATCTGGCGGCGCACCACCTGGCTGTGGGTCCAGGCCAGGTCGAACACGCGGTCGGCCAGGCGGCGGTCGCGGTACTTGTCGACCAGCACCGCGCATTCCTCGCGCGCGCCGCCCACGCCGGTGACCATGTCGATCGTGGCGACCTGCCCCGGCGCCAGGGTGATGCGGCAGCGGATCGCCACGATCGGGTCGAGCACCGAGCCCTGCCCGCCCGACAGCGGCCCGTCCCGGGCGAGCGCGACCGGCTCGCGCGCGTCGCGGCCGCGGCCGATGAAGCGCGCGCGGTCGGTTTCGTACGAGATCTCGTCGACGTCGGCCTCGTGCACCGCCATGAGGTGGAACAGCCACGGCGGCACTTCGTCCTGCGCGCGCGCGCGCCGG
>DATLJE010000030.1:0-5187 GCA_035539095.1 Luteimonas sp.
CGTCAGCCAGCCCGAGGCCTTCGGCCGCGGCCAGACCGTGGTGACGCCGCAGTCCAACGTCGAGGTCGCGCAGGACGGTGGCCGCATGTTCCTGTTCGCCGGCGGCACCTCGCTCGAATCGATCGTGCGCGCGGTCAACGCCGTCGGCGCCGCGCCGGGCGACATCGTCGCGATCCTGGAGGCGCTCAAGCGCGCCGGCGCGCTGCGGGCGGAGCTGGAAGTGATCTGATGCGCCTGCAGCCCGCCACCGCGATCCCGCTCGACGCCTCCGCGGCGCCGCCGCGCGCGGACGTCGAGAAGGCCGCGCGCGAGCTGGAGACGCAGTTCGCGCGGATGCTGATCAAGACCATGCGCAGCGCGTCGATGGGCGACCCGATGCTGGGCAACGACACCACCTACCGCGAGATGTACGACCAGCAGCTCGCCACCCAGCTCACCAAGGGCCGCGGCCTGGGGTTGGCGCCGATGATCGCGCGCCAGCTCGGGCGCGGCGCGGGCGATGCCACGCAACAGGCCGGGAGCGCCGGCCTGCCGCTGCGCGCGCCGGCCGCGACGGCGCTGCCGCTGCCAGCCTCGCCGGCCGCCATCGCGCTGCCGCTGTCGCCGGCCCACGGCGCGGCGTTCGCTGCGCCGCCGGTCTCGTCCACGCTGTCGCTGGCGCCCGCGCACGGCGGCGTGTCGATGCCGGCGCTGGCCCTTCCCGCATACGCGCCGCGGCCGGCGGCCGCCGAATGCCCCGACGTCCCGCTGGACTGCAGCTCGCCGGAAGCGTTCGTGCAATCGATCTGGCCGCAGGCGCAGAAGACCGCCGCCGAACTCGGCGTGCCGGCGCGCGCGCTGGTCGCGCAGGCCGCGCTGGAAACCGGCTGGGGCCGGCGCCTGGCCGGGCGCGAGGGCGCGTCCTCGCACAACCTGTTCGGCATCAAGGCCGGCGGCGGCTGGGACGGCGGGCGCGTGTCGTCCTCCACCCACGAATACGTCGCCGGCGTGCGCGTGAGCGAGCGCGCGGACTTCCGCGCCTACGGCTCGCCCGCCGACAGCTTCGCCGACTACGCGCGCCTGCTGCGCAAGCCGCGCTACGCCGGCGCGCGCGGGGTCGGGGACGACACCCGCCGCTTCGCCAGCGCGCTACAGCGCGCCGGCTACGCCACCGACCCGCGCTACGCGGACAAGATCACCGCGATCGCCAACGGCGCCACCCTCGAGCGCGCGCTCGCGGCGTTGCCGTCCACCGGCGCCGCCGCATACGCGTCGAACGCCGTCGCGATGGCCGCAACCAGGGAATAAGCGATGTCCGGACTGCTCTCGACCGGTAGCTCCGCCCTGCTCGCGTTCCAGCGCGCGCTGGGCACCGTCGGCCACAACGTCGCCAACGTCGCCACGCCCGGCTACAGCCGCCAGCGCGTGGAGCTGGCCGCGCGCGCGGGCCAGCCCAGGCCCGGCGGCTACATCGGCCAGGGCGTCGACGTGGCCAGCCTGCAGCGCCTCGCCGACGGCCTGGTGTTCGCGCGCCAGCTCGACAGCAGCGGCGAGCTCGGGCGCCTGCAGCAGCTGTCGGCGATGGCCTCGCGCGTGGACGGCCTGGTGTCGGATCCCGCCACCGGGCTGTCGTCGCAATGGTCGGCGTTCTTCGACGCGGCCGACGCGGTCGCCGCGGACCCGACGTCCTCGGTCGCGCGCAACCAGCTGCTCGCCGCCGGCACCCAGCTCTCGACGCGCTGGCAGTCGCTCGACCGCCAGCTCTCCGCGCTCGACGGCGAGACCGGGCAGCGCATCCAGGGCGCGATCGGCGACGCCAACACGCTTGCCGGCGAGATCGCCGCGCTCAACCGCGACATCGTCAGCGCCGGCGGCAACGCCTCGCCCGACCTGCTCGACGCGCGCGACCTGCGCGTGGGCCAGCTCGCGGCCCTGGTCGGCGCGCAGACGGTGGCGCAGGACGACGGCGCGCTCAACGTCTTCACCGCCGGCGGCCAGGCGCTGGTGCTCGGCGCGCAGGCGACGAAGCTCACCACCATCGCCGATCCGTATCGTCCCGATCGCGTGCAGGTCGCGCTGGAAGGCGCCAGCGGCAAGGTGCGGCTGCCCTCGACCAGCGTCTCCGGCGAGCTCGGCGGCCTGCTCGAGTTCCGCGAGCGCGTGCTCGACCCCGCGCGCGCCGAGCTCGGGCGGCTGGCGACCGCGTTCGCGACCGGCTTCAACGCCGCGCAGACCGCCGGCATCGACTACAACGGCCAGGCCGGCGCGGACTTCTTCTCGATCGCGCCGCCGCGCGTGGATGCGCACGCCGGCAACGGCGGCAGCGCGACGTTCGCCACGAGCGTCGACGACGCCGGCGCGCTCGCCGGCCATGACCTGGTGCTCCGCTTCGACGGCGCGTGGACCGCGGTGCGCGCCGACACCGGCGAAGCGGTGCCGATGAGCGGCAGCGGCACCGCCGCCGACCCGTTCAAGGTCGATGGCCTCGCGCTGGTGGTGTCGGGCGCCCCGGCCGCCGGCGACCGCTACCAGCTGCGCCCCACCGCCGACGCCGCGGCCAGCCTGCGCGTCGCGCTCGCCGACCCGAACGGCATCGCCGCGGCCGCGCCGCTGCAGGCGCAAGCCGACGCCGGCAACCTCGGCGACGCGCGCGCCGCGTCGGCGCAGGTGACCGATCCGGGCGCCTTCGCTGCGTTCGCAGGCGCCACCGTCGAGTTCATCGACGACGGCCACTACACGATCGACGGCAACGGCCCGTACGCCTACGCGCCCGGCGGCGCGATCGCCGACGCCGCCGCCGGCTGGTCGCTGTCGCTGTCCGGCGCCCCGGCGGCGGGCGACCGCTTCACCCTCGCGCGCACGCCACCGCGCTCGGCCGACAACGGCAACGCGCAGCGACTCGGCGCGTTCGACGCCGCCGGCGTGCTCGACGGCGGCACCCGCTCGCTGACCGACGGGCTGGCCCAGCTCACCGCGCGCGCCGGCACCGACGCGCGCCATGCCGGGCTCGCGCTCGAAGGCCAGACCGCGATCCACGACCAGGTCACCGCCGAGCGCGAGTCGACCAGCGGCGTCAACCTCGACGAGGAAGCCGCCGACATGATGCGTTTCCAGCAGGCCTACCAGGCTGCCGCGCAGGTGATGAGCACCGCCGACACGATGTTCCAGACCCTGCTCGCGGCCGTGCGCCGCTGACCGCCGCCGAGGTTCCCGCCATGACGCTCCGCATCTCCACCGCCGGCATGTACGCCCAGGGCCTGGCCGGCCTGCAGCAGAAGCAGGCGCAGCTCGCGCGCACCCAGCAGGAGCTGGTCAGCGACCGCAAGCTGCTGCGCGGCGCCGACGACCCGGCCGCGATGGCGCAGTCCCAGCGGCTCGACCACGCGCTGGCCTCTCTGGCGCAGAACGGCAAGAACGCCAACCTGCTGGAGAACCGGCTGCGCTCGCAGGAGTCCGCGCTCGCCGACGTCGGCAGCCAGCTCGCGCGCGCGCAGGAGCTCGCGCTGCAGGCCAACACGCCCACGCTCTCCGACGCCGACCGCACCGCGATCGCGCAGGAACTGCGCGAGATCCGCACCCAGGTGCTCGCCATCGCCAACCGCGACGACGGCACCGGCCGGCGGCTGTTCGCGGGCAACCGCGACGGCGTGGTGCCGTTCGTCGACGCCGGCGGCACGGTCGCCTATGCCGGCGACGACGGCCGCAACGTGGTCGAGATCGCGCCCGACCTGAACGTCGCCGACACCGACGCCGGTAGCGACGTGTTCCTGCGCGTGCGCACCGGCGACGGCATCGTGCGCGGCAGCGCCGGCGCGGCCAACACCGGCAGCGGCGTGCTGCAGTCCAGCGCGGTGACGGACCATGCGGCGTGGAACGGCGGCTCGCTGCGGGTGGAGTTCACCGCCGCCGACGCCTATCGCGTGCTCGACGGCGACGGCAACGAGCTGGCCACCGGCAGTTATGCCACGGGCGGCAGCATCAGCGCCGGCGGCGTGCAACTCGTGCTGACCGGCGCGCCGGCCGCGGGCGACACGTTCACGGTCGAGCGCGCGCCGGTGAAGGACGTCTTCGCGACCCTGCAGGACCTGGCCGACGCGCTCGACGCGCCCGCCGCCTCGCCGCAGGACAAGGCGCGCCGCGGCAACGCGGTGGGCGCCGCGATCGGCGACCTCGCCACCGCGCAGGACCACATGCTGGCGCTGCGCTCGGGCACGGGCACGCGCCTGGCCACGCTCGACGGCGCCACCGATACCCGCGACGCCGGCGAGATCTCGCTGACCGAATCGCTGTCGCAGCTGCGCGACCTCGACTACGCCGAGGCCGCCAGCCGGCTGGCGCTGCAGATCACCGCGCTGGACGCGGCGCAGCAGACGATGCTCAAGCTGCAGGGGATGTCCCTCTTCCAAAGAATGTAAATGCAGGGCAGGACGGACCATAAGATCCCGTGGTAGCCCCGGCGAAGCAGCTCCCGCACGGCACGATCGCCCCTCTCCCGCTTGCGGGAGAGGGGTTGGGTGAGGGAGGCCCAGATTGCGACACAGCCAAACCAAGCGAAGCAACGTCGCTGGATCCCCGCCTTCGCGGGGATGACGATCCAGATGTTTTGAGGAATCGCGGCACGGCCCCGGCTTCCGAGCGGCCACGAGGCGGAACGCCTACGTCCATGGATCCCCGCCTTCGCGGGGATGACGATCCGGGTGCTTGCCGAGATCGCGGCGCGACTTCGATTCCCGCGCCATCCCCGAAGAAAAGTCCCGGAAAACCCACCGAACCGCTAAAGCTTGACAAACCCCCGCCGTTACCCCTGTCAGCAGCGGCGAGGGCCCACCGGCCAGCACCCTGCGAACCACCGGCCCAGCCCACTCGTCGCAGCCGGACCCATCCTTCCAGGAGATCGCACCCATGCAAGTCATCAACACCAACATCATGTCGCTCAACGCGCAGCGCAACCTGAGCGCGTCCGGCTCCGAGCTCGCCACCAGCCTGCAGCGCCTGTCCTCGGGCCTGCGCATCAACAGCGCCAAGGACGACGCCGCCGGCCTCGCCATCTCGCAGCGCTTCACCACGCAGATCCGCGGCATGGACCAGGCCGCCCGCAACGCCAACGACGGCATCTCGCTGGCGCAGACCGCCGAAGGCGCGATGGGCGAGATCGGCAACAACCTGCAGCGCATCCGCGAGCTGGCCGTGCAGTCGCGCAACGCCACC
>DATLJE010000031.1:0-48073 GCA_035539095.1 Luteimonas sp.
CCTCGACCGCATCGAGGTGACCGGCTCGCGCATCCCGCGCGCCGAGATCGAGAACGAACAGCCGATCATCACCGTCACCCGCGACCAGATCGAGAAGCAGGGCTTCAGCTCCGTCGCCGACATCCTGCAGAACCTCACCTCGTCGGGTTCGCCGGCAATCTCGCGCGCGATGGCGCTCTCCAACGGCGAGGACGTGGGCGGCTACTACGTCGACCTGCGCAACCTCGGCGCCAACCGCACGCTGATCCTGCTCAACGGCAAGCGCCTGGGCGTCTCCACTTCGGGCCTGCAGGACCTGGGCCAGATCCCGATGTCGGCCATCGAGCGCATCGAAGTCCTGAAGGACGGCGCCTCCTCGATCTACGGCTCCGACGCCATCGCCGGCGTGGTCAACGTCATCACCCGCCGCAACTTCGAGGGCGCGGAGTTCAACGGCTACGTCGGCGCGTTCGACGAGGGCGAGGGCAAGCAGGACTACAGCATGACGCTGGGCGCCAACAGCGACCGTGGCAGCCTGACCGTCAGCGCCGAGTACTCGAAGGAAGACCCGGTCTTCGGCAAGGACCGGGAATTCAGCAAGTACGGCAACTCCGGCAAGGGCTTCCCGTTCTCCGGCTGGAGCGCGATCAGCCAGAACGGCGTGTGGCTGGGCAACATCAACGATGCGGGCGTGTTCACCGATCCCTCCTGCGCCAGCGGTGCCTGCACCCTCGACCGCGGCAGCGACCCGCGCGACCCCGCCAACTACCACGACCTCGCCCCGTCCGAGCGCGCCAACACCAACGAAGTGATGATGGTGCAGACGGGCATCGAACGGAAGTCGCTGTTCGTCAGTGGCGCCTACGACATCAGCGACAGCATCCGCTTCACCGCCGACATCGGCTACAACAAGCGCACCACCAGCCAGCAGATCGCCGGCTACCCGGGCAATTACGGCTTCGGCATGCTGACCGCCGAAAGCTACTTCAACCCGAACCCGACCGCGGGCGACGCCTACTGGTTCCGCCGCTTCTGGGAAGTGCCGCGCACCAACAAGAACGACCTCGAGACGATGCGCGTGACGCTGGGCCTGGAAGGCACGCTGAACTTCGGCGAAGACCACCAGTGGAACTGGGACGTCGGCTTCCTCTCCAACGAGAACACCAACACCAAGGTCAGCCACGGCGACGGTTACGTGCCCGCGCTGCAGGCCGCACTGGGCGCTTCGTACTTCAACGCCGCCACCGGCCGCGTCGAGTGCGGCACCGCCGCCAGCCCGATCGCCTACGGCAGCAACTTCGGCAACGGCGAGTGCATCCCGTTCAACCCGTTCATGCCGCTCGGGCAGGCGGGCGACGGCTCGCTGGGCAATGCGGACCTGCAGGCCTTCCTGTTCCCCGAGTACCACGACCACGGCAGGACCAAGACCACCGACTACACGGCCAACATCGCCGGCACGCTGTTCAGCCTGCCCGCGGGCGAAGTCGGCCTGGCGGTCGGCGTCGAGCACCGTCGCGAGGAAGGCCGCTTCGTGCCCGACGCGGTCAACCAGTCGGGCCAGAGCACCGGCCTGCCGGCGACCACCACGGCCGGTAGCTACGACCTCGACGAGGCCTACGCCGAGCTCGAGATCCCGGTCCTGGCCGACATGCCGTTCGCCAAGGAACTGACGTTCAACGTGGCCAGCCGCTATTCGAAGTACTCGAACTTCGGCAACACCACCAACAACAAGTTCCAGATGCGCTGGCGCCCGATGGACGGCCTGCTGGTCCGCGCCACGTACGCCGACGGCTTCCGCGCGCCGTCGATCAGCGACCTGTTCGGCGGCATCGGCGGCACGTTCGCGTTCTACACCGACCCCTGCGCCGTCGGCCAGCCAGCCAACGGCAATGCGGCGTGTACGGCTGCCGGCGTGCCGGTGGACTACGTGCAGCTCGGCCAGGGCGGCGTGCCCTGCGAGGCCCTGCCCTGCCAGACGCCGTTCCAGTTCCTCACCGGTTCGAACCCGAACCTCTCGCCGGAAACCGCGACTTCCAAGACCGCCGGCATCGTCTGGAGCCCGCAGTGGGTCGATGGCCTGGACTTCACCCTGGACTGGTACGACGTCGAGCTCGACAACGTGATCTCGCAGGACACCGTCGACAGCATCCTGCGCGATTGCTATATCTCGGGGATCACCTCGCGCTGCGCCGGCATCACCCGCAACGCGGCCGGCACGATCAACAACCTGTTCTTCGGCCTGACCAACCTGGGCGCGCAGCGCACCGAAGGCTACGACTTCGGCGTCAACTACCGCCTGCCGGAGTTCGCGATCGGCAAGTTTTCGGTCAACTGGCAGAACTCCTACACCAGCAAGTTCGACGTGCTGGCCGACGCCGACCCTGCCACCGAATGGGTGGGCTTCGTCGGCACACCTGGCGTGTTCCGCCTGCGTTCGAACCTGGGCGTGAACTGGGAGAAGGGTGACTACTCGATCGCCTACATGGCCCGCTACTACTCGGGCATGAAGGAACCGTGCGCCTCGGCGCCGCGCCCGTGCAGCGATCCCGACCACCTGGACGTGTACGGCAACGCCGATCCGATCAACCGCACCGGCTCCAACACGTTCCACGACCTGCAGTTCTCGGTCAAGCTGCCCTGGAACGCCACCGCGTCCATCGGCGCCAACAACATCACCGACCACATGGGCCCGATCATGTTCTCCGCGCCTAACAGCAACTTCCCGTACTACGGCGGCTTCGACATCGGCCGCTTCTGGTACATGAAGTACCAGCAGCGCTTCTGATCGCAAACCGACTGTTCCACCTCGACGGCCCCGGAAACGGGGCCGTCTTCTTTTTCCCGCCCAATGCGCAACCCGTGCGAACGCACGCGGCCGCCGGCGGACATGGCCGGCGCGCGCGCCGGCGGATCATCGGCGCGAGTCCGCGGTGCTTCGTGTTCTCTCTCTCCAGGCAAGGTTGCGCCCGACCGCATCGCGTCCGACAACGAAGCGGGAGCGCGCCGTCCGCAGGCATCGGCCCGGCATCGCCGGGCCTCTTTTTCGCGCGTGCCGGATTGGTTCCTGCGGTCGCGCCTGAATTGGTCCTCCATGCGTGCCATCGCAATGGCTAGCTTAGGCAACGCCAACCGGCAATCCCGGACAAGGTGACGATGTCCGGAAACGGCGAGCAACGCGGCGCGCGCGGCGGGATGGTCGCAAGGCGCTGCCGCATTGCCGCCACGCGATGCATGGAAACGCTCCCCCATCCGCGCGACGACGATCCTGCCGCCGCGACGGCGCAGTCCGGCCTGTAGGAGACGACATGAACAGCCTCCCGTTGCACGGTGCCATTCCCGTGCCCATCCGCCACGTCGCGCTCCACTTCGCGCAGCAGGTCGAATTCGATCCCGTGCGCGGTGGCATGCTGCAGGTCATCCATGCCGCCGGACGCGCCTCGCGCCTGCACCTGCCGGCCGGCTGGCTGGTCGTGTGCGTCCCGTTGTCAGGCTGGGTGCAGCTCGAGTCCGCCGACGGCGACTGGACCCTGCCCGCAGGCCGCGCGCAGGTCTGGCGCGACGGCGAATTGCGCATCGACTGCCCCGCGTCCGGCTCCTGGGTGGGCTTGGCCGGACCGCTGCGCGCCTGGAACCGTCGCGTGCGCCCGGCGCCGGGACAGGCCGCGGCGTCGTGCCTGTTCCCGCGCCAGGACGACTGCCCGCGCATGCTGCGCCGCCTGCTGGTCCGCCTCGCGCGCGCAACCCGCGGCAACCCGGCGGTCGCCTGCGACCCGGGGATGCTGGTCGACGCGGTCTGCGTCGCCCTGCTCGAGCAGCAGCGCGACCTGCACGCGTGCCTGCAGCGCTGCAGCGGCCGCACCCTGCAGCGTCGCCAGCAGACCCTGCTGCGCCTGCTGCGCGTGCGCCACCTGGTCGAAGTCCACAGCGACGGCCGCCCCGACCTCGCTTCGCTGGCACGCAGCGCCAACTACTCGCCCTGGCACCTGATCCGGATGCATCGCGACGTGTTCGGCGAGACGCCCAGCGAGTACGCCACGCGGCTGCGCCTGCAGCGCGCCTGGTCGCTGGTGCGCGAGACCCGGCTGCCGATCTGCGAGATCACCGAGGCGCTGGGCTTCGAGAGCCAGAGCAGCTTCTGCCGCGCGTTCAAGAACGCCTACGGCGCGACCACCGGCGAGGTGCGGCAGGCGGCGACGCAGGCCGCCGCGCCCGGGGCCACCGCACGCGCCGCGTGAGCGGCGGCGGCGCGCGGCGCGTCAGTGCCCGCCGCCGTCGAGCGCCTTGAGTTCGCTGACCAGGGCGTTCGCCATCTCCGCGCCGTCGCCGTAGAGCATGCGGGTGTTGTCGGCGTAGAACAGCGCGTTCTCGATGCCCGCGAAGCCGGTGCCCTTGCCGCGCTTGATGACGATGGTGTTCTTCGAATCGACCACGTCGAGGATCGGCATGCCGTAGATCGGGCTGGCCGGGTCGGTCTTCGCCACCGGGTTGACCACGTCGTTGGCGCCGATCACCAGCGACACGTCGGTGTTGGCGAACTCGGGGTTGATGTCGTCCATGTCGGCGATCAGGTCGTAGGGCACGCCGGCCTCGGCCAGCAGCACGTTCATGTGCCCGGGCATGCGCCCCGCGACGGGATGGATCGCGAACTTCACCTTCACCCCGCGATCCATGAGCTTCTTCGCCAGCTCCCAGATCTTGTGCTGCGCTTGCGCCACGGCCATGCCGTAGCCGGGCACGATGACCACGCGCTCGGCGAAGGCCATCATCGCCGCGACGTCGCCGGCCTCGATGGGCTTTTGCGACCCGGCGATCTCCTGCGCCTGCCCGCCGCCGCCGAAGTTGGAGAACAGCACGCTCTTGATCGAGCGGTTCATCGCCTTGGCCATCAGGCGCGTGAGCAGCATGCCGGCCGCGCCGACCATCATGCCGGCGATGATCAGCGCCTCGTTGCCGAGCACGTAGCCCTCGAACGCCACCGCCAGGCCGGTCAGCGCGTTGTACAGCGAGATCACCACCGGCATGTCGGCGCCGCCGATGGGCAGCGTCATCAGCACGCCCAGCGCAAGCGCCGCGATGAAGAATGCGATGATCATGGGCACGCCGAGCGAATGCACCACGATGCCGCCCAGCACCACCGTCGCGATCGCGACCGCGGCATTGAACAGCTGCTGGCCGGGGAAGGTGTAGCGCTTGTCCATGCGCCCATCGAGCTTGGCCCAGGCGATCACCGAGCCCGACAGCGACACCGAGCCGATCAGCGCGCCGAGCACGCCCAGCACGAGCGTCGTCATCGACGGCGCCGCGCCCGCGGCCGAGAAGCGCAGCAGCTCGACCGCGCCGATCGCCGCGGCCGAGCCGCCGCCCATGCCGTTGAACAGCGCCACCATCTGCGGCATGTCGGTGATCGCGACCTTCTTGCCCCAGAACCAGGTCAGCGCGATGCCGATGGCGGTGGCGGCGACGATCAGGCCGAGGTTGTGCAGCCCCGGCAGGAACAGCGTCGCCACGGTGGCGATCACCATGCCCAGCCCGGCCCAGCGGATGCCGCTGCGCGCGGTCAGCGGCGAGGCCATGCGCTGCAGGCCGAGCAGGAACAACGTCGCGGCGACGAGATAGCTCGCCTTGACCACGACCGGAAGCAGTTCGGCGACGGTCATCGGGCGGTCTCCGCGCGGGAATCCGGGCTGGCGCCCACCGCCATCGATGCCGCCCTCACGCCTTGCCTCCCGGCTTCTTCGACGACTTGAACATGTCGAGCATCCGCTCGGTCACCACGTAGCCGCCGGCGGCGTTGCCCGCGCCCAGCAGCACCGCGGCGAAGCCGATCGCCTTCTCCAGCGTGGTGTCGGCGTGGCCGAGCACGACCATCGCGCCGATCAGCACGATGCCGTGGATGAAGTTGCTGCCCGACATCAGCGGCGTGTGCAGGATCACCGGCACCCGCGAGATGATCACGTTGCCGGCGATCGCCGCCAGCATGAAGATGTACAGCGCCACGAACCCGTCGCCCATCGCCGCTCTCCCATCCGGTTGTCCGCATCATAACCGCCGGCCAACCGGTGGCGGCCCCGCCGCGGGCGCTGTCAACCCGGCCCGCGGGGGCGCGTTCCCATGCCCACCCGCCACGACGCCACGCCGGATGCCATGCCGCAGCCCCTGCCATCGCGCTTCCCGCACAGCCCCGGGCGCGGCCATGCCCATGCCCGCGCGCAGGCCGCAGCCGGGACAGGCCCGGTTGGCCGGCCGGCCGCTAAGCTCGCCCGGATGAACGCTGGAGCCGACACCGTCGCCGGTCCCCTCGCCGCCGTGGACCAGGCGGAGGCCGCGGGCCTGGAGCAATTCCTGGCCGGGGTCGGCGCGCGCGCGTTCCGGTTCGCCGAGTCGAGCCTGCGCCATCGCGAGGACGCGATGGACGCGGTGCAGGAGGCGATGATGAAGATGCTCGCCTATCGCGATCGTCCCGCCGGGGAATGGACGCCGCTGTTCTGGAGCATCCTGCGCAGCCGCATCATCGACCAGCAGCGCCGGCGCACCTTCCGGCTCGGCTGGCTGGGCGGCGGCGGCGCGGGCGGCGAGGACGCCGGCATCGAATGGGCCGACGATGGCCCGGACCCGTCGCGCGCGCACGACGGCCGCGAGGCCTATTCGCGCCTGGCGCAGGCGCTGCGCGGGCTGCCGCGGCGCCAGCGCGAGGCGTTCACGCTGCGCGTGCTGGAGGAATTCGACGTCGCCGACACGGCGCGGATCATGGACTGCAGCGAGGGCTCGGTGAAGACGCACCTCTCGCGCGCACGCGCGGCGCTGCAGAAACAGCTGGAGGATTTCGCATGAACGAACACGACAACGACCGCGATGCGCGCTTCGACGCCGCCATGCGGCGGCTGCACGGCGACGCCGTGCGGCGCGTGCCCGGGCGCACGCTGCTGCAGCTGCAACTGCGGCCATCGGCCGGGGCTTCGCGCCAGGCGAAGCCGGGCACCCGCCTGGCCTGGCCGCTCACGGCCTCGGTCGCCGCCTTGCTGGCGCTGGCCGTCGGCATGCAGCTGCAGCTGCGCCACGACGAGGACGCGCCCGCGCCGGCCATGGCCGCCGCCAGCGCCGACGACCTCGACACGGTGCTCGACGAGAACCCCGATTTCTACCTCTGGCTGGCGTCGAGCGACGCCAACGCCATCGCGATGGAGTAGCCATGCGCGCCCTGCCGATCCTCGCCCTCGCGACCGCCGTCGCCGTCGCCGCGCTGCTGCCCCGCAACGCGTTTGCCTCGCCGCCGCAGGAGGCGCAGCCGGCGGCCGCCGCGTCGCTTCCGGCCTGGGACCAGCTCACCCCGGCGCAACGCGAGATGCTGGTGGCGCCGGTGCGCGAGCGCTGGAATGACAACCCCGGCGCGCGCGCGCGCATGTACGAGCACGCGCGGCGCTGGCAGACGATGACCCCGGAACAGCGCAAGCGCGCCCGCCACGGCATGCAGCGCTGGCGCCACATGGATCCGGAACAGCGCGCGCAGGCGCGCGCGCTGTTCGACAGGATGCGCGGCATGACCCCGGAGCAGCGCCAGGTCCTGCGCGACCAGTGGAAGGCGATGACGCCGCAGCAGCGGCGTGAGTGGGTGGAGCGGAACCCGCCGCGGGAGAGGTGACTCGAGACCGGGGTTCGGGGTCAGGGATTTTGCGGCCAAATTCGTGATCGGCGAAATCGTGATCGGGAAAGCCCGTCACGGTGGCATGTCCTGCCCCGGGCGCCGCCAGGATCCCTCGCAGCGCTCGGGATGACTAGGCAAGTGGATGCATCGTCCCTTGCTCTCTCGAATCACCAGACACCCATCACGATTCACGATTCACCAATCACGAATCGCCGATCACCAGCCGCGCGTCACGCCCTCGCCGGCCACACCGTCTTCGCCAGCAGCTCGTCGTCCCAGTCGAACGCCAGCGCGCCGTCCGCGAGCAGCAGCGAGACGAAGTTGAACACGTTGCGCGCGTACATCTCGCTGGCATGCAGGGCGCCGCTGCTGGCCAGGTTGAGCGGGCCGGCGATGGTGACGCCGTTGCTGTCGATGGTCTCGCCCGGCCGGGTCAGCTCGCAGTTGCCGCCGGTCTCGGCGGCGAGGTCGACGACCACGCTGCCGGGCTTCATCCCGGCCACCATCGCCGCGGTGATGATCTTCGGCGCCGGGCGCCCGGGCACGGCCGCGGTGCAGACGACCACGTCGATGCCCTTCAGGTGCTCGGCGAGGCGCCGCTGCTGCTCGGCGCGCTCCTCGTCGGTGAGCTGGCGCGCGTAGCCGCCCTCGCCCGCGGCGCTGACGCCCAGGTCGAGGAAGCGCCCGCCCAGCGATTCGATCTGCTCGCGCGTCTCCGGCCGCACGTCGAAGCCCTCGACCTGCGCACCCAGCCGCTTGGCCGTGGCGATCGCCTGCAGGCCGGCGACGCCCGCGCCGACGACCAGCACCTTCGACGGCCGGATGGTGCCGGCGGCGGTGGTGAGCATCGGGAAGAACCGCGGCGCCAGCTGCGCGCCGACCAGCACCGCCTTGTAGCCGGCCATGCCGGCCTGCGAACTGAGCACGTCCATCGCCTGGGCGCGGGTGGTGCGCGGCAGCCGCTCGAGCGGGAACGCCGCGATGCCGTTCGCGCGCAGCGCCTCGCCGCGCGCGGCGTCCGCCTCCGGCTGCAAGCTGCCGACCAGCACCGCGCCGGGCTTGAGCGATGCGATCGCCGCCGCCGGAGGCGGTTGCACGCACAGCACGAGATCCGCGTCCGCCAGCGCGCCGGCCGCGCCGTCGACCAGCTCCGCGCCGGCGTCGGCGTAGGTGGCGTCGGGGAAGTGCGCGCCATCGCCGAGGCCACGCTGCACGCGCACGCGGGCGCCGGCGGCCACCAGCTTCCTGCAGGTTTCCGGCGTGAGCGCGACGCGCAACTCGCCGGGCGCGGTCTCGCGCGCGACTCCGATCGTCACTGGCATGCCTGGCTCCGTGGTCCGGTCGCCGGCCATCGTAGCGAATCGCCTGCGGCCGCGCGATTGCGCCCGAGGGCTTCCCTCGGCGCGGCCGGCACCCGGCCGGCGCGCCGGCTCAGGACACCGCTGCAGCGGCGGCGGGCGCCTGGTTGAGGTGCTGCCAGAGCTGCTTCATCGCCTCGTCGAACGGTGCGTCGACCGAACGCACGATCGCCTGGCCGTTGCCGACCAGCACCGCGAGCTCTTCCGGCGACACCACCATCCGGCGCACGCCGCGACGGTTGACGATCAGCAGGCGCGAGGTCAGGGGGCTGATCCAGGCCACGCGTGCCGCGGTCTCGCGGCCCTCCTCGTCGACGAGCCGCAGGCCTTGGCCCGGGCGCAGCCTGCGCATGCGCGCGGCGATCGCCGGGTCGAAATCGAGCGCGTCGTGGCCGCCGACGACGCGCAGGACCGGTGGCTTGCGCTCGTCGTCGACGGCGTCGGCATCGCCTTCCTCCACGCGCGGCTCGTGCACCCTGCGGGCGGTGTCGGGCAGGCCCAGCGCGGCGATGATGCGCGCCATCGACTCGCGCGCGCTGCCGGCATCGAGGCCGCAGCTCGAATAGCAATCCACCAGCGGCGCCTGCAACGCCAGCAGCTGGTCGGCCACCACGGCGCCGCGCGCGTGCGCGGCGTCGTTGTCGACCTGCACCATGGCGTCGCCCAGCGCGATCGCCGCGCGGTGGCGGGCCGAATCGGCGCCGTCGCGCAGCCAGGTCTGGGTGAGGTAGTGCCGCCACTGGCCGTCGAGGAAATGCGCGATGGCTTCGGTGAGCGGGCGGTCGGCCATGCGCGAGGCGACCACGCCCTCGGCCGCGCGGCGTGCGTGCTGCAGGCGCTCGCGACCGTGGATGGCTTCGGCGGTGCGCTTCTCGGCGAGCTCCGAGCGCTTGCGCTGCTGGTCGAGCTGGTCGCGCAGCTCGGACGCGGCGAGCTCGAAGATCGCCGGGTCGTCGTCGAACTCGCTGACGACGCGGTTCACCGCCTGCTCGGCGCGGTCCAGCACCTCGCGGTCCTGCGGGGTGTCGCCGGCATTGCCGTCGCAGGCCTCGGTCAGCGCGTCGAGCAGCCGCCGCGCCGGATGGCTGCGGCGGTTGAACATCGAATCGTCGGTGAGCGCGACCTTGAGGTAGGGCACGACCAGCCGGCCGTACATCGCGCGCGCGCGGTGCAGCAGCTCGTTGGCCTCGAACAGCGACTGGAACAGGATGCCGACCAGGTCGATCGCGTCCTCCTCGTCGCCGCTCAGCGCGGTTTCCTCCGGATCGAAGCCGAGCTGGCGGATGCCCCCGAGGATCTCCTCGCGCAGAGCGCCTGCGAGCGGGTAGCCGCCTTCGCCGGACAGCGCGCGGACGAACGGCGTCGGGTCGTCGCCCTGCAGCAGCCGGGCGACGTTGAGCAGGTCTTCGGTGCCCAGTACGTGGTTGGCGGCGTCGGCCGCGGCGTGCTCGGCGGCGGCGCGCGCCGCATGCTCGCTGGCCTCGGCCTGGCGGAGGCGCCAGGCGTGCAGCTGCTCGCGGACGACGTCGCGGTAGCGTGGCGCGCGGCCGGCGAAGTCGACCGCCTGCGGCAGGGCCGCGGCGTTGGCCGCGGCGATCCGGGCGGCGAGCGGGATCGTGCCGGAGGCGGCGGCACCGAACCCGCCTGCGCCGGCCTGGCCAGGCACCTGCGCGGGTGCGGACGCCGGACCCTGCGGCATCGCCTGCATGGGCATCGAGCCGACCCCGCCCCCCGCCGGCTGCTGGAAGGCGCCGACGTGCTCGACCATGCCGCCGTCGGGCACCCACAGCCCGTCGGCCGAACCGGATGCGCCGGGTGCACCGGACATCGGAACCGGCACCGCGACCGGCGCCATGCGGCCGTAGCGAGGCTTGGCCCCGGCCATGCCGCCGAAGCCGGCGGCCTCGAGCGCATCGTTGCTGCGCTCGTAGATCGTGCCCAGCGCGTGCGGCAGCCGCTTATCGTGCAGGCGGAACACCAGCGTGCGCAGGCCCGGGGTCAACTCGTCGCTTGCGAACAGCCCGGTGAACGCCGCCACCGCGGCCTCGGGCCGCATCGGGTTGGCGCGCTTGCCGTGCACGCCGAGCGCGTTGGCGAGCGACTGCAGGCGCTCGTCCATCAGTTCCAGCGGGTGCAGGAACTGGTGGTCGAGCAGCTCGGTGGTCTGTTGCCCGGCGAGGTGGATCTCCAGCTCGTTCTCGGACATCAGGCTGAGCGACTTCTCGGCCTGCTGCGCGGGCTTGGGATCGAGCCAGCGGTCGAACTCGCGCTCGATCGCCTGGCGATAGCGGTTGGCCAGCTCAAGCGCGCGCTGGTGCAGCGCGAGGATGGCGACGCGATCGTCCTGGTTGGCGCTGTAGTCGTGCCCGGCCAGCGCGGCCAGCCGGACCTGCTCCTCGATGCTGCCCCAGAACCCCGACAGCACGCCGGCCATTTCGGTGAGGGCGTTGCGCTTGATGGTCTCGTAGGCGCGCACGGCTTCGCTGCCGGCGCGGCCGCGCGTCGGGGCGGTCTGCGGATCGAATTCGTCCAATTGCGTCATTTCGGGGGAAAATGCGCCGACGGCGGAATGCCGGATGAATACGATCCGTTAACTGGAGCTTCACGTCTGTGACCAACCCCGCAATTAGCCCAAATGTCCGCGACGACGCCCTCGCCTTCCTCGACGCGCGCCGCTCGGTCCCGGCGAAGCAACTGGGGGAACCGGGACCGGACGAGGCCGGGCTGCTGCGCATGCTGCAATCGGCCTGCCGGGTGCCCGACCACGGCAAGCGCGTGCCGTTCAGGTTCCTGCGCATCGCGGGCGAGGCGCGCCACGCGCTGGGCGAGGCGCTGGTCGCGCGCGCCTTGGAGCGCGAACCCGGCGCGGGCGAAGGCGCGATCGAAAAGGACCGGCATCGCTTCAGCCACGCCCCGGTGGTGGTCGCGGTGATCGCGGTGCTGGATCCCGACGACCACAAGATCCCGGAGCAGGAGCGCCTGCTGAGCGCCGGCTCGGTGTGTTTCGCCCTGCTGCAGGCGGCGCAGGCGAGCGGGTACGGTGCGGCCTGGCTCACCGGCTGGCCGGCCTACGATCCCGCCGTGCACGCCCTGCTCGGCCTCGTCGGGCAGGAGCGCATCGCCGGCTTCATCCACATCGGCACGCCGAAAGCCGGCGTGCCCGAGCGCGAGCGCCCCGACGCCGCCGCCCTGCTGCGCGACTGGACGCCGGCTTGAACGCCGTCGCCGCGCGCCCGACCCTGCACCTGGTCGACGCCAGCCTGTACGTGTTCCGCGCCTGGCACTCGATGCCGGACGAATTCCACGACGCCGACGGCTGGCCGACCAATGCGGTGCACGGCTTCGCGCGCTTCCTGCTCGAGCTGCTCGAGCGCGAGCGTCCCGCGCACCTGGTGGTCGCCTTCGACGAGGCGCTCGACAGCTGCTTCCGCAACGCGCTGTATCCGGCGTACAAGGCCAACCGCGACCCGGCGCCGCCGGAGCTCAAGCGCCAGTTCGCCTACTGCAAGGCGCTGTGCGACGCGCTCGGGCTGGCGGTGCTAGCGCACCCGGACTACGAGGCCGACGACCTGATCGGCACGGCGCTGCGGCTCGCGCGCACGCACGGCCATCGCGGCGTGATCGTCTCGGCCGACAAGGACCTGTCGCAACTGCTGGACGAGCACGACGAGCAATGGGATTTCGCCCGCGGCCAGCGCTGGGGCGTGGCCGGGGTCAAGGCGCGCCATGGGGTGGAGGCGCGGCAGATCGCCGACTACCTGGCGCTGTGCGGCGACGCGGTCGACAACATCCCCGGCGTGCCCGGCATCGGCGCCAAGACCGCGGCCGTGCTGCTGGCGCACTTCGGCAGCCTCGACGCCGTGCTGGAGCGGATCGACGAGGTCGCGTGGCTGCGCTTTCGCGGCGCCGCGCAGGCGGCCGCGCGGCTGCGCCTGCACCGCGAGCAGGCGCTGCTGTGCCGGCGGCTGTCGACGATCGCGCTGGACGCGCCGATCACCGGCGCATCGCCGCCGTTCGCGCGCGGCGCCGCCGAAGCCGCGACCCTGCTCGCGCTGTGCGAGGCGATGCGCTTCGGCCCGATGACGCGGCGGCGACTGCAGGCCGCGGCCGGCGTCGAATTCGCCCCGTAGGAGCCCCCTTGGGCGCGATCGCTTGCTCGATGATGTTCGCCGCCCAGCGCGAAGCCCCTGCGTGGGCCATCGGCCGCGGTAGGATCACCGGATGACCGATGCCACGAACGAAACCCCCGAGACCCTCTACGAAGGCGAATGGCTGCGCATGGTCCGGCGCGGCCACTGGGAATCCTGCGAGCGCACCCACGGCAAGGACGGCCTGGCGGTGCTGGTGATCGCGGTGACGCCCGAGGACCACGTGCTGTTCGTCGAGCAGTACCGCGTGCCGCTGGGCGCGCGCACCATCGAGATGCCCGCCGGCCTGGTCGGTGACGAGGATGCCGGCGACACGCCCGAGTCGGCGGCCCGCCGGGAACTCATCGAGGAAACCGGCTGGGAACCCGGGCGCGTCGACGTGCTGCTCACCGGCCCCACCACCGCCGGCATGAGCAACGAGCGCATCGCCTTCGCCCGCGCGCGCGACCTGCGCAAGGTCGGCGACGGCGGCGGCGTGGGCGACGAGAAGATCATCGTGCACAGCGTGCCGCGCGCGCAGGCGCCGGCCTGGCTGATGCGCAAGTACGCCGAGGGCTACGAGCTCGACCTCAAGCTCTGGGCCGGGCTGTGGATGATCGAGCACAACCCGGACGGCTCGCCGGCGGATTGAGGCTTCTCTCCCCCGCGAGGGGAGCAACTCGTGGGAGCGGCTTCAGCCGCGAGCTTTCGTTTGGCGCGCGCCCGAACAACTCGCGGCTGAAGCCGCTCCCACGACCGACGGATCGCGCGGCTCAGTCGCGCATCTGCTCCAGCTCCATGCCGCGTGTCTCTCGCACCGCCGCCAGCACGAACACCAGCGACAACAGCGCGAACGCGGCGTACAGCCCGTACGCGAACGTCAGGCCGATCTCGGCCAGCTTCGGGAACGTCGCGGTGATCGCGAAGTTCGCCAGCCACTGCGCCGCCGCGGCCACCGCGAGGGCGATCGCGCGGATGCGGTTGGGGAACATCTCGCCCAGCAGCACCCACACCACCGGCCCCCAGCTCACGCCGAAGAACACCACGTACAGATTGGCCGCCACCAGCGCGACCGGACCGATGTTGCCGGGCAGCTGCAGGTCCGCGCCGGTGCCGGTGGCCTGCGAGAAGCACCAGGCCATCACCGCGAGCGTCACCGCCATGCCGGCAGAACCCACCACCAGCAACGGCTTGCGGCCGACGCGGTCGACCAGCGCGATCGCCACCAGCGTCACCAGCACGTTCACGATCGAGGTGGCGACGGTGATGGTGAACGAGTCGGACTCGCTGAAGCCGACCGAATGCCACAGCGTCGACGAGTAGTAGAAGATCACGTTGATGCCGACGAACTGCTGGAACACCGAGAGCAGGATGCCGATCCACACCACCGGCAGCAGCCCGCCGCCCGGCTTGACCAGGTCGCGCAGGCGCGGCCGGTGCTCCAGCCGCAGGCTGGCGTCGATCTCCTCGACCTTGTGCCGCAGCGCCTCGCCCTCCTGCAGCCCAAGCACCTGCCGCAGCACGGTCGCCGCGGTGCCCTTGTCGCCCTTGGCGACCAGGTAGCGCGGCGACTCCGGCACGCCCAGCACCAGCAGGCCGTAGGCCACGGCCGGCAGCGCCGCGACCAGGAACATCCACCGCCACGCCGCCAGCCCCAGCCACAGCGGCTGCGCCGCGCCGCCGGCCAGACCCGCCAGCAGCGCGTCGCAGGCCAGCGCGGCGAAGATGCCGAGCACGATCGCCAGCTGCTGCATCGAGCCCAGCCGCCCGCGCACGTGCGCCGGCGAGATCTCGGCGATGTAGGCCGGCGCGATCACCGAGGCCATGCCCACGCCGATGCCGCCGACCAGGCGCCAGAACACCAGGTCCCACACGCCGTGCACCAGGCCCGAGCCGATCGCGCTGGCGGTCAGCGCGACGGCCGCCACCTGCATCGCGCGCACGCGGCCCCAGCGGTCGGCGATCGGCCCGGCGTACCAGGCGCCGAGCGCGGAGCCCAGCAGCGCGCACGACACCGCGAACCCGGTGCGCGCGGCGTCGAGCGCGAAGTCGCCGCGGATGGCGTCCACCGCGCCGTTGATCACCGCGGTGTCGAAGCCGAACAGGAAGCCGCCCAGGGCCGCGACCGCGGCGATGGCGACGACGCGCGCGCTGGTGCGCGCGGGAACCGCGACGGCTGTGTTCACGCGTTGTCCTCCCGGCGGGACGGTCCGCCGCTCCGGAGGCGGACGTTACCGGGTTTCCGGCGCGTGGTCATGTGGGAGCGGCTTCAGCCGCGAGCTTCCGCGACGGGGCGGAAGCGGCGCCGCCATTGCATACGTATGCGAAGAACGGGCGGCCTGGCGTCCGCGGCCGTGGGGCGACGGAAGTCGCGACGGGCAACCCGCGCATCCGGCGGGAAACGTCGCGACTTCCGTCGCCCCCACGATCTCCCGCCTTCGGAAGCGCACGTGCAAAAAGCTCGCGGCTGAAGCCGCTCCCACGATGCCTTCCCCTCAGGCGGCGAACGCGTCGGTTGCGCGCACCAGCGCGTCGACGTTCTCCGGCTCGAACGCCGAATGCCCGGACGCCGGCGAGATCGCCAGCTCCGCCTTCGGCCAGGCCTTGTGCAGGTCCCAGGCGTTCTGCACCGGGCAGACCACGTCGTAGCGGCCGTGGACGATGATGCCGGGGATGTCGGCGATCTTCGGCGCGTCGCGCAGCAGCTGGTCGTCGGCCTCGAAGAAGCCGCCGTTGACGAAGTAGTGGTTCTCGATCCGCGCGAACGCCAGTGCGAACCGCGCGTCGGCGTGGCTGTCGGCGAAGTCCGGGTCGATGTGCAGGAAGCTGGTCGCGCCTTCCCACACGCTCCACGCGCGCGCCGCGGCCAGGCGCACCGCCTCGTCGTCGCTGGTGAGGCGACGGTGGTAGGCGGAGATCAGGTCGTGGCGCTCCACCGCCGGGATCGCGTTGACGTAGTGCTCCCACGCGTCCGGGAACAGCCGCGACGCGCCTTGCTGGTAGAACCAATCCAGCTCCCAGCGCCGCAGCATGAAGATGCCGCGCAGCACCAGCTCGGCGACGCGCCGCGGATGCGCCTGCGCATAGGCGAGCGCGAGCGTCGAGCCCCACGACCCGCCGAACACCTGCCAGCGCTCGATGCCGAGCTTCGCGCGCAGCTTCTCGATGTCCGCGACCAGGTCCCAGGTGGTGTTGTCGACCAGGTCGGCGTGCGGCGTCGAGCGCCCGCTGCCGCGCTGGTCGAACAGCACGATGCGGTACTTCGCCGGATCGTGGAAGCGCCGCATCTTGGCGCTGCAGCCGCCGCCCGGGCCGCCGTGCAGCAGCACCACCGGCTTGCCATCGGGATTGCCGCACTGCTCGTAGTAGAGCGTGTGGCGGTCGTCGACCGCGAGCGTGCCGGTGTCGTAGGGCTCGATGTCCGGGTACAGCGTGCGCATGCGTGCAACCTGCAGGTCGAAGGAAAGCGTGGCGAGTCTAGCAGCCGCCCGAAGCGGTCCGGCGCCCCTGCAGGAGCGCACCGGGGCGCGACCACGGCCCTGCCGGAAGATCGCGGGTCGCGCTCCGGTGCGCTTCTACGGGGACCGCGCGCGGCCGAGGGTGACGCGGTCGCGTCCTTCGAGGTCTCGTTGCGTGTCCACTTCCGCGAAGCCGCCGTCGCACAGCAGCGCGCGCGCGGCGTCGCCTTGGTCCCAGCCGTGCTCGAACAGCAGCCAGCCGCCGGGGTGCAGGTGCGCGGGCGCGTCGCGCACGATCGCGCGGATCGCATCGAGGCCGTCGGCGCCGGAAGCCAGCGCGCCGCGCGGCTCGAAGCGCAGGTCGCCCTCGCGCAGGTGCGCGTCGCCGTCGGCGATGTACGGCGGGTTGCTCGCGATCGCGTCGAAGCGCTCGCCGGCCAGCGGCTGCAGCCAGTCGCCGGCGCGAAAGGCGACGTTGCCCAGGCCCAGTGCCTCCGCGTTGCCGCGCGCGACCTCGAGCGCGGCGGCGCTGCGATCGGTGGCCACTACCGCGGCGCGCGGCCGCTCGAACGCGATCGCCAGCGCGATCGCGCCGCTGCCGGTGCCGAGGTCGGCCACGCGCGCCGCGGCGTCGGCGGGGATGCGCGCCAACGCCAACTCCACCAGCAGTTCGGTTTCCGGGCGCGGCACGAGCGTGTCGGGCGTCACCGCCAGGTCGAAGCGCCAGAATCCGCGCCGGCCGACCAGGTAGGCGACGGGCTCGCCCGCCGCCCGGCGCGCGACCAGCGCCTCGAAGCGCCCCGCGGCCTCCGCGGGCACGGCCGCGTCGCCGTGCGCATACAGCCAGCCACGGTCGCGCCCGAGCAGGTGCGCGAGCAGCAGCGCGGCCTCGCCCGGCTCGATGCGGCCGCGCGCCAGGCGCAGGCAGGCGGCGGCCGTGGTCATGCCCGTGCCCGCCGGATCGCGATCCCGACCTGCCCGATGCCGCGATGCACAACAAGGCGCAGGCTATCGAGCAGCGTCCGCTTCGCCGCTGCCGGGGTCGGGCTCCGTTCATCGGCGCCCGCGGCGCCCAGCCGGGCGCGTAGGCCATGCCCCTTCAAAAACAATGCGTTACGGCGCGCATGGCGCGTGGTGAACGCCTGTATCGCCAATCCATAGCTGGAATCTATCAATAGAATCATTATAATCAATTTAACTAATCGATAGCCTTTGCCTAAACTTGCCTGGTCGCCGGTAGCCGCCGGCTTTTTTCCTGCAACCAACCGAGGAACCCATGTCCGTCATCAATACCGAAATCAAGCCCTTCCGGGCCACCGCCTACCAGAACGGCGAGTTCATCGAGGTCACCGACGCCGACCTGAAGGGCAAGTGGTCCGTGGTGGTGTTCTACCCGGCCGACTTCACCTTCGTCTGCCCGACCGAGCTCGAGGACCTGGCCCTCAACCACGACGAGTTCAAGCAGCTGGGCGTGGAAATCTACAGCGTCTCCACCGACACCCACTTCTCGCACAAGGCCTGGCACGACACCTCCGACGCGATCGGCAAGATCGGCTACCCGATGATCGGCGACCCGACCGGCGCGATCACCCGCAACTTCGAGGTGATGCGCGAGGACCAGGGCCTGGCCGACCGCGGCACCTTCATCATCGACCCGCAGGGCGTGGTGCAGGCCGTCGAGGTCACCGCCGAGGGCATCGGTCGCGACGCCCGCGAGCTGCTGCGCAAGGTCAAGGCCGCGCAGTACGTGGCCGCGCACCCGGGCGAGGTCTGCCCGGCCAAGTGGAAGGAAGGCGAGAAGACGCTCAAGCCGTCGCTCGACCTGGTCGGCAAGATCTAAGGCCCCACCCCATTCCCATCCCCGCGCAGGCGGGGGTGGGGATGGACCGGAACCCGTGCGCTGCGCGGCTTGCGGTCCATCCCCACGCCGGCGGCGACCCGTCCGCGACGGGACGCACGGCTTCGCATTGCCTCTCAAGGAGACACCAAGCCATGCTCGACGACGACCTGAAGACCCAGCTCAAGGCCTATCTGGAGCGCCTGCAGCGCCCGGTGGTGCTGGTCGCCTCGGTCGACGACGGCGACAAGTCGCGCGAGCTGCTGGCGCTGCTCGAGGACATCCGCGCGCAGTCGGACAAGGTCAGCGTGGAAGTGCGCCGCGACGACGCGCAGCGCAAGCCCTCGTTCGCGGTCACCTCGCCCGGCCACGACATCGACCTGCGCTTCGCCGGCCTGCCGATGGGCCATGAGTTCACCTCGCTGGTGCTGGCGCTGCTGCAGGCCGGCGGGCATCCGTCGAAGGCCGCGCCGGCACTGCTGGAGCAGGTGCGCAACCTGCGGGGCGAATTCCGCTTCGAGACGTATTTTTCGCTGTCGTGCCAGAACTGCCCGGACGTGGTGCAGGCGCTCAACCTGATGGCGGTGCTCAACCCCGACGTCCACCACGTCGCCATCGACGGCGCGCTGTTCCAGGACGAGGTCGAGGCGCGCGAGATCATGTCGGTGCCTTCGGTCTGGCTCAACGGCGAGCCGTTCGAGCAGGGCCGGATGACGCTGGAACAGGTCGTCGCCCGTCTCGACACCGGCGCGGCCGAGCGCGAGGCGGGCGAGATCGCGAAGAAGGACGTGTTCGACGTGCTGGTGGTCGGCGGCGGCCCGGCCGGCGCGGCCGCGGCGATCTACGCCGCGCGCAAGGGCATCCGCACCGGCGTGGTCGCCGAGCGCTTCGGCGGCCAGGTGCTGGACACGATGGCGATCGAGAACTTCGTATCGGTGCAGGAAACCGAGGGGCCGAAGCTGGCCGCGCAGCTGGAGCAGCACGTGCGCCAGTACGAGGTCGACATCATGAACCTGCAGCGCGCGCGGTCGCTGGAGCAGGACGGCGACGGCGTCACCACGGTCGAGCTGGAGAGCGGCGCGACCCTGCGCGGCCGCAGCGTGGTGCTCTCCACCGGAGCGCGCTGGCGCCAGCTGGGCGTGCCCGGCGAAGACCAGTACCGCAACAAGGGCGTGGCCTACTGCCCGCACTGCGACGGCCCGCTGTTCAAGGGCAAGCGCGTGGCGGTGGTCGGCGGCGGCAACTCCGGCGTCGAGGCGGCGATCGACCTGGCCGGCATCGTCGCCCACGTCACCCTGGTCGAGTTCGACGGCAAGCTGCGCGCCGACGAGGTGCTGCAGCGCAAGCTGCGCAGCCTGCCCAACGTGCGCATCATCACCTCGGCGCAGACGCTCGAGGTGCTGGGCGACGGTGGCCGCGTCAACGGCCTGGTCTACCGCGACCGGGTCGGCGGCGATTCGCACCGGCTGGAACTGGAGGGCGTGTTCGTGCAGATCGGCCTGCTGCCCAACACCGAATGGCTCGAGGGCACGCTGGCGCTGTCGCCGCGCGGCGAGATCGAGGTGGACGCGGCCGGGCGCACGTCGCTGCCGGGCGTGTTCGCCGCGGGCGATGCCACCACGACGCCGTACAAGCAGATCGTCACCGCGATGGGCGACGGCGCCAAGGCGGCGCTGAGCGCGTTCGACCACCTGATCCGCGCCAGCAGCCCGGTCGAGGAGGTCGCGGCCGCCTAGGCCGCGATCGGCACGGGCGGCGACGCGAAGCACGGGAGCTGACCATGAACCTGCGCGACCTGAAGTACTTCGTTGCCCTCGCCGACCACCTGCATTTCGGGCGCGCGGCGGCGGCGAGCTTCGTCAGCCAGCCGACGCTGTCCACGCAGATCCGCAAGCTCGAGGAGGAGCTGGGCGTCGCGCTGGTCGAGCGCGCGCCGCGCCGGGTGATGCTAACGCCGGCCGGGCGCGACGTCGCCGCGCGCGCGCGCCGGATCGTCGCCGACGTCGAGCAGATGCGCGAGGCCGCGCGCCGCAGCCGTGACCCCGAAGCGGGCACGGTGACGCTGGGGATCTTTCCGACCCTGGGCCCCTACCTGTTGCCGCACGTGGTGCCCAACATCCGCGCGCGCTTCCCGCAGCTGGAGCTGCTGCTGGTGGAGGAGAAGAGCGACGTGCTGCTCTCGCGCCTGCACGAGGGCCGGCTGGACGCGGCGCTGCTCGCGCTGCCGGTCAACGACGACCAGCTGCACGTGGAATTCCTGTTCGAAGAGCCGTTCGTGCTGGCGGTGCCGGAGGCGCACGCGCTGGCCGGGCGCGACGCGCTGTCGCTGCGCGAGCTGGCCGACGAGCGCTTGCTGCTGCTCGCCGACGGCCACTGCCTGCGCGAGCAGGCGCTGGACGTGTGCCAGCTGTCCGGCGCCAGCGAGAAGGCCGAGTTCCAGGCCACCAGCCTGGAGACGCTGCGGCAGATGGTCGCCGCCAACGTCGGCGTCACCCTGCTCCCGGCGCTGGCGGTGAAGCCGCCGGTGGCGCGCTCGGAGAGCATCCGCCTGGTCGATTTCCGCGACCCGCCGCCGAGCCGCCGCATCGCGATGGTCTGGCGCAGGAGCTCGGCGATGGGCGCCTTCCTCGCGCAGCTGGCGGAGGTCATCCGGCAGCTGCCGCCCGGCCTGCTCTCGCCCGTGGGCGGCGCGTCCCCGTCACGGTCCGACGCCGCCGCATGAACCCGCGGCTGCTCGCGCTGCTGCTCGTGGCATGCGCGATCGGCTGGTGGTACTCGCCGCTGTCGCCGCGGGTGCCGGCGCCGCCCGCGCCCGCGCCGGGCGCGACGCCGCGCTGCCCGATGCCGCCGCGGGTGGACAGCGGCGCGGCGCCGCTGCAAAGCGGGGTTCCGGCCTCGCTGGGCGACTTTGCCCTGCAGCCGGCGACGCTGCGGCCGCTCGCCGGCTTCAGCGTTTCGGCGCGCGTGCTTTCGCGCGAGGACTACTCGATCGGCCGCGAGGCCGAGCTCTCGCCCACCGACCTCGCGCTCGGCTGGCGCGCGATGGCCGACGACGCCGTGCTGTCGCGCCTGCAGGTCTCGCAGTCGGCGCGCTGGTACACCTACCGCTGGCAGGGCGAGCCGCCGCTGCCGGTGGACGAGCTGGTGCGCAGCAGCGCCAACATGCACCTGATCCCGTCCGACGCCGCGGTGGCGCGCGCGCTGCGGCGGGTGCGCGCGGGCGACCGCGTGCGCATCGACGGCTGGCTGGTCGAGGCCGCCGCGCCCGACGGCTGGCGCTGGCGCAGCTCGCTCAGCCGCGAGGACAGCGGCTCCGGCGCGTGCGAGCTGGTGTACGTCTGCGCGATCGCGCCCGAGTAGCGGGGCGCGCGGCAGGCGGCCCCGTCGTCACCCCGCCTGCTCCGGCAACCGCGACCGCCCCTTCAGGCTGGCGAGGAAGATCCCGGCCAGGCTGAGCGCCAGCCCAACCCATTCGCGCGGCGCGGTCGCACGATCGAACAGCCAGACGTCGAGCACGAACGCCACCACCGGCTGCAGCAACAGCAGCAGCCCGACCAGCGCCACCCGCAGCCGCGCCATCGCCCGCGAGATCAGCACCCAGCTCACGCAGTGGCCGAAGCCGGCCAGCGCCAGCAGCACCACCAGCGACTTCAGCGACGGGATCGCGAACGCCGCGCCTTCCGCCAGCCCGGCCGCGCCCAGGCACAGCGCGCTCACCAACGCCGCGATCCCGAGCACCTGCGCCACCGGCGCCGCGCCCGCGCGGTCGACGTGGGCCTCGCGCTGCGCGCGTCGCAGGCACAGGTTGTAGGCCGCGTAGCACACGCCCGTGCCCAGCCCCAGCCAGACGCCCCAGCGGTACTGCGGCGGCAGCTCCGGCCAGTGCGAGCCGAGCATCAGCCACAGCCCGGCGAAGGCGAGCACCAGGCCGGCGACGAAGCGCGGGCCCAGCCGCTCGTGGAAGAACAGCACGCCGGCCAGCGCCATGAAGAACACCTGGGCGTTGCCCAGCAGCGTCGCCAGTCCCGGTCCCACCAGCAGGATGCTGCGGTGCCACAGCCACAGGTCGGCGGCGAACGCCACGCCGGTGATCACGACCCAGGTCCACGCGCGCGACGACAGCCTTTGCCGCGCGCCGCTCGCCGCCACCCAGCCCAGCAGGAACGCGCCGCCGAACAGCATCCGCCAGAACGCCGACACCGTCGGCGGCGTCCCCGCCAGCTCGACCATGATCCCGTTGGTGCCGATGATCGCGGCGCCGGCCAGCATCCAGGCCAGGGCTCGGGGTTCGCTGCGCGGGGTCGGCATCGTGGCTCGCGGGGGACGTCGCCGGCGCGGCGACGGCACATGGTAGGGAATCCCGGCGCGCCCGGCCGCTCACGCCTCCCGTCGCCGGGTCCCGCGGACCGGCGGCTTGCTCAGCTGAAGATCGCCGGCGCCACGTGCACGCAGTTGCGCCCGCTGCGCTTGGCCGTGTACAGCGCCTTGTCGGCGCGCTCGATGGTGTCGGCCGGCCGTGCGTCGCCGTCCAGCCGGGTGGCGACGCCGACGCTCACGGTCAGCCGCAGCACCTGGCCTTCCCAGTCCACCCCGAGCCGCTCGACGTCGCCGCGCAGCTGCTCGCCCACCATCCGCGCGGCCGCGCCGCCGCGCCCCGGCAGCACCGCGATGAACTCCTCGCCGCCGTAGCGGCCGAGCAGGTCGCCCTCCCCGAGCGAGGCGCGCAGGGTGCGCGCGACCGCCCGCAGGCATTCGTCGCCGCAGGCGTGACCATATTTGTCGTTGATGGACTTGAAATGGTCCATGTCGACGAACAGCACCGAGATCGGCTGCCCGTCGCGCTCGGCCTCGCCGAAGCTGCGCACCAGCCACTGGTCGATGGTGCGGCGGTTGAAGGCGCCGGTCAGGGCGTCGAGCTCGGCCGAACGCCGCAGCTGGATCGCCGCCAGCGCCTGGTCCACGTGCACCAGCGTGAGCCGGGCGAACTCGCCGGCCAGCGCCAGCTCCTCGGTGGTGAAGCCCTCGCCGCCGGCGCGCTCGAGCAACAGCATGCCCCAGGCCGGCGCGCGGATCTGCAGCGGGACCAGCGCTTCCATCGCCACCCCGCCGCCCATGCCCGCCGTCACCGGCTGCTGCAGCGGGATGCCGTTCGCGGCGTGGCGCCTGAGCGCGAGTTCGCGCGCGCCCACCAGCGCCTCGGCGCCGGCCGGCACCGCCACCTGCACGTCCTGGCCGTGGTAGCCGCGGGCCAGCGCCAGCGCATTCCCGGCGCGGACCAGCGGCGCGAGGTGGTCGAGCAGCAGCCGGAAGGCCGTCCATTCGATGTCGCCCTCGGCGCAGCTGCGCAGCTTGGCCTGCAGGGCGCCGTTGAGGTCGGCGCGCGCGGCCTCGCGCTGCATGCGCCGCTCCGAATCCATCCGCGCCAGCTGGTCGCGGTCGCGCTGGTCGCGGTAGTCGCTGATGCGGTTGACCACGCCGACCGCCAGCACCGCCATCGCCGCGGCCAGGCCGATCTGCGCGCCCGGGCGCAGCCACGGGTAGTCGCCCAGGTGTCCGCGCTGGACCAGCTCGCCCGAGGCGCCGGCCGCGATCGCCAGCACCGCCAGCACCAGCAGCGGCCAGGCCATGGGGATGCCGCGCCGGGCCGCGTCTCCCACCAGCCACAGGCAGGCGCCGGCGCAGGCCACGCGGGCCAGCAGCGCCAGCGGCTGCAGCCAGGGCAGAAGCACGTGCAGGTCGAGCAGGCAGACCGCCGCCAGCACGGCCAGCGCGATGCAGCCCTGGTCGATCGCACGGGCCAGGCCCGGATGCGCCTGGCGGGTGCCGGCATAGCGCTGCAGCAACTGCGGCAGCGAGGCGCACAGCAGCAACTGCAGCGCCAGCAGGCCCTGCGCGCCCCAGGCGGCCAGCCAGCGCAGGCCGCCCACCTGGTAGAGGTGGCCGTTGACCGCCGCCAGCGTCAGCAGCGTCAGCGTGGCGCAGCCGAACAGGGTCAGGAACAGGCGGTCGCGCGCCGCCGAGAACAGCGCCAGCGCCAGCAGCGCGAGGGTGAACAGGCTGGCGTAGATCGTCGCGCTGATCGCCACCCCGCGCCGTTCGACCTGCCAGGCCTCGGTGCCGCTGAGCAGGCGCGGCCGCAGCACCGTCGCCAGGTCGCCGCGCGCCCGCAGGTCGACCTCGACCGTGCCCTGCCAGTCGTAGGGCAGCGGGAACACGTACCCGCTCGGCAGCGAGCCGGCGTCCGCGTTCGGGGTGAAGAACCCGCGCTCGACGCTGCGCCAGCCGCCACGCGAGAGCTGCACGCTCCCGGCCGGGACGCGTTCCATCCAGACCACCCATGGGGCTTCGCCGGGCGCCTTGTGCTGCAGGTCGAAGCGCAGCCGCGCCGCGGCCTGCTCGTGGCCGGGGCCGCCGATGGCCAGCGCCTGGCCATCGGCCGCCAGCGCCGGCATCGCGCCACCGGCGGTCGGCAGCGGGCGCAACTGGATCGACCCGGCATCCGGTCCCGGCAGGCCGCCGGCGACCGCGCTGGCGAACAGCGCGAGCAGGAACAGCAGCCCGGCAGCCACCGTCCATTCGTGCGAGGCGTTGCGCAGCGACGGCGGCATCATCCGCGATCCCCGCGCGCCCGGGGTGGGCAGGCCGGCACGCCGCGACGTGCCGCGCAGGATGCTGCCGGCCGGCCACGTGCGATCGTCGTTCCATGCGATCCGGTCAGCATCGCCCCCCCTTGGGCAGGGGTTGACGCAAATTGCGTGCCATCGCGGACAGACGCCGCGCGCGCGCCCGCACGGAAGCCCCACCCGGTCCACGCCTGCCACTTGCCACGCTCGGCTAAACTGCTGTTTTCTCCCGCCTCCCCGACATGACCGACACCCACGCCCCCGGTCCGGCGGCCGCCGCCGCCGGCGACGCCGCCACGCCCGCAGCGGCCGCGCCTCCCGAGAAGCAGGACTTCATCCGCCAGATCGTGCGCCAGGACCTGGCCGCGGGCCGGCACGCGGCGATCCGCACCCGCTTCCCGCCCGAGCCCAACGGCTACCTGCACATCGGCCACGCCAAGGCGATCTGCCTGGACTTCGGCATCGCCGCCGAGTTCGGCGGCCTGTGCAACCTGCGCTTCGACGACACCAACCCGGCGAAGGAAGACCCCGAGTTCGTGCGCGCGATCCAGGACGACGTGCGCTGGCTCGGCTTCGACTGGGCCAGCCTGCGCCACGCCTCGGACTATTTCGAGGTGTTCTACCTCGCCGCCGAGAAGCTGATCCGCCAGGGCGACGCGTACGTGTGCGACCTGACCCCGGACCAGATCCGCGAGTACCGCGGCACGCTCACCGAGCCGGGCCGCGATTCGCCCTGGCGCGACCGCCCCGTCGAAGAGAACCTCGACCTGTTCCGGCGCATGCGCGCGGGCGAGTTCCCCGATGCCTCGCGCACCCTGCGCGCCAGGATCGACATGGCCAGCGGCAACATGAACCTGCGCGACCCGGCGCTGTACCGGATCAAGAAGGTGCCGCACCAGAACACCGGCGACGCCTGGCCGATCTATCCGATGTACGACTTCGCGCACTCGCTGGGCGACGCGATCGAAGGCATCACCCATTCGCTATGCACGCTGGAGTTCGAGGACCACCGCCCGCTGTACGACTGGTGCGTGGACAAGGTCGACCTCGTGCACTCGCCGGAGCTGCTCGCGCCACTGGTTGCGAAGGGCCTGCCGGAAGAGGCCGCCAAGCCGCGCCAGATCGAGTTCTCGCGCCTGAACATCAACTACACCGTGATGAGCAAGCGCAAGCTGGTCGCGCTGGTCGGCGAAGGCTTGGTCGACGGCTGGGACGACCCGCGCATGCCGACCCTGCAGGGGTTGCGCCGGCGCGGCTACACGCCCGCGTCGCTGCGGCTGCTGGTCGACCGCGTCGGCATCAGCAAGCAGAACTCGGTGATCGACTTCTCGGTGCTCGAGGGCTGCCTGCGCGAGGACCTCGACGCGCACGCCCAGCGGCGCATGGCGGTGCTCGACCCGCTGAGGTTCGTGCTCGCCAACCTGCCCGAAGGGCACGCCGAGACGCTGGTGTTCCCCAACCATCCCAAAGACGAATCGATGGGCACGCGCGAGGTGCCCTTCTCGCGCGAGCTGTGGATCGACCGCGACGACTTCGCCGAAGTGCCGCCGAAGGGCTGGAAGCGCCTGGTGCCCGGTGGCGAGGTGCGCCTGCGCGGCGCCGGCATCGTGCGCTGCGACGAGGTGGTCAAGGACGCCGACGGCAACGTCGTCGAGCTGCGCGGGTGGCTCGACCCCGAATCGCGCCCCGGCATGGAAGGCGCCAACCGCAAGGTCAAGGGCACGATCCACTGGGTCGACGCGACGCGCGCGGTGCCGGCCGAGGTCCGTCTCTACGATCGCCTGTTCTCCGTCGCCGATCCCGATGACGAGAGCGAGGGCAAGACCTATCGCGACCACCTCAACCCGGATTCGCGCCGGGTGGTGCGGGGTTACGTCGAGCCGGCCGCGGCGGCCGCGGCGCCGGAGACCAGTTTCCAGTTCGAGCGCACGGGTTACTTCGTCGCCGACCGCCGCGACCACCGCGCCGATGCGCCGGTGTTCAACCGCAGCGTCGGCCTGCGCGACACCTGGATGCAGAAGGGAGCATGACCGTGCGCGCGCCGCTGCCCGCCTTCGCCATCGCCTGCCTGTGCGCGCTGCTGGCCGCCTGCGCGGCGCCGGCGACCAGCGACGCCGGGCCGCAGGATCCGGCGGCGAAGGCGCCGCCGAAAATGTCGCGCCCGCTGCCGCCCACGCGCGTGCGCCAGGCGCCGGTGCTCGACCATGCCTGCAAGGCCGACGCCGACTGCGCGGTCAAGAACGTCGGCAACTGCTGCGGCGCGATGCCCGCGTGCGTCAACAAGGACAGCCCGGTCGACCCGGCCGCGGTGCAGTCGCAATGCGCGCAGGACGGCCGGATGGGCGTCTGCGGCTTCCGCGAGATCAGCAGCTGCAGCTGCAACGCCGGCCGCTGCGAGCCGGCCGGCGACGACCGCATGCGCCTGCCGCTCGAGGAAAAGAAGGAGCCGGCCCGCTGATGCTGTACGCACAGGTCCACCTCACCCTGCCCGCCTGGGTGCACGACGCGGTCGACGCCTCGCGCACCTACGCGGCCGACGAGGAAAAGGTCGCGCTGGCGGTCGAGCTGTCCCGCCACAACCTGGAAGCCGGCACCGGCGGCCCGTTCGGCGCGGCGGTGTTCAACGCCGACGACCGCATCGTCGCCGTGGGCGTCAACGTGGTGCTGCCGCAGAACACCTCGCTGGCGCACGCGGAGAACATGGCCTACCTGCTCGCGCAGCAGCGCCTGCAGCGCGCGCGCCTGAACCGCGACGACGCCGGCGAGCCCGACGGCCGCTACGCCCTGGCCACCTCGTCGCAGCCGTGCTGCCAGTGCTACGGCGCCACGATCTGGGCCGGCATCGACCGCCTGCTGATCGGCGCGCGCGCACAGGACGTGATGGAGCTGACCGAATTCGACGAAGGACCGCTGCCGGCGGACTGGATCGGCGAGCTGGCCAGGCGCGGCATCGAAGTGGTCCGCGACATCCGCCGCGACGACGCCCGCGCGGTGCTGCGCGCCTACGGCGAGCGCGGCGGCCGGCGCTACTGATCCCGTGGGAGCGGCTTCAGCCGCGAGCTTTTCGCCTCGCCAGGATCAGGGCTCGCGGCTGAAGCCGCTCCCACGTGGACGACCTCCCGACAAAATCCCATGACAGGACTGCTGTGCTATTGCCGCGCGGGCTTCGAGCCCGAGCTGGCGGCCGAACTCACCACGCGCGCCGCCGAGGCCGGTTGCTTCGGCCACGCGCGCGCCGAACGTGGCAGCGGCTTCGTGGTGTACGCCTGCGACGATGCCGACGCGCTGTCGCGCGCGCTGCCTTGGCGGGAACTGGTATTCGCGCGGCAGAAGCTGCGCATCGTCGCGGAACTGCGCGGGCTGGATCCGAAGGACCGGATCGGGCCGATGCTGGCGGCGTTGCAGGCGGCAACCCAGGCCGATGAGCGCGGTGCGGTGCGCCGGGGTGCATACGGCGCGTTGCTGGTCGAGCATCCCGACAGCGACGCAGGCAAGCCGCTGGCCGGGCTGGCGCGCGCGTTCGGCAATGCGCTGCGGCCGGCGCTGCGCAAGGCGGGGTTGCTCGCGGCGCAGGACGATCCATCGCTGCCGCGCCTGCACGTGTGCTTCGTCGCCGGTGACCACGCCTTCGTCGCCGTGGCCGATCCGCGCGACACCGCGCCCTGGCCACTCGGCATCCCGCGCCTGCGCCTGCATCCGGACGCGCCGTCGCGCTCGGCGCTCAAGCTCGAGGAAGCGCTGCTCGTGCTGCTCGACGACGGCGAGCGCGCGCGACTGCTGCGCGAAGGCATGCGCGCGGCCGACCTCGGCGCCGCGCCCGGCGGCTGGACCTGGGTGCTCGCGCGCCACGGCCTGCGCGTGAGCGCGATCGACAACGGCCCGCTGCGCCAGCACGTGCTCGACACCGGCCTGGTCGAGCACCTGCGTGCCGACGGCTTCCGCTGGCAGCCGCCGCAGCCGCTGGACTGGATGGTCTGCGACATGGTCGAGCAGCCGCGCCGCGTCGCCGAGCGCATGGCGACCTGGCTGCGCGAAGGCTGGTGTCGGCAGGCGATCTTCAACCTCAAGCTGCCGATGAAGAAGCGCTGGGACGAGACCCGGCTGTGCCTGGACCTGTTCGACGCGCAGGCGCAGCGCCCGCTGGCGATCCGCGCGCGCCAGCTCTACCACGACCGCGAGGAGATCACGGTGTTCGCGGCGCCGGCGCCGGCCGGCGTCCGTTGACGGGAAGCGCATTCCGCCCCGTCGCCTCGCAGGAACTCGCGGGCATTCAGTCGGCGTTCGCGCGGATTGACGCCGCATTCATTGCCCGGCTCCTAGCGTTCGACGCGCCGATCCACGGCAGGAGCCAATCCCATGAAACCTTCGAACAAGACCCGGCTTGCGCTCGCCCTGCTCGCGATGCTCGCGGCAGGCGCGGTGCAGGCGCAGTCCACCATCGAGTCGGCGCAGAGCAAGCCGCAGACCGACGCCAACGCACGCTCGGCGGTGTCCGACGCGCAGGCCGCGCGCGCGCAGGCGCAGGCCGCACGCGAGGCGGCGCAGCAGGCCGAGGCGACCCGCCAGGCCGGCGCAGCGACCGCCGACGGAGCGGCGATGGCCGAATACCAGGCCTACCAGGCCAACCAGTCCTCGCTCCAGGCCCAGGCCGCCGCGAACGCGGCGGTCAACGCCGCCAACGACGCGAACAGCGCGAAGTCCGCTGCGCACAGCGGCACCGCGCAGGCGGACGATGCGATGGTGCGCGGCAACCAGTCGGCGAGCCAGGCGCGCGCGGCGTCCACCGTCGCCGGCGACGCCGCGGCGACCGCCGCGCTCGCCGCGCAGGCGGCGCAACAGGCCGCGACCGCACCGCCGCCTCCGCCGCCTCCCGCGCAGGTCACGCCGATGGACGCCGCGGCGGCGCAGCCCCAGGTGACCTTCCATTCGGTGCCGCCCGATTCGGTGGTCGGCGACTACAAGATCGACTTCGCGGCGATGGACGCCGACGGCAACGGCAGCATCAGCCGCGGCGAGGCGAAGTCGAACGCCACCCTCACCGGCGAGTTCGACGCGGTGGACAACGACCACAACGGCCGCCTGAGCCGGGCCGAACTGTCGGGCTGGATGTAGCCGCCGTCACGGCTTCGGCGGGCGAGTCCGCCGAAGTCGTGCATTGACGCCCGCTTGACCCCGGTGCGCCTAGCGTCGGCCCGTTCCCACAGGAGGGCACGTCGATGAGGATGCTCGAGAAACAGCTGCTCGGCCTGGCCGTGCTCACCGCGATCGCCGGCGCCGTGCAGGCCCAGGACACCAACCCGACCGACCCGGCGCAGGAGGCCATCCAGGCCGAACAGGCGCAGCAGGCCTCCGACGCGATGCAGCAGGAGGTGCCGGCGCCACCCGCTGCGCCCGCGCCACCGCCGCCTCCCGCGGCGCCCATGCCGCCTCCGCCGCCTCCGCCCGGCGCGCCGGTCCCGCCGCCGCCGCAGGACGCAGGCATGCCGCCCGAAACGGCACCCCCGCCGCCGGCCGACGTGCCGCCGCCTTCGGACGTCGCCGCCCCCGCCGCGCCGATACCGGCGCCGCCTGCCGGCACGCCGGCATCGCCTGCCGATGCGCCCGCGGCGCCGCCGGCGCCCGGCCAGGCCGCGCCCGCGGCCGGCGGCGGGCAGGCCAGCGTGCATTCCGTGCCGCCGGATTCGGTGGTCGGCGACTACAAGATCGACTTCGCCGCGATGGACGCCGACGGCAACGGCAGCATCAGCCGCAGCGAGGCGAAGTCGAACGCCACGCTGACCGCCGAGTTCCGCGCGGTCGACAACAACCACGACGGCAGGCTCGACAAGCAGGAGCTGGCCGGCTGGATGTAGCCCGTCGGCGACGTCGTGCACCAGAAAACAGAAGCCCCGCATCCGCGGGGCTTCTCTTTTGTCGCAGCCACGCGGCTCAAAGGCCGGCCGCCCGCCTCCACAGCGCGGTGGCCACGGGCGGCAGCCGCCCGGCGAGCCCGAGCAGCGGGCCGCGCAGCAGCGTGCGGTGCATGTCGTCGCTGGAGAACAGCCGGTTGATGCCGTCGAAGGCGTGCGCGGCGATGGCGTTCTCGCTCGCGCGCGTGCGCGCCCAGCGCGCGAGGCGGTGCGGCGAGGCCCAGTCGGCGCGCCGGGCGCGCGCGGCGGCGACCAGGTCGCGCAAACCGGCGACGTCGCGCAGGCCGAGGTTGACGCCCTGCCCCGCCAGCGGATGCACCACGTGCGCGGCGTCGCCCACCACCAGCACGCGACCCAGCACCTGCGAGCGCGCGAGCTGCCGCCGCAGCGGGAACGCGACCCGCTTCGACGCCGGCCGCATCGCGCCCAGCCGCGCGTCGAACGCGCGCGTGAGCGCCTGCGCGAACGCGTCATCGTCGAGCGCAAGCACCTGTGCCGCGCGCGCGTCCGGCAGCGTCCACACGATCGAGCCGAGGCCATCGGCGAACGGCAGCATCGCCAGCGGGCCCGTCGGCAGGAAGCGCTGCCACGCGGTGTCCTCGTGCGGCCGTTGCGTTTCGATGTAGGCGACCACGCCGCGCTGGCCGTAGTCGTGGCGAGCGACCTCGCCGCCGGCGAGGCCGCGCAGGGTGGAGTCGGCGCCGTCGGCCGCGATCGCGATGCGCGCGTCCAGGCGGCTTCCGTCGTCCAGCCGCAGGCGCACGCCGCCGTCGTCCTGTTCGAGCGATTCCACCCGTGCCGGCGCGCGCACCTGCACGCCCGCGCGCGGCAGCCCGGCCCAGAGGCGGTCGACCAGCAGGCCGTGCTCGACGATCCAGCCCAGCTCGCCGCGTCCGAACGCATCGGCGTCGAACGCCAGCTCGCCGCCGCCGGCCGCGTCCCACACCCGCATCTTCCGGTACGGCTGCGCGCGCGCGTCGCGGACCTTGCGCCACGCGCCGAGCGTGTCGAGCAGCGCGGCGTTGTCCGGCGCGAAGGCGTAGACCCGCAGGTCGGGCTGCGAGGGCGACCAGCGCCGGGGCTCGGCCGCCTCGACCAGCGCCACCTCGAGATCGAGCCCAGCCAGCGCCAGCGCGCAGGCAGCGCCGACCACGCCGCCGCCAACGACCACGGCATCCAGCCGCGCGCCGCGGCTCACCGCGCCTGCCCCCGGCACAGCGCGGGCACGTCGCCGCGATAGCCCATCGCGCCGCCGACCAGCGCGCCCTGCGCGGACGGCAGCCGGTCGAGCGCGAGCAGGCCGACGCTGCGCAGCGGACGCAGCAGCGGCGCGTCGTCGGCGGTCAATCGCGCCATGCCGTGGGTCATGGCCAGGGTGCGTTCGCGATCATCGGCGCGACGTGCGACATGGGCTTCGAGCAGGCCGGCATCGCCGGGATCGCCGCCGCGCGCCTGGATGAGCTCGGCCAGGACCAGCGCGTCGCGCAGCCCGAGGTTGAAGCCCTGCGCGCCGATCGGATGCAGCGTCTGCGCGGCGTTGCCGACCAGCACCGCGCGCGGCGCGGTCGTGCGCCGCGCGACCACCCGCGCCACCGGGTAGGCGCTGCGCGCGCCGACCGACAGGAAGCGCCCGGCGCGCCAGCCGAAGGCCTGCTGGACGCGCTCGAGGAAGTCGCGGTCCGACAGCGCCCGCACCGCGTCCGCCTCGTCGCGGGCGACGCCGTGCACGAGGCCGAAGTGGCGGTCGCCGCGCGGCAGCAGCGCGGTCGGCCCGTCGTCGCCCAGGCGCTCGTACGCGGTGCCGTCGGGCGCGCGCGCCGTGCGCAGTCGGGCCACGAACAGCGTCTGCAGGTAGTCGTGTTCGTCCACGCCGATGCCCAGCGCCTCGCGCACGCCGCTGCGGGTGCCGTCGGCGGCGACCAGCAGGCGCGCGCGCAACGCGTGCTCGCCTGCGTCGTCGGCGATGCGGATCGCGCGCAGGCCGTCATCGCCTTCGCCAAGTCCGGTGAAACGCGCCGGGCGGTAGCGGGTGAGCCGCGCCAGTTCGGCCAGCCTGGCTTCCAGCGCCTCGCCGAAGTCGCGCGCGACCACCACCTGCCCGAACGCCTCGCGGCCGTAGTCGGCGGCGGCCAGCCGCAGGCGGCCGAAGTCGCCGCGGCGGCTGGCGTGGATGCGTGCGATCGCGCCGGTGGGCGCGCGCAGCTTCTGCATCACGCCCAGCGCGCGCAGCGCATTGACCGTGGCGTCGGCGAAGCTCAGGTTGCGCTCGTCGAACACCGCTGGCAGCGTGCCGGGCGGCGTGGCCTCGACCAGGCCGACGTCGAGCCCGAGCCCGTCCAGCGCGATGGCCAGGCTGGCGCCGACCAGGCCGCCGCCAACGATGAGCACGTCGTGGATTCGCGTCATCCGGACATGATAGCGCCCGCCCCCACGCCCGCCGACGGCCCGCGCAGGCCCGCCGCGGGCCTGCGTTCGCTAGAATGCCCGCCATTCCCGCTCGCCGCGTCCGGAGCCACCCGCGCCATGAACACCACCCTGCAACGCGTGATCGTCCTGTCCCTGCTGGTGCTGCTGATGGCGGCCACGCGCACCCACTACTTCACCCACTTCACCCCGGTGCCTGACGCGTCGTGGGCGGTGTTCTTCATCGGCGGCTTCTACCTGCGTGGCTGGTCGCGCTGGGCGTTCCCGCTGCTGATGGTGCTGGCGGTGGGCATCGACTGGGCGGTGATCACCGGCCAGGGCATGGATTTCTGGAGCCATTACTGCGTCTCGCCGGGCTACTGGCTGCTGGTGCCGGCGCACCTGGCGATGTGGCTGGGCGGCTTGTGGCTGCGCCGCGGCTACCGGGGCGCCAGCCTCGCCGCGCTGGGCAAGCTCGCGCTGGCGGTGGTCGCATCGACCGCGCTGTGCCACCTGTTCGCGCAGGGCGGCTTCTACTGGACCAGCGACAGCGTGGCCGATCCCACCGTCGCCGGCTGGGCGAAGAACTACGCCGACTGGTTCCCGCCCTACCTGCGTGCGACCGCGATGTTCGTGGCGCTGGCCGCGATCGCGCAGGTGGTGTGCGAGCAGGTCGTGCGCCACGCGCGCCCGCTGGCGCAGGAAGCCAAGGCGCGCGACCGCGACCTGCGCTGACGCGCCATGGGCAACCGCCTCTCGAAGATCTACACGAAGACCGGCGACGACGGCACCACCGGCCTGGGCGATGGCAGCCGCGTGGCCAAGGACTCGGCGCGGGTGGCCGCGTACGGCACGGTGGACGAGGCGAACTCGACGATCGGCCTGCTGCTGGCCGCCAACGTGCCCGACGACATCCGCGCGCTGCTGACCACGGTGCAGCACCAGCTGTTCGACCTCGGCGGCGAGCTGTGCATCCCCGGCCACGCCGCGATCCAGGACGCCGATGTCGAGCGCCTCGAGCAGCACCTGGACCATTACAACGAGGCATTGCCGCCGCTGAAGGATTTCATCCTCCCCGGCGGCGGCGAGGCCGGTGCGCGCTGCCACGTCGCGCGCACGGTGGTGCGGCGCGCGGAACGCGAGGCGGTCACGCTCTCGCGCCAGGAGGCGGTGCGGCCGCAGGCGATCCGCTACCTCAACCGGCTCTCGGACCTGCTGTTCGTGCTCGCCCGGGTGCTGGCGCGCGCCGACGGCCAGGGCGAAGTGATCTGGCAACACGAACGCCGCAAGCCCTGAGCGTGGCCGGGAAGCGCGGGTCAGGACCATGACCTTCCCCGTCTTCACCCATTCGGCGTGCCTCGCCCACGACACCGGGCCCGGCCATGCCGAGCGGCCGCAGCGGCTGGGCGCGGTGATCGAGGCGCTGCGCGAGGGCTTCGACGACATCGACTGGCGGGAAGCGCCGCGCGCCAGCCGCGGCCAGCTGCTGCGCGTGCATGACGAAGGCCTGCTCGACGCGGTGCTGGAAACCAGGCCGGGGCAGCGCATCGCCCTGGATCCGGATACCGTGCTGTCGCCGGACTCGGCCGAGGCGGCGCTGCGCGCCGCGGGCGCGGCGGTGGCGGGGGTCGACGCGGTGATGGCGGGCGCGGCGGCTACCGTTTTCTGCGCGGTCCGCCCGCCCGGCCACCACGCCACCCGCGCAGCGCCGATGGGGTTTTGCCTGTTCAACAACGTCGCCGTCGCCGCCGCCCATGCGCTCGACCGCCACGGCCTGGCGCGAATCTCGATCGTCGACTTCGACGTCCACCACGGCAACGGCACCCAGGACATCTTCGAGGCCGAGCCGCGCGTGCAGTACCTGAGCTCGCACCAGTCGCCGCTGTACCCGGAGACCGGCCACGCGCACGAGCGCGGCGTGGGCAACGTCTTCAACGCGCCGCTGCCGCCGGGCACCGGCGGGCGCGGCTTCCGCGCCGCGTGGGAGGACCGGCTGCTGCCCGCGATCGACGCCTTCGCGCCGCAGCTGCTGCTGGTCTCGGCTGGATTCGACGCGCACTGGCGCGACCCGCTGGCGCAACTGCAGCTCGACGCCGAGGACTACGCCTGGCTGACCGGCGAGTTGCGCGGCTTGGCCGACCGCCACGCCGGCGGCCGACTGGTGTCGATGCTGGAAGGCGGCTACGACCTGCAGGCGCTGCGCGAATGCAGCGTGGCGCACGTGGCGGCGCTGCGATAGCGCGCGCCGCTTGCCGTCAAGGCTCGGGGGCTGGCAAGTCGTTGCCATGCTGCGGAAGCCGTCGCGACTCCGGTCGCTCCCGCGGCCGCTCGCAGCGGTTTGTTCAGCTGCCGTTGCCACCCTTCACCGCTGGCTCACGCGGCATGCCCGGCGGCTGAAGCGCCATCCGCGGCCGCATTGCCGCTGGGCAGGCGATCCGGCAAGCTAGCGGCCGCCTTCGTCGACCGGATGCCCCGTGCGCCCTGTTTTCCGCCTGCTGCCGTTGCCGCTGTGCATCGCCTTCTCGCTGACCGCCCAAGCCGACGACGACCACCCGGAAAACTGGTCGCAGTGCCCGGTGCAGGACGCGGTGCCGATGTTCCCCGGCGCCCAGCCGCCGGTGGGCTCGCCCGAGGACCGCGCCAGCCAGAACACCGACGTGGCCGGCGACAGCGTCGAGGGCGTCACCGGCCAGACCATCAATTTCCAGGGCAACGTCACCCTCAAGCGCGGCGACCAGTACCTGCACGCCGACAACCTGCGCTTCGACCAGGAAACCAACCGGTACGACGCCGAAGGCAACGTCCAGTACCAAGACTCGAGCATGCGCATGGTCGCCGACCGCGCGCACGGCGACCAGAACGCCGACACCCACCAGGTCGACAACGTCCGCTACCAGCTGACCGAGCGGCGCGGCAACGGCGGCGCCGAGACCATCCGCATGGAAGGCACCCAGGGCACGCTGATGGAGTCCACCTACTCCACCTGTCCGCCCGGCGACCGCCATTGGGAGCTGCGCGCGCAGCGCATCGACCTCGATACCGACGAGGGCTTCGGCACCGCGCGCAACGCGACAATCCGGGTCGGCAGGATCCCGGTCCTGTACATGCCGTGGTTCAAGTTCCCGATCGACGACCGCCGCGTGACCGGCCTGCTGTACCCGAACATCGGCCAGTCCAACCGCAACGGCTTCGACTGGCGCCAGCCGATCTACCTCAACCTCGCGCCCAACTACGACATGACCCTGACCCCCAGGCTCATGACCAAGCGCGGGCTGATGCTGGACACCGAGTTCCGCTACCTGACCCGCACCGGCCGCGGCCAGCTGGACGTGGGCTACCTGCCCTCCGACGACCTGACCAGCCGGGAGCACGACGACGAGCTGGCCGAATTCCTGGCCAATGGCTATCCGCTCGACAACCGCCGTGACGAGGACCGCGGGCGCCTGCGCTTCAGCGGCCGCCAGAACGTCGACAGGCACTGGCAGGCGCGCGCGAACCTCAACTGGATCAGCGACCCCCGCTACTACGAGGACCTGAACAACAACGTCAATTCGCTCTCCAGCTACCGCATCAACAGCGACGTCGGCCTCTACGGCCGCGGGCGCTGGTGGGACGCGGGACTGATGGCCGACTACTACCAGCTGGCCGACTACACGCTGCGCGAGACGTCGTTGCCCTACTACCGGCTGCCGCGCGCCTATTTCAACTGGGAACAGCCGTTCGCGCGCTGGCTGACCGCCGGCGTCAACGCCGAAGCCGCGCGCTTCCAGCACATCGACACCGACGCCCGGCCCGGCGGCAGCAGGCTCGACCTCAAGCCTTACGTGAGCATGCCGCTGACCGGCGCGGCGTGGTTCATCACGCCCACGCTGGCCTGGCGCTACACCGGCTACCAGCTCGACCAGGACCTGGCCGACAGGATCGCCGCGGGCAACGGCAGCGGCGAGCCGGAGACTTCGCCCACCCGCAGCCTGCCGATCGCCTCGCTCGATGCCGGGCTCTACTTCGACCGCACCGCGCACTTCCGCGGCGAGAGCTACGTGCACACGCTGGAGCCGCGGCTGTTCTACCTCAACGCCCCGTACCGCAACCAGGACGACCTGCCGATCTTCGACACCGGCGCGATGACCTTCAGCTGGGGCCAGCTGTTCCGCGACAACCGCTTCTCCGGCGCCGACCGCCAGACCGACGCCAACCAGCTCACGATGGCGGTCACCACGCGCCTGATCCGCGAGTCGGACGGACGCGAGAAGCTGTCGGCGAGCCTCGGGCAGATCAGGTACTTCGACGACTCGCGCGTTGGCCTGAGCCCCAGCAGCCCGGTGCTCGAAAGCGGCCGTTCGGCGTGGGTCACGGATGTCAGCTACGCGATCAACGATCGCTGGAACATCGGCGCGTCCTACCAGTGGGACCCGAAGTTCGGCCGCGAGGACCTCGCCAGCCTGCGCACGCGCTACCTGATCGGCGACAACGGCATCGTCAACCTGAGCTACCGCTACCGGCGCAACGTCAACAATGGCGAAGACCTGCTCGAACAGGCCGACCTGTCCTTCCTCTACCCGATCAACCCGACCTGGAGCCTGGTCGGCCGCTACTACTACTCGCTCAAGGACCACCAGCTGCTCGAAGGCATCGCCGGCGTGCAGTGGGACAGCTGCTGCCTGGCCGCGCGCCTGGTCGCGCGCCGCTACGTGCGCAACCGCACCGGCGACCTGAACGACGCCATCCAGTTCGAGATCGAATTCAAGGGCCTGGGCAACGCCGGCCCGGACACGGAAGGCCGCCTGCGCCGTGCTATCCTCGGCTATTACCGCGAGGACCTCTACCTCGTACCGCCGCCCGAGATCGGCAGCGGCGTCGACGACGACGACGACCTCCCCGACGACATCCCATGAAGACCATCATCGCCCCCCTCCTTGCCGTCGCCCTGCTGTTCGGCGCGCCCGCCCATGCCCAGCAGGTGCAGCCGCTCGACGGCATCGCCGCGGTCGTCGACGAGGACGTCATCCTGCGCAGCGAGCTCGACCGCGCGCTCAACAACATCCTCGCCCAGTACGCCGGCCGCCAGGACCAGCTCCCGCCGCGCGACGTGCTGCAGCGGCAGGTGCTCGAGCGGCTGATCCTGCTGCGCCTGCAGACCGCGCGCGCCACCGAGACCGGCGTGCGGGTCGGCGACGCCGAGGTCGACAACGCGATCACCAACATCGCCGCGCAGAACAAGCTCACCCCGGACCAGCTGCGCCAGCAGCTCGCCCGCGACGGCATGTCCTACGACGACTTCCGCGCGTCGCTGCGCGACGAGCTGCTGAGCCAGCGCCTGCGCCAGCGCTTCGCGCAGAGCCGCATCAGTGTCAGCGAGGCCGAGGTCGACGCCGCGCTCGCCGCGCAGGGCGGCGAGCAATACCACCTCGCGCACATCCTGGTCGCGCTGCCCGACGGCGCCACGCCCGAGCAGATCGCCACCGGCCAGCAGAAGGTGGACGGCGTCAAGGCGCTGCTCGACAAGGGCGAGATGACGTTCGCCGCGGCGGCGGTGCGCTACTCCGACAGCCCCAACGCGCTGGAAGGCGGCGACCTGGGCTGGCGCAGCATCGACGAGATCCCGGCGGCGTTCGCCAACACGATCCGCACGCTGCAGAAGGGCCAGGTACTCGGCCCGATCCGCGGCCCCAGCGGCTTCCAGCTGCTGCAGCTGGTCGACACCCGCAGCGCCGACGGCGACAGCGGCGCGCAGAGCGTCACCCAGTACCAGGCGCGGCACATCCTGGTGCGCGCCGGCGGCGACGACGCCAAGGCGAAGGCGAAGATCGACACGCTGCGCGCGCGCATCGCCGGCGGCGCCGACTTCGCCGAGGTCGCGAAGGAAAGCTCCGAGGACGCCTTCAGCAAGGACAACGGCGGCGAGCTGGGCTGGTTCACCCCGGACCAGTTCGGCCCGGAGTTCGGCGCCCAGGTGGCCGGGCTGCAGGACGGCCAGGTGTCGGCGCCGTTCAAGACCCAGGCCGGCTGGCACATCGTCCAGCGCGAGGCCACCCGCCAGGCCAACGCCACCGACGAGAACCGCCGCGCGCAGATGCGCGAGCGCATCGGCCAGCGCAAGCTCGAGGACGAGTGGAACCGCTACCTGCGCGAGCTGCGCGGCGAAGCCTACGTCGACATCCGCACCGGTGCGGGCGCCTCCGGCGACGCCGCGCCGCCCGCCCCTGCAGCGGCGCCGGCCCCGGATTCCAGCGGCGGCTGACATGGCGCGTCCCCGGCTGGCGCTGGTCCCGGGCGAGCCGGCCGGCGTCGGGCCGGAACTGTGTGTCCGCGCACTGCAGCAGGCGCATGGCGCCGACCTCGTCGTGTTCGGCGACCGCGCCGCGCTCGCGCGCGCGGCGGCCCGCCTGCGCCTGCCATTGGCCTTCGTCGACGATGCGTCCGCCGCGGCGCCGGGCCGGGTGCGCGTCGTCGATGTCCCCGATGCCGTCGCCGTCGACCCGGGCACGCCGGACCCGCGCAACGCCGCGGCGATGATCCACGCGCTCGAGGCCGCCGCGGCGGCGTGCCAGGCCGGCGCCTTCGACGGCCTGGTCACCGGCCCGGTGCACAAGGCGACGATCAACGCCGGCGGCATCGCCTACACCGGCACCACCGGCCTGCTCGCGCGCCAGGCCGGGCGCGAGGTGGTGATGATGCTCGCCAACGACATCGTGCGCGTCGCGCTGGCGACGACCCACCTGCCGCTGCGCGAGGTCGCCGACGCGATCACCGCCGACGGACTGGAGCGCACGCTGCGCATCCTGCAAGCCGCGCTGCGCGAGGACTTCGGCATCGACGCGCCGGCGATCGCCGTGCTCGGCCTCAACCCGCATGCCGGCGAGTCCGGGCACCTGGGTCGCGAGGAGATCGAGGTGATCGAACCCGTGCTCGAGCGCCTGCGCGGCGAAGGCATGCGCCTGCACGGCCCGCTGCCGGCCGACACCGCCTTCCTGCCGGCGAAGCTGCGCGGCGTCGACGCGGTGCTCGCGATGTACCACGACCAGGGCCTGCCGGTGCTCAAGTACAGCGGCTTCGAGCGCGCGGTGAACCTCACCCTCGGCTTGCCTTACCCGCGCGTGGCGGTCGACCACGGCACCGCGCTCGACCTCGCCGGCAAGGGCACCGCCGATCCGTCGAGCCTGCTCGCCGCGATCGAAACCTGCGCGTGCCTCGCGCAGCGACGTGCGTTGCGGCGCGCGCAGGGGGCGACGGCGTGAGCGACGCGCCCGCCCCGATGCCGCAGATCGGCTGGGACGACTTCATGAAGGTCGAGCTGCGCGTGGGCCGCGTGCTGTCGGCCGAACCGTTCGCGCAGGCGCGCAAGCCGGCGTACGTGCTGCACGTGGACTTCGGCCCCGACATCGGCGTTCGCAAGTCCAGCGCCCAGGTCACCGCGCTGTATCGTCCGGAGGAGCTGGTCGGGCGCCTGGTGGTGGGCGTGGTGAACTTCCCGCGCAAGCAGATCGGGCCGCTGATGTCCGAATGCCTGGTCACCGGCTTCCACGACGCCGACGGCAACGTCGCGCTGTGCGTGCCCGACCGCGACGTGCCGCTGGGGACGAAGCTGCTGTGACCGGCGCGCGCTTCCTCGAGCCGGCGAAGAAATCCCTCGGCCAGCACTTCCTGCACGAACGCGGCGTGGTCGACCGCATCCTCCTGGCGGTCGACCCGCGGCCCGGCGACCGCCTGGTCGAGATCGGCCCCGGCCAGGGCGCGATGACGTTCCCGCTGCTCGACCGCCACGGGTCGCTGACCGCGATCGAGTTCGACCGCGACCTGCTCGCGCCGCTCACCGAGGCCGCGCGCTCGCACGGCGAGCTCACGCTCGTCCATGCCGACGTGCTCGACGTCGACTTCACCGCGCTGGCAGCCGGCACGCCGATCCGTCTGGTGGGCAACCTGCCCTACAACCTGTCCTCGCCGATCCTGTTCCACGCCCTCGACCACGCCGCGGCGGTGCACGACATGCACTTCATGCTGCAGAAGGAAGTGGTCGACCGCGCCGCGGCCGCGCCCGGCAGCAAGGTCTACGGCCGGCTGAGCGTGATGCTGCAGGCCTGGTGCGAGGTGACCTCGCTGTTCACCGTCGGGCCGGGCGCGTTCCGCCCGCCGCCCAAGGTGGACTCGGCGGTGATGCGGCTGGTGCCGCGCGACCCCGCGCGCGTGGGCATCCGCGATCGCGCGCGCTTCGCCGCCGTCGTGCGCGCCGCGTTCGGGCAGCGTCGCAAGACGCTGCGCAACGCCCTGCGCGAGGTGTGCGACGAGGCGACGCTGCGCGCCGCCGGCATCGATCCGCAGCTGCGCGCCGAGCAACTGGCAGTCGCCGATTTCGTGCGGCTGGCGAACCAGGACGCCATTGCGTAGTCCAAGCGTTCACCGCCAGCCGGTACACTGGCGCCATGGACGAAACCTCGGACTACACCCTCGAGATCCAGATCGCGACCCGGTTCCTCGACGAGGAATCGGCGCCGGACGACGATCGTTACGTCTTCGCCTACACAATCCGCATCCGCAACCTCGGGCGCCTGCCGGCGCAGCTGCTGGCGCGGCGCTGGCTGATCACCGACGCCAACGGCAAGGTCGAGGAGGTGCAGGGCGAAGGCGTGGTCGGCGAGCAGCCGCGGATCGAGCCCGGCGAGCAGTTCACCTACACCTCCGGCGCGGTGCTCGAGACCTCGGTCGGCACGATGGAAGGCAGCTACGACATGGTCGGCGACGACGGCACGCATTTCGACGCGCCGATCCCGCCGTTCACCCTGTCGGTGCCGCGGACCCTGCATTGATGCGCGGCGCGGCGGCGACGGCATGAGCGTCTGGGCGATCGGCGACCTGCAGGGCTGCCTCGGCCCGACCGAGCGGCTGCTCGAGAAGATCCGCTTCGATCCCGCGCGGGACCGTCTGTGGTTCTGCGGCGACCTGGTCAACCGCGGCGGCGAGTCGCTGGAGACGCTGCGGCTGGTGCATTCGCTGCGCGCCAACGCGCTGACCGTGCTCGGCAACCACGACCTCTCGCTGCTGGCGATCGCCGAGCGGCGCGAGGAGGAGCAGCGCAAGGTCAATCCCGACCTGCAGCGCGTGCTGTTCGCGCCCGACCGCGACGCGCTGCTCGACTGGCTGCGCGCGCAGCCGCTGCTGCACGTCGACCGCGAGCTGGGCTGGATGATGGTCCACGCAGGGCTGGCGCCGCGCTGGACGACGCAGATGGCCGAGAAGCATGCGCGCGAGGTCGAGGCCACGCTGCGCGGCGGCAATCACCGCAAGCTGTTCAAGCAGATGTACGGCGATCGCCCGGCGTGGTCGCCCGCGCTGAAGGGCCTGGACCGCGACCGCGCGATCATCAACGTCTTCACCCGGATGCGCTACTGCACGCCGCGCGGGCGGATCGCGTTCGAGGAGAAGAACGCGCCGGGCACCCAGCAACCCGGCCTGTACCCGTGGTACGAGGTGCCCGGGCACGCCGGCCGCGACCTGAAGATCGTCTGCGGGCACTGGAGCGCGCTGGGACTGTTCATCGGCCACGGCGTGCACGCCATCGACACCGGCGCGGTCTGGGGCGGCAAGCTTACCGCGCTGCAGCTGGATACCGACGAGCTGCGCATCGTGCAGGTGCCGGGTCGCGAGACCGCGTAGGGCGGGCCCTGGCCCGCCGTGGGCTGCTTGCGCAGCAATCCGTGGATACGCCCGAGCCGCTGCGACACCGACCGTGTCGCGCGCGTGGCTGGGTCGCCGCGGCGATCACGGGCGGGACGTCATGTTCGGCCGAGGACACCCGGGCTATGGCCGCTTACCGAGGTGGTGGGCCAGGGCCCACCCTACGTGCTGGCCGGATCACGCGCCCCGGCCCGTTCCCGTCAGGTGCGGGTGCCGGGTCGCGACATGCCGGCCGCGCCGCCAACAACCGCGTCATGGGGCGCGGCCGGCTGGCGGACCCGGCGAGCGCATCTTCGGTAACATCGATTGCCGGACCAGGTGGAAACCGCGAACCGATGTCGTTCCTGGCCGAGCTCCGCAGGCGCAAAGTCTTCCAGGTCGCCATCGGCTACCTGGCGGCCGCCTGGCTGCTGGTGCAGGTCACGGCCACCATCCTGCCCGCGTTCGACCTGCCGATCTGGGCGCTGCGCTTCGTCGTCCTGCTCTTCGCGCTGGGCTTTCCCGTTGCGGTGCTGATGGCCTGGGCGCTGGAACTCACGCCGGATGGCGTGAAGCTCGACGTGGGCGCCTCCGGCGGCAAGCGCATGCTCGCGGTCGCGGCGGTGATCATGGCCGTCGCGGTCGGCTGGTTCTTCCACGGCCAGGCATCACCGACGCGGCACGACGGGCCCGTGGCGCAAGCCGCGACGCCGGGCGTGGCGTCCACGCCACCGAAGGCGGACGAGCGCTCCATTGCGGTGTTGCCCCTGGTCAACGCCAGCAACGACCCGGAGCAGCAGTTCTTTTCCGACGGCCTTTCGGAGAACCTGATCGACTCGCTGTCGCGCTTCCACGGCCTGAAGGTGATCGGCCGCGTCTCCGCCTTCCAGTTCCGCGACAGCAAGGACGACAGCGCGGCCATCGGCCGCAAGCTCGAAGTCGCCTACCTGCTCAACGGCAGCGTGCAGCGCGCGGGCGACGTCGTGCGCATCAGCGCCTCGCTGGTCAAGGCCGCCGATGGCAGCACGCTGTGGGCCGAGCACTACGACCGCCCGTACAAGAACCTGTTTGCGCTGCAGGATGAGATCGCGTCCGCAGTCATCGATGCGCTGCAGGTGAAGCTGCTGTCGCCCGGGGAAGCGACGAAGCACGACGACCGGCCGCCCAGCGGCAACCTCGAGGCCTACAACGCCTACCTGCGGGGCTTGCAGTACTGGCATGACGAGAATTTCCCGAAGTCGGCCGAGTACATGGCCCAGGCAGTGCAGATCGACCCGGACTATGCGATGGCGTGGGCGCTCCTGTCGGGGTCGTCGAGTACGGTCGCCACGTTCCCCGGGACCTGGGGCGCGACTCCCGCGGCCGCCCGCGAATACATGCGCCGGGCGCGCCTCGCCACGGACAGGGCGCTGCAACTGGCGCCCAGGCTGGGTGCGGCCCACGCGGCCCGCGCCTACCTGCTGGTCTACACTTTCGACCACCGGGGCGCACTGGACGAATGCCGTCGCGCCGTTCAACTGGCGCCCGAGGATGGCACCGTCCTCAATGGCTGCGGCTATGTCTTTGCCCAGGTCGGGAAACTGGGCGAAGCGATCCGATCGAGGGAGCACCTCCTGTCGATCGAACCGCTCTACATCATCAATCACCAACAGTATGCGCGTTTGCTGATGGCGACCGGTCGCCTGGACGAGGCGGAAAAATATCTCCACGCCGCCGAAAGCCTGACGCAGACGAATCGGCACTGGCACTCTGCAACCATCTTCCTGCGCATGGTCGCCGCCTTGGTCCGCAGCGATGCAGATGCAGCCATGGGCAACGCCATGCAGATGCCCGCGGAATATCGCGTCTTGTACACAGCGATGGCGTCCCAGATCGGACCGGATCGCGCAGCGGCAAACGCCGCGTTGGCGAACGTCCTCGCCAACAAGGCCGTGGCGAACGCTGATCCGTACTCGGTCGCGCAAATCTATGCCTTGCGCGGCGACGCCGGTCACGCCGTGGAATGGCTGCAGCGCACTTCGCCCGGCGGGCTTCTTTTCCTGCCGTTCGATCCGCTCATCCTGGATATTCGCGACGACCCGCGCTTCATCGCCTTCTGCGCGAAGACCGGCCTGCCGCAGCCGGCCGAGAGCGAGGCGCTGAGCATCGACCAGATCCGCGCGCTGCCGTCGAACCGTCAGGCGCGCTCGTAATCGGCGAACTCGAACGCGAATTCGTTGCGCGCGTCGGCTGGATGCGCATCGCGCGATACCTCGCACCATTGCCCCGGATCGAAGCGCGGGAAGAAGGCGTCGGCGCCCGCGACCACTGTGTCGACGAAGGTCAGGTGCATGCGGTCGGCCCGCGGCAACGCCAGCGCGAGCACCTGGCCGCCGCCGATGACGCACAGCTCCCCGGCCTGTTCGATCCGCGCGACGGACAGCGCCTGCTCCAGCGTTTCCACCGGCTGCATGCCGGCGAAGGGGAGGCCGTCCGAGCGCGTGAGCACGAGATTGGTCCGTCCCGGCAGCGCGCGCCCCAGGGATTCGGCGGTCTTGCGCCCCATCAGCACCGGCTTGCCCAGGGTCAGCGCCTTGAAGCGCTTGAGATCGTCCGGGAGACGCCACGGCAGGGCGTTGCCCTTGCCGATGGCGAAGTCGCGGTCCAGTGCGGCGATGAGGGAAATCTGCGTCATGCACTTCCGGCCGTCGTTCCCGCGAAGGTGGAAATCCAGTGTCTTTCGCTCCGGTTTCGGGAAATCCGGGGCGCTGGATGCCCGCCTGCGCGGGCATGACGGGCCTAGACCGCCACCGGCGCCTTGATCGCCGGCCACGGGTCGTAGCCTTCGATGGCGATGTCGTCGTAGGTGAAGCCGAGGATGTCGGTCACGTCCGGATTCAGCTTCAGCGACGGCAGCGGTCGCGGCGCGCGCGAGAGCTGCTCGCGCGCCTGCTCGTAGTGGTTCGAATACAGGTGCGCGTCGCCGAGCGTGTGCACGAAGTCGCCCACGCCCAGCCCCGTCGCCTGCGCCACCATGTGCGTGAGCAGCGCGTAGCTGGCGATGTTGAACGGCACGCCCAGGAAGATGTCGCCGCTGCGCTGGTAGAGCTGGCAGCTGAGCTTGCCGTCCACGACGTAGAACTGGAACAGCGCATGGCAGGGCATCAGCGCCATGCGCGGCAGGTCGGCGACGTTCCACGCCGACACGATCAGCCGGCGCGAATCCGGGTTGCGCCGGATTTCGTCGACCACCCATTTCACCTGGTCGACCTCGACGCCGTCGGCGCCCGCCCAGCGCCGCCACTGCTTGCCGTAGACCGGGCCGAGCTCGCCGTCGGCATCGGCCCATTCGTCCCAGATGCTGACCTTGTTGTCCTTCAGGTAGGCGATGTTGGTCTCGCCGCGCAGGAACCACAGCAGCTCGTGCACGATCGAGCGCAGGTGCAGCTTCTTGGTGGTGACCAGCGGGAAGCCTTCGCCCAGGTCGAAGCGCATCTGCCAGCCGAACACGCTGCGCGTGCCGGTGCCGGTGCGGTCGCCTTTCTCCGCGCCGTGCTCGAGCACGTGGCGCAGCAGCTCGAGGTACTGCTTCATGCCGCGCCCGCCTGCGCGGCAGGCCGCGGCTGCAGGGTCGGCGCGCTGCGCGACTTCCACAGCCAGAACAGGCCCAGCAGCAGCAGCGGCAGGCTCAGCACCTGGCCCATGGTCAGCCAGCCGAAGGCAAGGTAGCCCAGCTGCGCGTCGGGCAGGCGCACGAACTCGACCGCGAAGCGGAACGCGCCGTACAGCAGCGCGAACATCCCGGCCACCGCGAAGCGCGGCCGCGGGCGGCGCGAGTACCACCACAGGATGCAGAACATCGCCACGCCCTCGAGCGCCGCCTGGTAGAGCTGCGAGGGATGGCGGGCGAACGCATCCAGCGCGCCGGCCTCGAACTGCGCGCGCAGCGCGGCCGGGTCGAGCCGGAGCCTCGCCACCTCGGGCGCCTGCGGGAACACCACGCCCCAGCCCTGCTCGGTGAACTTGCCCCACAGCTCGCCGTTGATGTAGTTGCCCAGCCGCCCCAGGCCCAGGCCCGGCGGCACCAGCGGCGCGATGAAGTCGGCGACGTCGAAGAAGTTCAGCGCGTGCCGGCGCGACCACAGCCAAGCGGCGGACACCACGCCCAGCAGGCCGCCGTGGAAGCTCATCCCGCCTTCCCAGATCTTGAACACCTGCAGCGGATGCGCGAGGTAGGTCTGCAGGTCGTAGAACAGGATGTAGCCGATGCGGCCGCCCAGCACCACGCCGAGCATGGCGTAGAACATCAGGTCGCCGTAGGCGTTCGCGTCGACCCCGGGCAGCCTGCCCGCGGCGACGCGCGAACGGCCCAGGAACCACGCCGCGGCGAAGCCCAGCGCGTACATGACCCCGTACCAGTGCACGGCGAGCGGACCGACCTGCAGCGCGATCGGGTCGATCTGGTTCAACCACATCATCGGGGGCGCGGCTCCGGGTTGCGTCGCAGGGTATTGTGCCGCGCCCGGCGGCGACGCGCTCGCCCCGGGCATCCTGCGACGTCGTGGCATCGCGGGGAAAGCGGGTGCCGGGGCGCGCATCCCGCATCGCTCGCCGGCATCGCTAGAGCAGGCGCGGCCGGTCCGGCAGTTCGTTTTCGTCGACCTCGCCGGCCACGCGCGGGAAGTGCGCGGCCAGCAGGTCGGACACGGCGGCCACGCCGCGCACCACCGCGGCCTCCGGCTCGCCCGCCCGCAGGCGCTCCTCCATCAGCTGGCACACGCCGCGCCACTGCTCCTCGCTCACCAGGCCGGCCAGGCCGCGGTCGGCGACGATCTCGATGCGGTGGTCGGCGAGCAGCAGGTAGAGCAGCACGCCGTTGTTGGCCTCGGTGTCCCAGACCCGCAGCCGCGCGAACACGTCGTGGGCGCGCCCGCGTGCCTGCGCGTCGCGCAGCACCCGCCGCAGCGACAGGGCCGGCTCGACCGCGAAGCAGATCTCGCCGCGATGGCGCGCCTCCCCCTCGGCGACCGCCGCGGCGATCCGCTGCAGGCTGGCTTCCGGGAACGTCGCGCGCGCGGGACCGGCGAACAGGTGGCGCAACAGGCGT
>DATLJE010000032.1:0-106404 GCA_035539095.1 Luteimonas sp.
GTCGATGAAGGTGTCGAACGCGTAACCGCGCGCAACCAGGTGGCGCGTGAAGCCCACTTCGTATTTCAGGATCAGGACCTTCTTCGACGCCTGCGCGCCTACCGAGTCCAGCAGGCGGCGGAAGTGGTCGTCCGCGATCACCGGCCGCCGGTATGCCACGAAATAGGAACCGACATGGAAGTCGTACTGGTAATCGCGCTCGAATGCCTCGAGCAGCGATCCCCGCACCGCAGGCATCGGGATCGGCTGCCTGAACCGGTTGCCGGGATGGCGGCGGGTGGCCATGATGCCCTTGGTCGCCTGCAGCCCCCACCAGTCGCAGGCCCGCGCATCCATCCGCGCGAACACCTCGTCGAGGTCGCGCAGCAGGTAGCAACTGTCGTTGACGAGCAACAGCTCGTCATACTCCGCGATCCGCTCCCAGCCGACGTGGCGCGCGAGCCGCGAATACGAGCCGAAGTCGTACTCCCCGTGGCGCTCGGACCAGGCCGCCACGACATGCGGCGCGAGCTTGTCCAGCTCGCCAGGCTGCATGTCGCTGTCGGCGAGGTAGTAGACGTCGCAATGGCGCGCGAGCTCGCGCACGTAGTCCACCACGTAGTCGTCGACGATGCCGTCGCGGTCGTAGCCGGCGAACAGGCAGATGCGGCGCACCGGGCGGCCGGGCGCATGGCGGTGGCCGCTGCCGGGCAGCTGCGACGGATTGGCCGGCGGACGCGTATCCAGACCCTGTTCCCTGCCGACGGCCTGGTAGTGGCCGAGCGGATTGGGGCCTTCCACCGCCGGATCCAGGTGGCGCGACCAGTACCACCACACGTCGAAATCGCGGCCCGGGTTGCGCAGCTCCATCCAGCCGGCGCGGCAGAAGTGCAGCAGGGGGTTCTCGCCGCTGCGCGCGACGTCGGGGTTGTTGCGCAAGTAGTAGCGGGTATCGAACAGCGCCGACGGGTTGCGCCCCTCTTCCGCGCCGTGCCGCAGGTAGTGCGAGACCGGATCGGCGCCGGTGGCGGCCACGTCGGGATACTGCTCGCGGTAGTAGGCCTCGTCGAACACGCCTGAGGCCCGGATCAGCCCGGCGCCGGAATCGACGACCGGACGGATTTCCAGCCCCGTCGCGCGCCCCGTGCCCAGGTAGTGGAGCAACGGGTTCACCTGCATGCCCGTGGCGGCGAGATGGGCCTCGATGTACCAGTCGACGTCGAACTCCGGGCCCGGGTGGCGCGATTCGCGCCAGCCGAATTCGCAGAAATGCAGCAGCGGGTTGAGTCCCGCCGCGGCGACGTCGGGATTCGCCTCGAGGTAGTAGGCGCTGTCGAAGAACGCGCACGGGTTGCGCCCTTCGCGCGCGCCGGCGTCGAGGTAGTGCACGACGGGGTCGATGCCCATCGCGGCGACGTCGGGATAGCGCGCCAGGTAGTCGGCGCGATCGAACAGCCCGGTGGCCTCGACCGCCTCCACGTCCGCGCGTGAAGCGCGCACGCCCAGGCGTCTGCCAACCTTGCGCGCCAGCCGCCGGATGGCCTGCTGCCCGCCTGCCCCGGATGCGGCCGTCATCGTTCCGCACCCCGGAAGATGGCGGCAACCGGTCCTGCGAGCTGGAATGCGGGGCCGCCGCGCGCGGAGATCTTCAGGCCATCGAGGTCGGCCGGGCCACGCACGCCCGTCGCGTCGACCACGGCGCGGTAGCCCACCAGCGCATGCGGCAGCCCCAGGTGCCGCTGCACGTCCGGCCGCAACTGGCGCTCGACGCGCTCGACGCCGAGCGTGCGCCGGCCAAGCCTGGCATTGATCTCGCGCGGCAGCGCGCCGGATGCGTCGATCGCCCAACCGCGCACGACCAGGCGCCCGTCCTCCAGGCCGAGCTCGTCGATGAAGCCGGCCGGCTCCCATCTGGCGGCGCTGGCACCAGCGGCGGCGGGAGCGCCGACATCGCCCAGCAGCGACAGGTAGAACGCTTCGGCCGCCTGCGCCATGGGCGCATCGGGCAGCGGCGCATGGCCGACGCGATCCCATTCCAGCCGCACCGGCAGGTAGCCGCGTGCCTCCAGCAGGCGCTCGATCTCGCGATGGCGGGAGGCGGGCACGTAGGCGTCGAGGGCGATGTCGCCCTCGCCCGCCTGCGCCACCCAAAGCGCGACCAGGTCGGCGCCCAGCCCGCGCTCGAAGATGCGTTCGATGGTGCGGTCGAGCTGGAACGGCGAATAATCCTCCGCGATGGCCTCGCGCAACGCCGCCGATGCCGCGCCCTTGCCCTTGGCGGCCAGGCCGATCTCCTGGTCGCCGGACACCACGGGAACGGCGGCGCGCGGGAACAGCCCCGACGCCAGGCTGCTCTTGCCGTAGCCCGGCGGCTGCATCAGCAGGTAGGCCACCGGCCGCCGCCGGCTGACGTGCACCACGTGGCGGGGCACCGGGTCGCCGTCCTGCGGGATGCTCGGCCCCATCCATTTCCATGCGTGGCCGGCCAGGATCTCGCGCAACATCGGCATGCTCGGGAACTCGCGCTCGTCGATGCCACGCTTGACGCGCGTCCATTCGGCCCTGCGCGAGGAGGCGATGCCCAGCTCGAGCACCAGCGTGCCGTCCGGCGAGAGCCGGTCGACCAGGGCGTGCACGAGCGCAGCCTGGTCGTCCGCGTAGTGCAGGGCCGATGCCAGCAGGATCACGTCGAACGGGCCTTCCGGAAGCCGGTCCCAGCCCTGCTGGTGGAATTCGCAGTCCGGGAAGCGCGCGCGCGCGCGTTCGATGAACAGCTGCGAGTGGTCGATCCCGACGGACCGGGTCGCGCCCTGGAAACGGGCGAAGCCGCAGAAGAACCCCTCGTTGCAGCCCACGTCGAGGAACGACCGCCCGTCCAGGGCGGGCAACCGCAGCGCCTTGAGCTTGTCGAGCGTGCGCGAGTCGCCCGCGGCATCCGGGAAGGACTGGTACTGCGCCTTGTCGGGGTTGGCTTGCTTCATCGATCCGTCGCGAGAGTGGGTGGGGCGGCTACGACGCGCCGCGCAACAGCGCGGCCACCGCGCCGGCGATCCGCAGCGGTGCGTGCGCCTGATCCGGGGATTCGCCACCGAGCACCTGCAGGTCGGGGCCAAGCTCGGACAGGCGGCTGATCCCGGGCAGCGCGATCGTCGCGCGGAAGCCGCACTCGTCGCTGCTCAGGCCGAAGTGGCGCATGACGTCCGGCCGGCGCATGCGCTCGATGCTGGCGGCGGCGTAGCGCATGCCGTTGACCTGCAGCGCCACGCCACCGGGCACGGCGCCTTCCGTGTCGACGAACCAGCCGCGGACCACGCAGCCTTCCCGGCCCAGCGTGATCTCCTCGACCGCGCCGAACACCTGGGCGGCGGCGGGCATGTCGGGTTCGATCTCCTGGCCGGCGCGCAGCTTCGCCAGCAGGTCGTGGTAGTACTTCAGCGCCGAGGTGATGTCGCCGGCGTGCACCAGCCGGCCGCGCTCGAGCACGATGCCGCGGTTGCAGGTGTCGCGCAGCAGGCCGGTGCTGTGGCTGGCCAGCACCACGATCTTGCTGCCGCCCACGCGACTCTTCATGCGCTCCCTGGCGCGGCGCATGAAATCGGCGTCGCCCGCGCCGACCCATTCGTCCATCAGCATGATGTCGTGCTGGACCGAGGTGGAGATCGCGAAGCCCAGGCGCATCTTCTGCCCGGACGACAGCGTGCGCAGGCGATGGTTGATCTTCTCCTGCAGCCCGGAGAACTCCAGGATCTGCCCGACCTGGTCGCGCAGGAACGAGGCCTTGAGCCCCATCGCGATCCCGCGCAGGAAGATGTTCTCGCGCACGGTCGCCTCGCCGTTGAAGCCCAGCGACATGTTCAGCAGGGCCTGGCAGCTGCCGTCGATCTCCACGCTGCCGGCGCTGGGCTGGTAGACGCGGTTGAGCACGCGCAGCAGCGTGGACTTGCCGGCGCCGTTGCGGCCGAGGATGGCCAGGCGCTCGCCTTCGCGGATCTCGAAGCTGATGTCGTCGAGCAGGCGCAGCAGGCGCCGCTTCGGCGGATCGAATGCCGCGCCGAGGAACAGCCCGCCCCAGCCATCGGACGTGGCCTGCTCGCGCTGCAGGAACGCGGGGACGTCGAGACAAAGCCGGTCGACCCGGATGCGCGCGCCCATCGTCAGATCCACAGCGGAACGAACCGCGCGTAGCGGCGGTAGGCGAAGGTCGCGACCGCCAAGCCCGCCACGGTCAGGATTCCGACGTACCACAGCGACATCGTCTCGATCGGCTCGCCCATGATCGGCGAACGGAAGATCTCCACGAAGTGGTAGAACGGGTTGAGCCGCATCAGCTGGGCGCGGTGGCTGCCGTCGGGCATCGCATCCGGGTACCAGATGATCGGGGTGAGCAGGAACAGGAATACAGAAATGTTATTGAGCAGCTGGCCGAAATCTGGGAACCGCGCGCCGGCGAGCGAGAACAGCGCGGCGATCCACAGCGCGTTGACGTAGATCAACGCCAGGCTCGGCAACGCGAGCAGCAGGCCGACGACATGGACGTCGCCGAGCATCACCAGCGTCACCGCGACGACCGGCAGGTACATGCACAGGTCGAAGAACGACTTGGCCAGCGATTCGAGCAGGTAGTCCGTCAGCCGCACATGCCCGTCCATGATGAACGAGTAGCTGCCATTGAAGACGTTCGCGCTGCCGGTCACGGTCGACATCAGCGTGCGGAACACCATCGCGCCGAGCGCAACGTGGGCGAAAAAGCCTGCAGGGCTGCCATGCGGCTGCATGCCCGCAAAAAACGCGCCGAGGCCGAACACGTAGACGATCGACGGCGACAGCAGCCACAGCACGCCGAAACGCGACCTGCGCGCGCGCACGATGATGTCGAGCCAGCTCGAAAGCGCCCAGAACTCCGGGTTGCGCAGGCTCTCGCCGAGCTCGCGCCAGAACGCGCCGGGCGCGCCGTCGCCGCGCGTCGAGCGGATCGACACCTCCTGCACCGCGTCGCTCACGACAGCGCAGCTTCCAGGTCCGCGCGCAGGTCGTCCATCGCCTCCACCCCTACGCTCAGCCGCACGAGGTTGTCGGCGATCCCCAGCCGCGCCCGGTTCTCCACCGGCACGCTGGCGTGCGTCATCACCGCCGGGTGGTTGGCCAGGCTCTCCACGCCGCCGAGCGATTCGGCCAGGGTGAACAGCTGCGTGCGCTCGCAGAAGCGCTTGGCGGCCTCGAAGCCGCCCTTGATGCGGATCGAGAGCATGCCGCCGAAGCCGTCCATCTGCCGCTTCGCGAGCGCGTGGTGCGGATGCGAGGCCAGGCCGGGGTAGATCACCTGCTCGATCGCCGGGTGCGAGGCCAGGAATTCGGCCAGCGCCTGCGCGTTCTCGCAGTGCGCGCGCATCCGCAGGTGCAGGGTCTTGAGCCCGCGCAGGGCCAGGAAGCTGTCGAACGGCCCCTGCACCGCGCCCACCGAGTTCTGCAGGAAGGCGAGCTTGTCGGCCAGCTCGGCGCTGTCGCCGACCACCACCATGCCGCCGACCATGTCGGAGTGGCCGTTGAGGTACTTGGTCGCCGAGTGCATGACGATGTCGGCGCCGTGCTCGAGCGGGCGCTGCAGGATCGGCGAGGCGAAGGTGTTGTCCACCACCATCAGCAGGCCGCGCTTCCTGGCGATCGCGGAGATGGCCCGCAGGTCGACGATCTTGAGCATCGGGTTGGTCGGGGTTTCGACCCACACGAGCCTGGTCTTGGGCGTGATCGCGGCCTCGAAGGCGGCCGGGTCGGTCAGGTCGACGAAGCTGAAGTCCAGCCCGGCGCTGCGCCGGCGCACGCGCTCGAACAGGCGGAAGCTGCCGCCGTACAGGTCGTCCATCGCCACCACGTGGTCGCCGCTGTCGAGCAACTCCAGCAGCGTGGCCGTGGCCGCCATGCCGGAGGCGAAGGCGAAGCCGCGGCTGCCGCCCTCCAGCCCGGCCACGCAGCGCTCGTAGGCGAAGCGGGTCGGGTTGTGGGTGCGCGAGTACTCGAAGCCCTGGTGCACGCCCGGGCTGGCCTGGGCGTAGGTCGAGGTGGCGTAGATCGGGGGCATCACCGCGCCGGTGCTGGGGTCCGGCGCCTGCCCGGCGTGGATGGCCTTGGTGCCCAGGCCCCAGTCCGCGGAGCCGGCCGGGGCCACGCCGTGGTCGTTGTTCATAAAACCCGCAGGTCAGTCGATGCGACCGCGAATTCTAGCATCGCGTGGCCGCGCCCACCCCGTTCAGGAACCAGCGCCGCCGGCTTTACTGAACGCGCCGGCGCAGGTAGTTCAGCAGATCGATCCGGGTGATCAGGCCCAGGAAGCGGTCGCCGTCCATCACGATCGCGACCTGCCCGCGGTCGAACACCGGCAGCAGGGCCTCGATCGGCGACTTCACGTCCAGGACCTCGAGCTTGCTGACCATCGCGGTCGACACCGGGTCGCGGAACCGGGCCTCGTCGCCGTAGACGTGCAGCAGCACGTCGCTCTCGTCGAGGATGCCGATGATGCGGTCGCCCTCCATCACCGGCAGCTGCGAGATCTCGTACAGCTTCATCCGCTGGTAGGCGGTGACCAGCAGGTCGTTGGGGCCGACCACCACGGTGTCGCGGCGCGAGTACGGGCGCAGGATCAGGTCGCGCAGGTCGCCGTGCTGCTCGCGCTCCAGGAAGCCGTTGTCCAGCATCCAGTAGTCGTTGTAGAGCTTGGACAGGTACTTGTTGCCGGTGTCGCAGACGAACACCAGCACCTTCTTCGGCGTCGCCTGCTCGCGGCAGTACTTGAGCGCGGCCGCCAGCAACGTGCCGGTGGAGGAGCCACCGAGGATGCCCTCCTTCTCCAGCAGCTCGCGCGCGGCGAGGAAGCTCTCCTTGTCGGTGATGGAGTAGGCCTTCTTCACCCGCGAGAAATCGGAGATCGTCGGCAGGAAGTCCTCGCCGATGCCCTCCACCATCCAGCTGCCGGACTTCTCGCTGAGCGTGCCCTCGTTGATGTACTCGGCCAGGATCGATCCCACCGGGTCGGCCAGCACCATCTCGATGCCCGGCGCGTGCTGCGCGAAGCATCGCGAAAGCCCGCTCATGGTCCCGGAGCTGCCGCAGCCGAATACGATCGCATCCAGCCCGCCCACCTCGGCCATCTGCGCGAGGATCTCCGGGCCGGTGCCGAACTCGTGCGCGGCCGGGTTGTCGGGGTTGCCGAACTGGTTGATGAAGTAGGCCCCCGGCGTCTCGCGGGCGATGCGCTCGGCCAGGTCCTGGTAGTAGTCCGGATGGCCCTTGGCCACGTCCGAGCGGGTCAGCACGACCTCGGCGCCCATGGCCTTGAGGTTGAAGATCTTCTCCCGGCTCATCTTGTCCGGGACCACGAGGATCAGCCGGTAGCCCTTCTGCTGCGCCACCAGCGCCAGGCCGATGCCGGTGTTGCCGGCGGTGCCCTCGACCAGGGTGTCGCCCGGCTTGATGTCGCCGCGCTTCTCGGCGGCCTCGATCATGCTCATGCCGATGCGGTCCTTGATCGAGCCGCCCGGGTTCTGGTTCTCGAGCTTGAAGTACAGCTCGCACGCGCCGGCATCGAGCCGCTGCGCCTTGACGATGGGCGTGCCGGCGATCAGTTCGAGGACGGAGGAATGGATCGGCATGCGGCGCTCGCGGGATGGGCACGGAGCGCGATTATCGCATCGCCGCCGCGCCGGCCGGTGCCGGCGCGCGGCGTCCGCGGGCCCCGGGGTCGCGCGGACGGCGACGGCCGACGAGGATGGCCGCCGCCGCCCGCGAACGGGGGCATCCCGCGCGGGGCGGGATCTAGTGCTTGAGCGTATCGAACAACCGCGACAGGCGGTCCTTGGCGGCCAGCTTCTGGCGCTTCATCTGCAGCAGGGTGACATCGTCGACCGGGAGCACGCCGAGCTCGGCGTCGAGGACCTTCTTGTCGAGTTCCTGGTGGTGGTGGTAGAGCTGCCGGAACTCGGGGTTGGCCTTGAACATCGCCTCGAGTTCGGCCTGCGGTTGCCCTTCGAACATGGAAACCTCCTTCAGCACAAAAACGAACGCCCCGTCGCTTGCGGCACGGGGCGTTCATGGGGATCGCGGGACGGGGCGAACGGCGCGGGCACTTTCACCGGGCCGTCCGCGCGGAAGTCGCTTCCGGCGGCGCGTTCCCGGGGGCTGTGCAGGTGGATCATTCGTCCTGCCTCGGTCAGCCAGGGGGCCCTGATCGGGGGTGATCGACCCTCTGGGTATCCGACCCTACTCCTGTGTCCCGAGGGCGGCAAGCGCGCCTTGTGGGCAGTCGATCCGGGCGGTCCAGCAGGCCCCGGGCGTGGCCGCGCGGCGCGCGGTGCGCATCCGTGACGTGCGCCGCGAAGTCGCGCAACTATTTGAAACGACAAGACATTATCGGCAGGCGGGCGCCGCCGCTGCGGTCAGGGCTGCTTCTTGTCCTTGTCCTTCTTCGGCGCCGTGCCCATCAGCTCGGCCTCCTGCCGGGCCAGTTCGGCCTGGCGCTTGCGGGCGGCCCGGAGCTTGGCGGCCTGGGCGCCGGCGACGCTGTCCAGCGCGCCTTCGGCCTGGGCACGCGCGGCGGCTTCCTCGTCGGCCTGCTCGCGCAGCCGCTGGGCCTCCTCGGCCTGGATCTGGGCCTGCACGCGCAGGCGCTCGGCCTCCTGGCGCGCGCGCGCGGCGTCGCGCCGGCTCGCCTCGACCAGCAGGTCGCTGCGCTCGCGGTCGAGCCTGTCGATCTCGCGCTGGGTGGCGACGGTATGCGCCGCCACTTCGGCGGTCTCCACGCGCGCCTCGGCGACCTTGAGCGCCGCCGGCTTGCGCGAGCCGCGCGCGTCGGCCAGCGCCTGCACGGCCTGGCGCGCCTGCAGGCGCTCGTAGGCGGCGGCGCTGGTGGTCACGGGGTCGGCGTCGAGCGCCTGCAGCCGCTGCGACAGCCGCAGCACGTCCGGATTCTCCGCCGCGTGCGCGAGCGGCACGGCCAGCAGCGCGGCCAGGATGAGCGGCAGCAACTTCATTGCGAGTCCTCCATGCCCAGCTTCTCCCGCAGCCGGCTGATCTCGGCGCGGCGCTGCGCCAGCTCGGCGTCGGCGCGCGCCTGGCGGCTGCGCGCGTTGGCCAGGTCGGCGACCGCGGAGGCCTGCACGGCCAGCGAGCGCGCGTCGTCCTCGCGCCCGTCGGCCATCGCGGCCTGCGCCAGTTCCAGCGCGCGCCGGGCCTGGGCGTACTCGTCCGCGGCGTACTGCTCGGCGTCGGCGTCGCCAGCCCGCGCCACCGACTGCTGCGCCGCGCCCAGTTCCGCGGTCGGCGGCGGAAGGCTCGCGCAGGCCGTGAGCGCCAGCACGATTGCGAACGCCGGGGCCTGCAGGGCCGATCTGATTTGTGCGAAGCTTGGGGCCATTGGGGGGCCGCGATTCAGGGGGACCGCGGCCATTGTCATCAGCATCCGGCTGGATCGCAACGATCCGACGCCCGGCAGTAGGGGTCTGCTCATGGATATCGGCTATTTCCTGAAGCTGATGACGGAAAAGAACGCGTCGGACATGTTCCTGACCACCGGCGCCCCGGTCTACATCAAGGTCGAAGGCAAGCTCTACCCGCTCGGCAACACCGGCCTGCCCACCGGCATGGTCAAGAAGATCGCCTACTCGCTGATGGACGAGGGCCAGGTGCCGCAGTTCGAGCGCGACCTGGAGCTGAACATGGCGCTGTCGCTGCAGGACTCGGGGCGCTTCCGCGTCAACGTGTTCAAGCAGCGCGGCGAGGTCGGCATGGTGATCCGCTCGATCCGCAGCACGATCCCCTCGATCGAGGAGCTGCAGCTGCCGCAGGTGCTCAAGGAGATCATCATGGCCCCGCGCGGGCTGGTGCTGATCGTGGGCTCCACCGGCTCGGGCAAGTCGACCACGCTGGCGTCGATGATCGATTACCGCAACTCCAGCACGTCCGGCCACATCCTCACCATCGAGGACCCGATCGAATACCTGCATCGGCACAAGAAGTCGATCGTCAACCAGCGCGAGGTCGGCCTGGACACGCACGCCTTCCACAACGCGCTGAAGAACGCGATGCGCGAGGCGCCGGACGTGATCCTGATCGGCGAGATCCTCGATGCGACCACGATGGAGGCCGCGATCGCCTTCGCCGAGACCGGCCACATCTGCCTGGCCACGCTGCACTCCAACAACGCCGACCAGACCATCGAGCGCATCCTTAACTTCTTCCCCGAGGCCGCGCACAAGAACGTGCTGATGAACCTGGCGCTCAACCTGCGCGCGGTGGTCTCGCAGCGCCTGGTGGTCGGCATGGACGGCCGCCGGCTGCCGGCGACCGAGGTGCTGATCAACACGCCGGTGATCCGCGACCTGCTGCGCCGCGGGCACGTGCACGAGGTCAAGCAGGCGATGGAGGAGTCGCTGGAGGAAGGCATGGAGTCGTTCGACCAGTGCCTGTTCCGGCTCTACAAGGAAGGCAAGGTCGAGCGCGAGACCGCGCTGCGCGCGGCCGACTCGCGCGACGGCCTGGCGCTCAAGTTCCGGTTCTCGGAAGGAGCCAGCGGGGAGCACGATCCGTACGCGGACGTGTTCGACGGCGGCAACTCGGCGTAGGGCGGGCCCCGGCCCGCCTTGGGATCGCCGCGGGCGAGGCACTCGTCATTCCCGTGTAGGCAAGGCCCGTCGTCATGCAGCTCGGGCGGGATCCGTAGTCATACGGCGCAGGCAAGTCCCGTCGTCATGCCCGCGCAGGCAAGATCCGTCGTCATCCGCGCGAAGGCGGGGATCCAGTGACTTCGGTGTCCGTTCCACGTTGGCGGGATGCCACGGTAGTGGACTGCTCCGGAAACATCGCGACGGCTGACGCTCCCCCACCCATCCTCCCCCGCAGGCGGGGAGGTAAGTTCGTGCCGTGCGGGAATCGCTTCGAAGGCGTTCGCAGCGATCTTCCTGGGGCGCGGGCTTTTGCTAGGGCGAATTTGCCGGGGCGTCCGGCTGCCGCTCCGGCCGTGCGGCGTCGAACGCCGGCAGCGCCAGGCAGGCCTGCTCGATGCGCACGATGTTGGGGTACGGCGCGAGGTCGACCGAGTAGCGGCGCGCGTTGTAGACCTGCGGCACCAGGCAGCAGTCGGCGATGCCGGGCACGCGCCCGTCGCAGAACTCGCCGGTGGAGGGGTGGTGCTGCAGCAGCGCCTCGAACGCGGCGAAGCCTTCCTGGATCCAGTGCCGGGTCCAGACGTCGCGCTCGGGCTGCGGCACGCCCCAGTCGCGCTCGAAGTACTGCATCACCCGCAGGTTGTTGAGCGGGTGGATGTCGCAGGCGACCAGCTGCGCCAGCGCGCGCGTGCGCGCGCGGTCGCGGGCGGTGGCCGGCAGCAGCGGCGGCGATGGCCACATCTCGTCGAGGTACTCGAGGATCGCCAGCGACTGCCGCAGCATGCGATGGCCGTGCTGCAGCACCGGCACCAGCTGCTGCGGGTTGATCTCCGCGTACTCGGGCTTGTGCTGCTCGCCGCCGTCGCGCACCAGGTGCACCGGCGCGATCTCGTACGGCAATCCCTTGAGGTTGAGGCCGATGCGCACCCGGTACGCGGCGCTCGAGCGCCAGTACGAGTGCAGGCACAGCTGGTCCGCCATCATCGTGCCGCTCCCCCCGGTACGTCCGCGCCCGCGCGCGGAAGCGGCCACCTTAGCGTGCGTGCCGCGCGGCCGGAAGACCGCCCGTCGCGGCAACCGCTACGCCTGGCAGGCGCGCCGGGTTCAGGCCGCCGGTGCCGGCTGGCGTTCGATGCGCTGCTCGATCGCGCCGAAGATCGAACGCCCCTCGCGGTCGAGCATCTCGATCCGCACGGTGTCGCCGAACGACATGAAGGGCGTCACCGGCTTGCCCTGCTCCAGCGTCTCGACGGTGCGCTTCTCGGCGAAGCACGAGGCGCCCTTGCCGGTGTCCTGGTTGGCGATGGTGCCGGAGCCGACGATGGTGCCGGCGCCGAGCGGCCGCGTCTTCGCCGCGTGCGCGACCAGCTGCGAGAAGTCGAACTGCATGTCGACGCCCGCCTCGGGCGCGCCGAACCATTCGCCGTTGACGTGCGTCACCAGAGGCAGGTGCAGCTTGTTGCCGCGCCAGGCATCGCCCAGCTCGTCGGGCGTGACGAACACCGGCGACAGCGCCGAGCGCGGCTTGGACTGCAGGAAGCCGAAGCCCTTGGCCAGCTCGCCCGGGATCAGGTTGCGCAGCGACACGTCGTTGACCAGCCCGACCAGCTGGATGTGCGCGGCGGCCTGTCCCGGCGTCACCGCCATCGGCACGTCGTCGGTCACCACCACGATCTCGGCCTCGAGGTCGATGCCGTAGGCCTCGTCGACCACCTTGACGTTGTCGCGCGGGCCATGGAAGCCGGCGCTGGTGGCCTGGTACATCAGCGGGTCGGTGTAGAAGCTCTCCGGCACCTGCGCGCCGCGCGCCCTGCGCACGCGTTCGACGTGCGGCAGGTAGGCGCTGCCATCGACGAACTCGTACGCGCGCGGCAGCGGCGCGGCCAGCGCGGCGACGTCGAGGTCGAAGGCGCCATCGGCGCTGCCGTCGTTGAGCGCGTCCGACAGCGCGTTGAGCCGCGGCGCCAGGTTCGACCAGTCCTCCAGCGCCTGCTGCAGGGTCGGGGCGATGCCGGTGGCGCGCACCGCCTGCGAGAGGTCGCGCGACACCACGACGAGCGTGCCGTCGCGGCCGCCTTCCTTCAGGGAACCAAGTTTCATCGGGCCTCCGCGGGATCCGGATTCTGGATCGTTTCAATTGTAACTTTTGCCGCCGGGAATGCGATGCGGCCCGGCCGGTCGCGGCCGGTTCCCGGCGAACGGTTTTCCTGCCACGGATCTGCACGGATCAACACGGATGGGCGATGCAGGGCGGCTCCCGCCCGACGCGGGTTGGCGGCCGGCCTGCCAGGCTTCGTTTCCGATCTGCTTATCCGTTCTATCCGTGTGATCCGCGTTGATCCGTGGCAAAAACCCGTCAGTCGTCGCCCTGGAACGCCCCCGCGCGCCAGGTCAGCACCAGCGTGTCGCGGTGGCCGGCGCCTTCGCCGTCGGGCTGGATCGGGGTGGACTCGTGGATCACCCGCGCATCGTCGAGCAGCAGCAGCGACCATGGCCGATCGAGGGTGAAGCGCTGGCCGTCGGGGCCGGCGGCGTCGAACACGCGGGTCTCGCCGCCGCGGATGCCCGTGCGGCCGACCAGCAGCACGGCGACGAAGTCGACGCCGTCGCGGTGCGCGCCTTCCGGCGTGGGCCGGCCGATGCCGTCGCTGGTGTCGATGCGGAACTGGTGCGCCTCGACATGCCACGGGCGCGCGTCGCGCAGGCGCGAGACCTGCGCCGACAGCCCGAGCAGCAGCCGCGACCACGCCGGGTCGGCCACCACGGCGTCCTCGATCGGCTCGAACCAGCGGTGCAAGCCCCCGTGCAGCGCGTTGTAGTCGGTGGATTGCCAGTGCGCGCGATGCGGCGCGCGCGCGATGCGGTCGCCGTCGACGACGAAGCAGGCATGGCGGCGCCGGCGATAGCTGCCGCCGTCGCGCAGGTAGGCGTCCGGCCGCAGGTCGTCCCAACTGCGCGCCAGCGCATCGAAGGCCCCAGGCGGCATTCCGCACAGGGAGGCCACGGCTTCCGGCGCCAGCACCGCGTAGCCGTGCCCGCGCATGGCCGGCAGCAGGCCTTCGGCGGGCGTGACGGGTGCGGCGATGGTGGCGACCATGCGAAACCCCTTGGACGGCCGCGATCGCGACCCCGGGAACGCGGAAGCCCGCGCGAGGCGGGCTTCCGGTGTTTCATGTCGTCGTCGCCCGATCCGGACGAACGACCCTGGAGATGGCAGCCCCGGAAGGATTCGAACCTCCGAATGCCTGAGTCAGAGTCAGGTGCCTTACCGCTTGGCGACGGGGCTATGGAGCGATTGTAGCGCGGGAGCAGGACGTCGTCGTCCGGTTGCCGCCGGGTTGCCGGAGCCACGCACGCGATGGCGGGCTTCCGGCGGCGTTCCCGATTAACGCTTCGAGAACTGGGTGGCGCGACGCGCCTTGTGCAGGCCGACCTTCTTGCGCTCGACCTCGCGGGCGTCGCGGGTCATGAAGCCGGCCTTGCGCAGCTCGACCTTGAGCGACTCGTCGTACTCGACCAGCGCGCGGGCGATGCCCAGGCGGATCGCACCGGCCTGGCCGGTGGTACCGCCGCCGGTGGCGGTGACGACGATGTCGAACGACTCGGTGTTCTTGGTCAGTTCGAGCGGCTGGCGCACGATCATGCGCGCGGTCTCGCGGCCGAAGAACTCGTCCAGCGGACGGTCGTTGACGGTGATCTTGCCGGTGCCGCGACGCAGGAACACGCGCGCGGTGGAGGACTTGCGACGGCCGGTGCCGTAGTTCTGAGAAATGGCCATGAGTTAGATATCCAGGACTTGCGGCTGCTGGGCGGCGTGCGGGTGCTCGGCACCCTTGTAGACCTTGAGCTTCTTGTACATCGCGCGGCCGAGCGGGTTCTTCGGCAGCATGCCCTTCACGGCGATCTCGATGACGCGCTCGGGGTGGCGCTCCAGCGCCTGCGCCAGGGTCTCGGTCTTGAGGTTGCCGATGTAGCCGGTGAAGCGGTGGTACTGCTTGTCGGCCAGCTTGTTGCCGGTGACGTGGATCTTCTCGGCGTTGATCACGACGATGTAGTCGCCGGTGTCCACGTGCGGGGTGTAGACGGGCTTGTGCTTGCCACGCAGGCGGCGGGCGAGCTCGGAGCTCAGGCGGCCCAGGGTCTTGCCGGTGGCGTCGACGACGTACCAGTCGCGCTGGACGGTCTCGGACTTGGCGGTGAAAGTCTTCATGACGGACTGGTTCTCGGTGGTTCGTCGGGCTGGTTCCAGCGGGCTTGCCCCGGTGGAAGTTCGCCGCGCGATGTCGTTTGCGGAACGAAAGAGGCGGAATTGTACCGGCCGGCCCGACGCGCCGCAACCCGGGGTTTCCGGGAGGCCCGGGGCATCCCGCGCCCCTGCAGCCGGCGGGGTTTGCCCGCAGAATGTCGCCATGCACACCGCCGCCCGCGCCCCGCTGTCGCCGCTCGACCGCCTGCTCGCCGATGTCCAGAACGCCCTGGAGACGGTCCTGGGCGAACCCGCCGCCGAACGCCCCAACCCGGCCGGGGACACCCCGGAGGTGGCCCTGGAGCAGCCCGAGCGCCGCCACGCCGCCGGGCTGATGCGGATCAACCACGTCGGCGAGGTCTGCGCCCAGGCCCTCTACGTCGGCCAGGCTGCCGTGGCCCGCGACCCCGCCACCCGCGCCCACCTGTTGGAGGCCGCGCAGGAGGAAACCGACCACCTGGCCTGGTGCGCCGACCGCCTGCGCGAGCTCGACAGCCGCCCCAGCGTGTTCAACCCGCTCTGGTACGCCGGCAGCTACGCGATCGGCGCGCTGGCCGGCCTGCGCGGCGACGGCTGGAACCTGGGCTTCGTGGTCGAGACCGAGCGCCAGGTCGAGGCCCACCTCGACGAGCACCTGCAGACCCTGCCGGAAGCCGACCTGCGCAGCCGCGCGATCCTGGCCACGATGAAGGCCGACGAGGCCCGCCACGCCGACAACGCCGAGGCCGCCGGCGCCCGGATCCTGCCGCAGCCGATCCCGTCGGTGATGGCCGCCGCCTCCAACCTGATGAAGACCATCGCCTACCGCCTCTGAAGATCAGGGGGAGCGGCTTCGGCCGCGAGCCCTTTGCCGGATCGTCGCGACGAACGGCCAGAAGCTCGCGGCTGAAGCCGCTCCCACAAGCGTCGCGGTTGTGGATGGGTGGGACGGGGCGGCACCTACGACGCGAGCTTGAGGCCCAGCACGCCGGCCACGATCAGGCCGATGCAGGCCAGGCGCGCCGGCGAGGCGCTGTCGGCGAACAGCACGATGCCCAGCACCGCCACCCCGACCGCGCCGATCCCGGTCCAGACCGCGTAGGCGGTGCCGACCGGGATCGCCCGCAGCGCCTGTGTCAGCAGCCAAAGGCTGATCGCCGCCGACACCACCGTGCCGACGCTCGGCCAGAGCCGGGTGAATCCTTCGGTGTACTTGAGCCCCATCGCGAAGCCGATCTCGAACAGCCCCGCCAGCAGCAGCTGGATCCAGGCCATGGCGCCTCCTCCTTCCTCGGTTCCCGGCAGGCCCCTGGCCGCCCGGCGGGCGGTCGCGGCATGCCGCAAAAAGAAACGGCCCGGGCTTTCGCGCCGGACCGTCGTCGGTCTGTCTCGTCGCGACCACCGGGGCCGTCGCGCGCGGGTCGTCCCGCCTTGTCTCGATCGTCGCAGTCTCGCAGGCGCGGCCGGAACCGCGCGTAACCCGCCCTACTCGACCAGGTTGCGCCCGTGGAAGAGCTCCTCGATCTCGCGCTTGAGCAGCGCCTCGACCTTCATCCGCTCCTTGAACGAGAGGTTGCGCGCCTTTTCCTCGAACAGGTACTGGTCGAGGTCGAAGTCCTTCAGGTGCATCTTGGTGTGGAAGATGTTCTCCTGGTAGACGTTGACGTCGAGCATCTCGTACCGGGCCTTGATGTTCTTGGCCAGGAAGTCCTGGATCGAGTTGATCTTGTGGTCGATGTAGTGCTTCTTGCCCTTGATGTCGCGGGTGAAGCCGCGCACGCGGTAGTCGGCCACCACGATGTCCGACTCGAAGCTCTCGATCAGGTAGTTCAGGGCCTTCAGCGGCGAGATCACGCCGCAGGTGGCCACGTCGATGTCGGCGCGGAAGGTGGCGATGCCGTGCTGCGGGTGCGTCTCCGGGTAGGTGTGCACGGTGATGTGCGACTTGTCCAGGTGCGCGACCACCGCGTCGGAGATCACGCCCTTGGCGGCAGACTTCTCGATCACCGGCTGCTCGGAGATCAGGATCGTCACCGACGCGCCCTGCGGGTCGTAGTCCTGGCGGGCGATGTTGAGGATGTTGGCGCCGATGATCTCCGCCACGTCGGTGAGGATCTGGGTGAGCCGGTCGGCGTTGTATTCCTCGTCGATGTACTCGATGTAGCGCTGCCGCTCGTCCTCGGAGACGGCGTAGCAGACGTCGTAGATGTTGAAGCTCAACGCCTTGGTGAGGTTGTTGAAACCCTGCAGCTTGAGGCGCGGAAGCGGCTTGACCACGTCGGCCATTTCCTCTGTTACCCGTGGGGCGAAAGGCGAATTATGCGCCAAACCGGCGGGGCACCGCGAGGACCCGGGTTTGCCGGATGAACGGAGACGGCCTACTCTCTGCCATTCCCCCGTTGACGCTGCCCATGAACCCGACTTCCGTGGCCCTGATCAACCCCTACTACCGAAGCAGCTCGAACCCCCTGGCCCCTTCGGCCGCCACCATCGAGCGCCTGCTGGCCCATTGCCACCGCCGCCGCTACCCGACCCGGACCGACGTGTTCCGCCCGGGCGACCCGGCCGGCACCCTGTATTACGTCATCAGCGGCTCGGTCAGCATCATCACCGAGGAGGACGACGGCCGCGAGCTTGTGCTGGGCTACTTCGGCCCGGGCGAGTTCGTCGGCGAGATGGGGCTGTTCATCCAGTCCGACGTGCGCGAGGTGATCCTGCGCACGCGCACCCAGTGCGAGCTGGCCGAGATCAGCTACGAGAGGCTGTACCAGCTGTTCGAAGGCTCGCTGATCGGCGACGCCACCCAGATCGTCTACGCGATCGGCGCGCAGCTCTCGCGGCGGCTGCTCGACACCAGCCGCAAGGCCGGGCGCCTGGCCTTCCTCGACGTCACCGACCGCATCGTGCGCACCCTGCACGACCTGACCAGGGAGCCGGAGGCGATGAGCCATCCCGACGGCACCCAGCTGCGGGTCTCGCGCCAGGAGCTGGCGCGGCTGGTGGGCTGCTCGCGCGAGATGGCCGGCCGCGTGCTCAAGAAGCTGCAGGCCGACGGCAAGCTGCACGCGCGCGGCAAGACGGTCGTCCTGTACGGGACGCGCTAGGCCCGCCGCGCCGCGATGTCCACCCACTTCGCGCCGCGCGGCCCGCTCCCCGACGCCGACCTGCGCAGCGCGTCGCTGGGCGATGCCGACGACGTCGCCGCGCTGCTGTGCGAACTGGGCTATCCCTGCGAGCTCGCCGAGGCGGCCGAGCGCATCGCCACCATCCTCGACAACGACCGCCAGGCGCTGGTGGTCGCGCGCTGCGGCGGCAGCGTCTGCGGGCTGGTGGCGCTGGACTTCATGTACTACCTGCCGCTGGGCACTACCACCTGCCGGATCACCGCGCTGGTGGTGACCTCGCAGGCGCAGGGCCGGGGCCTGGGCCGGCAGCTCCTGCGCGAGGCCGAGCGCCGCGCCCGCGCCGCCGGCGCCGCGCGGCTGGAACTCACCAGCGGCTCGCAGCGCACCGATGCGCACGCCTTCTACCGCGCCTGCGGCTACGGCGACGGCACCCTGCGCTTCGTCAAGCGCCTCGGCGCCGCGTAGGGTGGGCCCCGGCCCAAAGTTCGGTTGGCTCCGGCCCGCCGTTCCGATTGGCCCCGACACGCCGTTCCGATTGGCCCCGACCCACCGTCCGGTCGCCGCGGACCCCAAGACCCGTCGTGACACCTGCCGGCGCCTTGCGGGCGGCTCCCGTGAACGTTTGAACGATGGCCCGATGGCGGGCCAGGGCCCGCCCTACGCGGGTCCGGCGTTGCCGGGCGCGGCTTCGACGGGGACGCGGTCGCCGGCGTCGGGCTCGCCGGCGCGCGAGGCGCAACCCCAGTTGAGGATCGGCGTGTCCGCCGGCAGCAGGCGGCGGAAGGTGGCGATCGCGCCCGCCTTGGGATTGACCACCACCGGCGTGCGCGCGGCCTGCAGCAGCGGCAGGTCGGCGCGGCTGTCGCTGTAGGCCACGGCGACCTGGTCGTAGCCCGCGTCCCAGATCATCCGCATCTTGTTGCGCGCGTGGCAGTGCTGGTCGGTGACGAAGCCGCCCAGGAACGGCCTGCCGAGGCTGCCGATCACCGGCAGGCCCTCGTGGGCGACGAAGTCGAGGATCGCGCGCGCCAGTTCCGGCGGCGCGCCGGTGGCGACGAGCACGCGGTCGCCGCGGCTGCGGTGCAGGTGCAGCACCTTCAGCGCGGCCGGCAGCAGGCGCGCGCGGATCCGCGCGGCGTTCTCGCGCACGAAGCGGTCGATCAGCGCATCCATCTGGGCGCGGCGGTGGGTGCCGAAGGTGGCGATCCACAGGAAGCCCGAAATGCCGCGGCGGCGGGTCGGCAGCCACGCCACCATCGGCAGCAGCACGGGCGCGGCCAGCAGCGCCGCCAGCCTGCGCGCCCAGTGCCTGCGCAACAGCCACATCACCAGGTGCCCCCCCGAGTCGCCGTCGTAGAGCGTGTGGTCGAAGTCGAACACGACCAGCGGCCGGTACGGCACCGCGGCTTCCTGGAACAGGCTCATGCCGGCGTGCCCCGACGGCGTGCCCGCGACGGCGTGCGAATGCGCGCGCTCATGGCGAAGCGAACAACCGCTGCAGCGCGGCCCCCGGTTCGGCCTCGCGCATGAAGGCCTCGCCGACCAGGAAGGCGTCGACGCCGGCCTCGCGCATGCGCCGCACGTCGGCCGGCCCGAGGATGCCGCTCTCGGTGACCACGCGGCGGCCGGCGGGCACGCGGTCCTTCAGCGCCAGCGTGGTGTCGAGCGAGACCTCGAAGCTGCGCAGGTCGCGGTTGTTGATGCCCAGCAGCGGCGCCCTGCCGCCGACAGGCGTGCAGCGCAGCGCGCGCTCGAGCTCGGCCGCGTCGTGGATCTCCACCAGCACGTCCATGCCCAGCGCCTGCGCCTGCGCCGCCAGCGCGGCGAGCCGGCCGTCGTCGAGCGCAGCGACGATCAGCAGGATGCAGTCGGCGCCCAGCGCGCGCGCCTCGGCCACCTGGTACGGGTCGACGATGAAATCCTTGCGCAGCACCGGCAGCGCGCAGGCCGCGCGCGCCTGTTGCAGGTACGCGTCCGCGCCCTGGAAGAAGTCGACGTCGGTGAGCACCGACAGGCAGGCCGCGCCGCCGGCCTCGTAGCTGCGCGCGATCGCGGCCGGGTCGAAGTCGGCGCGGATCACGCCCTTCGACGGGCTGGCCTTCTTGACCTCGGCGACGACCGCGGCGGCGCCCGCGGCGATCGTCGCCTCGATCGCCGCCGCGAAGCCGCGCGGCGGCGGCGCTGCTGCCGCGCGCGCCTGCAGCTCGCGCAGCGGCAGGCGCGCGCTGCGTTCGGCGATTTCCTCGTGCTTGCGCCGCAGGATCGCCTGCAGCACGTCCGGGCGGGGGCCCGCTGGGTGCGTCATTCGTCGGGTTCCGGGGGCGTTTCCTGGGGACGCGCGGGCAGCGCCATGCCGGGCCGCCAGTGCGAGTCGCGCAGTGTATCGAGCAACGCGACGACTTTCGCGCGCGCGCCGAGCTCGTGCACCGGCAGCACCACCAGGTCGCCGTCGCGCGCCCACTCGAGCGGGCGGCGCGCGGCGTCGACCTCGTCGAGCCGGGTCTCGATCGCGGCCTCGGCGACGCCTGCCGCGCGCAGCGCTGCGTGCATGATCCCGGCGACCTCGCCCGCGGCGCGGCCGCGCTCGTAGCCGCCGATGTCCTTGAGCACGACCAGCTGCGGCGCGAACGCGGCCGCGGTGGCGGCGACCGCGCGCAGGTCGGCGTCCTCGCGGTTGCCGGCGTGGCCGAGCACCAGCGCCAGCCGCCCGCCGCGGCGGTCGGCGCCGACCGCATGCAGCAGGCCTTGCAGGCCGTCCGGGTTGTGGGCGTAGTCGAGGTAGACCTCGAGCGCGCCCAGGCGCCAGTGCTGCAGGCGCCCGGGATTGTCGGCGGGCGACGCGCCGAAGCGCGCCAGCGTCGCCGCGATGGCCGCCGGACCCACGCCCATCGCCATCGCCGCCAGCGCGGCGGCGGCGGCGTTGGCGGCGTTGTAGGCGGCGCGGCCGGAAAGCGTGAGCGGCATCGCCGCGACCGCGCCGAGGTCGTGCGTCGCGCCGCGCCAGGACAGCAGCAGGCGGCCGCCGCGCAGGCCGCAGGTGGCACCGCCGGCCTGGCGGTGCGCGGCCAGCGGCGGCGCGTCGAAGTCGCGCGCGAACCAGCCGCGCTCGCCGTCGAGCTTCGCGGACTGCCGCGCCAGCACCGGATCGTCGGCGTTGAGCACCAGCAGCCCGCCGTCGCGCACGGCACGCGCGACGGTGAGCTTGGCCGCGGCGAGGTCGTCGAGGTCGTGGATGCCGTATTCACCGAAGTGGTCGGCGCTGACGTTGGTGACCACCGCGGCGTCGGCGCGACACAGCGCCAGCCCGCGCCGCAGCATGCCGCCGCGCGCGGTCTCCAGCACCGCCGCCTGCGCGCCGGGTTGGCGCAGCGCGGTGCGCGCGCCAGTGGGGCCGGAGTAGTCGCCGGATTCGAGCGGCTCGCCGTCGAGGAACACGCCGTCCGTGCAGCTGTGCGCCGCATGCCGGCCCTGCGCGCGCGCCATCGCCGCGACCAGGCGCACGGTGGTGGTCTTGCCGTTGGAGCCGGTGACCAGCGCGACGGGGATGGCGTGCAGCAATGCCCAGTCGACCGCCTCCGGCGCGGGCAGCGCATCGATCGGCCAGGTGCGGGCGCCTTCGCCCATGCCGATGGAGACTTCGTCGTCGTCGGCGAGGAACGGCAGGCCGCGCGCCGCGGCGGCGTCGCGCAGCGCGACGAGCGCGGGGTTGGCCTCGGCCGCGGCGAGCAGGTGCAGGGTGTGGAACGCCAAGTCGGAATCCCACACCGCGGCGTAGCCGGGCGCGCAGAACGCCTGGAAACCCTCCGCTTGTGCTCTGAAGCCCTCCCCTTCAAGGGGAGGGTTTGGGTGGGGATGGGTTTCCCCTACAGTCGCCGCGCCCCGAACCCCATCCCCACCCCGGCCCTCCCCTTGAAGGGGAGGAGGAAGAGCGGCGGCCCACCAAGCCCATTCGTTGACCTCGGTGGCCGCGTAGAGCCGGTCGAACGGGGCCTCGAAGGCCAGCGATGCGCCACTCTGGTGAAGGCGCACGACGACATCGCCGTCAGGCCAGCCGAGCGCCCCGCGCGCTGCGGCAACGTTCGCCCGCCAGCGCGCCACGGTGGCGTCATCGAAGACCAGCCCGGGCGCCGCCTCCAGCGCCGCGCCGGTCCCGGCGAAGAAGAAGTTGCAGCCGGTCAGCCTGCGCGAGTCCTCGTACGGCTCGGCCGCGGGGTCGTGGTCGGTCGTCATCCTGGCGCGCGACGGTCAGTCGCTTTCCTCGCGCTCGAACACCAGCCCGCGCTCCTCGCGCACCACGCCGCCCATCGCCGCGACCGCGCGCTCGTCGAGCACCTGCTCCAGCGGCGGCAGCTCGACCTTCACCGCCGCGCGCGGGATGTCGCCATCTGGTTTGAACTTGGTGATCTGTTTCCACGAGCGCGTCAGCGCATCGGCGAACACCAGCACCAGGTCGCCGGCGCGGCCCATGCGCAGCGCGGCGTCGACCGCCTGCTGCTCGTCGGGGATGATCGAGATCGCGCCCTCCGGCACGCCCAGTCCCTGCAGCGCGCCGGCGATGATGCGCGGCACCTCGTCGCCGTCGCGGCCGCGCAGGGCGTCGTCGCGGCGGGCGATGTAGTGGTCGAACTTGCCGGCGACGGCCTGCGCGATCGCGTGCAGGTCCTCGTCGCGGCGATCGCCGGGGCCGGCCAGCACCACGATGCGGCGGCCGGTCGCGTCGAGCCGCTGCGCGAGGTCGGCCATCATCCCGACCGCGTGCGCGTTGTGGCCGTAGTCCATCAGCACCTTGAACGGGTGCTCGGAGAACACGTTCATCCGCCCCGGCGCCTGGAAGAAGGTGGTGTCGAAGGTGCGCAGGCCTTGGCGGATCGCATCGAGCTTGATGCCCATCGAGAACGCCATCGCCGCGGCGAACATCGCGTTCTGCACGTTGTGCAGCGCGCGACCCTCGAGCGTGGCCGGCACCAGGTGGGTCCACATCAGCGGGATGTGGCTGCCCTTGTCGTAGAGCGTGATCATGTGGCCGTTGACGCCCGCCTCCAGCGCGCAGGCGCGGCCGCCGGCGCGGATGTGCTCGCGCACCAGCGCATGCGACGGGTTCATGGTCACGTAGCAGATCGTCTTCGCGTCGCTGTAGCCGGACATCCGCAGCACGTTGGGGTCGTCGGCATTGAGCACCGCGCAGTCGCGCGCGACCTCCACCACCACGCGCTTGATCTCGGCCAGCTGCTCCAGCGTGTCGATGCCCTTGAGCCCGAGGTGGTCGGAGGCGACGTTGAGCACCGCGCCCACGTCGACGTGACGCACGCCCATGCCGGCGCGCAGCAGGCCGCCGCGCGCGGTCTCGAGCACGGCGAAGTCGATCTGCGGGTCGCGCAGCACCATCTGCGCCGAGACCGGGCCGGTCATGTCGCCCTCCACCGTGCGCTGGCCGTCGATGTAGACGCCGTCGGTGGTGGTCAGGCCCGGCGTGAAGCCGGCCATCTTGGCCACGTGCGCGAGCATGCGCGCGGTGGTGGTCTTGCCGTTGGTGCCGGTCACCGCGGCGATCGGCACCCGCGCCGGCGTGCCGGGCGGGAACAGCATGTCGATCACCGGACCGGCGGCGTCGCGCGGCGTGCCTTCGCTGGGCGCGACGTGCATGCGGAAGCCGGGCGCAGCGTTGACCTCGCAGATCGCGCCGCCGATCGACTTGTAGCTCTCGGCGATGTTGGGCGTGATGAAGTCCACACCGCCTACGTCCAGCCCGATCGCGCGCACCGCGCGCACCGCCATGTCGCGGTTGTCGGGATGGATCACGTCGGTGACGTCGGTGGCGGTGCCGCCAGTGGACAGGTTGGCGGTGGAGCGCAGGTAGACGGCCTCGCCGTCCTTCGGCACCGAGGCGGCCGTATAGCCCACGCGTTCCATCATCAGCTGCGCCTGTGCGTCGAGCTCCAGCCGCGTGAGCACCTTTTCGTGGCCGACGCCGCGGCGCGGATCCTGGTTCACGATCTCGACCAGCTGCGCGATCGTGCGCGCGCCGTCGCCGACGACGTGGCCGGGCGTGCGCTTCGTGGCCGCGACCAGCTCGCCGTTGACCACCAGCAGGCGGTGGTCGTCGCCGGGCTGGAAGGTCTCGACGATCACCGAGCGCGAATGCTCGCGCGCGGCGTTGAAGGCCTCGCGGATCTCGTCGTCGCCGGTCACGTTGATGGTGATGCCGCGGCCGTGATTGCCGTTGTAGGGCTTGAGCACCACCGGGCCGCCCAGCCGCTGCGCGGCCTTGAGCGCATCGGTCTGGCTGGTGACCAGCACCTGGCGCGGCACCGGCAGGCCCAGCGAGGCGAGGATCTTGTTGGTCTCCTCCTTGTCGCTGGCCAGCTCCACCGCGATGTGCGGGGTCTTGCCGGTCACCGTGGCCTGGATGCGCTGCTGGTACCGGCCGTGGCCGAACTGCACCAGCGACTGCTGATTCAACCGCAGCCAGGGGATGTCGCGCTGCTCGGCCGCGCGCACCAGCGAAGCGGTCGACGGCCCCAGCGCGCGGCGCTGCGCGTAGCGGATGAAGTCGTCGCGCGCGGTTTCCCAGTCCCAGTCGTCGGGCAGCGCGCCGGGCGTGCGCAGGTCGGGCGGCAGCAGCGATTCGAGCAGCCGGATCGCCAGCTCGCCGGCGGCGATGCCCTCCTCCTTCTGCGCGTACTCGTAGACCACCGAATACACGCCGGGGCGGTCGTCGGACACGCTGCGGGTCTTGCCGAAGGTGACGTCCTCGCCGGCGACGTTCTGCAGCTCGATCGCCACGTGCTCGAGCACGTGGCCCAGCCAGGTGCCCTCGCCCTCGCGCATGCGGCGGATGAAGCCGCCGGGCTCGCGGTAGGAGCAGCCGTGCTCGGCCAGGCCGGGCAGCGCGGCGACCAGGCCGTCGATGAAGGCCGCGCCCAGCTTCGCGGTGGGCCAGTCCTCGAGCGCGCCGAGGTCGAGCTCGAGCCGGATGACCGGGAAGTGCGCGTACAGCGACGGGCCGACGTAGACGGAACGGTTCAGGACTCGCATCGGCACTCCCCTCGGGTTTCGTCTTTCAGTTGTCCCCGGCCAATGTACCCGGCGAGGCAAGGCGCGTGTGCAGGTCGAACGTGGCGCCCGCCACCAGGATGTGCACCATCAGCCCGAGCAGGCAGACCGGCTGGGTCTGCCCCGCGTCGGCCATCGACGAGAACTGCAGCCCACCGGCGTCGACCACGGTGACCGCGCCGCTGCCCTCGACCTCCAGCACGTTGTCGGGGCCGATGAACGCAGCGGTGTCCTCGTCCAGGCCGATGCCGATCGCGAACGGGTTGTAGGCCAGCGCCGCGACCAGGCGGCCGAGGCGGTCGCGCTGGCGGAAGTGCTGGTCGATGATGAAGCGGTTGGTCAGCCCCAGCCCGGGCGCCAGCCGCACGCTGCCCGCGCGCGGGGAAGACCCTTCCTTGCCGAACGCGATCATGTGCTCGCTCAGGATGCTGGCGCCGGCGCTGGTGCCGCCGACGTGCACGCCGCGCGCGTTGCGCTCGCGGATCAGCTTGGCCGCCGGGGTGCCGCCGATGATGGTGGAGATGCGCAGCTGGTTGCCGCCGGTGAAGAACACGCCGGTGGCGGTCTCGAGCTGGCGCAGGTAGTCGTCGCGCTGGCCGTCCTCGCGGCTGGCGAAGCCGATCGCGCGCGCGCGCCCGGCCTCCAGGCGGCCGAACAGCTCCTCGTAGCGCTGCCCGGTGTCGGGCAGCCGGCTGGCGGTGGGGATGATGGCGATGTCGGCGTCGCGCCCGCCGCACAGCTGCACGAAGCGCTTGAGGATGCGCCGCCGCGTCTGCTTGTCCTCGGCGCCGCCGATCGGGACGATCCAGCCTCGCTCCTCGCCCTCGGCGACCCTGCTCGGACACATTGCGTCGATCACTCCTGCGCCGCGCTGTCGGCGGCCCTTGCGTTGCGGGTCGGCGCCCGGCGGCGCCGCGTTCGCGGCTCCCGCATCGCGGCCAGCTGCTGCGTCCGGGGCGGGCGGGACCCGCGCCGGGCGGCCAAAATAGCACTATTCGCGGCGATAGCCGCCGTCGAGGTCCCAGCCGTAGGCGCGCTCGACCCTGGCCACCCGGATCTCGAAGTGCGCGTACCACTGCGCGCGGCCGCGCTCGCGCGCCGCGGCGTGCTCGGCGTGCAGGCGCCAGGCGCGGATCGCGTCCTCGCTGTCCCAGTACGCCACGGTGATGCCGAAGCCGTCGGCGCCGCGGGTGGATTCCACGCCCAGGAAGCCGGGTTGCTGGCGCGCCAGCTCGACCATGCGGTCGGACGCGGCGGCGTAGCCGTCGTCGCCGTCGCGGCGGCGCGAGCTGAAGATGACCGCGTAGTAGGGCGGCGCGGGGAGGCTGGCGAAATCGGTGTCCATGAAGGGCTTCCGGGTCAGGGTATTGGCTTTGCGTGCAGGCGCGACGAAAGCCGCGACCGTCGATCCAGCGAAACCCGGTCGCGGCTTCCGCCGCTCCTACAAGGACGCATTGTCGCGCGGCCGCGGATCGCGATCACGCCTCGGCTGCGATCCTCCGCGTCGCCGCGACGAAGGCCTCCAGCTTCGCCATCGCCGCGCCGGAGGCGATCGCCGCGCGCGCCTGCTCGATGCCGCCTGCGATCGAATCCGCCACGCCGGCGACGTACAGCGCCGCGCCGGCGTTGAGCGCGACGATCTCCCGCGGCACGCCGGGCTCGTCGCGCAGCGCGCCCAGCAGCATCGCCTTCGACTCCGCGGGCCCGGACACGCGCAGGTTGCGGCTGGCCGACATCGCGATGCCGAAATCCTCCGGGTGCACCTCGTACTCGCGCACCTGCCCGTCGCGCAGCTCGCCGACCAGAGAACCGGCGCCGAGAGAAAGCTCGTCCATGCCGTCGCGCCCCCACGCCACCAGGGCGCGCGTGGCGCCCAGCGCCTGCAGCGCGCGCACCTGGATGCCGACCAGGTCCGGATGGAACACGCCCATCAGCACGCTGGGCGCGCCGGCCGGGTTGGTGAGCGGGCCGAGGATGTTGAACAGCGTGCGCACGCCCATCTCCCGCCGCACCGGCGCGACCACCTTCATCGCCGGATGGTGGACCGGCGCGAACATGAAGCCGATGCCGCATTCGCCGAGGCACCGCGCCACCTGTCCCGGCTGCAGCTCGATCGCCGCGCCCAGCGATTCGAGCACGTCCGCGCTGCCCGACTTCGACGACACGCTGCGGTTGCCGTGCTTGGCCACCCGCGCGCCGGCCGCGGCGACGACGAAGATCGAGGCGGTGGAGATGTTGAACGTGTGCGCGCCGTCGCCGCCGGTGCCGACGATGTCGACCAGGTGCGTCGTGTCGGCGACCGGCACCGGCAGCGCGAACTCGCGCAGCACCCTGGCCGCGCCGGCGATCTCGTCGATGGTCTCCTTCTTCACCCGCAGGCCGGTGAGGATCGCCGCGGTCATCACCGGCGACACCTCGCCGCGCATGACCTGGCGCATGAGGTCGACCATTTCGTCATGGAAGATCTCGCGGTGCTCGATGGTGCGCTGGAGGGCTTCCTGGGGGGTGATGGGCATGGCCTTTTACCTCGAGCCCTCCCCTTCAAGGGGAGGGTTGGGTGGGGATGGTGTTCGCCCCGGGAAACATCGCGATGCCGGAAGGGAGCACCATCCCCGCCCCGGCCCTCCCCTTGAAGGGGAGGGAGAAGAACATGTCACCGCTCCAGGAAATTCTTCAGCAGCGCATGCCCGTGCTCGGTCAGGATCGACTCCGGATGGAACTGCACCCCTTCCACCGGATGCTCGCGGTGGCGCAGCCCCATGATCTCCTCGACCGAACCGTCCTCGTTCTCGGTCCACGCCGTCACCTCCAGGCAACCGGGCAGCGTGGCCCGATCGACCACCAGCGAGTGGTAGCGCGTGGCCTCGTAGCCGTCCGGCAGCCCGGCGAACACGCCGCGGCCCTGGTGCCGGATCGCCGAGGTCTTGCCGTGCATGATCCGCCCGGCGCGCACCACGTCGCCGCCATAGGCCTGCCCGATCGCCTGGTGCCCGAGGCACACGCCCAGGATCGGCACGCGCGCGCCGAGCTCGCGCACCACGTCGAGCGAGACCCCGGCCTCGTTGGGCGTGCACGGCCCCGGCGAGATCACGATCCGCTCCGGCCGCAGCGCCGCCACCTGCGCCACCGAGAGCGCGTCGTTGCGCACCACCTCCACCTCCGCCCCAAGCGCCTGCAGGTACTGCACGAGGTTGAAGGTGAAGCTGTCGTAGTTGTCGATCATCAGCAGCATCGCGCCCTCCGGCCCATCCCGGCTCGCGCCTTCCGGCCACGCGCCCGCTGCGCGTCGCCATGACCTGGATCAGGGCGCAGCCGCGGCTCGCGGCGCACGCTGGCAGGCCCCATCCACGGGACACCGCCATGACCGATCCAGCCTAGGCCGCGACGCCGGCCTACACGCCCTACCCGTTCGATGCCCGCGGCGTCGCGCGGCGCTTCCGCCACTCGGCGATCTTCGGCGCGCTCAACGCGCTGGAGCCGGGCGAGGCGATGCGCTTCGTCAACGACCACGACCCGCTGCCGCTGCTCGACCAGCTGCGCAACCGCTTCGGCGACCACCTGCAGATCCTCTATCGCCAGCGCGAGCCGGGCGCGATCGTGATCGATTTCGTGGTCCAGGCCTGAGCCGTGGGCGTCCACGCGCCGGCCGCGGCGGCGCGGCGGCGCGGAGACGAGGCGATGCGGGCGGGCGGCCGCGGCGCTCACAGCCCGCCCGCCGCCTGCGCCACGGCGCGGAACAGCGCGCGACCCTTGCTCATGGTTTCCTCCCATTCCTTCGCGGGATCGGAGTCGTGGACGATGCCGGCGCCGGCCTGCACGTGCAGGCGGCCGCCCTGGATCACCGCGGTGCGGATCGCGATCGCCATGTCGGCGTCGCCGTGCCAGCCCAGGTAGCCGACCGCGCCCGAGTACACGTTGCGCTTCACCGGCTCGAGCTCGCGGATGATCTCCAGCGCGCGGATCTTCGGCGCGCCGCTCACCGTGCCGGCGGGAAAGGCCGCGCGCAGCACGTCGACGTAGCCCAGCCCCTCGCGCAGCACGCCGGTCACCTCGCTGGTGATGTGCATGACGTGGCTGTAGCGCTCGACCACGAACTGCTCGCCCACCTGCACCGTGCCCGCCTCGGCGACGCGGCCGACGTCGTTGCGGCCCAGGTCGATCAGCATCAGGTGCTCGGCGCGCTCCTTGGGGTCGGCCAGCAGCTCGGCCTCGAGCGCCGCGTCCTCGGCCGGCGTGCGCCCGCGCGGGCGGGTGCCGGCCAGCGGGCGCACGGTGACGATGCCGCGGCCGGCGTCGTCGTGGCGCAGGCGCGCGAGGATTTCCGGCGAGGCGCCGACCACCTGGGTGTCGCCGACGTCGAGGAAGTACATGTACGGCGACGGGTTGAGCGCGCGCAGCGCGCGGTAAACGTCGACCGGGCGCGCATGGAACGGCACGCTCAGCCGCTGCGAGGGCACCACCTGGAACACGTCGCCGGCGCGGATGTATTCCTTGCACTTCTCCACCGCGGCGATGAAGCCCTCGCGGGTGAAGCCGGACTCGAAGTCGGCCTCGTCCAGCGCCGCCGGCTGCAGCGTTTCCGGGTAGCCGGCGCCGCCGTGGCGCAGGCGGTGGCCGAGCTCGTCCAGCCGGCGGCTGGCGCGCGCCAGCGCCTGCGGCTGCGCGGGATCGGCGTGCACGACGAGGTAGAGCCGGCCCTTGAGGTTGTCGAAGACCGCGAGCTCCTCGCTGAGCATCAGCAGGATGTCGGGCGTGCCCAGCTCGTCGCGCGCATGGCCGCCGCGAAAGCGCGGCTCGACGTACTGGATCGCCTCGAAGCCGAACCAGCCCACCAGCCCGCCGCTGAAGCCCGGCAGGCCCTCGACCCTGGGCACCGCGTGCATCGCGCGCAGATGCTCGACCTCGGCCAGGGGGTCATCGACCTCGCGCGTCTCGATCGTTTCGCCGTACTCGCTCACCGTGAGCGTGTTGCCGCGGAACGCGTACACGCGCCGCGCCGGCAGGCCGATGATCGAATAGCGGCCGAAGCGCTCGCCGCCCTCGACCGACTCGAACAGGTAGGTGTGCGGGCCGTCGGCGAGCTTGAGGTAGACCGACAGCGGCGTGTCGAGGTCGGACAGCACCTCGCGCACCACCGGCACCAGGGCGCGGCGGCCGGCGGCTGCGGAAGGGTCAGGCGTGGGATTGGACGGCGAAGCGGGCGTGGTCACACGGCGTTTCCTCGGCGGACGGATGGGCGGGGTCGACGGCGGCTGCAAGCCACCATCGCCAACCCAGGTCGGCGGGAACGCGGTGCGGGGGTGCCCGGAAGTCCATGGCGGCCAATGTAGCGGGTTTGGCCCGCGCGCGCGACGGTTCCGCGGCCTTCAGCGCACCGAATCCACCGCCGCGCGCATCTGCGCGACCACCGCCCGGTAATCGGGGTGGCCGAAGATGGCCGAGCCGGCGACGAAGGTGTCGGCGCCGGCTCGCGCGATGTCGGCGATGTTGTCCGGCTTGACCCCGCCGTCGATCTCCAGCCGGATCGGCCGGCCGGTCGCGTCGATGCGCTCGCGCACGCGCGCCAGCTTCTCCAGCGCCGACGGGATGAAGGCCTGGCCGCCGAAACCCGGGTTCACCGACATCAGCAGCACCAGGTCCAGGTCATCGAGCACGTAGTCGAGCACGTCCAGCGGCGTGGCCGGGTTGAGGACGAGACCCGCGCGGCAGCCGAGCGACTTGATCAGCTGGATCGTGCGATGCACGTGGCGGCTGGCCTCGGGATGGAAGCTGATGTCGGTGGCGCCGGCCTTGGCGAAGTCGGGGATGATGCGATCGACCGGCTCGACCATCAGGTGCACGTCGATCGGCGCGGTCACCCCGTGCTTGCGCAACGCCTCGCACACCAGCGGCCCGATCGTCAGGTTGGGCACGTAGTGGTTGTCCATCACGTCGAAGTGCACCCAGTCGGCGCCGGCCGCGAGCACGGCGTCGACCTCCTCGCCGAGGCGGGCGAAGTCGGCGGAGAGGATCGAGGGCGCGATGACGGTCGGTTGCATGGCGGTTCCGGAAAACGTGGTGGGCCGGGTGGCTTGCGCGGGAGGGGCTTCGGCCGCGATGCGGGGCGCTACCTGCGCCCGCGCAAGGTCTTGATGCGGTCGTAGGCGGCGTTGATCTCGCGCGCCTTGGTTTCGGCCTGGCGGCGCAACTCCTCGGCCGCGCCGGCGAGGCGGTCGGGATGGTACTGGGCGATCAGGCGGCGATAGGCCAGGTCGACCTCGGCGTCGTTGGCCTCGTCGGTCAGTCCCAGCACGCGCCAGGGATTCTCGCGCGGCCCGCGGAACCAGTCGGCGTCGAAGGCGTGCCCGATCAGCAGCCCGACCAGCGCGCCCAGCAGCGGGTTGACCCGGAACAGCGCCGCGCCGGCGAGGAAGCCCAGCAGTTTTCCGTACCAGCGTTTCATGGGCGAATTCTAGGGCAAGGGCCGCGGCGAGAGGCGGCGACGGCCGCGCAGGCATCCCGGGATGGGCGCGCCCGGTGGCCGATGCCGCGAGGCAGGCCTCGGCCGCGCAGGCATTCCGGCCGACCCACCCCGCCGCCCGCCGCACGCCGCGGCCGCCACGCGTGGCTACAATGCCCGCCCGTAGGCTGCAACCCGCAACGATGGCAACGACCCTGCTCGAAGCCGATCTTCCCGGCCTCACCCTGCGCCACCGCGGCAAGGTCCGCGACGTGTTCGACCTGCCGGGCGGCGACGGCGACCCGAAGCTGCTGATGGTCGCCACCGACCGCCTGAGCGCCTTCGACGTGGTGCTGCCCGACCCGATCCCCGGCAAGGGCGAGATGCTGTGCCAGATCAGCAACTTCTGGTTCGGCAAGACCGCGCACATCGTGCCCAACCACCTGACCGGCATCGACGTCGCCACGGTGTTGCCGGCGGGCGTCGACCCGGGCCTGTACGCGCAGCGCGCGGTGGTCACGCGCCGGCTCAAGCCGGTGCCGGTGGAGGCGATCGCGCGCGGCTACCTGATCGGCAGCGGCTGGAAGGACTACCAGAAAACCGGCCGCGTGAGCGGCATCACCCTGCCCGACGGCCTGCGCCAGGCGCAGCAACTGCCGCAGCCGGTGTTCACGCCCTCGACCAAGGCCGCGGTGGGCGACCACGACGAGAACATCGACTTCGACACCATGGTGCGCGGCATCGGCGCCGAGCTCGCCGAGCAGGTGCGCGACGCGACGCTGCGCCTGTACGCGTACGCGGCCGGCCACGCCGCGCAACGCGGCATCATCCTGGCCGACACCAAGTTCGAGTTCGGCACCGACGCCGACGGCCGCCTGTACGTGATGGACGAGATGCTCACGCCCGATTCCTCGCGCTACTGGCCGGCCGACGGATACGAGGTCGGCACCAGCCCGCCGAGCTACGACAAGCAGTTCGTGCGCGACTACCTGGAGACGCTGGACTGGGGCAAGACCGCGCCAGGCCCGCGCCTGCCGGCGGACGTCATCGCGCGCACCCGCGCCAAGTACGCCGAGGCGCTGCAACGCCTGGCCGGCATCACGGTGGATTGAGGGCGACATGTCCGCGAACGACGACCGCGACGCCCGCGACGGCGTGCTCGACACCCTGGCGCGCATCACCGCGGCCTGGCGCGGGCGCGACTTCGACGCGCTGCCGGCGCTGTTCGCGCCGGACGTGGTGATGGCGCTGCCCGGGCTGTCCGGGTACCTGGAAGGACGCGAGGCCTGCGTCGACAGCTTCCGCGAATTCACCGCCGACGCGCAGGTCGACCGCTACGCCGAATCCGCGCACCGCGTCGACGTCTCCGGCGACACCGCGGTGGCCAGCTACCGTTGGGAGATGGCGTGGACGCGCGCCGGCCACGCCCATGCCGCGGCCGGCCACGACCTGTTCGTGCTGCGGCGCGAGGGCGACCGCTGGCTGGTGACCTGGCGCACGCTGCTGGCCGACGCGTAGGCGCCCAGGCCTCGTGGGAGCGGCTTCAGCCGCGAGCTTCTGCCCGCGCCTGTCGTCCGGATCGCGGGCCGAGGGCGGAAAAGCTCGCGGCTGAAGCCGCTCCCACGGATCGCATCTGCCCGCCCGCGGCCGAGGCGCTATGCTTGCACGGGTCGCCCCGGAGCCCCGCCATGAACGCACAGGCCGAATCGACGCAGCGTCCCATCGACCGCTGGTTCGCCAGCTATTCCGGCGACCATCGCAACGACACCAACCAGTGGATCCACGTGTTCGCGGTGCCCGCGATCCTGTGGAGCGTGATCGCGCTGCTGTGGTGCATCCCGGTGCCGATCACCTGGTTCAAGGCCGGCCTGTGGGCGGCGCTGGCGATGTTCGCGGCGTGGATGTTCTACTGGCGCGCCTCGCGTTCGCTCGGCTTCGGCATGCTGGCGGTGTTCGTCGCCATGGCGTGGTTCACGCGCTGGGTGCACGACGCCTACGGCGTGCGCAACCTGCTGTACGCGGGCATCGCGGTGTTCGTGGTGGCGTGGATCGCGCAGTTCGTCGGCCACAGCAAGCTGTTCGAGGGCCGCAAGCCGAGCTTCTTCACCGACCTGCGCTACCTGCTGATCGGCCCGGCCTGGGTGCTGGCCAAGGCCTACCGCAGGCTCGGGCTGAAGTACTGAGCGCGCATCCGCAGCGCGGCCTGGGCGCGCGCGACCTCGTCCTGGCGCTGGTCGTCTGCCTGGCCTGGGCGGGCAGCTACCTGGTCGCCGCCTGCGCGCTGCGCGAGCTGCCACCGATGCTGTTCGCCGCGCTGCGGCTGGCGCTGCTGGCGATCGTCGCCGCGCCGTGGATCCGCGCGCCCGCGCCGGGCCAGTGGCGCGCGCTGCTCGCGCTGGGCCTGTTCAACGGCGCGCTCAACTTCGGCCTGAGCATGGCCTCGCTCAAGCTGTCGGCCGGCCTCTCTGCGCCGGTGATCGCGCAGCAGTGCTACGTGCCGATGGCCGCGCTGCTGGCCTGGGCGCTGCTGGGCGAGCGCTTCGGCCGACGCACCGGCGCGGCGATCGCGCTGAGCTTCGGCGGCGTGCTGGTGCTGGGCTTCGATCCGGCGGTGCTGGAGGCGCCGGTCGCGCTGCTGCTGATGCTGGGATCGGCGCTGGCGATCGCGCTGGGCACCATCGCCACGCGCCGGCTGCACGGCGTCGGCGCGCTCAGCGCGCAGGGCTGGACCGCGCTGCTGGGCGTGCTGCCGCTGCTGCTGGCCAGCGCGGCCTGGGAGCCGGGCGCGCTGGATGCGATGCGCGCCGCCAGCTGGGTGGCGTGGGGCGGCGTCGCCTATTCGGCGCTGGTGTCGTCGCTGTTCGGCTACGGCCTGTACTACGTGCTGGTGCAGCGCCATCCGGTCGCGCAGGTCACGCCGTACATGCTGCTGGCGCCGGTGATGGCGGTGCTGCTGGGCATCGCCTTCTGGGGCGATCGTCCCGGCCCCGCGCTGTGGATCGGCGGCGCGATGGTGCTGGGCGGCGTGCTGGCGATCGCGCTGCGCGCGGTGGTGAAGCAGCGCGCGCTCGCGCCGGCGAAGCCCGCGTAGGGCCGGTTCGCGGATCGCAGCCGCCGGCTGTCATCCCGAGCGCAGCGAGGGACCTGCTTTCCGAGGCGAGGGAACCCAGGATCCCTCGCTGCGCTCGGGATGACAGCCGGGGAGTTTGTCGCAGCGGCGGAACCCGGCTCAACCCGAATCGAACACGCGCCCGTTGTCGAACATGCCCGCCTCCGGCGCGAAGCGCCGCGGCGCGTAGCCGAAGTCGCGTCGCGCCGGCGCCGCGTCGAACACCAGGTCCTCGCGCATCCGCGCCAGCGCCGCGCGGTTGAAGTCGCGCGCGATCCCCGCCGCATGCGCGCCCGCGAGCAGCGCCGCGAACGCCGGTGGCGGCAGCAGGTGCAGCCGTGCCGGCGGCGACAGCGCGTCCAGCACGCGCGCCACCATCTCGCGGTACGGCAGTGACTCGCCGCCGGGCAGCGCGTACGCATGGCCATGCGTGGGCGCCGCGTCGAGTGCGTCGAACGCCGCACGCGCGAGGTCGTCCACGTGCACCGGCTGGCGCAGCCCGGTCGCGTCGCGCGGCAGCGCGAAGCGATGCCAGCGCCCGGCGATCGCGGCGATGCGGGTGAGCGTGCGGTCGCCGCCGGCGCCGTAGACCAAGGTCGGCCGCAGCAGCGTTGCCGCCGCGCCGCGCACGCGCGCGGCGTCGAGCACGCCGGCCTCGCCCGCGCGCAGGCGCGCTGCGACGTCGCGCTCGCCGGCGTCGGCGGAATCGCGCTTGACCTCGACGCTGGTCGACCCGAACGCCACCACCCGCGGGCAGTCGATGTCCGCGTCCTGGTACCAGCGCGCGAAGCGGTCGAGCGGGCCGCAGCTGAGGATCGCATCGAATCGTGCCGGCAACGCCGGCGCGCGCGCCAGGTCGCCGCGCAGCCAGCGCAGCCCCGGCGCATCCGGCCGCGCCTGCCGCGACAGCGCCTGCACTTCCCAGCCCGCACGCGCCAGCAGCGCGAGCAGCGGCCGGCCGACCTGGCCGCTGCCGCCGAGCACCAGCGCCGTGCGCACCTAGGGCCTCGGCGGCAGCACGATGCGCAGCCACAGGTAGCCGAGCACCGCGGACACGGTCGAGGCCAGCAGCACGCCGACCACGCTTTCCGAGTAGCGCAATGCGTCTTCCGAGAACGCCAGCGAACCGATGAACAGGCTCATCGTGAAGCCGATCCCGCACAGCAGCCCCAGCCCGGCCATCGCCCGCAGGTCCATGCCCGCGGGGAAACGCGCCATCCCTGCCGCGCGCATCGCCAGCGCGGCGCCGACGATACCCACCGGCTTGCCAAGCACCAGGCCGAGCGCGATGCCCAGCGGCAGCGGCGTCGTCAGATCGTCCAGGCCCAACCCACCGAGCATGAGCCCTGCGTTGGCAAAGGCGAACAGCGGCAGGATTCCGTAGGCCACCCACGGGTGCAGCGCGTGTTCGAGGGTTTCCAGCGGCGAATGCTCGACCGCGTCGTCGATTTCGTTGCGCGGGTCGACGTGCGGGATCATCAGCCCCGTGACCACGCCGGCCAGCGTCGCGTGCACGCCCGACTTGAGCACGCAGGCCCACAGCACGACGCCCAGCAGCAGGTAGGGCGTGAGCGCGGTGACGCCGCGCCGGTTGAGCAGCCACATCGCGACGATCGCCACCGCGGCGCAGCCCAGCGCCACGAACGACATTCCGTGCGAGTAGAACAGCGCGATGATCAGGATCGCGATCAGGTCGTCGACCACCGCGATCGTCGACAGCAGCAGCTTCATGCCCAGCGGCACGCGCGGCCCGAGCAGCGCGAGGACGCCGAGCGCGAAGGCGATGTCGGTCGCGGTCGGCACCGCCCAGCCGCGCAGCGAATCTGCGTCGCCATGGTTGAACGCCCAGAACGCCAGCGCCGGCAGCGCCACGCCCGCGGCCGCGCACACCAGCGGCAGCAACAGCTGGTCGCGGCTGGACAACTGCCCGCTCAGCGTCTCGCGCTTGATCTCCAGCGCGACCAGCAGGAAGAACACCGCCATCAGCCCGTCGTTGATCCATAGCAGCAGCGGCTTTGCGATCGCGAAGGCGCCCGCGCGCAGTTCGACCGGCATGCCGCGGAAGGCCTCGTACGCGGCTTGCAGCGGCGAGTTGGCGCACGCCAGCGCCAGCAGCGCCGCGCCGATCAGCAGGATGCCGCCGGCCGCCTCGAGGCGGAAGAAATCGCCCAGGCGCTGCAGCGCGCCGACGCGGAACCGATGCGGCCCCATCCGCTTCGTCAGCCCGCCCGCGCCAGGAACAGCTCGAACGCCACCCAGGCCACGAACGCCGCCAGCAGCACCCCGCCCTCGGCGCGGCTCACGCGATGGTCGCCGCGCAGGATCGGATACAGCATCACCGCGAACACCAGCGCCGCCGGCAGCTCGAAACGCACGAACGAGGCCGGCACCGGCACGTCGCGCACCACCGCCATGCCGCCGAGCACCACCAGCAGGTTGAACAGGCTCGAGCCGATCACGTGGCCGGCGACCATGTCGCCGTGTCCGCGCCGCGCGGCGACGACGGCCGCCGCCATCTCGGGCAAGGCGGTTCCGATCGCCACCACCAGCAGGCCGCTGAGCAGCGGCGCCATCCCCAGCGCCAGCCCGATCACCGGCGCCGACTGCACCACCCAGCGCGCGCCGAAGTACAGCAGCACCACCGCGACCGCGAAGCGCAGCAGGTTGAGGCCGAGCCCGCCGCGGGTCTGCACGAACGCCGCGATCGCATCCTGCAGCTCGGGCTTCTCGCGCCGCGTGCGCGCGATGCACGCGACGAGCACGCCGACGAACGCGACCAGCAGCAGCAAGCCCTCCAGCCGGGTCAGCGCGCCGTCCCAGCCCGCCGCGGCCACCGCCACCGTCGCCAGCATCAGGCACAGCAGCAGCGGCGCCAGCGCGCGCCAGCGCACCAGCAGCGGCGCGGCGAGCGCGGCCGCTCCCAGGGTCAGGCCGACGTTGGCGACGTTGCTGCCGACCGCGTTGCCCAGCGCCAGCGCCTGGCTGCCGGTGAACACCGCGCGCGCGTTGACCGCCAGCTCCGGTAGCGAGGTGCCGAAGGCGACCAACAGCAGGCCGGCCACGAAGGGCGACGCGCCGAAGCGCTGCGCCAGCCCCGAGGCGCCCTTGACGATGGAGTCGCCCCCCAGCGCGAGCAGGACCAGACCGAGCACGAAAAACCCGACAGCCTCCAACATGGCGCGACCTCCGACCCTGGACGTGTCGAGGATTCTAGCGGGACGAGAGGATGGCGGTGTGCGGGGGCGGAGGCCGCGACGAGGAACAGGTCGCGCACCCGGCCTTGGCTGTCATCCCGAGCGCAGCGAGGGATCCGGCCCGTGGCAGAAGAGGGATCCCTCGCTGCGCTCGGGATGACAGCCTGGTAATGCGCGCGGTGTCAGTTGCAGCCTTCCACGTAATCCACCTGCGGCGGCACGCCGATCCGCCACGAGGTGACCTTGCCGGCGGCGTCGGTCGCGAACACCAACTTGCCCGCGCCGCCGTTCGCGTCGGACACCTTGAGGTACTTGCCGCCCTCCACGTACTTGTGCGGCGTCTCCTCGATGCGGCCCGCGTACAGGCGGCGGATCTCGTCGATCCCCATGCCGACCTTGCCGCCGCCCGGCGCGACCTCCTTGCCGGTGCCGACGTCGTAGCGCACGAACTTGCCGCCTTCGATCATGAAGGCGAAGTCGGAGGGCACGCGCACCCACTTCGGCGCCAGGTAGTAGCAGCCGCCATCTTCGGCGGGCACGCCCTCGAGCTCGCCGCCCCAGGCCTGTTTGGCCTCGTCCGCGGTCATGCCGAAGCGCAGGTCGCCGTAGCCGTCCATGCGCACCAGCCCGGTGTCGGGCGCCTGTCCGGGCGACGCGGGCGCGGTCGCCGGCGGCACGTCCTCTGCAGGCTGGTCCATCGGCGGCGGCGCGGCGGGGTCGTCGGCCATCGCGTCAGCGGCGGCGGCCGGCGCCTGCTCGCCTGCCTGGCCAGGCGTGCGCTCGGCGTTGCACGCCGACAGCGCGAGCGCGAGCAGTGCGACAACGGGAATGGATGGCTTCATGCATCGGCTCCGTGCAAAGAGCCGACAGCCTTGGCGATGCGGCGTTAACGCGTTGCGAAGCGCCGCCGCCCTTACAACAGCAATGGTGCCGCGACGTGCTCAGCGCGGCGGCGCGAAATGCTTCTCCAGGCCGGCCCAGCACGCCTGGTAGTCGCGCTGCCGGTGCGCCGCGTCCAGTGCCTGCCGCGCCGGGCTGATCACCGCGCGCGTCTCGAACATGAAGGCCATGGTGTCGGCGATCACGTCCGGCTTCGACAGGTCCGCGCTCGAGGCCTTGTCGAACGTCGCCGCATCCGGCCCGTGCCCGCTCATGCAGTTGTGCAGCGACGCGCCGCCGGGCGCGAAGCCTTCGGCCTTGGCGTCGTAGGCGCCGTGCACCAGGCCCATGAACTCGCTGGCGACGTTGCGGTGGAACCACGGCGGCCGGAACGTGTGCTGCGCCACCAGCCAGCGCGGCGGGAAGATCGCGAAGTCCATGTTGGCCGTACCGGGCACCTCGCTCGGCGAGGTGAGCACGGTGAAGATCGACGGATCCGGATGGTCGAAGCTGATCGAGCCGATCGCGTTGAAGCGCCGCAGGTCGTACTTGCACGGCGCGTAGTTGCCGTGCCAGGCCACGACGTCCAGCGGCGAATGCCCGATCGGCGCGCGCCACAGGTGGCCCTGGAACTTGGCGATCAGCTCGAAATCGCCCTCGACCTCCTCGTAGGCCGCGTTCGGCGCCAGGAAATCGCGCGGGTTGGCCAGCCCGTTGCTGCCGATCGGCCCCAGGTCGGGCAGCCGCAGCTGGCCGCCGAAGTTCTCGCAGACGTAGCCGCGCGACGGGCCGTCCGGCAGCTCGACGCGGAAGCGCACGCCGCGCGGGATGATCGCGATCTCCTGCGGCTCGACCTCGAGCACGCCCAGCTCGGTCGCCACCACCAGCCGGCCCTGCTGCGGCACCAGCAGCAGCTCGCCGTCGGCGTCGTAGAAGAACCGCCCCTGCATCGACGCGTTGGCCGCGTACAGGTGGATGCCCACGCCCGCGTGCGCGGCCGGATAGCCGTTGCCGCCCATGGTGTAGAGGCCGTCGACGAAATCCGTGGGCGCCTCCGGCAGCGGCAGCGGGTTCCAGCGCAGCTGGTCCGGCGGCACCGGCTCGTGGCCGAACAGGTTGTGGAAGCGGGGTTGCTCGTACGCCGCGAACGCGCCGTGCATGACCGCCGGACGGATGCGGTACAGCCAGCTGCGCCGGTTCTGCCCGCGCGGCGCGGTGAACGCGGTGCCCGACAGCTGCTCCGCGTACAGCCCGTGCGCGACCCGCTGCGGCGAGTTCTGCCCGACCGGCAGCGCACCGGGCACCGCCTCGGTGGCGAACTCGTTGCCGAACCCCGACATGTATCCGTTCACGGTCTTCTCCGCAAAAGCCGAAAGCGTCTGTTGCCACGGATCTGCACGGATGAACACGAATCAGAGGCACAAGGCGCCATCGACAGCTGTGCCTGATCCGTGCCCATCCGTGTCATCCGTGGCGAAAAGCGCGTTAAAGCACGCCGCGCTTCATCTGGTCGCGCTCGATGCTCTCGAACAGGGCCTGGAAGTTGCCCTCGCCGAAGCCCTCGTTGCCCTTGCGCTGGATGATCTCGAAGAAGATCGGGCCGATCGCGTTCTGGGTGAAGATCTGCAGCAGCTTGCGCTGCTTGGTCTCCGGGTCGGCGTCGATCAGGATCTTGTTGCGCGCCAGCCGCGGCACGTCCTCGCCGTGGTCGGGCACGCGCTGGTCGATCACCTCGAAATAGGTGTCGGGCGTGTCGAGGAACTCGATGCCCTCGCCGCGCATCCGCTCCACCGTCCCGTAGATGTCGTCGGTGAAGCAGGCGATGTGCTGGATCCCCTCGCCCTTGTAGGCGTCGAGGTACTCGTTGATCTGGCTCTTGGGGTCGTTGGACTCGTTGAGCGGGATGCGCACGATGCCGTCCGGCGCGGTCATCGCCTTCGACACCAGCCCGGTCTTGGCGCCCTTGATGTCGAAGTAGCGGATCTCGCGGAAGTTGAACAGGCGCTCGTAGTAGTCCGACCACTTCTGCATGTTGCCGAAGTAGAGGTTGTGGGTGAGGTGGTCGATGAAGGTCAGGCCGAACCCCTTCGGGTCCTGCTCGGCGCCCTGGATCGGCAGGTAGTCGTCGTACACGCTGCCCTGGCCGCCGTAGCGGTCGACCAGGTACAGCATGCAGTCGCCGATGCCCTTGACCACCGGCGCGTCGACGGCCTTGCTCGCGGCCTTGTGGTCGATCGCCTCGCCGCCGTTGCCCAGCACGGTCTCCAGCACCTCGCCGCCGGGCTTGCGGAAGCGGATCGCGAAGCCGCAGGCGCAGGGCCCGTGCGCCGCGGCGAAGTCGGCGGCGAACGAATCCGGGTCCTCGTTGACGAGGAAGTTGACGCCGCCCTGGCGGTACACCGTGATCGGGCGCGACTTGTGGCGCAGCACCGCGGTGAAGCCCATGCGGCCGAAGTAGTCGTGCAGCATCTCGCCCTGCCCTTCGGGCGCGGCGAACTCGACGAACTCGAAGCCGTCGATCCCCATCGGGTTCTCGAAGGTGGTCACGGTCATGCCCAGGTTCGGGCCTTGGCTGGTCTGCGGCTGCGCGCTCATTCGGGGGGACTCCTCGTGGGGGCCGGCACCGCGGATGCGGCGGTGCGGCTTGCATCGGACAGGCCGTCGTTATAGTTTCAGATGAAACCATTTGCAAGGCGCACCGCAGCATGCCGACCGATGCTTCCGCCGCCGCGACGCCCCCGGCCCCGCAGCACGCCTCCGGTCACGCAGTGCTGGAGCTGGAGCGCTTCCTGCCCTACCGGCTCAGCATCCTCTCCAACCGCGTCAGCCAGACCATCGCCAACGCCTACGTCGAGCGCTTCGGCCTGGCGGTGACCGAGTGGCGGGTGATCGCGGTGCTCGGGCGCTATCCGGACCTGTCGGCCAACGGCGTGGCCGAGCGCACCGCGATGGACAAGGTCGCGGTCAGCCGCGCGGTGGCGCGCCTGCTCGAACGCGACCTGCTGCGGCGCGAGGTGCACGGCGTCGACCGCCGCCGCTCGGTGCTGGCGCTCAGCGAAGCCGGCTACCGCATCTACGACGAGGTCGCGCCGCTGGCGCTCGAATGCGAGCGCCGCCTGCTGGCGCACCTGGATGCGCAGGAGCGCGCCACGCTCGAGCGCCTGCTCGACAAGCTGCTGCGCGAAGGGCTGCCGCACCTGGAGGCGGGGACGATGGAGGTGGGGACGATGGAGGCGGCAGGCCCCCCGCCTGGCTAGGAAGGTTCCTTCCCCGGTGGGAAGCGCCGACCACCAGTCGTCATCCCCGCGAAGGCGGGGATGACGCATCGCAAAGGCGGCCGCTTGTGCGGCCGCTCGAAGTGCGAAAAGGCAACGTCGCTGGATCCCCGCCTTCACGGGGATGACGCATCGGCAAGGGCGGCCGCCAGCGCGGCCGCGCCGATGCGTCACTTCACGCCGTGCATCAGCCTCTGGATCAGCGGCGCGACCAGGAACAGGAGGACGCCGCCGACCAGCAGGATCCAGAAGCCCTGGGTGTAGCCGGCGTGCGCCGACTCGACCGTCATGCCGGTCTCGCCGCTGACGTGGCTGGCGAAGATGCCTGACAGGTTGTTGCCGATGCCTGTCGACAGGAACCAGCCGCCCATCGCAAAGCCGACCAGCTTCACGGGCGCGAGCTTGGTGGTCATCGACAGGCCGATCGGCGACAGGCACAGCTCGCCCACCGACTGGATCACGTAGACCATGAACAGCGTCCAGAACGGGATCAGGCCGGCGCCGTTCACCAGGCTCGACAGCGCGAACATCAGCAGCAGGAACGCTAGGCCGTTGAAAATCAGGCCCAGGCCGAACTTGCGCGGGATCGACGGGTTGGACTTGCCCATGCGGATCCACAGCCAGGCCAGCAGGGGCGCGATGGTGATGATCGCCAGCGAGTTCACCGACTGGAACCAGCCCACCGGGAAGATCCAGCCGAACATCTCGCGATCGACGATCTTGTCGGCGAGGAAGTTGAACGAGCTGCCCGCCTGCTCGAAGAAGCACCAGAACAGCACGTTGAACACGAAGATGATCAGCATCGCGATGGCGCGGTCGCGCGCCACCGGCCCTTCGCGGAAGCCCTCGACCAGCAACATGACGCACAGCACGATGAACATCGCGCTCAGGATCCACTGCAGCATCGCTGCGTCGATCGCCAGCAGGAAGTAGTAGACCGGCACCGAGGCCAGCACGAACAGCAGCACCCACAGCACGCGCGACTTGTTCTCGGCGCCCTCGAGCGGGCGGCCGATCGGCCCCAGCTGGCGACGGCCGAACCAGAACCACACCAGGCTGATCAGCATGCCGATGCCCGATGCGATGAACACCGTCTTGTAGGCCGGCACCGCGTCGGTGCCGAAGACCTTGTCCGACAGGATGCTGGTCAGGATCGGCGCGATGAACGCGCCGGCGTTGATGCCCATGTAGAACAGGGTGAAGCCCGAATCGCGGCGCTCGTCGGTCGGCGCGTACAGCTTGCCGACCATCGCCGAGATGTTGGGCTTGAACAGGCCGTTGCCGGCGATCACCGTCGCCAGGCCGATGTGGAACACCGTCTGGTCGGGCCAGGCGATCATGAACAGGCCGGCGGACATCACCACCGCGCCGAGCAGGATCGAGCGCTGGTAGCCGATCACCCGGTCGGCGATGTAGCCGCCGACGATCGCCGCGGCGTAGACCAGTGCGAGGTAGGCGCCGTAGATGCGGCTGGCGGGCGCCTCGCCCTCGCCCGAGCCGGCGTAGAACGCCTGCACGATGTACAGCGTCAGCGCCCAGCGGATGCCGTAGAAGGCGAAGCGTTCCCAGAACTCGGTCATGAACAGCATCCACAGCGGTCGTGGATGGCCCATGGTCTGCGGGAACTGCGGCGGCTCGCTCCCGTTGCCGCCGGTAGCCTCGATCCGCGGCCCCATCGGTTCCGCGGTCGGCGTGGTTGCGCTCATGCACTACCCCTGTAGGTCAAGTCGAATCGGAGATGTGTACCCGCCGCGCGGGCCCGGCGTCAAACCGGCGGACGCGATGTTGCGTTGCAACAAGCGACGGCGGGCGCCCGCCCGCGGTCAGCGCGGCCCGGGGCCGCCGCCGATCACCGTGCGCACCTCGAACAGCTCGGGGAAGAAGGTCAGCTCCAGCGCCTGGCGCAGGAAGCCCACGCCGCTGGAGCCGCCGGTGCCGGGCTTGAAGCCGATGATCCGCTGCACCGTGCGCATGTGGCGGAAGCGCCAGGTCTGGAACTGGGTTTCCAGGTCGACCAGGTCCTCGCACAGCGCGTACTCGCGCCAGTGGGTCGCGGTGTCCTCGTAGATGCGCTCGAACACCGGCACCAGCGCCGGATCGGAGACGTGCGGCTTCGACCAGTCGCGCTCCAGGTGCGCGGCCGGCACCGCATGGCCCCAGCGCGCCAGGTAGCGCAGGAACTCGTCGTACAGGCTCGGCGCCTCGAGCGCCGCGCGCAGCCCCGCCGCCGCCTCGGGCTCGTGCGCGAACACGCGGATCATCGCGGCGTTCTTGTTCCCCATCAGGAACTCGACCGTGCGGTACTGCAGCGACTGGAAGCCCGACGACGGCCCGAGGATCTCGCGGAACTCCATGTACTCCGACGGCGTCAGCGTCTCCAGCACCGACCACTGCGCGGTGAGCTGGTCAAGCACGCGCTTGCAGCGCGCGGCGACCTTGCCGAACTGCCACACGCGGTCCGCGCGCAGGTGCCCGACCGCGGCGGAGAGCTCGTGGATCAGCAGCTTCAGCCACAGCTCCGAGGTCTGGTGCTGGACGATGAACAGCATCTCGTCGTGGTGCGGCGGGCTCGACAGCGGCTGCTGCGCCGAGAGCAGGCGGTCCAGCCGCAGGTAGCCGGCGTAGGTCATGCGCCCGGACAGGTCGGTGTGGATGCCCGCCTCGAGCGCCCGCTCGTTGTTGTCGATGCTCATCCATCCAGTCTACCGAAGGCGCGCCGCGGTGCGTCATGCGGCTGCCATGGGGATGCTGCAGAATCGGCCACTCGCGCGACCGGGGGGACGCGCCGCAGGCAGGGACCACTCGCAAAGGGGAGACTCGATGAACAGGTTCGCGCGCCGTTTGGCGCTGGGTTGGCTGTTGTCCTGCGGCGCCTTCGCCGCGCACGCGCAGGTGGTGCTCAGCCAGGTGTACGGCGGCGGCGGCAACTCCGGCGCGACCTGGAAGAGCGACTTCATCGAGCTGCACAACAACGGCGCCGAGGCGGTCAGCCTCGACGGCTGGTCGGTGCAGTACGCCTCCTCCTCGGGCTCGACCTGGCAGGTCACCGCGCTGGCCGGCAGCATCGCGCCCGGCGGCTACTACCTGGTCAAGCAGGCCGACGGCACCGGCGGCACGCAGGACCTGCCCACGCCCGATGCCACCGGCGCGATCGCCATGAGCGGCAGCAACGGCAAGGTCGCGCTGAGCAACGGCACCGCCGCGCTCAGCGGCACCTGCCCGACCGGCAACGTCGACTTCGTCGGCTACGGCAGCGCCAATTGCGCCGAAGGCTCGTCGCCCACGCCGGCGCTGAGCAACACCACTGCCGCGCTGCGCGCCGGCGGCGGCTGCACCGACAGCAACGTCAACGCCGCGGACTTCGCGACCGGCGCGCCGACACCGCGCAACAGCGCCTCGCCGGCCAACGTTTGCGGCGGTGGCGGGCAGCCGGTGCTGTCGGTTTCCGACGTCGCCCTGGGCGAAGGCAACAGTGGCACGGTGCCGTTCGAGTTCACGCTCACCCTCAGCCAGCCCGCCGGCGCCGGCGGCGTGGCCTGGTCCGCGGCGGTCCACGACGTCACCACCGACGGCGCGGACCAAGCCCCGTCCACGCCGCAGGACGGCGTGATCCCGGAAGGCGAAACCAGCGCGACCGTCACGGTGCCGGTCAATGGCGACACCACGCCGGAGCCCGACGAAACCTTCGAGCTGCGCGTGTTCGTCGAGAGCGGCGCGCTGCCCGCGCCGCCCGCCTACGCCAAGGGCACGGGCACGATCCTCAGCGACGACTTCGACGCCGTGGCGATCCACGACATCCAGGGCCCGGGCGACAGTTCGCCACTGGCCGGAGCGACGATCGTCACCAGCGGCATCGTCACCGCGCGCCGCAACAACGGCTTCTTCCTGCAGGCGCCGGATGCCGAAGCCGACGCCAACCCGCTCACCTCAGAGGGCGTGTTCGTATTCACCAGTTCGGCACCGACGGCCGACGCCGCGGTCGGCAACCGCGTGCAGGTGCGCGGCACGGTGCAGGAATACGTGCCCGGCGCCGATCCCGCGCAGCCGCCGCTCACCGAGCTCGGCGGCTCGCCGGTCGTCACCCTGGTGTCCGGCGGCAACCCGCTGCCGGCGCCGGTCCCGCTGACCGCGACCTTCCCCGATCCCGACGGCACCTTCGACCAGCTCGAGCGGCTCGAGGGCATGCGCGTCACCGCGGCCAGCCTCACGGTCAACACGCCGACGCTGGGCAGCGTCAACGAACCCAGCGCCACCGCCACCAGCAACGGCGTCTTCCACGCCGTGGTCAGCGGCGTGCCGCGCGCCTACCGCAAGCCCGGCGTGCAGCAGCCCGACCCGCTGCCCGCCGGCAGCCCGGCCAACGTGCCGCGCTGGAACACCAGCCCGCAGGTGATCGCGGTGAGCAGCGGCGCGCTGGGCGGCGAGATCGCCGACGTCGCCTCCGGCTGCGTGGTCACCGGCGCCACCGGCCCGCTCGACTACGGCTTCCGCCGCTACACGCTGTATCCGGAAACCACGCTGCAGGTCGACTGCGGCGACGCCGGCCAGCCGAAGCCCGCGCTGGCGCCGGAAGCGGACGATGCGAGCATCGCGACGTTCAACATGGAGCGCTTCTTCGACGACCAGAACGACCCGGCGATCGGCGAGCCGGTGCTCACGCCCACCGCGTACCAGAACCGCCTCAGCAAGGCCTCGCTGGCGATCCGCGACTACCTGCACGCGCCCGACATCCTCGCCACCGAGGAGATCGAGAACCTCGTCGTGCTGCAGGCGATCGCTGCGAAGGTCAACGCCGACGCGGTCGCCGCCGGCCAGCCCGACCCGCAGTACGCCGCGTACCTCATGGAAGGCAACGACGTCGGCGGCATCGACGTCGGCTTCCTGGCCAAGACAGCCGAGGTCGCCGCCGGCGTGCCGCGCGTGGAGGTGCTGTCGGTGGTGCAGGAAGGCAAGGCGACGACCTGGACCGAGCCGGGCGGCGGCACCAGCCTGCTCAACGACCGCCCGCCGCTGGTGCTGCAGGCCAGGGTGCATTTCGCCGACGGCCGCAGCCTGCCGGTCACCGCGATCGCGGTGCACCAGCGCTCGCTCAACGGCTCCGAGGAGGACAGCGCCAACGGCGAGCGCGTGCGCGCCAAGCGCCAGAAGCAGGCCGAGTTCCTCGCCGACCTGCTGCAGGCGCGCCAGGCCGCCGACCCCGCCGAGCGCGTGGTGGTGCTGGGCGACTTCAACGCCTTCGAGTTCAACGACGGCTACGCCGACGCGATGGGCACGGTCACCGGCCTGCCGAGCGCGGACGACACGACCGTGGTGCCGGGCGACGGCGCCGACCGCGTGAACCCGGACCTGTACGACCTGACCTGGCTCAACCCGCCGGACGCGAGCTATTCGTACGCGTTCGACGGCAACGTGCAGTCGCTCGACCACGTGCTCGCCAACGCCGCGCTGATGGACGCGCCCGACCTGGCGACGCTGGCGGTGAGCCATGCGCGCATCGACGCCGACTTCCCCGAGGTCGCGCGCAACGACGCCAACGCGCCCACGCGCCTGTCCGACCACGACCCGACGCTGCTGCTGCTGCGGCTCGCGGCGGCGCAGTCGGCCGACCTGCACGTCGCCGCGGGCGTGGCGCCGGGCAGCGTGCTGCCGGGCGAGACCGCGACCTTCAGCGTCGACGTCGGCAACGACGGGCCGGACGCGGCGGCGTTCGCGGCGGTGGCGTTCGTGTTCGACCAGGCGGTGGCGCCGGTGGTGGGCGCGCCGGCCGGCTGGGCCTGCGCGCCGCCCGACACCGGCGCGACCACGGTCGTCACCTGCACCACCGACAGCCTCGCCGCCGGCGCGATGCAGGCGTTCACGCTGGCGGTCACCGCCACCGCGGCGCAGGCCGGGACCACGCTGTCGCTGGCTACCGCGGTGCAGTCGCAGACGCCGGATCCGGCCGCGGGCAACGACAACGGCTCGGCGCAGCTGCAGGTGCTGGTGCCGCCCTCGGCCGACCTGTCGCTCTCGATCACCGGCCCGGCCACGCTGCCGCGCAGCGCGTTCAGCGCGGAATACGTGCTGGTGCTCGCCAACCAAGGCGGCGTCGCCGCGCAGCCGACGCTGGCGATCGACGGCAACACGCTGACCGCGACCGCGACCTTGGTCGCGCCCGCAGGATGGACCTGCGCGAAGCAGGCCAACGGCGGCCCACGCTCGGTGCGCTTCGTATGCAACGGCGGTGCGCTGGCGGCCGGGGCGAGCGTGCAGTTCGCGCTCAAGGCCAACGCCCGGCCGACGCCGGCCGGTCGCGTGATCACGGTGGAAGGCGCGGCGAGCTCGCCGACGCCGGATGCGAACCCCGGCGACAACGCGGCCGCGTTCGGCACCGTCGTGCTGTAGCGCGTGCCCCCAATGCGGGAAGGAAAAGCGCGGCCCTGGCCGCGCTTTTTCTTTGCGCCCTCCATCGCCGGCAGGATTGCTGGTGGGAGCGGCTTGGGCCGCGGGCTCTTCCAGGACAGCCTCCACCCCTGTGGGAGCGACGGAAGTCGCGACGCTTTGCCGATGAACGCCGTCGCGACTCTCACAAGGAGACCTCGCGGCTGAAGCGGCTCCCACAAGATCCCGCGCGCCCACGGCGATCACCGCGAACCGGCGACCCCGACGCCCATACGCCGGCGTCCGTGCCGCAACGCGCAACGGCCGTTTTCGCCGCAGCGGGTATCATCTGCGGACTTGCCCGCCGGACCGCACGTTGTCCGGCGGCGCGGAGCCGGGCCGGCAGCGCCCGCCCGGCCAGTCCGGTCGCCGCACGGCGCGCCACGGCGCGCCCAGCCCGGACCGCCCTCGCAGACAAGACGACAGGAAGGACCAGCCCGCGATGACCCTCGCCGCGACATTCGAAATCGAATACCTCCAGTACCTCGGCCCCGACGGCAAGCTGTCGGGCAAGCTGCCGCCGGCGGTGAAGGACGCCAAGGCGCTGCTGCCCCTGTTCAAGCAGATGCTGTACGTGCGCACCTTCGACACCAAGGCGATCGCGCTGCAGCGCACCGGCAAGCTCGGCACCTACGCCGCGTGCCTGGGCCACGAGGCCACCCACGTCGGCATCGGCGCGTCGATGAAGCCCGAGGACGTGTTCGCGCCCAGCTACCGCGAGTACGGCGCGCAGTTCATGCGCGGCGTGCAGCCGCGCGAGGTGCTGATGTACTGGGGCGGCGACGAGCGCGGCAACGATTTCCAGGGCCCGAAGAACGACTATCCGTGGTGCGTGCCGATCGCCACCCAGTGCCTGATGGCGGCCGGCGCGGCGCTGTCGTTCAAGCTGCGCAAGCAGGACCGGATCGCGGTGTCGTGCTGCGGCGACGGCGGCTCTTCCAAGACCGACTTCTACGCCGCGCTCAATTCCGCCGGCGCCTACACGCTGCCGCTGGTGCTGTGCGTGATCAACAACGGCTGGGCGATTTCCGTACCTCGCGCATCGCAGACCGGCGCGAAGACGCTCGCGCAGAAGGGCCTGGCCGGCGGCCTGCACTGCCTGCAGGTCGACGGCAACGACCTGGTCGCCGTGCTCGAGGCCATGCGCCGCGCCACCGAGCGCGCGCGCAAGGGCGAAGGTGGCAGCGTGATCGAGTTCATGACCTACCGCCTGCACGACCACACCACCGCCGACGACGCGCGCCGCTACCGCGGCGAGGACGAGGTCAAGGACGCATGGACGCGCGAGCCGATGCTGCGCCTGCGCACCTACCTCACCGCGCAGAAGCTGTGGGACGAGGCGCAGGAGAAGGCCTGGCTCGAGGAGTGCGGCCGCCTGGTCGACATCGAGATCAACGCCTACCTGGAGACCGCGGTGCAGCCGGTGGAAGCGATGTTCGACTACCTGTACGCCGACCCGCCGCCGGACCTGCTCGAGCAGCGCGCCGCCGCGATGGCGCTGGACAAGGCTGCGCTGGAGAAGCGTTCGTGAGCGCCGCGCAGAAGGCCGCGCCGGCCGCCATTACCCTGATCGAGGCGATCACCCAGGCGCTCGCCTACGAAATGCGCCAGGACGAATCCGTGGTCGTGCTTGGCGAGGACGTCGGCGTCAACGGCGGCGTGTTCCGCGCCACCGCCGGGCTGTCGGCGACGTTCGGCACCGAGCGCGTGCTCGACACGCCGCTCGACGAAACCACCATCGCCGGCCTCACCGTCGGCATGGCCTCGCAGGGCATGAAGCCGGTCGCCGAGGCGCAGTTCGACGGCTTCATGTACCCGATGGTCGACTTCATCGTCTGCCACGCCGCGCGCATGCGCTACCGCACCCGCGGCCGCCTCACCTGCCCGATGGTGCTGCGCGTGCCGTGGGGCGGCGGCATCCGCGCGCCCGAGCACCACTCCGAGGCCAACGAGTCGATCTTCACCAACGTGCCCGGGCTGCGCGTGGTGATGCCGTCCTCGCCCGCTCGCGCCTACGGCCTGCTGCTGGCGTCGATCCGCGACCCGGACCCGGTCATTTTCATGGAGCCCAAGCGCATCTACCGCCAGTACAAGGAGGTGGTCGCCGACGACGGCGAGGCGCTGCCGCTGGATGTGTGCTACGTGCTGCGCGACGGCAGCGACATCACGCTGGTGACGTGGGGCGCGCAGGTCAAGGAGACGCTGGAGGCCGCGGACAAGCTCGCCGGCGAAGGCATCAGCGCCGAGGTCATCGACGTCGCCACGCTCAGGCCGCTGGACTTCGCCACGATCGCCGAGTCGGTCGCCAGGACCGGCCGCTGCGTGATCGTGCACGAGGCGGCCAAGACCGCCGGCTTCGGTGCCGAGATCGCCGCGCGCCTGGCCGAGGAGTCGATGTACGACCTGGTCGCGCCGGTCGAGCGCGTGACCGGCTACGACACCCACATCCCGCTGTTCCGGCTGGAAATGAAGTACCTGCCGAGCGTCGACAAGATCGTCGCCGCCGCGAAGCGGGCGATCGCGGCGGGCTAGGCGAAACCATCGTGTCATGCCGAGCGCAGCGAGGGATCTCTCCCGCTGCCTCGCCACAACCAGATCCCTCACTGCGTTCGGGATGACAATTCCGGGCGATCCCCAGGAACCATCATGACCAACAAGAAATTCCTGCTCCCCGACCTGGGTGAAGGCCTGCCCGACGCGACCATCGTCGAGTGGTACGTCAAGGAAGGCGACAGCATCCGCCTCGACGACAACCTGGTGTCGATGGAGACCGCCAAGGCGGTCGTCGACGTCCCCTCGCCGGTCTCCGGCAAGGTGCTCAGGCTCGCCGGCGGCGCCGGCGACGTGATCGTGACCGGCAGCATGCTCGCCGAGTTCGAGATCGACCCCAACGCGCCGCAGCGCGCCGAAGGCCAGGACACCGGCCACCACCACGGCGGCGCCGGCAGCCACGCGCCCAGCGACGGCGACAAGGTCATCGCCTCCGACGAGGGCGGCGAGATCACCGAGACCGGCAAGCCGGCGCCCAAGGCCGAAGCCGCGAGCGAGCGCGCGGACAGCGGCACCGTGGTCGGCGCGATGCAGAGCTCGGACGCGGTGCGCAGCGAGCAGGCGGTCGCGGTCGGCGGCGTCAAGGCGATGCCGGCGGTGCGCGCGCAGGCGCGCAAGCTCGGCGTCGACCTGTCGCGCGTGCGCGGCAGCGGCGCCGACGGCGTGGTGACGATGGACGACGTCAGGCGCGCCGCGGCCGACGGCTCGGCCAAGGCCGGCGCGGCGGCGCCCCGTGGCTCGGCTGCGGCCGCGCAGCCCGCCGCAGCCGCGGCGCCGGCGCGCGACGCCGCGCAGCGCACCCAGCTCTCCGCCTCCGGCAAGCCGATGCGCACGCAGCCGCCTTCGGTCTCCGCCAGCGGCCAGCCGGAACAGCTCAAGGGCGTGCGCCGCAACATGGCGCGGGTGATGGCCGACGCGCACGCCAAGGTCGTGCCGACCACGCTCAGCGACGACGCCGACATCCACGCCTGGGCGCCGGGCAACGACGTCACCGGCCGCCTGGTGCGCGCGATCTGCGCCGCCGCGAAGGCGGTGCCCGCGCTCAACGCCTGGTTCGACGGCGACAAGCTGGTGCGCACGCTGCATCCGCACGTCGACATCGGCATCGCGGTGGACACCGACGACGGCCTGTTCGTGCCGGCGCTGCGCAACGCCGACGTGCTCGACGCGCGCGGCGTGCGCGAGGCGGTCAACCGCCTGCGCGCGCAGGTCGAGGACCGCAGCATCCCGGCCTCGGAGCTGTCGGGCTACACGATCTCGCTGTCGAACTTCGGCATGTTCGCCGGCCGCTACGCGACCCCGGTGATCGTGCCGCCGACGGTGGCGATCATCGCCGCCGGCCGCGGCCGCCACCAGATCACCCCGGTGATCGGCGGCTTCGAGTCGCACCGCGTGATCCCGCTCTCGCTCACCTTCGACCACCGTGCCTGCACCGGCGGCGAGGCGGCGCGGTTCCTCAAGGCGATGCTGGACGACCTCGCAAGCCCTGCATGAACGCGACCCGGGGCGCGTCCGCGCTGCTTTGCGCCGCCTTCGCGCTGCTCGCGGCCGGATGTGCCACGGTCGATTTCCGCGAGCCGGACATCGATGCGCTGCACGCCTCGCCGCCGGACTTCCCGATGGTGGACTCGCTGGTCAAGGCCGGATTCCGAGCGTGCGAGACGATGCTGTCCGATGCGGTGCTCCACGCCACGGCGGGCCAGCCCGGCACCGGCTACACGCGGCATGCCGAAGCGGAGACCGACCGCCGCCCAGTAATGCTGACGGTGGCCACCGACCAGGGCCGCGATAGCCAGCACATCGAAGTAGTGGCCGGGCTGGACGGAAGCGGGAAATGCTTCGCCCACTGGACGCTTTCACGCGTGTGGCGGACGACGTGCAAGCAGGTGCGGCTTCATTCGGACTGGATCGACGGGAAGCAGGAAAGCACTTCGTTCGGACGCACCCGCCTATACGGCGTCGAGGGACAAGGCATCGCCGTGTTCCTGACCGATATTGGCCATCGGCGCTGCTTCATGAGCGCCGGCGAGATCGCCTATGCTTCCGGCGTCGGCCTGGAATACGGTCCGGAGGACACGCCATGACCCACCGCAGCCGCCTCGCCGGATTCATCATCGACTGCGAAACCGGCGACCTCGATGCCGCCGCGACGTTCTGGAGCGGCGTGCTCGGGATGCCGGTCGCCGAGCGCTACGCCGAAGGTGAGGCCGAGTACGCCGAGTTGGCGAACGCGCCCGGCGGGCTGCAGGTCGAGGTGCAGAAGGTCCGCCATCCCTCGCGCGTGCACCTGGACATCGAGACCGACGACCTCGACGCCGAAGCCGCGCGGCTGGAAGCGCTGGGCGCGAAGCGGATCGGCTTCGTCAAGCGCTGGTGGGTGATGGAAGCGCCCACGGGCCAGCGCTTCTGCATCGTCCGCATGAAGCACCCCGAGCGCGGCGCGGCGCCGAACGAGTGGCCGTAGCCGCGAACGATCGTTCCGCCCGGCGCCGCCTGCAATTCTTCGCCGTCGATTGCTTCCTGCAGGCGCGCATCAGGGCGCGACCCGGCTTTCCGGGGAAAGCGGTCGCGCCCTGGTGCGCTTCTACGGGGCGCGCGGCTTCGCCCGGTCCAGCCAGACCTCCAGCCCCTGCGCGTTGAGCTCGATGTCCAGCGCGAGCAACTCGCGCACGCGTGCCGGCGCGTCGGCCACGCCGTGGCGGACGGCACGCTCGACGTAGAGCGACGCCAGCGCCTCGACCAGCCGCGCGTGGCGCGCCGGATCGGCGTCAAGCCCGCGCGCCAGCGCGACCATCGCGTCGACCTGCCCGAGCAGGTCGTTGCCCAGCCGCCGCACCTCGTCGACCCGTCCGTAGTGGGTCAGGTAGACCGCCGCCGGGTCGCCGGCCATCAGCCGCCGCACCGAGGCGCGCATCTCGTCGGGGTCGAACTGCACCGGCGAGGTCGTCGGCACCGCGAACGCGCCGCGCGCGGTGTCGAATTCGCGGTACGACAACCCGAAGATGTCGCCGCTGAACCAGCTCCGGTTGGCCGCGTCCCATACCGCGAGGTGGTGGCGCGCGTGCCCGGGCGTGTCCGCGCACAGCAGCGGCCGGCCCGCGAGCTCGACGACGTGGCCGTCCGGCGCGGCCACCACGCGCGCCTGCGGTACCGGCAGCAGCGTGCCGTACTCGCGCGCGAACGCTTCCTCGCCGTAGACCGCCGCCGCGCCCGCCGCCAGCCGCGCGGGATCGATCATGTGCGGCGCGCCGCGCGGATGCACGACCAGCCGCGCGTTGGGCAGCTCGCGCATCAGCGCACCGGCGCCGCCGGCGTGGTCGAGGTGGACGTGGGTGAGGACCACCCAGTCCACCGCCTCGCGCGACAGGCCCTGCGCCTGCAACGCGGCCAGCAATCGCGGCACGCTCGCGTTGCTGCCGCAATCGATGAAGGCCGCGCGCCCGTCGCCCACCACCAGGTAGGCCGCGCAGAACCTCGGTCGGTCGCCATGGCCGGTGTCGATGGTGGTGATGCCGTGGGCGTCGGTCATTGCGCTGCGGGTTCCTGTTCGCCGTGTGCGCCGGCCGTTGTAGTCGGCGCGGCCGACGTGGCCTGCCGGGCCTTGGCCGCATGCTTCGGACGCGGACGCGGACGCGGACGCGAACGTGGAAACGACGACGCGCGGGCGCGCCCACGCCGCCAGGCCGGCGCCGGCGTCGCGGCTACCCGCGCCACTCGCGCTCGTCGGCCACCACGCGGTTGCGGCCGCCGGCCTTGGCCCGGTACAGCGCCTGGTCGGCGCGTTCGAACACCTGTTCCGGTTCGTCCGCCGCCGGGTCGCCCGACGCCAGCCCGATCGATACCGTGAGCGCGAACGGTAGCGCCAGCTCCATCGCGGCGCCGCGGATCCGCTCGGCGACCTCGAACGCGCCGGCCAGCGGCGTGTCCGGCAGCACCAGCAGGAATTCCTCGCCGCCGTAGCGCACCGCCACGTCGCCCTCGCGGATGCCGCCGGCGACCACCTGCGCCACCGCGCGCAGGGCGCGGTCGCCGAGCAGGTGGCCGTGGCGGTCGTTGACCTGCTTGAAGTGGTCGATGTCGACCAGCGCCAGCGTGTAGGCGCCGGCGCCGAGGCGCTGCATCGCGCGCGGGTTGGCGCGCAGCTTGCCCAGCGCGGCGCGGTTGAGCAGCCCCGTCAGCGGGTCGTGGGTGGCCTCGCGCTGGAGGTCGTCGTGGCGGCGCTGCAGCTCGGCGCGCTCGTGCTCCAGGCGCTGCGCCGCCTGCGCGCGCTGCTGCAGCAACTCGCGCTGCTCGCGGTCGACGCGGCGCAGCTCGAGCAACTGCAGGACCTGCCGCTCGAGCACCGCCAGGCCCGCGCGCTGGGTCGCGGTGAGCCCGCGCGGCCGGTGGTCGAGCACGCACAGCGCGCCGAGCACGAAGCCTTCCGGCGTGCGCAGCGGCGCGCCGGCGAGGAACCGCAGCGGCGCGCCGCCTTCATCCACCGGGCACGGCGCGGGCGGCGTCGCGGTGCGCAGGTCGCGCACCACGTGCACGGCGTCCGCCGCGCGCGCGACCAGCTCGCAGGGCGAGTCCTCGCGCGGCACGTCCGCGGGCGGGAGCCCGATCGCGGCCTTGCACCACTGCCGCTCGCGGTCGATGAAGCCGATCAGCGCCGCCGGCGCGCCGCAGACGATGCGCGCGAGCAGGACGATGTCGTCGTAGGCCTGCTCGGGCGGGCTGTCGAGGATGTCGACGGCCGCGAGCGCGCGCTGGCGGTCGGCCTCGCGCCGGCGCCTGTCGCCGCTATCCGTGCGCGGGCCCATCGTCCGTCACCGCCGCGCCGCCGGCCACGCCGGGGATGGCGCGGCATTCCTCATCCAGGCGCCCCGCGACCGCCCCACAACAGCCGCCGGACCAGCACAGCGACCAGCAGCGCGGCCAGGAACACGCCGTAGCCGACCGACGTCGCCAGGATCTGTCCCCACATGCGCCCCTGCGCCGGATCGGCATAGGCCAGCGCCCAGTGCAGCGACCACACGAACGCCGCCGTGGCCAGCGCGAGGCTGGCGAGGTCGAACAGCCGGCGCAGCGCGTGCCGCGGCTGGCGCGGGAAGATCCAGAACAGCGCGCCGAGGATCGCGAACCACGGCAGGAACAGGATCAGCCCGAGGTTGAACTCGACCTGCGGGTTCATGCCGCGTCCTCCGCGAAGCCGGCCAGCGCGGCGGCGACGTCCTCGATCGCCACGCCTTCGGCCAGATGGCCGACCAATGCTTCGCCCAGGTGCAGCGCGCCGGCGCCGGCGTGGCGCAGGTCCTCGGCGGCGGCCTGCTTCAGGCGCGCGACCAGCTGGCCCGCCTCGCGCGCGGAATCGTGGCCCTCGCCCTGCAGCAGCAGCCGGCCGTCGCCGTCGACGAGCTTGAAGTAGAAGCGGCCGTCGGCCTCGCGGTACTGCTTGAACAGCGGCGCCGCCGCCTTCGCCGCCGCGGCCTTGCGCTGGCCGCCGCCCTGCGACAGGTCGCGCAGGCCCACCGCCGCGCGCAGTTCGCGCAGCAGCGGCGTGGCGTACTGCGCGCGCAGGCGCTGCGCGCCGTCGCGCAGCAGGCGCTCGATCCGCGCCGGGTCGGCCATCAGCGCCTGGTAGCGCTCGCGCGCCGGGGCGATTTCCGAATCGATGCGCTCGAACAGCCGCTGCTTGGCCTCGCCCCAGGCGATGCCCTGCTCGAACTCGCGCCGCATCGCCGCCGCTTCGTCGTCGCCGGCGAACGCCTGGTAGAGCTGGAACACGCTGGAGCCGTCGGCGTCCTTGGGCTCGCCCGGTGAGCGCGAGTCGGTGACGATCGAGGCGACGAGCTTGCGCAGCGTCTCGCGCGGCGCGAACAGCGGGATCGTGTTGTCGTAGCTCTTGGACATCTTGCGCCCGTCCAGGCCGGGCAGCGTCGCCACGCTTTCCTCGATGACTGCCTCGGGCAGCGAGAAGTGCGGGCCGTAGACATGGTTGAAACGCTGGCCGAAGTCGCGCGTCATCTCCACGTGCTGGACCTGGTCGCGGCCCACCGGCACCTGGTCGGCGTTGAACAGCAGGATGTCGGCCGCCATCAGCACTGGGTACATGAACAACCCGGCGGTGACGCCGGCATCGTCGTCCTGCGCTTCGGCGCGGTTGCGGTCGACCGCGGCCTTGTAGGCGTGCGCGCGGTTGAGGATGCCCTTGCCGGCGACGCAGGTCAGCAGCCAGGCCAGTTCGGTCGTTTCCGGCACGTCGGACTGGCGGTAGAACCAGACCTGGCCGGGATCGAGCCCGCAGGCCAGCCACGCCGCCGCGATCTCCAGCGTCGAGCGCTGCACGCGCGCGGGGTCCTGCACCTTGATCAGCGCGTGCAGGTCGGCGAGGAAGAAGAAGCTCTCCACGTCCGGTGCGCGCGAGGCGGCCACCGCCGGGCGGATCGCGCCCACGTAGTTGCCCAGGTGCGGGGTGCCGGAGGTGGTGATGCCGGTGAGGACGCGGGTCTTGCGCGGGGTCATGGCGGGGCCAGGGAGAACGTTGCGGCCATTTTACCCGTTGGCCCCGTCGCGCCCCGGACAAGCCGCCGGCGCAACCCCGGTGGCGTCGCCGGCGCGTTCGCGACAGTCCCCGCCCACCGAGGAACCGCCATGTCGCCCCATGCCCTGATCGTTCGCTGCGCGGTGCTGCTCGCCGCCCTCGCCTGCGCGCCGCTGGCCGCCCGCCCGCTGGTGGACCTGGCCGTCGTCGACCGCGACGACGGCAGCCTGCTGCCGCAGTACCGCCACGCCGGCGAGTCCTGGGTGGCCGGCGTGCCGGGCCATCGCTACGCCGTGCGCCTGGCCAACGCCAGCGGCGCGCGCGTGCTGGTGGTGCTGTCGATCGACGGCGTCAACGCCGTCACCGGCGAGGACGCCGATCCGTCCCAGGCCGGCTACGTGCTGGGTCCGTGGGAAAGCGCCGAGATCGCCGGCTGGCGCAAGTCGCTCGACGACGTGGCCGGTTTCCGTTTCACCGCGCTACCCGACAGCTACGCGGCGCGCACCGGACGGCCTGACAACGTCGGGGTGATCGGCATCGCCGTGTTCCGCGAACGGCAGGCGCCGATGGTGGACCTGCCACGGCCGCCCTACCCGCCGCCCTATCGCGCCGTCGGCGACGAGGCGAAGACCGCCGACGCGCGCGATGCCGCGCCCGCCGCGCGCCAGGCCGCCGGCGAGGCGCTGGCCGGCGCGATGTCCGCGGAAGAAGAAGCCGGCCGGCAACGGATCGGCACCGGCCACGGCGAGCGCGAATGGTCGCCGGTCGGACGCACCGGCTTCGTCCGCGCCGGTGGCCCGGTGCAGCTCGCCCAGCTGCGCTACGACACGCCGGCGCGGCTGGTCGCGCTCGGGATCCTGCCCAGGGCCGGGTGGCACGGCAGAGGGATTGCGCGGGCGCCACGCGCGTTCCCGGGCGGATTCGTCCCCGATCCGCCGTGAGCCGCGGCCACCGACACGAAGAAGGGCCGGCGAACGCCGGCCCTTGCTTTCCTTCGACCCGTCGTCAGTGCAGCGACCTGCCGAACTCCTCGACCTCCTGCTCGGCGCGCTCGCGATCCCAGCCGTAGCGTTCCTGCAGCTTGCCGGCCAGGTACTTGCTGTCGCCGGCGGCGACGTCGAACACGTCGTCGGTGAGATCGCCCCAGCGCGACTGCGCCTGGCCCTTCAGCTGCGTCCACTTGCCCGCGATGATGTCTTTGTTCATTGCATCCTCCTGCGTGGGTGACGCAGGCAGCATCGCAAACCGCGCCTTCAGTCGACGTGCGCAATGCGTTACGCGCGGATCAATTGCTTGAACCGTTCATGCGCGCGGCGCCCGAACGCGAACGCGAACGGGCCGGCGCAGGGCCGGCCCGTTCGTCGTCCCGCGCGATGCGGGGATGGCGCCTGCGTCAGTTCGGATCGGTGGCGCCGGTGTCGTCGGCGCTCTGCTCGACTTTCTCGCCCACCTTCTGCACGTCCTTGCCCGCGCCCTTCACGGTGTTGCAGGCGACGAGGAAGTTGGCCGAGAACAGCGCCAGCAATGCAAGGGAAATGATGCGCTTCATGGATCTCTCCTGTCTGGTTAGGTCTGGCCGCGGGGCGAGCCGGGGCCCGCGGCACGAATGAAACCCGTCCAAGCGTGAATGCAGCGTGCAATCGCGCCCGCGGCGGGAACGCGGCGCCGCGTCCGGTCAGTCGCGCATCATGTTCGCAGCCGCCGCTGCGACGCGGCGCGAGGCCGGACGGTCTACGCGCAACATGCCTTTTCTGGGTCCCCGCCTGCGCGGGACGACCCCGATGTGCCAGTCGCGCAGCACGCTTTCCTTGGGTCCCCGCCTGCGCGGGGACGACCCTGATGCGCTAGTCGCGCATCAGGGTCGACTTGCCGAACAGGCTTTCGACCAGGTCGACCGCGAGCTCGGCGGTGGCGTTGCCGGCGTCCAGGATCGGGTTGACCTCGACCACGTCCAGCGAGCCCAGCCGGCCGCTGTCGGCGATCATCTCCATCACCAGCTGCGCCTCGCGATAGTTCACGCCGCCCGGCACCTTGGTGCCGGTGCCGGGCGCGATCGAGGGATCGAGCATGTCGACGTCGAAGCTCACGTGCAGGTGGGTGTCGGCGTCGACGCCGTGCAGCGCCTCCTCCATCACCCGCTTCATGCCGACCTCGTCGATGTAGCGCATGTCGTAGATGTCGAGCGCGTGCTGCTTGACCAGGCGCTTCTCCTCCTGGTCGACCGAGCGGATGCCGATCTGGCGGATCTGCGCGGGCTCGATCTCGGGCGCATGGCCGCCCAGGCGGGTGAGCGCGTCCGGCCCGATCCCGCACAGGCAGGCCACCGGCATGCCGTGCACGTTGCCCGAGGGCGTGATGTCGTGGGTGTTGAAGTCGGTGTGCGCGTCGAGCCACAGGATCCGCAGCTTCCGGCCATTCGCGCGGCAGTGCGCGGCGACCGCGGCGATCGAGCCCATCGCCAGGCAGTGGTCGCCGCCGAGCAGGATCGGCATGCGCCCGGCGGCCAGCTCGCGCGCCGAGGCCTGCATGACTGCGCGGTTCCAAGCCACGACCTCGTCCAGGTGGCGGTAGCCGCCGACCGGCGGCGACCAGGGATTCGCGGGGCCGTCGACGTTGCCGCGGTCGACCACGTCGATGCCGCGCGCGGCGAGCGCGGAGACCAGTCCGGCCACGCGCAGCGCCTCCGGCCCCATGCGGGCGCCGAGGCTGCCGGCGCCGACGTCGGTGGGCGCGCCGATGATGGAAACGGGCGGATAGCTGCGGCTCATGGACGACTCCTGGCGGGCACCGGCCGCTGCGGGCCGGCGCGAGGACGGGATGGCGGCATCCGGCGCGGATGCCGGCATCCGGACGCATGCGGCGGGCCGGACCGGAGCCCGCCTGCCGTTGGGCTTACTGTAGAGGCGCCGGCCCCTCCCGGCCAGCACGGTGCCGCCGACGATGGAAGCGACCATGCGCGAGATCGACCACCTGCGCGGGCGGATCGAGGCCCTCGAACGCCAGCTCAACCTCGCCCTGCAGCACCTGGCGGTGATGCACGCGCGCGAGGAAGTCAACGACTGCATGCTGTCCTCGCTCATCCTCACCCACCCGGCGCGCGCCGCGCTGCGCAAGGAGTGGAAGACCGAGGCCGCCAGCGTGCTGCCCAAGCTGCTGGCGCGCGGGTCGACGGCGTGGGACTTCGAGCTTGCGGCGACCGCGAAGTCGCGCGCGGAGTACCTCGACGAGCTGATGGACGAGGACTTGGACGGCTGACGCGGCGCGCGTGCACGAATGCCCGGCGCGCGCGATGACGAGCAGCGAGCCGCGTCCGTTCCCGGCGCTCGCGAACGAACGGGGTTTCGCGAGGATGAACCGCCATCGCTGCTACGCCGACGGCGATCGCCACGCGGTCCGTCCGCGCACCACGTGCGACGCATACCGGGAACGAAGGAAACCGCTCGCATCGAAGCAGCGGACGCGAACCTGCCGCCAAAAGTCCTGCATCCCGGCGTTGCGCGGAAGTGGTGCCGGCACCCGGGTTCGAACTGGGGACCTACCGCTTACAAGGCGGTTGCTCTACCAACTGAGCTATGCCGGCATGGCTGTCGAACAGCGGCGCGGTGCGCGCCGCGCGCGGCCGCATTCTAGCGCGGCGCCGCGGGCGACGTGCCGGGCACGCGGGCGCAGTCGAGCGGCTCGACTCCGGCGCCGCCCAGCGCCGTGCGCTCGGCGGCGGTGAGCGGCGTGGTGGTGGCCACGTCGATCCAGGCCTGCGACGGCGGCGCCTCGCCCAGCGGCTCGGCGCGCACCTCGGCGAAACCGCCGGCGCGCAGCGCGGCCTCGCGCCGGCGCGCGGACTCCTCGCTGCGGTAGCGGCCGAGCGCGATGCTGTTGGCCTCCCCGCCCGCGGCGACGATGAAGTAGTCCTCGAAGCCGGCGGCGGCGATGCGCCCCGCCATCGCCTGCGCGGCGGCGCGATCGGCCAGCGGCGGCAGCCACACGCGCCAGTCGCGGCGCGCCGCCGGCGCGACGACCTCGCGGACATGCAGGCGCGCGACGCGCGGCTGCAGCCGCAGGCGCGCGGCTTCGACCGCCGCCGCGTCGGCGAACGGGCCGATCGCATGGCACTGCTCCGGCGCGGCCGCGACGGTCGCATCCGCGCCATTCGCCGCAGGAGTCGCTTCCGGTGCCGCCGGCGACGGCGCAGCCGGCGGCGGAGTGGAGGCCGGTGCATGCGCCGCTTCGCGCAGCAGCTGCAGGCGCTCGACGCCCGCGGGCTGCGCCTCGACGACGGGCTGCGGCGCGGGGACGCGGCGCGCCGCCCACCAGGCGGCGACGCCGAGGTTCAACACCACCAGCAGGATGATCAGTGCGCGTGCGAGCATGCGGCGATTCTAGGGCCTCGCGGCGTGGCGGCAACGCGCGGTGTCGCGCTGTTTCGCTGGAAGCCGTCGCGACTTGCGTCGCTCCCGCGAAAAGCGTGATGGCTCAAGCCAGGCGCGCCCAGCGCGCAAGCCCTTCGAGCACCAGCGACGGCGTGTCGATCGCCTGCGGCAGTTGGGCGCGCAGGCCCGCAGCGCCGCCGCCGTGCAGCAGCAGCCGGGGCGCCGCGCCCGCCTCGGCTTCGACATGGCGCAGGCTGCGCTCGACCAGCGCCAGCGCGGCGCCATCGCAGCCGGACGCGAGCGCGTCGCCGGTGTCTGCCGCGAACTCGGCGTAGTCGCCGCCGCGCTCGGGCAGCTGCGCGGCGCGCGCGTGCAGGGCGGCGCGCATCAGCGCCGGCGAGGGCGCGATGCGGCCGCCGCGATGGCGGCCGTCGCCGTCCAGCCAATCGATCGTCAGCGCGGTGCCGACGCCGACCACCAGCGCCGGCTCGATGCTACGGGCCCGCGCGCCGACCATCGCGAGGAAACGGTCGACGCCCAGGCGCGACGGCTCGGTGTAGGCGATGACGACGCCGCCGAATTCGCGCTGCGTGCATGCCAGCGAGATGCGCCCGCAGCGCCGCCCCAGCGCGTCGAGCAGCGCCACCCGCAGCGCCGGCGCCGCGACGCTGGCCACACAGGCCGCTTCGAACCGCGCCGGCAGCGCGGCGTCCAGGCGCTCGAGCGCGGGCGCGCCGTCGTGCGCGAGCGCGATCACCTCGCCGACCTCGCCCCCCTCGCCCAGCGACGCGCACTTGAGCCGGGTATTGCCGAGGTCGAACAGCCAGCGGCTCATCGCGCGCGCACGCTGGCTTCGCCGGCATGGAAGGCCTGCTCGCGGCCATCGTCCAGGCGCACCCGCAGCGCGCCGTCGTGCGCCACGCCGAGCGCGGTGCCGGCGCGGTCGCCGTGGCCGCCGTGCAGCACGATCGCGCGACCGGCGAGCGCGTCGAAGCCGGCGTAGCGCGGCAGGAAGCCCGCAAGTCCGTCGCGATCGAACTGCCGCAGCGCCGGCAGCAGCGCCGACAGCAGCGCCGCGGCGATCGCATTGCGCGGCGGCACCGCGTCCGCCAGCGCGGCGACGTCGATCCATGGTTGCTCGATGCCGCGCGCCTGCGCCGCCGGCATGCGCACGTTGAGCCCGAGCCCGACCACGGCCCGCACCGGCCCGGCGTGCTCGCCGCTGCCTTCGACCAGCAGCCCGCCGAGCTTGCGCAGGCGCGCGCCCTCGGCCACCACCAGGTCGTTGGGCCATTTCAACCGCACCTGCCGCAGGCCCAGCCCGTGCAGCGCCTCGGCCGCGGCGACGCCGACCACCAGCCCCAGGCCGCCGAGCCTGGCCAGGCCGCCGTCGAACCCGCGCGCCAGCGACAGGTACAGGTTGGCCGCCAGCGGCGAGGCCCAGGCACGCCCGCGGCGGCCGCGGCCGCCGGTCTGGCGCTCGGCCAGCAGCACGGCGACGCCGTCGCGGCCCGGCGCGCGGCGCAGCAATTCGGAATTGGTGGAATCGATCGACCAGGCCACCTCCAGGCCGGCCAGCTGCGCGCGCGCCCCGGGCGCCATCGCCAGCGCGATCGCATCGGCGTCGAGCAGGTCCAGCGGCTGCGCCAGCGCGTAGCCGCGGCCGGCGCGCGCCTCGATCGCGACGCCGGCGCCGCGCAGCGCCTCGATGCGCTTCCACACCGCGGCGCGGGTCTCGCCGTTCTCGCGCGCCAGCGCGTCGCCGGAAACGGGGCCGGCGATCAGGCGCTGCAGCAGCGCACGTTCGGCGTTCACCGGCGGACCCGGGGCCGGGCGAAACGGGCCGGATCATCGGGCCGACGGGCGGCTGGGACAATGCATGGGGCGGCGGGCATCGGCATCGCGCGATTATCGGCGAGGCCTCCGGCCGCTGTCCCGCGGGAAGGCGCCAACACCGGCACAGCAACTTGCTGCAAAGCAGCATGCAACCGTCTGCAGGTCGGCTGCATCCAAGGTATAGTCCGTTCCTGATCGCGGCCCCTGGCCAAGGATCCCCCATGTCCATCCGAACCCTGCTGTGCCTGCTGCTGCTCTGCGCCAGCTTCCAGCTGATGGCGCGCGAGGTCCGCATGGCCTCCGCCGACGGCGATGGCGGCGGCACCTGCCAGGACGATGCGATGGCACGCGACGGCGACGCGGTCGCCGCGGCGGCGCCCGCCGCAAAGCCGGCCAGGCACGTGGTCAAGCCGGTCAAGGCCAAGCCCCCGGTCGCCGGTCGTGGCGGCGGCGGCGACAACCTCGGCGACATCCGTCCGCCGCGCTGGCACAGCTTCCTGCCGGGCATGTTCCGCTGAGAAAGCGGCAGCGCGCGTGCGCGGGCTGATCCGGCGCCTGTTCGCGGGCGATCCCCTCCGACTCCCCGATCCGTCCCTGTGGCAAGGCGTGCGCGACCGCGCGCGCTGGATCGCCGCGCTCGACGAAGCGCGCGACGCGCGCCTGCAGGCATTGGCCGCGCGCTTCCTGCGCGACAAGGCGATCACGCCCGTCGGCGGCCTGGAACTGGATGCCGCCGCGCGCACCATCCTGGCCGCGCTGTGCTGCCTGCCGCTGCTGGAGTTCGGCGCGCAGGGCCTGCACGGCTGGTCGCAGCTGATCGTCTACCCCGACGCCTTCCGCGTGAACCGCAGCCACGTCGACGCCGCGGGCGTGCTGCACGAGTGGGAGGACGAGCTGATCGGCGAGGCCTGGGACAGCGGCCCGCTGATCCTGTCCTGGGCCGACGTGCAGGCGGACCTCGATGAGCCGGACGCCGGCTTCTGCGTGGCCGTGCACGAGATGGCGCACAAGCTCGACGCGCTCGACGGCGTGCTCGACGGCACGCCGCCGCTGCCGCGTCCCTGGCAGCGCGAGTGGGCGCGCGATTTCCAGGCCGCCTTCGATGCCTTCGCCGCGAAGGTCGACGCCGGCCGCCGCACCGCGATCGACGCCTACGCCGCCGAGGCGCCGGAGGAATTCTTCGCGGTCTGCAGCGAGTACCACTTCAGCGACCCGCGCACGCTGCGCGCGGCGTTGCCGGAAGTGGCCGCGCATCTCGGCCGGCTCTACGGTCCGTCGCCGCTCGCGTAGGTCGGGGTTGCATCCCCGACGCCCGGATGCCGCGATCAGGAGCGTCGGGGGCGTAGCCCCGACCTACGACGCCGATGCCTCACAGCCCCGGCGGCAGCGTGACCTCGAAGCGCGCGCCGCCCAGTTCCCGCGACGCGCTGACGTGCAGTTCGCCGCGGTAGCTGCGCACGATGTCCTGCACGATCGCCAGGCCGATGCCGTGGCCCTGCACGCGCTCGTCGCCGCGCACGCCGCGCTGCAGCACATGGGCGATGCGGTCTTCCGGGATGCCGGGGCCGTCGTCGTCGACGGCCAGCGTCAGCCCCGGGCGCCGGTTGGGCGCGGTGGCGCCCGGGCTCGCCGTGAGCAGCACCCGCGACTTCGCCCACTTGAAGGCGTTCTCCAGCAGGTTGCCGAGCAGCTCCTGCAGGTCGCCGGTCTCGCCGTAGAACTGCACGCCGGGCGCGACCTCGAACTCGCAGATCACGCCCTTGGCGGCGTAGATCTTCTCCAGCCCGCGCACGATCTGCTCGGCGTGCGGCTCGATCGCCACCGGCGCGGCGAACAGCTTGTGCCCGGCCGAGGCCGCGCGCCCGAGCTGGTAGCCGACCAGGTCGTTCATGCGCCGCAGCTGGGTGGCGACCTCGTCGCGCAGCTCCGCCTCGCTGGCGTCGCCGTCCAGGCGCGTGCGCAGCACCGCCAGCGGGGTCTTCAGGCTGTGCGCAAGGTCGGACATGGTGTTGCGCTGGCGGTCGAGGTTCTCGCGCTCGCTCTCGATCAGCGCGTTGATGCTGCCGGTGAGCGGCTCGAGCTCGCGCGGGTGGTGCTCGCTCATGCGATTGGCCTGGCCGCGCTGCACGCGTTTGAGCTCGCTGACCACGTTGCGCAGCGGCCACAGGCTCCAGCGCAGCACCCAGGTCTGCAGCAGCAGCAGCACGACACCGGCGATGCCGAGGTAGCCCCACAGCTTCTGCCGGAACACGTTGACCTGCCGCGACAGCGTGCCTTCGTCCTCCATCACGTAGACGGTGTAGGGGTACTCGATCTCGCTGCCGCTGCCGTTGTCCTGCACCACCGCGGTGCCGATGCCGTAGCGGAACACCTCGCCGGGCAGGCCGTTGGTCTTGGTGATCGGCAGCGGGCCGCGGAATTCCTCCTGGCTGGGCGCCAGCATCTCCGCCGGCGGCAGCTGCGGCCCGCGGGTGGACATCGACTGCCACGGCTGCTGGCCCTCGGGCAGCACGATGACCGCGTACAGGCCGCTGCCGGGCTGGTCGAAGCGCGGGTCCGGCGGCACCTCGGGGACGTAGATGTCGCCGTTGCGGAAGAAGTCGATGTCGCCGACGTACTTGTAGGCGTAGGCCTTCAGGCGGTCGCGCTGGACCTGCCCGGCGACGTCGACGAAGGCGCGGTCGAGCGCGTAGCCGGCCAGCGCCAGGAACGCGACCAGGCCCAGGCTCGCGGCCAGCAGCTGGCGCGCCTGCAGCGAGCGCGGGCGCCACGGCAGCAGCGGTTCGCGTTGCCCGCTGGGGGGCTTGTCGGCTCGTGCGGGCAACGGCGCCTCGTCTGGCGGGTTCCGGGGGCGTGCCGCGCCGCCCCGCGGCGGCGCCGGCGGGGCCATCATCGCATGCGCGCGATCAGCCCTCGCCGCTGCGCGGGATGGCGAAGCGGTAGCCGCGGCCGCGCACGGTCTCGATCGGCTTGAGCGTGCCGTCGGGGTCGAGCTTCTTGCGCAGGCGGCCGATGAAGACCTCGAGCACGTTGGAGTCGCGGTCGAAGTCCTGCTGGTAGATGTGCTCGGTCAGGTCGGCCTTCGAGACCAGCTCGCCGGCATGCATCATCAGGTACTCGAGCACCTTGTACTCGTAGCTGGTCAGGTCGACGTTGGCGCCGTTGACGGTAACCGTCTGGGCGGCGAGGTCGAGCACCACCGCGCCGCATTCGAGCGTGGGCTTGCTCCAGCCGGCGGCGCGCCGCACCAGCGCGTTGATGCGCGCGAGCAGCTCCTCGACGTGGAAGGGCTTGACCAGGTAGTCGTCGGCGCCCTGCTTGAGGCCGTCGACCTTGTCCTGCCAGCTCGAGCGCGCGGTGAGGATCAGCACCGGGAACTGCTTGCCTTCCTCGCGCAGCGCCTTGACCAGCTCCATGCCGGACATCTTCGGCAGGCCGAGGTCGATGATGCCGACGTCGAACGGCACTTCGCGGCCCATGTACAGGCCTTCCTCGCCGTCCTGCGCGGCGTCCACCGCGAAGCCTTCGCGCTTCAGGCGCGCGGCCAGGGTCTCGCGCAGCGGGGCTTCGTCTTCGACGAGCAGGATTCGCATCGGCTACTCCAGTGCTTGGTGGTTCGGGGGCAACCGTGCCCGGTCGATGTGTGCTTTGCGTGCTTTGCGGAAGCTTGGAAGCTCAGTTGTCGTCGTCGCGTGTAGGGGCGCCGCGGCGCTGCTGGGGGTCGTCCATGTAGACGCGGACGCGCCCGCGGTCGTCCATCACCTTGATGCGGTTGATGTCGCGGCCGTCGGACTGGATGCGCTCGGCGCTGATCACCCGGCCGCCGCTGGAACGCTCCACCCGCCGCACCGACTCGCCCATGCCGCCGTCGTCGCGGCGCGGCCGCTGCTGCCGGGGCTCGACCATCATCGGCCGCTGCATGGCGTCGTCGCGCGCGCGGTCGTTGCGCGCGCGCATGCCGCTGTCCTGCTGGCCGCCACGGCCGCGGTCGTGCCCGCGCCCCCGCCCGTCCTGCGCCCATGCGCCGTTGGCCACCAGCGCCAGCAGGGCGGCGACGAGCAGCGTCGACAGGGAAAATCGCAGGGACATGACCGGCGGGGCTCCTGGGGTCCGGGTGGGTTGGGCAGGGACGATGATTCTTGGAAGGAGGCGGTGAACAGGCCTTAACTTTTCGTTGATCCAAGGATAGGCATTCAGTCCCCGTGGCGCCTTCAGAAGATTTCCGCCACGCAGCAGCGCAGCGACCCGCCGGCGGCCTCGATGGCGTCCAGCGGCACGGCCCGCAGTTCGAACCCCGCCGCTTCCAGCGCGGCGCGATCGGCGGCCGAAAGCGCGTCCGCGCCGGTCCGGCTCATCCACACGGTGGTGGCCGAGGCGGCGATCGCGTTGCCGGCGAACGCCGCGTGCCCGGCCGCGTCCAGCAGCGCCACGTGCGGCGCGTACAGCGCGGCGATGGCCTCGACCACGGCCGGGTCGGCGAAGCCGCCCGGGCAGGCGATCGCCGCGCGGCCGGCGAGCACGGCCAGCACCACGTTGGCGTGGTACTCGCCCGGCGCGAGGTCGAACAGCAGGGTCGCGCGCAGGCCGAAGGCGGCGTGCATCAGCCGCGCGCCGGCCTCGTCGCAGCGCTCGGACAGGCCGCAGAAGCCCAGGCCGCGGGCACGGTCGACCACCAGCGCGCCGGTCAGCTCGCAGGCGTGGGGCTGGATCGACAGGTCGGTCTCGGCGTAGCCGAGCACGTCGCGGAAGAAGCCGCGGATGTCGGCGCGGCCGGCCTCGCGCCGGCGCACCGGATGCCGCATCCGCCCGACGACCAGGCGTCCGGGCACGGTGGCGAACACGTTGTTCGGGAACAGGCCGTCCGGCGCGGCCGGGTCCCCGGGGAAGCACAGCGTCGGCAGCACCGTCGACAGCGCCGCCTGCAGGCCGCGGTGCTGGGCGGCGGCGCGCGCCGGGTCGAACCCGCCGGCCTCGGCCATGTAGCGGTTGTCGCTGGCCGACTCCTCGGCGCGGGCGAAGCCGTCGGGCGCGACCAGGAACGCGGCCTTCGCCGTCGCCGGCCCGAAATCCGGCGCGCAGCCGCGGGCGAAGGCGAGGAAGACGGCGGTGTCGCGCGTGATCAAGCGGCGACCTGCCCGGCATCGGCGGTGGCGGCGAGCGCGGCTTCCACCAGCGACCAGTCGGCGCCCGGCCGGTGCGCGCCCTCGCTCAGCACCTGCCGGAACGCGCGCCCGCCACGCTCGCCGTGGAACAGGCCGAGCAGGTGGCGGGTGACGTGCTTGAGGAACACCCCACGCGCGAGCTGCGCTTCGACATACGGCCGCAGCGCGCGCAGCAGATCGCCGCGCGTGCGCAGCGGGCCGCCGAACCAGGCCGCGTCGAGCCGGTGCAGCAGGTAGGGATCGTGGTAGGCGGCGCGCCCGAGCATGGCGCCGTCGGCGTGCCCGAGGTGCGCGGTGGCCTCGTCGAACGTGGCGATGCCGCCGTTGACGATCACCGCCAGCTCCGGGCGCTCGCACTTGAGCCGGTACGCCCAGTCGTAGCGCAGCGGCGGCACCTCGCGGTTCTCCTTCGGCGACAGCCCCTTGAGCCAGGCGTTGCGCGCGTGCACGACGAACACGCGGCAGCCGGCGCTGGCGACGGCGTCGATGAAGTCGCGGAAGACCTCGTAGCGATGGTCGTCGTCGACGCCGAGCCGGCATTTCACCGTCACCGGCACCGGCCGTTCGAGCGTCGCCACCGCCGCGACCATCGCCGCGACGCTGTCGGCGACCAGCGCCGGCTCGCGCATCAGGCAGGCGCCGAAGCGCCCGGCCTGCACGCGGTCGGACGGGCAGCCGCAGTTGAGGTTGACCTCGTCGAAGCCGGCCTCCGCGCCGATCCGCGCCGCCTGCGCCAGCAACCCCGGCTCGCTGCCGCCCAGCTGCAGCGCCACCGGATGCTCGACCGGATCCATCGCCAGCAACCGGTCGCGGTCGCCGTGGATCACCGCGTTGGCGTGCACCATCTCGGTATACAGCCGTGCATGCGGCGCCAGCAGCCGGTGGAACACGCGGCAATGGGTGTCGGTCCAGTCCATCATAGGGGCTGTGGATAAAATTTTATCCTTGTATTTCAAAGGTTTATCCAGCATAATCAGACACCTATGAGACGCAAGGCACACCCTCGTGTGCACTCGAATTCGACCGATTTCGCCCTTCTACGCCCCCTCAGTGCACACATAGCGCACACGAAATGGCCACCTTCACCAGGCTCAAGTCGGGCCATTGGCGGGTGCAGGTCCGACGCAAACAATCGTACGCGAGCGAGACCTTCCTGCGGCACGAGGACGCGCGGAAGTGGGCCACCGCGACCGAACGCCGGATCGATCTTGGCCAATCGCCCCTGAAGCGCCGCCAAGCCGACCCCACGACCTTCGGCCATCTGGTGGATCTGCATGTGACCGACATGCGCGAGGTTGGCAAAGCGCCCCGCCGCTCCAAGCGGTTCACCCTCAACGCGCTCAAAGCCAAGCTCGGCCTGCTCAAGCACAGGGAGCTGACTCGCGAACGCCTGATCCAGTTCGGCAAGGACCGGGCGAAGGAAGGCGCCGGCCCGGTGACGCTGAGCGCGGACTTCGGCTATCTCAAGCTGGTCCTAACCCATGCCGCCGCCGTGCACGGCATCGACGTGAAGGTCGAACCCGTGGATCTGGCGCGCGTCGCGCTCAAGCGCTTGGGTTTGATCGCCAAATCGCGCCAGCGCGACCGGCGCCCGACCAAGATCGAGATCGAGCGCCTGCTTGACCATTTCGACCATAACGAGAGGCTGCGGATCCCGATGGGCCGGATCGTGCGCTTCGCCATCGCCAGCGCGATGCGCCAGGAAGAGATCTGCCGGTTCCACTGCAGTGAGGTCGACATCGAGCAGCGCATCGTCCTCCTCCACGATCGCAAGGACCCGCGCGAGAAGGACGGCAACGACCAGTGGGTGCCCCTGCTCGACCTGACCGGGTTCGATGCGCTGGAACTGATCAAGGCGCAGCGCAAGCACTGGCCGCGCGGCGACCTGGTCTTCCCGTACAACTCGCGCTCGGTCGGCACCGCCTTCCGCCGCGCGTGCAGGGCGTTGAAGATCAGGAACCTGCACTTCCACGACCTGCGGCACGAGGCAACCAGCCGGCTGTTCGAGGCCGGACTGCGCATCGAGGAGGTTGCACTGGTCACCGGCCACCGCGATTGGAAGATGCTCAAGCGCTACACCCACCTGCGGCCGGAGCACTTGCCCCAGTTGCGGCAGGCGGCCCCGCAGGTCACCGAAACGATCCGCGCGGCCGCACGCTTGCTGTTGGACGAACTGCAGACCTGGACGCGCCAGACGGGAGACGCCGCCGACGGTGCGCAGCTGCCGACCCCGACGCCGGATACCCTGCGGGAGCTAGGTCGCCTCCTGCTCGAAAGCAGGAGCTTTAGCTGACGGTCGCGCGGCAAGGGCGGCCGCGAAGAGCACGCTAAACGATCGCCGACCGCGCAAATCCTCGGTGGCCGGCCATGGATCCAACGCCGCAGCCTCCCTTGCCTCCGCAGGCGGCCGGCCGGCCGCGGTAATTACGTTGGAATGGCACACATCTCAAAGGGGAATGAGAATGTCGTGGATCCGCCTGCGCTTGGCGATCGCCGCTATCGCCGTGCCCCTGTTGGCTGCTTGCAGCGCCAACCACTACTCCGTTTTCCGACATCGCCCCATCAGCGGCGACGACGCAAGTATCACCGTCATCGATGCGAAGCAGCGCGCCATCCTGTCCGCCGCAAAGGCCGGCACGCCCGGATCATCCGGAAATGTCCAGCGCTTTTGCGCCGAACCGAGTCCGGATGTCTTCGCGGTAGTCGCCCAAGCCTTGTCGGCGGGAGGCAGTTTCGGAAAGTCAGCCGATCCGAAGACGATTGAAGCGGCGTTGACTGCTGCTTTCAGTTCGTCGGAACAGGGATCGACGATTCCCCGAACGCAAACCGTTAACATGCTGCGAGAGCTCATGTTCAGGACTTGCGAGCGATACCTCAACGGCGGAATCGGCAGTCTCGAACTTCCTCTGCAGGCAATCCGCGATCAGAGGCTGATGGTGTCGATCCTCGCGATCGAGCAGCTGACCGGCGCGGTCACTCCCAAACCAGTCGTAATCGGCGTTTCCGGCGAAGCGGCGGCGGGCGCTTCCGGCGCCGAAGCTGCGGTCCGCGTGGATAACGCATACAAGGATCTCCAAGCCAAGACCGCGGCCGAGCAAAAGCGCCAGAACGAATTCAACGAAATCAATACCGAGAGCAAGGACTGCGACCAGATTGCGGATGCCGTTGCCAAGAGCAAGGAAGATAGCCTGTCCGACGCGTTGAAGGCCAAGCAGGCAAAATGCGAATCCGCAACGAGCGCATTAGCCAAGGCGAAGTCCGAGCGCGCCGAGTCGGCCGCCTACTACGCCACGATCAGCGAGGTGGCCTCCAGCGACGGCATTCCCGCGTCAGCGCGCACAACCCTGATGCAGCCCGGTTCCGAAGGCGGAATCGATCAGGCGGACAATAAAGCGATATCCGATGTTGCAGAGGCGGTTCGCGAAATCGTCAAGCTTAACTTCGACCAGGATGAATTCAGATTTCTCTGCCTCAAGGTTCTGAGTCCTGAACTTGGGACCGATCAAAGGCAATTGAGTTCGATCACTAATGCGTGCATCGAGTACTTGAATTCAGATCTCGGTCTCAGAACCCAAGAGAATCTTAGGCTGACGATGGAGAAGATGGCATCCCAGGCTCACTACGACGCGACCGTCGGCACGCTGTTCGCATCGTTCTGGAAGAAGGTGTCCAGCAATGGAGTCACCGCCGACGCAAACCTGGTCGCCCCCTTGAGATCGAAGGCGATGCCATGGCCGGCATGCTTTCTTGAGAATGGAACCAGGGCCGACTACAAGAGCTGCTTTGAAAGTCGCACTTCCCAGGAACAGCGCGATCTCGCGCAGTGAGGCATCGCTATGGCAAGAATGTATCGCGTGCTAGTCGCAAAGACGGAAGGTGGACTTTACGTCGCAGCGGGAGACGCGTGGACCATACTAGCAAGCACGATTCGCGAATTCGTGCAGCTGGAAACCAACGACGATCATAGCTTGGGCAACATTGGCGCGGTTCGTGTGCCCGGGGCGGGACACGTCGCCCTTGCATACCAAGACATCGACTGACCTGTCATGCACAAACCGCGCCGTACGTCCACCACTGGAATACGTATCGCACGCGTCATCCCGCGGCAATCCCGTAAGCATTCGCGGCCATGCCATGGCTCAGTGGATTCTTGACGGGAGCGAATGATGACTTCCGCTGAGCTAATCTACCGGCCCGATCCGGACTAGTATTGCTTCAGCGACCGTGGCCACCGGGGAGAGGATATGTCAGCGCTCGGCGAAGCACGCGAGGATCTCGAGCGGCAGGCACGGGAGCTGGCGATCCGTGTCGAAAGCAACATGATGTCGCTGTATCGCGGCGGCAACATCCGGGACGAGGAGTCGCTGTCCGGCGCGCTGTGCAGCCAGCTGCGCAGCGACCGGTCCGGCATCATCGACGTTAGCATCGTCCACAAGCAGATCGAGGAGCCGAAGATCGGCGCGGATCTGCTGATTGCATTCCGCTGCACGGACACGGAGTGGCCGATCCGAAGCCGCCTTCTGGTGCAAGCCAAGCGCGCCGAGCCGGACGTCAGGATGGCGACGCGGGACTGGGATTTCATGCAAGACCAGGTCCGTAAGATGCTCGACATCGCCGTCGAGTCCTTCATCATGGCCTATAGCAGGGAGTGCGGCATCGTCGTGTTTCCGGCCATCGCGGTTGCCGCCTGCAGGAGCCGGGACCTGTTCGATCTGCGCCAGTATGCGTTCCCCGACTTCGTGGATAGCATCTTCTGTGGGCGTATCGGCCAGGAGCCGGCTGGGGGTTCTATCGCCACATACGGCGATGACGCCTGGGGCGCCCGGTACGAACTGCAGATCGTAGCCTCGATGTTCCGGCCGGAACCGGAGGTTGCGCCTCGCATGCAGGTCGGCTAACCCGCGGCAACAGCCACAGTTCGGGGAGACGCTGGATGAAACCCTTGGATGTCGAGTTGGAACGGGTGCGCGCGGAGGGCGACGACGAGCAGCCGCCCGCCAAGCCCGGCGGCCTCGCCCTGTGCCTGTCCGGCGGTGGATACCGGGCGGCGCTGTTCCACCTCGGCGCCTTGCTGCGCCTGCATCAGACCGGGCTGCTCCACGAGGCGGAACTGATCAGCGCCGTCTCGGGCGGCAGCATCCTGTCGGGCTGGCTCGCCACCCGCTATCTCGCCACCCGCCAATCCGCGGCGGAATCCTTCGACCAGTGGTGCGGCCGCATCAATTTCACCGCGGTCGTGGTCGAGTCCTTCCGGACGTTCGTGAGCCGGGATATCAGGACCTGGCCGGTGCTGCGCACGCTTCCCTACAACTGGCTGTGGCCGAGCCACCGGGTGCGACTGCTGGAGCGGGCATATGCCAAGCAGTTCGGAAGCGTCGCGATCCCCGATCTGCCGGATCGCCCCGCATTCGTCTTCTGCGCTACGGACCTGACCTTCGGCGTGAACTGGATCTTCTCCAAGAGGCGGGTCGGTGACTACATGGCCGGCTACCTGAGACAACCGGGCCGCATCCCGCTGTCGGAGGCCGTTGCCGCCTCGTCTTCATTCCCACCGGTGTTCGGGCCCGTCCGGTTCGACCGCCCTGGCGGCTTCAGCCGAGGCAAGTACAGCGGGCGCGACGCGGATCGGCTGCGCTCACACATCGACCTGAGCGACGGCGGCGTGTATGACAACCTGGCGATGGAGCCGTCGCTGCGCAATTATTCGACTGTGCTGATCTCCGATGCCGGCGCGCCGTTCGGCTTCCAGACGCGCCGGTGGTACTTCCGGCGCCTGCTCCGGTATACCGAGGTCATCGGCAACCAGGCGCGCTCGCTGCGCAAGCGCATCTACTACACCTTTCGCAGCCACGGTGGCTTCGACGGCACGCTGTGGGGCCTGACCGGACCGTTCGTACCGAAGCCAAGCGGCTATGCGCCCGACCTGGTCGAGGACACCATCGGTCGGATCAGGACCGACCTGGACCGGTTTCTCGAGGCGGAGTTCGACATCCTGGTCAATCACGGCTACTTCACGTGCAACGATGCCCTGGTCGCCAAGGGTCTTGTGCCAGCCAGCGCCCCCGCGGCGGTCTGGCCCTTCCCCAAGTTGGCCGGACCTGCAGCGGTGCGTCGCGCGCTGCGCGGGAGCGACGCCAGGATCTTTCATGGCCGCTGGTTTTCCCGGCGCTAGCGGAAGCCCTGGCCACGGGACAACGCAGGGTATCCCTTGCCGTGCCTGGAAGCGCCCCGCCTTGCGACAGGGCGCTCAAGGCGGCGATCAGTCGCCGCTCGGCCGCGACCAGATCAGCTGGTAGCTGCCGTCGTCGCCATCGACCAGGCGGGCGTGGATGGCCGCCGGGAACGAAGGGTCATCGAGCGACACCGACAGGTACGTCCGGTCGGACTGGCTGGTCTTGGCCCATGCCGCGCCCAGCTCATAGCTGCCGGCCAGCACCCGGTAGTCGGGGCCCCGGCTGCTGGTCTTGTCGTTTGGGACGAACTTGACCTTGACGTTGACGTTGAGCGTGCGGACGGTGCCTGCGTAGCCGTTCTTGGACTTGGTGAAGGTGCCGATGGTGGACATGGTGTTTCTCCTTCCGGTTGGTCAGGTCGCGCCCATCGCGGCCTTGACGGCGATCGGACAGGCGACGGCCGGGTGCCCCCACCTTCGGCCGCAACGCAGTGGAGGACCGGCAAGCGACAAGAATTTGTCGGCGAGGAGGCGGCACGCCGGGGACATTGTTGGCGCGTTCGGTTGCGGGCATGAGCCCGAGGCGCAGCCGCGCCGCCGACCACGATCCGCCGGCAAGTAGAGGCCGCATGGGTCGAACTGACAGAAGGACACCGGGGCCACCTCGCTTCGCCCGATACGGCTGCACCAGGACGTCGGCTCAAGGCAACTCGCTACTGTCCCGAACCTCAACTCCAGATTCAAGCGGGGCCTGCCGGCAGCTATGAGCTGGGCTCGGCATAGGTCGGCCGCATCGACCTGGCGTAGCGAACTTGACTCGTTCTCAACAGCGGCAGTCTGCCCGCAAGGACGGCGATGGCCACGTGGGTAGTCGCACGCAGGCGTAGATCGTCGGAAAAGAAAGAGAGGGGCTTACGCCCCTCTCAGACACGCGACTCAGACCCAGCCGCGCGCAGCCATCGACAGCGGCACATGCCCGCCGATGACGAAATGGTCCAGCAGCCGCACGTCGACCAGCGACAGGGCCTGCTTGAGCTGCACCGTCAGCGCCCGGTCGGCCGCCGAAGGCTCGGGCTCGCCCGAGGGATGGTTGTGCGCGACCAGAACCGCCGCCGCGTTGAGCAGCAACGCCTGCTTGACCAGCTCGCGCGGGTGCACCTCGGCGCCGTCGATCGTGCCGAAGAACAGCTCGGCATAGTCGATCAGCCGATGCCGGCAGTCGAGGAAGATGACAGCGAAGACCTCGCGCTCGAGGCCCGCCAGCTTGTCGCGGAAGAAGTGGCCCGCAACCGACGGATCCGTGAACGCCGTGCCACGGCGCATCCGCTGGTCGACCACCGACCGCGCGGCCTCGAGGATCTGGTCCGCGGTCGCCGGCTGGTAGCGACGACGCCGGTCGCGAACAAACAGCGGAGAATCGAAGGAAGAAGACGACATGAGCGTGCTCCGGTACCGGGCGGGATTGCCCGGCTCCGGCCCCGCACGCCGCAGCGCAGCGGTCAAGGGTCGCAGACGGCTGCAGGCCGCAAGCGTGCGCGCACGCGCCGCCCTTGACGGCGAGAACGGTGTGACACCCTGGCCGGCCCGCAGTCCCCGCCTCCTACCGACCCCGCAAGCGGAGCGCGCAGGTCCAGGACCGGAGACATCAGGGATCAAAGCCGACTGGCCATGACCCGCAGGGGCATGGGACGCAGTCCGCGAGCCCGACGGCAGCGTGCCGGGAAGTACTCAAAGACCGCTGGCTCGCAAGCCACTCCCCTGCACTGCGGCAAGCCAAGGAAGCACGCACCTGTCCGGCTGACGACGACAACTGCCGCAATGGCCACGGCCAAGACCGCGCCGGGAAGCACCTACCTCGCTACAACGCGGCCAAGCGCTGGGCTTGCGCCTATTCGGGATTCGGCGCTGACCGCCTCCCCAACCCCGCCATCGTGGGTATCCTTCGACCGGGATTGGCTGCGCGGGGAGCACCATGGAAAACGTCGATGCAATCTGGGGGCCCGTTGCGGGCGTCCTGGTCGCACTTGCGGGCTACGCCCTCTCCTTCTTCAAGGATCTGCACCGGACGAAGGGGCAGAGCCGCACCGAGTTCCTGGGATTCTGGGCGGGCGCCAAGCAGATGGACGACATGACGCTGGAGGTTTCAGTCAGGCACCTATTCGGGACGTATCTGCCAGCAAGCGTGATCCGGCGGACCTGTCGAGCCGACCACTGCGCGAACGGCCTCCTCGAGGTGGCGCAGCTATGGCCGCTCTGGCGCTACGATCGCCTCACCGGCCGGGTCGAATGGAAAGAAGCCGGCTACGCCTTCCCGCGCAAACTCGCTTGGTGTAAACGACTGTACGTCGCCCTGTACTTCTTTTTCTTTGTCGTCGCCTTCTCATTCCTAGTGCTCGCCCTCAATGCCGGCCCCAGAAGTCTGCTGGCGTGGACAAGTGGCCTGAATGCACTGGCATTTCCGATTCTTGCTCTCGGCTCCCTGGCCAAGTCGGAGGTCTTCAAGATGGCGCACAACGCGGGCGCTCAATGGCTGGATCAACTGAACGGCGAGACCTGCGCTTCCCGCCCTTCTCCATCATCAACGCCATCGGAGGCTGACGCAGCCGACAAGAGTGCCGAAACTGTCGACTGAGCGCGTCGATTGGGGACCTAGAGAGATGGCACAAGCGGCGACCACGCAGCGACGAGCATCTAGGCCAGATTATCCAGCGCCTGGACAGAATCGCAGATATTCGCGTCCAGGGTCTTGGACAACGCCATCCTCGCGCCTGAAGCGAAAGATGGCAGCATGGGAGAACGCTCGTCTCCGGCATCCGCATTGGATCGTGCGAGCGACTAGATAGGAAAGCGCCATGAACGGAATTAGCTCACCCTTGAAACTATGGGAGACGTTGCAGAAGGAGGCTGGGCTGGAAATCTGGCGCGGGCGCAGGAAACTTGTTCCCGGGCGGGACGCAGATGTCGAAACCGCCGTGAAAATAGAGTTTGGCTTTGGTGGACGCTCGGAAACACTGGCCGCTTGCCTCACCGAAGATGCGGCTTCTCACGCGCCGAGAATCACGACGGAGCGCCTTCTTGTCGCGCTCTTGAGTTCCCAGCGCGGCTTCGGCGACATGATGAAGGACATGCTGGAACTGCTGACGGACGCCAACGCTAATCGCGATGGCGCTCAGCTGGACGTGCAATTCCGTTTCGACGAAGTCGATGATCCGATCCGGCTCACGCTGGAGCAGTTCAGAGCGACCGTGGAGCAGACAACGCGAATGCTCGTTTCCAAGTATGAACTTCCGCCAAAAGACATCAGGTGGCAACTGAAGCACGAGCTAGATAATCATGCTGGACACCTATCGCAGAGCTTGGCGGATTCCGATTGCTTTCCGGACATTCCATCTCCCCCGCCCGCCACGAGTCATGAGACGCTCGACGCCGCAATTGCGTCGATTCATGCGCTCGTCGTGGAATTCGTCACCCTTTGCGCTTCTCTCAGTTCCACCCGAAGGAACGCATTTGTTGCGGCGCAAAGCGCCGACGACTACCTCCGGGATATCGCCGTCGATGCGACCGATTATTGGGACGTGAGCGTTAACGGCGCGGCTCAACGAATTGCTGATGGCGTGTCAGAAGGCAGACTCGATCCGGATGCCATCCTCCTGCAGCTGAAGCCGCTACTGGGCCTGATCGAACATCGTTCCCAGTGGGTGGACCAAGTCTATCAGGAATTGCTCGACCTACTCAGGCTGCCTGTCTGGAGCAAGCGGCATGAACTCTTTTCCGTGTGGAACGGCAGCATCCTGCTGCGAGTAGCGAAGGCCAGCGCTGACTTATTTCACTTCCATGCCCGCGATGGCGCGCTCTCCTTTGCATTCAATGGAAACCGACTGGCTACTTACGAGTCCGGTGGCGAACAATTCGATATCTGGGCCGAGTTGCGCTCGGATCTTGTTGTCACAAGCAGGAAGCGCAAGAAGGGCATCCAGCCGGATTTCAGGGTCGTTCGTTCAAGCCTTGGCGATGTCAACGACGCCACCAGATTGGTACTGGAGTGCAAGCACTACCTGACCCCAAGTAATTCGAACTTCTCTAACGCCGCGTCCGACTATGCGCGGAACTGTCAGAATGCCTTCGTCGTGGTATCCAACCACGGCCCTCTCAATCAAGCTTCATTGATGGCGTCGATCGACCAGCCCCTTCACTCCAGGACGATGTTCTTGGGCGGCGTTTCCGTCACCGACGAGCGCAACACGAATCGGCTTGGAAAAGTAATCTGGCAGGCGCTGTTTCCTTCCCGCGCCACCATGACGGAGCCGCCTACCACGATCGCCATCGCAACGGTCATTCTCCGGTGGGATGACTCGCTTCAGGACATGGACTTGGCAATCGAGTTCGAGCGGGACGGAACGACCCACCGCGTTGATTTTGCGAATAAAGGCGAACTCGGATCATTTCCCTACGCTCGCCTCGACCATGACCAGCAATCTGGCCCGGGCGAGGAGCGTATCGACATTAGCGCGTGGCAAGCTGACCGGTATCTGCTCTCTGCGAGGAACTACACGGGCGCCGGTCACGGGCTGCCCCATAACCTGTCTTGCACCATCCAGCTTGGCAGCGATCCTGAGCAAATCGTGGCGTGCCCCGGGATCGGGCCACACGACACATGGCGCATCGCGCTGATCGAGATCAAGTACGGCAAGGCAGCTTTCCGTTCCGCATCTTGAAAAAACGCCATCCGAGACTGGCTAGGACTTCTTGGCCAAGTACTTCGATCCCTGGTTCCTCTCCCATAGCTCATGGCGGGTTGGAAGTGGATTCAGCGCTGCAAGGCGAATCGCGTGCGACAGCACTTTCACGATGGGCCTGTTCTCGGGCGCTCTCCTGGACTGTCCGGACAGGATGATGTCCACCAGGGTGTCCGCAAGATCGAGTTTGGGAAGGCCGAACTGGGTAGCCGACCTGTAGATCTTGGAAAGCGCGGCACCTGGATTCCTTGCCCCCCTGCAGGCCGAGATCTCGGCAATCGTGAAGCGATACCTGCCATCCGACACGGTGGTTAGAGCCCGGGCGATCTCGCTGTTCGAGAAATTGTCCAGTTCGAATGCCGCCTTCCAGACGTGAATGTACTCCGGCCGCGTCACCCGAAACCTGTGATCATATGTAGAGTTTGCAACTCTTGACGCTCGCTTCAGCTTGCTCGCGCTGTTCTCGTTGTCGAGCAACACCATGGCGAAGGTTTGGTGATGATGAAGGTAGTCAACCAGCCGGAGAATCGCCCTGAATCGATCCTCGCTTGTGCCGGTGGCATTGTCGACCCCTTTCAGGGTGACGACTTCGATCGACAGGCGTCCAGCCGGCATGCCGAAGTACTCCTCGAACAGCCGATGCGCGACGCGTTCTTCGCTTTGACCTTCAACGAGCAACACGAGTTTTGGCTGGGGATTGACTCCGTACTGGTTCGCGACGTACTCAAGATGCTTCCTTGTGTCCTTCCTTACCTCGATCTCGGGCATGTCGATCAGGATGGTGACATCAACTTCATCGGGCGGCGGCAAGGCCTCGCCATAAAGTTCCAGGTGGAGTTCTCTCAGCATTAGCGCGCCTTCGCGCAAGGTCTCGGCCTGCAAGGCCGTCCCTTTCAGTCTTCGCCGCTTGTCGACGGAAACGAACTGGACCAGGGGATACCAGTTGACAATAGGATCAACGGAACGCTGCACTCTCGCCAGGGATTGGTAGGCATGCTTGAGCTTCTCGGGCGTCAGATCGAAGATCTTCTCGACTTTCTTGGGATCCCAGCCGCGAACCTCCTCATCCCATGACCACGAGTGGCCTTCAACCGAAAGCCATCGATCGCAATAGAATCCACCGCCAACGCGAACCGTTCTCTGGTCGCCAACCGCATTCGGATAGTAGCGGTTGGAAATGTACTGGCATAGGAGTGCAATTGCCGGGCGGTAGGTATGCGTTCTCGAGATTTCTTGAAGTTCTTTGAAGCGTTTCACCCAGAGCTGGAACTGCTTCCCGTCGACCGCATTCGAGCCCGCTCCCTCGAGGTATGAATCCATCCTCACATGCAGCGTCATCGCGTTGATAACGAGCCGAAGCCAATCGATTTGGAAGATCGAATAATAGCCCTGCTGTGAGGCCGCCTTGTCGGGCGGGATTTCATGCTTGAAAGGAATACCGGTCGTATCCCACGCCCACCCCTTGTCAAACCAGTTGCCGCCTTCCCGAAGAGGAATGCAGAACAATTGTTGCCTTCCGGCAGGCGCGCGAACACGGAAGATCGGCGCAAAGAGCCCGAGCCGCTCGAGGCGCAAAAGTCGCTCTCGATCGATGGCCAGATCCCGGTCTACACAGAAGCGAACAAATTCCGTCACGCCCAATAGTGGACAAGCGAGAATCGCGGCCGATTCCACTATCAGCCTCCCCGCCTCTTTTGGCGCCGACAGTAAGTTGCTCATGCATCGAGTCTAGCCACTTGGTGATCTGCCTAGCCCGGAGAGGCGTTCGGAAACGAGCAGCCGGACTCCATCGCCTCGTCGTGAAGCGGGCAGTCTTGGTTGAGAAATTCAGCGGGCATGATCAGATGTCCAAGCGCGGCATTCCTTCCCACGAATCCGTCATGAAATTCAGGAGACTCCTCCCTTCCGTGACCGGAAGGCCAATGATCGACGACAGCATTGCTCCGTAGGCATCGCGCTCTCCGGAAAAGCTCCGGCTGACCACCCCGCGAACAACGGCGCCGTCGCCTCCGAAGATTGGCGCTCCGCTCATCTTGCCCGGTACCTTGGCCTTGTAATTGAAGCACGGGCCTGGCGTGGGCACCTCCTTGATGAGGTGGTTTTGAGGATAAGACCGCTTGGTTTCACCAACCGAAACATACAGTTCCCGTCTGAGTGAAGGCGTGGTCAGTCTTCCGTCCGGAGCGATGTCGATCGGGAAATCCTCCATCTCCGCGTATCCGATCGTGTATGTAGTCTCTCCGTCGGCGAACGGCCGCAGGGAAAGATTCAAAGGTTGGTGCACCATGCCATTAGGGAGTTCCGCGACCTTGCACACCGCAATGTCGGTGAACATCTCGAGCCGCTCCCGCTCATACAAGAGAGGGCTTTGCTTCCAGTCTCCCCAATAGCGGGCACGCTCGAAGGGGAGGAACTTCGCTTCCTCCCGGCCCGATGCAGGATTCACAGGAACAATGACGCCCATATTGAGGCCGGCCTCGAAAGCCCTCCCCTGCGGCAACAGCGTCAACTTCGCGTAGCCGCTATCGTGGGGATCCATCAAGACATGACTGGCCGTGATCACATAGCCGCTGCAGCTGACGACAAATGCGGTACCGATGCATTTTGCCGTCCTGGCTCCCTCCATAAAGGCTACGACCGGCAGGATGCTCTGCTGCAGCAGCAGATCCGTATGGCCAAAACTTTGAAGCAAGCCCAAGAAAGTCTCGCTCATGGGGCTTGAAGTCATTAGCTCGAATTCTGGAGCTATTGCGAAATAATCCACTTCGCTGCCGGGCTTTGGTTTCAACGCGAGGCCCTTTAGCCCGGATATCTCCCACCGGCCATCCCTGCTCTTGATCCATAGCGTCTTCAGGATAGAGACGTCAGCGACCATCCTAAAAATCCATCCTTCTTGCCGGTCCTGGTTTCAGCCGAATGTACACGAGGTGCATCGGCCCGCACCGGCCGGATGGGCTGGATCCTACAATTTTCCGGAAGCCCAAGGGCACAAGTGCAGATAAGGGTTCTGCGCGTCATGGCGGCGGCCGATCCAGTCGAGCGAGAATCTCGGTCGCCTGGAATACGCGCCCCCACTGGCGCTCGTTGACCAGACTGACAATACCTTCGGCAAGCAGGTTGTTGAGGGCGGCATTGGCAGCCGGCTGCGAAACTCCGAGGCCTTCGACGGCTTGCTGCACGGATAGCACCGGGTGCCCTAGGAGAAATCGTGGCAAGCGCCGCGTCGCGGAGTGCGAGCGGTACCGCCCGAGCTGGTACTCCCACCGCTCGGCCAAAGCGACCAGATCCTTGGCGATGGCAATCGATTCGTTGCACGACTCCACCACGCTGCCAATCAGCAACTCGATCCAGGGCCCCCAGTCGCCACGCAGCTGCACGCTGGCCAGGGCAGAGTAATAGGCTGCCTTGGCGCGCAGCAGTGCGCCGGACAGGTATAGAGGCGGGTAACCTTCCGCCGCCAGCAGCAGCGGCATGAGCAGCCGCCCGGTACGTCCGTTGCCGTCGTGATAGGGATGGATCGTCTCGAACTGGGCGTGGGCGATGGCCAGTTGCGCCACCAGCGACAACTCCCCTTGCTCGTCATCCCGGGGCGTGTATTGCAGGATGCTGGCCGCCATTTCGTCCATGCAGCGCTGGATCAACGCAGGCGGTGCCGGCACGAAGGTCGCATCCTCGATCCGATCGCTGGCGCCGATCCAGACCTGATCCGTTCGATAGGCGCCGACCGGGAACCCGCCTGCTTCGTCCTGCATCAGTCGTGCATGCAAGTCGTGGATTAGCCGAAGATCCAGCGCCTGGCGCCCTTCCTGACGAATGCGGGCCAGGCCGTGCTGCAGGGCCTCCACGTAGCGCTCCGTCACTTTCACGTCTGCGGGCATGCCATCCATGCCCCGCGTGGCCTCGTACGTGAGCAGCTGGGGCAGGTTCGTTTGCGTGCCCTCGATCTGCGAGCTCCGGACCGCCTCGCGTCTTGCCAGGGTACGGGTCACCATGTCCGCATTCGGTAGATGCGTCATCTCCCCATGCAGTTGACCCAAGGCGGTATGCGCCTGAGCGAAACGAGCGTGGTAACGCCCGCCGTCGGGAACCGTACGTGGCGTCGGCGGTGCGACCAATGCGTAGACATTGGGATGGCCCTGGGCAGGCACCAGGAATGGATGCCGGTCGACGGCGACTTGATCCCGACGCATAAATACCCCCGGTCGATCTCGAAGCTTATAGAACGCAGAAACATTTAGAAGGAAAGCTGTATAAACTTATCATTCTTTCGGCTAAAAGTCCGGATTTACTGAAACCTTATAAAACTATGCCGGCTTTATAAGCTTCGCCCTGCAATCTCACAATGAAACGAGACGATGGAAGCCTTGTCAGAGATCGCAGTCCGGCGTATGAGTAGTATTACTACTAACTCACTTCTGAGGATGATGGTCGTGACGCAGGACTTCGCCCCGGTACCGCCCCGACCGAAAAGCTGGGATGACGTCTTCGCCATCACCAATGAATTGAGGGAAGTCCCAATCGAAGAAATCGTGCGGGGTCGCGTCGATTGGGAATACGACTTCGATGCGAAGGACATGCGCCCCTGCGGACGCAAGGGCTGCGAGCAGAAACATGCGCACGGCTGGCTTGTCGCGTTGCCCGGCCGCAGGTTCGTGCACATCGGCAACGACTGCGCACAAAAGTACGCCCTTGCCGACGCGAGCCTGTGGTCCGCGAACGTCAACAACTACCGGGAGCGCGTGCGAGCGGAAGCCCGGACTGCAGCATTGATCGAAGCGAGGGACAAGGCACAACGCAAGCAATATTGGCTCGACAACACGCCGGGAATCGACGCCGCGATCGCGCTACATGAATCCTTTATCCGCCAGGCTAGCGGCCCACTCCTCGACGAGATCGAGAAGCGCGCCGAACGCGGACTGTCGGTAATCGAACGAGACAGGCGTCTGAGCGAAGACGAACTGCAGATGCGGCGCACAATGCTGTCGGGTGCACGCGCCGAAGGGGAGCCGGGTCCCTACGTCGCAGCCGTCGAGAAGATCGCCGTGGGTGACATTGAAGGGCTGGACTGCTTCCGGCCACAGGGAAGCCCGCGCGAACTGCAATCGCAGCTGCAGCGGCTGGTCAATGCCTTGCTGGCGTGGTCGCCTGCCGAAGGTGATCTGGCCGCACAACGTTCCCTGGTTCGCGCCACAGGCGAGCTGGCTCCTCTGAGCAATCGCCTGAATTCCTCACTGGTTGCGGTCGACCGATTCTTCAGTGGGCCGAACCTGAAGACGCTGATGTTGCTTGACGTGGTCCGATCGCAAGGTATTACTTCGATCAAACTCGACGGCAACTTCGCGGTCGTCATCAAGCGCCTTCCCCACTGGCGGCGGGCGGCCTGATTGGCGAAGCGCGGCGACGATGGAGTTGCTAGACCCAGATCCTAGGCGCACATGGCTTTCATCGTCCACGTCCTGCGTTATGGACGCCAGGTCCGCCTGGATTGAAGACGATCGGAGATCGACGCCACATGGTCGCGACTTGCCAGAGGCAAGGCCTCAGCCTGCGAGCCCAACGGCGGCTCACTGGGGCCGTCGTAATTCTATGAAGTTGTATCGCTCTGATCGGAAGCCGGCACTCTCGAGCGGGCGGCAATAAACGGCATCCAGAATTGCGGAGAAAAGGGCGTTCTGAAATGCCGGCACGCCATCATCACTACCACGAACATGCCATACCGAACAGCGGAAAATGTGTCGAGGCCGACAATCGCTTTCGAATCTAGCTTCTTCTTTTCTCCTGCAATCAGCTCGCCCACATCCTTAGGAAAGACAATAGGCGCTTCCGTAGTTCCGCTTTCGTACTGCGCGGCCTCACGATACACGAGAGACTCGGTCGCTTCGTCTGCATACCAAAGCTGCAGGCAGATGCCATCGAAGGCACTCCCCTGGATGCTCTGCAACTTGCGATAAAGCTCATCATGCTCGAACACTACGCTCCAGTACATGAGTGTTGGCACCAGCGTACTCAGATCCTTCAGTTTCTTAACTTCCTCTTCCGTCAACTCTCCAACCTCCAGAGCGACCAGGTCATCGAAGGAATCCGTGGCAATCGGGAAACATTTCGACCTACTGAAGCTGTAGGACAAGCGATTGGCAAGCTCATCTAGCCACTCTTTCGCGGCCTCATGATTGCCTGTACCCAAAAGCAGCGTGAACGCCATCGACAGCTCGATCGCGTTCTCGTCATAACGTGGCGATCCTGACGAGGGGTTGTTCTTGACGAGCGAGACCAGAACCTTTGCGATCGCATTGGCGTTTCCGGTGGCGACTTCACCGTCCTCGCCAATGGCATCTTGAAGCTGCACCAGTCCGATCTCGGCCAGCACGCCGATCTGCTCGAACACCTTGCCCGTTACCAGCGCATTCTCGCTTGAATAGACGGAAATCCCGTCACGCGCCAGAAAGTACCGCCCCACCTTGTCATAGTAGGCCCTGCAGATGCGACCGTGAATCTGGTAGATGTCCCAGAATGCAACCATCGCTGGTCGATACTTGAATAGGTCGCGCACCCGGATAAACCCCCAGGCCCATAGGCAGCATCGCTCCCCTACTTTAAAGGCGTTGAGCAGGTTTCCTTCCTCGTTCGCCCAGCGGAAGATGATCTCCAGCACCAGCGCCGCGGTCCTCAGCTTGCGAATAAACTTCTTTCGATGTGCCGTGGTGGGGCGCACGCTACCGTCGTGGCTTCCTAGCAGAAGCGCATCCAGCACTTTGTATACATGCCGCAGGTCGTAATCCCTAGACCCGACCAGCGCGATGCCTCGGCGAAGATCCGCGCGCTCCGATGGATCAATCGCGTATTCGTCAAGAAGATGTTTGTCAATAAGATCCGCAAGGTCATCGCCTGACCAGAACGCGTAGTTCACGCGGTCGGTCTGGTTGTCGGCCACATAACCGTTGTAATCCTGTGTCACTTCCTGCTTCAGTTCACCGGTGGAACAAACCACGATCCTGACAGGCAAACTTCGATGCTCCGGACGAACGAAGCTGTGTAGGTAGGAGTCCTTCACCTGATTCAATGTCGCCCGCACGGCATTGACCCCGCCATCCCAGTCCCGGCGCCCCAAATCGCCGACCTTCAGCACGAACAGGAAGAGCGCTTTCACTCCGTCCTTGTCCCTGCCGACAGCCGCAACGTCCACGCCGTTCTGCCGCACCCCGATCTGGGGACGGCTGATAGGAACGATCTTCATGCGCGCCAGCAAGTCGGGCAGCAGGCGATCCAGCTCTCCGGACTCTTTCAGTTGACTGAGAAACTCCTTAACGATCAGCTTCATTTCCCGCCGCCATCCTTGTCGAGGTTGAAATGCAGCCGCTGCAGGTCGCTGCCTACCTTGTCTATCGACTCGCTGCGCGGCAGGGACATGAAATGGGACATAGACGACATATGCATCTTTTCACCTACTTCCCCGTCCCGCATGGAGAACGAAGAGCGCCCTGCCTTCAGGGGAATCGTGGTGGCGATCTGGCGAATGACGGAGTTCTTGCTGGCCTCCTCGAACGCCTTGTTCGTCAAACGGCGATGCTCTTTTGCGAAGCGATGTCTATCCTCGGAAAGCGGCCGCAGCTCCTCGATCGCAGGCAATACTTCCAGAGCGCTGTAGTACTTCTTCATTGCTTCGAGGATCTGCTGTGCCAATTGTCCAACGGGCGCTTCCCCCTCTTTGGCCACAACGGCTTCCAGGTATTCCCTAGTTGCCGTGGGATAGTCATAGCCAACGAAGTTCACCATCGCATCGCGCACCAGAGAATAGGCGCGAGCCTCCGCGGAATCCGTGCGGGTCAACGACCAGACAAGGGAAATCCTCTGCTCTTCGCGAAGAACGTTTGCCAGCACGCGACGAACCAGGTGCAGCAGGCTTGATCGGGACATGCCATCGAGGACTGACGCAGGGAATGCCAGACCACCTCTTTCTCGCAAGCCGAGATCGTCGAGAACGCTTCTCGCCATCTTCACGATACCGATGTCGTCGTGCTTGAGCCATCTTGCGAGCAGCGCCCCAAGCTCCTCATTGTCCTGCGCCAAAGCCTCGAACAGTTCGGGAAACCGCTCGGGAAACGACGGCGTATCGTTCGCGTTCGCGGCTGCCCACGTGTCCAGCCACCGCTGGCTTGCGGGCTTGTCCGATGACTTGTACCGGGTAGCCAGGATGTGATCGAGACCGTGATAGGCGCCGTCGCCCTGTCCGGACTTGGTGGCCAGCAGGTCGATCTTCTGCTGGTACCACGGCTGCGATTTCAGATGCTCGCCCCGATATGCCAGATGATCCCCGATCTGCTGAACTACATAAGATCGATTCAATGCGACGATTTCATCGATCAATCCGTGCTGCGCCGGAGCGGTACCGACCAGATTGAGGCCGGCACCTACTGCGGCCGCCAGCCGGCGTTCTTCGCTCGACTGCAGCCCCGTGCGAATCACCTCCACTGCCTTCTCGATGTCATGGATTTCGGTCTCGCTCCAATCCAGCAGCCCCAAGGCCTCGACTGCCGGGATCGAAACGAGTTCATCGTTGTCGGCAGCCAGCGCATAGATGCGCGTCAGCCAGGAACCCCTGTCGACTGCAGCCCCCCGGATTAGCGCCGTCCGCAGCAACGGCGCCGACGCCTCGCTGCGAATGGCCAGGCAACCGCCCGCAATCTCGTCGAGATACGAGGGATGGTTCTTCATCCATTCCCCCGTCGCGTAGTGCAGGAGCGCTTGTGGGCCCACCAGTCCAGTCAGGATCAGCAGGTTAGGCACGTCGATCCGATCGAAGAATGGCAAGCTTTCCGATAGCACTCTAGCAACGGCGAATGCCTTTCCTTCCTCTTGAACCGCCTCGATCGCAGCTTGCAGGACGTCTAGTTCGCCCGAGTTGTGGAGCTGTGCCAACGCGAGTCCACTCAGGTTGTCCTTGCGCGCCGGCCCGGAGCCAAGCCAGCACCGCTGCAATGCCTCGAACATCGCAGACGGCGCCTTGGCAGCGGGCGCGATCACGGCGCGTTGGATATACCGGATCGCCCTCGCCTTGACCTCTTCCAGGTCGCGGAAGGAGATCCTACCGTTCGACAGATCGCAGACGTCGATGACATCGTCCGACGTCAACCCAAGTTCCTCGATGTTCGCCGAGTCCGGCTTTGTCAGCCACAGCCAAGCCAACTCGTCCAGCTTGGATTTAGATTCGCTCATATCCGTCAGGCCACCGCGCACCTTGGGTTAGAGGCTCGCGACATAGAGAATAACTAGTTGCATTTATGATGTGTGCCGGCTACCAATGTCGGCGAGCCAAGCGCTCTATCCCATGCATCACCGCTGATGCAGACAAATCCCAACATTCGGCCAAAGCATCAATTGCCGGCTCGACACTAGGTAGGCCGGAGACTAGCGGATGAGAACGTGTAAAAGGTGAATCGCTCTCTGTAAGCGTACGCTCTGGCCCAGCCATACGCGCGTGCGCTTTCCCTTTGCTTGTTTTCAACATATCGGCATTGACGGAAATCATCGCTCCCCTCGACAAAGCACGCTCTAATTCCGCCCCGCTACCGGTGAACCAATGAAAGATGATGGCGTTTCCCTCATGAACATTCGTTTCTTCTAGCAGGTCCAGCAACGGGGCTACGGCACGCACGCTGTGCAGAGAAAGCACACGCCCTTTTACCTCGGCACAAACAGAGAAGATCCGACGCAGGGCTTTGACTTGATCGAGAAAGCCATTCTTGTACATCGGCGAACCATCGAGCCCGATCTCCCCTACAAATCGACTGTCGCCAATTGCACGCTCCAGGAGGGGAAGTTCAGCCATGCGCTCATGCAGTACCTGTGGATGCAGGCCGACGCCGATTCTGACGTATCGGCAATGCCGGGCGAACTCCTGCTCCACGCGCCAGGCCTTCGGTGTTGTTGTTACGGCCAGCGTGAACTGGGCTCTGCTTTCAAGGCGATTGACGGCATCCTGCCAGTCGCGCAACAGGTCGACGTGGCAGTGCGCGTCGACGTGACTGTACATGGTCGTCATCTTGGCACGCGCAACCCGACCACCCGCGCAACCTCAACTAGTCCCCTGCGTACGCAACCGACGAGATCGGCAATCTCGTCCTCTACGTCCCGGAGCGGCGCCACGGTTGCCAACGACAGGCGCAACCGCTCATCTGGTTCACGCAGCATGTTCAGCCCATACTGGATCGATCGCACCACGTGCCCGGCCTCACCAGGTTCGTTGCTCAGATGCGCCAGATCCTCTTTCACGTATCTCGTCGGGTCATTCCAGGAAGGAAATGCACGCCTTACGGCGGCTCGCCGTATCAGGCAGGGCCAGCAGACGCCGCAATGGCTGGTCCCATACTGGGCTCTGTAGCGTCGTACCCACTTGGGCTTCGAGCAGGACACCGTGGATCCGAGCCCCCGCCGAAGAAGACCTTGGTCTGCGCACTGAGCGAGCATCTCGCCTTTGGTCATTCCCTGGAAAGGATTCGACAAGCCAGTCGGGAGCCCAAGCGAGTCCAACAACTCGTTGAACCGCGCGATGACATAGGGATGCGTTGTCCGGGTAGTGAGCGCACCCATGCGCCACGGGTCAAGCGGCATGTTGAGAGAAATGAATCCGTTCTCCGGAACAAGGATCTTCCGACTCCCATAGGCAGTGGCAACCAGAACGCTCGCGGCGAAGAACAGGAACGAACGTGCCCGCATGGTCAGTTCACCACGTCCGGAGAACGTTTCTCCGAGGTCGCTTGCCTTGCAGGACATTTTCCAGCGGAACAGCGTCAGGGGATCGCTACGACCCCGTTCCAGCAGTGCCTTTAACCCATCAACCGTGGAGGAGTTGCCGGCGTCCGTCTGACCGACGAACACGGGCTGGAATTGCTCCCGGGAAAGTGCATCAATGGCCCCGACATGGCTGTCCAAGCCGCCGGAGAACAGCGCGATAGGCGGCGCGCCTCGACGAGGCTGCACGTCGGCGCACATGTCGTCGATGTAGTCACGTAGCGCCTGGTCGGCCCGATAGAACCTGACACGCCAGATGTCCCCGCTCAGGACGCCCAGAGTTCTCTCCAGCAGAGCGGCATGCCCTTCCCATACACCGGGGTCCCTCACCGGTACGACGATCTCGATCTCACGCGTCCAATCGTCCTCCGAGAATTTCGTGCGCGACAGGCGCGTATCCGCGATCCAGACGGCAACTGCCACTAACGCAAGCTCCAGCGCAATGGGATCCGGCGATCGGCGTTGAGTCTTGAGTTGTCGCAGCAACTGATGAATCCCGAACCGAAGCTTCTTCTGCTGAGCAGAAAGCTGAACGGGATAGGAGAACCTACTACGAAACCTGCGCGGAAGACCGCCGTTCCACGTCAGCACGATCCGTTGTCTGCTCATTCGCGCTCTCCCCATTCACCGACGGCCGCGATTGCGTCGCGTAGTGTCTCGGCAACAATCGCGTCGATCTGCCGGGAGTCATAGTTCGCAGGGAGACCGCGCCCCGCACGAGCCGCCAACCTTTGCGAGACGAACACCGATACCAGCGAACGGAGCGTTTGCATATGCGCGAATGCGGTTGCTGCAGACACGCCGTTCTGCTCCAGAAGGCTGCCGCCATCCTGGGACAGTCTCTCGACGACACATTCGCCAATGAAGTGCTCGAAGAAGGACGCGAGCTGTTCTGGATTCGCGTCGAGCAGATCGGTCAGACCATCGTCCATCTCCTGCTTCAAGGTCTGGCAGAACGCTGCCTTGACGATGGCTTCGTCGATTGAACCGCCATCGGAACAGACGAACTCCGCCAGTCGCTCCCATACCTGGGTTGCCGACAGGCCCGTGAGGGACCGGAGCTGGAGCACCCGAGCCAACTGCGTGGCGCCTCCGGCGGCCAGCGCCGAGAATGCCTGGACCAATCTGCCGCCGGCCCGCCGTGCCACACCCATCCGCTGCGCGCCCCGGCGCGCACCACCCATCGATTTGCTGACGAAATAACGTGCCGCTGCACGCATCGCTCGACCATCGGATCCACCCGAACGGGCCGAGGTACGAATCGCACTGCGAAGTGGCGTCAGCCTGCTGGGGCTGAGCGGCGGCGCTGGCGTCCTATCAGGCTCCCCATCGTTGGTATCGCCGCCGCCAGTCTGCTGTCCGTCGTCTCCGCCCGGTGAGGCTGCCTCGCCGGGAAGCGGTGTGTCCACCCAGGACGGAATCAGCGGATTGGCCCCTTTCGGTCCGCCGTAGCTTGCCGATGTCCCCATTGCCTTTCCCCTAGCTGTTGCGTTGTTTCAACAGCACCTGGATCAACGAACTGAGTTGCCTGCTGGCGCCGTGTTCGACCGCTTGCTGCAACCACCACCTGAAGTTCGTTCCCGATTCGGCCAACTGGCTGAGGTCGGATATCCAGGTCCCAATCGCCGAGATGGGCATGGAGACAAAGGCTCTGTCGACGATGCCGACGACGGCAGAGTCCAGCTTGATTAGCTCCTTGATGCCCTTGGCGCAAGTGGATTTTCGGTTGGCATCGGTCGCTGTGGCCAGCCGTGTCGCCAACTCCGAAGCCAACAGCCCGCGCAGTTCTGCTGTCAGCTTCTGCACTTTCGTTTTCTCACCTAGCAACGATTTTCCTTGCCCGACCAAACCGAGTAGCTCGGCTACTTCTGCTGGCAGGTTGGATGCGGACACGAGCCTGGCATCGCGAATCACGAACAGGTACGGCCGCAAGTCGAGGCTAGCGATCTTCGGGTCCAAGGCCGCCCATTTCGCAATCTTGGGGTCATTGACGAAGTCGCTCCGAACCGCTTCGTCCTGCTCTGCCGGCTTGTCGGCTTTGTCGCCTTTCTTCTTCGCCCCACTGTCCTCCGCCGGTGGCGTTTCCAACTGCCGAACGAGGTTGCTGCTGCCATCACCATCACGGCTCTCGCTGGCGAGCGCGTCGAACAGGTCTCGGTGGAAGTACTCGGCCAGCATGAGTTTCATCAGAGGAGCAACCTGGACTTCCTCTGCAAGGCCGCGTGCTTCGGCAGCCCGTCGGCGAACGAAAACTGCATTGATGAAACGCTTGATCTGACGCGGGTTGCCTTCCGTTCCTGTGGCCAGGACCGGGGCAATGCCCTGCATCAACGCATGCAGTTCCCTAGCGGCCGCATCCTTCGACAGCGCATCCTGGATGGGTGCCATATCCAGCTGCTGGTCGATCCATGGCTTCTTGGACAACTCCCTCGCCTGCTCCAGCACCTTGAGAAAACCCGGATCGTCGCTACCAAAAACACCCTCAAGCAATAGCAACTGGACATAGATACCGACTTCAAGCGGACCAAGAACAGGCAGCACGAACGGGATCTGGATCAACTTGTCGAGGTAATTTCTCGCGTACTCGTCCCCCCTCATGCCCGGATGTTCCGGGAAGTGCTCACGTACCGCGTACTCGATCATGGACCTGTCGCACGCCAGCACGAAGACCGTACGCTCTCCGGAGATCAGCAGGCGGATGGCCTCCAATGTGCCGATCGCGGTCTTGGGAAGGCAACGATCCAGATCGTCCACCAGCACGACCAGCTGCGTGATGCCCGCCTTCTCCAACATCTCAAGGAAATCCCGGCGAAAGCCGCGCAGATCCAATGGGTCATCCTTGCCATCGGCGCCTTTGATAACGCCTGCTGCACTGTCGAAGTTCTCCCCCGCTTTGCCGGGGTCGAGCAGCGTGGGAAGCATCAACGCCAGCCCAGCGGGGCCTGCGGCCAGTGCCCCGGCACCGCCGACCACGGCGGCGCGTGCCAGCTTCATGTAGTCGATACGTTTGCGCAGGCGACGAAAGAGATCTTTCGCCTTCTCGAAGAATTTTTTGTTTTGCTGAAGATGCCGGACGATCCCTTCCAAGATCGCGATCTTGGCGTCCTCGAAGCCCTCGTATTCCCAGCCATTGAACCAGAGGGTGGCCACGCCATCGGTCTTGGCCAGGCCACGCTCGACCAGCGAAAGGACCGTCGACTTTCCGGCTCCCCAGTCGCCATGGATACCCAGCACCAGCCCGTGTTTCGGATGGGCCTGCATTACTTCGATGATGGTTCTTGCAAGCGGCTCTGCGTGCAGCAGATCGACCGCTGCTACGTCATCCGGAAATACCAATACCCCTGCCATCCCTCCCCCCGGGATTCCCCATCTAGCAGCCCTCCGCGGAAGTCACCGAGGGTTCTTCTTGCTGATATTGCTCTGGATGAGATCGTTGAGCGACTTTTTCCCTGTTTTCTCCAACAAAGTACCCAGGTGTATATCGCCTCTCACGCCAGAATCCCGGTTGTACTTCTCCACGAGCGTAGCGACATCGACCTGACTTAGGAATGCGAATTCGTCTTGCGCTCAGCAATGACTGGCGGCAATGCCGAACGCTGGATCGACAGAGGTGCAGCGTGTGCAAAAGGCTGCACACAAACTGCACACACGCCACTACAACTAACTGAAAATCAAGGACTTTCCGCCCGTTCCATCATCGGGGCCACCGACAGGCGCGCGAAATCGCCCCGGGGCGCCGTGGCCTCGCGTGCGCCGGCTTCGCGCGTGGCGGCGATGTGCGGGTGTTCGGCCATGTCGGCCTGCGGTCTCCGGATCGTTCCCGTGGCGCACCGCGACCTTCCACGCGGCGCGCACGACGACGCGCATTATGCGGCCTGCGGCGGAACGGAACGCCGGACCGTGACCGGCGTCACCGGCCCCGGGCCATGAACCGCAAGGTCCGAAGGGCTAACCTGTCGCGATGAACCTGGGCTACCACGAACCGGGCGACGTTCCCGTCGACCCGGTCACCTCGCTCTACCGCTTCGGCACCGGTGGCCCGAGCCTGGTCACCGGGCTGGCGGCGGCCAAGGCGACCCGGCGCCGCGTCGCGCTGCTGCACGTCGACATCGACATGTTCCACCTCGTCAACTTGAACATGGGCGAGGCGGTGGGCGACCAGGTGCTCGCCGCCGTCGCGCAGCGGCTGCGCAACGCGATGCCGGCCAACGGCTGGCTGTGGCGGCTGTCGAGCGACGAGTTCCTCGCCGGCATCGGCTACCTCGACGGCGAGCCCGACGGCGCGGCGCTCGCCGACATGCTGCGCGACGCGCTCGACACGCCGCTGTGGATCCCGCCGTACACGTTGCCGATCACGCTGTCGATCGGCATCGCGGTCTTCCCCGACCACGCGACCGACGCGCCTTCGCTGCTGGCCAGCGCCGAGCTCGCGCTGCGCAACGCCAAGCGCGAGGGGCACAACAACGTGGGGCTGTTCGCGCGCGATGCCGGCAAGTCGCCGTCCGACCACGGCTTCGCGGCCCGCTTCGTCGAGGCGCTCGACAGGCGCGAGCTGCAGTTGCACTACCAGGCGCTGGTCGACGCGCAGGACGGCGGCCTCAGCGGCTTCGGCGCCCTGCTGCGCTGGAACACCGCCAACGGCCAGCTGCGGCCGAACCGGTTCCTGGGCACCGTCGAGCGCGCCGGCCTGTCGGCGCGGCTGGGGATCTGGGTGGTCGAGGCCGCCGCGCAGCAGCTGGCGCGGTGGCGCGACGAAGGCCTGGACTACCTGAGCCTGTCGCTGCACCTGTCCAGCTCCCTGCTCTCGCAGCCCGGCTGCCTGGACCTGGTAGGCGAGCAGCTGCACCGCTACCGGCTCGGCGGCGAGGCGCTGGAGTTCGAGGTGTCCGAAAGCGCGCTCGCCATCGACGCGCATCGCGTCCACGACACGCTCACCGGCCTGCGCGCGCTGGGCGCGACGCTGACGGTGCAGGACTTCGGCCTGGGCGGGCTGAGCTTCGCGGCGCTGGCGCAGTATCCGCTCGACCGGCTCAAGATCGGCCGCGGCTTCATCCGCAACGTGGCCAGCGATCCGCGCAGCGCGGCGATCGTGCGCGGCATCGTCGCGATGGGCCATCGCCTGGGCATGAAGGTGACCGCGAAGGGCGTGGAAAGCGAGGCCGAGCTCGGCTTCCTGCGCCGCAACCACTGCGACTTCTTCCTCGGCCACCTGTTCAGCCCGCCGTTGCCGGCCGAGGAGCTCGGCGACCTGATCCGGCGCCGCTTCCTGCTGCCGCAGGCCTTCGCCGCCACCCGCCCCGAGCGCACCCTGCTGCTGCTCGACGACGAGGAGAACATGCTGCGCTCGCTGGTGCGGCTGTTCCGCCGCGACGGCTACCACGTGCTCACGGCCAACAGCGTGCGCGAGGCCTTCGACCTGCTCGCGAGCAACCCGGTGCAGGTCATCGTTTCCGACCAGCGCATGCCGGACATGAGCGGCACCGAGTTCCTGGCCAAGGTGCGCGACCTCTATCCCGACACGGTGCGCATGGTGTTGTCCGGGTACACGGACCTGGCCACGATCACCGAGGCGATCAACCGCGGCGCGATCTACCGCTTCCTCACCAAGCCGTGGAACGACGACGAGCTGCGCGGGCACATCCAGGCCGCGTTCCGCGCCCACGAGCGCCGCGTGGCGGGCGAAGCGGCGTACTGACGGGCGGCGCGAGACTTCAGCGAGGCCTCATTGTCATCCCGAGCGCAGCGAGGGATCTGATGTCGGGCCTCGCCCAGCAGGCAGATCCCTCGCTGTGCTCGGGATGACAGTCCAGGTCGCGCGCATGCGGGCCTTGGCCTTCAGGCCGCCGGCGGCGCGCCCGTCCCATCCTTCGGCTGCGCGACCGGCAGCACCACCCGGAACGTGCTGCCCACGCCGGGCTGGCTGCTGGCTTCGATGCGCCCGTGGTGCTTGGCCACGATGCCGTAGGCGATCGCCAGCCCCAGCCCGGTGCCGCGGCCGATCGGCTTGGTGGTGTAGAACGGGTCGAAGATGCGCTGCAGCGCCTCCGGCGCGATGCCGCAGCCGGTGTCGGAGATGCTGACCCAGGCCTCGCCGTTCTCCGCGCCGGTGGCGAGCTCGATCACGCCGCGGTTCTCGATCGCCTGGCTGGCGTTGATCAGCAGGTTCATGAAGACCTGGTTGATCTCCGAAAGGTGGCATTCCACCAGCGGCAGCTCGCCGTAGTGCTTCTCCAGCCGGACCTTGTACTTGAGGTCGTTCCAGACGATGTTGAGGGTCGACTCCAGCCCCTTGTGCAGGCTGGACGGCTGCATCGCCTCGTCGCGCCCCACGCGCGAGAACTCCTTCAGGTCCTGCACGATCTTGGTGACGCGCTCGATGCCCTCGCGCGACTCCTCCATCAGCTTGGGCAGGTCGCCGAGGATGAAGTCGATGTCCAGGCGCTCGCGCTTGGCGCGCACCGCCCCGCGCTGGGCGGCGGGATCGTCGGACTGCAGCGCGGACTCGTGGCACTCGACCAGCGCGAACAGCGCGCCGATGTATTCCTGCAGCGTGCCGAGGTTGGAGTGCACGTAGCCGATCGGGTTGTTGATCTCGTGGGCGACGCCGGCGGCGAGCAGGCCGATCGAGGCCATCCGCTCGGACTGCAGCAGCTGCTCCTGCGCGCCGGCCAGGCGCCGGTGCGCGGCCTGCAGCTCGTCGTGGCGCTGTTGCAGCTCGACCTGGCGCGCGTTGCGCTGCGAGACGTCGTCGAAGGTGGCCATGCCCAGCACGGCGCCTTGCGGGTGCCCGCACTGCAGGACGATGTCGAGCACGACGCCGCCCGGCGCGGCCACCTCGGTGGCCCAGCGGCCGGTCTCGCGGGCGTGCGGCCACGCGTCGGCGGGCAGCAGCGACAGCAGGCGCTCGGGTGGTTCGCCGGGCAGCACGCGCGCGGCCAGCGCGCGCGCCGCGGGGTTGGCATGCGCCATCGCGCCGTCGCCGTCGAGCAGCATCACGGCGTTGTCGGTGTTGCGGAAAGCCCAGTGCAGTTCGCCGTCGCGCGGCGCAGTGGTGTCGTCCGGCTCGCTCATCCCACTCCCAGACAGCGCGCCTGCGGGCGGGCGCCTGGCTGTCCGCGGGAATCGTACACCCCGGTCGACTCGACGCGGCCGAGGTGGCGCAGCGCCCAGTTCACTTCACGGCGACGGCGCGAGAGCAGCACGCCGTTAGCCTGGTTGAAATCGCGCAGCCGCGACAGGCGCGCGGCCGCGGAGGCATCCGGCGACGCGGCTTCGGCGGCGCGCAACGCGGCGAGCTTGTCGGCGGTGGAGGCGAGCAGCGCGTCCACGTCGTGATCCAGCAGCGCGCGGCGCTCGGCTTCGAGCGCGCGCTCGAGGGCGTCGAGCGGGTGGCCGGCCGCGATGGCCATGTCAGTCGCCGCCCAGCGCGCGATCGAGGTCGAGCATGCGCGTGGCGATCGCCTGCGCGTCGACCTGGTAGCTGCCGTCGGCGATCGCCGCGCGCAGCGCCTCGACCCGGCCGGCGTCGATGCCGGCGGGCGCGGCGCCGAGCTGGCGTTCGAGCGCCTGCAGGCCCTCGGCCTCGCCGGTCAGGCGCAGGCTGTCGGCCGCGGTCGTGGCGGCGACGGGCGCGCCGCGCTCGCCGCCGGCGCGCGAGGCCGCCGCCGTCGCGAGCGGCTCCGCGGCGCGGGCCGCGGGCGACGGTCCGTCGATCTTGTGGGTCATGGCACGCTCCTCGGAGTGGCTGGTTCGGGCATGGTAACGGCCCTGCCGCGACGAACTTTAGCGGCGCCCGGCGCCGGCTCCTTCAAGGCAGCAGCTCCACCACGCCCTCGGCCACCAGCCGGCCGCGCAGCAGGCGGTGCGAGGATGGATTCTCCACCGCCACCACGCCGCCGGCACGGGCGGCGCCGAGCGCGCGCCCCGGCATGCGCACCTCCACGCCGCCGGTGCGCGACACCAGCACCACCGGGTCGCCGCGGCGCAGCGGCGCGCCCAGCGCGAGGTCGGCCTCGGTGGGCACCACGCCCGGGGCCAGCGCGCGGTTGGGCACGCGCCCGACCAGGGCGGCCGGGTCGGCGAAGGCCGGGGCGTCGGTCGCGCCGACGTCGCGGCGCTGCACCACCAGCTGGTCGGCGGTGATCGGCACGCCAGAGGCGGCCGGCGAGCGCAGCACCACCACGTCGGCCACGCGGCGCACGCGCACGGGGACGTACAGGCGCCAGCCCGGATCGTCCGCGCAGCGCACCTGCGCCGTGGACGGGCCGGAGGCGACCGCCTGCAGCGGCCGGCTGCAGCGGGCCAGGCGCAGCGCGGGATCGAGCACCGCCTCCGCCGCCTGCGCGTCGCCCGCGCCGAGCGCCGCGATGGCGGCGGCGCCGATCTCGTCCAGCGGCTGCGCCGGCGGCGCTTGCGCGCGCGCCGGCGCGCACGCGGCGCCTGCCACAAGCGCGGCGAGCAGGCCGGCACGGACGACGGACGGCGCGATGGACGGCATGGCGGATCTCCTCGCGGACGGAAGCAACCGGCGCATGCAAGGCGCATGCCCCGCGGCGCGGCGCGCGCGGGCCGCCTTCGCTCGCATGCGGCGATCCCTGCGCGGCCTCAAGTCCGCAGCCCGGCGGCCGACAACGCCGCCATGAGCCAGGACCTGCTGGACCGCATCGACCAACGCACCCGCCTGGCCGGCCACAACCGGCTGGCCCTGCTGCTGTTCCGGCTCGGCTCGCGTCAGCTTTTTGGCGTCAACGTGTTCAAGGTGAAGGAAGTCCTGCCGAGGCCGCCGCTGTTCACCCTGCCGCAACTGCCGCCGGCCTTCGCCGGCGCCGCCGACGTGCGCGGGCGCAGCGTGCCGGTGCTCGACCTGGCTCGCGCCGTCGGCCACGCCGGCGGCGACGGCGCGGCGCCCGGCTACCTGGTGGTCACCGAGTTCAACCGCTCGGTGCAGGGCTTCCTGGTCGCCGGCGTGGACCGGATCGTCAACATCGCCGTCGAGCACATCCAGCCGCCGCCCGAAACCGGCGGCGAGGGCCATTACCTCACCGGCGTCACCCGTCACCAGGGCGAGCTGATCCAGCTGATCGACGTCGAAAGCGTGCTTGCCGAGTCGGCGCCGCGTGGCAGCGACCTCGGCGCCCTGTCGGCCCTGCCCGCCGTGGCCGGGCCGCGCGAGGTGCTGGTGGTCGACGACTCGCGCGTGGCGCGCAACCAGATCCGCTCGGTGCTGCAGCAACTGGGCCTGGAGGCGACCCTGCTGTCGGACGGGCGCCAGGCGCTGGAGCACCTGCAGGCGCTCGCCCAGGGCGGACAGCCGCCGTGCGATCGCTACGCGATGGTGATCTCCGACATCGAGATGCCGGCGATGGACGGCTACACGCTGACGACGGAAATCCGTCGCGATCCCGCCCTGCGCGGGCTGTTCGTGCTGCTCCACACCTCGCTGTCGGGGGTGTTCAACCAGGCCATGGTCGAGCGCGTGGGCGCCGACGACTTCGTGCCCAAGTACTCCGAGCGCGAGCTCGCGCAGCGGGTCGCGGCCAGGATCGGCGCGGTCGCGTAGGGCGGGCCCCGGCCCGCCATCCGGGATACCGCGAACGCCAGCCGCGGGCCCTCCCGCGCCGCTGCCCAGAGCGTTTCACAGGCCCCCGCCACCCCTCCCCGGCCGCTCCCCCGCGCAGCGGGAAAGACCGACCCGTGGCACAGCTCTTGCCTGATCCCCGCGAGACCTTCCGCGGGAGCGGGCCATGAGCGAGATCGGCGGCAATTCCTTCCTGGGCATCCACGGCGCCGCGCTGGTGCTGCGCGAACAGCGCCTGCAGCTGCTCGGCGCCAACATCGCCAACGCCGACACGCCCAACTACAAGGCGCAGGACCTCGATTTCAGCAGCGCGCTGGGCGCGGCCCTGCGGCCCGGCGCGGGCGCCGGCGGTGACGCGCTCGACGCGGCGGTCGCTTCCGCGCGCTACACGCGCGCCGCCAGCCAGCCCAGCCTGGACGGCAACACCGTCGACGGCGACCGCGAGAACGCCGCGTTCGCGCAGGCCTCGCTCGAGTACCGCGCCTCGCTGTCGTTCGTCGAATCCAAGGTCCGCTCGATGCTGACCGCGATCACCGGCCAGTGAGCCGCGCACCGTCCCGACGCGCGCCGTCGCAAGCGCCCAACGCCCACGGGGGAACGCCATGAGCAACCTGCCCATCTTCGACGTCGCCGGCTCGGCGATGAACGCGCAGTCGGTGCGGCTGTCCACCATCGCCTCCAACCTGGCCAACGCCGATTCGGTGTCCGGCGATCCCGCGGCGGTGTTCCGCGCGAAACAGCCGGTGTTCTCGGCGCAGCCGGTCGAGGGTAACCCGGCGCTGGCGGGCGTGCAGGTCGACGAAGTCACCGAGAGCACCGCCGCGCCGCTCAAGCGCTACGAGCCCGGGCATCCGCTCGCGGACGCGCAGGGCTACGTGTACGCCCCCGACATCGACCCGGTCGCGCAGATGGTCGACCTGATCTCCGCCTCGCGCAGCTACCAGGCCAACGTCGAGGTCTTCAACAGCGCCAAGGAACTCGCGCTGGCCACCCTGAACATGGGCCGCTGACGCGGCCGCACGCGAGGCATCCGATGAGCGCCATCCCGGCCAACGGCAACACCACCGATCCGTACGGCTCCCTCGGCCTCGGCGTGCAGCAGGCCGCGCGCAGCGCCACGCTGGGCCAGGCCGACTTCCTGCAGCTGATGACCGAGCAGCTGAAGAACCAGGATCCGCTCAAGCCGCTCGACAGCCAGCAGTTCCTCGGCCAGCTGGCGCAGTTCTCCACCGTGCAGGGCATCGAGAAGATGCAGGACGCGATGGGCGCGATGGCCAGCGTGATGGAATCCGACCAGACCCTGCGCGCGGCCGCGCTGGTCGGCCACGACGCCCTGGTGCAGGTCTCCGACGTCGACCTGGCGGCCGGCGCGGGCCTGAAGGGCGAGATCACCGCGACCGCCGCCGGCCCCATGACCGTCGACATCCTCGACGCCGACGGCACGCGCGTGCGGCGCATGACCGTGCAGGCCGGCGCCGCGGGCGCGGCCGCGTTCGAATGGGATGGCCGCGACGACGCCGGCAACGCCGTCGGCGCGGGCCGCTACACGATCCGCGCCGTGGCCGGCGCCACCGACCCGACCGCGGCCGACGACGCCGCGCTGCTGCCGGTGTGCGTGAAGGCGCACGTCGACAGCGTCTCGATCGAGTCCACCGGGCTCGCCCTCAATCTCTCGGGTCTCGGCAGCTTCCCGCTGTCGGCGATCCGCCGCATCGGCTGACCGCCGGGCCGGCCCCGCAACCAGCATCCCCAGGAGCACGACATGAGCTTCCGCATCTCGCTCAGCGGCATGAACGCGGCCTCGGCCGACCTCAACATCACCTCCAACAACATCGCCAACGCCAACACGTCCGGCTTCAAGCAGTCGCGCGGCGAGTTCGGCGACGTGTTCGCGGTCTCGGCCTACGGCCTGTCGGCCAACGCGGTCGGCGCCGGCGCGCGGCTGCAGCGCGTGGCGCAGCAGTTCGGCCAGGGCAACGTCGACTTCACCGGCAAGTCGCTCGACATGGCGCTGTCCGGCCAGGGCTTCTTCACCCTGTCCTCGAACGGCGCCACGTCCTACTCGCGCGCCGGCAACTTCGGCGCCGACCGCGAGGGCTACGTGGTCAACCCGGCCGGGCAGCGGCTGCAGGTGTTCCTGCCCAACGCCAACGGCCAGGGCTTCGACACCGGCCGCATGGGCGACCTGCGGCTGGCCACCGGCGACTCGCCGCCGCGGGCCACCGGCGAGGTCGAGGTCGGCCTGAACCTGCCCGGCAACGCGGCCGCGCCGGCCGTGGCGCCGTTCGACGCCAACGATCCGGCCACCTACAACCACACCACCTCGGTGACGGTGTACGACTCGCTCGGCGCCGCGCACTCGCAGTCGATGTACTTCGTCAAGACCGCGAACGCGAACGAGTGGCAGGTCCACGTCCAGATCGACGGCAACGACGTCGGCACCGCGCAGACGCTGCAGTACTCCAGCAACGGCGCGCTGACCGCGCCGGCCACCGGCAGCGTGGCGCTCCCGGCCTACGCGCCGCCGGGCGGCGCGGCGCCGATGCCGATCACGCTCGACCTGGGCGCGTCGACCCAGTACGGCAACGCCTTCAGCGTGTCCGCGCTGGTGCAGGACGGCCACGCGACCGGCCGCCTGAGCACCATCGAGGTCTCGCCCGAGGGCGTGGTCAACGCGCGCTACAGCAACGGCGAATCGATTCCGCTGGGCCAGGTCGCGTTGACCAACTTCGCCAACCCGCAGGGCCTGCAGCCGCTGGGGGACAACGGCTGGGCCGAGACCCACGAGTCTGGCGAGCCGCGCCGCGGCGCCGCCGGCAGCTCCGAGTTCGGCCTGGTGCAGGGCGGCGCGCTGGAAGCCTCCAACGTCGACCTGACCGAGCAGCTGGTGAACATGATCACCGCGCAGCGCAACTTCCAGGCCAACGCGCAGATGATCCAGACCCAGGACCAGATCACCCAGACGGTGATCAACATCCGCTGACCATGGACAAGTCCCTCTACATCGCCATGACCGGCGCCAGCGCCACGCTGAAGGCACAGGCCTCGGTGGCTCACAACCTGGCCAATGTCGACACGGTGGGCTTCCAGGCCACGCTCGACGGCACCGTCGCGGTGCCCGTGGCCGGCGACGGCCTGGCCTCGCGCGTGGCCGCGGTGCGCCGCGACCTGGGCGTGAGCGATGCCGGCGGCGCGATCACCACCACCGGCAATCCGCTCGACGTCGCGCTGCACGCCGACCGCTGGCTGGCGGTGCAGGACGCCGCCGGTGGCGTCGCCTACACCCGCGCCGGCGACCTCAGGATCACCCAGAACGGCCTGCTCACCACCGCCGGCGGCCGCCCGGTGCTCGACCAGTCCGGGGCGCCGGTGGCGATCCCGCCCAGCGACGCGCTGGAGATCGGCGCCGACGGCACCGTCTCGATCGTGCCGCAGGGCCAACCGGCCTCGACCATGGCGACGGTCGGCCGCCTGCAGGTGGTCGCCGCCGCCAGCCGCGACCTCGTCCGCGGCGAGGACGGCCTGATGCACGCCGCCGCGGGCACGGCGCCGCCGCAGGCGGCCGCCGGCGCCGTGCTCACCTCGGGCGCACGCGAGGGCAGCAACGTCGACGGCACCGCGATGCTGGTGTCGATGATCGAGCTCGCGCGCCAGTTCGAGATGCAGGTACGGGTCTTGCACAGCGGTGACGAGAGCGCCCGCGCGGCCAACACGTTGCTGTCGTCGCGCTGACGCGCCCCCACCCTTGCCCTCCCCCGCGAAGCGGGAGAGGGAATCCGGAGGCACGCAACTGCGTTGCGTGCGTTCCCAGACCAGGAGAACCGCCATGACCCAGGCCCTGTGGATCGCCAAGACCGGCCTCGATGCGCAGCAGACGCGCATGGCGGTCATTTCCAACAATCTCGCCAACACCAACACCACCGGCTTCAAGCGCGACCGCGCCAGCTTCGAGGACCTGCTCTACCAGACCGTGCGCCAGCCCGGCGGCGCGTCCAGCGAGCAGACCCAGCTGCCCAGCGGCCTGTCCACCGGCACCGGCGTGCGGGTCTCGTCCACGTCGAAGGAATTCGCCCAGGGCAACATCGACCAGACCGGCGGCGCGCTCGACGTGGCGATCAACGGCCGCGGCTTCTTCGAGGTGCTGATGCCCGACGGCAGCAGCGCCTACACCCGCGATGGCAGCTTCCAGATCAACGCGCAAGGCGAGCTGGTCACCAACGCCGGCTACCCGGTGCAGCCGGGCCTGCAGATCCCCGAGGGGGCGCAGAGCGTGACCATCGGCAGCGACGGCACCGTCAGCGTGCAGGTCGCGGGACAGGCCGAGGCGGTGCAGGTCGGCCAGCTGACCTTGTCGGACTTCGTCAATCCCGCCGGCCTGCAGGCCAAGGGCGAGAACCTGTTCGTCGAGACCGGCGCAAGCGGCCCGGCGCAGAGCGGCGCGCCCGGCCAGTCCGGCGCGGGCCTGCTGGTGCAGGGCGCGCTGGAGGGTTCCAACGTCAACACCGTGCAGGAGCTGGTGTCGATGATCGAGACCCAGCGCGCCTACGAGACCAACGCCAAGGCGATCTCGACGATCGACCAGATGCTCGGCTACCTCAACAACAACCTGTGATGTCGGCCATGAACGCTCCTGTCGAAGCGCCCATCCGGACGCCGTCATTCCCGCGAAAGCGGCAACCCAGCGGCTTTCCAATGCACGCTACCAAGTCACTGGGTTCCCGCTTTCGCGGGAATGACGCCATGGGCTTCGGCGGCTACGCGGTCAAGGCCGTTTCCGCGCTGTCCCTGCTCGTCCTCGCCTCCTGCGCCACCGTCATGGGCGATGTGCGCCCGTTCGCGCCGGTCGGGCCGCAGGCGGCCGCGCCCGGCTACGCCGCCGCGCCCGCGGCCATGCGGGTCGTCCCTGCGCCGCGCGCCGGCGACGGCGGCGCTTCGATCTATGCCGGCGCCGGCGGCGGCAACGAGCGTGGCCTGCGCCTGTTCCAGGACAGCAAGGCGCGCGAGGTCGGCGACCTGCTCACGATCGTGCTGGTCGAGAACACCCGCGCCAAGACCAACGCCAAGACCGCGGTGACCAAGGATTCGGGCCTGGGCCTGGCCGCGCCGACGCTGTTCGGCCAGTCGGTCACCTACAACGGCAGGCCGATCCTGCAGGCCGAGGTCGACGGCACGCGCGAGTTCAACGGCGCCGGCGACAGCGCGCAGAGCAACCAGCTCAACGGCAGCATCACCGTGCGCGTGGTGGAGCAGCTGGGCAACGGCAACCTCAGGGTGGCCGGGCAGAAGCAGGTGCGGCTGAACCAGGGCGACGAGCTGGTCCAGGTTCAAGGCATCGTCCGCGTCGCCGATATCTCTCCCGACAACCGCATCACCTCCGACCGGGTCGGCGAGGCGCAGATCGTCTATGGCGGTCGCGGCACGCTCGCGCGTTCGAATGCGATGGGCTGGCTGGGCCGCTTCTTCAACTCCGCCGCCTTCCCCTACTAGAGGACCGCGACATGCGCGTTTCCATCGCGATCCGCTTCGCCGCCTGCGCCGCCGTGCTGCTGGCGCTCCCGTTCGCGCCGGCGCGCGCCGAGCGCATCAAGGACCTCGCCCAGGTCGCCGGCGTGCGCGGCAACCCGCTGGTCGGCTACGGCCTGGTCGTGGGCCTGGACGGCAGCGGCGACCGCACCAGCCAGACGCCCTTCACCGTGCAGAGCCTGAAGACGATGCTCGCCCAGCTCGGCGTGTCGATCCCGCCGGGCGTCAACCCGCAGCTCAAGAACGTCGCCGCGGTCGCCATCCAGGCCGAGCTGCCCGCGTTCGCCAAGCCCGGCCAGACCATCGACGTCACCGTGTCCTCGATCGGCAATGCCGGCTCGCTGCGCGGTGGCGCGCTGCTGATGGCGCCGCTGCGCGGCGCCGATGGGCAGGTCTACGCGATCGCGCAGGGCTCGCTGGTGGTCAGCGGCTTCGGCGCCGCCGGCCGCGACGGATCCAAGATCTCGGTCAACGCGCCCAACGGCGGCACCATCCCCAACGGCGCGATCGTCGAGCGCTCCGTCGCCGGCGCGGCGCAGGCGGCCACTGGTCAAGCCGGCAACGTCACGCTCAACCTGCGCGAGTCCGACTTCACCACCGCCGCGCGCATCGTCGCCGCCATCGACGGCGCGTTCGGCCCCGGTCGCGCGCACGCGCTCGACGGCGTGACGATCGAGGTCGCGCCGCCGGCCGGCGACCGCATCGCCTTCCTCTCGCGCCTGGAATCGCTGGACGTCGATCCCGGCGCAGCCGCGGCCAAGGTCATCGTCAACGCGCGCACCGGCACCGTGGTGATGGGCGGCGAGGTCACCGTGATGCC
>DATLJE010000033.1:0-11785 GCA_035539095.1 Luteimonas sp.
GAATCGGGAATCGGGAATCGGGAATCGGGAATCGGGAATCGGGAATCGGGAAGAGCGTAGCGGTTTTGCTCGTCATTCCCGCGAAGGCGGGAATCCATGGACGTTGATCGCTTGGTCTTGACCGGATCCCCGGTGGCCCACGGGACGAAACGTCGACTTCGAATGGACGACCCGGTTTTGAAAAGTCCGAAGCCGAAAGTCCATGGATTCCCGCCTTCGCGGGAATGACGAGCAGAAATTGGGCCCCGCCACTCTCGTTCCCGCCCGCCCCCGGCCCCGCGGCTACCCCTGCGCGCCGCTCGCTACACTCCGCCCATGACCCGCTTCGCCTCCTGGCTGCTCCACGCCTGCGCCGCCGCGCTCGGCACGCTGCCGTGGGCGTGGCTGCGTGGGCTGGGCGATGCGCTGGCATGGGCCTGGCGGCGGCTGGGCGCGCGCGAGAGCCGGGTGGCGATGCGCAACCTGGAGCTGGCGTATCCGGCGCTGCCGCCGCCGCAACGGGCGGAGCTGCAGCGCGCGGTGCTGCGCACCACCGCGCGGCAGGCGTTGGAGACGCTGCGGTTCTGGACCCGCCCGCACGCGCGCAACCTGGCGCAGATCGAACGACAGGAAGGCGTTGAGCTGTTCGACGCCGCGCTCGCCGCCGGCCGCGGGCTGGTCGTGGCGGCGCCGCACTACGGCAACTGGGAACTGCTCAACCAGTGGCTGGCCTCGCGCACGCCGCTGGCGATCCTGTACCGGCCGCCGGAGTCGGCGGTCGGCGAGGCCTTCCTGCGCCGGGTGCGCGCCGACGCGGGCGACCGCGTCACCCAGGTGCGCGCCGAGGGGCCGGGCATCCGCCAGCTGTTCAAGCTGCTCAAGGGCGGCGGCGTGGTCGGCATCCTGCCCGACCAGCAGCCCAAGGCGGGCGACGGGGCGTTCGCGCCGTTCTTCGGCCGCGAGGCCTTCACCATGACCCTGCTCGGGCGGCTGGCCGAGCGCACCGGGGCGACGGTGCTGTTCGGCTATTGCGAGCGCATCGGCGAAGGGCCCGGCTTCGCGCTGCGCTTCGAGCCGGCGCCGGAGGGCATCGCCAGCGCCGACCCGGCCGAGGCGGTCGCCTCGCTCAACGCCGCGGTCGAGCGCATCGCCCGGCGCGACCCGGCGCAGTACCAGTGGACCTACAAGCGCTACACGCTGCGCCCGCCGGGCAGTGGCGAAAGCAATCCCTATCGCGATTTCGAACGCAGGCGCAGGCGATGACCACGACCGACGACGACGGCGACGGCGACAGCACGCCGATGGCGCCCGACGACGACGCCGGCTGGCAGCCGCTGCCCACGCGCGCGCGGACGCTGTTCATGGCCGGGACCGCGACCGGCTTCGGGCTGTCGGCGATGGCCGGCTCGGTGGTGCTGGTGTTCGCGTCGCACGAGCTTCCGCTGGGCTGGCTGCTGCTGGCGGGGGCGGTCGCGCTGGCGGCGGCGTTTGGCGCCTGGCTGGGCCTGCGCCGCTACCGCCACACGCGCTGGCGGCTCGACGGCGACGGCTTCGGCCTGCGGCGCGGGCGGCTGTGGCAGTCGGACACGCGCGTGCCCGGCTCGCGCGTGCAGCACCTGGACATCCGCCGCGGGCCGCTGGAGCGCCATTTCGGCCTGGCGACGCTGGTAATCCACACCGCCGGCACGCGCAACAGCGAGGTCGCGCTGTCCGGGCTCGACCTCGACGACGCCACCCGCCTGCGCGACCGCCTCGCGCGTCAGACCGACGACGATGACGACGCCTGATCCGGCCCCTCCGCCACCGGCCGTGGCCGACGGCGCGGTGCGCAGGCTGCATCCGATGTCGTGGCTGTTCGTGCTGCTGCAGCAGCTGCGGCAGTTCGTGGTGCCGCTGCTGGTGCTGGTGTTCCTTGGCCGCGGCGACCGCAACCAGCTGTGGTCGCTGGTCGCCGTCGGCGGCTTCGTGCTGGTGGCGGTGTGGCGCTACCTGACCTTCCGCTACCGCATCGCCGCCGACAGCGTGGTGGTCGACAGCGGCGTGCTGCTGCGCAGCCATCGCCAGGTGCCGTTCTCGCGCATCCACAACGTGGCGATCCACCAGTCGCTGCTGCACCGATTGTTCGGGGTGGCGGAAGTGCGGCTGGAATCGGCCGGCGGCGAGAAGCCCGAGGCCGAGATGCGGGTGCTGCGGCTGGACGACGCGGTCGCGCTGGAGGCGCTGGTGCGCCGCCGCGGCGGCGCGCACGCGCCTTCCATCGCCGCCGCGACGGGGGCGGAAGGCACCACGCCGGCCGGAGACGAGGTCCGCGTGCTGCTGTCGCTGCCGCCGGCCGAGGTGCTGCGCCTGGGCCTGGTCTCCAACCGCGGCATGGTGGTGCTGGGCGCCGCGGCGGTGTCGGTCTCGCAGCTCAACCCGCAGCTGCCCGACGAGCTGTCCGACCGCTGGAGCCGCGCGCTGGCGGCGTTCTTCGGCGCCCACCATTTCGGCGTCGGCGACTATGCGCTGGCGGCGCTCGCGCTGCTGCTGGCGTTCGCGGTGCTGCTGCGGCTGTTCTCGGTGCTGCTGGCGCTGCTGCAGTACTGGGGCTTCCGGCTCGAGGAGCAGGGCCGCCGGCTGACGGTCGAGCGCGGTCTGCTCACCCGCCTGCGCACCAGCGCGCCGCGCCGGCGCATTCAGGCCTGGACGCTGCGCGAAGGCGTGCTGCACCGGCTGTTCCGGCGCCGCTCGCTGGACGTCGACTCGGCGGTGGCCGAGCAGCGCAACGAGCGCCGCGGCCTGCGCGAACTGGCGCCGCTCGCCACGCCCGCCGCCTGCGATGCGCTGGTGCGCCACCTGCTGCCCGGCGCGGCGTGGCCGCCGGCGGACTGGTCGCCGCTGCACCCGCGCGCATGGTGGCGGCTGGCGCTGCCGGGCGCGGCGTTCTCGCTGCTGCTGGCCGGCGCGCTGTGCTGGCGCTTCGGCGGCTGGGGCCTGTGCGGGCTGGCGTGGCTGCCGTGGGCGGTGTTCGTCGCGCGTCGGCACGCAGGGCGCGCGGGTTACGCGGTCGACGCGCGCCTGGTCGGCGTGCGCGGCGGCTGGTGGTCGCGGCGCTGGCGCTTCGCCGAGATCGACAAGCTGCAGGCGCTGGAACTGCGGCGCTCGCCGCTCGACCGCCGCTTCGGCATGGCCTCGCTGTGGCTGGACACCGCTGGCGCCGGCGGCTCGGGTTCGCTGCGGATTTCCTTCCTGCCGCTGGCCGAAGCGCAGGCGCTGCGCGCGCGGCTGGCGCGCGAGGTGGCGCGGCGGCCGCTGCGCTGGTAGGTGGGCCTCACCCGGTGCTTCGCGCTCTCGCTCTCGCGAAGCGAGTGAGGGGTGGATGTTCCTGCAACCGAAGCGACGCCCGTTCGACAGGAAGGCGGCGGCCGGGGGATCGCGTCAAGCCGGCCATGGATGGCCGGCGCCCTCGTCAGGACAGGATGTCCTGCCGAGGGAAGAGCGATTCACCGGACGGCGACTTCCCTCGCGCAAACAGCCGAAGCACGCAGGAACCCGAACCGCGCGGCGAAAAGCCGGGCCCTCACCCTGGCGCTGCGCGCCCTCCCTCTCCCGCTTCGCGGGAGAGGGGCTCGATCAACGCCGCGACGGGCCCCAGTAGCCGAGTTCGCGCCGGATCTGCAGCGCGCGCCACCACGACGAGGCCGGCTTGCGGCGCAGCCTGCCCAGCTCGCCCGCCAGCAGGGCCTCGGTCGCGGCGATCACGCGCTGCGACGAACGGCCGTCCCGGTACGGATGGATCGCGTCGGCGTAGCGCACGATTTCCGCGCGCAGCTCCGGCGACGGCGCGAACGCGCGTGCCAGCATCTCCGGCAGCCGCGACGGATCGTCGAAGTCGAGCATGTGCGGCTTCGGCGCCCGGTTGCGGAAGGTCACCACCGGCTTGTGCTGGACCACGAACTCCGACACCAGCGACGTCGTGTCGGCCACCAGCACGTCGGCCGCCCGCTGCGCCGGCACCAGCTGCTCGGGCTCGACGAACGCCGCGTTGGCGCCCGCCAGCGAACGATAGCGATCGAACAGCGCCGGCGCGCACTTCGGATGCAGCGTGAGCAGCCAGTAGCGCTCGCCGCGCGCGATGTCCGCCGCGATCGCGTCGAACAGGTGCGGCGCCGCGCTAAGCCGCTCGGTGAAGGTCGAGCCGAACAGCACCACCGGCCGCCCGCCCGCCGGCGCACGCAGCGCCGCCGCCTCGCCATCGTCGGGCCGGAACAGCGGATCGAGCTTGGGCCAGCCGGTCTCGACCACCGCGAAGCTGCGCTCGCGCGCGGCCAGCTCGCGGAACGGCGCCGTGGTCGCCGGCCCCTGCGTGCAATACAGGTCGAACAATCCGCGCACGCGGAAGTGCCCGCGCGCCGCATCGCGCTTCTCGACGTTGAAGCCGTGGAACAGCTGCACCTTGGCCCCGGCCACGAACGTGGGCACCTCGTTGGCCGCGCTGAACACCGCCCGCGGCCGCAACGCCACCGCATCGCGCGGGCCCGACAACGCGCGCACCGGCGCCGGCAGCGCCAGGCCCGCCGCGCCGCCGGTGAACCACGCGTGTATCCTCGCGCCCGGCACCGCTTGCAGCGCTTCGGCCAGCGGCTGCAGGATCGGCAGCGCGTAGCGCTCGCTCGCGAACAGCAGGTAATCGGCCATCGACGCTCCCGTGCCAGGATCGACCGCAGACGCCGCCAAGCGCACGCCGCTGTCGGCCTGCCCGCTGTCGGCCTGCATTATCGCGTTCAACGAGGAAGACCGCATCGGCGACTGCCTGGCCTCGCTGGCGTTCTGCGACGAGGTGGTGGTGGTCGACTCCGGCTCCACCGACCGTACCCGCGAGCTGTGCGAACGCGCCGGCGCGCGCGTGCTGCAGCGGCCCTTCGACGGCTACCGCAGCCAGAAGCAGTTCGCCGTCGAGCAGGCCGCGCACGACTGGGTGCTGTGCCTGGACGCCGACGAGCGCGTCGGCGAGCGCCTGCGCGCGGCGATCGAGGCCGAGCGCGCGCGCGGCTTCGCGGGCGCCGCCGGCTACCGCTTCGCGCGGCTGTCGGACTACTTCGGGCGCTTCCTGCGCCACGGCAACGCCTATCCCGACCGCGTGCTGCGCCTGTTCGACCGCCGCCGCGGCGGCTGGCGCGGCGCGCGCGAGGTGCACGAGGCGGCCAGCGTCGACGGCGACGTGCGCACCCTGCCAGGCGACCTCGTCCACTACCCCTACCGCTCGCTCGCCCAGCAGCTGCGCAAGACCGAGCGCTATGCGCGGATGATGGCCGAGCACGACTTCGCCCGCGGCAGGCGCGCGACGCTGGCCGGGCTGGTGCTGTCGCCGGCGTGGCGGTTCTGGCGCGGCTACGTGCTGCGCGGCGGCTTCCGCGACGGCTGGCACGGCCTGGTCTACGCCTACGTGCGCGCCAACTACGTGCGCCAGAAGACGATCATGCTGTGGCTGCTGCAGCACGGGCAGCCGGTCGACGACGCGCGCGACTGAACGACTGCCTCAGTCGTCCTGCCCGTCGGCCTCGTTCTGCGACTGCACGCCGTGCGGCTCGCAGTCCGGGACCACCGCGGCCGCCGGCACCAGCCACCAGCGCCGGCGGTTGGAATAACCGGCGAACTGCGCGCGCGCGCGATCGACGCACTGGGTCAGCCCCGGCTCCTGCACGAACAGCCAGCGGTGCGCCGCGTCCTGCGCCTGCCACGCCATGCCGCGCTTCATCTGCAGCGGCCATGGCGCGAGGAAGCCGAAGTCGGTCGCGCGCGGCTCGGACATCAGCAGGTTCTGCTCCTTCCACGCCACCAGGCCGAGCTCGCCCTGCGGGCCGATGCGGCGCTGCGCGGCTTCCATCACCCCGCGCGCCGAGCTCGACGGGTTGAGCAGCGGATAGGCCACCAGCCCGTACAGCACCCAGGTCCCGCCGATCGTCCACAGCAGCGCGGCGACGCCGTTGCGCACCCGGTGCCAGGCCAGCGCGGCCAGGCCCCAGCCGCCGATCGCCACCAGCAGCGCCGCGAGCCCGCGCGCGCCGTCGGCCAGGCCGCGGTCGCCGACCAGCCTGGCCTCGAACTTCGGGTCGCCGAACCACATCGCCAGCCCCGCGCCGCCCAGCAGCAGCGCGAACGCCAGCGCGAAGCCGAACGCCACCCGCTTCGCCCACGCCTTGCGCACGATGCCCGGCAGCAGCGGCGCCAGCGCCAGGCACATCATCGGCAGCGACGGCATGATGTAGACGTCGCGCTTGCCGTGCGGGATCGAGAAGAACAGCACCACCAGCGCCCACCACGCCAGCGGCAGCAGGTAGCGCGCATCGCGCCGCCGCAGCCGCCGCCACCACGCCGGGAAGGCCCACGGCAGCGCCAGCACCGTCGGCAGCCAGTTGGTGGCGATCACGCCCAGGTGGTACCAGGCCGGCTGCGGGTGGTCCCACGAATGCGCGTAGCGCTGCGCGGTCTGCCGGAACAGGATGTCGTCGAGGTAGGCGCGGTACGAGGGATCGCCGCTGCCCAGCGCGACCGTGAGCATCGGCGCCAGCCACACCGCCGCCGCCAGCGCGAACGCCAGCGGCCCCAGCCAGAAGCGCCAGTCGCGCAGCAGCGGCGCGCGCGCGTCGCCGCGCGGCAGCCAGCCGCGCCACAGCCCGTACAGCGCCGGCAGCAGCACGAACAGCGCCAGCACGCCCACGCCCTTGGTGATCGTGCCCAGCCCGGCCGCGGCCCAGCCGAGCGTCCACATCTTCCAGTCCGGCCCCCTGAGCAGGTGCCGCAGCAGGCCATACAGCGACAGCGTGATCCAGAACATCACCAGCGGATCGATCTGCGCCTTCTTCACCTGGTAGGTGAATTGCAGCGCGAACAGCAGCGCCCAGCCCGCGTACAAGCCCACTCGCCGCGTCCACAGCCGGCCGCCGAGGTCGACCACGCACCACAGCGTACCCAGCCCCGCCAGCAGCGACGGCAGCAGGAACGCCACGCGCCAGTCGCGCAGCAGCGTGTACGCGGTGGCCTGCAGCCACATCAGCATCGGCGGCTTGTCCGAATACAGCTCGATGCCGCGGTGCGGGAACAGCCAGTTGCCGCTCTCCACCATCTGCCGCGCGACCAGCGCGAAGCGCGGCTCGTCCGCCGGCCATGGATCGCGCAGGCCCAGGCCCGCGCCCAGCACCACCAGGGCGACGATCGCCAGCAGCCAGGTTTCGCGCGCGTATCGGGTCTTCGGCATGGCGCGCATGATAGACGTGCGCGAGGTGGGAATTCCGTTACGCCGGCGCGTCGTCGCGGCCGCGCCCGGCCACGTCGGCCACCGGCGCGCCGCCGCGCTCGACCACGCACAGGCCGGCGAGCACGCCGACCACGGCGGCGTAGAACGACGCGCTGAGCTGGTGCGCGAACATCGACTGGGTCAGTCCGTCGAGCGCGAACGTCACCACGAACAGCAGCCCGGCCGTCGCCGCGCCCACCGCGCCCCAGGCCTGCCCGCGCACCCGTCGCGCGAACAGCGCGAGCGGCACGCCGTACAGCAGCACGATCGCGATCAGGCCGGGGATCCCCATCGTCGCCGCCCACTCGGGCAGGTCGCTGTGCGCGTGGCCGAACCTGCAGTACCACATGCCGTCCTTCGCGCAGGCCTCGGTAGACTGCAGGTAGCCGCCGAAGTTGCCGACGCCGACGCCGGCCCAGGGATGCGCGATGAAGGCGTCGCCCGCCGCGTGCAGCAGGTCCAGGCGCGCGCCGAGCGAGGAGTCCACGTCACCGGCCTCGTAGCGCGCGGCGTCGCGCTGCAGCGCGTCGATGCGCGACACCGCCAGCGGCGTGGCGACCCACGCCACCGCCGACAGCAGGCAGGCGAACAGCACCCAGGTGCGCGGGCGCAGGCGGATGCGCCAGTTGCCGGCGAGCAGGGCGACGGTCGCCAGCACCGCAAGCCCGGGCCAGGCGCCGCGGCTGCCGCTCAGCCCGATCGCCGCCAGCCCGGCCAGCTGCGCGAGCAGCACCCACGCGGTGCGGCGCGGCGGCCTGCAGAAGGCGGCCAGCACCATCAGCGCCAGGGTGGTGTCGGCGAACACGATCGGGTTGGTCCAGCCGCCGGTGCGCACCGTGCCGCCGAGCGATTCGTGCAGCGCCACCGCGCAGGCGACCAGCAGGCCGGCCACCGCGCCTCGCCAGAGCCAGGCGCGCGACGGCCGCAGCGCCGCCACCGCCAGCGCGAACAGCGGCATCACCAGCATCCGCGCGCGGTTGTCCACCTCGTGCCAGGCCACGCCGTCGACCAGCAGCCGCGACGTCGTCGCCACCGCGGTGACCAGCGCCGCCAGCAGCAGCAGCGGCGCGACCCACGCGCGCGCGCCGGGCCAGGCGCGCCACATCCGGTCCGGCGCGAGCAGCATCGCCGGCACGATGGCGCCGGCGAACGGCCACAGTCCCCACGGCGTCGCGATCGCGCAGGCGGGCAGCAGGAATAGCGCCGCGGCGCACAGCGCGCGCGCGGCCCGCAGGCGCGGGGAAGCGTCGTCGCCATCGGCGGACGGCGTGCGCACGCGGCGCGCCAGGGCTGCGGCATCGGCATGCGCGGGATCGCCGCCGGGCAGCGTCGGCAATGCGTTGGCCATGGGATCCAGGCGCGTCATGGCCTGCGCAGGCGCGCGCAGAAGAAGCCGTCCATGTCGTTCTCACCCGGCAGGCGCTGCCGGCCGGCGCCGGACGTGCGGCCGAAGCGCGCATCGAGCGGTTCGGCCACGGCGCCTGCGGTGCGGGCCAGGAAGGCTTCGACCTGGCCGGCGTTCTCCGCCTGCAGGATCGAGCAGGTCGCGTACAGCAGCACGCCGCCTGGCGCGAGCACGCGCCACGCCGCGTCCAGCAGGCGCGCCTGCACCGCGAGCAGCGCCTCGAGGTCGGCGGCGCGCCGGTGCAGCAGCACGTCGGGCTGGCGGCGCACCACGCCGGTCGCCGAGCACGGCGCGTCGAGCAGGACCGCGTCGAACGCGCCGGCCAGTTCGCCATGCCACCAGTCGTCGGTGCGCGCGGCGTCGGCCGCCAGCAGCGTCGCGCCGGCGCCGACGCCCAGCCGCGCGAAGGTCTCGCGCACCCGCGCCAGCCGCGCGGCGTCGGCGTCGAGCGCGACCAGCCGCAGCGTCGGGTCGCGCTCGAGCAGGTGCGCGGCCTTGCCGCCCGGCGCGGCGCAGGCGTCGAGCACGCGCGCGCCATGCGCCGGCGCCAGCGCATCGGCCACCGCCTGCGCGGAGCCGTCCTGCACCGAGACGTCGCCGCCGTCGAAACCGGGCAGCGCGGCGACCGCGACCGGCGTCTCCAGCCGCAGCGCGTCGGCGAGCACCGGGTCGGCGACGGCGTCGATGCCGGCTTCGCGCAACCGCGCCGCATAGGCCTCGCGCGTGCCACGCAGGCGGTTGACCCGCAGCCACATCGGCGCCGGCAGCGCGCTGGCCGCGACGATCGCCGCGTCCTCGCCGGGCCAGTCGGCTCGCAGGCGCTCGCGCAGCCAGCGCGGCCAGTCCGCATCGGGCGCCGCCGCCGGCAATCCCTCGCGCTGCGCGCGCCGCAGCAGCGCGTTGACCATCCCGCGCTGGTGCGCGCGTCCCAGCACCCGCGCCGCTCCCACCGTCGCGTCGACCGCCGCATGCGGCGGCAGGCCGAGCGGATCGAGCTGCGCGAAGCCCGCGTGCAGCAGCGCCCGCAGCTCGCCGTCGCGACGCGGCAGCGGCCGCGGCACCCACGCCTGCAGCGCCGCCTCGGCGCGCGCGCGCTGGCGCAAGGCCGCGAAGCAGATCGCCTCCACCAGCGCGCGGTCGCGCGGATCGGCCAGCCCGGGCAGCGCCTGCGCGAGCTCGGCCTTCAGCGAACGCCCGCGATGCAGCACCGCGTCCAGCACCCGCGCCGCCACCGCCCGCGCCCGCGCGCCCTTGTCCTCGTTCATCGCGGCATTGTCCGGCGCTCTCGTGGGAGCGGCTTCAGCCGCGAGCTCTTGGTCGAATGCATCGTCGGCAAAAGCTCGCGGCTGAAGCCGCTCCCACGCGACGCGCAGCGCCGGAAGCTGCGCCCACGGGCGCCGCAGCCAGCAAGCCGGAGCAGGCCGCTACGCACGCAGGTCCGCCCGCGCATTGACGAAATCGGCGGCGCTGATCGCGCGCCCGCCCTCGCGCTGCACGCGGCGCAGGCGCAGCGTGCCCTCGCCGCAGGCGATGTCGATGCCCTCGCGCGAGGCCGCGAGCAGCGTGCCCGGCGCCGCGTCGTGCGCGCGCGGCAGCGCCACCGCGTCGAGGATGCGCAGGCGCTCGCCGGCCACCGTCGCCTCGGCCACCGGCCACGGGTTGAACGCGCGCACCTGGTTGGCGAGCGCCGCCGCCGGCCGCGACCAGTCCAGCCGCGCCTGCGCCTTGTCGAGCTTGTGCGCATAGGTCACGCCTTCGGCCGGCTGCGGCCGCGGCACCGGCCGGATGCCGGCGCGCAGCAGGCCCAGGCCGTCGGCCAGCACCTGCGCGCCGAGCGCGGCGAGGCGGTCGTGCAACTGCCCGCCGGTTTCCTCCGGCCCGATGTCCAGCGGCTGCGACAGCAGCACCGGGCCGGTGTCCAGGCCCGCCTCCATCTGCATCAGGCACACGCCGGTGCGGGTGTCGCCGGCCTCGATCGCGCGCTGGATCGGCGCCGCGCCGCGCCAGCGCGGCAGCAGCGAGGCGTGCACGTTCCAGCAGCCGTGCTTCGGGATGCCGAGGATCGCGCGCGGCAGGATCAGCCCGTAGGCGACGACGATCAGCAGGTCCGGCTGCAGCGCGGCCAGCGCATCGCGCGCGACCTGCGATTTCAGCGTGTCCGGCTGCAGCACCGGGATCCCGCGCTCGAGCGCCGCGCGCTTGACCGGCGAGGCCGCCAGCGCCCGCCCGCGCCCCGCGGGCCGGTCGGGCTGGGTGTAGGCCGCCACCACTTCCTGGCGGGCGGCCGCGGCGACGAGCGAGGGCACCGCGAAGTCGGGGGTGCCGGCGAAGACGAGTCTCATGGGGAAGGCCCGGCTCCCTACTCGCGCCCCTTCTTGAGCTTGTCGTACTTCTTCAGCGCCCGCTCCCGCTTGAGCGCCGAGAGGTGGTCGATGAACAGCTTGCCGTCGAGGTGGTCGACCTCGTGCTGGATGCAGGTGGCCAGCAGGTCGTCGACCTCCAGCACGAAGGCCTTGCCGTGGCGGTCGAGCGCCTCGACCTCGATGCCGTCGGCGCGGGTGACGTCGGCGTAGATGCCGGGGATCGACAGGCAGCCTTCCTGGTGCTCGCGCAGCTGCCGGGTGCGGTGGCGGATCACCGGGTTGACGAACACCAGCGGCTGGTCGCGGCCCTCGCTGACGTCGATGACCATGAAGCGCTCGTGCACGTCGACCTGGGTGGCGGCCAGGCCGATCCCGGGCGCGATGTACATGGTCTCGAACATGTCGTCGAGCAGGCGCTGGAACTGCGGGGTCTTGATGCGATCGGCCTCCACGGCGCCGGCGACGTTGCGCAGCCGCGGGTGCGGGAACTCGAGGATCGGGAGCAGGGGCATGAGCGGGTCTGTTCGGTCGGTGCGGGGTGGCTGCGGGGGGCGCGGGGGGCGCTCCAAACCGGCGGCGCGGGCCCGGATCCCGGCGCCGCGGCCGCAAAGGGTGGCGCCGGTCACAACCGCAGGGGCGATGCCCGAATTGTAGCCTCCGCGGGCTTGCGTTGCGCCGGGTTTTGTAGGCTATAGTGCCCCGGCTGGAATGGGGAAATTCCAAGGGGAGCAAGTAGATGGCCGGCATCGTTGAGCGCCTTTC
>DATLJE010000034.1:0-43759 GCA_035539095.1 Luteimonas sp.
GGCGCTGATCAACCCGGTGGCGATGGACGAGGGCCTGCGCTTCGCGATCCGCGAGGGCGGCCGCACGGTCGGCGCCGGCGTGGTGGCGAAGATCATCAAGTGACGATTTGCCAGCCCAGCGCCTAGGCGCTGGGCGCCAGCAAATCGTCATCCCCGAGTGCTCTAGTCGGGGATCCAGAGACGTTGAAGCACCACCTCTCCGCGAAAGCGGGGATCCAGGTACGCCATCCCCGCCAAAAGCAGGATGGCGTCCCCCCGGCAAAGAGGCCCACAAGCCCCAAGCCGGAAAAGTGCCAAAATAGCCGGATTCGCCGCTTGGGTCGGCGGATTCGATGAAAGCGAAAGGAGGTCCAGGACGGGCCTCGTATTCGCCGGACAGGGAAGAAGGTCGCACGGCAGGCCCCGGGACAGCGAAAAGCTGTTGACGGGGCCTGTTAACGCGTCCTATACTTTTCCGTCTGGGCGGGCCGGGTGACCGGGCCGCCTAGTTTTTCGTCAGGATACTGCCGGGGCGTTCGGCGTCATTTGCCTCGGCAAGTCACTGTTTCCACGGGGTTTCGCGCACCCAGCCGCGAAGCCTGTCGCTCTTTCAACGAAGGAATCTCCGTCATGGCGGACCAAAAGATCCGGATCCGGCTCAAGGCGTTCGATCATCGTCTGATCGACCGTTCGGCCAGCGAGATCGTCGAAACGGCCAAGCGGACCGGCGCGCAGGTGCGCGGCCCGATCCCGCTGCCCACCAAGATCGAACGCTACACCGTGCTGGTGTCGCCGCACGTCGACAAGGACGCGCGCGACCAGTACGAGACCCGCACGCATAAGCGCGTGCTCGACATCGTCGACCCCAACGACAAGACCGTGGACGCGCTGATGAAGCTCGAGCTCGCGGCGGGCGTCGACGTCCAGATCAAGCTGACCTGAGGCACGCCACCATGACCGCGAAGAAATATTCGTTGGGCATCGTCGGCCGCAAGGCCGGCATGAGCCGCATCTTCACCGAGGACGGCCGTTCGGTGCCGGTGACCCTGATCGAGGCCACCCCGAACCGCATCACCCAGGTGAAGACCCCCGAGACCGACGGCTACAGCGCCGTGCAGGTCGCCGTCGGCAGCAAGCGCGCCGTCCTGGTCAACAAGCCCGAGGCCGGCCACCTGGCCAAGGCCAAGGTCGAGGCCGGCCGCGGCCTGTGGGAGCTGCGCGTGGCGGACGACGCCATCGGCGGCTTCGAGGTCGGCGGCGAGATCAAGGCCGACATCTTCGAGGTCGGCCAGATCGTCGACGTCGAGGGCGTGACCAAGGGCAAGGGCTTCCAGGGCACGATCAAGCGCTGGAACTTCAAGATGGGCGATGCGACGCACGGCAACTCGCTGTCGCACCGCGCGCCGGGTTCGATCGGCCAGCGCCAGACGCCGGGCCGCGTGTTCCCGGGCAAGAAGATGTCCGGCCACATGGGTGCCGTGCGCCAGAGCACGCAGCGCCTGGAAGTGGTCCGCGTCGACGCCGAGCGCGGCCTGATCGCGATCAAGGGCGCCGTGCCGGGCGCGCCGGGCGGCGACGTCATCGTCCGTCCCTCGAGCAAGGCATAAGGAGAGATGACGATGGAACTCGCCATCAGCAACAGCAACCAGAAGCTCTCGGTGTCCGACGCCGTGTTCGGCCGTGAGTTCAGCCAGGACCTCGTCCATCAGGTGGTCGTGGCCTACCGCAACGCGGGTCGCGCCGGCACCAAGGCGCAGAAGACGCGCTCGGAAGTCAACGGCACCACCAAGAAGTCGAAGAAGCAGAAGGGCGGCGGCGCCCGCCACGGCGCGCTGACCGCGCCGATCTTCGTCGGTGGCGGCGTGACGTTCGCGGCCAAGCCGCGCAGCTTCGAGCAGAAGGTCAACCGCAAGATGTACCGCGCGGCGATCTCGGCGATCCTGTCCGAGCTCAACCGCCAGGGCCGCCTGAAGGTCGTCGACGCGTTCGACGTCGAGGCCACGAAGACCAAGGGCCTGGTCGCCAAGCTCAAGGACTTCGAGCTCGGCCGCCGCCCGCTGATCGTGACCGAAGAGGCTTCCGAGCACCTGTACCTGTCCGCGCGCAACCTGCCGTACGTCGAGGTCCGCGACGTGCAGGGCCTGGACCCGGTCGCGCTGGTCAGCGCCGACAGCGTCCTGGTCACCAGCGACGCGGTGAAGAAGATCGAGGAGTGGCTGGCATGAGCGCCAACCTTTACAGCGTGATCCGTGCGCCGCGCGTGTCCGAGAAGACCGCGCGCCAGCAGGAAATTTCCAACCAGTACGCGTTCGAAGTCGCCAAGACCGCGACCAAGGCCGACATCAAGTCGGCCGTCGAGCAGCTTTTCGACGTCAAGGTCGAGGCGGTCAACGTGGTGAACGTGAAGGGCAAGAACAAGGCCTTCCGCAACCGCCAGGGCAGCCGCGGCGACTGGCGCAAGGCGTACGTGACGCTGGCCGACGGCCAGTCGATCGACGTGATGACGGCCAAGGCCTGAGGACGGACCGATGCCATTGATGACCTTCAAACCCACTTCCGCCGGCCGCCGCAGCGCGGTGCGCGTGGTCACCCCCGACCTGCACAAGGGCGCTCCGCACGCGGCGCTGCTCGAGAAGCAGGGCAAGACCGGTGGCCGCAACCACCACGGCCGCATCACCACCCGCCACATCGGCGGTGGCCACAAGCAGCATTACCGCATCATCGACTTCAAGCGCGACAAGGAAGGCATCCCCGCGCGCGTGGAGCGGATCGAATACGATCCCAACCGCACCGCGCACATCGCGCTGCTGTGCTACGTCGATGGCGAGCGCCGCTACATCATCGCGCCCAAGGGACTGAAGGCCGGCGACCAGGTGATCGCGGGCAACGACGCGCCGATCAAGACCGGCAACACCCTGCCGCTGCGCAACATCCCGGTCGGCTCGACCGTGCATTGCATCGAGATGAAGCCGGGCAAGGGCGCCCAGCTCGCCCGCGCCGCCGGCGCCGGCGTGCAGCTGATCGCCCGCGAAGGCGTCTACGCCACCCTGCGCCTGCGCTCGGGCGAGATGCGCAAGGTGCCGTCGGAGTGCCGCGCGACCATCGGCGAAGTCGGCAACGTCGAGCACAACCTCGAGAAGCTGGGCAAGGCCGGCGCCAAGCGCTGGCGCGGCATCAAGCCGACCGTCCGCGGCGCGGCCATGAACCCGGTCGACCACCCGCACGGCGGTGGCGAGGCGAAGGCCGGCCAGGGCAATCCGCACCCGGTCACGCCGTGGGGCGTGCCGACCAAGGGCTACAAGACCCGCAAGAACAAGCGGACGCAGCAGTTCATCGTGCGCGACCGCAGGAGCTGATAGACCATGGCACGTTCACTGAAGAAGGGCCCGTTCGTCGACCACCACCTGATCAGGAAGGTGGAGGCGGCCGGCAACACCAAGCGCCCGATCAAGACCTGGTCGCGCCGCTCGATGATCCTGCCGGAGATGGTGGGCTTCACCATCGCCGTGCACAACGGCAAGAACCACATCCCGGTGCTGGTCAACGAGAACATGGTCGGCCACAAGCTCGGCGAGTTCGCCATGACCCGCACGTTCAAGGGCCATGGCGGCGACAAGAAGGCCGGGAAGTAAGGAGATGACGATGGAAGCGAAGGCAATCCTGCGCACCGCGCGCATCTCCCCGCAGAAGGCCCGCCTGGTCGCCGACCAGGTCCGCGGCCTGACCGCCGAGCGCGCGGTCAACCTGCTGAAGTTCTCGGACAAGAAGGCCGCGCACCTGATCAAGAAGGTGGTGGAGTCGGCGATCGCCAACGCCGAGAACAACCAGGGCGCCGACATCGACGAGCTCAAGGTCAAGACCATCATGGTCGACGAGGGCCCGACGCTGAAGCGCTTCATGGCGCGCGCCAAGGGGCGGGGCACCCGCATCCTCAAGCGCACCAGCCACATCACCGTCGTCGTCGGCGAGGGGAAGTAAGCATATGGGTCACAAAGTTCACCCGACCGGCATCCGCCTGGGCATCGCCAAGGATTGGAACTCGAAGTGGTTCGCCGGCAAGAAGGAATACGCCGGCTACCTGGCCGCCGACCTGAAGGTCCGCGAGATGCTGCGCAAGAAGCTGGCCGCCGCCGGCATCAGCCGCATCATGATCGAGCGCCCGGCCAAGACCGCCCGCGTCACCATCCACACCGCCCGCCCGGGCGTGGTGATCGGCAAGCGCGGCGAGGACATCGAGAAGCTGCGCAAGGAAGTGTCCGACCTGATGGGCGTCCCGGCGCACATCAACGTCACCGAGGTCCGCAAGCCCGAGCTTGACGCGCAACTGGTCGCCGAGTCGATCGCGCAGCAGCTCGAGCGCCGCATCATGTTCCGCCGCGCGATGAAGCGCGCAGTCGGCAACGCGATGCGCCTGGGCGCGCTGGGCATCAAGGTCAACGTCGCCGGCCGCCTGAACGGCGCCGAGATCGCGCGTTCGGAGTGGTACCGCGAGGGTCGCGTGCCGCTGCACACCCTGCGCGCCGACGTCGATTACGGCTTCGCCGAGGCCAGGACGACCTACGGGATCATCGGCATCAAGACCTGGATCTACAAGGGCGAGATCTTCGACTTCGCCCAGGTCGGCCAGGAGAAGCAGGACGACAGCCCGCGCAGCGATCGTGGCGATCGCGGTGACCGTGCCGACCGTCCGCGTGGGCCGCGCCGCGAGCGCGAGGCGAGGGACTGACCATGTTGCAACCCAAGCGAACCAAGTACCGCAAGATGCACAAGGGCCGCAACGACGGCCTGTCGTGGAGCGGCAACCTCGTCAGCTTCGGCGAGTACGGCCTGAAGGCCACGCAGACCGGCCAGCTGACCTCGCGCCAGATCGAGGCCGCGCGCCGTTCGATCAGCCGCTACGTCAAGCGCGGCGGCAAGATGTGGATCCGCGTGTTCCCCGACAAGCCGATCACCAAGAAGCCGATCGAAGTGCGAATGGGCTCGGGCAAGGGCGGCGTCGAGTTCTGGGTCGCGCAGATCCAGCCCGGCCGCATGATCTACGAGATCGAGGGCGTCGACGAGGCGACCGCGCGCGAGGCGTTCCGCCTGGCCGCAGCCAAGCTCTCGGTCACCACCACTTTCGTGTCCCGGACGGTGCGCTGATGGAACTCAAACAACTCCGCGAGAAGTCGGCCGACGAGCTCAAGGCCCATCTCCTCGAGCTGCAGAAGGAGCAGTTCTCGCTGCGCATGCAGAAGGCCACCGGCCAGCTCGCCAAGACCCACGACGTGCGCCGCGTGCGCCGCGAGATCGCCCGCGTCAACACGCTGCTCGGCACGAAGCAGTAAGGACCAGACGACCATGAACAACACTGATAAAAAGCAGCACACGGTCGAAGGCCGCGTGGTCAGCAACAAGATGGACAAGACGGTGACGGTGCTCGTCGAGCGCCAGGTCAAGCACGCGCTGTACGGCAAGTACATCCGCCGCTCGACCAAGCTGCACGCCCACGACGCCGACAACGCCTGCAACGAGGGCGACATGGTCCGCGTGGCCGAGATTGCGCCGATGTCCAAGACCAAGAACTGGCGCGTCGTCGAAATCATCGCCCGCGCGGCCGAATAAGAGGAGGCTGAACCATGATCCAGATGCAGAGCCACCTCGACGTGGCCGACAACTCGGGCGCCAAGGAAGTCATGTGCATCAAGGTGCTCGGCGGCTCCAAGCGCCGGTACGCGCACATCGGCGACATCATCAAGGTGTCGATCAAGGACGCGATCCCGCGCGGCAAGGTCAAGAAGGGCGAGGTCTACGACGCGGTCGTGGTGCGCACCCGCAAGGGCGTGCGCCGGGCCGACGGCTCGCTGATCCGCTTCGACGGCAACGCCGCCGTGCTGCTCAACAACAAGCACGAGCCGATCGGCACGCGCATCTTCGGGCCCGTGACCCGCGAGCTGCGCTCCGAGAAGTTCATGAAGATCGTCTCGCTCGCACCCGAAGTGCTCTGAGCGGCATAGACAAGCAAAGGCCGGGCGAAGCGACATGGCCCCAGGTCGAGGAGAGAACGACGTGAACCGTATCAAGAAGGGTGACCGAGTGATCGTCACCACCGGCAAGGACAAGGGCAAGCAGGGCGACGTGGTGCGCGTGCTCGGCGACAAGGTCGTCGTGTCGAACATCAACATCGTCAAGCGCCACACCAAGCCGAACCCGCAGATCAACCAGCCCGGCGGCGTGATCGAGCGCGAAGCTCCGATCCACGCGTCGAACGTGATGCTGTTCAACCCTGCCACCGGCAAGGGCGAGCGCATCGGGACCAAGGTGCTCGAGGATGGACGGCGACTGCGCGTGTTCCGCTCGAGCGGTGAGGCGATCGACGCCTGAGGAATGATGAGATGAACACCCGTCTGGAAAAGTTCTACAAGCAGGAAGTCGTGCCGAAGCTGATGGAGAAGTTCGGCTACACCAACCCGATGCAGGTGCCGCGCCTGTCCAAGATCACGCTCAACATGGGCGTGGGCGAGGCCGCGACCAACAAGAAGATCCTCGAGAACGCGGTGGCCGACATGGCCAAGATCGCCGGCCAGAAGCCGGTGGTCACCAAGTCGCGCGTCTCGGTGGCATCGTTCAAGATCCGCGACGGCTGGCCGATCGGCTGCAAGGTCACGCTGCGCCGCGCGAAGATGTACGAGTTCCTGGATCGCCTGATCAACGTCTCGCTGCCGCGCGTGCGCGACTTCCGCGGCGTGTCCGGCCGCTCGTTCGACGGCCGCGGCAACTTCAACATGGGCGTGAAGGAGCAGATCATCTTCCCGGAGATCGACTTCGACCAGGTCGACGCGCTGCGCGGCATGGACATCGCGATCACCACGACCGCCAAGAGCAACGACGAGGCCAAGGCCCTGCTGGAGGCCTTCCGCTTCCCGTTCCGCAACTAACGGTCATCCCTGACCAAGAGCCCGGCCATCCATGGCCGGACTTTCCAAGAAGAGCAACAGGATCCGTACATATGGCTAAGACTTCGATGGTGAACCGCGAGACCAAGCGCGAGAAGCTGGCGAAGAAGTTCGCCGCCAAGCGCGACGCGCTGAAGAAGATCATCAGCAGCCAGGACGCCGGCTACGAAGAAAAGATGGATGCCGCGGTCAAGCTTCAGAAGCTGCCCCGCGATTCCTCGCCGAGCCGCCAGCGCAACCGCTGCGCGCTGACCGGCCGCTCGCGCGGCGTCTACAGCAAGTTCGGCCTGGGCCGCAACAAGCTGCGCGAGGCCACCATGCGCGGCGACGTCCCCGGCCTGCGCAAGGCTTCCTGGTAATGCCGTGATTCGTGACGGGTGGTTCGCAGCAGCGACTGCGAAGGACCTTTCCGAATCGCGAAACACGAACCACCCATCACGTTATCCAAACGGATATCGGTGCACTCAAAGGTAATTCTCAATGAGCATGACTGATCCCATCGCCGACATGCTGGTCCGCATCCGCAATGCGGCGGCCGTCGGCAAGCCGACGGTGAAGATGCCGTCCTCCAAGACCAAGGTGGCCATCGCCAAGGTCCTGCAGGACGAAGGCTACATCGGCGGTTCGCGCGTGACCGAGAACGGCGCCAAGGCCGAGCTCGAGATCGAGCTCAAGTACTACGAAGGCCGCCCGGTGATCGAGCGCCTGCAGCGCGTGTCGCGCTCGGGCCTGCGCCAGTACCGCGGCAAGGACGCGCTGCCCAAGGTCCTCAACGGCCTGGGCATCGCCATCATCTCCACCTCCAAGGGCATCATGACCGATGCGCAGGCGCGCCAGCAGGGCGTCGGCGGTGAAGTCCTGTGCTTCGTGGCCTAAGGGAGTAACGAACATGTCCCGAGTTGCCAAGAAGCCGGTCGTCCTGCCGAAGGGCGTCGAGCTCAACATCCAGGCCGAGTCCATCAGCGCCAAGGGCCCGAAGGGCACGCTGTCGATCGCCAAGCCGGCCGACGTCGAGGTCAAGGTCGCTGACGGCCAGGCCCAGCTGTCGACCAACGATCCGGAGCGCATCGCCATCACCGGCACCCTGCGCGCGATCCTCGCCAACATGGTGCAGGGCGTGTCGGAAGGCTTCGAGCGCAAGCTCGAGCTGGTCGGCGTCGGCTACCGCGCCGCGATGCAGGGCAAGGACCTGAACCTGTCGCTGGGTTTCTCGCACCCGGTGCTGTTCAAGGCGCCCGAAGGCATCACCATCGCCACCCCGACCCAGACCGAGATCGTGGTCAGCGGCCCCGACAAGCAGCGCGTCGGCGAAGTCGCCGCCAAGATCCGCGGCTTCCGCCCGCCGGAGCCGTACAAGGGCAAGGGCGTGAAGTACGCCGGCGAGAACATCATCCGCAAAGAGGCCAAAAAGGCCTAACTAGAGAAGCCAAGAGGGCTCGAAGAGCCGATCCGCTTCGGAGATCGAAACGATGGACAAGAAAACCGCCCGCCTGCGCCGCGCCAAGTCGACCCGCGCGCACATCCGCGAACTCGGCGTGCCGCGCCTGTCGGTGCTGCGCACCGGGCAGCACGTCTACGCGCAGCTGTTCAGCGCCGACGGCTCGAAGGTCCTGGCCTCGGCCAGCACCACCCAGGCCGACCTGCGCGAAGGCCTGAAGAGCGCCAAGAACGCCGAGGCCGCCGCCAAGGTCGGCCGCTCGATCGCCGAGAAGGCCAAGGCCGCCGGCATCGAGAAGGTCGCCTTCGACCGCTCCGGCTACCGCTACCACGGCCGCATCAAGGCGCTGGCCGACGCCGCCCGCGAAGGCGGCCTGCAGTTCTGATCCACCGGCGGGAGACCATCCCCGCTTGAAAACCGAGTCAAGACCGCCATCCATGGCGAAACGCTGTTGGTTTCCTGACAGCCCGGCCCGGCCATCCATGGCCGTGCGTTCGCCAGGACGGTGCGGCAATGCCGCACCAGGCGTGCCTTGACCCACCTGCCGGCGCGGGTTGCGCCGGGCGGTGTCGCGGGTTCCCGCGGCGCCGATGCGCCCGATCCACTTCCCAACAACAAGCGGCAGCAGCCGTAAACAACCTCTTCGAAACAGGAAACGACAATGGCAAACGAACGGGAACCGCGCGGGCGCGACCGCAACCGCGAGGAAATCGACGACGGGATGATCGAGAAGCTCATCGCCGTCAACCGCGTCTCCAAGACCGTCAAGGGCGGTCGTCAGTTCACCTTCACCGCGCTGACGGTGGTCGGTGACGGCAACGGCAGGGTCGGCTTCGGCTACGGCAAGGCGCGCGAAGTGCCGGTCGCGATCCAGAAGTCGATGGAATACGCCCGCAAGGGCATGTCCAACGTCGAGCTCAACAACGGCACCCTGTGGCACCCGGTGAAGTCCGGCCACGGCGCCGCGAAGGTGTACATGCAGCCGGCGTCCGAGGGCACCGGCGTGATCGCCGGCGGCGCGATGCGCGCCGTGCTCGAGGCGGTCGGCGTGAAAGACGTGCTGGCCAAGGCCACCGGCTCGCGCAACCCGATCAACCTGGTGCGCGCCACCATCCGCGGCCTCAACGAGATGCATTCGCCGGCCCGCATCGCGGCCAAGCGCGGCAAGAAGGTGGAGGACCTGCAGCATGGCTAAGAACGAAGGCAACGGCGGCACCATCAAGGTGCGCCTGGTCAAGGGCATGCGCGGCTCGCAGGCGCGCCATCGCCTGTCGGTGAAGGCGCTCGGCCTGAACAAGCTCAACGATGTCCGGGAACTCAAGGACAGCCCGCAGGTCCGTGGCCTGATCAACAAGGTCCACTACCTCGTTCGTGTGGAGGAATAAGACATGCGCATGAATACTCTCAAGCCCGCAGACGGCGCCCGCCAGGAGCGCAAGCGCGTCGGCCGCGGCATCGGTTCGGGCCTCGGCAAGACCGCGGGCCGCGGCCACAAGGGCTCGTTCGCGCGCGCGGGCAAGGGCAAGATCAAGGCCGGCTTCGAAGGCGGCCAGATGCCGATGCACATGCGCCTGCCGAAGGTCGGCTTCCGCTCCAAGCTCAAGGGCGACACCGTGCAGGTGATGCTGTACCAGCTCGACAAGCTCGAGGGCGACGTCGACTTCGCCGCGCTGCGCGCCGCCAAGCTGGTCCCGGCGACCGCCAAGCAGGCCAAGGTCGTCAAGAAGGGCGAGGTCTCGAAGAAGCTCGTGCTCAAGGGCCTGCTGGCCACGGCCGGCGCGCGCGCGGCCATCGAGGCCGCCGGCGGCAAGGTCGAGGAGTAAGCGGCGCATGGCACGAACCGGCAACGCGATGGGCGGCCTCGGCAAGTTCACCGAACTGCGCCAGCGGCTGCTGTTCGTGCTCGGCGCGCTGCTGGTCTACCGCGTCGGCTCCTACATCCCGGTGCCGGGCGTCAACCCGCAGGCGATGCTGGCGCTGATGGAGCAGCAGAAGGGCACCATCGTGGACATGTTCAACATGTTCTCCGGTGGCGCGCTCTCGCGCTTCAGCCTGTTCGCGCTCAACGTCGTGCCGTACATCTCGGCCTCGATCGTGATCCAGCTGCTGGTGCAGATCATGCCCAGCCTGAAGGCGATCCAGAAGGAAGGCGAGTCCGGTCGCCGCCGGATCACCCAGTGGTCGCGGATCGGTGCGATCCCGCTGGCGATCTTCCAGGCGGCCGGCATCGCGACCGCGCTACAGAGTGGCGGCGCCACCAACGGCATCCAGGCGGTCTACACCCCGGGCATGGGCTTTACCCTGACCGCGGTGGTGGCGCTCACCGCCGGCACGATGTTCCTGATGTGGCTGGGCGAGCAGGTGACCGAGCGCGGCGTCGGCAACGGCGTGTCGCTGATCATCTTCGCCGGCATCGTCGCCGGGCTGCCGGGCGCGGTGGTGACCACGCTGGAGGCCTTCAGCAACGGCGACCTCAGCGCGATCTCGCTGATCCTGATCGTGCTGGTGGTGTTTGCCTTCACCTTCTTCGTGGTGTTCGTCGAGAGCGGGCAGCGCCGGATCACGGTGAACTACGCGCGCCGCCAGGGCGGGCGCGGCGCCTACATGAACCAGAGCTCGTTCCTGCCGCTCAAGCTCAACATGTCGGGCGTGATCCCGGCGATCTTCGCCTCGTCGATCATCATGTTCCCGGCCACGGTGACCACCTGGTTCGGCGGGCAGGGCGAGGGCGGGTTCAAGCTGACCCTGCAGCGTGTCAGTCAGGCGCTGTCGCCGGGCGAGCCGCTGTACCTGATCCTGTTCGCGGCGCTGATCATCGGCTTCTCGTTCTTCTACACCGCGCTGGTCTTCAACTCGCAGGAGACCGCCGACAACCTCAAGAAGTCGGGCGCGCTGATCCCGGGCATCCGCCCCGGCAAGGCGACCGCCGACTACATCGACGCGGTGTTGACGCGGCTCACCGCCGCGGGCGCGGCCTATATGGTGCTGGTCTGCCTGCTGCCGGAGTTCATGCGCAGGGACCTGGGCGCGTCGTTCTACTTCGGCGGCACCTCGCTGCTGATCGTGGTGGTGGTGGTGATGGACTTCATCGCCCAGATCCAGGCGCACCTGATGTCGCACCAGTACGAAAGCCTGCTCAAGAAGGCGAATCTCAAGGGCGGCGCCAGGGCGCGGTAGGGCGGGCCCCGGCCCGCTACGGCTTCCCGGCAGCGGGAAGACGATCAACGGTCCCCCACGGAGCGGGTGGACGGCAAGAAAACCGGCCCACCAGGGCCGCGCCAGGAAGGCGGCGATACCCCTCCCCGCGGGGAGGGTCGTAGGGCAACCCGGGCGGCGGTCTCGCGCGCGGGTGGGCCAGTGCCGGTTCCCGCGCTTGAGTGGCGGGGGGCGGGTGGGGCGCCGGGTCAAGGCGTCGCGTCCAGCACGGGTCCGTTTGCCGGAGCATGGGCACACTCCCCATGCCGGAAGTGGAGCAGGGGTGCTTTCGGGCCCCGCGGACCCCGCCAGGATGGCCAGGTCCGGACGATCCGCCAGCCGCGAGGCTGGGCCAGGGACGGCAACCCGCCGGACCGTCGCCCCCTTCCTAGCAACCCGAGACCCTGTTAGAATTTCGTGTTCCCTCCGCCGGAATTACCCTTCCGGCCGCCAAACCAGTTGGAGATCCGCGCATGGCGCGTATTGCAGGTGTCAACCTGCCTGCCCAGAAGCACGTCTGGGTCGGGCTGCAAAGCATCTACGGCATCGGCCGTACCCGTTCGAAGAAGCTTTGCGAAGCGGCCGGCGTCAATTCGTCGACCAAGATCCGCGACCTGTCCGAGCCGGAAGTCGAGCGCCTGCGCGCCGAAGTCGGCAAGTACGTGGTCGAAGGCGACCTCCGCCGCGAGGTCGGCATGGCCATCAAGCGCCTGATGGACCTGGCCTGCTACCGCGGCCTGCGCCATCGCCGCGGCCTGCCGCTGCGTGGCCAGCGCACCCGGACCAATGCACGCACCCGCAAGGGTCCGCGCAAGGCCATCAAGAAGTAATCGAGGATTTCGAACATGGCCAAGCCGGCAGCAGCGAAACCGAAGAAGAAGATCAAGCGCGTCGTTACCGACGGCATCGCCCACGTCCACGCTTCGTTCAACAACACCATCGTCACCATCACCGACCGCCAGGGCAACGCGCTGTCGTGGGCGACCTCGGGCGGCGCGGGCTTCCGCGGCTCGCGCAAGTCGACCCCGTTCGCCGCCCAGGTCGCCGCCGAGAAGGCCGGCAAGGCCGCGCTCGACTACGGCGTCAAGTCGCTGGAAGTGCGCATCAAGGGCCCGGGCCCGGGCCGCGAATCCGCCGTTCGTTCGCTGAACAACGTCGGCTACAAGATCACCAACATCATCGACGTGACGCCGATCCCGCACAACGGGTGCCGTCCGCCGAAGAAGCGTCGCGTCTGAGGAGCTGAGAAGAGATGGCTCGTTATATCGGTCCCACCTGCAAGCTCGCCCGTCGCGAAGGCGCCGACCTCTCGCTCAAGAGCCCGACGCGCGCGCTGGACTCCAAGTGCAAGCTCGAGCAGAAGCCCGGCCAGCACGGCGCCGCCGGCACCCGCCGCGGCAAGCTGTCCGACTATGCCACCCAGCTGCGCGAGAAGCAGAAGGTCAAGCGCATCTACGGCCTGCTGGAGCGCCAGTTCCGCAACTACTACAAGAAGGCCTCGACCAAGAAGGGCAACACCGGCGAGAACCTCCTGCAGCTGCTGGAAACCCGCCTGGACAACGTCGTCTACCGCATGGGCTTCGCCGTGACCCGCCCGGCCGCGCGCCAGCTGGTCTCGCACCGCGGCATCACCGTCAACGGCAAGCCGGTCAACCTGCCTTCCTACCAGGTCAAGGCGGGCGACGCGATCGTGCTGTCCGAGCGCGCGCAGAAGCAGTTGCGCGTGCAGGAAGCGCTGAACGTCGCCTCCACCATGGACCTGTCGCCGTCCTGGGTCGAGGTCGACTCGAAGAAGTTCAGCGGCGTGTTCAAGGCGGTGCCCGATCGCGGCGACCTGCCGGCCGACATCAACGAAGCGCTGATCGTCGAGCTGTATTCGAAGTAAGCGTCTATTCGAAGCATTTGCATGGCGTCGCCGGTCCCCCACCGTCGAGCCCCAGGAGACACCAGAACATGACGGCTAACGCCAACCAGGTCTTGCGCCCGCGTGGTCCCCAGATCGAACGCCTCGCCGGCAACCGCGCGAAGGTCGTGATCGAACCGCTGGAGCGCGGCTACGGCCATACCCTCGGCAACGCGCTGCGTCGCGTGCTGCTGTCGTCGATCCCCGGCTTCGCCATCACCGAGGTCGAGATCGACGGCGTGCTGCACGAGTACAGCACGATCGAGGGCCTGCAGGAGGACGTGCTCGAAGTCCTGCTCAACCTCAAGGACGTCGCGATCCGCATGGGCACCGGCGAGAGCTCCACGCTCACGCTGGCCAAGTCGGGCCCGGGCGTCGTCACCGCCGCCGACATCAAGACCGACCACAACGTCGAGATCCTCAACGGCGAGCACGTGATCTGCCACCTGACCAAGGATGCGTCGATCAACATGCGCCTGAAGATCGAGCGCGGCTTCGGCTACCAGTCGGCCGCCTCGCGCCGCCGCCCGGACGAGGAAACCCGCGCGATCGGCCGGCTGATGCTGGACGCCTCGTTCTCGCCCGTGCGCCGCGTCGCGTACGAGGTCGAGGCCGCGCGAGTCGAGCAGCGCACCGACCTGGACAAGCTGGTCATCGACATCGAGACCAACGGCACCATCGACGCCGAGGAAGCCGTGCGCACCGCCGCCGACATCCTCACCGATCAGCTGAGCGTGTTCGGCGACTTCACCCACCGCGACCGCGGCGCCGCCAAGCCCGCCACCGCCGGCGTCGACCCGATCCTGCTGCGCCCGATCGACGACCTCGAGCTGACCGTGCGCTCGGCCAACTGCCTCAAGGCCGAGAGCATCTACTACATCGGCGACCTGATCCAGAAGACCGAGGTCGAGCTGCTCAAGACCCCGAACCTGGGCAAGAAGTCGCTCACCGAGATCAAGGAAGTGCTCGCGCAGCGCGGCCTTTCGCTCGGCATGAAGCTCGAGAACTGGCCGCCGGCGGGCGTTTCCGCCCACGGCATGCTGGGCTGATGCTCCACCTGCCCTCCCCTTGAAGGGGAGGGCTTGCAACACCGCCGACGAACCGGAGTTCGCGGCACGTCCGGCAAGGGATGCCGGCCAGGGCCAACCGCAGTCCAAGCGTCAACGCCGGGATGGCGACACAGAAGTCCAGCGATCCAGCATTCACACCTAGGGAATCCAGACCATGCGCCACCAGAAAGCCGGCCGCAAGTTCAGCCGCACCAGCGCCCACCGCGATGCCATGTTCACCAACATGGCCGCCTCGCTGTTCAAGCACGAGCTCATCAAGACCACCCTGCCCAAGGCGAAGGAATTGCGCCGCGTCGCCGAGCCGCTGATCACCCTGGCCAAGGCCGACGGCGTCGCCAACCGCCGCCTCGCCTTCTCGCGCCTGCGCGACAAGGAAGCGGTGGGCAAGCTGTTCGTCGAGCTCGGCCCGCGCTACCAGGCGCGCCCGGGCGGCTACCTGCGCATCCTCAAGTGCGGCTTCCGCGCCGGCGACAACGCGCCGATGGCCTACGTCGAGCTGGTCGACCGCCCGCAGGCGGCCGGCTGATCCGCATCGGCGCCATCATCGGCGACGACCAGAACCCCGGCCCCGCGCCGGGGTTTTTGTTTTGCTATCGTGGCGCCCGCCGCGGCGGCCATCCCGGTGCCGGCGTACCCACACCAGGCGACTGCACGTGACGCTCAACCTTTCCCGCTGGTCTTTCCGCAGCCTGTGCCTGCTCGGCTTCGCCATCTGCGTGGCGCTGGTCGGCTTCGCGATCTTCTCGCAGTTCCAGTGGGGGCTGCAGCCGTGCCCGCTTTGCATCTTCCAGCGCATCGCGTTCACCGCGCTCGCGCTGGTGCTGCTGGTCGCCGGGCTGCACGCGCCGCGCGGCACCGGCGGGCGGCGGGCGTACGGGCTGCTGGCGCTGTTGCCGGCGCTGGTCGGCGCCGGCATCGCCGCGCGCCACGTGTGGCTGACCCATCTGCCGCCGGACCAGGTGCCGGCCTGCGGGCCGCCGCTGTCGTTCATGATGGAAGCCAACCCGATCACCGACGTGATCCGCCAGGTGCTCACCGGCTCGGGCGAGTGCGCCAAGGTCGACTGGACCTTCCTCGGCCTGTCGATGCCGGCCTGGAGCCTGCTGTGGTTCGTGCTGCTGGCGCTGCTGGTGCTGGCGGCGGCGTTCCGGCGCCGCTGAGCGCGACGACGCGGCTCCGGTTGCAGGAGGCCGCCTTCGGGCAGATGATGGCGGTTCGCTGCAGCGCAACATCCACCGCCCGATGACACCCCATCCCGATCGTTCGCTCCGTCCCGTCAGCCTGCCGGAAGGCTGGGCACCGTCCAGCTGGCGGCAGCGCCCGGCGCTGCAGTTGCCGTCGTATCCGGACGCGGGCGAACTGGCCGCGGTGCAGGACGAGCTGCGCGCGCTGCCGCCGCTGGTGACGTCGTGGGAAATCCTCGCGCTCAAGCAGCAGCTGGCGGACGCGCAGGAAGGCCGGCGCTTCCTGCTGCAGGGCGGCGACTGCGCCGAGAACTTCGCCGACTGCAGCTCCGACGTGATCTCCAACCGTCTCAAGGTGCTGCTGCAGATGAGCCTGGTGCTGGTGCACGGGCTGCGCGTGCCGGTGGTGCGGGTGGGGCGTTTCGCCGGCCAGTACGCCAAGCCGCGCTCGGCCGACACCGAGACCCGCGACGGCGTCACCCTGCCGAGCTACCGCGGCGACATGGTCAACGGGCCGGAGTTCACCGCGCAGGCGCGCGTTCCCGACCCGCGGCGCATGGTCAAGGCGCACGCGCGCTCGGCGATGACGATGAACTTCGTGCGCTCGCTGATCGACGGCGGCTTCGCCGACCTGCACCACCCGGAGTACTGGGACCTGGGCTGGGTGACGCATTCGCCGCTCGCCGACGAATACCACCGCATGGTGTCCGGCATCGGCGACGCGGTGCGCTTCATGGAGACGCTGTCCGGCACCGCGGTGCACAACCTCAACCGGGTGGACTTCTACACCTCGCACGAGGCGCTGCTGCTGCCCTACGAGGAAGCGCAGACGCGGCAGGTGCCGCGGCAGTGGGGATGGTTCAACCTCAGCACCCATTTTCCGTGGATCGGGATGCGCACCGCCGCGATCGACGGCGCGCACGCCGAGTACTTCCGCGGCATCCGCAATCCGGTCGCGGTGAAGATCGGCCCTTCGGTCACGCCCGACCAGCTGCTCCGGCTGGCCGACGTGCTCAACCCGGACGACGAGCCCGGCCGCCTCGGCTTCATCCATCGCATGGGCGCCACCCAGGTGGCCGCGAAGCTGCCGCCGCTGCTCGACGCGATCCGGCGCGAGGGCCGCCGCGTGCTGTGGATCTGCGACCCGATGCACGGCAATACCGAGTCGACCAGCAACGGCTACAAGACGCGGCGTTTCGGCAACATCCGCAGCGAGATCGAGCAGTCCTTCGACCTGCACGCCGCGGCCGGCACGCGCCTGGGCGGCGTGCACCTGGAGCTCACCGGCGAGGACGTCACCGAATGCACCGGCGGCGCACGCGAGCTCGGCGACCGCGACCTCGAGCGCGCCTACCGCTCCAGCGTCGACCCGCGGTTGAACTACGAGCAGGCGCTGGAAACGGCGATGCTCATCGTGCGCAAGCAGGCGCAGCTGGCGATGCCGAAGCCGGCCTGAGGATCCGCTGCGCCCGCGGCACGCGGTAGCGACGGGAGTCGCGACGCGCGTCCGCCGCCCCTCGCGGCGGCGCCACCAACGCGCCTGCCGGTTCCGGATCGATTACTCGTCGACCGGCGTCACCGTCGCCGGGAACCGCGGCGGCCTGCGCGCCTTCGTCGCCTGCTCGAACGCATAGGCCAGTTCCACCAGCCGCGGCTCGCTCCATGCCGGCCCCATGAACACCATGCCGACCGGCAGCCCATGCACCTCGCCCATCGGCACGGTGATGCTGGGCGTCCCCGCCACCGCGGCCGCGCCGTAGCCGGCGCCGGTGAAATGGTCGCCGTTGAGCGGATCGATCAGCCACGCCGGCGACATCGCCGGCGCGACCAGCGCATCGAGCTGCTGCGCCTGGAGCGCGGCGTCGATGCCTTCCGGGCCGGCCAGGCGGCGCGCCTTCGTGCGCGCCTGGATGTAGGCCATGTCGGTGAGCGGGCCCTTGGCCTGCGCCTGCTCGAAGATCTCCTGGCCGAACCAGCGCATCTCCTGCGCGGCGTGCGCCTTGTTGAATTCGATCAGTCCCGCCAGCGTCGTGATCGGCGCGTCGTGCCCGCGCAGGTAGGCCTCGAGGTCGGCCTTGAGCTCGTACTTGAGCACCTCGAACTCGGCGTCGTCCCACTCGCCGAGCGTGGGGATCTCCGCATCCACCACTGTCGCCCCGGCGGCGCGCATCGACGCGATCGCCTGCTCCATCGCCGCGTCGGTGCCGGGCTGGTAACCCATCAGCTTGCGCACCACGCCGATGCGCGCGCCTTTCAGCCCGCCGGCCTTCAGGTACGGCGCGTAGTCGAAGATCGCATGGCCCACGTTCGCCTGCGTGGCGGCGTCGGCGTCGTCGCGGCCCGACATCGCCGCCAGCAGCGCGGCGGCGTCGGCGACGCTGCGCGCCATCGGGCCGGCGGTGTCCTGGCTGTGCGAGATCGGGATGATGCCGTCGCGGCTCACCAGCCCCACCGTCGGCTTGATGCCGACCAGCGCGGCGACCGCGGACGGGCAGATGATGCTGCCGTCGGTCTCGGTGCCGACGCCGGCGACGGCGAGGTTGGCGGCGATGGCGCTGCCGGTGCCGGCGCTGGAGCCGCAGGGGCTGCGGTCGAGCGCGTAGGGATTGCGGGTCTGGCCGCCGCGCGCGCTCCAGCCGGAGGTCGAGCGCGAGGAGCGGATGTTGGCCCATTCGCTCAGGTTGGTCTTGCCCAGGATCACCGCGCCGGCCTCGCGCAGGCGCCGCACGAGGAAGGCGTCCGCCTTCGGCCGGTGCGCGGCCAGCGCCAGCGAGCCGGCGGAGTTGACCATCGGCGTGGCGTCGATGTTGTCCTTGAGCAGCACCGGGATGCCGTGCAGCGGGCCGCGCACCTTGCCGGCCTTGCGATCGGCGTCGCGCGCGTCGGCTTCCTGCAGCGCCCGCGGATTGAGTTCGATCACCGCGTTCAAGCGCGGACCGGCGTCGTCGATGGCGGCGATGCGGTCGAGATAGGCCTTGGTCAGCGCATGGCTGTCGAGCTCGCCCCTGGCCATGCGCGCCTGCAGGCCGGCGATGTCGGCCTCCTCGAACGCGAACGCGCCGGACGCGCCATCGTCGGCGGCACGTGCGGACGCCGCGGGGGTCGCTGCGGAAGAAGCCGGCTTCGCTCGCTCGCCGCAGGCGGCAAGCAGGACGCAGGCGAGCAGCAGCGCGATGACCAGGCGGTGCGGCATGGCGGTTTCCCCTTCGGCGGCGAGGCCGGCAGCATCGCGCGGCACCGGCTCGGCGGCAAGGAGCGAGGCCGGGCGTGCGCGCGAAAGGCTCGCGGCTGAAGCCGCTCCCACGAGAGCCGATACCGGGGTGGGAGCGGCTTCAGCCGCGAACTTCCACCCTCAGCGTGCGAGGCGCGGAAACGCCCGCCTCACCACCGCCGCTTGAGCAGGTCGCGCCCCAGCACCCACACCACGACCAGGTTGATCGCCACCACTGCGAGCGAGATCCAGCCCGGGTGCCGCAGCAGCGCGTACACGTCGAACGGCAGGTAGGCCGCCGCGGTCACGCAGCCCAGCCACGAGGCCCAGGACTTCGCCCGCCACAGGCCCCAGGCCTCGGCCAGGTGCAGCGCACCGTAGAAGAACACCGCGCCGGCGGCGAAATGCACCGAGTCGGGGCTGATGGCGCCGGCCAGCCACGCCATCGCGCCGTGGTCGGGATCGAGCTGGAAGCGCGCGATCAGCAGGTGCACGAAGCGCTGCAGCGGCGCCGGCCCCAGCAGCTCCAGGCCGCTGGCCGCGAGCACCGCGAGCAGGCCCTTGGCCGCCTCGACGATCGCGATGACGTGCAGGCCCGGATGCGCATGCGGATCCGGGTTGTAGTGCGGGTGGCTGGGGTCCTGGGTCGGGTGCATCAGGCGCGCAGGCTAGCGTGGATGCGCGCCCGGGTCGACGTCAGGCCGCCCGCGAGGCGCGCTTGCGCTCGACCTCGGTGCGCTGCTTCTTGCGCAGGCGGATCTGCCGCGGCGTGACCTCGACCAGCTCGTCGTCGTCGATGAACTCCAGCGCCTGCTCCAGCGAGAACTTCACCGGCGGGATCAGGCCCTCGTCGTCGTCCTTGCCGGCGGCGCGGAAGTTGGTCAGCTGCTTGCCGCGCAGCGCATTGACGGTGAGGTCGTTGTCCTTGCTGTGGATGCCGACGATCTGGCCTTCGTAGATCTCCTCGCCCGGCTCGATGAAGAGCCGGCCGCGCTCCTGCATCGCGATCTGCGCGTAGGCGGGCGACGGGCCGGTGCCGTTGGAGATCAGCACGCCGTTCTGGCGCTGGCCGATCGAACCTTCCGCCTTCGGGCCGTAGTGGTCGAACACGTGGAACAGCAGGCCGGTGCCGGCGGTGATGGTGCGGAACTCGGTCTGGAAGCCGATCAGCCCGCGCGCGGGGATCAGGTAGTCCAGCCGCACGCGGCCCTTTCCGTCGGGCTCCATGTTCTGCAGCAGCGCCTTGCGCTCGCCCAGCCGGCCCATCACGCCGCCCTGGAACTGCTCCTCCATGTCGACCACCAGCGACTCGTACGGCTCCTGCATCACGCCGTCGATCTCCTTGATGATCACCTCCGGGCGCGAGACGGCCAGCTCGTAGCCCTCGCGGCGCATGTTCTCGATCAGGATCGACAGGTGCAGCTCGCCGCGGCCGCTGACCTTGAACTTGTCGGCGTCCTGCGTGTCCTCGACCTTGAGCGCGACGTTGTGCGCGGTCTCGCGGGTGAGGCGGTCGCGCAGCTGGCGCGAGGTCAGGAACTTGCCGCCGCTGCGGTCCTTGACCCCGGCGAACGGCGAGTCGTTGACCTGGAAGGTCATCGAGATGGTCGGCTCGTCGACGGTCAGCACCGGCAGCTGCTCGACCGCGGCCGGGTCGCAGATGGTGTCGGAGATCCCGAGCCCTTCGATGCCGCTGAAGGCGATGATGTCGCCGGCCTGCGCCTCGGGCACCTCGACGCGCTCCAGGCCCATGAAGCCGAGCACCTGCAACACCTTCGCGTTGCGCGTCCTGCCGTCGGCGGCGATCACGGTCACCGGCTGGTTGGTCTTGACCTTGCCGCGCTGGATGCGGCCGACGCCGATCACGCCGACGTAGTTGTTGTAGTCCAGCGAGGTCACGCGCATCTGGAACGGGCCGTCCGGGTCCACCGGCGGCGCCGGCACGTGCTGGCAGATCGCCTCGAACAGCGGCGTCATGTCGCCGTCGCGCACGCTGTCGTCCATGCCGGCGAAGCCCTGCAGGCCGGAGGCGTAGACGGTGGTGAAGTCGAGCTGGTCGTCGCTCGCGCCGAGGCGGTCGAACAGGTCGAAGGTCTGGTCCAGCACCCAGCTCGGGCGCGCGCCGGGACGGTCGACCTTGTTGATCACCACGATCGGCTTGAAGCCCATCGCGAACGCCTTCTGGGTCACGAAGCGCGTCTGCGGCATCGGGCCGTCCATCGCGTCCACCAGCACCAGCACCGAGTCGACCATCGACAGCACGCGCTCGACCTCGCCGCCGAAGTCGGCGTGGCCGGGGGTGTCGACGATGTTGATGCGCCACGCCTCGCCGGTCTTCGGATCGGTCCAGCGGATCGCGGTGTTCTTCGACAGGATCGTGATCCCGCGTTCCTTCTCGATGTCGTTGCTGTCCATCACGCGGTCCGGGACCACGGCGCGCTCGTCGAGGGTGCCGGACTGCTTGAGCAGCTGGTCGACGAGGGTGGTCTTGCCATGGTCGACATGGGCGACGATGGCGATGTTGCGGAGGCGTTCGATGGACATGACGAGGAGCGCGCCGGGTCTGGTGGGGCAGGGCGCGACTGGGAAGTGGAGGAAGCCGCGTAGTATACCTTGCTGCAGTGCCGCATACGGCCCCGATTGAATCCCCCGCCCGGGCCCGCATATCGGCCGCCGGACACCCCAACCATCCCGAGGATCCCATGTCCCTGAACGCCGTCTTCGACACCGACCGTGGCCCGATCAAGGTCGAGCTCTACCCCGACAAGGCCCCGCTGACCGTGGCCAACTTCGTCAACCTGGCCCGGCGCGGGTTCTACGACGGCCTGGGCTTCCACCGGGTCATCCCCGACTTCATGATCCAGGGCGGCTGCCCCGAGGGCTCTGGCCGCGGCGGCCCGGGCTACAAGTTCGAGGACGAGACCGCCAACGGCGTCAAGCACGAGCGCGGGGTGCTGTCGATGGCCAACGCCGGCCCCAATACCAACGGCAGCCAGTTCTTCATCACCCACATCAAGACCGACTGGCTGGACGGCAAGCACACCGTCTTCGGCAAGGTCGTCGAGGGCATGGAAGCGGTGGACGCGGTCAAGCAGGGCGACGCCATCAAGTCGGTCAGGATCGAGGGCGACGCCGAGGCGGCGCTGGCGGCCAAGGCCGACCGCGTCGCCGAGTGGAACCGGATCCTGGCGGCCTGACGCCGCCGCCGCCCGGCCGGTCGCCCGAAGCGGGCGCGGCCGGGCGGACGCCCCGTTGCCTTCGCGCCGGGCCGGTGCCCGCGGCGGGCGTGCTAAAATTGCGCATTGCACAACGCGCCGCCTCCTGCCGCGTTGGCGCAGCCTCCGCTCTCCCAATCCCTCGAGGTTCACGCGATGCCCCAGCTCGCCAAGCGCATGGGCCGTGCCAAGCCCAGTGCGATCATGGTGGTGGCCGAAAAGGCCAAGCAGCTCAAGGCCGACGGCCGCGACATCATCAGCTTCTCGATCGGCGTCCCCAACTTCCTGCCCGGCCCGCACGTCTACGACGCCGCGCGCAGCGCGCTCGAGCACGACTCGGGGCAGTACGGCAGCAACCGCGGCTCCAACGCGCTGCTCGACGCCTTCCTCGCCCACATCGCCGAAGTCGGGCTGACCGGCTACATGCGCGCCAACTGCGCCACCGGCATCGGCGCCAAGCACGTGCTCTACAACCTCGGCGAGGCGCTGCTCGACGCCGGCGACGGCTTCGCCTTCGCCACGCCGTACTGGACCAGCTACGTCGACATCGGCGAGATCCTGGAAGCCGACATCCAGCTGCTGCCGTGCCCGCCGGAGCAGCAGTACAAGCTCACGCCCGCGCAGCTCGACGCGGCGCTGGCGCGCAAGCCCAAGGTGTTCCTGTTCAACAACCCGTCCAACCCGACCGGCATGGTCTACACGAAGGACGAGGTCTCGGCGCTGGCCGACGTGATCGCCAGGCATCCCGACACCTGGGTGATCACCGACGACATCTACAACCGGATGGTGTTCGACGGCGTGGGCTACCACAACTTCGTGCACGCGCGGCCGGAGCTGCGCGACCGGGTGATCTTCGTCGACTCGCTGTCCAAGACCTACGGCATGCCGGGCTGGCGCGCCGGCTTCATGGCGGGGCCCGAGGTGGTGGCGACCGCGGTCACCACGATGAACTCCAACCACATCACCAACCTGCCCGAGGTCGTCACCGCCGCCGCGGTCGCCGCGCTCGAGGGTCCGCAGGACATCCCGGCCGCGCGCTGCGCCGAGTTCCAGGCCAAGCGCGACCAGGTCGTCGCCGCGCTCAACGCGATTCCCGGCGTCGTCTGCCCGGGGCCGCAGGGCGCGTTCTACGCCTTCCCCGACGTCAGCGTCGCGTTCGGCAAGTCGCATGGCGGCAAGGTCATCGGCAACGACGTCGACCTGTGCAACGCGCTGCTCGAGGCCAAGGGCGTGGCCTGCGTGCCCGGCTCGGCCTTCGGCGAGCCGCGCGGCCTGCGCATCAGCTACACCTGCCCGACGCCGCAGCTGGCGCCGGGGCTGCAGCGCATCCAGGAATTCTTCGCCGAACTGAAGTGATCGTAGGGTGGGCCCCGGCCCACCATCGGGCTCCTGCCCACCCTTGGGCTCCCGCCCAAGCGCCCCGGCCCGTCATTCCCCACGCGGTGGGCCAGCGCCCACCCCATGTTGCAATCGAGGATCCAGTCCATGAAACAACCCGTCCGCGTCGCCGTCACCGGTGCTGCCGGCCAGATCGGCTATTCGCTGCTGTTCCGCATCGCCTCGGGCGAGATGCTCGGCAAGGACCAGCCGGTGATCCTGCAGCTGCTCGAGCTGCCGATGGAGAAGGCGCAGGCCGCGCTGCGCGGCGTGATGATGGAGCTGGAGGACTGCGCGTTCCCGCTGCTCGCGGGCATGGTCGGCACCGACGATCCCGAGGTCGCGTTCAAGGACGCCGACATCGCCCTGCTGGTCGGCGCGCGCCCGCGCGGCCCGGGCATGGAGCGCAAGGACCTGCTGCTGGAGAACGCCAAGATCTTCACCGCCCAGGGCGGGGCGCTGAACAAGGTCGCCTCGCGCGACGTCAAGGTGCTCGTCGTCGGCAACCCGGCCAACACCAACGCCTACATCGCGATGAAGTCGGCGCCCGACCTGCCGGCGAAGAACTTCACCGCCATGCTGCGCCTGGACCACAATCGCGCGCTGAGCCAGCTCGCCGCGAAGGCGGGCGTCGCGGTCGGCGACATCGAGAAGATGGTCGTCTGGGGCAACCACAGCCCGACCATGTATCCCGACTACCGCTTCGCCACCGTCAAGGGCGAGTCGTTGAAGGACAGGATCGACGACGCGGCGTGGAACGCCGACACCTTCATTCCCACGGTCGGCAAGCGCGGCGCTGCGATCATCGAAGCCCGCGGGCTGTCGTCCGCCGCTTCCGCCGCCAACGCCGCGATCGACCACGTGCGCGACTGGGTGCTGGGCAGCAACGGCAAGTGGGTGACCATGGGCGTGCCGTCGGACGGCAGCTACGGCATCCCCGAGGGCGTGATGTACGGCGTGCCGGTCACCACCGCCAACGGCGAGTACACCCGCGTGGCCGACCTGCCGGTCGACGCGTTCAGCCGCGCGGCGATGGACAAGACCCTGGCCGAGCTCGAGGAAGAGCGCGCCGGCGTGGCGCACCTGCTGTAGGCGAGCGCCTCCGGCGTACGCGCGAAGGGCCGGCCTGGAGCCGGCCCTTTCGTTTTCTGCGGCCGGCGCGCACGGCAGGCGCGCGTGCGATGGCAGCTTGCCGGCACGGCGCACGGAAGCGGGCGGATGCCGTAGCCGCCACGTAGGGAATCTGGCCGCGGCGTCGCAACATCCACGTTGCAACAGGGAGATCGGGGCTGTGGTGCATCGGCCGTGGCGCCGGCCGGCGCCCGGGTCGCGGCGGCGCGCAGTGCCGCCCGCCGGTGCGCCCGGGGAAGCGCCGGCGTGGGCTGGGCAGGTGATGGCGATGGCACGATCCAGGCTGATCCGCGAGTTGCGCCGCCGCCACGTGTTCCGCGTGGCGATCGCCTATGCCGTGGTCGGCTGGGTGCTGATCGAGGTCGGTTCGACCATCGTCCCGGCGCTGCACCTGCCCGACAGCCTGACCACCGCGATCGTGGTGCTGGTGCTGCTGGGCTTCCCGGTCGCGCTGGTGCTGGCCTGGGCGTACGAGCTGACGCCCGACGGCGTGCGCCGCACCGAGCCGGCGCATTCGCCCGACGCGCGTCCGCCCGAGCAGCACCGCCAGGTCGGCCGCCGGCTGGACTACGTCATCATCGCGGTGCTGCTGGTCGCGGTGATGGTGCTGGCGTGGCGGCAGTTCGCCCCGCATCGGCAGGGACAGGCCGCCGCGACGCCGGTCCCCGCCGCGGCTCCCGCAGCGCCCACCCACGCACCGGCCGGCCCGCCGGTCGCGCCGGCGCGCTCGATCGCGGTGCTGCCGTTCGAGAACCTGTCCGCCGACGAGCAGAACGAGTACTTCGTCGCCGGCATGCAGGCCCTGATCCTGACCAAGCTCGCCGACATCGGCGACCTGAAGGTGATCTCGCGCGCCTCGACCGTGCATTACGGCAGCCACCCGCAGGACCTGGCCGCGATCGGCAGGCAGCTGGGCGTGTCGACGCTGCTGGAAGGCAGCGTGCAGAAGGCCGGCAACGAGGTGCTGGTGAACGTGCAGCTGGTCGACGCGGGCACCAGCGCGCACATCTGGGCCGAGAGCTACCAGCGCACGCTGGACGACGTGTTCGGCGTCGAGGGCGAGGTGGCGGAAAAGGTCGCAGCGGCCCTGAACGCCGAGCTTTCGCCCCAGGCCGCGACGCAGCTCGCCACGGCGCTGAGCCACGACCGCACCGCGAACGACCTGTTCCTGCGCGCCGAATACTTCGCCAACCGCGGCGACATCGACTACGACGCCGCGCAGTGGAAGCAGGCGCTCCCGCTGTACCGGAAGGCGCTGGCCGGGGCGCCGGGCTTCGCGCTGGCGCGGGCGCGGCTGTCGTCGGTGGAAAGCAGGCTGGCGTGGTTCGGCGGCGGCGGCGAGGACGTCGCGCGGCTCATCGCCGATGCGCGCGCGCAAGCCGCGCAGGCGCTGGAACTGGCGCCGGGCCTGCCCGAGGCGCACATCGCGCTCGGCTACAGCAGCTACTACGGCAGGGGCGACTACGCCACGGCGCTCAAGGCCTTCGCCGCGGCGCTGGCGCTGCGGCCCAACGACGTCGGTGCGCTGGCCGCGCAGGGCCTCGTCCTGCGCCGCCAGGGCAGTTTCGACGCCGCGATCGCGTCCCTGCAGCAGGCGCAGGCGCGCGATCCGCGCAACACCGGCGTCGCCTTCGAACTGGGCGTGACCTCGATGATGGCCAGCCGCTGGTTCGAGGCCGAGACCGCGCTGCGCCATGCGCTGGCGCTGGACCCGGCCAACGTGCAGGCGAAGTCGTATTTGTCGCAGACGCTCCTGCAGGCCCGCGGCGACATCCCGGCCGCATTGGCGGCGGCCGCGGGCGACGATCCGCCGTTGCGCCTGCAGCGGGTGGGCCTGCTGACCTACCAGCGCCGCTACCGCGAGGCGCTGGCGCTGCTGGACGGCATTCCCGACACGCCGGACAACTTCGACTTCAATACCCGCCCCAAGGTGCTGTGGCAGGCCGACCTGTCCCGGCTGCTGGGCGAACGGGAAAAGGCGCGCGCGCTGTACGCCGAGGCGCTGTCGCAGGCGCGCGCGCGGATGCCCGCCGCCGGCGACGTCGCGATAAGGCAGGCCGTCGTCTGGAACTTCATCGCCGACGCCGAGCTCGGGCTTGGCCATGCGCACCAGGCGTCGGCCGCGCTGGCCCGGTCGCGAGCGCTGGTCGACGAGGCGCACGACCAGGTGAATGGGCCGGCGCAGCTGGAGCTGCACGCCGCCTTCCACGGCAAGGCGGGCCGTGCCGACCTGGCGGTGCCGCTGCTCGAGCGCGTGCTCGCCATGCCGGGCATCGGCAACACGTATTCGCCGGCCATGCTGTGGCTGGATTCCGCGTGGGACCCGATCCGCCGCAGCCCTGCGTTCCAGGCGCTGCTGCGCAAACATGCCGCGGACGAGCCCGTGACGGTGCCCGTCGCGCCGGCAACCGGCGATGGGGATTGATGCCAGGTCCGCGTGCTCCTGCGGTTTCCGGGAACACCCGACGAATGCCCTAGCACTCCGTGCGCGCGCCGGACTAGTCTTCGCGAACCGCACCGGCGCGCCGACGCGCGCCGCGTCCGCGCCATATCCGCAACCACGAGAACACCCATGGAACGCCCACGGACCGCAACGCTTTCCCGCCGCGCGCTGCTCGGCGCCGCCGGCGCGCTGCCGCTGCTCGCGCTGCCCGGCGTGCCGCGCGCCGCCGGCCCGGCCGTCGCCGACGACGGCCTCGACGCGCTCGCCAGCCTGACCACGGACGCACAGCCGATCGGCGAAGCCGAGCGCAAGGCGCGCATCGCGCGCGCGCAGGCGCTGATGGCCGGGCACGGCATCGGCGCGGTCGTCATCGAGCCCGGCGCCTCGCTGGTCTATTTCACCGGCGTGCGCTGGTGGCGCAGCGAGCGCCTGACCTGCGCGGTGCTGCCGGTCGAGGGCGAGCCGTGCATCGTCACGCCGTTCTTCGAGGCGCCTTCGGTGCGCGAGTCGCTGGGCGTGCCGGCCGACGTGCGGGTGTGGCAGGAGGACGCCAGCCCGTTCGCGGCGGTCGCCGGCTTCCTGCGCGACCGCAAGCTCGCCGGCAGCCCGGTCGGCATCGAGGAAACCGCGCGCTTCTTCCTCGTCGACGGCCTGCGGCAGGCGTTGCCGGGCGCCACGCTCGTGTCCGCCAATCCGGTGGTGCGCGGCTGCCGCATGATCAAGACCGCCGCCGAGATCGCGCTGATGCAGCGTGCCACCGACGTGACCATCGCCGCCTACCGGTGGACGCATCCGCGCATCCGCGCCGGCATGACGCCGCAGGACATCGGCGCGCTGATGACCGCGGCCACGGAGAAGCTCGGCGGCGAGGTCGAGTTCAACCTGGTCCTGCTCGGCGAGGCCGCGGCGTATCCGCACGGCAGCGGCAAGCCGCAGCAGGTCGTGCCCGGCGAGGTCGTGCTGATGGACTGCGGCTGCAACGTGCACGGCTACCAGTCGGACGTCTCGCGCACGTTCGTGTTCGGCGCCGAGCCGGGCGCCGAACAGCGCAAGGTGTGGGACGAGGTGCATCGCGGCCAGCAGGTCGCCTTCGAGGCGGCGAAGGTCGGCGCGCCGGCCGGCTCGGTCGACGACGCCGTGCGCCGCTACTACGCCTCGCTCGGCTACGGCCCCGACTACAAGCTGCCTGGCCTGTCGCACCGCACCGGGCACGGCATCGGCCTGGACGGCCACGAGCCGGTCAACCTCGTGCGCGGCGAGGCGACGCCGCTGGCCGCCGGCATGTGCTTTTCCGACGAGCCGGGACTCTATCTTCCAGGCAGGTTCGGCATCCGGCTGGAGGACTGCTTCCACATGACCGAAGCCGGCCCGCGCTGGTTCAGCCAGCCGCCGCCGTCGATCGACGATCCGTTCGGTTGAGCGGCGCCGCGGCGCGGGGAGGGCGGGGCGCGATCGGCTAGAATCACGCTTTTGCCGGAGCTCCGATGGGCGCATCCACATCCGCAGGCGCTCGCTTCCGCGCGGCGCTGTCCGAGGAATCCCCGCTGCAGGTGATGGGCGCGATCACCGCCTACGCCGGCCTGATGGCCAGGCGCACCGGCTACAAGGCGCTGTACCTGTCCGGCGGCGGCGTCGCCGCCAACTCGCTGGGCATGCCGGACCTGGGCATCTCGACGATGGAGGACGTGCTCACCGACGCGCGCCGGATCGTGGACGCCACCGGCATGCCGCTGCTGGTCGACATCGACACCGGCTGGGGCGGGGCGTTCAACATCGGCCGCACCATCCGCAACTTCGAGCGCGTCGGCGTGGCCGCGGTCCACATGGAGGACCAGGTCGGCCAGAAGCGCTGCGGCCATCGCCCGGGCAAGGAAGTGGTGTCGAAGGCGGAGATGGTCGACCGGGTCAAGGCCGCGGTCGACGCGCGCGGCGACGAGGCGTTCGTGGTCATGGCGCGCACCGACGCCGCCGCCGTCGAAGGCATCGACAGCGCGATCGAGCGCGCGGTGGCGTACGTGGAAGCCGGCGCCGACATGGTCTTCCCCGAGGCGATGAAGACGCTCGACGACTACCGCCGCTTCAAGGCCGCGGTGAAGGTGCCGATCCTGGCCAACCTCACCGAGTTCGGCTCCACCCCGTTCTTCACCACCGACGAGCTGCGCGGGGCCGGCGTCGACATCGCGCTGTACTGCTGCGGCGCCTATCGCGCGATGAACAAGGCCGCGCTGCACTTCTACGAGACCGTGCGCCGCGAGGGCACGCAGAAGGACATCGTCGACACCTTGCAGACGCGCGCCGAGCTGTACGACTTCCTCGGCTACCACGTCTACGAGCAGAAGCTCGACGAGCTGTTCGCGAAGGAATAGGCCGGCATGGACGAGCCCCGCGCCGACGCATCGCGTGCATCGCGCCGCGACTGGAACGCGGCCGCGGCGGTGATTGCGGCGCTGATCGGCCTGCTCGCACTGTGCGTTTCGGGCTACACCGCCTGGCTGCAGCGCCAGCAGGTGCGCGCCGAGGTCTGGCCCTACCTGCAGACCGGCATTTCGCCGAGCCAGCGCCGGATGAACCTGTCCAACAAGGGCGTGGGGCCGGCGGAGGTCAAGCGGGTGAAGGTGTTCGTCGACGGCAAGCCGCGGCACAGCTGGCCGGAGGTGTTCGACGCGCTGGGCCTGCATGACCTGCGCAACACGCCGACCTCGACGATCAGCGGCGTGGTGATCTCGCCGGACGAGACGATCCAGCAGGTCAACCTGGCGGAGGATGCGTTCGCGCGCTTCTACCGCGCGTACCCGCGCATCCAGCTGGCGCTGTGCTACTGCTCGGCGCTGGACGAATGCTGGGTCTACGACGAACGCGAACTGAGCGCGCAGGCGCGCCGGCATCCGGTGGCCGCGTGCCCGGCGGCGGATGCCGACGAGTTCGTCGACAACCGGCTCCAGGCCGGCACCGCCGCGATCCCTGTCCCCGCCGCTGGCGCGGAAACGCCCGCGCCAGCGGGCCGCGAATAGTCGGCCGGCGGGTCTGGGAAGAGTGCTTGGCCCGTGCCTGTCCCCCTGGCCAAACCCCACCGGCGCGTGCGTGCGCGATGCACGGCGATGCCGCGTGCCCCGCGTGCCCGCGACGCCCTCCCTGGCGTCGCAGCCTTCAATCCCGCCAACGCAGGCGCGGTCGCGGAGCGGACAGCCGCCGCGCCCGAAGCCGTAAAATAGGCGGATTCCGCACACAGACGACCGGAGCATGCCGATGAGCGACACCCCGTCCACCCTGCCGAAGCCGAAGAAGTCGGTGGCCCTGTCCGGCACCGCCGCCGGCAACACCGCGCTGTGCACGGTGGGGCGCAGCGGCAACGACCTGCACTACCGCGGCTACGACATCCACGACCTGGCGACGCGGTCGACCTTCGAGGAAGTGGCGCACCTGCTGGTCCACGGTGCGCTCCCGACCGTTTCCCAGCTCAAGGCCTACAAGGCCAGGCTGGCGCGCCTGCGCGGCCTGCCGGCGATCGTGCAGGAGGCGCTGGAACTGGTGCCCGCCAACGCCCATCCGATGGACGTGATGCGCACCGGCTGCTCGGTGCTGGGCACGGTGCTGCCCGAGCGCGAGGGCCATCCCGCCGCCGAGGCGCGCGACATCGCCGACCGGCTGATGGCCAGCTTCGGCTCGATGCTGCTGTACTGGTGGCACTTCACCCGCAACGGCCGCCGCATCGACGTCGAGACCGACGACGATTCGATCGCGGCGCACTTCCTGCACCTGCTGCACGGCCGTCCGCCGAGCGAGCTGCATGCCGATGCGATGGACAAGTCGCTGGTCCTGTACGCCGAGCACGAGTTCAACGCGTCGACCTTCACCGCGCGCGTGATCGCCGGCACCGGCAGCGACATGCATTCGTGCATCACCGGCGCGATCGGCGCGCTGCGCGGGCCCAAGCACGGTGGCGCCAACGAAGTGGCGATGGACATCATCTCGCGCTACGGCAGCGCCGACGAGGCCGAGGCCGACATCCGCGCCCGCGTGGAGCGCAAGGAGATCGTGATCGGCTTCGGCCACCCGGTGTACACCATCGGCGACCCGCGCAACCCGATCATCAAGGAGATCTCGCGCAAGCTGTGCAAGGACGGCGGCAACATGACGCTGTTCGACGTCTCCGAGCGCATCGAGAACGTCATGATGGACATGAAGAAGATGTTCCCGAACCTCGACTGGTACAGCGCGTCGAGCTACCACATGATGGGCGTGCCGACGCCGATGTTCACGCCGCTGTTCGTGATCGCGCGCACCTCGGGCTGGAGCGCGCACGTGATCGAGCAGCGCGAGGACGGCAAGATCATCCGCCCGAGCGCGAACTACACCGGCCCCGAGGACCGGGCGTACGTGCCGATCGAGAAGCGCTGAGGATTCACCGTCGGGACGAGAAGCCGCGCGCAAGCGCGGCAGGACCGTTAGCCCTCTCCCGCTCCGCGGGAGAGGGAGAGCGCGAAGCGCGAGGATGAGGGCCCGGCTTTTCGCCGTGCGGTTTTGCTTCTTGCGGGCTTTGGTCGTTTGCGCGAAGGAAGCCGCCGTCCGGTGAATCGCTCTTCCCCCGGCAGGACCGCCGCTGCGCGGCTCCCCCGGCCCGGCGCAGCGCGCCGGGCATTCGCACGGGCGCGCGGCAGTGCCGCGCAAACGGCCCGTGCTCATCCTGTCCTGACGGGGCGCCGGCCATCCATGGCCGGCTTGACGCGATTCCCCGGCCGCCGACTTCCTGCCAAGCACGCATCGCTTCGGTTGCAATAAGCGCCGATGACGCAGGTCGGGCCTACGCGCCCGACGCCTTCGCACTACAGGGATCTTACGGATCGGCACCAAATGAATCCGGGCACCAACGGACGTCGCGTTTTTCCTTGAGCGGCCGGGAGCCTTGCTTGTGCGGCCAAGCGCAGGCGCCCGATCAGGCCAGCCCTTCCTCCCCCAGCACCTTGCGCACCGCCGCGTCGGCTTCGATGCGCTCGACGAAGCGGGCGAGATTGCCGAGGCCGGACAGGTCGATGCCCTGCGCCTTCGCCCAGCGCGTCACGACGTACAGGTAGGGATCGGCGATCGAGCGGCCGCCGGCGATCCACTCATTGCCCGCCAGCTGCGCGTCGGCGCGCTCGAACAATCCGCGCAGCGACTGGCGCGCGGCGTCCTTGCTCTTCTCGATCATCGCCTCGTCCCCGAGGTAGGCGGTGGCGCCGAACAGCGGCTTGAACGCCGGATGCATGTCGGAATTGACGAAGGCGAGCCAGCGGTTGACCTCGGCGCGGCCGCGCGGCGTGCCGTCGCCGCCGAGCCCGGCTTCGGGGAAGCGGTCGGCGAGGTAGTTGAGGATCGCCGCGTTCTGCGTCAGCACCCAGCCGTCCTCCTCCAGCACCGGCACCGCGCCGGCGGGATTGAGGGCGAGGAAGGCGGGCGACTTGCGGTCCTCGCGCGAATGGCGGACCGCCTCGTAGGGCCGGCCGATCCATTCGAGCACGATGTGGTCGGCGAGCGCGCAGGTGCCGGGCGAGTAGTGGAGTTTCATGGGCGGCTCCGTGGAGGGAGCCGCGATGATGCGGTGGCGGCCGCGACGGCTCAACCGCCGCCGGGGAAACGAAATGTTTCCGGGAAGGCCCCTCAGCCGTGCTGCGGCTTGAGGTCCTGCACCTTGAGGAAGGTGTGGCCGCCGATCGTCGCCACCTGGTAGGCGTTGCGCCAGCTCGGGCTGGCGATGCCCTGGGCCATGAAGTGGCTGGCGCCGGGCACGATCTCCTTGCGCTGGCCCGGGGGCAGGGCCCAGTTGCGCTCGGATTCCAGCGCGATGGTCACGGCCTGCGACCAGGCCTCGACGTTGCCCAGGCGGGTGTTGGCCGGCACCAGCGACGGCGCGAACTGCTTGCGCGCGGTGACGACCTCGCACATCGAGTCGCCCCACAGGCCGCTGTCCTGGCGGCGCAGGGCGACTTCGGCCACGGCCTGCTGGCCGCGGTCGGACTGGTCGCGGGCCTCCAGGTACACGGTGGTGCTGAGGCACAGCGAATCGGCGGCTTGCGGCGGCAGGACGGAGGCCAACCACAGGATCCAGGCCAGTTTCATCGACGAACTCCTTGCTGCGTTGCGCCCGCTGGCGGATCGGGCCGGGGAGGCTCGATCGATCCGGCGGACCTGGCGTATTGGGGAGGGCAGCGGCTCTATGGCGCTTTGTGCCCGGGCGCCGAAAACCGCAGAAGGGCGGTCCGGGCCGGCCCTGCCGGAAACCACGCGGCAGGAAAAAGTGGGCGCACGGTAGCGGCCGCTTTGCCAACGGAAGCTGAACAGGGAATCACGAAATATTTGATTCGATTGGAGTTTTTATTCAGCGCCATGGCCGTCGCGCCCGACGCTGGCCTTTGGTGGGAGCGACGGAAGTCGCGATCGCGCAACGGACACCGCAGCGACTTCCGTCGCCTCCACAAGGACGACAGCAACGCCCAACCGCTTTTTCCCGGCCGCTATAGCGCCGCCGCCACCCGCGCCGCCTGTGCGATCGCGCGCTTGGCGTCCAGTTCCGCCGCGACGTCGGCGCCGCCGACCAGGCGCACCCGCAACCCCGCCGCCTGCAGGGGCGCCAGCAGGTCGCGCCGCGGCTCCTGCCCGGCGCAGACCACCACGTGGTCGGCGGCCAGCAGCCGCTCGCCGCCATCGACGCGGATGCGCAGGCCGGCATCGTCCACGCCCAGGTATTCGACCCCGCCCAGCATCTCCACGCCCTTGGCCTTGAGGGTGGCGCGGTGGATCCAGCCGGTGGTCTTGCCCAGCCGCGCCCCGGGGCGTCCGGGCGTGCGCTGCAGCAGCCAGAGCTGGCGCGGCGAGGGCTCGGGGCGCGCGGGCACCAGCCCGCCCAGTGCGCGCGCGGTCGGATCGACGCCCCATTCGGCCATCCAGCGCGCCGGGTCCAGGCTGGGCGAAGGCCCCGCATGCGACAGGAACTCGGCGACGTCGAAGCCGATCCCGCCGGCGCCGACGATCGCCACGCGCGCGCCCGGGACCACGCGCCGCTCCAGCACGTCGAGGTAGCCGATCACCTTGGGATGGTCGTGGCCGCGGAAGGCGACCGCGCGCGGCACCACGCCGGTCGCGAGCACCACCTCGTCGAAGCCGGCCAGCAGTTCCGGCGTGGCGCGCGTCGACAGCCGCAACTCGACGCCGGTCTCCCCGATGCGGTGGTTGAAGTAGCGCAGCGTCTCGTCGAACTCCTCCTTGCCCGGGATCCGCCTGGCAAGGTTGAACTGGCCGCCGATCGCGTCCGCGGCGTCGAACAGCACGACGCGATGGCCGCGCCCGGCGGCGATGGTCGCGCACGCCATCCCCGCCGGCCCGGCGCCGACCACCGCGATGCGGCGCGGCGCGGCGGCGGGCGCGTAGACGAGCTCGGTCTCGTGGCAGGCGCGCGGGTTGACCAGGCAGCTGGCGCGCTTGTTCTGGAACACCTGGTCCAGGCAGGCCTGGTTGCAGGCGATGCAGGTGTTGATCGCCTGCGGCTTCCCGGCGCGCGCCTTCGCCACCCACTGCGGATCGGCCAGCAGCGGCCGCGCCATCGACACCAGGTCGGCCTCGCCCGCGGCGAGGATGCGCTCGGCCACGTCCGGCATGTTGATGCGGTTGGTCGCCACCAGCGGCAGCGACACGTGCGGGTGCAGCCAGGCCGTGACGCCGGCGAAGGCCGCGCGCGGCACCGAGGTGGCGATGGTGGGGATGCGCGCCTCGTGCCAGCCGATGCCGGTGTTGAGCAGGGTCGCGCCGGCAGCTTCCACCGCCTTCGCCTGCGCGACGATCGCGTCGCGGTCGTTGCCGCCGTCGACGAGGTCGAGCATCGACAGCCGATAGATGAGGATGAAATCGGGCCCGCAGGCCTCGCGCACGCGGCGCACGATCTCCACCGCGAAGCGCATGCGGTTTTCCACGCTGCCGCCCCAGCGGTCGTCGCGCCGGTTGGTGCGGGCGACGGTGAACTGGTTCAGCAGGTAGCCTTCCGAACCCATGACCTCGACGCCGTCGTAGCCGCCGTCGCGCGCGAGCCTGGCGGCGGTGGCGAAGGCGTCGATCTGCCGCTCCACGCCGCGCGCCGACAGCGCGCGCGGGGTGAAGGGATTGATCGGCGCCTTGAGCCTGGACGCCGACACCGTCAGCGGGTGGTAGCCGTAGCGCCCGGCGTGCAGCAGCTGCAGGCAGATCCTGGCGCCGTGCGCGTGCACCGCCGCCGTCACCTGGCGGTGCTTGCGCGCCTCCCACGGCCAGCCGAGCTTGCCGGCGAAGGGCTTGAGCCAGCCGACGACATTCGGCGAGAAGCCGCCGGTGACCATCAGCCCGACGCCGCCTTCGGCGCGCTCGGCGAAGTAGGCGGCCAGCTTCGGGAAATCGCGCCGGTGGTCCTCCAGCCCGGTGTGCATCGAGCCCATCAGCACGCGGTTGGGCAGGGTGGTGAAGCCCAGGTCCAGCGGCGCGAGCAGGTGCGGGTAGGGCGAGGCGTCGGGCATGCGGGCGATGCGCTGGCGTATGGAACGGGCCACCTTGCCGGGAAAGGCCGGGGGCGGCAAGGGCGCGCGCGGACGGCGCCGCCTCCTCCGAGCGAAGCGGGCCAGGGCTCCTCGGGAAGGGGAGACGCCCCCGCTATCCGATCGGCACCGCGACGCCGCGCACCACGATGCCGCCGGTCGCGGGGATCTCCACCTGCAGCCGGCTCGGGCGTCCCATCGCCTCGCCCTGGAGGATCGTGATCGTCGCCGGTGCGGCGAGCAGCCCGGCATCGCGCAGGTAACCGCCCAAGGCGGCGGCTGCGGCGCCGGTCGCCGGATCCTCGACCACGCCGCCGACCGGGAATGGATTACGCGCGTGGAAGACGTCGTCGCTTTCGCGCCATGCCAGCTGCAGCGTGGTCAGCCCGTCGGCCAGCATCAGCTGCCTGAGCGCGTCGAAGTCGTAGTCCAGCCGCGCCAGCGTGCGGGCGTCGGCGACCGCGAGCACCAGGTGCCAGGCGCCGGCGAAGGCGCGCCCCGGCGCGATCGCCGGATCGAGCTGCGCGCGCGTCCATCCGAGCGTCGACAGCGCGGCGTCGATCAGTGCATCCGGCGCCGGCGCGTGGCGCGGCGCCACCGAGGTCAGCGCGGCCTCGCGCAGTCCGTCCGCGCGCGTGCGCACGTCCACCGGCACCTCGCCGGCGCGGGTGGCGAGCCGGTAGATGCCATCGCCGTCGAGCGCGCCGAGCACCGCGCCCGACGCGATGGTGGCGTGGCCGCAGAACGACACCTCGGCCTGCGGGCTGTAGTAGCGCACCGTGCGCTGCGCGCCCCGACGAGGCGCGACGAAGGCGGTTTCCGAGTAGCCGACATCGGCTGCGATCGCCTGCATCACCGCCGCGTCCGGCAGGGCGTCGCCGATCCAGACGCCCGCGGGATTCCCACCTGCCGGGTCGTCGGAGAAGGCGGTGTAGCGGTGAAGGTCGCCGTGTGCCATGCGTGGTTCCGTCGAAGGAAGGGGAAGGCCGGCCGCGCGCATCACCAGCCCGCCAGCACCAGCTTGCCGATCGTGCCGCCGGATTCGAGCCGGCGATGCGCCTCGCGCAGGTTGGACGCGTCGATCCGGCCCAGCGTTTCGCCGCGGGTGCCGCGTAGTTCGCCGGCATCGACCAGCGCCGCGACGCGCGCGAGGATGCGGCCCTGCTCGCCCATGTCGGCGGTGCGGAACCGCGGCCGCGCGAACATCATTTCCCAGTGGATGCCGATGCACTTGGCCTTGTACGGATCGCCGATGCTGAGCGGCCCGGTCGGCTCGACGATCAGCCCGACGTGCCCCTGCGGCGCCAGCAGCTCGCCGAGCGCGTCCCAGTAGCGCGCGGTGTCGGCGAGGTTGATCGCGGCGTCGACCTGTTCGAAACCCAGCGCCGCGAGCTGCGGCGCCAGCGGTTGGCGATGGTCGACGACGTGGTGCGCGCCCATCGCCTTGCACCACGCGGCCGTTTCCGCGCGCGAGGCGGTGGCGACGACGGTGAAGCCCGCGCGCCGCGCCAGCTGGATCGCGATCGAGCCGACGCCGCCGGCGCCGGCGATCACCAGCAGCGCCTTGCCATCGCCGCCGTGGTCGGCGTCGAACGGCATGCGCTGGAACAGCAACTCCCAGGCGGTGATCGCGGTGAGCGGCAGCGCCGCGGCCGCGGCGAAGTCGAGCGACTGCGGCTTGCGCGCGACCAGCCGCGCGTCGACGAGTTGCAGTTGCGCGTTGCTGCCGGGGCGGGTGGCGTCGCCGGCGTAGTAGACCGCATCGCCCGGCGCGAATCCGGTGGCGCCTTCGCCGACCGCCTCGACCACGCCGGCCGCGTCGAAGCCCAGCACGCGGGGCGTCGTTTCCACCTGCGGCTTCGGCGCGCGCAGCTTGGTGTCGACCGGGTTGACCGACACCGCTTCCACGCGCACCAGCAGGTCGTGCCCGGTGGGCGCGGCGGGCTCCGGCAGCTCGACGTCGAGCAGCGACTGCGGGTCGTCGATGGGCAGGTAGCGGGTGAGCGCGACGGCTTTCATGCGGCCTCCTGCGGCGGATGCACCGGCACCGGCGCGGGACCGCGCTCGGCGAACTGCCCGTTCCAGTACGGGTAGTAGGGGTAGGGCGGCGTGACGGCGCTGGCCGCGTCCAGGCGCGCGACCTGGTCGTCGTCGAGCTTCCAGCCGACCGCGCCGAGGTTTTGTCGCAGCTGCTCCTCGTTGCGCGCGCCGACGAGCACGGTGGAAACGGTAGGCCGCCGCAGCAGCCAGTTCAACGCGACCTGCGGCACGGTCCTGCCGGTTTCCGCGGCGACGATGTCCAGCGCGTCGACGATGCGGTACAGGCGCTGCTCGTCGACCGGCGGCGCGAAGCCGGCGGTGTCGTGCAGGCGGCTGCCCGCGGGCAGCGGCTGGCCGCGGCGGATCTTCCCGGTCAACCGGCCCCAGCCGAGCGGGCTCCACACCACCGCGCCGATGCCCTGGTCCAGGCCCAGCGGCATCAGCTCCCATTCGTAGTCGCGCCCGGCCAGCGAGTAGTAGGCCTGGTTGGCGACGTAGCGCGGGTAGCCGCGCCGGTCGGCGACGGCCAGCGATTTCATCAGCTGCCAGCCCGAGAAGTTGGACGCGCCGAGGTAGCGCACCTTGCCCGCGCGCACCAGGCCGTCGAGCGTGGACAGCGTTTCCTCGACCGGCGTCATCGCGTCGAAGTGGTGCAGCTGCAGCAGGTCGATGTAGTCGGTGCCCAGGCGCCGCAGCGCGCCGTCGACCGCATCGAGCAGGTGGTGGCGCGACGCGCCGACGTCGTTCGGGCCGTCGCCCATCCGCAGCGAGGTCTTGGTCGACACGATCACGCGCTCGCGCCGTCCCTTGATCGCCGCGCCGAGGATCGACTCCGACGCGCCGTCGGAATACACGTCGGCGGTGTCGAAGAAGTTCACGCCGGCGTCGAGGCTGATGTCGACGATCCTTCGCGCCTGTTCGACATCGGTATTGCCCCAGGCCGAGAACAGCGGCCCCTTGCCGCCGAAGGTGCCGGCGCCGAAGCCGAGCGCGGATACCCTGAGGCCCGACGCGCCCAGGTGCCGGTATTCCATCGCCGTGCCGATGCCGCTCATGCGCCGTCTCCCCGCTGCATCGCGATCTCCATGCTCATCCGGCCGCCGCCGATCGACCAGTCGGAGAAGTCGTTCTCGCCCAGGTAGACGAACACGTCCTGCGGGCGAATGCCGGCCGCGCGCTCGAGGTTGGCCGCGATGCGCGCGTACAGGTCGCGCTTCATCGCATCGCTGCGGCCGCGGCGCAGCGTGACCTGCACGACGACCAGCGCGTCGGAGCGCTGCACGCCGAGGAAGCCGCGGTCGAACAGGAAGTCGCCGGGCTGGTACTCGGACAGCAGCTGGAAGAAGTCGTCCTCGGGAATGCCGATCGCCGCGACCATCGCCTCGTGCACGCCGCGCGCGATGGCGGCCTTGTGCGCGGGCGAGGTCCCGGCGGGAATGGCGACGCGGGTGAAGGGCATGGCAGGGCTCCTGTGGATCGGAAGGGAAGTCAGGCGGCGGCGTCGCAGGCGCGTGCCCGCTCGATGGCCGGAAGTGGCGTGTCCGGAAGGGGCTCCGCGCCGCCTTCGCCGCGCCGCTGCAGCGCGCGCGCCCACAGCGCCACGCCAAGTCCGCCCAGCGTCACCAGCATCGCGGCCCACGCCACCGCGCCCAGGCCCGGGCCATGGTCGATGACCACTCCGCCGACCCAGGCCCCGAGCGCGTTGCCGAGGTTGAAGGCGCCGATGTTCAGGCTCGAGGCCAGTGCCTCGCCGCCGCTCGCGCGGCGCAGCACCCACAGTTGCAGCGGCGACACGGTGGCGAACGCCGCCGCGCCGAGCAGGCCGGTGGACAGCACCGCCGCGATCCTGTCGTGCAGCGCGAAGCCCATCGCGCCGAGCACCAACGCCAGCGCACCGAGCGTCGCAAGCAGGGCCGGCATGAGTCGCCGGTCGGCCAGGCGCCCGCCGAGCACGTTGCCGATGATCATGCCGACGCCGAACACCAGCAGCACCGGCGACACCGCGCGGTCGGCGAAGCCGGCGACGCGGGTCAGCAGCGGCTCGATGTAGGTGAACACCGTGAACACGCCGGCGAAGCCGAGCACGGTCGTCAGCAGGCCGAGCAGCACCTGCGGGCGGCGCGCCACCGACAGCTGGCTGCGCAGGCTGGCGGGGTCGCGTTCGCCGTGGTCGGCCGGCACCAGCGTCGCGATCACCAGCGTCGCCACCACGCCCACCGCGGCCACGCCCCAGAACGTCGCCCGCCAGCCGAAATGCAGGCCAAGCCAGGCGCCGGCGGGGACGCCGAGCAGGGTCGCGATGGCAAGGCCGGTGAACATCGCCGAGATCGCCGAAGCCTTGCGGTCCTCGGCCACCAGGCCGGTCGCCACCACCGCGCCGACGCCGAAGAAGGTGCCGTGGGCCAGCGAGGTCAGCACGCGCGCGGCCATCAGCAGCGGATAGTCCGGCGCCAGCGCGCAGGCGAGGTTGCCGAGCGTGAACACCACCATCAGCGCCACCAGCACCGCCTTGCGCGGCAGCCGGGCGGTTGCCGCGGTCAGCAGCGGCGCGCCGACGAACACGCCCAGCGCGTAGCCGGAAATCAGCAGCCCGGCCGCGGCGATGCCGACGTGGAGGTCGGCGGCGACCTGCTGCAGCAGGCCCATGATCACGAATTCGGTGGTGCCGATGCCGAAGGCGCCGGCGGTCAGCGCGTACACCGCTGGCGGCATGCGGGAAGGGGCGGGCGGGCCGGCGGCCATGGGGGGGATTCCAGAAATCGGGAAGCGCGCAGCCTAGGCCGTTGCATCTTTGTCAAAAACCGCCAAGATGGCGAATCAATATCAACGAAATATTGATAATGGACGACCGCATCGGCGACCTCGGCCTGTTCCTGCGCGTGCTCGACCTGGGCTCGATCAGCGCCGCCGCGCGCAGCCTCGGCCTTTCGGTGGCGGTCGCCAGCCAGCGCCTGAAGCGGCTCGAGCGCGCGCTGGGCGTGCGCCTGCTGCACCGGACCACCCGCCGCCTGCATCCGACGCCCGAAGGCCTCGCGCTGGCCGAGCAGGGACGGGAACTGGTCGAGGACCTGGAGGCCCTGACCAGCGGCCTGCGCCGGTCGGCGACGGAAGTCTCCGGAACGCTGCGCGTGACCATGTCGGCTTCGTTCGGCCGCCTGTACGTCTCGCCGCTGCTGCCGGAATTCCTGCTCGCCCACCCGCGGCTGCGCGTCAACGTCGACCTGAGCGACCAGACGCTCGACCTGGTGAGCGCCGGCTTCGACCTGGCGATCCGGATCGGCGCGCTGGACGACTCCACGCTGGTCGCGCGCAAGCTGGCCGACAACCAGCGGGTCCTGTGCGCCGCGCCCGGATACCTGCGCCGGCACGGCACCCCGCGCGTCCCCGGCGACCTGGCGCGGCACGAATGCATCCTGCTGTCCGGGAGCCAGGGGCGGCAGGACACCTGGCGGTTGCGCGACCGCCAGGGCCAGGAAACCGTGGTCCACGTGCAGGGCCGCCTGGAGAGCAATTTCGGCGAGGTGATCCGCGATGCCGTGGTCGCCGGCCTCGGCATCGCCCTGCATTCGACCTGGCACGTGTGCGAGGACCTGCACGCCGGTCGCCTGCAGCGGGTGCTGCCCGATCATTCGATCGCCGAAAGCGGCATCTACGCGGTGATGCCGCAGCGGCGCATGGTGCCGCCGCGGGTGCGGGCATTCACCGACTTCCTGGCCGCGAGGTTCGGCGAAAACCCGCCGTGGGAGCGCGCTCTGGCAAAATAGCGGGCTTCCCTTCGCCCGCCGGCGCCCGGCGCCCCAGGAGTCCCGCTTCATGAGCCACGTCGATATCCGTTCCGCCGCCCGCCCGCAGCCCGATGCGCCGATGGTCGACATCGCCGACTACGTCATCGACTATGCGATCGATTCGCAGGAGGCCTACGACACCGCGCGCTACATGCTGCTCGACTCGCTGGCCTGCGCGATGCTGGCGATGAAGTTCGAGGGCTGCGTGAAGCACCTCGGCCCGCTGGTGCCCGGCGGCGAGATCGCCGGCGGCGCGCGCGTGCCCGGCACCTCGTTCGAGCTCGACCCGGCCCAGGCCGCGTTCAACATCGGCACCCTGGTGCGCTGGCTCGACTTCAACGACACCTGGCTCGCGGCCGAGTGGGGCCATCCGTCCGACAACCTCGGCGCGATCCTCGCGGTCGCCGACTGGCAGTCGCGCAAGGCCGGCAAGCCGTTCACCGTGCGCGACGTGCTGGGCTGGGCGATCAAGGCGCACGAGATCCAGGGCGTGTACGCGTTGCAGAACTCGTTCAACCGCGTCGGCCTGGACCACGTGATCCTGGTCCGCCTGGCGTCCACCGCCGTGGCCACCGCGATGCTCGGCGGCGGCAAGGAAGAGGTGGTCAACGCGGTCTCGCATTCGTGGATCGACAACGGCGTGCTGCGCACCTACCGCCACGCGCCCAACACCGGCCCGCGCAAGAGCTGGGCCGCGGGCGACGCCTGCCGCCGCGCGGTGATCCACGCGATCAACGCCGTCGACAAGCAGGTGGTCGGCTACCCCAGCGCGCTGAGCGCGAAGACCTGGGGTTTCTACGACGTCGCCTTCAAGGGCAAGGCGTTCGAGTTCGAGCGCCCGTTCGGCAGCTACGTGATGGAGAACGTGCTGTTCAAGATCAGCTATCCGGCCGAGTTCCACGCCCAGACCGCGGTCGAATGCGCGATGCAGCTGCACGGCGAGGTCAAGGACCGCATCGGCGAGATCGAGAAGATCGTGATCGAGACCCAGGAAGCCGGCGTGCGCATCATCGACAAGACCGGCCCGCTGGCCAACTACGCCGACCGCGACCACTGCATCCAGTACATGGTCGCGGTGCCGCTGATCTTCGGCCGCCTCACCGCCGGCGACTACAACGACGACGTTGCCGCCGACCCGCGCATCGACGCGCTGCGCGACAGGATGACGGTGGTCGAGAACCCGCAGTTCACGAAGGACTACTTCGATCCGGACAAGCGCTACATCGGCAACTCGGTGCAGGTGTTCTTCAAGGACGGCAGCTCGACCGCGAAGGTGTCCATCGACTACCCGATCGGCCACCGCAAGCGGCGGGCCGAGGGCATCCCGGTGCTGCTGGCCAAGTTCGGCAAGGCGCTCCGGGCGCAGCTGCCGGCCGCCAGCGCCGAACGGCTTGTAGCTCTGGCGGACGATCCCGCAACCCTGGACGCGATGCCGATTTCGGAGTTCATTCAGCTGTTCCGTTCATAATTGCCGGGCCGTAACGTTACGGCACCGTTAACAACGCCTTCACGTGGCGCCCCCTAGTCTCGCCGCCAAGGCGTTCCCCCGCGTCTGAACCCGTTCGCAATAATCAGAAAAAAAGCCTCACCCCCATCGATCAAAGGAGCTGAACCCTAATGAACAAGAAACTCCTCTGTGCCGCGCTGCTGGGCGGCCTGGGCCTGGCGCAGGCCGCCAATGCCCAGGAGTTCGACGACCGCTGGTACCTCACGGGATCCGCCGGCTTCAACATCCAGGACTCGGACCGCAACACCGAGAACGCCCCGTTCGGCACCATCGGCCTGGGCAAGTTCCTCAACCCGAACTGGTCCATCGACGGCGAGCTGAACTACCAGAACCCCAACTGGGAGAGCAACAAGGACCTGAACTGGAGCCAGTACGGCATCTCGTTCGACCTGCGTCGCCACTTCATCTCCGAAGGCCGCGGCTGGAACCCCTACATCCTGATGGGCCTGGGCTACCAGCGCGAGGAAATCGAGACCGACAACTTCCCCAACCCGGACTCGCCGTTCGAGGAAAAGGAAGGCGGCGTCGCCGGCAAGTTCGGCGTCGGCCTGCAGAGCAACGTCGGCCGCGTGCGCGTGCGCACCGAGCTGGCTTACCGCGCCGTCGCGATCGACGACACCCGCGCGCAGCTGCTCAATGACGATCCGCCGCCGGAGCAGAACGACGGCGAGGACTGGTTCGGCGACGTGCTGGCCTCGGTGGGCGTGGTGATCCCGCTGGGTCCGGAGCCGACCGCGCCGGTGGCGCCGGCCCCGGCCGCGCCCAGCTGCGCCGACATGGACAGCGACGGCGACGGCGTGAACGACTGCGAC
>DATLJE010000035.1:0-15882 GCA_035539095.1 Luteimonas sp.
TGCGCTCACATGACCAGTGCAATGAACTATCCAGAGGTCTTGGAGGCTGGCCTCAAGTACTGCGGCATTTCGTATTCGCACTACGCACCGCGGCCTAACAATTCATTCAAGCCGAACCCGCTTCGCGGGTCGGCTTAATTCTGGCGTTAGGCGGCCATGCAGCACCTCAGCAAACTGGCAAAAGCCGCGTCGCTGATCTGTGGGGTAGGTCTTGCGCTTCTCGGACTGACCTGGATCGGGATCACGGTTTCTGGTGCGCTACAAACAAGCCACGTGGCTGGCTACGTTGCTGGCGCAGGTTTTCTTATTGCCGCGGCCCCGCTCTTGGCTTTTCCATTTCACCTGCGTCTCGCCAAGATCTCGGCACTCCTTGCCCTGTTCTTGTTTGCTTTCGCCATGGTGTGGCTGGCGTTTCGGCCGGGCCAGCCACTTGATCGTCCGGTTTTGGCTCAGGCCGGCGCTATCGCGCTCGTTGTATTGTTGGTAGCACGCGTTGGGTTGGCTTGGTATCGGCGGCGAGCCGGGCTGGCCGCCTAACAATTCATTCAACCCGAACCCGCTTAGTCGCTTCGCTCAAACGTGTTGCCGCTGTACCAGCGCAAACTCACGATTGTCGTGGCAGCGGGTCGGGTTAATTCAAGCGTTAGGCCCTGCTGGAAGCCCACCGCTACCTGAAAAGAAGTCCAAGAGCGACCACTATAGCGACCAAGACAATCCTGACCTCGCGGGACACAAATGCGATGAGCCGCGCTTTGTCGTGCTTAAAGGACCAGAAGTCGTATGGAGACATTTGTGCCAGTCGCCTTGTTGATGTTGCTAGCAATGCAAGCAACCTGCGATCACGTCGATCGCTGCAACACATTCTAATGGCGCATGCGCATCTTTGGGTCCGCGTTTCGCACGCACAATCAATTAGTTACGGCGGTTTTGCGCCCAGCATCAGGCGCAGGGCCTAACAATTCATTCAAGCCGAACCCGCTTCGCGGGTCGGCTTAATTCGGGCGTTAGGCCTAATGATCAAGTACCTCGCACTGCTGGCTTTTGCCTCGTTGATCTGCGGCTGTGCGAGTTGGCCGGAACAGTCACGTACGTGCTTCTCTGGCAAGGCGCCGCCTGTCACGCAGAGTGCGAGCGATGTGAAGGCACTGGATTACGTCAAACGTCATGTGAGCCGTTCCTGCAGGCAGTCTAGAGTCGAGTGCCATTTGGAGTTGCAGCACCCCGCTAGTGGTGAGATCCAGGTAACTGTATTCAGGGCAGCAGTTCTAAGTGGCGACCAACCAACGTGCCAACATCTCGACGGCGGATTTGAGACTTATGTATTCTCACCGCAAGGCAAGTATCTCCGGGTTGTTCTCGGGCTTTAGGCCTAACAATTCATTCAAGCCGAACCCGCTTCGCGGGTCGGCTTAATTCAAGCGTTAGCCGTTGTCAGGGGGAGATCATGGAAACGTGGATTACGACCGTCAGGCCCTATCTTGAAGCTTTGTACTTTCTGGCTGGTGTGGGGTTATTCGTTGGTGTACTAATCTCTTTCGGACAACTCCGCCTGATTAAGAAAGATATTGATACTCGCAACTTCAGATCTGCGCGAGAAAAAGCACTTGAAGCAATTGACCGATATCTCACTCAGTTTGTTCCTGCATCCGGTGAGTACTTCGACGAGTGGAAATCGGACAAGACTCTGACTCATTATCAGGGAGCCATTGGTGACTTCTGGCACGAGTCAATTTCCGCAGAACATCTAGAAAACTCTACCAAGCGCTTCAAGCTGGACAAGTGGCTTCCGGCGTTGAATCAGCTCGAGTCCCTGTGTTCCTACTTTGTATCTGGTGTTGCTGATGAGCGGCTTGGGTTCAAGTATCTAGGCAGATCCATCTGTTTCTGGGTGGAACGAAACTATGACGTAGTAGCGCTCAGCAGGCGCGACAAGGCTTTCCCCCACTGGCAGAGCATCGTTGAGCTGTACAAGCTGTGGCGACCTCGCCTTACCAAGGCCGAACTAGAGTTGCAGCGAGATGAGATAAGCGCCCGCATAAGAGCGGCAGCTCGGGCGGCGGCTGACAACGGCTAACAATTCATTCAAGCCGAACCCGCTTCGCGGCTCGGCTTAACTCAAGCGTTAGCGCCCATGACAAACTTTCCCGCAATCAAAGAAGCCTACTTACTAGCTCTACTCCCGTTGATCGGCATTGCAATTGTGGCTGTGCATCAAATGGGAAGGTATCAGTTTTACGGGGTACCGTTAGAGTATCTTGAGATCGATACTGTAAAAATCATTCTGAGCGGCCTGTCATTAGCGCTATACGCTGCCGCAAGCATCTATGCAATTACGGCGCTAATGAGCGAACAAAATTTGCCCAGTTGGCCAAGCCGTTTCATTGCGCACCTATTTATTGCAGCTTTTCTCACCATGCCGTACTGGGTGGGAAATCTGAGCATCAAAAACAGCATCTCGTGGCCAACACTACTTTTCATAGGCTTTTGTGCGTGCGTCACCGCAACAGCTGAGTACAAAATTAGACGCTTAAATCACAGTGATAAGCCTGTTTCTCGCACTGAGCTTATAAATACAGCAGCAGGCGTCGGCTTTTGGGTAATCTTGCTAGTTCTTCTTGCCACATTCACACACGGTGCACTTACCGCAAAAGACCAAACAAAGAGGACGTTCATAGAGGGGACGAACCTCATGATAGTCGCAAGGTCAGGAGACGTTCTTATAACTAAAAAATATGATCCTACACGGCAGTCATTCGATAAAGATCGTACAGTTCTGGTCGTGCTTGATAAGAGCACTACCTTGGTAACACGAGAGGCCCCGCTCAAGTGATGGGCGCTAACAATTCATTCAAGGCGAAGCCGCTTCGCGGCTCGCCTTAATTCAGGCGTTAGGCCTCACCAGAGAGGTTCGCAATGTCTTCGCCAAGCGTCATCGCGCTCACTGCCTTTATTGCCTGGACGCTTCTTCTATTGATTCTCATGGAGGTCATTCGCACGCAACTCGTCTTGCGTCGAAAAGTCCCTGCCAATGGGTTCACGCCTGACAATGCAAATCTTTCGCCCTTCATGCAGCGACTGGCTAGAGCGCATGCCAATTGCCTCGAGAATCTCCCGGTCTTCGGCGGACTTATCCTAATCGCCATTGCCACCGGAAGCACATCGATCACTGACCCACTCGCCTATTTGTTGCTAAGTGCCCGTATCTTTCAATCGCTCGTGCATTTGGCTTCAGTGTCTGCTCTTGCGGTTACCATTCGCTTCACCGCCTTTGCCGTACAAATGGCAATTGGCCTGTACTGGGCTTTCAGCTTGTTGGTCACGGCGTGAGGCCTAACAATTCATTCAAGCCGAAGCCACTTGGTGGCTCGGCTTAATTCTAGCGTTAGAGGTGGTTATGAGTTCTCGCAAAGTGATAGTCGGGCTGATGGCTCTTCTCGCTTCTTTGGGGGCTGTGGCTTCGGGAAATCCAGCGCCAACAGCGGATTGGCTTCTCGGCACTTGGGTGCTCTGCGAGGATCCGGACAGCAGCCCCAAGGATTCCTTGCAGTTCAACGCAGACGGGACCGGCTTGGTCATTCGCGCCAAGGGCAACGTCGAATTCCTGCACAAGCACTCGGGACAGTCCGTATCCCTGCTTGCCAATGCAAATGGCTATGCCATTCCCATTGAATTGTCCTCCTCTCCGGGCTTTGACAAGCTGCTCTTGCACAGCGACAAGACCGGCAACACTGCAAGCTATGTTAGGTCTGACAGCCCTCAAGCAGGCAGCTGCAGCATCAAGTGACCACTTCCAACAATTCATTCAAGCCGAAGCCGCTTCGCGGCCGGGCTCGACTCGAGTGACGAGGCGTAGAGCAGTTTGTCCCATAAGGTCCTCTTCATCTGTGGCAAGAATCGGCTTCGCAGTCCCACGGCCGAACACGTCTTTGCGGACTGGCCTGGCATCGAGACCGCCTCGGCCGGCACCAGCGCGGACTCGGACAATCCGGTGACGCCCGAGCTGCTCGAGTGGGCCGATACGATCTTCTGCATGGAACGTTCGCACCGCGCGAAGATCTCGACGCGCTTCAAGCCCCATCTGGCTCGGGCCAAGTTGGTGTGCCTCGACATCCCGGACGACTTCGAGTACATGGCGCCTGAACTCATCACGCTCTTCGAGCGCAAGGTTCTCCGCCACTTGCAGGTTTTGGCGCCGGCCGACCCGGGGCGCCAGACCTCGGGAGGTCGCATGCAGCGGCGATTGATGGAGTTCCCCGGTGCGGTCCGTCGCGATCCGGGCGTCGAGGCCTGGTTGCAGGCGCATCCCGGGCCATTGGGCGACATCGCGCGGCATTGGTTCGAGATCATGCGCGGCTGCGGCCCCGACGTCATGGAGCTGCTCCACGATAGCCAGCCCACGGCCTGCATCGGCAAGGCCGCGTTCGCCTACGTCGATGTCTTCGCCAGTCACGTCGATGTCGGTTTCTTCCTCGGCGCCGTGCTCCACGATCCGCATGGATTGCTGGAGGGCACGGGCAAGTTCATGCGGCATGTAAAATCGAGGCCCGGGCATGAACCGGACGCGCGCGCGGTCGCGGCGCTCGTGGAAGCGGCGTACGCGGACATGCAGCGATACCTGGCGTCGAGAGCGTAGGCCGCGAGGCGCGGCGCCGGTGCGCAGCGGCGAGTGGAGGCTGGCAATGAGCAAAGAATTCCCGACGGCCGACGAGTACGCATCGCTCAAGGCGCGCCATCCCGCGTTGGCGGTCGTCGACCTGCGCGCCGAGCAGGCGTCGGTCAGCGCGGCGTACGAGAACGCGGTGCTGTTCGACGTCAACGGCGACTGCATGCGGATGTCGGTATTCGAGGGCCAGTACCGCTGGCACCGGCATCCGGATTCGGACGAGCTGTTCCTGGTCGTGGCCGGCGAGCTCGAGATCGAGTTCGCGGACGGCGCGCGCGTCTCGCTCGCCGAGTGGCAGGCGCTGGTGGTGCCGGCGGGCACCGTGCATCGCACGCGCGCGATCGGGCGCACGGTCAACGTGACGTTCGAGCGGCAGGGCGCGCGGACGGTGTTCGTCGATCCGCCGGCCGGCCGCGCGGGCGAGGGTTAGCGCCCGGCGCCGGCGCCGCAGGTGGTGTCGGCGAGAATCTTCGACACGCGTGCGAATGCCTCCTGCAGCCGCGGCTTGTCCGCGCCAGGGGCGTAGCGCCAGGTCGATTCGACCTCGCGCTGGCGCTGCTTCCAGCCTTCGCACGCGGCGCCGTCGGGCACGCGCGAGCACAGGTCGTACTTCATCTCGCACGCTTCGCCGCCGGCGCGATCCGGGTCGCCGGCCAGGCCGGTGGTCTGCAGCCGGACGCAGCGCGGCTTGGGCTCGCCATCCTCGCTGAGGTAGCTGTCGTGGTCCCAGGTCTCGCAGCGGTAGAGGGGCGGCGGCGGGAGGCGGTCGGCGTCGGCGATCGCGGCGGGGGGCGGGGCCTGTGGGCGTTCGACGGCCGTGGCGGGCGCGGCCGGCGCGGGCTCGGGTTCCGGCGCGGGGACCTCGGTGACGATCGCCGGCGGCGGCACGTAGCTCGGGATCACCGTCGGTGCCTCGACCACCTGCACCTGCTGCCGGCTGCCCTTGGGGCAGGGCGTGCCGTTCTGGATGGTGAGCGCGCCGCGTGCGTCGGTGCAGCGGTAGATGGTGTCGTGGCGGGGTTCCTGGGCGTGGCCGGCGGCGGCCAGCGCGAACAACGACATCGAAAGCACCACGCGACGCATCAACTCCCTCCGCAGTCCTCGGCGAGGCGGGCGTTGATGCCGCGCTCTTCGACGTCCAGTGTCGCACGCTCGTTGGCCTGGGCATTGAAGAAGCGCGTGCGGATCGCCTCGCGGCGGTCGCGCAGGCGCGCGCAGGTTTCGCGCTGGGGCAGGGGGCTGCACTCGTCGTACGCCCAGTAGCCGCCGCCGTAGCCCCAGCCGAAGCCGCCGTGGTGGCCATGGCCATGGCCGGGGCGAGGCGGCGGACGCGGCGGCGGATTGGCGGGCGTGGCGTCGCGGAAGCGGAGCTGCGGCGCGCCGTTGCCGGCGGAAGGCGGGGCGCTGGTCGAGCCGGTCGGCGCGGCGCCGGCCTGCGCGGTCGCGGGCCTGCGCGCGCCGCCGCTGAAGACGATGCCCGGCCCGGCCAGGACCGGACCGTCGATGCCGTCCCAGCCGCCGGACACCCAGTGCGGGTCGCCGTCGGCGTCGTCGCTGGTGTAGCGGCTGCCGTCGGGGCGCACGCATTCGTACATGGGCCGCGCTCCGCGCACGACGACGGGGCGCGGGGATTCCGGCGCGGGCGCGGCCGGGGACGTCGCGGATGCCGGCGGGGCGGCGCGCGGCGGCGGGTCGACGGGCTGCAGCATGCGCCGGGTCTGCTGGGCCTGGTCCTTGTCGCAGGGCGCGTCCTGCAGGGTCAGGTGGCCGCTAGCGTCGGTGCAGCGGTAGATGGTGATGTCGTCTTGCGCCACCGCGCCGCCGGCGAGCGAGACGAGCGCGGCAAGCGCGGCGAGCGACGACGGCAGCGGCAGGCGGCGGGCCATGGCCGCCATCTTGCGCGCGCGCGGGGCGGGGGTGAAGTGAAGCGGGTGCCTGAAGATTCAGGCAGGCCGGCGTTGGGCTTGGGTAACGCGCAGCGCGGCATGGACGTCGTCCGGCACGGGGCACGGGGCACGCGGTCGCGGGAAGCGCGATCGATGGCGGGTTGCGCGGGCGCCTGGCAGGGCGGCCGCGACTTCCGTCGCTCCTGCAAAAACGGCCAAGGGGCCACCCGGGGATGGCGCGGAGGCGGGCCGGCCTCCGCGCCCGTGCAGCTAGTCGGCGCGCGTGTACTCGATCTGCATCGTGCGCACTTCCTTGCCGTCGTGCGGCTCGAACATCTCCATCACGTGGTGGTCGGCGTCGACGATGCGGATGGTCTCGCGGATCGGGATGAGGGCGCCCTGCTTGGTCGGGTCGGCCATCTGGCCACGGAAGGTGTAGGTCTTGGTCGCCGGGTCGTACTCGCCATCGCTGACCATCACGCCGGTCGACATGCTGTCAGTCCAGGTGGAGGTGTACTTGCCGCGCACGTTGTCGTAGCCGGTGAAGCCGATGCCGGTGAACGGCTGGCCCATGACCTGACCCTTGAACTGGGTCTGGATCTGGCGCCCTTCGAGCACGGCGGTGTCGACCGACTTGCCGGTCTCGACCATCGGCGGCTGGGACGGATCCATCCACATCGTCTGTTTGGTGTTCCAGTTGCCGGCGAAGTGCTCGGCCAGCTGCGCGTGCTGCGGGCCGACGGCCCCGGCTTTCTGCCAGGCCTCCATCATCGCCTGCTGTTCGGGGGACATGGCGGGGGAGGCTTCGGCTTCCTTGGTGTCCTGGGCCGATGCTGCGGCCGCGCACAGCAGCGCGCAGGCCAGCGCGAGGGAAAGGGTGCGGCGTGCGGTCTTCATCGCGATCTCCTTGCCTGGGCCGGCGGGGGCCGGCGGGAAGGCGATGCTAGTCCCGGCCGGGGAGCGGCGCATGCGGCGCTGCGGCACGTGCGGCGGCGCTCAGCGCCGGGCGCTGGGACGGTCGGGAAGAACGCGGCGTGGCAGCGCCGCCGCCGATCGCGGTGTTCAGGCCCGCAGTTCGAGCCCGCTGCGCGCGTCGCGGATGGTGGTCGGCCGGGCGAGGCCGCCGGTGGCGCCGGGGACGACGCCGTCGAGCGTGGCCAGCAGCGCGGGGTCGAAGGCCTCCAGCGCCTGCGGCGGCGGCGCGCCGGCGGGATTGGCGCTGGTGGAGACCAGCACGCCGCCGAAGGCCGCGCACAGCGCGGCGAGCAGCGGGTGCGCGCTGATCCGCACCGCGACGCCGTCGTGGGCGCCGGTGATCCAGCGCGGTACCCGCGGACTGGCCGGCACCACCCAGGTGTGCGGCCCGGGCCAGCTATCGATCACCGCGTTGCAGCGCGCCGGCGCCAGCGCCTCCCAGTCGACCAGGCCGTCGAGCTGCAACAGCGCGGACGCGGCCAGGATCAGGCCCTTGTCGACCGGGCGCTGCTTGGTCGCCAGCAGGCGCATGACCGCGGCTTCGTCGAAGGGGTCGCAGGACAGGCCCCAGACCGCTTCGGTGGGGCAGGCGAGCACGCCGCCGCGGCGCAGGGCGGCGGCGGCGTCTTCGACGGAGAGGTGCGGGGGCATGGGGCCATCCTATGGCGTGGCGGGCGCGGGTGCATCGGCGGCGCATGGCGATGCGGTAGCGAGGGGAGTCGCGGCGGCCGCTGCCGATGGCGTATCGAGCGCCGGCGAAAAGCTCGCGGCTGAGGCCGCTCCCACGAGTGCCGATGACACATCGAGATGCCCGCGAAAAGCTCGCGGCTGAGGCCGCTCCCGCGAGTGCCGATGACGCATCGAGCACCGGCGCAAAGCTCGCGGCTGAAGCCGCTCCCGCGAGTGCCGATGAGGCGTCGAGGGGCGGCGAAAGCTCGCGGCTCAAGCCGCTCCCACGAGGCAACCGGCGCCGCCGGCGACGCGGGCTCAGAACGGGGCGTCGTCGTCCGCAGGCGTGCGCGTGGCGGGCTGCTTCGCTGTCTTGGCGGCAGTCTTCTTCGCGGCCTTCTTCGCGGTCGCCTTCTTCTTCGTGGCCTTGGCGGTCTTCTTCGTGGCCGTCTTCTTCGCCGTCTTCTTCGCGGGCGACGCCTTCTTCACGGCCGCCTTCGCGGGCGCCTTCTTCGCCGGCGCGGCCTTCTTGGCCGCAGCCTTCTTCGCGAAGCGGCCGCGCATCGGCTTGCCGGTTTCCTCCAGCAGCGTCGTCACTTCCTCCAGCGTCAGCGAGGCAGGCTCGCGGTCCTTGGGGATGCGGCCGTTGAGGCGGCCGTCGCTGATGTACGGGCCGAAGCGGCCGTTGAGCACCTGGATGTCGCTGCCCTCGAAGGACTTGATGATGCGGTTGCGCGCGATCTCCTCCTTCTCCTCGATCAGGAACACCGCGCGCGCGAGGTCGATGGTGTAGGGATCGTCCTCCTTCTTCAGCGAGGCGTAGGTGCTGCCGCGCTTGGCGAACGGGCCGAAGCGGCCGATGCCGACCGACACCTGCTCGCCGCCGGACTCGCCCAGCTTGCGCGGCAGCTTGAACAGCTCCAGCGCGTCGGCCAGCTCGATCGTGTGCATGCTCTGGCCCGGGCGCAGCGAGGCGAAGGTAGGCTTCTCCTCGTCGTCGGCGGTGCCGATCTGCGCGTACGGCCCGTAGCGGCCCAGGCGCACGCTGACCGGCTTGCCGCTCTTGGGATCGGTGCCGAGCTCGCGCGCGCCGGTGGCCTCGCTGCGGTCGACGCTCTCGGTCTTGTCGGCGACCAGCTCCTTGAACGGGCCCCAGAACTTCTCCATCAGCGGCACCCACTCCTCCTCGCCGCGCGAGACCGCGTCCAGCTCGTCCTCGAGCCGGGCGGTGAAGTCGTAGTCGACGTAGCGGGTGAAGTGGCTGCTGAGGAAGTTCGAGACCGCGCGACCGACGTCGGTGGGGCGGAAGCTGCGGCTTTCCATCTCCACGTACTTGCGGAACAGCAGGGTCTGGATGATCGAAGCGTAGGTGGAAGGGCGGCCGATGCCGTATTCCTCCAGCGCCTTGACCAGCGCCGCTTCGGTGAAGCGCGGCGGCGGCTGGGTGAAGTGCTGGTCGGCGTGGATGCGGTCGAGCGGCACGCGCTCGCCGGGCTTCATCGCCGGCAGCTTGCGGCCCTCGTCGGCGTCGGCGTCGGTCCTGGTGTCCTTGCCTTCCTCGTACACGGCGAGGAAGCCGGGATCGACCACGGTGGTGCCGCTGGCACGGAAGCCGTGCTCGCTGCCGGCGGCGAGGTCGACCGAGACGGTGTTGAGCGTGGCCGGCACCATCTGGGATGCGACCGCGCGCTTCCAGACCAGCTCGTACAGGCGGCGCTCGTCGTCGGAGAGGAAGCGCGCCACCTGCGCGGGCGTGCGCAGCGCCGAGGTCGGGCGCACCGCCTCGTGCGCCTCCTGCGCGTTCTTCGACTTGGTGGTGTAGAAGTTGGGCTTGTCGGGCAGCGCGCCGGTGCCGTAGTCGCGCGCGATGACGTCGCGAATCTCGCTCAGCGCCTCGGCCGACAGGTTGACCGAGTCGGTACGCATGTAGCTGATCAGGCCGACCGTGCCTTCCTCGCCGATCGCCACGCCTTCGTACAGCTTCTGCGCGACCTGCATGGTGCGCTTGGTGGTGAAGCCGAGCTTGCGCGAGGCCTCCTGCTGCAGCGTGGAGGTGGTGAACGGCGGCGAGGGCCGGCGCTTGCGCTCCTTGCTGGCGACGTCGGTGACGTGCAGCGCGCCCTGCGCGGCGGCAGCGATGCGCTGGCGCGCGGACTCGGCCGACTCGCCGTCGGTGACGGTGAACTGCTCGAACTTCTTGCCGTCGAGCTTCACCAGCTTGGCGGTGAACGGCTGCGAGGCATGCGCGCACTCGGCCTCGATCGACCAGTACTCGCGCGCGACGAAGGCCTCGATCTCCTCCTCCCGCTCGACGATCATGCGCAGCGCGGGCGACTGCACGCGGCCGGCGGACAGGCCGCGCTGCACCTTGCGCCACAGCACCGGCGAGAGGTTGAAGCCGACCAGGTAGTCGAGCGCGCGGCGCGCCTGCTGGGCGTCGACCAGGTCGGAGGCGATCGCGCGCGGCTGCGCCATCGCCTCGCGGATCGCGCGCGGGGTGATCTCGGTGAACACCACCCGCTGCAGCGGCTTGCCCTCGAGCAGGCCGCGCTCGCGCAGGATCTCGGCGATGTGCCAGCTGATCGCCTCGCCCTCGCGGTCCGGGTCGGTGGCCAGGAAGATGCCGTCGGCGGACCTGGCCGCCTTGGCGATGGCGTCGACGTGGCGTTCGTTCTTGTCGATCAGGTCGTAGCGCATCCGGAAGCCGTTGTCCGGGTCCACCGCGCCTTCCTTGGGCACCAGGTCGCGGACGTGGCCGTACGAGGCCAGGACGGTGAAGTCCTTGCCCAGGTACTTGTTGATCGTCTTGGCCTTGGCGGGCGACTCGACGATGAGGAGGTTCTTGGCCATCGGGGGCGGAGCCTGTCCTTGCAGGGGGGAGCGCGGGGTGAAGGGCCGCGGCACTATAGGGAGTCGGAGAAGGGAACGCCCGCGGCCGGGGCCACGGGCGTTCAGGTTCTACACCTTTTTATACAGGTGTCATGCCGCGGCCGGCCCTGTCAAGCCGGGCCGCGGGGCCGGGCCCGTCAGTGCGCCCCGGCCAGCAGCCGGATCCCCGCCACAACCGCCAGGAACAGGGCGCCGACGGCCAGCCCGCCCAGCACCAGCACCACCCAGGTGACCGTGCCCAGCTCCTCGCGCTGCTGGTCCGGCCAGTCGGTGTAGGCCCACTTGTCGACCACCAGGGTGTCGCACATCAGGTCGTGCAGGGCCTGCTTGCGCGCGGTGAAGCCGGCCATCAGGAAGCCGATGCCCAGGATCAGGCTGCTCGGGATCATCGCGAAATAGCGCCCGAACCCGCGCCAGAAGCCACAACCGCCGCCGTTACCGCGCACGACCTTGATGCCGATCGCCATCTTGCCCGGGCTGGCCTGCTGCACGCTGGCGTAGAACCAGCCGTAGTAGCAGGCGGCCAGCACCGCCGAGCCCACCTGGACGAGCAGCTGCACCGCATCGCGGCTGCCGCTGCCCAGCACCGCACCCATCAGGCCGCCGATGGCGGCGCCGACCACGCCGCCGAGCAGGGCGAGGATGAAGCTGTCGATGAGCGAGGCGGCCACGCGCTTCCAGAAACCGGCGTAGACGACGTGGCCGCCGGCGTGCGCGCGGTGGACGCGGTGCACCGGCGCGCGCGGCGGCGCGTAGGGCGAGGCCGGCTCGGCCACGGCATAGGGGTTGACCCCTTCGCGCAGGCCGGGGCCGGCCGGCGTGGCCATGGCGTAGGGGTTGACCCCCTCGCGCAGCCCGGGGTCGGCCGGCGCGGCGAAGGTCGCGCGCACGGGCGGTGGCGGCGCATTCGACACCACCTCGCCGGCCAGCGTGCGCCAGGGCTGCCACTGCGCCAGCCCCTCGCGCCACACCAGGGTCTCGGGGCCGATCTGGTCGTCCGCGTGCAGCTGCGCCATGTCGCGGTCGTCGACCGGACCGTGGCGGTTGCGTTCGTAGTCGCTGTAGTACCACTTGGCCATGGTTGTCCTCTTCGTTGGTCGTCGCGGCGCGCGCTCAGCGGGCGCGGCAGGCCGGCGGGCGGTAGCGGTCGGGCAGGTCGCCGCCGCTGCAGTCCCAGTCCAGTTGCCCGCCATTGCGGTGGGCCTCGTGGAGCCAGGTCCGGCCCTCGATGGCGCTGTTGCCGCGCAGGGTGAACTCGAACGCGCAGTTGCCGTTGGCGAGCGCGCCGAAGCGCACCGTGGCCTGCTTCTCGATCGTCGCGAACTGGCGCACCAGCGGCGCGAAGTCGTCATTGCCGGGGCAGCGCCCGCGGGCGCCGGCGAACTCGCCGACCGCGCGCTGCATCGCCGACGCGGCGCCGACCAGGCCCGCGGTGGTCTTCGCGCGGATGGTGTAGTCGTTGTAGGCGGGGATCGCGATCGCGGCGAGGATGGCCAGCACCGGCACCGCGACCACCGCCGCCACGATCGCCGCGATCGCGCAGCCGGACAGCCCCTGCTTCGGCGGCGGCGCGCCGCGCGCATGGGCGTGCGCGTACCGCGACGCCGTCGGCGCGGCGGCCGGTTGCGCCGGCGGCAGCGGGGGCGGCTGCGAGGCGTCCGGCGTGACGGTGTGCAGCTGCAGGTCCTCGGCGTAGCGTTCCAGCGGCTGCCATTCGCGCGCGCCGGGATGCCAGGCCAGGGTGTCGCGCTGCACGCGTCGGTCGGCGTAGCGCGCGCGCAGCTGCTCGGCCGACAGCGGGCCGACGCGACCCTGCGCCGGGTCGTGGTAGTACCAATCGGTCATGCGATCCCCTGTTTCCCTTCCCCGTCGCGCCGCGCTCCGCGGGCGCTTCCGCGACCGCGTGCCCTCCCCGGCGCGCGATCGGATCCTGCGTCGTGCTAGTGCACCGGCTCCGGCTCGTCGACGAACATCTGCGTTTCCATCCACGCGTACGCCGCCTCGGCGCCGGGCTGGTTGAACAGCACCATCAGCACCACCCACTTGAGGTCGTCGAGGTCGAGCTCGTCCTGGTCGAGCGCCATCGCGCGGTCGAGCACCAGCTCGCGCTGGTCGGCGTCGAGGATGCCGTGCTGCTCGAGGAACAGCAGGAAGCCGCGGCATTCGACGTCGAGCTTGTCGAGCTCGGGGCCGAAGTAGACGCGGGTCGGGCCGTCCACGCGCGGGGCGGCCGCCTCGTGGCGGCGCTCGGCGAGGGCGTCGAGCCAGTCGAAGGCCTTGCTGGTCTCTGCGGGGCTGAAGCCGGCCTGGAGCAGGCCGCTCTGGAGGGAGTCGCGGTCGCGGACGAGGTCCGCGTCTTCGGTGAAGTAGTGTTCGAACAGGTAGAGCAGGACGTCCAGGATGCTCTCTTTCATTTCCCCCGGCCTGCGCCCGAGGGCGCGGAGTTCGCGGTGAGTGGGGGCCTTCGGGCGTAGCGTCCGTGTGCGGCGGCCACCCGTCCATCCAGCTCCATGACCAGCAGCATGGAGGACAGTTCGGCGGTCGTCAATCCGGTGCGCTCGGCCAGCTGATCCATACCGATTGGGTCGTGCCCGAGGGCCTTCCACAAGCGGTTGTAGTCGGGATCGTCCGGGGATCCGGCGCCGGCGGCGTCGTCCGAAGGCGTCGTGGGCCCCGGGTTGGGGGCGGCCAGGCGCCGCCGCAAGGCCTCGCCCAGCTCGCCGGCCAGCGGCGCGACCGCGGCCACGACCTCGTGCGCGGCCTCGACCAGGCCGGCGCCTTCGCGGATCAGGCGGTGGCAGCCGCGCGCCATCGGGTTGTGGATCGAGCCGGGGACGGCGAACACGTCGCGGCCGGCCTCGCTGGCCAGCCGGGCGGTGATCAGCGCGCCCGAGCGCTCGGCCGCCTCGACCACCAGCACGCCCAGCGCCAGCCCGGCGATGATCCGGTTGCGGGCCGGGAAATAGCCGCGCTGGCTCTCGGTGCCGGGCAGGTACTCGCTCACCACCGCGCCGCGCTCGGCGATTCGCGCATACAGGCCGGCGTTGGCGCGCGGGTAGGGGATGTCGATGCCGTTGCCGAGCACGGCCACGGTCACGCCGCCGGCCTCCAGCGCGGCGGCGTGCGCGGCGGTGTCGATGCCGGCGGCCAGGCCGCTGGTGACGCCCAGGCCGGTGCGGGCGATCGCGCGCGCGAAGTCGGCGGCGTTGTCGCGGCCGCCGGCCGTGGGCGAGCGGCTGCCGACGACGGCCACCGCCGGGTGCCAGAGCAGGGCAGGGTCGCCGGCGACGAACAGCGCCAGCGGCGGGTTCGGCGCGCGCCGCAGCAGCGCCGGGTAATCCGGATCGTGCCAGCCGAGCAGGTGGTGGCCGGGTTGCGCCAGCCAGGTGTGTGCGCGCTCGCGCGCAGGCGAGGGCGGGGCGGTCGATTCGATCGTGCGCACTTGTGCGTCGTCGCAGCCGGCCTCGCGCCAGGCGCGGGCGCCGGCATCGAGCACGGCGCGCGCGCCGGCGTGGCGTTCGAGCAGCGCGCGCCGCGGCGCGGCCGCGCCGCCGGCCTCCACCAGCCGCAGCAGGGCATCCAGGTTCGTATCCATGGCGCCAGCGTAGTGCGGAAACGGCGACGGCGCCCTCGGGCGCCGTCGCATCGTGGTGTCGGGAAAACCTAGTACGCCGCGTCGGGATGCTTGAGGTGGTAGCCGATGCGGGTGGGCTTGGTGCCGTCCATGACCAGGCCGTAGCTGACCTTGTCGTAGCTGCGGAACACGATGACGTGGCCGGCGTACTCGTCCGGCAGCCGCACCTTGCCCTCGAAGCTCTCGGCGCCGGCCGGGAAGTCGGCGCTGTGCTCGACGCGGTCGACGACGTTGCTGCCCTCGCGCCAGATCGAGAACACGGTGCCGTTGTCGACGCCGTCGGCGGTGCCCACCGACAGCGCGACCACGTCGCGCGGGCCGCCGAAGGACAGGTTGTCGGTCACCGCCAGCACCCGCGCGCGGCCGTAGGCGAGCTGCTGCTTCGGCGGATGCGGGAAGAACTGCAGGTCGTAGGGCTGCGCGTCGACCGGGATCAGGCGGTCGCCGATGCGCACCTCGCGGCCGCCCTCGTCGAGCAGCACGGTGCTGGCCTCGATGCCGCCGACCTCGCCACGGGTGATGGTGCCGATGTTCACCCGCTGCAGCTCGTAGCCGAGCGTCTCGCCGCCCTTGTCGGGGAACACGACGTGGTTCCAGTACTGGCCGAAGTCGACGTCGCGGCGGCCGCGGTAGTCGAGGTCGTCCTTCTCGAGCAGGTCGCAGCACATGCCGGCGCGCTCCAGGCGGGTGTAACGCACGGTCGGGCGCACCACCAGGTAGCGCTGGCCGGGCTGCGAGGCGGACAGGCCGCGCACGTAGACGAGCTGGCCCTGGGTGGCGCGCAGCTGGTCTTCCTCGAGGCCGACCACGTAGGGCAGCTGCTCGAACTGGTCGACCACGCGCAGGTCCTTGAGGAACGGCTCGATGTCCGACAGCGGGATCGCGTTGATCGGCTGCGCATCGGTGCGCGGGCCCGGCTGCGCGGTGACGCGGTCGAGGTAGGCCAGGCTGATGATGTCGCCCGGATAGATCAGGTGCGGGTTGCGGATCTGCGGGTTGGCCTGCCAGATCTCCGGCCACAGCCACGGGCGCTGCAGGAACTTGCCCGCGATGTCCCAGAGGGTGTCGCCGCGCTTGACCACGTAGGTGTCGGGGTGGTCGCCACGCATGCCCTGCGCCATGGCGTAGCCCGCCACCATCATCAGCGCGACTGCAAAACCCGTGCG